>CAVWOV010000001.1:0-72440 GCA_963756715.1 uncultured Alphaproteobacteria bacterium
GCCGACGGCGCCGGTGTTCTGCGCTTCGGCGGTCTGGACCTCCAAGCGGGGGCTCCGGCTTCATCGTGTTCGCCGGGCTCGGCGGCCGTTGCCTCCGCCTTGCGCCAATTCCACGATGGGCTGCGGCGCATTTGCTGGTGCCGGCGGCTCGGTGGCGGCGACATGCGGCGCGGCCTTCTCGGGCGTACCAGTCTGCTGAGCCTTGGGGTCGACGATCTCGGTCCGCACCCGGCCAGTGCCGGATCTGGCGCCTCGGCCGCCGTCGCGACTTGCATCGGGGTCAGCGAACTCAGGCGCCGGGCTGTCGGCTACCGGCTTCGGCGGCGGGGCCTCCGCGGGCGGCGGCGCTCGTGCTTCGAAGCATCCACCGCGGTGGTGCGCAGCGTGCCGCGCCCGCGCTGATCGAAGCTTGCGGCCCAGATCGAATCCGGCGCCGCCGGTGATGCGGTAGATCGGCAGGCCGTCCTGGGCCGACCGGGTCAGATTGCCGGCGAAATCGACCAGGAAGCCCTTGCGCGATTCTTGCCGTCGGCCAGCACCTTGACGCTGTCGGCATCGAGCGGCTCGATCGCGACGTCGCCCCACAGCGCCATCACGCCCTCGAGTCCGCCCGGCGCCGCGGCAGCTTGGTGATCCGCGGCTGCGAGCCGAACCGGCGCGAGAACGAGCGGATGTCGTCATCGACGGTCGTTGCCATCGAACACCGCCGGGTCCTGCTGCCGGTTGATGTAGGCGATCTTGCCGTCGCGCGAATGCAGCAGCGACTGCGTCACGCTGAAGGGGCCGCGTCGACCGCCGGGGCGGTTACGCTGGCACCAGACGAAGCCGTCGAACTGCTCGCTCGGGCCGCAGCGGTAGTCGCGAAAGGCGGACGACGGCACCTGCGCGCCGAGCACGAAATCGTTGACCGAATAAGGCGCGGCCTGCGCGGGCATGGCCGCCAGACACCAGCAGCGACCCCGGAACGAGCGCATCAATCCATTTCGGCATGTGCGTCTCCCCCCATAAATCAGGAGCCCATCGTAGGGGGATCGTACAACCGGAAGGGTTTTTTTCAATGCGTCCTTAATGGGACGTGTCGGTCGCGGTGTTTCGGTTTGAAACCCATCTCCCGGATGCCGAATGGCCTAGTTTATCACGGCAGTTCAGGGGAATAACGAACAGATTCTTCGCGCTTTGGGTGGGAATAGGCGAAACCGCGTTCCTCCGGACCTTGACCTTCCTTGGACCCTGGAGACATGGCCGACTTGTCGATCACGGCTTGGGGCCGCAGTACGATGACGTCGTCGCAGCCATGATCCCGGCCTGTCCCGCACCGCGCGCGCCGAGCCGGCCGAAAATCCCGTTGCCACCCAAGGCGTGCGATACGCATTGCCATGTGTTCGGGCCGGCATCGCTGTTTCCTTACGCGGACGAGCGCAGCTACACGCCGCCCGACGCGCCGCTGGAAAAATATCTCGGCATGCTCGATACTCTCGGTTTCGAGCGCGGCGCACTGGTCCAGGGCAGTGCCCACGGCCGCGATAATTCCGCGATGCTCGATGCGCTGGCGCGGCGGCCGGAGCGGCTGCGCGGCGTCGCGGTGGCGGACGAGACCGTCGCGTCTGCCGAGCTTCGCCGCTGGCATGCGCTCGGCGTGCGGGGCCTGCGCTTCAACCATTTCTTCCGCGACGGACAATTGCACTACCGCGGCGGCGTCACGCTCAATTCGGCTCGTGTGCTGGCGCCCGTAATGAAGGAATTGGGCTGGCATCTGCAGCTTTGGATCGACATCAAGGACTTGCCGGACACGATTCCAACCCTGCGGGCGATCGGCGTGCCGGTGGTGATCGACCACATGGGCCGCAGCGACGCACGCGCCGGGACCGGGACGCCGGGATTCCAGAGCCTGTTGCGGCTCGTCGGCGAGGGCGGCTGTTGGGTCAAGCTCTCCGGCGCGCATCGCATCAGCCACAGCCCGCCTGACTATCCGGATGCCCGGCCATTTTGTGAGGCGCTCGTGCGGGCGAACCCCGAGCAACTGGTGTGGGGCAGCGACTGGCCGCATCCGCGCATGGAGGAAGAAATGCCGGATGCCGGACACCTGCTCGATCTGTTTCAGAGCTAGATGCCGGACGAGGCGGCCCGCCACCGGATCCTGGTCGACAATCCGGCGCGGCTTTATGCGATTCCCGCTCTGAGGCACACGATCACAAGTCAGATTTGCGGACGCGACCTCCTCAACGCCCGGCAACTCAGCCATTCGCGATGTCGTCGGCTACGTGCAGCGCGAGTGCAACGCCGGTAAGAGTGGGATTGACTGCCATTCGCGTCGGGATCAGGCCGTTGGTGGCGAGACGGAGATTGTCAAACCCCCACACCCTGCCGCGGTAGTCGGCAACTCCGGAGCCATCGTCGATAGCGCTCATCCGGGTGGTCCCTGTCATATGTGCAAAACCGAATGGCATCCACATCGGATGGCAACCATTGCGATACCGGCCGAGCAGTGCGGCGAAATTGTCAGCTTCCTTTTCGGCATTCGACATCCGGGCTTGATCTGCGGCCGATAGCGGCAGGTAGAACGTCGGGTGGCTGCGCTCGTCGAAGCGAATGCCGTTGCGCTCATCGAGATCGACCGGGCAGATGAACTGCATCTCGGCCAGTCGATTTGGGTCGATCGTGATATCTGCTCCCGTTGGCTGGAAAGGCGAAACGTCGCGCAGGGCCAACGCGTACCAATCCGCGTTCTTGCTCGGCGGCACCTGCAGCCGCGGTTCCCGGTCCCGGACACCGGGCGCGGCACAGAGGCTTTCATCCAGCACCAATTGGCAAATCAGCAGCGGATGATAGGAAAGCCAGCGCCCAAGGGCCTTCGGACGAATTCCCGACCGGTGCAGAAGCTGTGGCGTTCCGATCGCGCCGGCCGCAAGCACGATCTCCGGCGCCGCGATTGTCTCGCCGCCGACCGTTACGCCTGTGACTCTTGCACCTTGGCGGACAAGCGTATCGGCCGCGCCTTCCAAGACCTGGATTCTTGCCGCTGTCTCTGCAGGCACGCTCAGAATGTCGGACGGCGCGGTGAAATGCAGGCCGTCGTTGCCATCGGGCTGGGCCGCAACGGGCAAAGTAGCGATCCGGCGCCCTTCGTTGGAAAGGTGCGGTTCAAGCTTCGCCCGGATTCGCTGCTGGCGGATTGACGCTTCGAACCAGTCCTGCTGGACGCCGAGATAGCTTTCGGCAATGCCGTAGTAGGTGTCCCATTGCTCGGCACTCAGCGCATCCCAGGGCGCATCGCCTCGCGGACAGAGGTTTGTCCAGATGACGCCCTGGCCGCCGCGCACGTTGGTGACCGCCGCACCCGGCACCGCATCGCGTGGTGCTGTGCTGTCGAAATAAGCGAGATGTTCGGTCGCGATCTTGAGATAGGCGTCGGGGTCGTCGCGAAACTGGGGCGCATTCCGCACATGGGAGCCGGGCGGATCGGTGATCGCGGGGCCTTGTTCGAGAATCAGGACAGACCGGCCATGTTCGGCGAGCCTGCGCGCCGTAGCGGCACCGAGAGGCCCGCTGCCGACGACGACCACATCGGCGTCATGCGCCATCGGGACCGGCTCCGGTGACTGAACCCGCTACGACCAAGTCGCGAAACTCAGTCCGGTGCCGGTGCCGGCCGCGGTCCGATAGCCCGGAACGTATTCGAACCAGTCGAGATTGAGGTGTCCGACGGCGCCCGCGACCGCAACCCAGTTGAGGATCTCGGAACTGCCGGCATTGAGCTTGTTGCGCGGCAAGCTCCGCAGAAACGCCGCGTCCTTGTCGGCGCAGGCCTGCAGGATCGCGCGGTCGAAATCCTCATCGACCAGGAAGTGGCTCAGGCCGCCCGATGCGAGCACGCCGACCCTGCCGTCGCCCGGAAACCGCGCGACCGCCTTGCCGATGGCTTCGCCGAATTCGTAACAGCGCCGCGGCCGTGGCTGCGTCGGCGGAAAGTAGGTGTTGAGGAAGATCGGCACCACCGGCACCGGCCGTTCGCTGTTCATGACGTGACGATGAACGTAGGCCACCGCGTGGCCTTCGCCTTCGCCCTCGCGCAGCCGCTTGGAGCTCGCGAGATCGAAGCCCGCATCCATCAGCAACTCGATCAGGTGCAGCGCGAGCGAAGAGTGCACCGGGTAGTCGCGCGGCGCATCCTGTTCGAAGAACGCCGCGCGGTTCTTGATGTACCAGTCCGGGAAGTGCGAGTAGGTCTCGTGCTGCTTGTTGTCGTTGCGGATCGTGTCGCCGTAGTAGATCGCAAAGGCCGGCCGGCAGTCTTCCAGATAGCTCTCGTTCTGGTCGTCACCGAAAACGATCAGCGCATCGAGATTGGCGGCGCCGAGCGTCTGCCGCAGATGCTTCATCGCCGCCCGCGCGATGTTCTGCCGGTCGACGAGGTGCTCGGGCCCGACCATGCTGGACAGCTTCGGATCGGCTTTCAGCAGCAGATCGTCATAGCTCGCCGGGTTGCCCTCTTTGTCGCGATGCTTGATCTTCATGTCGGTTTCGCGAAAGCGCGGCAGGGTTTCGTCCGCCGCGAGCAGCATGGGCGTGTGGGACGTTCCCATGCCGAGCACGATCTTTGCCATCGGTCCTCTCCTCGGTTCCGTTCCCGGCCATCAGGCCACGCGACGTCCGCGTTCATTCCGGCTGTGCGCCCAGCGCTTCATGGCATATTCTAGCGAATTCTTGCAGCGCCGGGACGCCGCCGTTCCTGATTTGGGTCAATACTTTGGCCCTTTCCCGGCCCAGCTTGAACTTGGCTTGCTGAATAGACAATTGTCTGTGCTGCTAAGTGGGTGGAGTGGCTGCATTGGCCCAGGATGTCCAGATCGGCGCGACGCAGGTGAGCTTGGCCCAGCTCAACGAGCGCTCGCGCGACATCTTCCGGCAGATCGTCGAGAGCTACCTTGCGACCGGCGAGCCGGTGGGTTCTCGCAATATTTCCCGCCTGATCACGACGCCGCTGTCGCCCGCCTCGGTGCGCAACGTGATGTCGGACCTGGAGCAGCTCGGGCTGGTCTACGCGCCGCACACCTCCGCCGGCCGGCTCCCGACCGAGTTGGGGCTGCGCTTCTTCGTCGACGCGCTGATGGAGATTGGCGATCTCGGCGAGGCCGACCGGCGCGACATGGAGGCCAAGGTCGCGGCCGCCGGCAAGTCGATGGAAGCGGTGCTGAGCGAAGCGTCCGGCATGCTGTCGGGGCTCACCCGCACCGCCGGCGTGGTGCTGACCGCGAAATCGAACGCCCGCTTCAAGCACATCGAGTTCGTGCGGCTCGAACCCGAGCGGGCCCTGGTCGTACTGGTTGCGGAGGACGGGCAGATCGAGAACCGGATCGTCGCCATTCCGCCCGGATTGCCGTCATCGTCCCTGACCGAGGCCGGCAACTTCATCAACGCACATACCCGCGGCCGGAACCTGCCGGACGCCAAGATCGAGCTGGAGAAGGCGCTGGAGGCAAGTCAGGCGGAACTCGACCAACTCACCCAGAAAATCGTCGCCGCCGGCTTCGCCAGCTGGTCGGGCGGCGACGGCGATGATCGCAAGCTGATCGTGCGCGGGGCGGCGCACCTCCTGGAGGACCTCAAGGCGGTCGAGGACCTGGAGCGGGTCCGGCTGCTGTTCGACGAGCTTGAGACCAAGCGCGGCGTGATCGATCTGCTGGGCCGGGCCGAACGCGCCGAGGGCGCCCGCATTTTCATCGGATCGGAGAACAAGCTGTTCTCGCTCTCCGGTTCCTCCACCATCGTGGCGCCCTATCGCGACGGCGCGGGCCGGATCGTCGGTGTTCTCGGCGTGATCGGCCCAACCCGGCTCAATTATGCGCGGGTCATTCCGATGGTGGATTACACCGCCAAGGTGGTGAGCAAGCTGCTCGGCGGCTGACCTGTGAACCGTCCTTGGGCGGGAATCACCCATTATCGGCTTGATTTTTCCGCGCTGAGCCCTGATATCCGGGGCGATCCAAATCGCAAGTGGGACCAACATGATGACGGAAACGACCGCTCGCTCCGCCGGTCATCCGGGCGGCGAGCCCGAAACCGCCACGGCGCCGCTGTCGCCAGAGGAGGCCAAGATCGCCGCGCTGGTCGAGGCGCTGAGCAAGGAGGTGGCCGACCTCAAGGACAAGCACCTGCGCACGCTCGCCGAAATGGAGAATCTGCGCCGGCGGACCGAGCGAGAGGTGGCGGACTCGCGGGTCTACGGCATCACGAACTTTGCCCGCGACATCCTCAGCGTGGCCGACAACATGGCGAGCGGAGCTTCGGCCATGGCCTCGGCACTGCGCGAGAAGGCCGACGGTGGCGTCAAAGCGCTGCTCGACGGCGTCGAGTTGACCGAGCGCGAGCTTCTCAAGGCGCTGGAGAAGCACGGCATCCGGAAGTTCGATCCGCTCGGTGAGAAATTCGACCCCAATCTGCATCAGGCGATGTTCGAAATGCCCGATCCGTCGCGGCCGACCGGCACCGTCGCCCAGGTGATCCAGCCCGGCTACATGATCGGCGAACGCGTATTGCGGCCGGCTCTGGTGGCGGTCGCCAAGGGCGGCCCAAAGGCGGCTCCGGCTGAGCCCCCAGCGAACGACAACGCCGACTGACGGCCCGTCGTCGCCGGGTCAACCGGCAATCAATCATCTTCGAGCAGCGGCCAGGATACCCGGATCAGGTCCGGGCACGGCCGGCAAGCGCGATCAGCGCGGTTCGATGCCGTCGCGCACCGACCTGAAGCGTGGATACGCGGTCCGCCACTCATTCGTGCGGGATATCCCGACGAATTGCATGTAGGCGCTGCCTCCGAAGCGGAGCCATTGCACGATCGACAATTCTCCTCCCGAGGGATCCTCCGCGCTGGCGAAAATCTGATAGCCCTGCTGGCTGCCGAGCCGAAGCGGCTCCGCCCCGGTGATACGGATGCTCTTCAGGTTGGGGATGGCGGAGAAAACCTCGCGTGCAAAATTCGCACGATCCGCACTCTGAGCCGGTCCCCCAGGGGCGACCGCAACCAGCATGTGGGGCTCGACCATCGCGCCCGGGGCCGGCGGTGCGTCCGGTGGTACGTCAGCCTTGTCGCTCAGCATGACGGCGCGGCCGGGCATCACTCCCGCCACTTGAAAGCCAGCAAGCTCGCTGACTTTGAACGGTAGCAGTGCAAGCTGTTCGTCGACCGGAACGGTCGGGCGGACGGTGAGCGTCTGCAGCGCCGTTCGGATGACGTCATCCGGGTAGCGATCCTTGGCGGCCTCGGGGATCTGCGTGGTGATGAGCGCCGTGACCATCGGCAGTGAGGCAACCAGGATCAGTTTGCGGATCCAGACCTGGTCGATCTGCTGGCGGCCGATCACCAGAAAGGCCTTGCCGGTGGACAGCGTTATGGGCGCGCGCGATTCCAGCTCCAGCCCCTGCTTCTTGACGGTATCGGTATTTATCGTCCGCTCCAATTCCGCATAGGCGGCGGGCGGCAGCGGGACCAGGACGATCGCGGCATTGTTCGCCCGATCCTCGTAGCCATAGAAATTCGAGCTCGGAGTCATGCCGGCCGGCGGCGCAATCCCGATGCGGGAACCGGTCGGATAGACGACGTCGGCCGCACGAGCCGCCTGAGCCCAGGCAACGAGCGCGACGAGAAGGAGGAACCGACCAATCAGTGCCATGACAAACCCCATCATAAGCGAATTAGCCCATGGAGCGGTCGAGAATACGGCAAAGGCGAGGCACGCGGTTGTCGCAAGGCTGCGAGCAGGCCCGCGAAGACGACGGCGGCCGGTGGGAAAAGCATGAAATCGGGCCTCAGCGTGCCGGGCGCCGCCGGATGGGGGAAAGATGCGGCCGCTTGATTAAAGATGCGGCCGCTTGATTACGGACGGATTTGAGGCGCTCTCAGATAGGCTTGGTCACCCGCCGGAGCGTGAGATTGATGCGTCCACCGTCCGGCAGCAGGGTCGAGGTGCCGGGCATGATCCGATCGACCCCGTGGAAGGCGAGCCGGGCTTGCCCGCCCAACACCAGGGCGTCGCCGGAGGCGAGCCGAACGGTCCGGGTGGGGTCGCGGCGGCTCGTTCCGCCGATACGGAAAAGACAGGTGTCGCCGAGCGACAGCGAGACGACGGGTGCTGCAAAGTCCTGCTCGTCGCGGTCCTGGTGGAGCCCCATTCGGGCGGCAGGGCCGTAGACGTTGATCAGGCAGGCCTCCGGTGCATGCGGGTAGCCGGCCAGCGCCTGCCAGGCGTTGAGCACGATCGCCGGGATCGGCGGCCAGGGCCTGCCGGTCTGCGGGTGGGTTGGCTCATAGCGATAGCCGCGTTCGTCGGTGATCCAGCCGAGCGGACCGCAATTGGTCATGCGCACCGACATCGGCTTGCCGGTCCTGGGCATGCGTGGGACGTAGATCGGCGCCTGCCGGAAGATGTCATGCAGGGCATCGATCAGCGCAGATTGCGCCTGCCGATCGAGATAGCCTGGCACGATTGTGAGGCCGGAGGTCATCGATGGTGTGGTCATCGGCAAAGTCCGGGAGGGCGACCGGTTGCGGCCGCGACAGCGGGAGTTATCTCGCAGGACAAGCTCGCAAATCCGTGATTGCATGTCTTGCGGCCCATACGCGCTCTCCTATATGAGCCATGACGCCGCAGGGGGCGGCGCTTAACGTCTATTCAGGGGGTCGGACAAGGGGTACCGCAAACCAAGCGGTCCTTATCCCTCCGAGTGCCGAACGGGCTCGGCCGACCTGCCGCAAAAGAGAGGAAAGACCATGGGCAAGGTCATCGGTATCGACCTCGGTACAACTAATTCCTGCGTCGCCGTGATGGAAGGCAGTTCGCCGAAAGTCATCGAGAACGCAGAAGGCATGCGCACCACACCCTCGATTGTCGCCTTTACGGAAGACGGCGAGCGGCTGGTGGGCCAACCCGCCAAACGTCAGGCGGTCACCAATCCGGAACGCACCATTTTTGCCGTCAAGCGGCTGATCGGCCGCCGCTACGACGATCCAATGGTCGAAAAGGACAAGAAGCTCGTCCCCTACAAGATCACGCGCGCCAGCAACGGCGACGCTTGGGTCGAGGCGGACGGCAAGTCTTATTCACCCTCGCAGATTTCCGCCTTCATCCTGCAGAAGATGAAGGAAACCGCGGAAGCCTATCTCGGCAGCAAGGTCGACCAGGCGGTCATCACCGTCCCGGCCTACTTCAACGACGCCCAGCGCCAGGCCACCAAGGACGCCGGCAAGATCGCCGGGCTCGAAGTGCTGCGCATCATCAACGAACCGACCGCGGCCGCACTGGCCTACGGGCTCGACAAGCAGAAGACCGGCATGATCGCGGTCTACGACCTCGGCGGCGGCACGTTCGACGTGTCGGTGCTGGAGATCGGCGACGGCGTATTCGAAGTGAAGTCCACGAACGGTGACACGTTCCTGGGCGGCGAAGACTTCGACATGCGCCTCGTCAACTATCTGGCCGACGAATTCCAGAAGGAGCAGGGCATCGACCTGCGCCGCGACAAGCTCGCGCTGCAGCGGCTCAAGGAAGCGGCCGAGAAGGCGAAGATCGAGCTGTCCTCCACCACGCAGACCGAAATCAACCTGCCGTTCATCACGGCGGATGCGTCCGGTCCGAAGCATCTCACGATGAAGCTCACCCGCGCCAAGTTCGAGGCGCTGGTCGACGACCTCATCCAGAAGACCGTCGAGCCCTGCCGGATGGCGCTTAAGGACGCCGGCCTTTCGGCGGCCGAGATCAACGAGGTTGTCCTGGTCGGCGGCATGACCCGCATGCCGAAGGTGCAGGAAGTCGTGAAGCAATTGTTCGGCAAGGAGCCGCACAAGGGCGTCAACCCGGATGAGGTGGTCGCCATCGGCGCCGCGATCCAGGCCGGCGTGCTTCAGGGCGACGTCAAAGATGTGCTCTTGCTGGATGTCACGCCGCTGTCGCTCGGCATCGAAACGCTGGGCGGCGTATTTACCCGGCTGATCGACCGCAACACCACGATCCCGACCAAGAAGAGCCAGGTGTTCTCGACCGCCGAGGATCACCAGAACGCGGTGACGATCCGGGTGTTCCAGGGCGAGCGCGAGATGGCGGCCGACAACAAGATGCTCGGCCAGTTCGATCTCGTCGGCCTCCCGCCGGCCCCGCGCGGCGTGCCGCAGATCGAGGTCACGTTCGACATCGACGCCAACGGCATCGTCAACGTCCAGGCCAAGGACAAGGGCACCGGCAAGGAGCAGCAGATTCGCATCCAGGCTTCAGGCGGTCTGAGCGAGGCCGACATCCAGAAGATGGTGAAGGACGCCGAGGCGCACGCCGAAGACGACAAGAAGCGCAAGGCCGCGGTCGAAGCCAAGAACCACGCCGAGTCGCTGGTGCACTCCACCGAGAAGGCACTGTCCGAGCACGGCTCTAAGATCGGCGACGGCGATCGGCGTGCGATCGAGAACGCCATGGCGGACCTGAAGGAAGCCCTCAAGGGCAATGACGCGGATGCGATCACCGCGAAGACCAATACGCTCGCACAAGCTTCCATGAAGCTCGGCGAAGCGATGTACAAGCAGGACGGCGGTGCCACACCGGGCGGACCGGATGGCACTCCCGGCGCCGAGGCCGGCAAGAAGGACGATGTTGTCGACGCCGAATTCACCGAAGTCGACGATGACAAGAAGAAGTCGGCCTGACATCCGGAAGGATGCGCTGAAATGCCGATCCTGCCGTAAGAACATGACCCCCGGGCGGCAACACCCGGGGGTGTATTTTTTCTGAAGCACGCTAAATGAGTGGTTGAGTCCGGGCGGCGGGGCGAAGTCGACGGCGAGGGTGTGGGAAGCGGGCATGGCCAAGCGGTGCTATTATGAAATCCTGGAAGTGGAGCGCACCGTCGGCGACGGTGAACTCAAGGCCGCGTTCCGCAAACTGGCGATGAAGTGGCACCCCGATCGCAACCCGGGCGATGGCACGTGCGAGCTTCGCTTCAAGGAGATCAACGAGGCCTACGAAATTCTCAAGCACCCCGACAAGCGCGCGGCCTACGATCGGTTCGGACACGCCGCATTCGAGCAAGGCGGCGGTCAGGGAGGTGCGGGCTTCGGCGCCGAATTCGGCTCGGCATTCTCCGACCTGTTCGAAGGCATCTTCGGCATGGCGAGTTCGCGCAGCCGCACCGGGCGCGAGCGCGGCGCGGACCTGCGCTACAACATGGAAATCAGCCTCGACGAGGCCTATGAGGGCAAGACCGCACAGGTCCGCATCCCGACCTCGGTCACCTGTGAATCGTGTTCGGGCTCGGGCGCCAAAGCGGGCAGCAAGCCGAAGGCCTGTCCGACATGCGGTGGTGCGGGCCGCATCCGCCACGCCCAGGGATTCTTCACGCTGGAGCGGACATGTCCGGGTTGCCAGGGCCGCGGGCAGGTGATCGACAATCCGTGCCCGTCCTGTTCGGGTTCGGGACGCGTGACGCGAGAGCGCACGCTCTCGGTCAATATTCCGCCAGGCGTTGAGGACGGCACGCGTATCCGCCTGACCGGCGAGGGCGAGGCGGGTGTGCGCGGCGGGACGGCGGGCGACCTTTACATTTTCCTGTCGCTTGGTTCGCATCCGTTCTTCCAGCGCGAAGGCGCCGACCTGCATTGCCGCGTACCGATCTCGATGGTTGCGGCGGCGCTCGGCGGCGAGTTCGAAGTGCCCACCATTGGCGGTGACAATACCCGCGTTAAAGTACCGGAGGGCACCCAGTCGGGGCGGCGCTTCCGGCTGCAGGGCAAGGGCATGCCGGTGCTGCGGTCCAAGCAGACCGGCGACATGTATGTTCAGGTGGTGGTGGAGACGCCGCAGAAGCTGACCAAGCGGCAGCGCGAGCTTCTGAACGAATTCGAGCGGCTGTCGTCGAAGGATACCCACCCGGAGTCGGCCGGTTTCTTCGGCAAGGTCAAGGAATTTCTGGGCCGGGCAGGCTCTGCCTGATAAATTTGCTGCTTGACCCATAAGGCGGCGGGCTTTACCGGTTAAAGCCCAAAATTGGCAATCATTTCGAAGCGTTAACCCCTCGTAGCGTTATCCACACGATGCCGCTTCCAGCGCTGGTGACCCTTGAAAGAAAGTTTGAAAAGCACATTCGGCTTTTCGAGCTCAAGAAGGGCGTGCTCGAGCGCAAGATCGAACAGCAGATCAAATTGTTCGAACTGAAGAGGGGCGCGTTGGAGCGCCGGATCGAACAGAAGTTCGAAACGCACAAGAAGAAGTTCGAGCAGACCTTCGAGACGCAGAAAAAGAAGATCGAGATCCAGATCCGTCGCTTCGAGGAGAAGAAGGTCCTCCGGCTCGACGACGAGGTCCGCTTCATCCGGTCCTGGATGGAGAAGCCGCTGGCGATCGGTGCTGTGACGCCGTCCAGCAAGGCGCTCGCCCGCACCATGGCGGCCTATCTCGATCCGTCGGTCGCGGGGCCGATCATCGAGCTTGGACCGGGAACCGGCCCGGTAACCGAAGCGATCATTGAGCAAGGCATCGATCCCTCCCGGCTGGTCCTGGTCGAGTTTGATCCGACCTTTTGCCGGCTGCTGCGCGCGCGCTTCCCCGCCGCGACCGTGGTGCAGGGCGACGCCTACAGCCTGCGGCGCGTCTTGAGCGATGTCCTGGAGCAGCCTGCGGCGGCGGTGGTGTCCGGTCTGCCGCTCTTCACCAAGCCGCTGACCACGCGGCTTCGCCTTATTCATGAGGCGTTCGCCCTGATGCTGCCGGGTGCGCCCTTCGTCCAGTTCACCTATGCGACCATTCCGCCGATCCCGAAGGCGCTCGACCGCGTGCGTTCGGAAGGCTCCGAACGGGTGTGGATGAATATCCCGCCGGCACGCGTATGGGTTTACCGGAGAGACTGACCGACGCAGGACAGACGGCGGAAGTCTGCTTATTCTGTCGCCGGTCTTCGTGTCTTCTCTCGTCCCGGAATCGCCAATGCCAAATCCGAAAATCCTGGTCATCCCGGGCTCGCTGCGCGCGAAGTCCTACAATGCGCGCCTGGCCGCGCTCGCCACCAAGGAACTGACGCTGGCGGATGCCGACGTCACGCGCATTTCGCTCGCGGACTTTCCGCTGCCGCTCTACGACGCCGACCTCGCCGAGAAGTCGGGTCCGCCGTCCCACGCGGTCAAGCTCAAACAACTGATGTCGGCGCATCATGGCGTGTTCATCGCAAGCCCCGAATACAACGCGTCGATCACGCCGCTTCTTAAGAACACCATCGACTGGATTTCGGCGGTGCGCGATCGCGGCGATCCGCCGCTCGCCGCCTACCAGAACCGCGTCTTCGCCATCGGCGGCGCCTCGCCGGGCCGCTCGGGCGCGATGCAGTCGCTGCTCGCCCTGCGGCAGGTGCTGACGGCCGGCTGCCGCGCGCTGGTGATTGCCGAGCAGGTGTCGGTGCCGAATGCCGAGCAGGCCTTCGACGACATGGACGCACTCAAGGATGCGCGCGCCGCCAGCCAGCTCAAGATCGTTGTCCGTAAGCTGATCGACACCGCGGCGCTGTTCACGCATGGGAGGGATTAGCCGTGAGCCTGGATGCCCGGGATCGTCTGATCGTCGCACTCGACGTCTCGTCAATCGCGGCGGCGGAGGCCATGGTTGCGCGATTGGGCGAGACCGTCACGTTCTACAAGATCGGCTATCAGCTCGCGTTCGCGGGGGGCCTCGATTTCGCGCGCGTCCTGACCAGCGCCGGCAAGCAGGTGTTCGTTGACCTGAAGCTGCACGACATCGGCAACACGGTTGCGCGAGGTGTCGAGAGCGTCGCGCGGCTCGGCGCGACCTTCCTCACCGTCCACGCCTACCCGCAGACCATGCACGCCGCGGTCGACGCGCGCGCAGGTTCTGACCTGCGCATCCTCGCCGTCACGGTGCTGACCTCCTACGACGACGCCGACCTGGCGGCGGCCGGCTACGATTTCACCGTGCCGGAACTCGTCGCCGAGCGCGCCGCGCAGGCGCGCGACATCGGCGTCGACGGCCTGGTCTGTTCGGGCGCCGAGGCGGGGCTGCTGCGGCCGGTGATCGGTAAGAGCATGGTGCTGGTGACGCCCGGTATCCGGCCGGCCGGCGCCGATGCGGGCGACCAGAAACGCGTGATGACGCCCGGCGAAGCCATCGCGGCCGGTGCCGACTATCTCGTCATCGGCCGGCCGGTGCTGGCGGCTGCCGATCCCAAGGCTGCGGCCGAAGCGATCGTCGCCGAGATCGCGCGTGCGCTGCCCGCGTAAGGGAGAACGATCATGCCCAAGGGCTATTGGATTCCGCACCTCGATGTGAGCAACCCGGAGGGCTTTCAGGCCTACCGGAATATGGCCGATGCTGCGCACGAGCGCTTCGGCAAGTCGAAGCTCCTGGCGCGCGGCGGCCGCACCGAGCGTCCCGAGGGCAAGCTGCGATGCGCGCAATGTGCTGCGCGAGTTCGGTTCGTTCGACGAGGCGCGCGCGTTCTACGACGGGCCGGACTATTCCCGCGCCCATCCACTGCGTGAGCCGCATTCGGAATGCGATTTCCTGATCGTCGAAGGCTATGACGGTCCGCAGCCGCGCGCACCCGGCGACACTGCCGGCCGCCGCCGCCCGCAAGGGTTACTGGATCGCGCACGCCGACATCTCCGATCCGGAGGGCTACAAGGCCTACATGGCGGCCGAATGGTGCCGCTCGGGAAGTTCGGCGCGCGCTTCCTGGTGCGCGGCGGCCGGCAGGACGTGGCCGAGGGCAAGCAGCGCGGCGCGTTGCGTGGTGATCGAATTTCCGAGCTATGAGGCCGCGCTCGACTGCTACCGGTCGCCGGATTATCAGGCGGCGGCGGCCTTCGCAAAGGCAAGGCGGAGTTCGATCTTCTGATCATCGAGGGATTTGCCGGCGCGTAGACCGGGCACCGCTCGAGCTGCTGGTCCGTGCCTGCGCCGTCGCTTTCCTTCATCGCGCTCGTCTCGCTATACCCGCCGGAACGCGGAGAGTGAACGATGTCCGAGATGCGGCTGATCGTGGCGGGCGCCGGCGGGCGCATGGGGCGCACGCTCATCCAGGCGATTGCGGCCGCCAAGGACGTCACGCTCGCAGGCGCGGTCGATGCGCCGGGTTCGGCGGTGATCGGGCGCGACGCCGGCGAACTTGCTGGCCTCGGCGCGAATGGCGTGACGGTGGGTACCGACGCCGCGCCGTTGCTCGCCAAAGCGGACGGGCTGCTCGATTTCACCATTCCGGCCGCGACCGTTGCGTATGCCGAGCTGGTCGCGCGAACGGGCGGCGTGCATGTGATCGGCACCACCGGGCTCACGGGCGAGAACGAGAAGCTGATCGCCGAAGCCGCCAGGCGCGCCGTGATCGTGAAGTCCGGCAATATGAGCATGGGGGTCAACCTGCTCGTGGCGCTCGACAAAGCGCGTGGCGAAGACGCTCGACGAGGACTTCGACATCGAGGTGCTCGAAATGCATCACAACAAGAAGGTCGATGCGCCATCCGGCACCGCGCTGATGCTCGGTCAGGCGGCCGCCGAGGGCCGCGGCGATTGACCTTGCGCAACGCTCGCAGCGCGGCCGCGACGGTCATACCGGCGCGCGCGCGGCAGGCGACATCGGCTTTGCATCGCTGCGCGGCGGCACCGTGGTGGGCGATCATTCGGTGATCTTCGCCGGCCCTGCCGAACGCATCGAACTCGTGCACAAGGCCGAGGACCGCATGATCTTCGCGCGCGGCGCGCGTCCGTGCGGCGCTGTGGGCGCGCGGACAGAAGCCCGGGCTTTATTCGATGGCCGATGTGCTGGGACTACGGATTTTTAACACTCTGTATCGCGCCGCTAGATTGTCTTTTCGTCGTAATCCCGCAATGATCAGAATTATGATGGGCGCCTCGCTTGAGTGGCACCATCGACGGAGTAGACTTCATTGACCGTGTCCGGCGCACCATCGGCTTGCCTCCCGTGTCACAGGAGGTGGTGCAGCCTTTGACCCGTGCCGCGATCTTTCTGGTCGTGACCGTCAACCCCGGCAGACGCGAGTCGTGAGGCGGTCCGGTCGTTTTGCGGCGACCTTCCGGCGCTGGTGCGCGCGGTCGGTTTCCGCGACATCGAGGGAAACCTCTCCTGCGTGATGGGCATAGGCTCTGACGCGTGGGACAGGCTCTTTGGTCAGCCGCGGCCGGCCGAACTGCATCCTTTTCGCGAGATCAAGGCGGGCGCACGCCAAGCCATCGCGACGCCCGGCGATCTCCTGTTTCACATTCGCGCCAAGCGCATGGACCTCTGTTTCGAGCTGGCAATGCAAATCATGACCCGGCTCGGCGGCGCGGTTTCGCCGGTCGACGAAGTTCATGGCTTTCGCTATTTCGACGATCGCGATCTCTTCGGCTTTGTCGATGGCACGGAGAACCCGACGGCGCAAACGGCGATCGATGCCGCTTATCATTGGCGCCGAAGACGCCGGCTTCGCGGGCGGCAGCTACGTGATCGTGCAGAAATACCTGCACGATGTGGCGGGCTGGAATGCGCTCTCCACCGAGACCCAGGAGCGGATCATCGGCCGCACCAAGCTTTCCGACATCGAGCTCGACGACGCGGTGAAGCCGACGTTCGCGCACAATGCACTCACGACCATCATCGAGGACGGCAAGGAAATCAAAATCCTCCGCGACAACATGCCGTTCGGCCGTGTCTGCCGAGAAGGAGTTCGGGACCTATTTCATCGGCTACGCCCGTTCGCCACGAACGGTCGAGCAGATGCTGGAGAACATGTTCGTCGGTCGGCCTCCCGGCAACTACGATCGGTTGCTCGATTTCAGCACCGCGAAGACCGGTAGCTTGTTCTTCGTGCCGTCTGCGACGTTTTTGGAAAACATCGGAGACGACGCTCCGCCAGCCGGGCTTTCGGATACGCCGGCCGTGGCGGCGCCGCAGCAGCCGGTATCGAAGCGCGACGGCTCGCTCGGTATCGGTTCGCTTAAAGGAGACCCCGCCTCATGAATAACCTTCACCGCGAGCTTGCCCCGATATCCGATGCGGCCTGGTCTCAGATCGAGGAGGAAACGTCGCGCACGATCAAACGCTACCTTGCCGGCCGGCGCGTCGTTGACGTGCAGGGTCCGGGCGGCGTTGCTCTGTCCGCCATCGGCACCGGCCATTTGCGCAACGTCGCGGCGCCGGGAAGCGGAATTCTTGCGCGACAGCGCGAAGTCAATGCGCTGGTCGAACTGCGCGTCCCCTTCGAACTCGATCGCCAGGAGATCGATGACGTGGAGCGTGGCGCCGACGATTCGGACTGGCAGCCCGCGAAGGATGCGGCACGGCTTTTGGCCTTTGCCGAGGACCGGGCGATCTTTGAAGGCTACGCCGCCGCCGGCATTCGCGGCGTCCGCGAGGGCACCAGCAACCCGGTGATCCCGCTTCCGGCCGACATCCGCGCCTACCCGGACGCCATCGCCCAGGCGCTAAGTCAGTTGCGGCTCGTCGGAGTCAACGGTCCCTATTCGGTTTTGCTGAGCGCCGATGCCTATACGGGATTGAGCCGAGACCAGCGATCATGGCTATCCGGTCCTGGAGCACGTCAAGCGCCTCGTGGACGGTGACCTGATCTGGGCTCCGGCGATTACCGGTGCATTCGTGCTCACGACCCGCGGCGGCGACTTCGGACTGTATATCGGCGAGGATATGTCGATCGGCTATCTCAGCCACGACGATAAGACGGTGCGGCTTTATCTTGCAGGAGACGTTTACGTTCCTCCTGCTCACGACCGAGGCTTCCGTCGCGCTGTCAGCGCCTGCAACCAAGGCAGCTTGATCGTCGGTTCAGCCCTGCAGCAGCGACATGCCGGTCATTTCCGGCGGCTTCGGCAGATCCATCAGTTCGAGCAAGGTCGGCGCGAGGTCGGCGAGGCGGCCTTCCGCGACCAGCGAGCGGTTGCGCGCACCCTGCAACAACAGCGGCACCGGATTGGTGGTGTGCGAAGTGTGCGGGCCGCCGGTCTGCGGGATCGCGCATCATCTCGCAGTTGCCGTGGTCGGCGGTGACGAGCAGCGCGCCGCCGGCCTCGCTCACGGCGGCGGCGATCTCGCCTAAACCGGTATCGACCGTCTCCACCGCCTTGATGGCGGCCGGCAGGCTGCCGGTGTGGCCGACCATGTCGGGATTGGCGTAGTTGAGCACGATCAGGTCGTATTTGCCGGAACGGATCGCCGCGACCGCCTTCGCGGTGAGTTCGGGCGCCGACATTTCGGGCTGCAGATCGTAGGTCGCGACCTTGGGCGAAGGCACCATGATGCGATCCTCGCCGTCGTAAGGCTGCTCGCGGCCGCCGTTGAGGAAGTAGGTGACGTGCGGATATTTCTCGGTCTCCGCCATGCGCAGTTGGGTGCGGCCGGCCGCGGCGACCACCTCGCCCAGGATGTTCGGGAAGGTCTGCGGCGGCAGGATCGTCCCCATCAGCGTGTCGAGTTGCGTCGGAGTATTGCGCCATGCCGACCGCGCCGGCGAAGCGCACGGCCCGCGGACGCGGGAAGCCGGAGAAATTCGGATCGAGCATCGCGCCCAAAATCTCGCGCGCGCGATCGGCGCGGAAGTTGAAGCACAGCACGCCGTCGCCATCGTTCATGCCGCGATAGTCGCCGATCACGGATGGCAGGATGAACTCGTCGAACTGCTTCTTGGCGTAGGCGTCCGCGATCGCGGCCTGCGGATCGGGAAAGCGCGGCCCATCGGCCTCGACCATGGCGTCATACGCCTTCTTGACCCGCTCCCAGCGCTGGTCGCGATCCATGCCGTAATAGCGGCCCGACCACCGTGGCGACCCGCACCGACGGCGGCAGCGCGGCGACGAGCCGCTTGAGATCGTCGCCGGCGGACTGCGGGGGCGTATCGCGCCCGTCGGTGAGCGCATGAACCAGCGCCGGCACGCCGGCTTGCGTGAGAATCTTCGCCAACGCCACCGCGTGGTCCTGGTGCGAATGCACGCCGCCAGGCGAAACGAGGCCGATGAGGTGACAGGTGCCGCCGCTCGCCTTGAGCTTGGCGATCAGATCGACCAGTGCCGGCGCGCGCGCGATCTCGCCCGACGCGATGGCGTCGGCGATGCGCGGCAGGTCCTGCATGACGACGCGGCCGGCGCCGATATTGAGATGCCCGACTTCGGAGTTGCCCATCTGGCCGTCCGGCAGGCCGACATCGTGGCCCGAGGTGCGCAGGAAGGCGTGCGGTCCCGCGCTCCACAGGCGGTCGAACGTTGGAGTCCTGGCCTGGCGCACGGCGTTGTCGGCGCGATCCTCGCGCCAACCCCAACCATCGAGAACAACCAGCATGACGGGACGACGTGCCTGCATGTCATCTGCCCTTCTGCGCCCCGACTAATAGAAATCACGGCCTGTATCCAGGAGATTCGAACCTGCCCGAAGTTCGCGATCTCACGCGGCGTGTCGGCACCGCCACACAAACCGAAAATTCAAATTCTCCACATGGTTAACGCGCCGATCGTCCACCAAACCGCGCGCCGTCTCAGGTAGAATAACGACGTAGCCGTCACTCTTCGGTCGGGGGGCTGAATTGACAGCGCGAAATTTTCTGCCTGTTATTGCGGGGCTCATCACGTGTGCCTTGATCGCACCCGCGAAGGCCGGCGTCGACCGGCCGCCGCAGTTCGTCGTAATGGCGTTCGACAATTGCACCGAGCTCGATCGTTGGCAGGATCTCACTGAATTCGCCGCCGCGATGAACCGGGATGGCGACCGCCTCCACTTCACGTTCTTCGTCAGCGGGATCAACTACATCGCCGACGCCAGCCGCAACATCTATGAAGGGCCGCACCAGCGCCGCGGAACGTCGCGGATCAATTTCGGTGGCTCGCCGGAGGATATTCGGCGCCGCGTCGATTACGTCAACGGGCTCTATCGCGCCGGCCACGAGATCGGCTCGCACGCGATCGGGCATTTCAACGGCAAGTCCTGGTCGACGAGCGACTGGGACAAGGAGTTCCGCGCCTACGGCGATCTCGTCCGCAATGTCGGGCCGAACAATGGGCTCGATGACCTCAAGCTCGCGTTTGCGCCGTCCGAAGTGATTGGCTTCCGGGCACCTTATCTGGCCAAGGGCGCCGCGCTCTATCCGGCGCTGCGCAGCAATGGCTTTCGTTACGACACCAGCGGCGACGGCGGCGCCGACGAATGGCCGGCCAGGATCGACGGCATCTGGCGCTTCAATCTAGCCCGCTTGAAGCTGCAGGGGACCGGCCGGAACCTGCTGTCGATGGACTACAACTTCTTCGTCGCGCAAGGCCGCAGCACGAGCGATCCGCGCCGCATCGACTCGCTGCGCGAGCAGATGCTCGCGACCTACCTGCATTACTTCAAAACCAATTACGCCGGGAATCGCGCGCCCCTGCACATCGGCCATCACTTCTTCGCCTTTCACAACGGCGCCTATAATGAAGCGCTGAAGTCCTTCGCGCGCGCCGTCTGCGGGCTGCCGGAAGTCCGTTGTGTCAGCTACGCGAAGCTTGCGGACTTCATGGACCAGCAGAACTCCGCGACGCTGGCCGCCTACCGCAAGGGCGACTTCGCCCGCGCCGCCACGCCGCCGTTGAGCGTAGCTGCGCGGTAACTACGCCGCGTCGACCTGCCCGGCCTCCCAGCCCAGCATCGCGCGCTTGCGCGTGAGGCCCCAGTGATAGCCGGTGATGTCGCCGCTCTTGCCGAGCACGCGGTGGCACGGCACCACGAACGACACCGGATTCTTGCCGACCGCCGCGCCGACGGCGCGGGAGGCCGCGGGCTTCTCGATCTTCGCGGCGATATCCGAGTAGGTGGTGGCGCAGCCCATCGGGATTTTCAGCAACGTCTCCCACACCCGCACCTCGAAATCGGTGCCGATCAGCACGACCCGCAACGGCCGGTCCGGACGCCATTGCTTGCTGTCGAAGATGCGCTGCGCGAGCGGCGCGGTGCGGGCGCTGTCCTCGACATAGGACGCTCGCCGCCAGCGGCCGCGCATGTCGGCGAGCGCCGCCTTCTCCTCGCCCGGATCCGCGAAGGCGAGGCCGGCGAGCCCGCGGTCGGTCGCCATCACCAGCGCGGTGCCGAACGGCGAAGGATGGAAGCCGTAGGAGACCGTCAATCCGGAGCCGCCGGTTTTCCATTCGCCCGGCGACATTGCTTCGTGCGTGACGAACAGGTCGTGCAGCCGGCCGGGGCCGGAAAGCCCGACCTCGAATGCGGCGTCGAGCACGCTCGCCGAATCGCGCAACAGGCGCCGGGCGTGGTCGAGCGTCAGCGCCTGCAGGAATGCTTTCGGCGTAAGCCCGGCCCAGCGCCGAAACAGGTGATGCAATTCGGTGGCGCTGACGCCGGCGGCCTGTGCGATCGCGTCGGTTTCGGGCTGCGCGCGCCAGTGCTCGGAAATGTACACGATGGCGCGGCGGACGATGTCGTAGTCTGCGGCCGTGCAGGCGAGTGGCACGGCGTCGGGAATGCGGTCGGGTGAGAGCATGGAAGCCTCCATCTGTTGCTCTCCATCTAGGCCGCTGACATGACAGCGCCCACCCGATTTCTGCCGGTTCTCGTTACGCGAGACGGCCGGGCAAATGGCGCTATTCGAACACCGTCCGCGTCGGTCCGCGCTTTGCTTCGCCGAGCGCCGCGCTGAGCGCTGATGCGAAGCTCGCCTTCTCGTCCGCGCCGAGAAAGCCCGCAATCGCGACCCGCCGCCCACGCGAGACCAGGAACAGCCGCTCGATGCCGTACTCGGCATGCACCACGCGGTCGAGCTGTACCCAGAGCGGGTTGAGCGTCCATTCCCGGATCCGGCCGTGGTGGGTCACCTTCCGGACCGTCAATTCCGACGGCGTCACCGTGACCAGCTCGTAGGCCTTGCCGCGGCGGTAGTTCACCCGGAACGCCCAGTAGACCAGCAGCACTTCCAGGCCGCAAAAGCCGAACACCGGCCAGGCACCCCTCAGCACGAAATACATGCCGATCATGAAGCTGAGGCTGCCCAGCACCAGCATGAAAATGCGAAAGCCGCGCGGGCTCAGCGAGCGCTGCGGCGTGAGGACAGCGGAAAA
This sequence comes from uncultured Alphaproteobacteria bacterium, assembly GCA_963756715.1. Classification (GTDB taxonomy): domain Bacteria; phylum Pseudomonadota; class Alphaproteobacteria; order Rhizobiales; family Xanthobacteraceae; genus VAZQ01. The sequence continues at coordinate 22,077 of CAVWOV010000001.1, forward strand.
TATGGTGGGTTCCGGAGGCTGTTCGTTGTCGGGTCGCATGATCACAGACTATACCTGAACAATGGCGCGCAAAACACCTCGGAAAGCGGTTCGCGGAGCGGTCCGCAAGGCGCCGCTCCGGACCGCGGAAGGCCTGCGCAAGGCGCGAGCCGGGACGGCCGCGAAAATCAAAGGAGCCGGGCAGCGTCGCAAGGCCGACCTGAAAGCCATTGCCGCCGCGGTGCCGCAGTGGACAACCGCCGAGATCGCGGAAGCGTTCCGCCGCTTCCAAGCCGCGAACGCCGAGCCCAAGGGCGAGCTTCACTACGTCAATCCGTTCACGCTCCTGGTCGCGGTCGTGCTGTCGGCGCAGGCGACCGATGCCGGGGTCAACAAGGCGACCCCGGCGCTTTTCGCCGCCGCCGACACGCCGGCGAAAATGGCCGCGCTCGGCGAGGCGCGGGTGCAGGACCTGATCAAGACCATCGGGCTGTTCCGCACCAAGGCGAAGAACGTGGTCGCGCTATCGCACAAGCTCGTCGCCGAGCACGGCGGCGAGGTGCCGAAGAGCCGCGAGGCGCTTGAAGCGCTGCCCGGCGTCGGGCGCAAGACCGCAAACGTTGTGCTCAACATCGCCTTCGGCGAGCCGACCATCGCGGTCGATACCCACATCTTCCGCATCGGCAACCGCACCGGAATGGCGCCCGGCAAGACGCCTTTCGATGTGGAGATGAAGCTCGACGAAGTGGTGCCGGCGAAATACAAGCTCCACGCCCACCACTGGCTGATCCTGCACGGGCGCTATGTGTGCCTCGCGCGTCGCCCGTTGTGCGAGACATGCATCATCGCCGATCTGTGCAAATGGCCGGGCAAGACCGTCAACCCGTAGCGCACCTTCCGTCACGTTCGGACCTGCTGGCGCCCGGTTTTGCCGTCACCTAACATGCCGACGCGACTCGGAGTGGCTCGCATGGCTCTTTCCGTGGGCAAGATTGCCGCCGGCGCGCTGGTGATCGTCGTGTCATTCGCCGGCGCATTTGTGGTGATGAATCTGCTGTCGCCGGGCGGGAGTACCCGCCAGCCGGCGCTGGTCGAGGTGCCGACACTGCGGCCGCTCGCGCGCAGCTCGGTGATTGTGACGCCGACCGCCATCGCGCTCACCGCCATCCGCGACGCCATGGAGCAGGCTGCGCCGAAGAATCTCACCGGCAAGCGTGCCGACCCGGCGCCGCAATTGCTGACCGGTGCGGAAATCGGCTGGGACGTCACGCGCGGTCCGCTGACCGTGGTTGGCGGTTCCGACGCGCTTTCGGTCTCGACGCCGCTCAACGGCACCTTGCGCGCCACCGGCCAGTTTTCGAACAAGGCCGGCGACCTGAGCGGCCTGATCGGCAATCTGTTGAACCAGAACTTCGGCCAGAACGACCGGCGCGGGACGGACAACAAGCTCGATCAGCGCGCCAATATCCGCGGCAGCATCACGATGACGTCGCGTCCGCAGATTATTCCGTCGTGGCGGATCGAGCCGAATCTTTCCGCGGAAGTCTCGCTCTCGGACGCCAGCATGTCGCTCATGGGCTTCCGGCTCAATCTTGCCCAGGACATCAAGCCGTTGCTCGACCGCAACGTCAGCGAACAAGTCAGCGAATTGCAGGCCAAGGTGCGCGACGATCCGTTCCTTGAAACGATCGCGCGCCACGAATGGACCAAGATGTGCCGCTCGCTCCCGCTCGGCCAAGCGGCGAACGGCATGCCGGATTTGTGGTTGGAAATTCGCCCCGTACGGGCGTTCGCGGCGCAACCGCGCACCGATCAGACGACGATCACGCTCACGATGGGCGTCGAGGCCGAGACCCGTATCGTTCCCGCCGAGACCAAGCCGAGTTGCCCATTCCCTGCGCAGCTTGAGATCGTTCCGCAATTGGAACAGGGGCGCGTCAACCTCGCGGTGCCGATCGATGTGCCCTTTACGGAGCTCAACCGGATTCTGGAGACGCAACTCAAGGGCAGGAGCTTTCCGGAGGACGGGCGCGGCGCGCTCGCGGTCAATGTCCGCGGCGTGAGCGTCGCGGCATCGGGCGACCGACTGCTGATCTCGTTGCGCGTCAAGGCTAACGAGACCAAAAGTTGGTTCGGATTCGGCGCCGAGGCGACCGTTTACGTGTGGGGCCGGCCGGTGCTCGACAACGAGCGCCAGACGCTTCGGCTTGCCGACATCGCGCTCGACGTCGAGTCTCAGGCGGCATTCGGTATCCTGGGAGCAGCCGCGCGGGCGACGATGCCGTATCTGGAGCGGGCGGTAGCTGAAAGCGCCGTTGTCGACCTCCGTCCGTTGCTGCAGAACGCGCGCCGCAGCATCGAAACGGCGCTTGGCGATTTTCGTCGGGCCGGCGACGGCGTGCGGGTCGATGCGGCCGTCACCGGGCTGCGGCTTGCAGGTGTGGCGTTCGACGCCAAGACGCTGCGGGTGATCGCCGAGGCGGATGGCACCGTCAACGTGGCGGTGACGGCTTTGCGATTGCAATAGACTTGCCGGCTGAACGCGATCTTTCAGTATCCCGGCATCGTGGCGATCTGCGGCCGCGACAATCGCTTATGCACGTGCACCATCAGCGCCATGCCGAACAGCGGCGTGGCGAGATTGACGATCGGAATCGACACGAAGGCGGCGATCAGCAAGCCGGCGACGAAGACCGTGCTCTGGTTTGCCTTGCGCATCGCCTTGGCTTCGGCCGGCGGCCGATAGCGCATGGCGGCAAGCTCGAAATATTCCCGGCTCAGCAGGTAGGCGGTCGCGATGAAGAACAGCACCAATCCGAAGCCCGCGAACAGCAGGAACGGCACGGCCAGGAGATAGACCAGCACAGACAGCGACGCGGCCTTCAAGCCGATCAACAGGGACGGGACCATCGGTAGCGGCACACCGGTTGGCTCGTCGGGATATTCGGTGCGTTCGACTTCCAGCGCAATCTCGTCGACGAAAAAGCTCGCGACCAGCGCGGTGACGGCCGGCATCAGGAACACCGCGCCGACGACAATGCCGAGTCCAGCCGCGATCGACAGTATCCAGGCGAGGATCGTAAGCGGCATGTGTGCGCTCGTGCCGAGTACGCTCTCGGCCCAGCCTTCGCCCGCATCGGCAAACCAGATCAGGACCCGGTGCAAGCCGAAACCGATCAGCGCGATCAGCACGAGCGCGAAGCCGACGGATTTCAACAGCACCGCGCGGAACGGCGGCGAAAACATCTGGGTCAGCGCCCTGACGGCGGCGTCGAGCATCATGGTCCTCCGCGCAATCCGGCAGAGGTAGCCATCGCGACCGTGTGACACAAGCCCGCACGGGTCCGGCAGGCGAACGCCGAAGCATCCAATTTTGACCGCAGGAACGGCTGGGGCATCACCGGATGTTGAAGCAAAAGATTTGCCGGAACTCCGCCATTCCGGCATGGTGCGGGCGGTCAAAGCCCAACATCTGGATCCGATGAAACGTCTGACTCGCCGGTCGTTCCTTGCCGCATCCGCCGCCCTCGGCGCGGGGCCGGCGTTCGGTGCGCCGCGGCGGCGCCCGACGCCGGAGAAGCCCGAGGAAACCGGGCCGCCGCGTTCCGGCAATGTCGATATCGTCGTCGTCGGCGCCGGCGCTGCCGGGATCGCGGCCGCGCGCCGGCTCTCGGCTTCGCGCGGCCTGCGTTATGTCGTGCTCGAAGCGACCGGCCAAATGGGCGGCCGCTGCATCACCGACACCAAAACGTTCGGCGTGCCCTACGATCGCGGCGCGCACTGGATTCATGCCGCCGATATCAATCCGCTGGCGCGGCTGGGAGCGCCGACCGCATTGGATGTCTATCCGGCTCCGCCCGGACAGCGCATGCGTATCGGCCGGCGGTTCGCGCGCGAAGGCGAACTGGAAGATTTTCTCGCGAGCCTCGTGCGCACCAATCACGCCATCGCGACGGCGGCACGCGGCAAAGCCGACCTCCCGGTCGACAAAGTGCTGCCCAAGGACCTGGGCGAGTGGCAACAGACCATCGAGTTCGTGCTTGGACCGTTCGCGTGCGGCAAGGACCTGCATGAAATCTCGACGGTCGATCTGTCCCGTTCGGTTGATCGCGACAATAATGCGTTCTGCCGGCAGGGATTGGGTACGCTGCTGGCGAGCTTCATGCCGCCCGACGTGCTGCTGACCAATATGCCGGTGGACCGGATCGAATGGTGGGGCCGCGGCCCGATCGAAGTTCAATCGAACCGCACGCAGTACCGGGCGCGCGCCGTCATCGTCACCGCCTCCACCAACGTGCTGCTGTCCGACAAGATCAAGTTCCAGCCCAATCTTCCCAAGGGCTACCTCGAAGCCGCCAGCAAGCTCAAGCTCGGCAGCTACGACCACATCGCGCTCGAGTTGCCGGATAATCCATTGGGGCTTCGGGCCGATGAGATGTCCTTCGAGAAGGCCGACAATCGCCAGACCGCCTCGATCTTCGGCAACATGCTGGGCAGCCCGGTCTGCATGGTCGATGTGGCGGGAAGCTTCGGCCGCGAACTTTCCGCCAAAGGCGAAGCCGCGATGATCGACTTCGCGCTCACCTGGCTGAGCGGCCTTTACGGCGTCGACATGAAATCGATCGTCAAGCGCACCCATGCGACGCGCTGGAACGAGGCGCCGTGGGTGATGGGCGCCATCTCGGCTGCTGCTCCCGGCGCCCAGCCGTCCCGCAAGGTGCTGATGGAGCCGCTGAGAAACCGTCTCTTCCTGGCCGGCGAGGCCGCGCACGAAACGCTGTGGGGCACGGTCGGCGGCGCCTGGGAATCCGGCGAGCGCGCCGCGGAATTAGCGCTGCGGTCACTCGGCCGTCGATGACCGCACGGCCGAAAGCGCTGATCGCCTGGTCGAGCGGCAAGGACAGCGCCTGGGCGCTGCACGAGATGCGCCGCAGCGGCGACTGCGAGATCGTCGGCGCGCTCACCACCGTCACCGATACGTTCCGCCGCGTCAGCATGCATGGCGTGCGCGAGGAACTGCTGATGGCGCAGCTTGCGGCCGCCGGGCTTCCGCCGGTGCTCGTGCACATTCCCTATCCGTGTCCGAACGAGGTCTACGAGGCGCGCATGGCGGCGGCGCTGGCGGACGCGAAAGCAGACCGGCGTGAGCCGCATCGTGTTCGGCGATCTGTTTCTGCAGGACATCCGCAAGTATCGCGAGGACAAGCTCGCCGGCACCGGCATCGCGCCGCTGTTCCCGCTGTGGGAGCGGCCGACCGCCGCGCTCGCACGTGAGATGATCGCCGCCGGGGTCGAGACCTATCTGGCCTGCATCGACCTCAAGCAATTGCCGAAGGCGTTCGCCGGACGCCGCTTCGACGAAGCGCTGCTCGCGGAGTTGCCGGCCGGTGCCGACCCATGCGGCGAGAACGGCGAATTTCATTCCTTCGTCGCGGCCGGCCCGATGCTGTCGCGGCGCATTCCGGTCGCGGTCGGCGAGACCGTCGAGCGCGACGGGTTTGCGTATGCGTGACTCTCGATGCCAAGCCGAGCATTGAACGTCGGGACATTAACCCGCGCAGCACGCCGCCGGTGCGCTTGCCGACCTCGGCGACGATCTTGGCGCCGACCGCGTCGATCTCCTGGTCGGTCATGGTCTTGTCGCGCGGCTGCAAGCGTCACCGCGATGGCGATCGACTTCTTGCCCGGGTCGATGCCCTTGCCCTCATAGACGTCGAACACCGTCGACGTCGGTGATCAGCTTGCGGTCGACGCTCTGCGTCGCGCGCAGGATGTCGCCGGCCTTGACGGCGCGATCGACCACGAAGGCGAAATCGCGCTCGACCGGCTGGAACGGCGACAGCTCAAGCACCGGCTTGGCCCGCGTCGCCTTCGCCTTGGGCTCGGGAATCTTCTCCAGGATCACCTCGAAGCCGACCAGCGGGCCCTCGGCCTTGAGCGCCTCCAAGCACGCGCGGATGCAGTTCGCCGAAATGGCCGAGCACGTTCTGCGGGCCGATCTGAATCGTGCCGCTGCGGCCCGGATGAAACCAGGCGGGGCCGCCCGGCACGATCTGCATCGCCGCCGACCGGCGCGCCCGCCGCCGCCAGCACCGCGAGCGCATCGGCCTTGGCGTCGAACGCATCGACCTCCTGGACCGGGCTCGACCAGTGGCGGCCGCTGCCGTTCGCCTTGGCGAGCGCGCGCCGCACGCCGCTTGCGGCGGTCGCACTGGTCCTGCGGCCGGTCGCCGCGAAAGATCTGCCCGACCTCGAACAGCGCCACGTCGGAGAAGCCGCGGTCGGCGTTGCGCTGCGCGGCCGCCAGCAGGCCGGGCAGCAGGCTCGGCCGCATGTCCGACAGATCGGACGGCGATCGGATTGGCGAGCGCCAGTTCGGGCTTGGCGCCGCCGAACAGTTCGGCCTGCGGCTTGGCGAACGAACGACCAGGTCACCGCCTCGACCATGCCGCGCGCCGCCAGCGCGCGCTTGGCCTTGCGGGTGCGCATCTGGATCGACGTGAGGATCGGCTTGCGCGGCGCGTCGCCGCGATCGAACGGCGTCGCCGGAACGCGGTCGACGCCGAGGATGCGCACGATCTCCTCGACGATGTCGGCCTTGCCGTGCACGTCGGGACGCCAGGACGGCACCGTGATCTTCAGCGTCTCGCCCTGCCCCGCAACGCCGAAGCCCAGCCGCTCCAGCACGCGCTTGACCTCGGGCAGGCTGGCGCTGAGCCCGGCGAGCCGCGGCACTTCGGCCAGCGGAAAATCGATCACGTGCTTCGGCGTCTCGACCTTGCCGGCCACCGTGACGGCCGACGGCGTGCCGCCGCACAGGTCGAGCACCATCTGGGTGGCGAGTTCCAGCCCCGGCAGCATGAAGTCCGGATCGACGCCGCGCTCGAAGCGATAGCGCGCGTCCGAATTGATGCCGAGCTTGCGGCCGGTCTGCGCGATGTTGAGCGGCTCCCACAGCGCCGATTCGATCAGCACGTCGGTGGTCGTCTCCGAGCAGCCCGAGGCTTCGCCGCCCATGATGCCGGCGAGCGACTCGACGCCGTTGCCGTCGGCGATCACGCAGATGGTGTCGTCGAGCGTGTAGGTCTTGCCGTCGAGCGCCAGCAGGCGTCTCGCCTGGCCTTGGCGCGGCGGACCGTGAGGTTGCCGTGCACCTTGGCGGCGTCGAACACATGCAGCGGCCGGCCGCGGTCGTAGGTCATGTAGTTGGTGATATCGACCAGCGCGTTGATCGGCCGCAGCCCGATCGACTTGAGCCGGCGCTGCAGCCACTCGGGCGACGGGCCGTTCTTCACGCCGCGCACCAGCCGCAGCCCGAACGCCGGGCACAGCGACGGCGTCGCGCCGAAGTCGAGCGTCACCTTCACCGGGCACGGGAACGTGCCTTCGACCGGCGCGATGGCCGGGTCCTTGAACGTGCCCATGTCGGCGGCGGCGAGATCGCGCGCGATGCCGTGCACGCCGGTGCAGTCCGGGCGGTTCGGCGTCAGGTTGATCTCGATCACCGGATCGTCGAGGCCCGCCCATTTGGCGTAGTTGGCGCCGAGCGGCGCATCGGCCGGCAGGTCGATGATGCCCTCGTGGTCGTCGGAAATCTTCAGCTCGAATTCGGACACCAGCATGCCGCGGCTTTCGACGCCGCGGATCTTGCCGATGCCGAGCGTGATGTCCTTGCCGGGGATGTAGGCGCCGGGCGGCACGAACACGCTGGTCATGCCGGTGCGCGCATTGGGCGCGCCGCAGACCACCTGCACCGGATCGCCGGTGCCGGTATCGACCATGCAGACGCGCAGCCGGTCGGCGTTCGGGTGCTGCTCGGCGGAGATCACGCGCGCGATGGTGAACGGCGCCAGCGCCTTGCCCTGGTCGTCGACGTGCTCGACCTCGAGCCCGATCATGGTGAGCTTGTCGACGATCTTGTCGAGCGGCGCGTCGGTGTCGAGATGCTCCTTGAGCCAGGAGAGGGTGAATTTCATGGCAACGTCTCCCCACGCGAACCGGTCGGTCCCCTCCCCCCTTGAGGGGGAGGGTTAGGGAGGGGGGTAGGTTCGCGTGCTGCAGCGAGGATCACCTGCAGCACTCCTTCACGGTTCTTCAGTACATCCGAATTCCAGAATCGCAGCACGCGATACCCTTTCGACTCCAACCACTGGTCTCGTCTTACGTCGCGCTGCGATTCGGCATGTTGACCGCCATCAATTTCGACAACGAGGCGCTGTTCGTGACAGGCAAAGTCGACGATGAACGATCCAATCGGCATCTGCCGTCGGAAGCTCAATCCGTCGAGCCGGTGTCCGCGCAATGCGACCCAGAGCCGTCGCTCGGCATCCGTCATCTCATGCCTCAGCGATTTCGCTCTGCCGCGATGCATTGGCGAAACCGGACGATGTGCCGCTTCGCGGCTACCCCCCTCCCGGCCGGCTCCGCCGGCCGACCTCCCCCTCAAGGGGGGAGGTGAAGCGTGCCCGTGGCGAGTCATCAGCTCAATCCCCCCGCCAGCGTCGGGAAGTCGAGCGGGCGGAAGCCGTAGTGCGACAGCCAGCGCACGTCGGCCTCGAAGAACGGCGCGCAGGTCCGGCATGCCGTATTTCAGCATGGCGATGCGGTCGATCCCCATGCCCCAGGCGAAGCCCTGGTACTCGTCGGGATCGAGCCCGCAATTGCGCAGCACGTTCGGATGCACCATGCCGCAGCCGAGAATCTCCAGCCAGTCGTCGCCCTCGCCGAAGCGCACCTCGCCCTTGTCGCGCCGGCACTGGATGTCGACCTCGAGCGACGGCTCGGTGAACGGGAAGAACGACGGCCGGAACCGCATCTTGACGTCGTCGACCTCGAAGAACGCCTTGCAGAACTCCTGCAGGATCCATTTCAGGTGACCGAGGTGCGAGCCCTTGTCGATCACCAGGCCCTCGACCTGGTGGAACATCGGCGTGTGGGTCTGGTCGCTATCGCTGCGATAGGTGCGGCCCGGAATGATGACGCGGATCGGCGGCTTCTGGCTCAGCATGGTGCGCACCTGCACGGGCGAGGTGTGCGTGCGCAGCAGCATGCGCGAGCCGTCGGGCTTCGGATTGAGATAGAACGTGTCGTGCATCTCCCGGGCCGGATGGCCTTCGGGAAAATTGAGCTTGGTGAAGTTGAGATCGTCGGTCTCGATGTCGGGCCCTTCGGCGACCGCGAAGCCCATGTCGGCGAAGATCGCCGTCAGTTCGTCGGTCACCTGGCTGATCGGATGGATGCGGCCCGGCTTCGGCCGGCGGCTCGCGCACCGGCAGCGTGACGTCGACGGTCTCGGTGTTGAGGCGGGCAGTCGAGCGCCGCATGCTTGAGCGCATCCCGGCGCGCCGCGAGCGCCTCGGTCACCCGATCCTTGAGGCCGTTGATGCGCGGCCCCTCGGCCTTGCGCTGGTCCGGCGTCATGGTGCCGAGCGTGCGCAGCAGCGCGGAGACCGAGCCGCTCTTGCCGAGCGCCGCGATCCGCACCGCTTCGAGCGCCGCCTCGTCGCCGGCGGCCGAGATGGCGGAGAGGGTCTCCTGCTCCAGTTGACCGAGATCGGACATCGTCTACTCCGCCGCCATCAGGAACAGATCGGTATCGCCGGGCTTGCCGCCGCATTGCGTGAGCATGCAGTGCACCTGGCCGCGATGATGGGTCTGATGATTGAAGAAATGCGTGACCAGCGTCCACCGCGGCTGAACGAACTCGCGCCCGGCTGATTTCGAAAACCAGGCGAGGTCGTGATCGAGCCAGTCGGGCGGCAGGCGATCGGCCCAGCGGACAATCGTGTCGTCGACCTCTGCCCTCGCCTGCTTAAGCCCCGGCCAATCCGGATAGAGCGACACCGATTGCGCAATGCCGCCCTCGGGAGGCGGAAAGTCGCTGAACCGGCTCATCCAGATTCGGTCGGCCCAAAGCAGGTGGCTCAGCGTCTTGTGCACCGAGCCGAAGAACGCGCCGCGCTCGCGCCGCCGCTCCTCATCGGTGAGCGGGTCGGCGACGCCGTAGAGATTGGCGTTCTGCCAGCGGTTGTAGCGCGCCATGCGCTGCACATAGGCGAGGTCGATCATCGGGCGCCCCGTTAGCCGGTGGAGCTCTCCCTCCGCTCGTCCCCGCGAGAGCGGGGACCCAGACCTAGCCTGCCAGCCCTGGATTCCCGCCTGTCGCGGGAATGAACGGAGGGCGTGATGTCAGCGGCTCGTCGAGGAAGGACGCTGCGCGCAGGCGACTACGCCGTTGCCGGCATCGCGGCCTTGGCCTTCTCGACGATGGCCTCAAACGCCGCCGGCTCGTGGATGGCGAGATCGGACAGCACCTTGCGGTCCACCATCACGCCGGCCAGGTCGAGGCCGTTGATGAACCGGCTGTAGTTGAGGCCGAACGGACGCACTGCGGCATTGAGCCGTTGAATCCACAGCGCGCGGAACGTGCGCTTGCGGCGCTTGCGGTCACGGTAGGCATACTGGTTGGCCTTCTCGACCGCCTGCTTGGCGACCCGGATGGTGTTCTTGCGGCGGCCGTAAAAGCCCTTCGCTTGCTTGAGGACCTTTTTATGCTTGGCGTGTCCCGTCACGCCGCGCTTGACGCGGGCCATGGCTGATCTCCTGAATAGCGGGCAACAAATGTGAAATGGCGCGCCGCCCTAAGGGCGGCCGAGGGCTGTCAGCTATTGGGCAGCCAGTATTTCTTGATGTTATCGCCGTCGGTCTTGAACAGTACGGCGGTGCCGCGCAACTGGCGGATCTGCTTTTTGGTCCGCTTGATCATGCCGTGGCGTTTGCCGCGATGGGCGTACAGCACCTTTCCGGTGCCGGTCACCTTGAAGCGCTTTTTTGCGCCCGACTTGGTCTTGATCTTGGGCATTTGGCTCTCCATTTCGGCCCTGCCATGGCGAAAACGCCCGGCTGGCCGGATTCTGCTCGATTTGAGCGTGCTGATTGAGCACTTCACGTCGCCACGGCAGCCCGTTGCGCCGGGCGGCGAGAGGGCGGCGTTATGGCAGAGGGCGGGAGAAAACACAACCACAACAAGGAGGTTCGGCAGATGGGCCGTGGTCCCGGAAGCTGCCGCAAAACCGCCGTGCGGATGAAACCATATTAACCGGTCCGGGGTTATCGTCCGGTTGTGGCCCGGCACGGCGGTTGCATGGGTTTCGAGTAAAGGCCATCGCACGGCGATGGGGTGCCACGATGTGGAAGCTGAATTGGTTGAGTTCGAACTGGCGCACGCAAATCTTTTTTGCGCTCGCCGGCGTGATTTTTGTCCTTTGCCAGTTCCTGGTGGGCACTCCCCCCAAGCTCGATCCGGCTGCCGATTCACGGGCCGACCGCAGCGCCGGTGACGGCAGGTTTCAGGAACCCGCGACCTATTTCGAGTCGATTGAACAGAGTACCGACGGCCTGAACCAGGGACCTGAGGACTGATTAGCCGGCCGTCCAAATGATAAATGCCCGGTGAGAGGCCGGGCATCCGTCAGAATCGTCCGCCGGAAAAATCCGGCCGCGGTGCCCCGCCGCGGTTACCGCGGCGCCAGCACCATCACAACCTGCCGGCCTTCGAAGCGCGGTTCCTGCTCGACCTTGGCGATCTTGGTGGTGTCGTCCTTGACCCGGTTGAGCAGTTTGTAGCCCAGGTCCTGATGGGCCATTTCGCGGCCACGGAAGCGCAAAGTAATCTTGACCTTGTCGCCCTCCTCGAAGAAGCGCTGCATCGAGCGCATCTTCACCTCGTAGTCATGGTCGTCGATCATCGGCCGGAGCTTGATTTCCTTGACCTCGACGACTTTCTGTTTCTTGCGGGCTTCGGCCGCCTTCTTCTGCGCCTGATACTTATACTTACCGTAATCAAGAAATTTGGCGACAGGGGGGACCGAATTGGGGGCGATCTCTACGAGATCAAGCCCGGCTTCCTGAGCTCTTTGCAACGCGATCGGCGTATCGACAGGCCCGTGATTGTGGCCGGTCTGGTCGATCAGTTGGACTTGTTGCGAGCGAATCTCCTCGTTGATGCGCGGGCCGTCCTTCGGGGCGGGCTGCGCGGTTCTCATCGGTCGGCGAATGGCTTGGCTCTCCTCATGCTGTTGAGACGTGCCCGCCAGCGCGGGCTCGCGAAGGATCGGTAGAAACCGGCCATAAGTCAACGGCAATGCGCACGCATCCGCGGCCATTTTGGCCGCCGGGGCAGTATCAGGCATCGCGCGCCAGCAGCGACGTATAGACCGCACGGGTCGCCGCTGCGACGCTTTGCGGCGAAAACATGTACTCGGCGAACTGGCGCGCGCGCGCACACATCGCGCGGTAGGCTGTGCCGTCGAGCTTCAGGGCGAGATCGATGGCTTGGGCGAACTTGATCGGATCGCCGCGCTGAACCACCCATCCGGTGCGCACGTCCTCGGGCATGTCGGGTGGTGTCACGATATTCTCCGGCAGGATGCCCACGTCGGTGGTCACAACCGGCCTGCCCATGGCCTGAGCTTCGGCCACCACGCGACCGAGAACGGGTGCTTCGTTGGCCGGAACCGCGACCACGTCGGCGGCGGCAAGCGCTGCCGGCATGTCGCGGCAATGGCCGGTCACGCGGAACATCTTCTGTACGCCGTGCGCCTTGGCCTGACTGAAGATCGAACGCGCGTACTTCTCGTGGCTGCGGTGCTCGCCCGCAATGACGAACACGACGTTGCGCATGCCGCTGTCGAGCAAGTTGCGCGCGACAGCGGGCAGCAACAACTGCCCGTTCCATGGTGCGACGCGCCCCGGCGTCAGCACGATCCGCGCATCGTCCGGAATTTTCCAGGCCGCACACAGTGCCGCGATGCGCTCTGCGTCGACGGCGGCCGGATCGAATGTGCGGGTATCGATCCCGCGCGGGATCACCGTGATGCGCTCGCGCGGCAGGCGATAACGCGCCATGACTGCGGAGGCCACAAAACTTGACGGCGCGATCACCCGGTCGCCGCGCGCCAGCGAATTCGCCCAGAGCGCGCGCACGCGCGAGCCAGGCGGCACGTCCGGCAGTGTGGTGACGAGCCAGACCGCGATCTGCGAGGCCGCCAAGTGGGCGCACCACGCGCCGCCGGCGCTATGCGCGTGCACGATGTCGACGCGGGCGCCGGCAATCAGTTCTTCGATCTGGCGCGCGCTCCGCCTGAGTTTGAACGGATTGAAGGTGTCGTTCGCCAGCGGGACCCACTCGCCGCCGAATGCCCTGAGCTCGTCGGACAGCGGCCCCTCCTCGGCGGCGACCACCGCGCGGGCGCCCCATTGCAGCAGCGCTTGGGCGACATTGAGGGCGGTGCGGGCAACCGGGCCTTCGCGCAACGCCGGCACGATCTGCAGGATCGTCGCCCCCGCCAAGGTGCGCGCAGCCTCATTTGTCTCGCCGTAGCCGTCGCTCACCAATTCTTACCTCTCGCCCGGTTTCGGCCTTCGGCGACCCTGATGATCGAAACAGCACCCTTGCAATCAATGGCAGCATGCGGCCAAACACACGACAAGGCCGCCTTTGAATATCTACACCTACGACCGATTCCCCGAATGAGCGATACTTGCCTGAAATTCCTGGAAGTTGGAACCGGCTCGGCGGCTCGTCGCATCGCTGTGCGCCAGCGTGACGGCGCCGGACCGGGCCTGATTTGGCTCGGCGGCTTCAAGTCCGATATGGCGGGCACCAAGGCCGAGGCGCTGGATGCCTGGGCGCGCGACCATGGGCGGGCCATGACGCGCTTCGATTATTCGGGCCACGGCGAATCGGGCGGGGATTTTGCCGCAGGCACGATCGGCCGATGGCTCGAGGAATGTATCTCGGTCTTCGACGCGTGTTGCCGCGGTCCGCAGGTGATCATCGGTTCGTCGATGGGCGGATGGCTGGCGCTTTTATTGGCGCGTGAGCTGGCCCGGCGGACGACACCGCAGGCGGCCAAGGCTGCCGCCGTCATCGGGATGGTGCTGATCGCGCCGGCGGTCGATTTCACCGAAGAACTGATGTGGAAGCGGTTTCCACCCGAGGTGCGGCGTGAGATCGAAGAGACAGGCGCCTGGTCGCGGCCGTCACAATATTCCGCCGAGCCCTATTTAATTACCCGCGGATTGATCGAAGAGGGACGCAACCACCTTCTGCTCGACGGCATGATCGAGACCGGGTGTCCGGTACGGGTTCTGCAAGGTGTGCAGGATCCCGATGTGCCCTGGCAGCACGCCGTGGAGCTGGTCTCACGCTTTGCGCGCGACGACGTCGTGCTGACCATGATCAAGGACGGTGACCACCGGCTATCGCGGCCGGAGGACATCGACCGGTTGATTGCGGCGGTCGCGGAGTTCGCCGAGTAGCCGCATAGCGACGCCGAACGCCGCCGGCGGGAGATCGGCTTGCCTCTCCCCGCGCGACGGCATTCAGGTTTCGCTCGTGTCTATGAAACCAGCGTGGCTTTGGATTTGACGTTCCTACGATGGATTCGCTGCAATGCTGATCGGAACGTCAAAGCCGTCCCACTAGATCACAGAATGATCGCCGCCGCCGTGATGGCAACACCAACCGCCTGCTTCAGCGACTGAAGCAGCGCGCCGAAGTCGAGATCGGCGCGGGCCTGCCAGGCCCAGTGGTAGCCGGCGGAGAAGTTTCCCCAGGCCTGCCGCAAGACCTCGGATCGATGGTCGTCGTTCCAATCGAAATTCCTGGAGCCGGATTCGAAAGTCCCATGCACGCGACCGTTGCGCAGCACTTGAACAGGAATCCCGTTGTTACTGACGACAAGGATGCCGAGCGCGACGTTGTAGCTCGGCGCGCCGGAAACGTGGAAGTGACCGGCCGCATGGGCGAGCCCGCTGGGGAACAGGCTCAAATGTCCCCAGCCGCCGACCGGAACGCCGCCGGAAAACGCGATCGTGCCGGTGTTGATGATGATGCTGTCGAGCCTTGCCAGCGGTTGGGCGGTGGTTGCGTTGGCAAAGCGCTTCCACACTTCCCGCCCGACCGGTTCGGTCGCCTCTGCGACGACCGCGTCGTGTGTGAGCGGGAAATCGACCCGTCCCTGGCCGCCGATCAGCGCCTTGGTGCCCTGCAGCCGAACCATGTCGGCGAAATGCTTTGCGATAGCTTCATCGGGAGTTTGAAAGATCTGATCCACGTCGTCCTCCTTACTAGAGTGAGACGTCGCGAGTGTGCCGCAACCGGCGAATTTCAAGTGTGAAGCAGTTCATAGAGCGAGCCGCCAACCTGCCTTACGCGGATGGAGCAGGCTTCGTGACGGAGAGATGATCGCCGGCGTCATGGAGAGCGCGCAGGCCGTCTCGATAATTTGGATAGCGCAACGTCACGCCGAGGACCGTCTTGAGCTTGTCGTTCCGCGCCCGAATGCAGCCGTCATAGAAGCTCAGCGCCAGGGGCGAGAGATATCGCGACGCATCCGCGTATGGAATTTCCGCCGGCGGCTCGATGCCGAGCAGGGTGGCCGCGAAGGCGATCTGTTCGCTCGGTGATGCGGGTTCATCGTCGACGACATTGAAGATGCCGTCGGCGCGCCGCGCGAATGCTGCGTCGATGGCCTGCGCAATGTCATAGACGTGGATGCGGTTCGAGACGTGGCCGGGCTTGGCGACGCGCTGCGCGCTGCCGCGCAGCAGCCGCAGCAAGCCGTTCTGCCCCGGTCCATAGATGCCGCCGAGCCTCAGAATGCAGACCGGCAGGTTGCGGCGTTTGCCGAGAGCCTGCCAGGCCTGTTCGGCATCGATGCGCGCATTGCCGCGACGGGCGCGGCCACGGACGACCGCGGCGGTCTCGTCGATCCAGGCGCCGCCGGAATCCGGATAGACGCCGAGCGTCGAAAGCAACACCACGCTGGCGAGCCGGGACGCAGATGCGATCTCGGTCTCCAGTGCAGTGAGCACCGGGTCGCCGGTCGCCGCCGGCGCCGCCGAGATCAGCAGGGCGTCGGCGGATTTGACCGCGGCGGCAACATCACTGGTCGCGGCTGTTCCGTCGAACACAAGCATCTCGACCGTTCGTCCGCCTAAGCTCCGAGCAGCGGCGGTCGCGGCGCGTTCGGTGGTGCGGGTCGTGCCGATAATCCGATCGAAGCGATCGCCGAAATGCGTCACGTAATGGCGGGCGCAGTACCCAAGCCCGAGGCAGACCAGCGTCGGCATCATGCGTCGACCTGATCGAGTGCGCAGGCCCACTCATCCGTTACCCCGGCATCAATCTCCGACGCACGATGCATCGACGCGAGCGACGCCAGCCGTTCCGGGTCGAGTTGCCCTAACGCCCACACCGCAGCGCCGCGCACCAGCGGTGACGGATCGTCGAGCAGGCGTTCGGCCTCTCGTGCCAGCGAGGCATCCCCCGAGTTGCCGATCGCGGTCAGCACGTTGCGGATGAAACGGTCACGGCCGGTGCGCTTGACCGGCGATTTCGCAAACAACGCGCGGAAGCCCGCATCGTCGAGCCGCGCGAGATCGGCAAGATGCGGGGCACGAAGCGCGCCGCGCGCCGCAAGTTTGGCTTCGCGGCCGGCCTGCGCGAATTTGTTCCACGGGCAGACCGCCAGACAGTCGTCGCAGCCGTAAATGCGGTTGCCCATCGCGCGGCGCAGGTCGCGTGGGATTGGGCCTTTGTGTTCGATGGTCAGATACGAGATGCAGCGCCGCGCATCGAGCCGGTAAGGCGCCGGAAACGCCGCGGTCGGGCAGACGTCGAGACAGGAACGGCACGTGCCGCAGTGATCAGGTTCCGCGGCATCGACGGGCAGATCGAGCGTCGTGAGGATCGCGCCGAGGAAGAGCCACGAACCGAACTCGCGCGACACCAGATTGGTGTGCTTGCCCTGCCAGCCGAGCCCGGCCGCCATGGCGAGCGGCTTTTCCATCAGCGCGGCGGTATCGACGAACACCTTGACGTCGCCGCCCGCGTTCGCGACCAGCCAGCGTGCCAGCGCCTTCAGCTTCGGCTTGATGATCTCGTGATAGTCGTCGCCTTGCGCATAGACCGAGATTGCGCCGCGTTCACGCGCCCGCAGGATCGCAAGCGGATCGCCGCCGGAGCCATAGTTCAGGCCCAGCATGATGACGGAGCGCACCTCGGGCATCAGCGCACGCGGATCGCCGCGGCGCTCCGCGGTCGCCGCCATCCAGTCCATGTCGCCGTGAGCACCATCCGCAAGAAATCGTGCGAGCCGCTCCTTCGCCAGCGGGATAGCGTCCGGCCGGGTGATGCCGACGGCATCGAACCCCAGTTCGCGGGCCTGCTGTGGCGAACGCCGCCTTGAGCGCCGCAGAATCTAGAAATCGAGGTTGGCGTAGGTTGCGGATGCCGGGATGCCCGCCAGTGTCTCGGCCAGGATCGGACGGAACGAGGGCCGCGACTTCACCCGTGCGTACCAGGCCTTGGCGGCTTCGTCCTCTTGCCATGGCACATCGCCCAGGTAATCGATCGACGACAGGTGCGCGGCCGCCGCGAGATCGGCGTAGCTCAGCCGCTCACCGGCGAGCCAGTCGCGGGTGCGCACCAGCCAGCCGATGTGGGCGAGATGATAGCGGATATTGTGCCGCGCCGCACGGATCACCTCGGTGTCGGGCGAGCCGCCGCCTTCGCTGACCCGCATATGCCGCCGGTAGAAGCGCTCCATGGTGAGCGGCCCGCTCACTTCGGCGAAGAACTTGTCGTTGAACCAGTTCGCCAGCCGGCGCACCTCGACGCGTTGTGCAGGGTCGCGCGGCAGGAGGCGGCGCTCGCCGAGTTCGTTACCGTGCGTCTCATCGAGGAATTCGGCGATGATGCCGGCACCCGGTATGGCCGCCAGACCTTCCTCGACCAGCACGGGAGTCGTGCCGGCCGGGTTGAGCAGCAGGAATTCCTCGCGCCGCTCCCACACCCGCTCCTCCACCAGGCGCGCGTCGAGACCGTATTCGCCCAGCGCGAGCCGGACGAAGCGCGAATGCGGACAGAAGCCATGATGGAACAGCGTGAGCATGCGGCGTTAAGGATTGCGGCGCGTTGAAGGCCGCCTCCGGAGAGCGGACATGTTAGGTGGTGCCCGACCCTGTGCACATCGAGCGGCTGGGAGCAACCTGTGCAATCTTCGCCGTTCCCCGTTGCCCGGCGGTTAATGATGCGGGAAAACCCCTGCGGGGGTGATTTTCGACGGTCAGGCGCCGGACGTGCCGGCACGCGCGTTTTGATTCTGTCATTCCCGATCCCACCTCCGCCTTGGAGCCGACGCATGTTGTTCGACCTTTTCAAGGCCTTCGTCCTCGGCGTGGTCGAGGGCCTGACCGAGTTCCTGCCGGTATCTTCGACCGGGCATCTTCTGCTGGTGCAGCACTTCTTCGGCTTCGACGATGAGGATTTCGGCAAGACGTTCGCGGTGCTGATCCAGTTCGGCGCGATCCTGGCGCTGCTGTCGATCTACTTCTTCCGCCTGTGGCGGCTGGCGCTCGGGTTCTTCAGCGACCCGGAGGCCCGGCGTTTCGTCATCGGCGTGCTCGTCGCGTTCCTGCCGGCGGCGGTTGTCGGTGCGCTCGCGCACGACTTCATCAAGGGCTACCTGTTCAACGTCTGGCTGGTCTGTTTCACACTGATCGTCGGCGGCGCCATCCTGTTGTGGGTCGACCGGCTCGACCTCAATCCGCGCTACCACGACGCCATGAAATATACGCTGCCGATGTATTTCGTCATCGGGCTTGCCCAATGCGTCTCGATGATTCCCGGCGTATCGCGCTCCGGCTCGACCATCGTCTCGGCGATGCTGCTCGGCGCCGACAAGCGTTCCGCCGCGGAGTTCTCGTTCTGGCTGGCGATGCCGACCATGTTCGGTGCGTTCGTCTACGACCTCTACAAGAGCCGCGGCCAGTTGAACATGGATCACTCGATCATCATCGCGTTCGGATTTGCGGTTTCATTCGTCGCCGCCTGGATCGTGGTGAAGACCTTCCTCGACTATGTGCAGCGTCACGGCTTCGCGCTGTTCGCCTGGTGGCGCGTTATCGTCGGCACGCTCGGCCTGATCGCGCTGGCGCTGGGCCATAACGCGTAGCGCATAGCGATTGCAAACGCGTGGGCACGGCACGAAGACTTTGCCCACCCTACATTTGCGAGATTCGATATGTCGCGGCGCCCATCGACGGGGTTCAATCTGCAAAATTAATCTTTGTTCACGGGCTGGACGGCTCCGGTTTTGGCACAATTGATCGCCTAGGTTGAGGCCCCGCCGGCAAAGGGGCGCGCCATGGCTCTCTACGACGCCTTCATTTCGTATAGCCACGCCAAGGACAAGCCGATCGCGGCGGCGCTGCAGTCGGCGGTGCAGAAGCTCGGCAAGCCCTGGTATAAGCGCCGCGCGCTGCGCGTCTTCCGCGACGACACCAGCCTCTCCGCCACGCCGCAGCTATGGCCCTCGATCGAGCAGGCGCTCGGGCAGTCGCGCTTCTTTCTGCTGCTCGCTTCGCCGGAGGCGGCAGCCTCCAAGTGGGTCAACAAGGAGATGGCGCACTGGCTTGACCACAACTCGATCGACACCCTGCTGGTCGGGCTCACCGCCGGGGAACTGGCCTGGGACGAGACGACCGGCGATTTCGCCGCGCGCACGGGCTCACCTTTGCCGCCGGTGCTCTCGGCTCGCTTCCAGGTGGAGCCGAAATGGGTCGACCTCACCAGCTATCGCGACGGTGCCGATAAGCGCGACGCCAAGTTCACCGAGTTGGCCGCCGACTTCGCCGCCGCGATCCGCGGCATGCCGAAGGAAGACCTCCTATCGCAGGAGGTGCGCCAGCAACGCCGCGCGCTCACTCTGGCGTGGAGCGCGGCGGGGTTGCTGCTCGTATTGGCCGGAGGAGCGACAACGGCCGGCATTCTGGCCTATCGCGCACAGCAGGAAGCGGTGGCGCAGCGCAATCGCGCCGAACAGACGCTCGCTGCGGCAACGCAGACGGCCAACAGCCTGGTGTTCGACCTGGCGCAACGGTTTCGCAACGTGGTCGGCGTCCCCGCATCCCTCGTCAAGGACATTCTTGACCGCGCGGGGGCCTTACAGAAGCAGCTCACGGACTCAGGTCAGACCACACCCAGCCTGCGGCGCAGCCAAGGCGTGGCGCTTGTCGAAATGGTCGACACGCTGCTGACGATCGGCGATACGGCGGGGGCGATTACTGTCGCCGAGAGCGCACGGCAAGTTTTCGGCGCACTGCTCGTCATCAATCCTGGGAACACGCTGTGGCAGCGCGACCTGTCGATCAGCTACAACAAGATCGGCAACGTACTGATGGCGGCGGGCAAGCGCGAGGAGGCGCTCGCGGCCTACCAAAAGAGCCTAGCCATCCGCCAACAGCTCGCCGACAGCGACAAGGGCAATGCCGCCTGGCAGCGCGACCTGTCGGTCAGCTACGGGAGAATCGGCAACGTGCTGGTGGCGGCGGGCAAGCGCGAGGAGGCGCTCGCGGCCTACCAGAAGAGCCTAACCATCGCCGAGCAGCTTGCCGATAGCGACAAGGGCAACGCGCTGTGGCAGCGCGACTTAGCGATCAGCTACAACAGGATCGGCGACGTGCTGGTGGCGGCGGGCAAGCGCGAGGAGGCGCTCGCGGCCTACCAGAAGAGCCTGGCCATCCGCCAGCAGCTCGCCGACAGCGACAAAGGCAATGCCGCCTGGCAGCGCGACCTGTCGGTCAGCTACAACAAGATCGGCGACGTGCTGGTGGCGGCGGGCAAGCGCGAGGAGGCGCTCGCGGCCTACCAGAAGAGCTTGGCCATCGCCCGGCAGCTTGCCGATAGCGACAAGGGCAATGCCGCCTGGCAGCGCGATCTGTCGATCAGCTACACCAGGATCGGCGACGTGCTGGTGGCGGCGGGCAAGCGCGAGGAGGCGCTCGCGGCCTACCAGAAGAGCTTGGCCATCGCCCGGCAGCTTGCCGATAGCGACAAGGGCAATGCCGCCTGGCAGCGCGATCTGTCGATCAGCTACACCAGGATCGGCGACGTGCTGGTGGCGGCGGGCAAGCGCGAGGAGGCGCTCGCGGCCTACCAGAAGAGCTTGGCCATCGCCCAGCAGCTCGCCGACAGCGACAAGGGCAATGCCGCCTGGCAGCGCGACCTGGCGATCAGCTACGTCAACATCGGGGACGTGCAGGTGGCGGCGGGCAGGCGGGCGGAGGCGCTCGCGGCCTACCAGAACAGCCTCGCCATCCGCGATCAGCTCGCCGACAGCGACAAAGGCAATGCCGAGTGGCAGCGCGACCTGGCGATCAGCTACGTCAACATCGGGGACGTGCAGGTGGCGGCGGGCAAGCGCGAGGAGGCGCTCGCGGCCTACCAGAACAGCCTCGCCATCCGCCAGCAGCTCGCCGACAGCGACAAGGGCAATGCCGCCTGGCAGCGCGACCTGTCGGTCGGCTACGAGAGGATGGGCGACGTGCTGGTGGCGGCGGGCAAGCGCGAGGAGGCGCTCGCGGCTTACCAGAACAGCCTCGCCATCCGCCAGCAGCTCGCCGACAGCGACAAGGGCAATGCCGCCTGGCAGCGCGACCTGTCGGTCAGCTACCACAAGATCGGCGGCGTGCTGGTGGCGGCGGGCAAGCGTGAGAAGGCGTTCGCGGCCTACCAGAACAGCCTGGCCATCTCCCAACAGCTCGCTGTCAGCGACAAGGGCAATGCCGAGTGGCAAGCCGATCTCGTCATCGGCCTCTACAAGATCAGCACTGTAGCCGAGCCAGCGCGGGCACGGGCCGCGCTCACGCAGGCGCTCGCAATCGCTGAGGCGCTGGCGCGCGAGGGCAAGCTCACCGCCGCGCAGCAGGACTGGCCGCAGCTTCTGCGCTCAGAGCTGGCCATGCTGCCGCCGGGGCAGGCCGAGGCGAGATGATGGTACAACGATTGCCAGACAGAACCCCGTATCTCGCTTCGCTCATGCGGGCACGGGATGTGGCTTACGCCATGCGGGCGCCGTACTGCCCGGTCTTGCGGAACCGCCACAGATAGGACGGCACGATCGTCGCCATGGTGACCGGATCGATGCCGAGCGCCGCGAACGTGCGCCCTTCGCTCTTGGCGGCCTCCGAAACAACGATGTCGCCACGCAACAGCTCGACCTGGTCGGGCGTCAGCAGCGGCTTGGGCATGTATTGCAGGAAGGAAGCCTTCAACTTGGCAAGCGCGAACGGGATCGGCACCAGGAGCCGCCGGCGCCCGATCGTGGCCAGCACGAACTCCATCAGCTCCTTGAAAGTCTTCACGTCCGGGCCGCCCAGTTCGTAGATCGTGCCGGCCTCGGCATGGCCATCGACCGCCGCCGCGACTGCGCTTGCGACATCGCCGGCAAACACCGGCTGGAATCGGGTGTGGCCGCCACCGACCAGCGGCAGCACCGGCGATAGCCGCGCGAGGGCGGCGAACTTGTTGAAGAAATCATCCTCCGGTCCGAACACGATCGAAGGTCGGAAGATCGTCGCCGACGGCACGGCCGCGAGCACCAGCTTCTCGCCCACGGCCTTGGCGCGGGCATAGTGGGACGGCGCGTTCTCGTCCGCTCCGAGCGCCGAGACATGCACCAGGCGCGCGCCGTGCGCCTCCGCCGCCAGCGCTACCGCTTCGGCGCCGGAGGCCTGTACGGCATCGAATCTTTGCTTGCCCCGTTCAAACAGAATGCCGACCAGATTGACCACCGCGTCGGCGTCGCGGGCCGCCGCATCGACCGATTCGGGGTATCGCAGATTGGCCTGCACCGCATGAATCTGACCGACCCGCCCCATCGGCTGCAGGAAACCGGCCAGTTCCGGCCGGCGGCAGGCCACGCGGATGCGGTAGCCCCGTCTGGCCAGCGCACGCACCACATGCCGGCCGAGAAAGCCGGAGCCGCCGAATACCGTGACCAGCGTATCGAGGGGATTTGCGATCATGAGGCGTTCCTTTGCCGCGCCCTTTGCGTTGCACGTGCCTGGCGATACCGGAACGGTTCCAGCCTGTACAGGGGCGGCCGTACGCCCGCCGGGCCATTTGACAAGGCCGAAACGGCTGCCGTACCTATCGCCGCGAGGCCCAGGTGGCGGAATTGGTAGACGCACTAGTTTCAGGTACTAGCGGTGAGAGCCGTGGAGGTTCGAGTCCTCTCCTGGGCACCATGATTTGAGCACGGCACCACCGCGTCGAACAGCCGGCGGAGACGCACCATGCGCGAGGACGTGATCGGCCGGGCCAACGTCGAGGACACGCCGGAGCTCGACGCCTATTACGCCGATCTGTCGCGCCAGCAGAGCTACGCGCTGTGGACCGTCGCCAACTCGATCGAGCCCTGGCAGCCGCAGCCGACATCGCTGGCGACGCTGTGGAGCTACGCGGCGCTGCGCCCGCTGGTGCTGCAGGCGCTGGAGCTTGTGAGCCCCGAGAAGGCCGGCCGGCGGGTGATCGCGCTGGAGAATCCCGGCCGCAAGGGCCTCTCGGCCTGCGTCGGCTGGCTCTACACCGGCCTGCAGGTCATGCGGCCCGGCGAATTCGCCACCGCGCACAATCATGCTTCGGCGGCGCTGCGCTTCATCGTGGAGGGCGCCGGCGCCTATACGGTGGTCGACGGTCACAAGATGAGTTTGGGGGCGGGCGATTTCGTCATCACGCCGAACGGTACCTGGCACGACCACGGCGTCGAGGCGGGCGGCGAGACCACGGTCTGGCAGGACGGCCTCGACATGCTGCTGGTCAATCAGCTCGACGCGAATTTCTACGCCGTGCATCCCGAGCACGTACAGAAGTCGAATTTCCCCGTGAACGATACCGTCTCGGTCTATGGCGGGCCTGGCCTGTTGCCCGCGGGCGGCGAGGCGTGGAGCAAGCCCTATTCGCCGCTGCTCAAGTACGAATGGGCCCCGACCTACGAGACCCTGGTGCGGGCCTCACAGGCGAGCGACGGCTCGCCCTACGACGGCATCATCATGCAATACGTCAATCCGGCGACCGGTGGACCGGTGATGAAGACGCTCGGCGCCTGCATCCAGTTGCTGAAGCCGGGCGAGCGCACACGCGCCCATCGCCACACCGGTTCGATCGTCTACAACGTTGCCAAGGGCGCGGGCACTTCGATCATCGCGGGCCGGCGCTTCGACTGGAAGAAGAACGATATCTTCGTGATCCCCTCCTGGGCCTGGCACGAACATGCCAACGCTTCCGAGCGTGAGGACGCGGTGTTGTTCTCGTTCAACGATCTGCCGTCGATGCATGCGCTCGGGCTGTATCGCGAGGAAGCCTACGCCGAGAGCGGCGGCCATCAGCAGGTCGCGCATTGAACGCGGCTCTCACGGCAGCGATGGGCGCAACGAACCGGGCGGGAGTTCTGCCATGACCATCCGCCTGCACCGCGGCGACCTGCCCGATCTCTCGCATTACGGTGGCGATGCGGTTGCGATCGACACCGAGACCATGGGGCTCGACCACAATCGCGACCGGCTGTGCGTGGTGCAGTTGTCGCCCGGCGACGGCTCGGCCGACGTGGTGCAGATCCCGGCGGGCGCCACCAGCGCGCCGAACCTGATGAAACTCCTGACCGACGAATCCGTCCTCAAGATCTTTCATTTCGCCCGGTTCGATCTCGGCGCCCTGCAACGAGCCTTCGGGGTGATGCCGTCGCCGGTCTATTGCACCAAGATCGCGTCGCGCATCGCCCGGACCTACACCGACCGGCACGGTCTCAAGGACCTGGTGCGCGAGGTGCTCGGGGTCGAGCTGTCCAAGCAGCAGCAGTCGTCCGATTGGGGGGCGGCCGAACTGACCGACGCGCAAGCGGCCTATGCGGCCTCCGATGTGCTCTATCTGCATGCCCTGAGACAGAGGCTCGACCTCATGCTGCGCCGCGAAGGCCGCCAGGGATTGGCGGAGGCTTGCTTCGGGTTCCTGCCCGACCGGGTCCGGCTGGATTTGGCCGGCTGGGCCACTGAGGATATCTTTGCGCACTCGTAACCATCTGAAATGCATTATCTTTTAAGAAAAATTAGTTTTAAGGCGTGCCGCGGGCAAGCCATATTCGTAAGCCACTGTTGCAAGCTCAGAGTGGGGGGCTAAGGCTATGGGGGCCGCCTGATTCGGTGTTTCAGGTGGCGGTTGGGGATAAATGTCTTGACCTTCGTGTCCGACATCGACGATCGCGGGCCGGCTGTTTTCGACGTGGCGAGCCGCCGCGGCGACGACGGCATCTACCGTGCCGCGCTGCGGCACAGCCGGTATGTGCGCGCATTGCGCGTGATGGTGCCGCTCAGCGTCGTCCTGGCGGTGCTTGGTGGCGCGGCCTACGTGACCATCGTGAAACCGTTGCGGGCGCTGGCGAAGCTACCGATAGACCTCGGAAACATGGTGGTGTCCGGAACCAAGATCACCATGCAGCAGCCGCGCATCGCGGGCTTCACGCACGATCAGCGCCAGTACGAACTCACCGCGCAAGCGGCCGCGCGCGACCTGCTCAAGCCGGATGTGGTCGAACTGCAGAACCTGCACGCCACCATGGAGATGCAGAACAAGGTCACGTTCAAAACCACCGCGAACAGCGGTTTCTACGATACCAAGACCGAGTTGCTGACGTTGGAACGGAATATCGTGGTCACCACCACGTCCGGCTATCACGCCCGGCTGGCCGAGGCAGTCATCGATATCAAGGGCGGGAAGATCGTCTCCGACAAGCCAGTCGAGGTGAAGTCGCTCGAGTGGCTCGTGCAGTCGAACCGGATGGAGGTCAGCGATTCCGGCGATGTCATCCGCTTCGAGCGCGGCGTGTCCGTGACGATCGAAGGGGAAAGCGCGATTCGCATCGACGCTGCGATGCGCACCCGATGAGTGAGCCGATGACCATTCGCGCATGCCGATTGGTTGTGATCGCGACGTTCGTCGGAGCCCTTGCGCTTGCCGGTTCGCCGGCGCGTGCGCAGAAAAACCAGGCCCCTCCGAACGCGCTGCAGGGCTTCTCGCAAAACCGCAACGAGCCGGTGAAGATCCGGGCGGTGTCGCTGGAGGTTCGCGACAAGGAGCGGATCGCGACGTTCTCGGGCGACGTGCACGTGATCCAGGGCGACACCGAAATGCGCTGCAAGTCGCTGGTCGTGTTTTACGACGAGGAGCCCGGCGCCAAGGGCGCCAAGTCGGCGGATGCCGGGAACAAGTCGTCGGATGGCGGAAACAAATCGTCGGATGCCGGGAAGCAGATTCGCCGGATCGAGGCCAAGGGCGGAGTCACCGTCCAGCAGAAGGAGCAGAACGCAGCCGGCGACAGCGGCATCTTCGACATGCGAGCCAACACTGTGACGCTGCTGGGTAACGTCGTCGTGACACAGGGCACAGACGTGCTCCGCGGCCAACGGCTGTTTGTCGATCTGGCGTCCGGACGGACCACGCTGGATTCGGGACCTGGCCGCGTGGAAGGCCTGTTCATGCCGAAGGCCCGCGATAAGCGATGATCCGGTCCCGTTCAGCGGATCGTGAAACCGGCGGCAAGCTTTCTCGAACCAGCACACACCCACAATCGCGGCCCAAGGCACCGAGCCCGCAAATCGCGGCGCTTGCGGGCGGCATAGCGGAAGGGCCATGGTTAGAACGGGCACCGCACATTAGGTTCTATTCATGCTGCGAGCCGGCACCCAGTGGCCCGATCGAACTGCGTTGAGGCAGGCGTGATCAACATCCTGACCTTGTTCAGACAGCGGCGCCTGCCTCGCCGGCGAAGCCCGGCCAACGGCGGCTGGCAGGACCGCATCGGGCTGAGCGCGCTCGGCGGGGCGACACTGGACAACCGCCGCGATGCGTCGAAAGCGGCCCAGATCAGGCAGCGCCAGCGCCGGGATCGGGACCGGGACCGGGATGAAGCGGCCAGCCCGCCGGACGCTGGCCGCGAGGTGAGCGACAAGTACCTCGCCGCCCATGGCCTTGAGAAAAGCTACGGCGGACGCAAGGTGGTCAAAGGCGTGAGCGTGTATGTCCGCCGTGGCGAGGCGGTCGGTCTGCTCGGGCCGAATGGCGCCGGCAAGACCACGGCGTTCTACATGATCACCGGACTGGTCAAGGCTGACAGCGGCATCGTCGAACTCGACGGCTACAACGTGACCAGCCTGCCGATGTATCAGCGCGCCCGGCTGGGGATCGGCTATCTACCGCAGGAAGCCTCGATTTTCCGCGGCCTTAACGTCGAGGACAATATCCGCTCCGTGCTCGAGGTGGTGGAGCCCAACCGGCGGCGGCGCGAGGCCGACCTCAACGCGCTGCTTGAGGAATTTGGCATCACGAAACACCGCAAGACGCCGGCCATTGCGCTATCGGGCGGTGAGCGGCGAAGGGTCGAGATCGCGCGCGCGTTGGCGAGCCGGCCGAGCTACATGCTGCTCGACGAGCCGTTCGCCGGCATCGACCCGAAGGCGGTCTGGGACATTCAGAAGCTGGTGCGGCACCTCACCAACCGCGGCATCGGCGTCCTCATCACCGATCACAACGTCCGCGAGACCCTGGCGTTGACCGACCGCTCCTACGTGATCTATTCGGGCGAGGTTCTGATGGAGGGTCGTCAGGACGACATCGTGAACGACCCGGAGGTGCGGCGGCTCTATCTCGGCGAGGATTTCCGCGCCTGACCCCGCCCGGCGGCTTCGTTCCGATCCGAGGGTCTGGCCTTGGGCCCCGGATTCACCCCCTGGCAAGCCTCCGCGATCCTACAAGTTGTAGTCTTCCCCGCTATTAACGCTGCGCGCATAGAAACAGTATACACCGGCGCCTGAACCGGATAAGCAAGAATTGGACCAATTGAGCGTAGCCAAAGTATCCTATGGCGCTGACCCAACGTTTAGAATTCCGGCAGAGCCACGCGCTCGTCATGACGCCGCAGCTGATGCAGGCCATCAAGCTGCTGCAGCTCTCGAATCTGGACCTTTCGACCTACGTGGAAGGGGAACTCGAACGCAACCCGTTGCTGGAGCGTACCGCGGACGGCGAGGGCGATGCCAAATCGGACGATCGGGAGCCCATTCCCGAGGTGGAGGCATCCGCGGTCGATTGGGGCGAAAAAGGCGTCGATATCGTCAGCCATGCCGGGGTGGACCGGGCGGGGGCCGACCTTAACGACGTGCCGCCCGCCGATACCGACGCGATTGCGTCCCGGTCCAACGCCGAGATCACGCCGGGCTATTCCGAATGGGCCGGAGCCAGCGCCGGCCGGCGCGATGACGGCGACTACAATCTCGAAGCCTTCGTCCCGGCCGAGACCACGCTGGTGGACCATTTGGCCGAGCAACTCGCGCTGGCGGTCCCGAATCCCGCTCGGCGCATGATCGGGCAGTACCTCATCGATCTGGTCGACGACGCCGGTTACCTCACGGGCGACCTGGGGCAGGTGAGCGAGAAGCTCGGTGCGCCGCAATCCGAGGTCGAAGCCGTGCTCGCCATCCTGCACGGCTTCGACCCGGCGGGGGTGTGCGCGCGCAATCTCACCGAATGCCTCTCGATCCAGCTTCGTGAGCGCGACCGCTTCGATCCCGCCATGCAGGCGCTGGTCGCGCACCTTGACCTCCTGGCGCGCCGCGACCTCGCTGCGCTGCGGAAGATCTGCGGAGTGAGCGACGAGGATTTGACCGACATGATCGCCGAAATCCGTCAGCTCAATCCGAAGCCCGGCCTTGCCTTCGGATCGACCGTCGTGCAGCCGATCGTCCCGGACGTGTTCGTGCGGCCGGGTCCGGATGGCGCCTGGCTGATCGAACTCAATTCGGACACCCTGCCGAAGGTCCTGGTCAATCAGAGCTACCACGCCGAAGTCGCCAAGGTGGCGAAGAGCGACAAGGACAAGACCTACCTGGCCGATTGCCTGCAGACCGCGACCTGGCTTATCCGTGCGCTCGACCAGCGCGCCAAGACGATTTTGAAAGTGGCAACCGAGATCGTCCGTCAGCAGGACGCGTTCTTCGCGCACGGCGTCCAGCATCTGCGGCCGCTTAATCTCAAGACCATCGCGGATGCGATCAGCATGCACGAGTTGACGGTCTCGCGGGTCACCGCCAACAAATACATGGCAACCAACCGCGGCATCTTCGAATTGAAATACTTCTTTACCTCCGCGATCGCGGCGGCGGATGGCGGCGAAGCTCATTCGGCGGAGGCCGTGCGGCACCGCATCAAACAACTGATCGATGCCGAACGTCCCGACCAGGTCCTTTCCGACGATATCATCGTCGAGATGTTGCGCGCGGCCGGCATTGAGATCGCGCGGCGGACTGTCGCCAAGTATCGCGAGGCAATGCGGATACCCTCGTCGGTGCAGCGCCGGCGCGAGAAGCAGTCGCTTGCGGGCGCGACTACCTGAAGCACCGCGACAGGCCGCGGTTTGTTGTAGAGTTTCCGATATTCTCCGGCGGTTGGATCGCGGTCTGGCGGTCAAGCGTTGCAAGCCATATGTGCCTAACAAGGCGGCGCTCGGAAGCGGCCGATCTGAAACAATCGACCGGACGAATCATCGGAGGCCGATCATGTCGTTTCGCGTCTCAGGTAAAAATATCGACGTTGGTGAAGCTCTGCGTACGCGGGTCAACGAACGAATTGCCGAGGCCACCGCCAAGTATTTCGACGGCGGCTTTTCAGGCCACGTGACCATCGCGAAGGAAGGGTTCGGGTTCCGCACCGAATGTGTGATCCACCTGGATTCCGGGATCGTGCTGGAAGCGGAGGCCAACGAAGCCGATGCGTATGCCAGCGCCGAGCAAGCCGCCTTGCGGATCGAAAAGCGGTTGCGCCGCTATAAGCGCCGCCTGAAGGATCATCAGGCGGCGCGTGGCAACGGCAACGCGGCCGCAATGGCTGCGATCGATGCCCCGAGCTACGTCATCGCGGCGCCGGATCACGAGACCGATGACGAAGTGACGGAATGGAATCCTGTCATCATCGCCGAAACCACAACCGCGCTGAGGCGCCAGTCGGTCAGCGAAGCGGTCCTGGAACTCGATATGCGCGGGGCCGCGGTGGTAGTGTTCCGGCACGCTGGACACGGCGGCGTCAATCTGGTTTACCGCCGCGCGGATGGTCATATCGGCTGGATTGATCCGCCGACGATCGAGAAGGACGCCCATTGACGGGGCGGGAGGCGCTTCTTATGGTCCGCCGCCTTTGGCGACGTCCATTCCGCTGAGCTTCCGGATTACTGGAAAAGGTCCATGCTGCTCACCGATCTCGTCGCGACCAATGCCATTATTCCTGCGCTGAAAGTCACCAGCAAAAAACAGGTGCTCGCGGAACTTGCCGGCAAGGCCGCCGAGCTGTCCGGGCAGAACGAGCGAATCATCCTGGAGATTTTGCAGCAACGCGAGAAGCTCGGCTCCACCGGAGTAGGCAACGGCATTGCCATCCCGCACGGCAAGTTGCCCAAGCTCGCCAAGCTGTTCGGATTGTTTGCGCGGCTTGAACGGCCGGTCGATTTCGAGGCGCTCGACAGCCAGCCGGTTGATCTGGTGTTTCTGCTGCTGGCTCCGGAAGGAGCGGGCGCCGATCATCTCAAGGCGCTGGCGCGTGTGGCGCGGCTGCTGCGCGATCCAGATGTGGCGCGCAAGCTGCGCGACTCCCGCGATGCCGAAGCGCTTTATGCGGTGCTGGCGATGCCGTCGGCGAGCGCGGCGTAAGCTTTCGTTGAAGCGCGGTTTTCTTCGTGTCGTCGATTCTCGAACATGAGCGACCGCGATAGGTCGCGTGCTACGCAATGTCGCGAGTTCAGTGCACGCTGACCATTTCGAGTTCGTGATTGGCTGCGCCCTCGGCTGCTGACTCTTCGCTGTCGGCCAACACGATCGGCGTGCCGTCAGAGGCATGCAGAACATAAACGACATGGCCGGGCTCGAGCACGGGAGCGTCGGCGCAGAGCATGGCCACGTCTTCGGAGCGGATCGCCTTCACGTAAGCGAGACGGTTCTCACCCTGGGCGGCGAACATGTCGGGCGGCATTCCGAGACGGATAGCGGACGGGTCGAACATGATACGTGCTCCTCGCGTGTCGTCCACGCGAAGAGCACTATGGTCCAATTCGACCTGTAAGGCTGTGACAGGGATCACACAATCGCGACCATCTTGTTGGGCCGAATTGTGGTCGGGGCGCGGCTTATTCTCGCGAGCATCCAGCGCCGCGAGCAGGAACTGCGTCAGTGCACGCTGACGGTTTCGAGCTCCTGGCTCCACGCGTTCGCGATCGCGGCTTCGCGGCTGTCGGTCAGCATGATCGGCGTACCGTCGGCGGCATGCAGCGCATAGAGCAGCGCGCCGGGCGCAAGCTCAGGCGCCTGGGGAAACTGCTTCTGCACGTCCTCGGAGCGGATCGTTTTCACGTAAGCGATCCTGCCGCCGCCGAGCAGCGCAAGCGCTTCCGGCGAGATCGCGGGCACTGTGGTGGTGATTTCGTTGTTTGTCATGGCACTCGACTCCTTTCTTACTAACGCGTCGAGCCCTTTCGGGTTCAATCCTCGTCCCTGATGCCGATTGTCTTCACGATCCTTTCCGGCTCAGGCCGGGCGAGATCGATGGACAACAGCCCGTTTTTCAGGTCCGCGCCGAGCACCTCCATGCCATCCGCCAGCACGAAGGTTCGCTGGAATTGGCGCGCGGCAATGCCGCGGTGGAGATATTGGCGGGCCTTGTCGTCCTGTTGCCGTCCGCGGATGACGAGCTGACTTTCCTCGACTGTGACGTCGAGCTGGTCGCGGGTGAAGCCCGCAACCGCCAGCGTAATCCGCAGGCGTTCAGGATGACCGTTCTCGCGCGCTACCCGCTCGATGTTGTAGGGCGGGTAGCCATCCGCTGCTTTGGCGACTCGATCGAGCGCACGCTCGATCTCATCAAATCCGAGCAGGAACGGACTGGACAGCGACGGAACTCGGGACATGCTCAAAGCCCTCGGGAAGCGACTTTGACGGGGCCCTTGCGGCACCCCCTCGACCAGTCGAAGGACGGGCACTTTGCCCGGCCAACCGACCGTTCCCTACCAATATGGGCATTGGCCTCGAAAGCTTCAAGAATGCGCAATGGCCCGGCTTTTCGGCAATTCCGCCAAGCCGATTGAGCGCGGCGCCCCGGCGCAGTATTGATCCGGGCCTCTCGTTTCCTTTGACAGATCGGAGACTGCCTTGCGAATAGCCATTATGGGGTCGGGCGGGGTCGGCGGCTTCTTCGGTGCCAAGCTGGTCAAGGGCGGAGCCGACGTCCACTTCGTGGCCCGCGGCTCGCACCTTGCCGCCATGCGGGAACACGGGCTGACGATCGAGAGCACCGACCCCACGCAGTCTTTGCATCTGCCGAAGGTTAACGTCACCGACGATCCGGCCACCATCGGCCCGGTCGACATGGTGATGTTCGCCGTCAAGCTCTGGGACACCGACAGCGCGGCCCGCCAGCTTCTGCCGATCATGACGCCGGAGACCGGCATCATCTCATTCCAAAATGGTGTCCAGAAGGACGACATGCTCCGCCCGGTTTTTGGCGACAAGGCGCTGATGGGCGGTGTCGCCTATGTGGGCACCGCCATCGGCCGGCCGGGCGTGATCGCGCAGACCGGGCCGCTCAACCGGCTGGTATTCGGCGAATACGATCGAAGCCGCTCGCCGCGGGCCGAGGCCTTCCTCGCGGCTTGCTTGGCGGGTGGCATCAATGCCGAACTCAGCGACGACGTGGAGCGCTCGATCTGGGAGAAATTCGTCGTGCTGGTCGCAATGTCGGGCGCAACCACGTCCATGCGCCAGACCATCGGGCCGATCCGCTCCAACCCGACGACGCGGGAGTTTTTGCTCGACCTGGCGCGCGAGGTGGTCGCGGTCGGCCGCGCCCGCGGGGTCAATCTGCCGGTCGACTACGTCGAGCAGCGCATTCCGTTCTTCGACGGCTGGCCGCCGGAGATGACCACCTCGATGCACCATGATCTCCAGGGTAACCGGCCGCTCGAAGTGCGCTGGCTCTCCGGGGGCGTTGTGGATCTCGGCAAGGCGGTCGGCGTGCCGACGCCGATGAACCGCGCGGTGCGCGACATCCTTACGCTGCACGCCGACGGCGCGCCCGCGGAAGCCAAGCACCGATGATCGCTCCACTACAGATGGAGCGCGGCCTTACCGAGGGCTCGGTGGCGTCCCCCTCCCCCTTGTGGGGAGGGGTTAGGGGTGGGGGTCCGTGTTGTGAAAGCGGGGCCACCAACAGCTACCCCCCTCCCCATCCCTCCCCCGCAAGGGGGGAGGGAGCCGACCGAGTGCGCGGCTTGTCCATGCTGCGAGATATGCCGTGACGACGGCCACGGCGCCTCGCCTCACCGTCCGCGCTATCCGCTGCGTCGGCGTCGAGGTGCCGATGACGTATGCTTTGGGGACGAGCCGCGGGATCATCACCAAGGCGCCGCTGCTGCTGATCGATCTCGACACCGAGGAAGGCATCACCGGCCGTTCGTATCTCTGGTGCTACTTCCCCGCCGCCATGCCGGCGATCGCCAGCATTCTGGGCGAGGTCGAGCGCACCGTGAAGGGCGAGGCGGTGGCGCCGGTCGAGCTGTGGGCGAAGCTATCCGAACGTTTCGCGCTGATCGGCGTGCAGGGCATCGTGCGCATGGCGATGTCCGGGCTCGATATGGCCGCCTGGGACGCCTTGGCGATTGCGTTAAATGTGCCGCTCGCAACGCTGATCGGCAGCAAGCCCAAACCGATCCCGGCCTATAACTCCTGCGGCCTCGGCCTGATGGCGCCCGGCAAGGTTGCCGACGAAGCCGAAAAGCTGCTCGCGAACGGCTTCCGCGCCATCAAGCTCAGGCTCGGCTACGCGACGCTGGCCGACGACCTCGCGGCGCTGCACGCGGTGCGCAAGCGCGTCGGCGACGGCATCGCCATCATGGTCGACTACAATCAGGCGCTGGGCTTGGCCGATGCGCTGGCGCGTGGCCGCGCGCTCGATCGGGAGGGCGTCTATTGGCTCGAAGAGCCGATCCGGCACGACGACTATGCGGGCTACGCGGCGCTGGTGCGCGAACTGAGCGTGCCGATCCAGATCGGCGAGAATTTCTCCGAGCCGGCCGGCATGGCGACGGCGCTCGCCGCCAACGCGGCCGACTACGTGATGCCCGATCTTGAACGCATCGGCGGCGTCACCGGCTGGCTGCGCGCCGCTGCACTTGCCGCCACGCAGCGCATTCCGATGTCGTCGCATCTCTTTCCCGAGGTGAGCGTGCATCTGCTCGCTGCGACGCCGACCTGCCACTATCTCGAATATGTCGACTGGGCCGATAAGCTGCTCGAAGAACCGCTCAAGATCGTCGATGGTCACGCAGTCGCGCCCGACCGTCCCGGCAACGGCCTGAGCTGGAACCGCAGTGCGGTCGATCGGTATCGGATAGTCTAGTAGCCGGTGCCGCTCATCGCCCGTGCGCAAGGCATGCCCGGCATGCTCGCGAGAATGCGCGGGAGAACAACGATGGCGCTCCGGCTGTGATAAGAGAATCCAAAGGGTGGAGAGTGCTGACCATGATGACGACGCGTCGAACGATCCTGCTGACGCTGGCGGCCTGTTGGACCGCGTGCGCCTCGCTCGCTCATGCCCAGGAGGCCGAGAGAGCCTTCTATGCCGGCAAGACCGTGCGGATGATCGTGGGCTCCGGGACCGGCGGCGGCTACGACATCTTCTCGCGGATGATCGCGCCTTATCTGTCCAAGGTTTTGGGGACGACCGTGATCGTCGAGAACCAGCCGGGCGCCGGCGGGCTCATCGCGCTCAATCGCCTTTACGTCGCGCCGCCCGATGGCTTGCAAATCTCGCTCTCCAACGGCACCGGCGCGGCCTTCGCGCAACTCACCGGGCAACCGGGCGTGCGCTACGACCTCACCCGGTACAGCTATCTTGCCACCGTCGGCGCGCCGCCCGGACTCTGGCTGGTCGGCCCGGACTCTCCCATCCGGGAAGTGCAGCAGGCGATCGATGCCAAGATGAAATGGCGATGGGCCTCCTCGGGCGGCATGTCCGGGCTCGGCATCGGCGCCGCCTTCACGTGCGAGGCGCTCAAGCTCGATTGCCATGTGGTGCAGGGCTACAAGGGCAGCGCCGATGCCGGGCTTTCGGTCACCCGCGGCGAGATGGACGCGCTCTATGTGCCGGAATCCTCCGCCAACAATTTCGTCAAGGCGAAGCAGAACTGGGCGCTGGCGACGGTCTCGCGCACCAAGTCGCGCTTCTTCCCGGACCGGCCGACCATCTTCGAAGCGGTCAAGATCGATCCCGACCGCATCTGGGTCATGGAATTCCTCGCCAATGTCGAAAAGCTCGGCCGCATCCTGATTGCGCCACCCGGCATTCCGCCGGCGCGGCTTGCCTTCCTGCAGGATGCGGTGAAGCAGACGCTGCACAATCCGCAGCTTATCGCCGACGGCGAGAGGGCCGAGCGGATCATCGAATATCTCGATCCCGCCAGCACCCTTCAGAATGCGGTTGCGGTCGTGGGCGCCGTCACGCCCGAGCAGAAGGCGCAGGTGCTGAGAATTCTGGCGTCGAAATAACCCTGCACTGCAGCGTGGCGCCCCGCATTGCGAAAAGTCCCCGCCGACGCCGATGGCGAGATCGGCTTCGCGGCGCTGTTCAGGCACTCTTCGGTTTGTTCCGAGCGCGGACGGGACGAGCGGCCGCCCGCTTCGACGCGTTCAGCGCCACGGCGGCGCGGACGAGTGCCTTCAACGCCTTTTCGTCGATCTTGTCGCCCTCATGAAGATCGATGGCGCGCCGCACGTTGCCGTCGAGGCTGGCGTTGAACAAGCCGGAAGGATCGGCGAGCGCGGCGCCGTTGGCGAAGGTCAACTTGACGGCGGTCTTGTAAGTCTCGCCGGTGCAGATGATTCCGTCGCGCTCCCACACCGGCACGCCCAGCGGGTTCGACGGCTTTCTCCATTTCACCTCTTCGACCACGTCGGGGCAGGCCGCCTTGATCAGCGCGCGGACCCTGGCGAGCGTCTCGCCGCGCCAATCGCCCAGCTCCTTGATCCGTGCATCGATCAGCCGAGCCGGAGAGGCTGTTCCTTTTGCGTCTTTCGCGGCGCTCTTGTTCGTCGTCATGGGGTCTCTTTCGTCACGGTGAACGCCCCTCCCCGGCCCTGAGTACAACCGGTCATCGCCGATCGCCATCGCATTTTTCCATCCGTCGTCGCCGGATGGAAAAGCGTCATCCGGGGTTTACCCGCACCGGAGACGGCCCCTCGATTGCGCTGCTCTCGATCCGGCTACGCGCCGAGGCGTTGCCGGATGTCGTGGTAGGCGGCTGCGATCAAATCGCCCAAAGCCTCGGCGTCGAGTTCTTTGCCGGGGCGCAGCTTGACGTGACGCATGCGCTTGCCGGCGCCTTCGAGCAGGCCGGCGGGATCGGCGAGCATCGCGCCCTGGAAGAAGCCGACACTCGCATGCGCCTTGAACGCGTTGACGTAGCCGAACGGCGCGTCCCCCACGCAGGCGACCGGACAGCCGTCGTGCAGCAGTTCGCGGACATCGTGCGCCGCAGCCGCGCATGCGCTCGAACCATGTCCGCGTCATCAATCGGAACGGATCGGCGAAGTCGGAGAACCAAGCCTCGATCCGCGGGTCGCGTCGGACTGCATTGTTGAACCGCAGCAGATCGTTCATCTGATGAGGATGCCAGCTTGTCCGGCGTCCGTCGAGCAACGCCGAGAGCGTAGGGCGGGTAGCAAGCAGTCGGTAGCCCGGATGAAGCGGAAGCGAAATCCGGGGCTGCATCCCTGTGGGACCCCGGATTACGCTGCGCTCCATCCGGGTTACGTTTGCTTTGCCGTTGCAAAGCCACGCGGGCACCATAGGTAGCCGAAAGAATCGTCGCCACGTGAGCAGCCAATGGAAATTATCAGCGCGCCTCCGCCTCTGAAGACTACCAATCCAGAGATTATTTCCTTGCGCGCGCATGTGCAGGCGGCTCAGGACGAATTTGATTTGGCCGTCGTTTGTCATGAAGTGTGGAAACCGACCGCCTATGACAAAGACCTGCATCAGCGAATGGGTGTTTCCTACGCCACGAACGCATTCCGGGTCATAGTGACGGCTCTTCGACGCGAAATGTTGCTGGCACTGATGCGGCTCTGGGATAAAGGCAAACGGAATGTCCGACTACACGACATCGGCAGAAGGCTGAGTGACATTGACGGTCGCCTTGTCGACGCTCTGGCGGTCGATCGGGCGGCACGCTTCCATGATGTTCATATCGAAGCCGAGATGCGGGAGGATATGCGTCGGCAAGCAAAGGAGGTAACCGACTTAATCAAGGACAACTCTAAGGGTGGTCGGAATGAGACCATCATTGAAAAGCTGCGCACCGTGCGTCATGAGCGGCTCGCGCATCGTCAGATTGAACCTGCAGCGGCAACCGGACCCGGCCTCACCGACGACGAGATTAAATCTTTCTATCAGGACAACTCGAAGATAATCGGGATCTTGCTCAGTCTGGTTTCGGGCATTGGCTATGACCCGGAGCAAACCGGCGAAGTGTTCCGGCACCATGCCTCGTTCTTTTGGGCTGCGGTGCGCGGGGAGAGGACCGAAGGGCACCCTAATTGTGAACCGCCGAACACCGCTTCTTCGTGAAGTAAGTAGCCCGGATCGAGTGAAGCGAAATCCGGGACTTACCCGCGCCGGAGGACGAAGCCAGATTGCGTTGCGCCATCCGGGCTACGCTTGCTGGTCGTGTATATATTGCCTGTGGGGATGGCCATAAGGGTGCTCACAAATGCAAGTCAATGTTCGAGAGATCAAAGGGAATTGGGATGGTGGGTATGTTCTCGACAAACACACACTCTCCAGCACATTCATCGGATACAATGAACACGGCCACGCGCAATTCGATACAAAGAGGTCTGAGGCTGGCGAATCACTGTTCCAACTAAAGTATCGAAATGGCAAAGATCAGGCCGCGCTGCTGGCACAGCAAGTTGCTACAAGTATTGTGCCAATGTTCGAGAAACTTGAATTGATTATTCCGATGCCGGCATCGACCGTTCGCGCTTGGCAACCGGTTGATGAAGTCGCTAAAGAGTTAGGCAAGCTGATCGGCATACCGGTCATTGAGGGAGCCTTGGTTAAGCTGCCTCAGGAGGTTCAGGGACTACAGCTTAAAAACTTGACCACAAAAGAAGAGAAGCTTGCTGCGCTTGCAGGGCGGTTCGCCGTGAAGGACGTGATAACGAACGAAGGACATTGGAATGCCCTATTATTTGATGATCTGTTCGATACCGGCGCGACGATGGAGGCGGCGACAACACTGCTGAGGACATACCCGAAGCTCAATAAGATATTTGTTGCAGCCCTGACTTGGAGTTGAAGATGATGACGACGGTGTTTGTCGCCGGTTCGATGAACATAAAGCGTCTCAATCGGCAATTTGTTGATCGTGTCGCGAAGATTGTCGCGTCTGAATTCGACATCGTTGTGGGTGACGCTGATGGCTCGGATACGTCGATCCAAGAAACGCTCGTTGAAATGAGAGCCGAGAAAGTGACCGTATATTGTAGCGGATCAGAGCCGCGCAACAACGTCGGCGGCTGGAAGGTGCACAATGTTTTCCCTGATGCTCCCGAAGGCACACGCGCCTATTTCACTGCGAAGGATATCGAAATGGCAAAGATCGCGGACTTCGGATTGATGATGTGGGATGCAAAGAGCACAGGGACCCTCAGCAATGTTATTGAGCTTCTGCGACGCGGTAAGAAATCGGTTGTTTTTGTGAACAAACACAATGAATTCATCACTGTCTCAACACCGATTGGTCTCAACGATCTTGTTGATACAATGTCAGAAGGCGCGAGGGCGAAGGCCGATAGCAAGATCGGTCTTGCATCCACTCTCGCTGGCTTCGCGAGGCAGCAGTTCCCGCTGCCGCTCTGACCGGCCCAGTAACCCACCACTTCGCTTGTGGCAAACTCGGCCGGTGGGTTACGCGCCTTCGGCGCTAACCCACCCTTGTAATAGCGAAACCGCTTATCGTCCGGTCGTTCCGAAAGGAATGCTCTGCCGCGGATGACTGTCCGCGGCAGAGCGGCTGGCGATCGGATCGAACCCACCCTGAGCAGTTGTGGCTGCCCCGTAGCGTGATCGTCGTCAGCGCCTTCATCGGACCCGGATGGTTGCCGGAACAACCTGGTTCGCTTCACAAGGCAGGGGTCGACGAAGATGACGGAGATTAGCATGGTGGTGGCCGGTATCGATACGGCCAAGGACAAGCTCGACGTCGCAGTCCATGGTCGGGCCGAAAGCTGGCAGGTGGAGAATACGCTGCGTGGCTGGAGATGTTTGCGTTCGGAACTGACCAAGATCGGCGTGTCGCGGGTCGGAATCGAGGCGAGCGGCGGCTATGAGCGTGGTGTGGTCAAGCACTTGCGAGGCCAAGGCTTCGTCGTCCTGGTGCTGCAGCCGATCCAGGTTCGCGCCTATGCGCGCTTGCACCTGCGCCGTGCCAAGAACGATGCCCTCGATGCGGTTCTCATCGCAGCCTGCGCGGCCGCGATCGAAGCCCCAAGGATCGAGCCGGATGCACGGCTGATCGCGCTTGCCGACCATCTGACCTTTGTGGAGCAGATCGAGGAGGACATCGCGCGTCTCAAGACCCGGCTCGAGCATATCCACGACGTTCGCATCCGGAAGATCGTCATTGCCGATATCGCTCGCCTGAAGGCGCGGCGGATCGCGGAACTGCTCAGGATCGCTGGAAGGCTGCGTAACCATGACGATCTCGCCCAGCGGCTCGATCTCGTACTCAGCGTTCCCGGCATCGGCGAACGGACCGCGCTCGCGCTGGTGATCCGAATGCCCGAGCTCGGCCGCATCAGTCGCGAGCAGGCGGCAGCTCTCGCAGGGCTCGCGCCCTTCGACGACGACAGTGGAAAGCACAAAGGCCAGCGTCATATCGCCGGCGGCCGCGGGCGCCTGCGGCGCTCCCTCTACGCCGCAGCGCTCCCGGCCGCCTTCCGCTGGAACAAGGCTCTGATCGATCTCTATGCCCGGCTCATCGCAAGCGGAAAGGCTCACAACGTGGCTCTCGTCGCCTGCGCCAGGAAGCTTCTGATCTACGCCAACACCGTCGTCGCGCGCGGCACACCATGGGTCAATAAATCCGCCGCGATTTAATGGTTGCTACGGGCCAAATCATCCCGCTCTAAATCTTCACCCAGCCGGCCGGCGGCATCCTGCCGGGATGCACGGCGCCGCAGTTCTTGCAGGTGCGCGCATCGGTGTCGGCGTAGAACGCCTCGTAGAGCGGCGGCAGGTCCTTCACCAGGTGCTGCACCTTGACCTCGATGCGGTGAATGAGATTGCCGCATTCGAAGCAATACCAGTTGAAGGCATCGAGCGCGTGCGGGCGCGCCGCCTCGACCACCAGGCCGACCGAGCCGTCCTGCGGCCGCTGCGGCGAGTGCGGCACGTGCGGCGGCAGCAGGAACACTTCGCCCTCGCGGATCGGCACGTCGTAGAACTTGCCGTCGTCCACCACCTTGAGCACCATGTCGCCCTTGAGCTGGTAGAAGAACTCCTCGACCGGATCGTCGTGATAGTCGGTGCGGGCGTTCGGCCCGCCCACCACCTGCACGGTCATCTCGCCGTCCTCGAACACCTTCTTGTTGCTGACCGGCGGCTTGAGCAGGTGCTGGTTCTCGGCGATCCATTTCTGGAAGTTGAAGGCGTGCAGCCGTCCGGTGGTCATGGTCTTCTCCTCGAACTCGTCGTGTCCCGGACGGACACGACAGTCTACGCCGCCGTCGACTGCACGCGGTCGAGTTTCAGTCCGCAGCTCTCGAGCGCGCGCCGCGTCGCCTCCTTCTCGGCCTCGGTCAGCGCCAGCATCGGCCGGCGCACCGCGCCGCCCGCCTGGCCGAGCAGCTCCTGCCAGTATTTCGAATGGGCGTGGAATTTCTCCGGCGGGCGCGTGCGGCGGAATGCCTCGCGCACCGGATTGAGGCTGTCGCGCACCGCCTTGGCGCGGGCGACCTCGCCGCGGAACGCCAGGTCGGTGTATTCGCGCATGCGGCGGTCGATCTTCGTCTGCAGCGTGTAGGGCGGCGACGAGCAGAGATAGAGCTGCCAGCCGAGCTCGACGATGTTGTCGAACCACTCGTCCTCCGACGCGGTGCTCACCAGGATCTTGTCGCCGGCGAGCCTGCGTGAGCCGCGCATACATCTCGCGCGGGCACGCTGTATTTGATCGCCACCACGTTGGGCAGTTCGGCGATCCGCGCGCACAGCTCCGGGCTCATCAGGTAGCCGGAGTCCGGATGGCTCCAGAGCGCGATGCCGATGCCGACCTGCTCGCTGATGTAGCGGTAGTATTCGTAGAGCGTCTCGTCCTGCTTGTGCAGGAAGTGCAGCACCGGCGCGTGCACCACGATGTAGTCCGAGCCGATCGCCTCGGCATGGCGGGCGAGGTCGAGCACGACGTCGAGGTTCTGGTCGGAGCACGACATGATGGTCCGGCTGCCGCCGATCTCCTCGACCGCGGTGTCGAACAGCCGTTTCCGTTCGGCGACCGACATGGCGTAGAACTCGCCCTGTTTGCCGCCGACAAACACGCCGTCGACGCCGAGGTCGGCGACCCAGTGGCGGAGATTGCGGCGGAAGCCGGCCTCGTCGATCGCGAGATCGGGCGGAAACGGCGTCTGGGCGGCCGCCCAGATGCCGCGGAAGTGCTCGCGGGCGTAGGCCTTGGCGTCGCGTCGGGTGTAGTCCATGGCGGGCGTACCTATTTGATCAGGTTGGCGATTTTGTCCACGATCGGCTTCGGCGTGGCGTAGATTTTGGCCACCAGTGCGGCGAGATGCGCGCCGTCCTCGGGCTCGATATCGAGCTTCGATTTGCGCGCTTCCGCGGCGAATTTAGCGTCTTTCATCGTGGCGTTGAAGGCATTGCGCAGCATTTCCAATCGGTTGGCCGGTAAATCCGGCGGCGCCACGAACGGCCGGCCGATGCCCTGCCCGGCATAGAGATATTCGATCATCTGCCGCTGCTCGCTGGTGCGGGCGAGATCGGGCACGAACGGCACGTCTTTGAGGTCGGGGTTGGGCTGCGCGCCGCCCTGGAACAGGACTTTGACCTTGCCGCCCGGAATCCAGTCAGGACGGCGGTTCATGACGCTGTCGAGGCTCTCGCAGATGCCCTCGACCTCGCCGCGCTCCATCGCCAGGAATACGTCGGCGGACGATGGGAATCCGCTGACCAGCTTGAACTTCATCCCGAGCAGGTCGCTGAGCACCTTGGGATAAGAGCGCGTGCCGGTGCCCGGTCCGGTGTCGCCCAGGATCAACTGCTGCTGATAGAGATCCTGCAGCGTCTTCACCTTCGCGGTGTGAAACGCGATGCAGACGTTGGTCTCCTTGGTCGGCGTTCCGATCCACGACAGCCGCGTCGCATCGAAGCGCGCGCCGGGCGCTCCGCTGAGCGGGCCGAGCGCGGCGTCGCGCGCGATGATGCCGAGCGCCGTGCCGTCCTTCGGCGCGACGTTGTAGAGGAAGTTGGTTGCCGTATAGCTGCCGGCGCCGGGCATGTTCTGCGGCACGACATTCGGGCTGCCCGGCAGATGCCGGCCGATGTGCCGCGCGACCGTGCGGCCCCAGAGGTCATAGCCGCCGCCCGGCCCAAAGCCGATGATCATCTGCACCGTCTTGCCGGCAAGTGTATCGCCTTGCGCTAGCGCCGGTGCGGCGTTGGCCGCGGCGAGCAACGCAACTGCCGTCACGGAGAAAAACCGAAAGGATGTATCGCGCATCTGACGTTTCCTCGTGCGGCCGATGGCACGCATTCTTATTCGCGTTTAGTGCGCGATCTCGATGTGAAGCGTACTGCGATTGGCTGCATGCATCGTTGACCGTGCACGTTGCGATATTATCACGCTCGCCGCCATCATGCATGGCGCATCTTGATTTTGTCGAAATGATCTGACATACGCCTGCCCTCAGCGAGCCGGACTCCGGCTGGCGAATTGCCGCCGATGCATTATATCAGCGGCACCATGAGGAACCCGATGCGCCACACTGGCACATATACCGCGCTCCGCGCCGCCACCGCGCGACCGAATGATCGGTCGAGCGATTGCGGCTGCGCGTGTGCGATGAGCGGCGGTTTCTCATCTCTGAGCCAACCCGGATCCGGGTTGAGAAAACCGGACTAACCGGCGGCGGGCCAAATCCCTCCGCCAACAGGCAGGAGGGACCGGATGGTCCGAAATAGATCACTAAATCAAAGGCTTTCGCCACACGCACGGATGCGACGTC
The DNA here is from genome assembly GCA_963756715.1 of uncultured Alphaproteobacteria bacterium. Lineage (GTDB taxonomy): Bacteria > Pseudomonadota > Alphaproteobacteria > Rhizobiales > Xanthobacteraceae > VAZQ01. The sequence goes on from CAVWOV010000001.1 coordinate 65,286, forward strand.
CGCATCCGGACGCGCATGCGTCGCGTCGGTAGCGACGAAGAGTAACGCGCGCTGCGTAAATCGCCGCGCGTGACAATGACGTGCATTCGGAATTCTGCGTCGAAGCTCAACGCTTCGGCGAACGTAGAAGTTTTGCGTCTGCTGTTTGACATTGTGAACGTCCAGAATTGGCCAGCGGCACCGCGCTCTGCTTGGAGCGGTAGTCCCTGTTGCAAGGTCGCTTCCCTTTGCGGAGTGCGGGCCGCTGACCATTTTTTTGTTTTTTGCCGGCTTGGCTGAACCAGGTAGAGCGCCGCCCTCGTAACGCGGAACATGCGTGTTCGATTCACGCAGCCGGCACCATTGATATTGTCCGGCCTGCCCGTCGATGTCTCGCGCCAGCTTGGCTCCACGCGCACGCCATTTTGCCCGCATAGCTCAGACGGTCAGAGCATCCGTTGGGCGCATGGTCCCGAAACGTTGTAAACCTTTCGGGCAGGACCACGCGTTTCACAAGCCACGGAAGGTCCCAGGTTCGATCCCATGGTGCGGGCTCCGGCCTTTTTCCATTTGCTTTCGAAGCTCCCACGATAGAGCGACCGTTCCGGTACGGCGTAGGTTGCGTCTCCGTCCGGCAGGAGTTCTCGATAATCGCGCCAGTAGCCCAAATGGCAGGAGGCGGCTCCCTCAGAAGGAGTACAGTGCAGGTTCGAATCCTGCTTGGCGCACCATTTTAGATCAGCCGCCTCACTCAGCTCTGCGCCTCAGCGGCCAGGCCCATGCGACGCGGATTCCGTGTACGGCCTTCGGCATCACATTGGCCGCCACGCAAGCTCGACCAATAATTGGCCGGGCGCGTAGCATTGAAATGTCAACGCACCGCCGAGATCCCCCATCGGACGTGCGATCTCAACACCGGCGCGGATAAGTTTTGCGCACATGTCCCGTAAGGTGTTTTCGTCCGGCAGGTTGAACCCGACGTGAAACCCCGTCGGGAAGGATTGCGTCTCGTTGCCGATAAGCGAACTAAGTGTGAGGGCAAATCCGGCCTCGTCGAGTAGTACAGTCAACCCGTCCGCTCGTTCAAAGATGCAATGAAAGCCGAAGTAGCTCTCGAAGAAGCTTCGGACACCCGCAATGTCGGCACCGGCAAGTCCAAATGATTGAATCTCATCGAAGTCTCCACGTCATCAGTTGATGGCCTGCCGGAGACGTCGATGGAACCATCACCCACGAACCCCAACAGGCCGGCCGAGCAAATGCCCGGCCTTCCTGTCGTGGGTCCCTTTCGGGTACGGATGCCTCTTGAGAGGCGGCCGGGCTTACCGCTGCCGGCCTTGCTCCTTTTCGACGGGGCAATCGTAAATGCATCCGTACCCGCGTCAACGGCCGACATCGCGGTTGAAACATTCAAGTGGGCCGATGTGGCCCGACGGCACCACCTATTTCGGCCTCACGGCGATGACAAAGCGCAGTATCATCGCGAATGGCTTTTCAACCGATTCGCCTCCGATGATTCGACGTACGTTGAGGCAGCCTGTTCGGACCCGCGCCGGGCGACCGGCCGATACCCGGGCCATCCTCATCGGCATCATGCTGGTGGTCGTGCTCGGTTACTACGGTTACCAGTATTGGACGCGCGTCCCGCCTGTCCCGCTCACCGGCGCGGGGGTCGCGGCCGACGGCGACTCGATCGAAATCGCCGGGACCCGCATCCGCCTGGAAGCGATCGACGCGCCCGAACTTGCGCAGACCTGCGCCGACGCTCAGGGCCAGTCATGGGCCTGCGGCCGGGCGGCGCTGCGCGCGGTGCGCGCTCATATCCAGGACCATGACCTCAGGTGCGAGCCGAAAGGGCTCGATCAGTTCAAGCGCGTCCTTGCCGTGTGTTATCTCTCCGACGGCTCTGATCTCAATGCGTGGATCGTGCATCAGGGCTGGGCGCTGGCCTACGGCCATTCGCAGGTCTACCGGGCCGAACAGGACGATGCGCAGGCCGCCAAGCGCGGCATCTGGGCCGGAACATTCACGCCACCGCGCGAATGGCGACAGCAGCATCCCAGGTGATGTGACGCGAGACACGTGGCGTGATGCACGTCGTCGTGCGACGACCTATAGTGAGGCAGTTCGTTAGCGCCGGACAATCCATCATGGCCAAACTGATCTTCGCTGCGCTGGTTTTGATGATCGTCAGTTTCGCCGTGCCGGCGTTCGCTCGCGTCGAACGCCTGGAAATTCTCAGCAGCGAGCCGTTCGCGGACGGCACCGAATTTGGCCAGGCCGGGGCCTACGAGAAGCTGCGCGGCCGTGCCTGGTACGCGCTTGACCCGAACGACAGGGCAAATGCGCCGATCGCCGATCTGAAGCTGGCGCCGCGCAACAATCGCGGGCTGGTGATTTTCAGCGCCGAATTCCTGGTGCTGCGGCCCGTAGAGGCGGCACAGGGGAACGGCATGCTGCTCTACGAGGTCAACAACCGCGGCAATATCGGCATCCTGCGCCAGCTCAACGAGGCCATCACCGGCAGCAACGATCCGGCAACCGCGGCGGATGCGGGCAACGGCTTTCTGTTCCGCCAGGGTTTCACGCTCGTCTGGTCGGCATGGGCCGTGGATGTCGCGGCGACGCCCGGCGACAATCGCATGGTGCTGGAGGCGCCGGTTGTGACCGATCGCGGCCGGACCATCACCGGCAAGGTCGCGTACGATCTGATCGTCAATGCACCGCGTGCATCCGCCCGGTTTACCGGCCTGCTCGGCACCGCCTATCCGCCCGCCAACGAGGACGCCGACGACGCGCAACTCACTTGGCGCGATCGGCCTGATGGCGTGCAGACGGGAATCGCGCGCGAGGCGTGGTCGTTCGTTCAGCCCGCGAGCGGCGGCACGCCGACCGAAATCAGCCTCGACGGCGGCTTCAAGCCCGGCCGCATCTATCAGCTCACTTACACGGCGCGCGATCCGATCGTCGTCGCGCTCGGCATGGCGGGCATCCGCGATCTGATGTCCTATCTGCGCAACAATCCGCTGGAGGGAACGCCGCCGCCGCAGAAGAGCGCGATCTTCGGCATCTCGCAGTCCGGCCGTCTGATCCAGACCATGCTGCTGCGCGGCCTGCATGTCGATGAGGACGGCAAGCCGGTATTCGACGGCGCGTTCATTCACGTCGCGGGCGGCGGCAAGGGCGGTTTCGATTATCGCTTCGCAATGCCGACGCGGCATTTCAGCGTGCTCGAAGATCACATCTACCCGACCGACTATTTCCCCTTCACCACCACGATGGCGCGCGATCCGGTTACCGGCGCCGAGGCTTCCGTGCTCGATCGCGCGCGGGCGCTGGGCGCGGTGCCGAAGCTGTTCTACGTCAACAACTCCTCGGAATATTGGAATCGCGCGGCCTCGCTGATCGCAACCGATCCGGAGGGCAAGCGCGATCTGCCGCCGGCGCCCGAGGCGCGAATCTATCTCATCGCGGGCGCGCAGCATTATCAAGGCGTGCAACGCCAGCGTGGCGTCTTTGCGAACTGCGTGAACACGTTCAATCACTACCGCGCGATGCGTGCCTTGATGGTGGCGTTCGAGCTTTGGGTGCGCGACGGCGTCGAGCCGCCGCCGAGCACCTATCCGCGCATCGCCGACGGCACGCTGGTGACGACCGCCGCCTATAAGGCAGCATTCCCGCACATCCCGGACGTCCGGCTGCCGGCGAGCAACCTGCGGCCGCCGCGTCTCGATTTCGGCCCGCGGTTCGAACGCGAACGGATCGCCGATATCGTGCCGCCGGTCATCGGCAAGCCGTTCGAGGCGCTGGTGCCGAAGCCCGATGCGGACGGACTCGACCTTGGCGGCATCCGGTTGCCCGAGATTCTGGTGCCGCTCGGCACCCGCACCGGTTTCAACACCCGCACCGCGGCCGCCGGATTTCCCTGGGCCACCGGCCGCTGGGATGGTTCTTTTATTCCATTCGCCCGCACCGAGGCGGAGCGCCAGGCTGCGGGCGATCCGCGCCCGTCGATCGCGGCGCGCTACGCCGACCGCAGCGCGTACGAAGCGAAGGTGTGGGCGGCTGCGGCCGATTTCGTCGGCAAGGGCTTCCTGCTCCCCGAGGACGTGGACCCGCTGGTCGCGGACGCGGGCGGCCTTTACGATCGTATCATGGCCCATGATCCGGCAGACCCAAGCTGCCGGTATATGTTCGGCCGTTGAGACCGCCAGACGCTCGCGCGTCGGCCGCAATAAAAGTCGGGAGGACTTTCTTTGCCTGTCATGTCCGGAAAGCGCGCCTTCCTCGATCTCTTGAAGCAGGAAGGCGTGGAGTATCTGTTCGGCAATCCCGGCACCACCGAGTTGCCGCTGATGGATGCGTTCGCGACCGAGAACGAGATTCGTTACATCCTCGGCCTGCAGGAAGCCGCCGTCATGGCGATGGCGGACGGCTATGCGCAGGCGTCCGGCAAGCTCGCGGTGGTCAACCTGCATGTCACGCCCGGGCTGGGCAACGCCATGGGCATGCTGTACGACGCGCAGAAGGCGGGCTCGCCGATCCTCGTCACCGCCGGTCAGCACGAGCAGAGCTTCACCGCGACCGAGCCGATCCTGTGGGCCGACCTGCCGACCATCGCGCGGCCTTTGGTGAAGTGGTCGACGGAGGTGACGCGGCTGGTCGACCTGCCGCGCCTGCTGCACCGCGCCGCCAAGACCGCGCTGGCGCCGCCGACCGGGCCGGTGTTTCTCTCGCTCCCGGGCGACATCCTGCGCGGCGACGCCGATCTCGATCTCATGGCGCCGACGCGCATTGCGCCGCGCACCCGTGGCGACAAGGCCGCGGTCGAGGCGGCGGCGGAACTGCTCGCCAACGCCAAGCGGCCGGTGATCATGGCGGGCGACGCGGTGGCGCAGAGCCACGCGCATGCCGAGCTGGTCGAACTCGCCGAACTGCTTGGGGCGCCGGTCTACACCGAGTTCGTGCCGAACACGGCGTCTTATCCCACGTCGCACCCGCTGTTTCGGGGCTCGGTGGTTCGCCTCGCACCCGACACGCGCAAAGTGCTCGAACAATACGACGTGCTGTTCTCGGTCGGGGCCGACCTGTTCACGCTGTCGCTGCCATCGGACGTCGACCCGATGCCTCCGGGAATCGAGTTGATCCATCTCGACGTCGATCCGTGGGAGATCGGCAAAAACTACCCGCCCAAGGTCGCGATCCTCGGCGATCCCAAGGGTACCCTGCCCGACCTGATCGCCGCAGTGCGCGAAAAGATGAGCGCCGGCGCACGCGGCAGCGCGCGCGACCGGCTCAAGACCGCGACCGACGCGATCGCGGCCGAGCGCGCCGCGCTGGTCGCCCGAGCAAAAGGGCTGGCAAGTGCGTCCCCGGTGCAGCCGCTGGCGCTGCTGCATGCCATCGGCGAGATGCTGCCGAAGGATGCGGTGGTGGTCGAGGAGGCGCTGTCGTCCTCGCCCGGCATCCGGCAGCTCATCCGCAGCGACGATCCGCAAAGCTATTTCGGCCTGCGCGGCGGCGGCATCGGCTGGGGCCTGCCGGCGACGATCGGCGTGAAGCTTGCGCTGCCGAACCGGCCCGTTGTCGGGCTGATCGGCGACGGCAGCAGCATGTACACCGTGCAGGGACTGTGGACCGCGGCGCGCTACAAGATCGGCGCGATCTTCGTGATCCTCAACAACACCTCGTACCGCATCCTCAAGCAGCGGCTGCACAACATGCGCGGCCTTGCCGAACAGGCGGACAGCTACGTCGGCATGGAACTGATCGATCCGAAGATCGATTTCGTTTCGCTCGCCCGCTCGCTTGGTGTCGCGGCGGATCGGGCGAAGACCGTGCACGAGGCGACCGATCTGCTCGGCAAGGCGCTCAGGGACGGCGGGCCGATGCTGATCGACGTAGAACTCGATCGCGCCTTCAAGCCGATGTGAGGCAGGGCGACGGCCTGCGGGTTGCACATGACTTCATGTTGCACCGCGTCGGAGACGAGAGCGGCGTCGTTTGCCATCCGAATAGTTAATCCGGCGGAGAGTGGAAATCGGGCGCGGCATTGCCATATTGGCGTGAGATGACAACGCTCGGGGGCAGTTCCGAGGAACCAGCCGATGCTTACCATGTTGCGCCCCGCACTCCTTGCCGGCCTTGCCGTGACGGTATGGACGGCCGCGCCGCGTCGCGGCGCAAACGCCGGATAATCCTCCGGCCGCCGTCGAACCTGCGCCGCAACTCGCGCCGCCCGCGGCCGAATCGGAGGAAGCCTGCGGACAAAAGCTGGAACGCCTCATCCGCTCCATCAGCGAACGCTTCGACGGAGCGCCGCTGACGAGCGAGGCGCAGCGCCGCGCCTACGACTCCTTCAAATCGGCCGCCGCCAAGGCGCAGGATTTCGTGCGCGAAGCCTGCGCCAACGAGAAGTCCGCCGCGAACATCAAACAGATCGAGGCGGCCGAGAAGCAGATGGCGGCGGCGTTCGACAGTCTGCGGCCGGCGCTGGAGAATTTCTACGCCTCGCTGTCGGACGAGCAGAAGGCACAGCTCAACTCGCTTCCGCGCCAGCTTGAAGCCTTCGCGAAGGACTGGTGGAAGGATTTCGCGCGCGAAGTCGGCCGGCAGTTGCGCGAGCATCAGGCGCGGCGGCCCGATACCAGGCCTGACGAGATGCGGTTCTGCTTCGAGGACGTGTGTCTCTCGATCCCGGACAATTTCGCCGGCCCGCCGCGCGACCGGCGCTTGCGCGAGCCGCCACCGGTCGAGGAAGACCGCATCTAAGACGCAGCAACAAGCGCGCGTCGCAATCTTCGTTTCCCGCCTCCTTAGCTTAGCGGCTAAAGCTGCGCGCCTACACCGCGCGATCCGGGGTTCGATTCCCTGAGGAGGCACGCGTCCTTAGCTCAGCAAGTAAGAGCGTCTGCGCGACATGCAGAAGGCCCGCGGTTCAAATCCGTGAGGACGCACCAGCACGACCTGATCGCACCGGGGCGGCTTGCCGCCGCAATAGGCGACGCGTCCGGACCCGGAGCCTGAACCCGAATGGAGAGGGAGCGGACTTTTAACCCGTCGGCCTGTGGCTCGAAACCACCCGGGTCCGCCATCGCGAAGATTGGACCAGTACCGAAGCGGCCGAACGGGGCGGTCTCTTAATCCGCCGGCTTTGCGCCCACCGCAGGTTCGAAT
>CAVWOV010000002.1:0-69229 GCA_963756715.1 uncultured Alphaproteobacteria bacterium
GCACTTTCAAGCCCGGCGCCAGGTCCGATCGCCGCGATTGCGGGCCGTCCACGGCTAACCAGCGCGCGTCCCGCGGCGCGCGCGCTTTCCGCGCTGACGGAATCGATCTTCGTGACGATCTCGTCGAGCGGAACGGGACGGCGCTGGATAATCATCTGTCGCGCAAGCTGTTCCGCACGCGAGCCGGAACTCTCCAGTGACATCAAGAGTCCGGCCTTCATCTGCGCCTGCGCGCGCCTACCTCCGCTTCGGTAATGGTATCGGCTGCCCCGACGATCTCGTCGACCAGACCCGCATGAATTCGGGAAGGTCGGTAGCGTCGGTCCCGGCGTACAGCCCAAACATTCCGGTGTCGAAATACGGCATATGGAACGAGTAAATCGTATAACAGAGCCCGCGCTGCTCGCGCACCTCCTGGAACAGCCGCGACGACATCCCGCCACCGAGCACATTCGCAAAGACATCGAGGCTCATCAGGTTTGGATCGCGATGCGGCAGGCCCGGCATCGCCAGCGCGACGTGAACTTGTTCGAGATCGCGCGCTTCGATGTGCGAACCGCCGACGAACCGGGCGACTTCGGGCGCGGGCCGCGCCGGGATTCTGGAAGGCCGCAAACCGCTGCTCGACCTCACCGACCACGGCGCGATGGTCAACCGCCCCTGCCGCCGCCACGACCATATCGGGCGCCCGATAGTTGCGCGTCAGATAGCCCGCGATACGCTTGCGATCAAACGACCGCACCGTCGTGGGCGTGCCGAGGATGGAACGCCCGACCGGCTGGTCGGGAAATGCCGTGGTCTGCAAGCGGTCCCAGATCAGATCGTCTGGCGTATCTTCGGCAGCGCCGATTTCCTGGACGATGACGTTCTGCTCGCGCTGCAACTCCTCCGGATCGAACGCCGGGTCCGACAGAATGTCCGAGAGCACGTCGAGCGCAAGCGGCACGTCGGCCTTGAGCACACGAGCATAGTAGGCGGTGGTCTCGACCGAAGTTCCGGCATTGAGATCGCCGCCGACCGCCTCGATGTCCTCGGCGATCTGACGCGCCGTCCGCCGCGTGGTGCCCTTGAACGCCATATGTTCGAGCAGGTGCGAAATGCCGTGCTCGTCCGGCCGCTCGTCGCGGCTGCCGGAGCCGACCCAGACGCCGAGCGCGGCAGTCTGGAGATGCGGCATGGCGTCAGTCACAACCGTGAGACCGCTGGGCAGACGCGTGACTTCAACGCTCATACAACAACTCCTTCGCGCGCGGCGCGGCTCGTCGACAGGATATGGCGTTCGACCGCCATCTGATCAACCGGCAGCGCGGTGATGCGCTCCGGCCGCCGTTCGAGATCGGAAAGCCATTCGGGCAAGCCCGGCCGCTGACCACAAGCCGCCTCGACCGCGTCGGGAAACTTGGCGGCGTGCGCGGTACCAAGCACGATCATCGGGATCGACGGGTCGCGGGTTTCTTTCTCGGCGACCGCTACGCCGACCGCGGTATGTGGATCGATGAAGTGACCGGTTTCGCGCAGCATAGTGCGCATGGCCGCCGCCGTTTCGTCCGCGTCGGCACGATCGGCCGAAAAGGTCGCCCGCATGCTTGCGAGTGCCGGCGCCGACAGCACGAACCGGCGAGACTGAGCGAGCGAGGCCATCAGCGCGCGCACCGCCTGACCGTCGCGGCCATAGACCTCGAACAAGAGGCGCTCGAAGTTCGACGCCACCTGGATATCCATCGAGGGCGAGGACGTCGGCACGACCGCTTGCAGGTCGTATGTGCCGGTCGCGATCGTGCGCGCCAGGATGTCGTTGACGTTGGTGGCAATCACCAGCCGGTCGACCGGCAGACCCATGCGCAGCGCGACGTATCCGGCATAGACGTCGCCGAAATTGCCGGTCGGCACCGTGAAGGCGATCTTCCGGTGCGGCGAACCGAGCACAACGGCCGCGGTGAAGTAGTAGACGACCTGCGCGACAATGCGCGCCCAGTTGATCGAATTGACGCCCGAGAGCCTCGTCCGATCGCGAAAGGCGTGGTGATTGAACATGCCTTTCACGATCGCCTGGCAGTCGTCGAAGGTCCCCTCGATCGCCAGCGCATGCACATTGTCATCATTGGCCGTCGTCATCATCCGCCGCTGTACGTCGGAGATGCGGCCCTGCGGAAACAGCACGAAGAGATCCGTCCGCGAGCGTCCGCGGAAGGCCTCAACGGCGGCTCCGCCGGTGTCGCCCGACGTCGCCACCACGATGGTGGTGCGTTCGCCACGCACCGTCAGCACATGGTCCATCAGCCGGCCAAGGAGCTGCATCGCCAGATCTTTGAATGCCAGCGTCGGACCGTGAAACAGCTCGAGCACGAAATCGTTCGTCCCGTATTGCATCAAGGGGGCAACCGCTGGATGGCGGAATTTGTCATAGGCCTCGCGCGCCATACGGGCGAGATCGCGATCGAGTATCTCCTCGCCGACAAAGGGCCGGAGCACCTCGACGGCGACTTCCGCGTAGGGCCGGCCGGCGAAGTCTGAAATCGTCTGCGCGTCGAATTGCGGCCAGTTCGCCGGCACATAGAGGCCGCCGTCGCGGGCAAGCCCGGCGAGCGTCACGTCCACGAATCCGAGCGAGGGCGCCTCGCCCCTGGTGGAAACATAGCGCACGACTGGTTCGCGCTCCGGCTGCGGCTTCACGACAGTCACGCCCGGCAGTTTTTGCCGAGCATGCCAGCCATCTAACCTATTGAAATCAATCATCTTACCAGCAGGCTTGAGGGCCGAGCCGGTGACCGGACGACCATAGTTGGAACGTACGTCCGGCACAAGAAAGCTCACCGTCACTCCCCGGCGCCAGACCCGGTCCGCCGGCCGTACAGCCAGAACGCAAACATCACCACCACGACCACCGCGAGGGCGTACCAGGTCAGCGCATATTGCAGGTGCTCGTTGCGCAAGCTGACTTTAAGGACACCGGCCTGTGGCAATCCGCCCGGCGGTTGCGGGCTCTCCAGTTCGACGAAAAATGGCGCCACGCTGGGCCATCCCTTGGCGGCGGCAATCACCAAGGGATCGCGTACGAACCAGAGATTGTGCGCGGGGTCAGCTTTCGGCGCGAACCACGCCGCCGGCTCCGGCCACCGCAGCACGCCGATCATCTGCAACCGGCCCCCCATCGCGCCATCTGCACGACTCGCACGGGCCTGCCGCCCCTCCGGCACAAAACCACGATTGACGACGAAGACCCCACCGCTCTCCAGGCGCACGGGTGCGAACACCCAATAGCCTGGGCCGGACACATCGGGGCGGAACGCAGAGCCGCTGGTGTAAACGAGCGCCTCCTCATCGGGGACGAATGCGGCCGAGAATTTGACCCGCAGGAATTCGTCGGTCGCTGGATTGAGCTCGGGCCAGCGATCTCGTGACGGAAGATCAACCGGCGGCGCCGCAAGACGCAATTCGAGCGTGCTGATCAGCGCTTCCTTCCAGGCCTTGCGTTGAATTTGCCAGGTGCCGAGCCCGATAAACGTCATCAAAGCCGCGGCCGCAAACAGAGCCGGCAATGCGAGAGAGGCTCGCAGGCGCGAGCGCGCAATGCTCACGGCTTATCGCCACCGGAGAACCGTACTTCTTCGGCCTTGTGGTGATACTGCAAAGCGACCAGGACGCCTTTCATCGGACGCAGCGGAGCAAGCGTCGTCAGCAGGATCAGCGGAATCCACAGAACAGCATGCACCCAGTATGGCGGCGCGTAGGCCATCTCGACCGCCAAGGCGGAGCCCGCGACAATGAAACCGGCAATGAACATGACGAAAAATGCCGGACCGTCCGCGGTATCGATGAACGCGTAATCCAGCCCGCAGGCCTCGCAGCGCGGAGCGAGCGTGAGAAAGCCCTGAAACAACTTGCCCTTGCCGCAGCGCGGGCAGCGGCAACGCAGGCCCCTCAAGATCGTAGGAGTTAACGACGGGTCGTCCGTCATGACATCATTCTTCAATGGCAGCCTCGATATAAGGTGCCGCGCCGAAAAGCAGAAGGGGCGGCAGCAGCCGCCCCTGACGCAAAGTATCCGGCGATCAGTGCACGTATTCGTGCGGATGAGGACCGGCACCCCAGACGTAGATGCAGGCGAACAGGAACAGCCACACCACGTCGACGAAGTGCCAGTACCAAGCCGCGAACTCGAAACCGAGATGCTGGGTCGGCGTAAAGTGACCCAGATAGGCGCGGATCAGACAGACGATGAGGAAGGTCGTCCCGATCAGAACATGGAAGCCGTGGAAACCGGTCGCCATGAAGAAGGTCGCGCCGTAGATGTTGCCGCTGAAGTGAAAGGCCGCATGCATGTACTCGAATGCCTGCACGCAGGTGAAGGTCGCGCCCAGCACGATGGTCAGGATCAGGCCCCACTTCAGCCCTTGGCGGTCGTTCTCCAGAAGCGCGTGATGGGCCCACGTCACCGTCGTGCCGGAGGTCAGCAGGATCAGCGTATTGAGCAATGGCAGATGCCAGGGATCGAATGTCTCGATGCCCTTTGGCGGCCAGACGCCCCCGACGAACTCGTCGCGCATCACCTGATGCACATCGGCCGGAAACAGCGCGACGTTGAAATAGGCCCAGAACCAGGCGACGAAGAACATCACCTCGGAGGCGATGAACAGGATCATCCCGTAACGGTGCGAAATCTGCACGACAAGGGAGTGGTGACCTTGATGTGTCGCCTCCTTGGCAACGTCGTACCACCAGCCGAACATGGTGTAGAGCAGGCCCAGCACACCGACGCCGAAGACGAATGGTGCGGCCGCGAACATGTGATGCATCCAGGCGATGAGACCAATCGCCATGATGAATGCCGAGGCCGAGCCGACCGCCGGCCACGGGCTCGGTTCGACGAGGTGGTAGTCATGATGCGGCTTGGCGTGGGCGTCGGCCATCTTGCGTCTCTCCGTAATTCCGTCAGGTGTCGGCGCGTCCGCCGCCTTTGTATCGATTGTCTCAGCCGCGTCCCGGCGCACGAGTGCCTTCCGCGCGCGGTGGTTCCGGCCGCCGTACCGGGAACATGGTGTAGGACAGCGTGATCGTGTTGAGGCCGTCTTGCTCAGAGTCCTTCACCAGTTCGGGATCCACAAAGAAAACGACAGGCATTTCCCGCGTCTCGCCCGCCTTGAGACGCTGCTCGGTGAAGCAGAAGCAGTTGATCTTCGTAAAATACGCCCCCACCGTCGGCGGCGAAACATTATAGGACGCCTGACCGACCGTCTCTCGCGCAGATAGATTCGTCGCGAGATAGTTCACCGTAATGGTATCGCCTATGCGAACCTCAATGGAGTTCGTCTCCGGCTCGAACCGCCAGGGCAATCCGCCCGACACGTTGGCATCGAATCGCACCACGACCTTGCGCGCCAATGCCTGCGCGGGTCCACTCGATGCGACTTGCGGCGTCCCGGCAAATCCGGTGGTGCGGCAGAACCAGTTATAGAACGGCACCGCGGCATAGGCCGCGCCAACCATCCCGCCGACCAGTACGCCGCAAACCGCCGCAACAATCAGGTTGCGGCCATCGCGTAAGGGGCTCAGGGCGTTCTTCGGCATCTGTCACAATGGGCGGTTGAGCACCGCCGGTCCCTTCACCAGCGTCACGATGTAGAACAGTAAGACCAGCGCACCCAACGCCAGCGCGATCGCGATCGATCGGGCGCGCCGGCTGCGTTTCTGCGCTTCCGTAAGGACGACGCCGGTTGGTTCGGGTTTCTCCGCCATGGCCTCACCTCACGCCCCCACCCCCAGGCCTGCCTCAGCCAGAAGCACGGCGAACAGGATGAAGAGATAGAGGATCGAAAAGGCGAAGAGCCGCTTAGCGGCGACGCCGGCACCATCGCCCTCGCGTTCCGTCCAGACGCGCCGCGCTAGTGCGACCATGACAGCACCCGCGATCAGCGCCGTCACGCCATAGACCGCTCCAGCATAGCCCAGGAACCACGGCGTCACACCCGTGACCATGAGCAAAACCGAATAGATCATGATTTGCCGCCGCGTCTCACGCAGACCGGCCACCACCGGCAGCATCGGGATCCGGGCACGCGCATAATCGTCGACCCGCAGCAGCGACAGCGCCCAGAAATGCGGCGGCGTCCACACGAAGATGATGAGAAAGAGAATGAACGGCTCGAGCGAAAGGCCGCCCGTTACGGCGGCCCAGCCGATCATAGGCGGAAACGCCCCCGCCGCGCCGCCGATGACGATATTCTGCGGCGTCGAGCGCTTCAGCCACATCGTGTAGACGGCAACGTAGAAAAAAATGGTGAAGGCGAGCATCGCCGCCGCGAGCCAACCGACCAGAAGCCCCATCACGGTCACGGAACCGACCGCAAGCACGATACCGAAAGCAAACGCCTCGCCAGGCGCTATACGCCGGCGCGGGATCGGGCGGTCCGCCGTGCGCGACATGACGGCGTCGATATCGGCGTCGTACCACATGTTGAGCGCGCCCGCCGCACCAGCTCCGATCGCGATGCAGAGCAGCGCGGTGAAGCCGATGACCGGATGGACGTGATCCGGAGCCACCACCATGCCGACAAGCGCAGTGAACACGACGAGCGACATCACACGCGGCTTGAGCAACGCCAGATAATCACCGACGTCCGCTTCGCTCACGACCGCAGCGGAAAGCGGGCCGGCCGTCGGACGTTCAACTGCGGAAATATCGGTCACGGTGACGCGCCTAACCCTTGATGAGCGGTAACTCGTTGTACTGATGGAAGGGCGGTGGCGAGGGCAGCGTCCATTCCAGCGTGGTTGCACCCGGGCCCCACGGATTGGCGCCAGCCGGCACCTTCCGCATGAACGCCTGCACCACGCCGTAGAAAAATACGAGCGCGCCGAGGGCCGAAACATACGACCCCATGGATGACACGAAATTCCATCCGGCGAAGGCATCCGGATAGTCAGCGACACGGCGCGGCATGCCGGCGAGCCCGAGGAAGTGCTGCGGGAAAAACAGGATATTGACGCCGACGAAGGTCAGCCAGAAATGCACCTTGCCGATTGTCTCGTTGTACATGTAGCCCGACATCTTCGGGAACCAGTAGTACCAGCCGGCGAAGATGGTGAATACCGCACCGAGGGACAGCACGTAGTGAAAGTGCGCCACGACGTAGTAGGTGTCCTGCAGCGAGCGATCGACGCCGGCATTCGCCAGCACCACGCCAGTGACACCGCCGACCGTAAACAGGAAGATGAATCCGATCGCCCATAACATTGGGACCTTGAACTCGATCGAGCCGCCCCACATGGTGGCGATCCAGGAGAATATCTTCACGCCGGTGGGCACCGCGATCACCATCGTGGCAACGACGAAATAGGCCTGTGCCGCGGTCGACATGCCGACCGTGTACATGTGGTGAGCCCACACGACGAAGCCGATGCCGCCGATCGCCACCATCGCGTACGCCATACCGAGATAGCCGAACACCGGCTTCTTCGAGAATGTGGCCACGATCTGGCTGACGATGCCGAAGCCCGGCACGATCAGGATGTAGACTTCCGGGTGGCCAAAGAACCAGAACAGATGCTGGAACAGCACCGGATCGCCGCCACCGTCGGGCGAGAAGAACGTTGTGCCGAAATTGCGGTCGGTCAGCAGCATCGTGATGGCGCCGGCGAGCACCGGAAGCGACAGCAGGAGCAGGAACACCGTCACCAACTGCGACCACACGAACAGCGGCATTTTGTGCATCGTCATGCCGGGCGCGCGCATGTTGAAGATGGTGGTGATGAAGTTGATCGCGCCGAGAATTGACGAGGCGCCGGCGAGATGCAGCGACAGGATGGCGAAATCGACCGCGGGCCCGGGTTGGCCCGTCGTCGACAGCGGCGCATACATGGTCCAACCGCCGGCGACGCCGGGCGCGCCCCGCTCACCTTCGACAAACAGCGAAATAATCAGCAAGGTGAGCGACGCTGGCAGGAGCCAGAAGGAAATGTTGTTCATGCGTGGAAACGCCATGTCTGGCGCTCCGATCATCAGCGGAACCATCCAGTTGCCGAAGCCGCCGATCATCGCCGGCATCACCATGAAAAAGATCATGATCAAGCCATGCGCGGTCGTGAATACGTTGAATAAGTGCGCATCGTGGAAGAACTGCAGGCCGGGCTGCATTAGCTCGAGGCGCATGCCGATTGAGAGCACGCCGCCGAAGAGCCCACCAAACAGCGCGAACGCCAAGTACATCGTACCGATGTCCTTGTGATTCGTTGAATAGACGAAACGGCGCCAGCCGGTCGGATGGGCATGGCCATTGTCGTCGTGAGCGTGTTCCGCGCCGTGCGCTGTCACTGTCGTTGCCATCGCTTTACGTCCTTCGAACCATTCGTTGCCGTCCGCCCACCGTCACGGGCATCCTTACGGCCTTATCGATCTGCCACCTTATTTGATCGATCTGCCACCTTTGCCGGCCCCTCGGCCGTCGCCACATTGGTTGGCGGAACCCCGTCGTCTTGGGCAAACTTCTTCTTCGCTTCCTCAACCCAGGCGGCGAAGGCCTGCTCGCTCACCACCCGCACCGCGATCGGCATGAAGGCGTGATCCTTCCCGCAAAGCTCGGAGCACTGCCCATAATAGACGCCTTCGCGTGATGCCTTAAACCAAGTCTCGTTGAGGCGACCCGGAATAGCATCGATCTTGATGCCGAACGAGGGGACGGCGAACGAGTGGATCACGTCGGCCCCGGTGACCTGCACACGGACAATCTTGTTGACCGGCACTACCATCTCGTTATCGACGCCGAGCAGCCGGGGCGGCTCCGGCTGGACCTTCTTGCGGTCGGCCTCCTTCAGCATAAGCGAGTCGAATTCGAACTTGCCGCTGTCGGGATAGTTGAACGTCCAATACCACTGCTTTCCAGTGGCTTTGACTGTCAAATCGGCGGCCGGAACATTGAGTTGCAGGAACAAAAGCTTGAAAGACGGAACCGCGATCCCCGCCAGAATGGCGATCGGGATGATCGTCCACAGGATTTCGACCAGGGTATTGTGGGTGGTGCGAGAGGGCGTCGGGTTGGCGCTGGCATTGAAGCGAACGATGACGGTGACGAGCAGGATCAGCACAAACAACGTGATAGCGCCGATTATCCACAGCAGGAATTCGTGAAATCCGATAATGTTTTCCATCACCGGAGTGGCGGATTGCTGGAGACCCAACTGCCATTCGGAGGGTTGACCGAGGCCGGCCAGCGCCACGCTCCCGCCTGCCAGGACTTCCCCGCCCACCAGGATGGCGAGGCCCGTGACCGCCAATACGGTCAATCTCTTCAACACCAGCATTGCCGGCTCCTTCAGCGAGATTGAGGCTCAGATGCACTTGCCACGCTCGCGCGCCTGCCGACCATGACAAACCGCAAACCCGGCCGCCGCCCCGCAGTTAGCTCAGCTTCGACCCTGGGCGGGTTGCTGACGGGCGCATGGCGGAACCTCAAGGGGGAATCCCAGCTTCTCAAACCATAATTCCAGCCCGCTCGCAATGCACCATCGCATCTTCGGTGTGGCCAAAATTGCCTGACGGATCAGGGCAAAAGCTGGGGGATTGTTCCCTTATTCAGCCATAATGCCACGATTTAACTTATTCTTGATACGTCGGTTCGACCATCAGCCCCGACCGGGGAACAGTTGCGGCCGAAAGTCTCCAGGACATGGACCTGGGACTTGAATTTGGGGACCTGGATTTCGGGGACCTGATTTTGGGGACTTGGATTTCGGGACCTGGATTTGGTCGCACGGACGGTGCGGGGCGAGGGATTTTAGACGGGGGATCGGGGATGGGGTCATTCTGCCCAGCAATTTGCTTATCCGTGCTGCGTCCACTGCTCGCGGCCGCAATCTTCGCGTTTTTGGCGATGTCCGGCTCGGTCAGCCCGGCCGCCGCCCAGGGCACCGTCAAGTCGGTGCATAGCGACTGGCAGGTCCGCTGCGACACGCCGGCCGGCGCCCAGGGCGAACAGTGCGCGCTCATCCAGAGCGTCACCGCCGAGGACCGCGCCAATGTGGGTCTCACCGTCATCATTCTGAAGACCGCGGACCACAAATCCCGGCTGCTTCGCGTCGTCGCCCCGATGGGCGTGCTGCTGCCGTCCGGCCTCGGGCTCAAGATCGACAATGCCGATGTCGGCCGCGCCGGATTCGTGCGCTGCCTGCCGAACGGCTGCGTCGCCGAGGTGGTCATGGACGACAACCTGGTCAAGCAGATGCGCACCGGCCAGACCGCGACCTTCATCATCTTCCAGACGCCCGAGGAAGGCATCGGCTTCCCGATGAGCCTCAAGGGCTTCGGCGACGGCTTCGACAAGCTCTCCTGAGACGGCGGACCGGCAGGTCCGACCCAACTCGACGGCCGGGGCATGCCCCGGCCTTTTGTTTTTTCGAGAACACCACCGCCCTCTCGACTCCCCTCCCCCCTTGTGGGGAGGGGTCGGGGGTGGGGTCTTCCGACTGGTTCGATAAGAAAGACCCCACCCCGACGCGCTAATGCCGCGCGTCGACCCTCCCCCACAAGGGGGAGGGTCTGATCGCTGCACGAACCCCTTCGAACCTCAACATTCTGCGGGCGACGTCACCCGCTCGCCCTTGCGCCGCGCCGGTATCAGGACTATATTCCTTGTCATGCGCCCTCCCTTCCCGCCTTCTCCCATCGCCCGGATCGGCATCCCGCCCGACCACGACGACCCGAACGCCGTGACGGTGCGGCCGCGCGGCTCGCGCCAGCCGCACTCCGACGCCACGTTCGCGAAGGTGCGCCGCCTGATCGAAGACAGCGCGCTCAGCTATGGCGAGATCCGGGCGCGCACCGGCGTGAGCCACGCCAGCATCTGCCGCTGGACCCGCGACCACGGCTGGAAGCGGCCGCCGCTGGCGCCGCGCGCCAACGACCTGATGCCGACCCCGCGGGCGAGCGCGCAACTCAAGCGCCGCACGCTGGCCGCGCGCCTCGACGCGCTCGCGGAGCGCCACATCCGCGAGCTCGAAGAGAGCCAATGCGTCGATCCCGACAAGCTCGGCGAGGCGCTGGAGCTTTTGAAGATGGCGAAGCTCGCCGCCCGCCGCCGGCCAAAGGCGGCGGGTCGGCGACCTGGCCGAGCCCGAGGAATTCCGCCGCCCGATCATCCAGCTCTGTGCCGCCGGCGTCGACCTCTCCCGCGCGCCGCGCGCGGCAGTCGACGACTTCCTCGCCAACCGCGAACGCCCGCCCAAGGAGACCCTGCCGCCGAAGGGCCGCGGCCCCAAGCGCGCGTATGCGTATTGGCGGATGAGGGAGAGGGAGCGGGTAATGCAGCCGCGCAGCATCGGCAGAGCGCTCCCTCCCCTTAAAACGGGGAGGGTCGGGGCGGGGATCATCCGGTACTCGACTACGCGACCCCCACCCCAACCCTCCCCCTTGCAGGGGAAGGGAGCGGGCTGCCCGTGCCGCCGCCATTGTCCTCCCGCCCACGGTGCTATACATGTATAGCAAATCGGAGACGCCAAAATGCTCGCCCTTCGCTTGCCGCCCGAGATCGAGCAGCGGCTCGACGCGCTCGCCAAGAAGACCGGCCGCAGCAAGAGCTACTACGCGCGCGAGGCGATCCTGCGCCAGCTCGAGGACATCGAGGACTATTACCTGGCACGGCGGCGCCTTGCGCGCGGCGGACGGCGAGTGACGCTCGAAAGCCTTGAGCGCGACCTCAAGCGGCGCACCAAGCGCTAGAAATTTTGAGCGGCGCATGTCCTTTTCGGAAAACCGGTTCCCACTCTTCCGGGACATGCGCTGATGGCCGCGCCGGTCTGGCGGGTCGAGTTCGATCGCGCCGCCGTCCGCGACCTGCGCAAGCTGGGCCTCGACGCCGAGCGGCGCATCTTGCGTTATCTTCGCGAGCGCATCGCCGGTAGCACCGACCCGCGCCGGCTCGGCCAGGCGCTGACCGGCGACCGCAGGGGACTTTGGCGCTACCGCGTCGGCGATTACCGAATTGTTGCCGAGATCGAGGACGACCGGTTCGTTGTGCTGGTGCTGACCGTCGGCCACCGGCGCGAGGTCTATCGCTGAGCAGCGGCACGTTCGGTCGTTTGCACCAGCCGTTGCTCAGGCTGTGACCCAACGACGTCATTGCGAAAAGCGAAGCGACGAAGCAATCCAGAATGGCGCGAAGATACCTGGATTGCTTCGCTTCGCTCGCAATGACGGAGAGAGACCTGGTTCGCATCATTTCCGCCAGAAGCGGAGCTGCATGAAAAAAGGAAGTATCACGAGATTTAAGCTCAACCCGAAGAAGCCGCCGAAAACCGACTGGCGCGACTCCGACGCTATGCGCGACGCCGACCGCCATAGCGCGGCGCTTGTGGACGCGGACGCGCCGCCGGCGACCAAGGCGCAGCTTGCCCGCGCGCGGCGCTTGCCGAGCGTGCGCGCGTTGCGCGCGAAACTGAACCTGACGCAGGAGGAGTTCGCGGCCCGCTTTCACCTGCCGCTCGGCACGGTGCGGGATTGGGAGCAAGGCGCCCACCGTCCCGACACAGCCGCGCAGGTGCTGCTGACCGTCATCGCCAAAGACCCGGACGCGGTGGCAAGGGCGTTGGAAGTGTAGCAGGCGCGAGGCAGTCCGTAGCCCGCAGGGAGCGAAGAGAAACACTGGAGCGATATAATCCGCTTTACGCGTTGAAGACAGGTTTTTCCGAACATCTCGGGTTATGCATTCTCAGGATGCTGTTGTGCTCGAACCTTCCAAGGGCGATTTCCGCCCGTACGAGATGATGGCAATCTTACGAAGGAAGCCAAATATTCGGCAGTGACTTTAGATACCTTTTGACCCTCGATCTCTTGCTTTAAAAACCACTCGACGAGTGTCTCTTTGATTGGCTGATCGTGCTCAGATATCCTAAACTCGTCTATCGCTTTCCACATTAAGGCGATGTAAGGCGTCGAGTACTCGGTTGCCGGTTCTGCTTGTTCGCCCGGCCTGTGTGCCGCGATGTCCTCACCGACATGTTCTCGACAATCGTCGACCACCACCATGATATCCGTAAACTCGTGGGTCCTATTCCTCACGGTGCCATACAAACTTGACTTCGCAAAAGCGCTCTCGATCCAAAATTCCACGGGAATATAGGTGCGAATTCTTGAGTGCTGCTTATTTTGCTGGGCCTCCCATCTAACTGCAGTACCCCGCTTGATTTCGCTCCTACGCCCGGTCGCACGAATGAGACCGGATTTTATGAGTCCGAGTACCTTGGCTTTCGCCAACTCGGCAGCATAATCACGCTCCGCGTAGGAGTAGTATTTGTTCGATATCTCGTGAAAATTGTTAGTGCCGTGCGCAACCAAGTCCACGACTGAATGAATACCCAAGAGATCGGGAAAAGATGGGATATCGTCTTTGAGTGCCATGTGCTCGTGACCTAGCTGTTGCGGTCAGTCGTTCGGACCCACACTGTGAAGGCTAACGCTCCAGAAAACACAATGATTGTCAGGACCGATACTGCGAGCAGACCCTCGGCCTGTATGGTCACCCAGCCCCCTATCGACACTATCAATTTGTCCGTCATACGTGAACCTGCCTACCAATTCTGATTCCTTGCGCATATTCCTCCTCGGCGATGGGCTTGAGAACGTGGAAAGGGTTCAGTATCGGGTTCAACCCGATACTGGTTCAATTTTGCCTTGGATTCATTGGCAAAATCGGCAGACGCCCAAATTTATCGTGCGGAATCGCGTCGCTTCGCGATAAATCGGAACGAATAGTAACGGACAGTGCTGGTTCAAGGTAGGACGCAGGGCAAAGCGGGGCAAATGGGCGCTTTTGGGTCTAACGGGGCCTTTCCGGGAGTTGAAGGCAGCCCGCACCTCTCGGCCGAATGAGCCTCATTGCGACCTTAGCCTCCCGCGACCACATCATTTCTCTATGTTTGATGGTGAGAGCCCTTAGCCCGGATTATGCGTGACGGCGAGGAGTTGGGAGACGACTGTGGCAAGAAGCGCGCGATTCACGTAGCAAATCGGTGTTCGATCGAATTGCAATGTGCATCAGCCCTCCGCCACAGCCGCCATGAACGACGATACGCTGCTTCCGTTTGACCTTCCATCTGTCCGACGCAAGAAACTCACAGTTGATTTTGACGGCGGCAATCAGTCGTCGGATGGTGGCCTGCTGTTGTTGCGAGAGGCGGAGCGCAGGCTTGGGGTGTGCGCGCGGCTTGCTGCTACGATGCCGGACCGGCGCGACGCGAGCCGCATCGAGCACGAGATGTTCGAGATGGTGATGGCGCGGGCCGTGGCGATTGCGTGCGGCCACGAGGACGCCATCGACCTCGACCGGCTGCGGCATGATCCGCTGATGAAGATTGCGGTCGGCCGCTGTCCGGCCACTGGGGCGCCGCTGGCCTCGCAATCGACGATCAGCCGTCTGGAGAATGCGCCGAGCAAGACACAGGCAGCGCGGCTCTCCGCCGCGCTGATCGACCAGGCCGGCGCGACGGTGCGGCCGGGCAAGCAGGCGGTTCTCGACATCGACGACACGTTCTGCGCGGCGCATGGCGGTCAGCAGCTTGCGTTCTGGAACGCGCATCACGACGAGCGTGGCTTTGCGCCGATGCATATCTATCACGTGGCGAGCGGCACGCCGGTGGCGGCGATCCTGCGTCCGGCCTGCACCCCGAGCGGCATGGAGGTGTGCACCGTCATCAAGCATGTGACCCGGCGCCTACGCCGACATTGGCCGAACACACGCATCGTCTGGCGCGGCGACAGCCACTATGGCCGCGTCGAGGCCATGGAATGGGCGGAAAACAACGATGTGGACTACATTTTTGGCCTTGCCGGCAATGCTGTGCTCGATGCCCTGGCGGCAGAGACCGCTCTCAATCTACGCTTCCGTCATGCGATGAGCAGGAAGCCGAAACTGCGCACCTATGCGAGCTTTGCCTATCAGGCCGGCAGCTGGAAACGGCCGCGCAGGGTCGTGGCCCGGCTCGAGTGCTCGCTGCAGCCGGGAGAGAACGGCATGCGTCAGGAGGTCGACATCCGCTACGTCGTAACCTCGCTCAAGGGCTCGGCGCGGTACCTCTACGAAAACGTCTACTGCCAGCGCGGCCAGATGGAAAACCTGATCAAGTTGCACAAGGCGCAGCTGGCATCGGATCGCATGTCGTGTCACAGCGCCACCGCCAACCAGGTGCGGCTCGTCCTTCACACCGCCGCGTTCTGGCTGATGCATGGCGTGCGCGCCGCGATCCCGCAGACAAACCCGCTCGCCAAGTGTGAGTTCGCGACATTCCGACAGCGCCTCATCAAGATCGGGGCGCGCGTGATCGAGCACATCGCACGCATCCGCATCCAGCTGCCGACGAGTTGCGCAGAGGGGGCGTTGTTCCGAACAGTCGCGCTGGGCCTGCTGCGATCCGGCCCATGAGCCACGGGGCGGAGCTCCCCGACGAGCCGCCGATCCAGGCAGACCAACCCCACACGCGTTCCACAGCGAGTTGCCTCACACCGATCCCACAGGACGGATCGCCGGAGCGCGCCAGACCACCAAGACGCGCAAAAAATGCTCAGCGTCGTGCATGATCCCGGTTAGCTTGTAGGACGGGTTAATAGCCGAAAGCGTAACCCGTCACCTTGATACATTTTAGCGAGTAGCCCGGGCGGGTTAGCCGAAGGCGTAACCCGCCGTCTTCGTGTCGGGCCACAGTGGCGAATTACGCTTCGCCAATCCGCCCTACGCGCTCAAATTATTCGATGAGAGTGTGAGGTGGTTCACGCAGCTCGCCCCCTCGGCTTTGGCATCCTCCGCAAAGTTGTGGAGTAGTGCCATGTCGATCGACCTTCGCTTCGTCTTGATTTGGGCGGTTACGCTCGCAATTTGTGGGACACTTATTCTTGGCGCCATTGCCGGCGTTGCCGGATAGAGGCCGGATCACCCTCGCCGGCGAACCTGCGCGGGATGATGTTCGCCTTTGTCCGAGGGTACGCTTGGCGCGCGTGACCGGCCTCTATCGCCTCAGAGGAACGCAAGCGTCAGCAAGGACGGCGCCGGTATTTGCGCCCTCTCCCCTTGTGGGAGAGGGCCATGCTGAACATTCAACAGCGTCGATTGGGTGAGGGGTGATGCCCGCCCCCTCACCCGATCCTTTGCGCTGAAATTCTGAGCAGCCCTCTCCCACAAGGGGAGAGGGCGCAATAACGACCACCGTGCGGCCCCTCCACAACACCGTGTGGCCCTCGCGACGCGCCCGCCGAACACCCTATGTTAGCGGCGAAGCCCCACCACCGGAACCCGCCCATGACCTCGCCCACCGAATCGCTCCTCGACCGCGCCGGCCTCGACCGCAACGACGTGCGCCGCCATCTCGCCCGCAGCCTCGAAGGCGCCGACGATGGCGAGCTCTACCTGGAATATGCCCAGTCCGAGATGCTGGCCTTCGACAACGGCCGGCTCAAGCAGGCGACCTACAACACCGACCAGGGCTTTGGGCTACGCGCCGTCAAGGACGAGGCGGTCGGCTATGCGCATTCCTCCGACGTCTCGGAAGCCGCGCTGGCGCGCGCGGCCGACGCGGTGCGCGCCGTCAAGGGCGGCTATTCGGGCCGCTATGCGGACGCCCCGCCCCACACCAACGTGCGGCTCTACGGCGACGAGAACCCGCTGGGCGCGCCCTCGTTCGAGACCAAGGTGCGGCTCCTGGAAACCATCGACGCCTATGTGCGGGCGAAGGACCCGCGGGTGCGGCAGGTGTCGGTGTCGTTCGGGGCGAGCTGGCAGGTGGTCGAGATCCTGCGCGCCGACGGCGAGGTGTATCGCGATATCCGCCCGCTGGTGCGGGTCAACGTCTCGGTCGTCGCCGGCGACGGCGACCGGCAGGAATCCGGCAGCCACGGCACCGGCGGCCGCGAGGGCTTCGAGCGGTTCCTCGCGACGCATGCGTGGCAGGACACCGCCGACATCGCGCTGCACCAGGCGCTCACCAATCTCGCGGCGGTGCCGGCGCCGGCCGGCGAGATGGACGTGGTGCTCGGGCCCGGCTGGCCGGGCGTGATGCTGCACGAGGCGGTCGGGCACGGCCTCGAAGGCGACTTCAACCGCAAGAAGACGTCGGCGTTTGCGGGGCTGATGGGCCAGCAGGTGGCCAGTAAGGGCGTCACCGTGGTCGACGACGGCACCATTGCGTCGCGGCGCGGTTCGCTGTCGATCGACGACGAGGGCACGCCGACCAGCCGCACCGTGCTGATCGAGGACGGCATCCTGACGGGCTACATGCAGGACCGGCAGAACGCCCGCCTCATGGGCATGAAGCCGACCGGCAACGGCCGCCGCCAGAGCTACGGCCACGTGCCGATGCCGCGCATGACCAACACCTACATGCTGGCGGGCGACCGCGACCCGCAGGAGATCATCGCCTCGGTGAAGAACGGCATCTACGCGGTGAGCTTCGGCGGCGGGCAGGTCGACATCACGTCGGGCAAGTACGTGTTCCAGGTGACGGAGGCCTACAAGATCGACGGCGGCAAGCTCGGCGCACCGCTCAAGGGCGCGATGCTGATCGGCAACGGCCCGACCGACCTCAACCGTATTACGATGATCGGTAACGATCTCGCGCTCGATCCCGGCATCGGCACCTGCGGCAAGAACGGCCAGGGCGTGCCGGTCGGCGTCGGCCAGCCGACACTGCGCATGGACGCCATCACGGTCGGCGGCACGGGGTGAACGGCGGACTGCGTTAACGCGCGGCCTACCGCACCACGCCGGCGAGGCAGCAGGCTTTGCGCACCGGCCGGGTGATGTGGCTCTTGAGATAGCAGACCGCCGACTGGCCGAGATAGCCCGGCCGCACATAGGTCCAGGCCCGGCAGGTTTCATCGGCTTCGCACGCGCGCTCGCAGCTCTTGCCGCTCACGTCGGTCGGAACATCGAAATGCCGGTAGTCGCCGCCGAACCGGTCGATGCCGAATTCGATCGGTCCGTTCTTCGGTTCGATGACGCCGGTGCCGCGCACCCCGGACGCGCAACAGGTGGCCGCCTTGCGCGGCGTCACGCGGGACTTGAGCCAGCACACCGCGTTGCTGTTTTCGGTCATCGGATAGGAGAACGACCAGGCCAGGCAGCGCTGATCGCGCTCGCAGCGCGCGGCGCATTGCGCCGGATCGCCTGAGCGCATCGGATAGCTCGCATAGTCGCCGTCCGGCCGGTCGGTACCGACCTGCGCCACGGCGGGCGCGCTCCAAAGAACGATCGCCGCCAGCAGGCTGCAGCAGCATATCGCCCAGTCATGCCTCATCGCCGGCCTCTCCTGCCGCCCGTTCACGCAATCCATGTTAGAGAACCAACACGGCAAAGCGCAATCGCTGACGGACTTCATTGCGGAACACACCATGGCTCAACAACACGGCGAATTTGGATTCCTGACGCTCGGACTGGTGCTTCTAACCGCCGCAGTCCTGAGCGTACCGATCGCCCGCCGGCTCGGACTTTCCGCGATCGTGGCCTACCTGGTCGCCGGCATCATCATCGGTCCGTACGGGATCGCGGCGTTCGGCACGCCTGAAAGTATCGTTCCGGTTTCCGAGCTCGGAGTCGTCCTGCTGCTGTTCCTGATCGGGCTGGAACTCGAACTCGGCAAGCTCGTCGCCATGCGCCGCGCCATCTTCGGTCTCGGCGCCGCCCAACTGGCGCTGACCGCGCTGGCGATCGGCGCCCTCGCCTATTACTCCGGCCTGCTCGACTGGCGCGGCGCCGTGGTGGCGGGTGTTTCACTGGCCATGTCGTCGACCGCCATCGCGCTGCAGATACTGGACGAGCGCGGCCAGCTTCAGCAGGACTATGGTCAGCGCGCATTCGCCATCCTGCTGTTCCAGGATATGGCGGTGGTTCCGCTGCTCGCCGCGCTGCCGCTGCTGGCCCCATGGAGCGACAGCACGCCGACAGGCTTTATGGACGGATTGCGCGCGGTCGGGTGGATCGCGGCAGCCATCGCGCTCATTGTCGTCGCCGGCAAGTACCTGCTCAACCCGTTCTTTCGGCTGCTGGCGCAGACCGGTTCGCGCGAGGTCATGACCGCAGCCGCGCTCCTCGTCGTGCTCGGCGCATCGCTGCTCATGCAGCAGGCCGGCATGTCGATGGCGCTCGGTGCGTTCCTTGCCGGCGTCCTCCTCGCCGAATCGAACTACCGGCACGAACTTGAAGCCGACATCGAGCCGTTTCGCGGCCTGCTGCTTGCACTGTTCTTCATGGGCATCGGCATGACCATCGACGTGACGGTCGTGCGCGCCAACGTCTGGCTGATCCTGATTGCCGCGCTCCTGCTTACCGTGCTCAAACTTGCCGTCGTGTGGCTGCTGTTCCGCGCCACCTGTGTCCGCCGCGGCGATGCGTTGCGCGCCGGATCGGTTCTCACGGGCGCCGGCGAGTTCGCATTCGTGCTCATACCGCTCGGAGCCTCGCTGAACATCGTCGATCAACGCGAGGGCAGCGTACTCACCGCAATTGCAGCAATCACCATGCTGCTCGGCCCCCTGGTCGCCGCCCTTACCGAAACAGTGTTGCGGAGACTTCCCCGGGCGACCGAGCAGGAGCCCGACGATTTCTCCGACGCACATGGGGCGGTGCTGGTCATCGGCTGGGGCAGATTCGGCCAGATCGCCTCGCAGTGCCTGCTTGCTGAAGGCATCGACGTGACGATCATCGACAACGATCCGGAAATGGTCCAGCAGGCCTCGCGTTTTGGTTTCCGGGTCTATTACGGCGACGGCACCCGCCTCGATGTGTTGCGCGCAGCCAGCACCGCCGAAACCAGGCTCGTCGCGGTCTGCGTCGACAATCGCGAGAACGCGAGCCGCATCGTCGATCTTGTCCATGCCGAATTTCCGGGCATGCGGCTTTACGTGCGTTCCTTCGATCGCCGTCACAGCCTGCAATTGCTCGCCAAGGGCGTCGATTTCGAGGTGCGCGAAACCTACGAGTCGGCGCTGGTGTTTGGCCGGAAGACGCTTGAAGCGCTCGGCCTCGATCCCGAGCGCGCCATAGCGGTGGGAGAGTTCGTGCGCGGCCGGGACCTCAGCCGTCTTGCGTTGCAGCAGGCCGAGGGCATTTCTGCCGGCGCCGACCTGCTGCGGACCCGAATGGTGCAGGAGCCGTTGAGTGCGCCGTCGCGCGAAGGCACGGCGATCAACCCGGAAGCGAGGGAGATCATCGCCCGTCCGCCCGCCGCGGAATAGCGCGCGGGCCTTGCCGCCAGCAGCGGGAAAGCACATCTTGTCGCGCCGCGACCGCGCGACGCTAAACGGAGTAAGACATGATCAGGGCTTCGATCTTCAGGACATCGGTGATCCTTCCCGCTCTCATCGTAGCGGTACCAATCGCCGGGCAGCACGCCGCCGCCGAACCGCTGTCCTCGCGCCCGATCACGATCGTCGTTCCATTCACGCCCGGCGCGAGCGCGGACAACCTGCAACGGCTGGTCGCCAAGAAAGTCACCGACAACACCGGACAGATATTCGTCATCGAATCGCGCGGCGGCGGCGGCGGCGCAATTGCGGCGGCAGCGGTTAAACAGGCGCTGCCCGACGGGAACACTTTGCTCCAGGCCAACGCCGGCACGCACGCCGCCAATGTGGCGCTCTACCCGTCGCTGGCTTACGACCCGGTCAAGGATTTCAAACCGATCACGCTGATGTGGAGTTTTCCGCAGGTGCTCGCGGTGCCGCTCAACAGTCCGGTGAAATCGATCGCCGAACTGGTGGCGCTCGCGAAAAGCAAGCCGGGCGGCTTGAGCTTCGCCTCGCAGGGGACCGGCGCCAGCGGCCATCTGCTGGGCGAGATGCTGAAGGCGCGAACCGGTGCACCGATGGTGCACGTGCCCTACCGCGGCGCCGGACCGGCAGGCGTCGACCTTGCCGCTGGACGCGTGGACTTCTTCTTCGTGGCCTATGCGTCGATCGTGTCGCTGATGCAGGCCGGCAAGGTGCGCGCTATCGCGGTGACCGCGCAGCAGCGCATGCCGGTGCTGCCGGAGGTGCCGACCACCGCGGAGGCGGGTTTTGCCGGCCTGGCGCTTGACGCCTGGTTCGGTCTCGTGGCCCCTGCCGGGACGCCCGACGCCGCCATCGGCAAGCTGTTTACCGCGTTTACGCAGGCGACGCGCAGCCCGGAGATCGTGAAGGCAATCAGCGACCAGGGTGCGACGGCGCTGGCGTCCGCTTCGCCACAGGAATTCGCCCAGTTCATGGTGTCGGAAACCGCGAAGTTCGGGAAGGTCGTACGCGAGGTCGGCGTCAAAGTGAAATAAGCTGTCGCAGCGCGGCGCTGGACATCGGTCCAGCCGCCGCAAGCACTATGTTGTACTGACCGCAACAGCTTCGCATTGTGGTTAGCCGGGACGACGTTTTTGGAGCATGTTCTGACGACAGCGCGTCCGCGCGCGCGGACCTATGACCCGTACCGCATGGCGACGGCGGGTCTGGTAGCTTTGCTCGTCATCATCGTCATGCTGACATTTCGCGGTTACGCCATCAGCAACGATGAAGGCGTGCAGCAGCGCTATGGCGAACTGATCGTCGCCTACTACGCGAGCGGCATGACCGACCTCGCATTGTTCCACCTCGATAATCTCTATCTGTATGGCGGGCTGTTCGACGTCGCCGCGACACTTCTGGCCAAGGTCGTGCCGCTCGACCTTTACGACCTGCGCCATCTGCTGTGCGCACTGATCGGTGTCGGCGGGATCGCGGCCACCGGCGCGACCGCACGGCTGATCGCCGGGCCACGCGCCGGATTCATCGCGGCACTGATGTTGACGCTGTGCGGAGCCTGGTATGGCGCGATGTTCAACCATACCAAGGACATTCCATTCGCGGCCGCGATGATCGCCGCGACCTACTTCCTGTTGCGGATCGCGCGCGATCTGCCGAAGCCGCGCCTGCGCGATGTCGTCATGTTCGGGCTTCTGCTGGGCGCCGCCCTCGGCATCCGGGCGATGGGGCTGTTGCTGCCGATCTATGCAGGACTTGCGGTCCTCATGCGGCTGGATTGGCGCGGCGGCTTGATAAAGAGCGGGGCTGCGGCGTTCGTCGGACGGTCGAGCGTGGCATTCGCGCCGGCGTTTCTGCTTGGCTACCTGGTCATGGCCGCGGCTTGGCCGTGGTCCGTGCAGAGCGTGTTCAATCCAGTGCGCGCGATCATCGACTTTGCGGCGTTTAACTACCCGATCCCCACGCTGCTCGACGGCAAGGTGTACGAGATGGCCGAGGTACCGCGCTGGTACATCCCGGCCTATCTGATGATCAGATTGCCCTTGATCCTTCTTGCGGGTGTCGTGCTTGCGCTGATCCTTCCTTTCCTGCCGAAGCGGTCGCAGCCGGCACCGGTACTGTCGACGCGGGAACTGGCACTGATCGGGTTTACCGCGGCCTTTCCGGTGCTCTGCAATGTCGTCGGCCACGGGCCGGCTTTCACCGGGCTGCGGCACTTTCTGTTCGTCGTACCGCCGCTTGCCGTCCTCGCCGGCGTGGGCTGCGATGGATTATTGGCGCGCCTCGAAGCGTGGCGCCAATCGGTCGCGTGCAGCGTCGCCGCGGTCATTGCGGCGATGTTGGCCTGGAATGCCATCGAGCTTGTACGGCTGCATCCCTACGAAAATCTTTTCTACAACCCGCTGGTCGGCGGTCTCGCGGGCGCCGCGGGCCGCTACGAGACGGACTACTGGGTCAACATGATGCCGGACGGCATCCGCGGGCTCGAGGCGTATCTTGCCACCGTCGACCGCCAGCCTCGACCCTACCTCGTCACGGTCTGCGCCGAACGCACCCAGTTCGAACGAATCGCGCACGCCCGGCTGCAATGGACGGATGACTGGGAGGAGGCCGATTTCTTCATCGCGCCAACCCACATGAATTGCGACCGCATGCTGGAGGGCAACACCATCGTGAAGATCGAGCGGTCGGGAATCCTGATCGGCGTCGTGAAGGATCGGCGCGCCATCAAGCAGGGCGGCGCACAAGCCGTGAGGTTCTCATCGGGAGATGCCGGTCCGGCATGCCGGCCGGAGACCATCAATAAGCGTATTCGGTGAACACCGGATCAACGCTGCCGCCCCACGGCCCGTGATACTTCTCCAGCAGTTCTTCGGCCGGCGTGATGCCGCGGGCCACAAACTCCTGGAGCGGGCGCAAGTAGCGCGATTCGTCATGGCCGCTCGAATCGAAACGGGCGCGGCGCGCCAGCCCCTGGCGGGCGAGCCGCAACGTCACGGTTGCCAGATCGAGCACGCTCTGGCCGCGGATCGTCGCTTTGAAACCAAGCGTCGGCACGTCGTCGCGCAGCTTCTGACGCTCCTGCGCATCCCAGCCCTTGACGAGTTCCCAGCCGGCATCGAGCGCGACGTCGTCATAGAGGAGACCGACCCAGTACGCCGGCAACGCCGGCAGCCGGCGCCACGGCCCGCCGTCGGCGCCGCGCATTTCGAGATACCGCTTGAGCCGCACCTCCGGAAAAATCGTCGAGATATGGTTCGCCCAGTCGGCGATGGTCGCGCGCTCGCCGGGGATCAGCTTGCCATCGAGATGATCGCGAAACGATTTACCGGCGACGTCGATATAGTCGTCGCCGCGCTTGACGAAATACATCGGCACCGCGAGCGCGTAGTCGGCCCAGCGTTCGAAGCCCATGCCGGGCTCGAACGCCCACGGCAACATGCCCGAGCGGTCGGGATCGGTATCGCGCCATATCTCGGAACGGAACGACAGAAAGCCGTTGGGCTTGCCTTCGGTGAACGGCGAGTTGGCGAACAGCGCGGTCGCGATCGGCTGCAGCGCCAGCGAGACCCGCAGCTTCTTCACCATGTCGGCTTCGGAGGAGAAGTCGAGATTGGTCTGCACCGTGCAGGTACGATACATCATGTCGAGGCCGAGCTTGCCGACCTTTGGCATATAGGCCGTCATGATCTTGTAGCGGCCCTTCGGCATCGTCGGCATGTCGGCACGCGTCCAGCTTGGCGCCATGCCGAGGCCGAGGAAGCCGATGCCGAGCGGCTCGGCAATTTCCTTGAGCTGCGCCAAGATGCGCCATCAGTTCCGAGCAGGTCTGGTGCACGGTCTCGACCGGGGCCCCCGACAGCTCAAACTGGCCGCCGGGCTCCAGCGATATCGCGCCGCCGCCCGTCACGTCGGCGAGCCCGATGATGTTCTCGCCCTCCATAATCGGGTCCCAGCCGAGCAGGTGCTGCATGCCTTCGAGCAAGGCATGAATGCTGCGCCGCGTCTGATAGGGAACCGGGCGATGGCCTTCAGTCGTGAAGGCAAATTTCTCGTGCTCCGTGCCGATGCGGAATTCCGCCTTCGGCTTGCAGCCCGCCTCGAACCACGCGACGAGATCATCGCGTGTTTCGATGGGTGTCATGTCGACTTGGTCACGAGCCATGCGGGCGCCCCGGCGGAAAGGGCGCGACCTTACACGCGGGTAATGTGAAAGAGCAATGACGGGCCGCCGCGGCGATTGCCCCCTGCCCGAGCCCCGATTTGGCGTCAGATCGCGAACCGCGAAGCCGCCTGTCGCCTCGCGGCGCGGCCTCTGACTCCCCCCACCCCGGCTCGCTCACTTCACTCACTCCGGCCGACCCTCCTCACCGCCATAGCGCGTCGAAGATGCGCATAAACGCGCTTATGGCGGGCGGAGGGTAAAGATGCAGCCCGCCCACCTACACACTGCTTGAACTTACGCCGCCATACCGCGCCCGCCTTAAGCCGCGCGGGCGTGGGCGGCGAAGCGGCCGTAAAAGCTGTCACCCTTGGCGGCCATCTCGATGAGCAGGGGCGACGGCGCAAAGCGCTCGCCGCACGAAGCCTCCAAACGCCGGCACAGGTCGACGAAGGCCCTGGTCCCCATCAGGTCGATGTAGGACAGTGTGCCGCCGGAATAGGGCGCAAAGCCGAAGCCCAGGATCGAGCCGACATCGGCCTCGCGCACGTCGGTGAGTACGCCCTCCTCGAAGCAGCGCGCGGTTTCCAGCGCCTGGATGCCGAGCAGACGGTACTTCAGATCCGCAACATCGATCGTGTCGGGATCGAGTTTCGGCGGCTGGAGATCGGCAAGCCCGGGCCAGAGCCGCTTCGGGCCGTTCTGCGGATAGTCGTAAAAGCCCTTGCCGTTCTTGCGGCCGAGCCGGCCGCGCTTCTCGACCATCTCTTCCAGCAGCGCCTTCTGCCGCGCATCGACCGCCTCTGCGCCAAGGTCGGCTTCGGTGGCCTTGAGAATCTTCCAGGCAAGATCGACCGCGACCTCGTCGTTGAGTGACAGCGGCCCAACCGGCATGCCGGCCATGCGCCCGGCATTCTCGATCATCGCAGCGGGCACGCCTTCCGCCAGCATCAGGTGGCCTTCGCGCAGATAGGTGCCCACAACACGAGAGGTGTAGAAGCCGCGCGAATCATTGACCAGGATCGGCGTCTTGCGGATGGCGCGCACGTAATCGAACGCCGCCGCCAGCGCCTTCTCGCCGGTCTCCCTGCCCACGATGACCTCGACCAGCATCATGCGCTCGACGGGCGAGAAGAAATGCACGCCGACGAACTGCGCCGGGCGCCGCGAGGCTTCGGCAAGCGAGGTGATCGGGAGCGTCGAGGTGTTGGAGCCGAACACCACCCCCTCCCCGATCACGGCTTCGGCCTTGGCGATGGCTTCCGCTTTGACTTTACGGTCCTCGAATACAGCCTCGATGACGAAATCGCAGTCCTTGAGCGCGCCGTAGTCCGGCGTCGGCGTGATGCGCGCCAGCAAGGCGGCGCGCGCAGCCTCGGTGGCGCGGCCCTTGCTGACCTGGTCGGTCATCAGCTTGTCGGAATGCGCCTT
Organism: uncultured Alphaproteobacteria bacterium; assembly: GCA_963756715.1. Lineage (GTDB taxonomy): Bacteria > Pseudomonadota > Alphaproteobacteria > Rhizobiales > Xanthobacteraceae > VAZQ01. The sequence goes on from CAVWOV010000002.1 coordinate 25,833, forward strand.
GCCCTTGTCGGCGCTGGCCTGGTCGCGGTCGATCAGCACCACGTCGAGCCCGGCGAGCGCGCTGACATAGGCGATGCCGGCGCCCATGAAGCCCGCGCCCAGCACGCCGATTTTTCAGCTTCGTCGGCCGGCACGCCCTTCGGCCGGCGCGCGCCTTTGTTCAATTCCTGCGTCGAGACGAACAGCGTGCGGATCATAGCGGCGGCCTGCGGCGAGCGCAGGATGTGCGCGAACCAGCGCGACTCCACCCGCAGTGCCTGATCCATCGGCAACTGCAGGCCCTCGTAGACCACCTGCATGATGGCGCGCGCGGCCGGATAATTGTCGAAGGTCTCGCGCCGGTAGATCGCATTGGCGGCCGGGAACACAGCCATGCCGGCCTTGGAATAGACCGCCCCGCCCGGCAGCCGAAAGCCCTCCTCGTCCCACGGCGCCTTGGCCTTACCGACGGTCTTGATCCATGCCTTCGCGTTCGCAACGAGATCGCCAGACGGCACGACGGCGTCGATGAGCTTCATCGACTTGGCGCGCGCAACGTCGAGCGCGTCGCCCTTGAGCAGCAATTGCAGCGCGTCCCCCGGCGCCATCATGCGGGCGATACGCTGCGTGCCGCCGGCGCCGGGAAAGAGCCCGACCTTGACCTCGGGCAGGCCAACACGGGTCTTCGCATTGTCGGCAGCGATGCGGTAGTGACTGGCGAGGCAAAGTTCGAAGCCGCCGCCCATCGCCGTGCCGTTGATGGCGGCGACCCATGGCTTGCCGCAGGTCTCGAGCCGGCGGCACAGCACCGACCACTTGCGGCTTTCTTCGAACAGCAGCATCGCGGCCGCCTCCTCACCGCGCGCCTTTACGGCTTCCGCGAACTGCCGCCCGAAGGTCTCCAGCATGGTGAGATCGGCGCCGGCGCAGAACGCCTCTTTGCTCGACGTGATGACCGCGCCCTTGATGGCGGCGTCCGCCGCGACCTGCTCGATGATGGCGGACAGTTCCTCGGTGGCCTCGGGGTTGATCACGTTCATCGACCGGCCCGGCGCATCCCAGGTGACGAGCGCGATGCCGTCGGCGTCGATGTCGAGCTTGAAGTTGACGTAGGTCATGACACGCCCCGGCCCTTCTGCAATTGATGCGGCTAATCCCGGATCGGCTCGCCCGAGCGGCGAAACCAGCGCCGGCTGACGTCGTCGCGCTCCATCATGAAGTCGACGTCGGGATAATGCACCCGCTCGGATTTCGCCCGCGTGCCGACTTCGAGATAGACCGCGTCGCGATCGGTACGGTTGATGAGACAATGCGCGATGCCGCTGCCGGCCTTGAAGCCCGCGCAGTCGCCGGCTTTGAGCACGGTCTCACCGTCGTTTTCCTGGAGCACCAGTTCGCCTTCGAGCATGTAGATGAATTCATCTTCCTGCTCGTGCCAGTGGCGCAGCGCCGAAGCCGAGTGCGCGTTGATGCGGGTGATATTGACGCCGAACTGCGTCAGCCCGACGGCGTCGCCGAGCTTCTGCTTTTCGCGTCCCGCAATGACCTGCGCGAATTCCTTCGGATAGGACGGGATCGGTTGCGAGGGAATTTTGCTGCGGTCGATCTTAGGCATATTCAAATACTCTCTCAATCGAAGCCGGCGCCGTGGTCCCCCTTCCCACCACTCGCTCTGTTCGAGGGGGGAGGGGAACGCGCGTGGCCCAGTCTTTCGACATCGGCGGCAGCTCGAAACGCATCACAATCGTCGCACTCACACCCGTTCGATGATCGTCGCGGTACCCATGCCGGCGCCGATGCACAGCGTCACCAGCGCGGTGGAGAGGTTGCGGCGCTCCAACTCGTCGATCACGATGCCGAGGATCATCGCGCCGGTGGCGCCGAGCGGGTGGCCCATCGCGATGGCACCGCCGTTGACATTGACCTTCGCCGGGTCGAGGTCGAAGGCCTGCAGATAGCGCAGCACCACGGAAGCAAACGCTTCATTGATCTCGACGAGATCGATGTCGCCGAGCGTCATGCCGGCCTTGCGCAACACCTTTTCGGTCACATCGACCGGGCCGGTGAGCATGATCGCGGGCTCCGAGCCGATGTTCGCGAACGCCTTGATCTTCACGCGCGGCGTCAATCCGGCTTTCGCGCCCGCCTCCTTGCTGCCAATCAGCACCGCCGCAGCGCCATCGACGATACCGGACGAATTGCCGGCATGGTGCACGTGATTGACCGCTTCGATCTCCGGATGCGCCTGCACCGCAACCGCATCGAAGCCGCCGGCCTGACCCATCTGCACGAACGACGGCTTGAGCTGGCCGAGCGACTGCATGGTGGTCGACGGGCGCATGTGCTCGTCGCGATCGAGCAGCGTGATGCCGTTGACGTCCTTGACCTTGATCACCGATCGGGCGAAGCGGCCCTCCTCCCACGCGACGGCGGCCCGCTTCTGGCTCTCGACCGCGTAGGCGTCGCAATCATCGCGCGAGAACCCGTACTTCGTCGCGATCAGGTCGGCCGAGATGCCCTGCGGCATGAAATAGGTCTTGATCGCAAGCGACGGATCCATCGGCCAGGCGCCGCCCGACGCGCCGATGCCGACCCGGCTCATGGATTCGACGCCGCCGCCGATCGTCATATCGTGCTGGCCCGACATGACTTCGGCTGCGGCAAAGTTCACCGCATCGAGGCCGGAGGCGCAAAAGCGGTTGATCTGAATGCCCGGCACGCTGTTGCCGTAGTCCGCCAGCAGCGCGGCCGCACGCGCTATGTCGCCGCCCGCCTCGCCGATCGGATCGACGCAGCCCAGCACCACGTCGTCGACCAGCGCCGGGTCGAGCGCGTTGCGCGTCTTGACGGCCGCAAGCGTTTGCGCGGCCAGATTGAGCGCAGTGACTTCGTGCAGCGAACCATCGACCTTGCCGCGGCCACGCGGCGTGCGCAGGTGATCGTAGATGAAAGCGTCGGGCATGGCGTTTTCCTGCGACTGAATCCACCCGCGTGCGGCGCGGGCAATTGTGACGGCCGTCTTTTCTGCCATAATTCACGGCAATTAAGGAGGGGCTCAGAACCGCCAGGCCGGCAGCACTCTGCACGCACCTGCTAAGCGCGCGAGCAGCCAGGCTTCACCCTTTTCGTTCGAGCGCAAACAATCTATGCGCCTCTGCCGACGCGCCTGCAATGCAGGCAGAGTCGCAAACCGGACCGCGAGTGCGAACCGAAACACTGGGTCGCCATGGACTACGGCAGCGTCCTTGATGAAGGGCAGGATCTGGTTGAGGCGGCGCAACGCGTGCGCCCGCCATCGTTTCGCGATGCCGAAATCCGCGCCGCCATCGACGCGCTGTGCGACAACAAGTCCGTGCTGCTCGTCGGCCCGTTGGGAGTCGGCAAGACCACGGTGCTGCACGGGATCGCGCAGCAGCTTGCCGACGAGATGAGCGCCGGCATCCGCCGGCTGGCGACCGCGCAGATCATGTCCGGCACCCGCTATCTCGGCGAATGGGAATCCAAGCTGACCCGGCTGATGAACGAATGCGAGCAGTCGAACATCGTCCTCAACGTGGTTGACGTGTGGAACTTGCCGACAGTCGGCACGACCAGTCAGAGCAAGGCGAACCTGCTGGACGCGATGCGCCCCCGGCTATCCGACGGCCGGCTGCGGCTGATCAGCGAAGCCACCGCCGATCAAGTCCTCGAAATGTATCGCTTTCCAAAATTCGTCTCGGCCTTCGAGGTCATCCGGATCGAGCCGCTATCGACGCCGCAGATGCACGCCATCGTGGAGGGCGAGGCCGCCGCGATCGGATTGGCGATCAGTACCGAGGCGAGTGATCGCCTGTTCGAACTGTGCCGGACGTTTCACGCCGCCAATGCGGGTCCCGGACCCGCGCTCGATCTGCTGCACAAGGTGCGCGACTATCGCGACCAGAAGCTCGCCGTCGGCGAGGACGGCACGATCACGACGCTGTTCGTCGAGAAGGTCTTTGCCATCCATAGCGGCCTGCCGCTCTTCGTGGTTTCGCAATCCGAAGGCAAATCGGCCGCCCACATCCGCGACTGGTTTCGCGAGCGAATCATCGGGCAGGAAGCCGCCATCGAAGCCGTGGTGGAGATGATCGCGTTCTACAAGGCGCGGCTGCATGACACCAACAAGCCGATCGGCTCGTTCCTGTTCGTCGGACCGACCGGCGTCGGCAAGACCGAACTAGCACGTGCGCTGGCGGAATTCTTCTTCGGCAGCGACCGGCGGATGCTGCGTTTCGACATGTCGGAGTTCACCGACTTCCACTCGTTCGAAATGCTGGTTGGCGCGGCGCAGGCCTCCTCGCCGGAGCGCCCTGCCCGGTTGATCGACCCGGTGCGGATCCAGCCGTTTCAAGTCCTGCTGTTCGACGAACTGGAGAAGGCGCACCGCAACATCCAGGACCTCTTTCTTCAGCTTCTGGACGAGGGGCGGCTGACGACGCCAAAAGGCGAGTCCGTCAATTTCCGCAACACCATCATCATCGCCACGTCGAATGCCGGCGCATTCGAGGGAATGACGACGACGATCGGCTTTGGCGGCGGTGGCAACAGTTACGACTCCGACAAAGCGCTGAGCGCGATCGAAGCGCAATTCCGGCCCGAGTTTCTCAACCGCTTTCAGCACGTCGTGCTGTTTCACCCGCTGACGCGGGAGCAGGCCGTGCGTATCGCGCGCGCCGATTTGCAAGCGACGCTGCGGCGCGAAGGCATCGCCAGCCGCAACCTGATCGTCGATGTGCATGACGACGTCATCGATCACGTCCTCGCCGTCGGCTTCAATCCTCGCTACGGCGGCCGCGGGATCAAGCGCGAGATGCGCCGGCAGGTGATCTTGCCGATTGCCACGCTGCTGATGGAACGCGCCCTGGAGCCGGGCTCGCTCATCGACGTGAGCGTGCAGGACGGCCGTGTACGGGTCCGGGTCGCGGACACCCCGGACAGCCGGCATGCGAAGGCCGAAAAGGCCCCGATCCGCACCCGCACCGGAGACCGTCTGACGCGCGAAGCGATCGACGCCAGGATCGAAGCGGCGCGCGGCGCGTGTGAAGCGTTGGCGGGAGCCGTGAACATCGAGCGCCTGCACGCGCGAGATCGAAGAGATCGATGCGACACGCAAGGAGCACACCTTCTGGCGCGATCTTGACAGCGCCGGCGGAATTTTGGCGCAGCAGACGCGATCGCTCGGGACCGTGTCGCGCATCGAACGGCTGCAGGATTCGGCGAAGGCTCTGGCGGAGATCGATCAAGTCCGCAGCAACGCGCACCGACCTCGTCAGAGCCTCGGATCGATTGCTCCAGCTCGAAGCCGCGATTGCCACGACCCGCCGCGAAACCATGACCATGGGGCCGGAAGGATATTGGGATGCCCTCGTTGAGATCGCTCCGGTGGGCGCGGCAAGCGCGGCGCGCGATTTGCTCTTCAAGCTCTATCGCGACTGGGCCAAGGACCGGCGATGCGAGGTCGTGATGCTGCGCGAACCGGTTACGCCGGATGAACCGGTCGCCGTCGCGCTGCGCGGCCATTTCGCTCACGGCTATCTCAAAGGGGAAGCGGGCCATCACCGGGTGCGCCAAGGGGACAAGAGCTCGGTCGCACGCGTCACGGTGGCGTCAATATCGCGGCGTCCGGATGCGGTCGAGTTTGCCGAGCAGCGTGCGCTCAAGACGACCGGCCAGCTTGGCGGCAAAATCCGCTCCCGCGTTTCATCCTTGGCAGGAAAGCTCGTTCTGCAAAACGCGCTGACGCTCAGCGAAAACCGCGAACTGGCGCGCGACATCGCCGCAAGCTGGCCGCGTGAGCAATCGCCAACCGCGAACCGGATACGCCTCTACGATCTCGATTCATTTCTGGTGCGCGACTATCTGACGGGGGCCGACTTTACCCGCAAGGACATTCTGAGCCCGAAGCCGTTTCACGATCTGCTGTGCGCGCGGCTCGACAAGACCGCCGCCGGCAACGCGGGTGCAGCCGCGCCGGCTTGATGCCGCGGAAGCTCGGGACCAGCCGCGCTGAACATACCGCCACCCGGTTCCGCAACTTTTCCTCCCGGGCGATCACATTAGAGTGACCTTCACGTCGGCGTCTTGCCGCGACCGACCTCCGTAGCTTCACGGAGCCGCTCATCCGGGGGCTCTGTTTATCATACGGAGGACAACATGAAGTTTGCGCATTTGACCGGCATCGCGGCGATCGCCGCCACAGTCGCGATCGGCGCGATGGCTGCCCCACAGAGCTGGGCAGAAAGCAATCCGATGGTCGGCGGAGCCGCCATGCTGCCGTCGAAGAACATCATCCAGAACGCCATGAACTCGAAGGATCACACGACGCTGGTCGCCGCCGTGAAGGCCGCAGGCCTGGTCGAAACCTTGGAAGGACCCGGCCCGTTCACGGTCTTCGCGCCGACCAACAAAGCGTTCGAGATGCTGCCCAAAGGCACGGTCGAATCGCTGCTGAAGCCCGAGAACAAGGCCAAGCTCGTCAAGATCCTGACCTATCACGTGGTCAAGGCCAACGCGCTCAGCCCGGCGATCATGAAGATGGTCAAGGACGAAGGCGGCAAGCACACCATCACGACCGTTTCGGGCGACAAGCTCGTGGCAATGGTGAAGGACGGCAAGATCGTCCTGCATGACGAGAGCGAGGGAACCGCGACAGTCACGATCGCGAACGTCAAGCAGTCGAACGGCGTCATCCACGTGATCGATCACGTACTGCTGCCGAAGTAAGGCACGAACGACCGCGGCTGGGTCGGCGCTCTGCAAGCGGCCCACGGCTTCGGATGCGACCACCCGTCGGCGTGAGGCGCCATATGGCGAGCCTCACGCCGAGCCCGCAGGCTGATTACAAGCTGCGCGCGATGATCACCTTCATGATCTCGTTCGATCCCGCATAGATGCGCATGACACGGGAATCGCGATAGAGCCGCGAGATCGGAAACTCGTCCATATAGCCATAGCCGCCGAACAGTTGCAGGCAGCGGTCGATGATCTTGCCCTGCAGATCGGTGATCCAGTATTTCGCCATCGAGGCGGTTACGGTGTCGAGTTCGCCCTTGAGATAGCGCTCGATGCAATGGTCGTGGAACACGCGCGAGATGGTCGCCTCGGACTTGCACTCGGCCAGCACGAACTGGGTGTTCTGGAAGTCCATGATCGGCTTGCCGAAGGCCTTGCGCTCCTTGACGTAGGGGATGGTCAGCGCGAGCGCCCGCTCGATCATCGCCTGGGCGTGCACCACGACGATCAATCGTTCACGCGGCAAATCTTTCATCAGTTGGACGAAACCCTGGCCCTCCTCGCCGCCGAGCAGGTTCTCGGGCGGCAGCTTCACATCGTCGAAGAACAGTTCCGACGTGTCGGCGGAATCCATGCCGAGTTTCTTGAGCTTGCGGCCGCGGCGAAACCCCGGTGCATCGTCGGTCTCCACCACCATCAATGAGACGCCCTTGGCGCCCGCCGACGGGTCGGTCTTCGCGACCACCACGATCAGGTTGGCGTGCTGGCCGTTGGTGATGAAGGTCTTGGAGCCGTTAAGCACATAGCCGTTGCCGGACTTCTTCGCGGCGGTGCGCACGCCCTGCAGGTCCGAACCGGTGCCGGGCTCGCTCATGGCGATGGCGCCGACCAATTCGCCGGTGACGAGCTTGGGCAGCCAGCGGCGCTTCTGCTCGTCGGTGCCGTAATGCAGGATGTAGGGCGCGACGATGCCTGAATGCAGCGGCGCGCCAAACGAGTCGAAGCCCGCCAGGCTCAATTCGCGGTTGATGACCACCTCGTGCGCGAAACTGCCACCCGCGCCGCCATATTCCTCAGGGATGGCCGGTGACAGCAGCCCGGCGGAGCCGGCCTTGGTCCAGACCTCGCGGTCATACATGCCTTCGTCATTCCAACGCTCAATGTTGGGGGCGAACTCGGCATCGATGAAACGCCGCGCCTGATCCTCGAGCAGCACGAGGTCCTCGGTCATCCAGGCCGGCCGGGGAAGATTGAGCGCGTCCATGATAAATCCTGTTGATGGAACAATCATACAAGGACCGGCGGCGCCCGGCGAGGGGACGATGACGCGCCCAAACCTGGGGATGCTTGAAAAAGCATACGCCGAACTGCCCGGCGGCAGGACAATCGAACTCACCGCCCGGCGCGTGCAACCGCGCACCGAACGAGGCTGTTCGCCCTCCGGCGAGCGGTAGTCTTTAGCCGTATGCCCGCAGGACGCCACGCGCTACCGGGGACGTCGCACGCTGAACGGATGTTTCGGAGTGTCTTTGATCCGAGCCGACGCGCTACGTGGCGTCGTCAGCCGCTTCGGACATCTCGCGCGCAAGCTCGCCCGAGTACATGCTTGAATAGGTCCGCCGCAATTCCGAAAGCGCGTTCTCGATCGCTTGCTTCTGGCGCTCGAGAAGATTGATCTGCTCGACGCATTGTGCACGGGTCAAATGCAGGGCGGGCTGATCATCTTCGGCAACCGGAACCTCAAGCAACTCCCGGATCTCGCGCAACGTGAAGCCGAGACCTTTGCCCTGCACAATGAGCGCGACCCGGTCGCGATCTGCCTGCGAATAGAGTCGGGTTGCGCCGCTGCGATGTGGCGTCAGGAGCCCGAGACTTTCATAAAACCGCAAAGTGCGAAGCGTCAGGCCGAAGTCCTGCGCCAACTGTCCGATCGTGAATGTAACCGCGTCCGTATTGCTTGCGTTGGCTACCACCCCGGTCTTGGTCCAGGGCAGAGATTGGGGCTGAGGACCGAGCTCAGTGAGCCGCATCAGCGAACACCTTGCTTGGGCGGACTCAAAAGTTCCAACTGATTCCGCCAACTATCGATATCCTCTTCCTCCCTTACCCTGGCACCGTGCCGTCCCGACAGAGTTTGGATGTGTTGTAACGGTAACACATGGCCGATCTTCGCCCCAGAAGCTGCGAGAGTCTCGCCCGTTAAGTGTCTGTTTACCCTCACGAGCAAAAACTGTGAGCCGGGGACAGCGGGGCTGAGCGTCGATCACCATCCGTTAATGAGCGCCACGCTCACAAGGGAAAAGGTGCGACTGTCGCTCGTCCGGTTGGGCATCTGGATACGGGCATGAAATCTGGCATTCGATGGCAGGTGCGAGGCGTCAAACGGCAGGCGCGCGAAACCGCTCGCGAAGCCGCGCGCCGATCCGGAATGTCCGTTGGCCAATGGCTCGATACCGTGATCAGAGACACGGCCGCTGAGATCAGGGCTCACACCGCCGATGAATCATCTGCGCGCCCGCACGAGCTTGCCGGCACCGCATCGAGCGCGACCCGGGCGCCGCTGGACGACTTCGAGCCGCGATATTTCGAGCACGACGAAGACCTGGACCCGATGCGCCGGCTGCCCGAGCCCGAGGCGCACCACCCCGACGACGATATGACGGCGAAACGGGCGCCATTTCAGGGCGGATACACCGACGACGAGGTCCGCCAGCAGCCCGCCGACCGGTCGGACCGCCTGCAGCCAGGCGATCGCCGGCCGCTTTCCCCCGACGCTTTTGGTGGGGCCAAGAGCCCGCTCGACAGCCTGACGCAAAGACTGGCGGAGCGTGAAGCGCTGGCCCATGTCAAACACCGTCCCGATGGCCTCTCCCGCAAGACCGCCGACACCGGCTTGGCCAGCGTCAACAGCCGCCTCGACAGTCTCTCGCGCCAGCTCGAATCGATTGCGCAGCGGAATCCCGGCGCGGCACAAGCGCAGCCGCCTGCGAGCCGCCCGGATGATACGGCGCGCGAGCTTGTCGAAGTCGTTGCCAAGATCGGCCGCAGGCTGGACCAATTGGCGGCCGAAGGCTGCTCTGCCAAAAGCGAGATCGAGCAGCATGCGCCCGCAGTCGCAGACCTTTGCCGTAGAGCGGCCGGACCCGAACCCGCCGGCCGACCCGGTGGCAACCCCGCTGGAGCAAGCGTTGAAGGAGATCGCGGATCGCCAGAGAACGCTCGACGACGATTCGTCCGCCGCTTCCACTGCGGAGAGCCCTGCCGAACCGGCGCCGCTATCGTCCACCGCACTGCCGCGCGCCCACACGCAGGAGTTTTCCGGCCTCGAACAGCAGCTTCGGCAGATCAACGAGCAGATCGGGGCGCTGAATCGGCCCTGCGGAATCGACAGGGCGGTCGAGGTGCTGCGCGACGATCTCGCCGAGATCGGCGCCATGCTGCAGGACGCAGTGCCGCGCAAGGCGGTCGAAGCGCTCGAAAGCGAGATGCGAAAGCTCGCCGACCGCATCGAAGAGACGCGGCAGACCGGCAGCGACGGCGCGGTGCTCGCAGGCATTGAGCGCGGACTGATCGAGGTGCGTGACGCGTTGCGCGCTTTGACGCCGGCCGAGAACCTGGCCGGGCTCGACGACGAGCTCAAGGTCATTTCGCAAAAGATCGACCAGGTCGCCGGTCAAAGCCAGGACCCAGCCTCGCTGAAGCAACTCGAGGCCGCGATCGTCGCCATGCGCGGCGTCGTCACGCATGCCGCCTCGAGCGACGCCCTGGCGGACCTCGCCGCAGAGGTGCGGGCGCTCTCGGTGAAAGTGGACCAGGTCGCCGCTGTCAACGGTGGTTCCGAGATGTTCGCATCGCTGGAGCGACGGATCGGAACGCTCGCCGATGCGCTCGAAGCGCGGAACCGGAAAAGCCAGGAGCCGCACGAATCCGACACCGTGGTGGCGGGATTGATCGACAAGATGGAGCGGCTCCAGTCCACGAGCGTGGACCAGACGGCGCTGCGCCATCTCGAGGATCGGATTGCCACGCTGGTGGAAAAACTCGATGCCTCCGACACCCGCCTCAATCAGCTTGAAGCCGTCGAGCGCGGGCTCGCGGAACTCCTAATTCATCTTGAGCATCAGCGCCTTCCCAACCTGGTACGCTCCAGCGCCGAACCGCCGCCCGAAGTCGACGCGCTCGTGCGCGATGTCACCGGTCTCAAGGAGATGGAGCGCCAGACCCAGGACGCGCTCGAGGCGGTGCACGGCACGCTCGGGCACGTGGTCGACCGGCTTGCCCTGATCGAGACGGACCTGCGCGACACCGCCGCGCTGGCTGCCGACCTCGCACCGGCCCCGCCGGCGTCCGCCGCAACGTCCTTGCAGTCCGCTTCTGTGGCTGCCCTCAAGCCGGCCATGCCGGACCAGCAGATGGCACCCGCGCCGCCCACCGCGACACTGAAGATGTCTGCCCTCACCCCCTCGGCAAGGCTGGCGTCAGCGGCCTCGCAGGCACCAGCCGCCGTCTTGCCCGCCGCCGCCACCTTCAATCCTGAAGCTTCGCAAGCCGCCGAGTCCGTCGCGGAGCCGTCGCAGCCGAAAGCTGCCGCACCGGGCGTCGCCGTCCGCCAGCCGATCGACCCTAACCTACCGCCCGATCATCCCCTCGAGCCCGGCGTCTCGCGCGGGCGTCATCCGGCCTCGCCGGCGGATCGCATTGCCGCATCCGAGGCCGTGCTCGGCACCGTCAAGCCTCCGGTCATTCCTGATCCGGTCGGCAAATCGAACTTCATTGCGGCGGCACGGCGGGCGGCACAGGCCGCAGCCGTCGAAGCACCCCAGCGCAGCGGAGCCCGAAAGGCCGAAGGAACGACCCGGACATCCAACCCGGGGAAGTGGACGGGTCTCCTGCGCAAGCATGCGCGCGCCGTGATCATCGGCATCAGCGTTCTTGCGATCGTGCTGGGCTCCCTGAATATCGTGCTGAACTGGCTCGCCTCCGATCAGCCGGCCAAGAGCGCGACCAGCAAGAACACCGCCGACAAGACCGCAACATCCGACTCGCGTCGTGGCGAGGACGCGCCCAAACCGCCCGCCGCCGCCCCCGCGAGCGCTCCGGACACCGCCATCGAGCCGCCGGCCAAGCCCGCCGCTCCGCCACCCGGCCCGCGGTCCTCGCTCCCTACGCCCGAATCCCCAGCAGCGAGCGGCATGCTGAGCGTTGCATCCGTTGGCACTATGCCCCGGCCCGAGGTCACAGGCGCTGTCGCGCCGCAGGTTCAGCACGCGCCGGAACCAACTCCGCTTCCGACGCCTGCACCGGCCGCCTCCGCACGCGCAACGCCTGCCGCCTCGGCAAACGTCACGGAAAAGGTGCCTCCCGGCATCGGCGGGGCTTTGCGGTCGGCCGCAGCCAAGGGCGACCCAGCCGCCCAGTACGAGATTGCCCAGCGCTATGCGGACGGCCGCGGCGTGCCACAGGACCTCGCAGAATCGGCAGCCTGGCTCGAGCGCGCCGCCAAGCAGGGGCTGGCACCGGCGCAGTTCCGGCTCGGCGGGCTCTACGAAAAAGGGCTCGGCGTTAAGAAGAATCTCGATAACGCGCGTCACCTCTATGCCGTCGCTGGCGAAGCCGGCAACGCCAAGGCGCTGCACAACCTTGCCGTGCTCTATGCCGAAGGCATTGACGGCAAGCCGGATTACAAGTCTGCCGCCGAGTGGTTCCGCAAGGCCGCCGCCTACGGGATGGCCGACAGTCAGTACAACCTTGGCGTTCTCTACGCCCGCGGCATCGGGGTGGAGCAGAACCTGGCCGAGGCCTATCGGTGGTTTGCGCTGGCCGCCCGCGAAGGCGATCAGGAGTCGGAAAAGAAGCGCGCCGAACTGGCCAGCCGCCTCGATCCAAAGTCTCTGCAGAGCGCCCAGCAGGCGGTCGACGGTTTCACTCCCGAGCAGCAGCCGGACGCGGCCACCCACGTCAAGGCACCTGCAGGCGGCTGGGACACGAGCGCCGGCAAGGCCGTCTCCGTTCCGCCTCAGGCCAAACGCAAGCCGGCGGTCACGCCTCCGCCGCACGCCGGTGCAGCCAAGCTCGACCTCTCGACGCCACGCTAGGCGCCAAATCGCAGCCTTGCACAATTAAAAACGGCTCGAAGCGTGCCTACCGCCTCGAAGGGCGATAGACTACTTTTACCTGCCGCTTGAGTCCCGTGCCTGAGCTCGCGGGGCGTCGCCGGGATGCCGGGGACGGTTCATCACAAAAATCAACGTGGGTCGGCCCTGCCGGCTCCCGTTGTGCTTTAGTCAGACCGGCATGTCGGTCCGCGTCCTGCGAAGCCGGTCGACACCAGACCAGCCCTTCCGGTGAGGCGCCGAGGCCGTCTTGCCGCAACGACAACACGTCACGAACCGACGGATCAGAGCCGTGCAGATCTTCCTTCCGATTGCAGACCTGCCGGTCAACGTCTTCGTGATCCTGGCGATGGGGTTCGCGGTTGGCTTCATCTCCGGAATGTTCGGCATCGGCGGCGGATTTTTGATGACGCCGCTGCTGATCTTTCTCGGCGTATCGCCCGCGGTCTCCGTCGCCACCGTTGCAAGCCATATCGCCGCTTCATCGATGTCGGGCGCGCTCAGCTATTGGCGACGCAAGTCGCTCGATCTCGCGCTCGCCTGCATGCTGTTGGCCGGTGGCATTATCGGAACGGCCATGGGTGTTTGGCTGTTCACGCTTCTGCGCGAGGTCGGCCAACTCGACATCACGATCGGCATTTCCTACGTGCTGCTGCTCAGCATCATCGGGGCTCTGATGGTGACGGAGAGTCTGCGCGCGATCATGCGGGGCCGGCAGGGCAAACCGGTTGAACTGCGTCGACCCGGCAGCCATACTTGGATTCACGGCCTGCCGTTCAAACTGCGCTTCAAACGCTCGCACATCTATGTCTCCGCCATTCCGGTCTGGACCATCGGGTTCATCATCGGCTTCATCGGCGCCGTCATGGGCATCGGCGGCGGCTTTTTGCTGGTACCGTTGCTGATCTATCTCCTGCGGGTTCCGACCGCGACCGTCATCGGCACCTCCATGGTGCTCACCCTGGTGACGATGGCGGCGGCAACCGTCATGCACGCGGCGACCAACCACCTGGTAGACGCGGTATTGGCGCTGGTCCTGATGGTCGGCGGCGTCACCGGCGCGCAGTTCGGCGCGCGGGCCGGACAGAAAATCAGCGGCGAGCGGCTGCGCCTGCTGCTCGGCCTGCTGGTGCTCGCAGTCGGCATCCGCTTTGCTTATGCTTTGGTGGCACAACCGGAGAACCTGTTTTCCATCCGGCCGCTAGAGGGCGGATGATGACGCAGACCTTACCGCTTGCTCCGCTTTGCTCCCTCTCTCTTCGGGGTAGAAGCACGCCTCAGGGTAGAAGCACACCTCATGGTAGAAGCACTCCGGGTTCACGAAAAATGGGCGCGGGCTTCGTGCCGGTCTTCCTTGCGCTCATCAGCGTCGCGTTCTTCGATTCGGCGAGTCCAGCCGCCGCCGAACGGCTGGTTTCATCGCTGTCCAATCATCGCGTCATGGTCACCTCGAATTTCACCGGCGACGAGGTCGTGCTGTTCGGCGGCATCGAGCAGGATGCCAACTCGAAGCCCCGTCGCGGCGGCTACGACATCGTCGTGACCGTCACCGGCCCGCGGCAGACACTGGTGACGTTCCGCAAGTCCCGCGTGCTCGGAATCTGGGTGAATACCGAGGCAAGCGTATTCGAAAACGCGCCGGCCTATTTAGCCGTGCTCAGCAATCGGCCGCTCGACGACATCACCAGTACCGAGACGCTGCAGCGGCTGCAGCTTGGCCTGGACAATTTTCCGCTGCCGCAACGTGGCGATGCAGGTTACGCCGATGGCACCTACGACGATTCGTTTCGCGCCGCGTTCGTCAAGATCAGAACGGACCTTCGTCTCTATCGCCAAGTGTCGAACGGCGTCACCTTCTTGACGCCGGCTCTCTTCCGCGCCTCGATCCCGCTGCCCGCCGCGGTGCCGGTCGGCAACTACGATGTTGACGTCCGGCTGTTCGCCGACGGCGCAATGATTGCGCGCACGCCATCCGCGCTTGAGGTCTACAAAGCCGGGTTCGAGCAGGTTGTCAGCAACGCCGCGCGCTACCACGGCTTGCTCTACGGCCTCGCCACCGCGATGATGGCGATCGTCACCGGCTGGTTCGCGAGCGTCGTCTTCCGCCGGGATTGAGGCGCGGCAGTCACGGCATTCAAAATTTATTCAATCGCTCAAACAGTGCGTCGCCGCGAAGGCATAGATGCGCGCCTCGCCCAGCATATGGGCGGTGAAAGCCAGCGTCCCGAAGATGTCGGCAAACGCACGGTCACGCACATTGAGCCCGCCCGCATAGGCTCCAAAGGCCGGCAAGACCACGCGCCGGCGGTCGCTTGCGAAGCAACGCCGCCGCACGGTTTTGCCGCGTCCGCTCATCCGCGCCACCGGATGCAGATGACCCGCCACTTCGCCGGTCACCGCACCGCTCTGCGGCACGTGACGGAACATCAGCGGGCCAATCGCCAGGGTCGCGGCGAAGCTTCCGCCCACTTGGTCCGATGGGTCGGGATCGTGGTTGCCGGCGACCCAGAGCCAGTCGCGCCCGCGCTGCAAGGTGGCGAGCGCGGCGCGGTCCTCGTCGGCGAGCCGTGCGGGTCCTTCGCCATCGTGGAAGCTGTCGCCCAGCGCGATAATCGCCCGCGGCGCGTATCGCTCAATGACGGACGCCAGTCGCTCAAATGTCTCGGCGGTATCATAGGGCGGCAACAGCACGCCACGGGCGGCGTAACTTGAGCCTTTCTCCAGATGCAGGTCGGCGACGATCAGCGCGCCTTCGTCCGGCCAATACAGCGCGCCGGAGCAGTCGGCAATGAGCCGGACCCCTGCGACGAAAATCTCAGAACCCCCGGGGCGTTCCGCGCTTTCGCCGCCGCCGGCCCGACCTGCGCGCGGTTGAGAGATTTCCAGGTCCGGCACAGCCGTAGCCTGAGCCGGATCGTCGCTCACCGGCGCCGCCGCCTCGACCACCTGCTCCGGTTCACGGAGGGCGGGAGCGGGCAAAACGTGCTCGACTTCCTCCGTCACTGCATCGCCTCTTTCACCAGTTCGGCCTCCGCCTCTGCCAGCAACCCATCGGAAGCCTCGCCGTAAACACTTTCGCGGCCAATCTCCAGCATCACCGGTACCGCCAGCGGCGACAGATGGTCGAGCGCCTTGTGGACGATTCGACCGCGGATCCGCGCGAGCATTTCACCCAACCGGCGGATATCAAGCAAGCCGGTCGCCGCGTCGGCGCGCGCCGCCCGCAGCAGAATATGGTCGCCCTGATGCTTGCGGAGCACATCGTAGACCAGATCGGTCGAGATCGTCACCTCGCGGCGCGATTTTTCCTTGCCGGGGAACCTGCGCTCGATCAGCCCGGCAATGATTGCGCAGGTGCGGAAGGTGCGCTTCATCAGCGCCGATTCAGCGAGCCAGGCTTCCAGATCGTCGCCCAGCATGTCCTGGTCGAACAGCGCATCGAGCGAGAGTTCGCCGCGGGCGATTCTCTGCGCCACGTCGCCGAGCCCCCAGACCGCGAGCGCGTATTCATTGGCGACGAAACCGAGCGGCCGCAGGCGCGCCCGCTCGAGTCGCCGCGTCAGCAGCATCCCGAGAGTCTGGTGCGCAAGCCGTCCCTCGAACGGGTAGCAGACGAGGTAATGCTTGTCCGCACGCGGAAAGGTCTCGACCAGCAGTTCGCGTGGCCCAGGCACGCGCGAGCGCCATTCCTGGATTTCGAGCCATTCGCGCACTTGCGCCGGCAACGGCCGCCATTCGCGTCGATCCGAGATGATCTTGCGGACGCGGTCGGCCAAATAGGTCGAGAGCGGGAATTTGCCGCCCTCGTAAGCCGGCACTTTGGGGTCTTCGGAGCTGGCGCGCGAGACGTAGACCTCATCCTGCATCATCGCCTCGTAGCGCAGGACCTCGCCGGCAAACACGAAGGTGTCCCCGGGCGTGAGCATCTCGATGAAATATTCCTCGACCTCGCCCAGGATACGGCCGCCACGCGGGATCATCTTGGAGACGCGCGAGCGTACCAGCCGCACCTTGAGCATGTCGGCTTCGACGATGGTGCCAACGTTCATGCGGTAGCGCTGCGCGATCATCGGATGCGTGACGCGCCAGCGACCGTCCTTGCCCTGGCGGATTTTCGCGAATCGCTCGTAGGCCTTGAGCGCGTAACCGCCGGTCGCGACATAGTCGATTACTGCATCGAACTCGGCGCGAGCAAGGCCCGAATAGGGCGCGGCGCTGGTCACTTCGGCATAGAGCTCGTCGGCGAGAAACGGTTCCCCGCAGGCCGAGCCCAGGACGTGCTGGGCGAGCACGTCGAGCGCACCGGTGCGCGCCGCCGGCGTGTCCTGCGCATTCTCGGCGACCGCACCGAGCGCGGCGGTGCATTCGAGCACCTCGAAGCGGTTCGCCGGAATCAGCACCCCCTTCGAGGGCTCGTCCATGCGGTGGTTGGCGCGGCCGATCCGCTGCAGCAACCGCGAGGCACCCTTCGGCGCGCCGACGTTGATGACGAGATCGACGTCGCCCCAGTCGATACCGAGATCGAGCGAGGAGGTGGCGACCACCGCGCGCAGGCGGCCCTCCGCCATCGCGGCCTCGACCTTGCGGCGCTGCGCGACGTCGAGCGAGCCGTGATGCAGCGCGATGGCAAGCCCGTCGTCGTTGATGCCCCACAGCTCCTGGAAGATGCTTTCGGCCTGGCTGCGGGTGTTGACGAACACCAGCGTGGTCTTGTGCCGCCTGATCAAGTCGTAGATTTCGTTGATCGCGTGATGCGCGGAATGGCCGGACCACGGCAGACGCTCGGCGGTGTCGAGCATGCGCACATCGGGCGCGGCGCCGGCGTCCGCGATCACCAGATCGGCGAGAGCGGCACCTGCCGCCTGGGCGCTGCGGCACCAGATAGCGGCGCAGGTCATCGGGCGTTGCGACGGTCGCCGACAGGCCGACGCTGGTGAGATCAGGCGCGAGCGTGAACAGCCGCGCCAGCGCGAGCGAGAGCAGATCGCCGCGCTTGCTGACCACCAGCGAGTGCAACTCGTCGAGCACGATGCGCCGGAGCGAGCCGAACAGAAACGGCGCATCAGGTGAGGCGAGGATCAGCGCAAGCTGCTCGGGCGTGGTCAGCAGGATGTGCGGCGGGTCACGGCGCTGGCGCTGGCGTTTGCTGGCTGGCGTGTCGCCGGTGCGGGTCTCGATGCGGATCGGCAGCGCCATCTCGGCCACCGGCCGCTCGAGGTTACGCGCGATATCGACCGCCAGCGCCTTGAGCGGCGAAATATAGAGTGTGTGCAACCCGCCCTCACGGCGGATGTCCCGGCCGGTGGAGATGAGGCGACGCGGAGTGATGGCGGTAGTTGCCGCACGAGCTGCGAGTCGCGGTGCGGCTCCCCTCCCCCCGTTCGCGCAGCGAACGGTGGGGAGGGGTCGGGGGTGGGGGGACGTGCGGAAATCTGAATCGAATCGCCCCCCACCCCTAACCCCTCCCCACCGCTTCGCGGGGGGAGGGGGACATCGCGCGCGCGTGGTGAGGTCGTGCTCAACTCAACAAGACTCGGCAGAAAGCCGGCCAGCGTCTTGCCGGCGCCGGTCGGCGCGATCAGCAACACCGAGCGGCGTCCGCGCGCTTTCGCCAAAAGTTCCAGTTGGTGCGCGCGCGGGCTCCAGCCGCGGCTGGCGAACCAGCGGACGAACGGCTCGGGCAGCGCAGCGGTTGCCAGCGGACGATCCAGCACGGTCATCGCACCCGTGTTAGCCTCCGACGGCGTCGCGGTCGAGGCCGGCTTTTCGTCCTCGGCGGCCGGCCCGCTTCATCAAACCCTAAGCTCGCATCCGCCGCAGCGACGCCCTATCTAAACGCGATGCGCCCCGAAGACATTCTTCTGCCGACGCCGTCCGGCGTGTGCTGCAAGGCTGGCGGCTTCCACATCGACCCGACCCGGGCGGTGGACAAGGCGCTGATCACCCACGGCCATTCCGATCATGCGCGTCCAGGCCATGGCGCGGTGCTGGCGACGCAGGAGACGCTCGACTTCATGCGGCTGCGCTATGGCGAAAATTTCGCCGGATGCACGCAAGCCGTCCGCTATGGCGAGACGCTGACGCTCGATGGCGTACGCGCAACCTTCCATCCCGCCGGGCATGTGCTCGGCTCGGCGCAGATCGCGGTCGAAGCCGGCGGCTGCAAGATCGTCGCCTCCGGCGACTACAAGGACACGCCCGATCCGACCTGCGCGCCCTTCGAGTTGGTCCCTTGCGATGTGTTCATCACCGAGGCGACGTTCGGCCTGCCGGTCTTTCGCCACGGCAATCCGAATGGCGAGATCGCGCGGCTGCTGCACTCGGTCGGACTCTTTCCAGAGCGCGCACATCTCGTCGGCGCCTATTCGCTCGGCAAGGCGCAGCGCGTGATCGCGCTGCTGCGCGAGGCCGGATATGACGCGCCGATCTACCTGCACGGCGCGATGGAAAAGATCACGAGCTACTATGCGCAGCGCATGCCGCTGGGCGAACTGCGGCTGGTGAGCGGCGCCAAGAAGGCCGAGCTCGGCGGCGCCATTGCGATCGCGCCGCCGTCGGCGCTGACCGACCTGTGGTCGCGGCGGTTTCCCGATCCGGTTACGGCGTTCGCCTCGGGCTGGATGCGGGTGCGCGCACGCGCACGCCAGCGCGGCATCGAGCTGCCGCTCGTCATATCAGATCATGCCGACTGGGACGGCCTTACGGCGACGATCGCGGCGACCGGCGCGCCGGAAGTCTGGGTAACGCACGGCCAGGAGGATGCGCTGGTGCATTGGTGCATGACGCGCGGGCTCAAGGCGCGGCCGCTCGCCATCGTCGGCTACGGCGATGAGGAGGACGAAGACACCAGGGAAGGCGCAACCAGCGCCAACGCGGATTGACGGGCGCGCCGGAGAGCCCGTCAATCCGATCGCAATTGTTGAAACTTCGCAGCTAGCGGGGCGACCGCTCGAAGACATCCGTGACAATCTGCTCATCGGAGATGCCGATGCCGGCGGCGTTGGGCTGCTGCGCGCCCGACTTTGACAGCCCATACATCGCCTCGATCGTCCGCAGGACGTTGACGTGGGTGATGCCCCTGCCTTCGCTATATATTCCGGGCTTGACGTGGGCGCCCGCAAAGATCGTGACGATCCGGTTCTGCAGATCGAGTAGATATTCGTTGTACTCGTCGACCGGCGGGTAACCTCGCTTCGGCCTGATCAGCGGATTGGTGAGGCCAAAGTACCGACCTTTGTCATCGTTTTCGTCGAAGGTCACAATCAGAAGGCTGTTGTGCGTTTTCGCCCATTGATAATAGCCGTCGAGATTCTCGCGGAGCCAGGCATCGCCCCGCGGGATGCTCTCTGCGACTTCGCCGTTGTGCATGTCGTGATTGAGATTCGGAATGACGATAGCGACAGTCGGTAGCTTGTTATAGTCGCTCGGGAAGTCCTCGAAGCGCAGATTGGAAGAGGTCTCTGGTGTCGTGCCGTTAGGCACATTCGCGAAGCTGATCCACGGCACGTGCTTGCGCGCGTAGACGCAACTCAGACCGCGGCAATCCGGCGGGTGTACGTCCAATTCAGAGCCGATGGCAGGCAGACTCTCCGCATAGCCTTTGAACGACAAACCGTTCTTGATCAGTTGCTCGCCCAGATTGCTCGCCTTGAACGGGTAGTCGGAATGATTGGCGGCGTTCGGCACTTGATCGAAAAACCCGACGTTCTGATTGCTGCCGGAGAACAGCCAGAAATAGTTGCCCTGGCTGTTGTGCTCCTGGCCGAACATGCGGCTGAAGCTGGCGCCGTCTTCTGCCAGTTGTTTGATGTACGGCGCATCGAACAGATTCCCGAGAATCTGCTCAAAATCCTTGTTCTCCTCGATGACAATGACGATGTGGTCATAGACCGGCAAGTCCGACGGCCAGGGGATTTTGTCCGCCGCGACCGCGGCGTGCTGCGCCCAGATGAGCAGAACAATCGCGCAGGCCGTCCTCAGCATAGTGTCCTCCCGATGCTTCCCGACCCGGTTAACGCCAGCCAAAGGCCGCGGCAACGCGATCGCGCAGCGCGACGTAAACTTTCTCGCCGTTGTTGCCATTCGTCAGCGCCGCCATGCCGTTGCCGGTCGCTGGATCGCCCATATAGAGCGCGCGGAAGCCGATATTGCCGCCGTTGTGCCAGAACATGCCCTTGTCGTCGATCATCGTGCCGAGGCCCGCGTGGCCGAGGCCCGGCTTGAGCATCTCGGCCGCCAGCTTCTGCACCAGAAACGCGCCCGGCCGGCCGGCATGCGACTGGATGATTCCGATCACCATCAGCGCCAGGTCGCCGGCGGTGGTCCAAAGCCCGGCCGCCGCAAATTCCGGATGCACCATGAACCCGCCGGGAAGCGGAGCGCCGTCGTCGCCATAGCCGAATGCGCAGCGCGCAAGCTCGGCCGCGTTCGGCGGCTGATCGAAATTGCTGTCGCGCATTTCCAGAAGCTCGAACACGACATGGTTCACCACCGCCGGGTATTTGCCGAGCGAGACATCGATCATCATCTGCTGCAGCACGATGCTGCCGCCACCGGAATAATGGAACGTCTTGCCCGGCGGCCACTCGACGCGCACCGGCGCCGAATTGGCGGGCGGGCTTCCGTTCAAAATCTCGACCAGGGTCGGCAGCGGCGCACCGGGACGATAACCCTTCGAAGCCTGATACGCTCGTGCCGCCGGTATGGTTCAGCAGCATGCGGATGGTGACCGGCGTCGCGGCGGTGAGATCGTTGTCGGGAAGCTTCCACGACGTGAGGCGCCGGTTGACCGGATCGTCGAGCTGAATCTCGTCGGCCTCCACATACTTGAGGACAGCGAGCGCGTTGATGGATTTGCTGATCGAGGCAGCCTGAAAGCGCGTGCGCGGCATCACCGGCCGGCCCGGCTGCGCCGTGCCGTAGCCGTAGGTCGCGACGATCGCGCCGTTCTGGACGACGGCAAGGCTCGCGCCCGGCACCTTGTGCTGTGCGAGCAGCGAGGCGACGGCGCTGGTGCTCAGGGGGCCGTCAGCCGGAGGCGCGGTCTTGATCACCGCGGTCGGTTGCGCTCCGGCCCATGAGGGGCCCGCGGCCACCGCCGCGATCCCTCCAAGCACCTCCCGGCGATGTAGTTTTGCCATGCCGCACCTTCCACCTGTCGCAATGCGGACTACCTATAGGATGAACGCCGGGTGCGGGCGAGTAGCTTCCGCCGTGGGCGCGTGCGAAGCGGTCCGATCTCCAAACATCGCAACCATGATATGAACCGTTTCGCCGAATTGCTCGACCGCCTCGTCTACGAACCCGGCCGCAACAATAAGCTGCGGCTGATCACCGATTATTTCCGTACCACCCCCGATCCGGAACGCGGCTTCGCGCTCGCGGCGCTCACCGGCGCACTCAGCTTCCGCCATGCCAAGCCGGCCGTGCTCCGCGCGCTGATCGCCGAGCGCACCGACCCGGTGCTGTTCGAACTGTCTTACGATTACGTCGGCGATCTCTCCGAGACCATCGCGCTGATGTGGCCGGGCAAGGCTGACACCTGCTTCGAAGCTCGACCAGCGCCGATCGATCGGACCATTCCCCCTCCCCGCGAAGCGAAGCGAGCGGTGGGGAGGGTTGGGGTGGGGGGTGATGCGATGGACCTCGAAATGCCCCCCACCCCCGACCCCTCCCCACCATTCGCTGCGCGAATGGGAGGAGGGGAGCGCACCGCGACCGTTCGCGTAGCGACGTGCGTCACTCCCCGACCCTTTCGACAGTCGTGGAAAAGCTCTCCACACTCGGCAAGGCGGAATTGCCGGCACAGCTTGCGCACTGGCTCGATACGCTCGACGAGACCGGACGCTGGGCGCTGCTCAAGCTCGTCACCGGCGCGTTGCGCATCGGCGTCTCGGCGCGGCTCGCCAAGACCGCGGCTGCAGCGCTCGGCGGCAAGGACCCGCAGGAGATCGAACTGATCTGGCCCGGCCTCAAGCCGCCCTACGCCGAACTGTTCGCCTGGCTCGAAGGCCGCGCCGAGAAACCCGCAAACCGCGATCCGACGCCGTTTCGCCCGCCGATGCTCTCCCACGCCATCGAGGAATTCGCCGGGCTTGATCCGGCGGAGTTTGCAGCCGAGTGGAAATGGGACGGCATCCGCGTGCAGGCAGTAGCGGGCGCGCGCAGCGACGGCGTGACGACGGGGCGGCTTTATTCCCGCACTGGCGAGGATATCTCGGGCAGCTTTCCCGATCTCCTTGACGCGCTGCGGCTGCCGGCCGCGATCGACGGCGAACTACTCGTTGTCCGGGATGGCCGCGTGCAGAGCTTCAACGTGCTGCAGCAACGCCTCAACCGCAAGAGCGTCAACGCCAAGCTGCTGGCCGAATTCCCCGCGCATCTGCGCGCCTACGACCTGCTCGTCGAGGGCGAGGACGATTTGCGCGACCTGCCGTTTGCCGAACGCCGGGTGCGGCTTGAGGCCTTTATCGCTCGACTCGACGACCCGCGCATCGACATCTCGCCGCTCGTCCCTTTCGGCACCTGGGATGAACTCGCCGCGGCGCGGCACAATCCCGCCGGCGGCGGTGCGGGCGACGATGCCGGCGCGGTCGAAGGCGTCATGCTCAAGCGGCGCGACGCGCCATACGTCCCGGGCCGGCCGAAAGGCCTGTGGTGGAAATGGAAGCGCGATCCATTCGTGGTCGATGCCGTCCTGATGTACGCCCAGCGCGGCCACGGCAAGCGATCGTCATTCTATTCCGACTATACGTTCGGGGTCTGGACCAACGGCGAAGACGGCGAACAACTCGTGCCGGTCGGCAAGGCCTATTTCGGTTTCACCGACGAGGAACTGCAGCGGATCGACCGTTACGTGCGCCGCAACACCGTTGATCGCTTCGGTCCGGTGCGCGAAGTCGTGCACGAAGCCGACGAGGGCCTGGTGCTGGAAGTCGCGTTCGAAGGCCTGCAGCGATCGACGCGGCACAAGTCCGGGCTGGCGATGCGCTTCCCGCGCATCAGCCGCCTGCGCTGGGACAAGCCGCCGCGCGAAGCCGATCGCCTCGACACGCTCGAACGAGATGCTGGACAAATGATCGAAGCGCGGCCTGCGGCGAGCGTGATCCGGCACGGCAGACAGCTCAAGCGGTGTGATAAGGATGATTTCATGAGCATGCCGACCCAGCGTCCCGACGAGCAGTCCCGCCGCACGCCCGGCGCCAATCCCCTCACCCGCTTTTTCGGCGGGCCGCCGCTGTCGGTCATCTTCCGGCTGGTGCTGCTGTCCGTCCTGATCGGCGTAATCCTCAAGGTGCTGGGCCTCGACCCGTTCAACATCCTGCGCAGCGTCGAGGATCTCGTCCGCGCGATTTGGAACATGGGCTTCGATGCGGTGCGCTGGCTCTGGCGATATTTCCTTCTCGGAGCGGTGATCGTGGTGCCGATCTGGCTGATCATGCGGCTGATGCGTGCCGCCAAGGGCGAGTGAGCCCCATCAAGAAATGCTGTTAAGCCGGCCAGTCTTCCGCCGTCATCGCAGCCGCGTCGGTGCCGACGAGTTCGTCGATGCCGGCATGTTTGCCACGATCGAGCTCCGCCAGGATATCCGCCTTGATAAAGTTGATGAGCCGCAGTCCGCGGTACACCAGGGCGCTATAAAGCTGCACCAATGACGCGCCTGCTCTGATCTTGGCGAGCGCCGCCGTACCGGAATCGGTGCCGCCTGCGCCGATGAGCGGGAACGCATCCTCGACCCGCACATAGGTCTCCGCCAGTATCCGCGTCGACAACGCAAACAGCGGACGGCCCGAGAGTCCGCCCGGCTCGAGCGCCGCGGGATCGCGCAGGCCCGGCGGCCGCGAGATCGTGGTGTTGCCGACGATCATGCCGTCGACCTTATGACGGCGTGCGCCGCCGACAATATCGTCGAGCTCACTGAGCGTGAGGTCGGGAGCGATCTTGATCAGCACCGGCGTGGTGCCGGCGGCTCTGCTCATGCGGGCGCGCGCATCCATCACGCGGGCGAGCAGGTCGTCGAACATCTTGCCCTGCTGCAATTCGCGCAGTCCCGGCGTGTTCGGCGAGGAAATGTTGACGGTGAAATAGCTCGCGACCGGCGCGAAGGTCTCGATCATGTGGACATAATCGGCAATGCGGTCGGCGGCGTCTTTATTGGCCCCGACATTCACGCCGACGATGCCGCCTCTGGCAGCGCGAGCCGCCAGCCGGCGCAGGACCGCGGCGGCGCCGTCGCTGTTGAAGCCCAGCCGATTGATCACGCCCTCATCGGCATTGAGCCGGACCACGCGCGGTCGCGGATTGCCTATCTGCGGCTGCGGCGTCACTGTGCCGATCTCGACGAAGCCAAAGCCAAGACCGAGCAATGCGTCGGGCACCTCGGCGTGCTTGTCGAAGCCCGCCGCCATGCCGATCGGATTGGGAAAATTTAACCCAAAGGCGCGCACCGCGAGCCGCGGGTCGTTGCGGACCAGTTTGAGGTGGGGCGGGAGCTTTAGAGCCTGGATCGCGAGGCGGTGCGCATCCTCAGGATCGAGCAGGCGCAGCAGTGGGCGTGCCCATGCCTCGAGGAGGCCGATCACGGTGCAAGCTCCGGGAAGACATGGCGACCGTCGGCGCCGAGGGGCAGCGGCTTGGTCCACAGCACCGTGTCCAACGGCAGATCGCCGTAGAGGTGGGGAAACAGCGCGCCGCCACGCGACGGCTCCCACTTCAGGTCCGGTCCCAACCGGCCGGCGTCGACCGCGACCAGCACCAGGTCCGCCGCACCCTCGAAATGCCTTGCGGCGGTCTCGGCCGCCTGCGCGGCCGTCGAAAAATGGATGAATCCGTCGCGCAAATCGGGCGGCGCGCCTCGGAACGCGCCAAAACCCTCGGCTTCGGACCACAGTGCAGTGTCGCAGATCTTGTAGATGGTCGTCGTCACCACCGTCCCTTCTCAGCCCACAGTCCCGGATAGTCTCGGATAGTTCGCGGCGTAGCAACTCTTGACTGCAGGCCAAGCATTAGTTGCTTTTACGGCATATACTCTCAAAAGTTGCTGGACGGGCGAAACTCACGGCTATAATTCCTAGACGTTGGATAAAGTCCGGCGCAAGTTGACGCTCCGGCAGGTGGGATCAGGCCAAATGATGCTAACGCACTCCCAGATTTGGACGGCACTCGACCGCCTCGCCGCGCGTGCCGACCTCTCGCCCTCGGGACTCGCCAAGAAATCCGGCCTCGATCCGACGACCTTCAACAAGTCGAAGCGAATCACCCCCGACGGCCGGCCCCGCTGGCCCTCCACCGAATCGGTAGCGAAGGCGCTCGACGCCACCGCCACCAATATCGACACCTTCGTGCAGCTCATCGGCGACACCGGCCGCGCGGTGACGCGGCCGGTGCCGCTGATCGGTTTCGCGGAGGCCGGCGCGGGCGGCTATTTCGACGACGGCGGATTTCCGGCAGCCGGCAGCGGGTGGGACGAGATCGCCTTCCCGGCGGTCAACGATGAACATGCCTATGCGCTGGAAATCTCCGGCGACTCGATGATGCCGGCCTACCGCGACGGCGACGTGATCGTGGTCTCGCCGGCCGCGCCGATCCGCCGCGGCGACCGCGTGGTGGTCAAGACCAAAGGCGAAGAGGTGATCGTTAAGGAACTCAAACGCCGGACCTCGAAGACCATCGAGCTGCGCTCGCTCAATCCTGCCCACAAAGAGCGCACGCTGGCGGCGCGCGACGTGTTGTGGATCGCGCGCATCGTTTGGGCGAGCCAGTAAAGCTCATTACGCCGCGCTGGCGGACGCGAATCGGGAGAATGGCCATGAGGTCCTCGCCCCTGCTGTCGCCATCCCGCGCGATCTTCGCGACGTTCATTGTGCTGTGTCTCCTGGCCACGTCGGACCAGAACGCATGCGCCGAATATCCAGAGAAGCCGATCCGGCTGCTGCTGCCGTTTCCGCCCGGCGGCGCGGTGGACATCGTCGCGCGTCTCGTCGCCGGCAAGATGGCGGACGATCTCGGACGCCCGATCGTGATCGAGAACAAGGCCGGCGCCGGCGGCATCATTGCAACGGATGCGACCGCCAAGGCAGCGGCGGATGGCTACACGCTTTTGCTCACCACGCCGAACCACACCATCAATGCCGCGCTCAATCCGAAATTGCCTTACAATACCAAAAAGGATCTGGTGCCAGTCTCGATCGTGGCCGAAGTGCCGGAACTCCTGGTAAGTCATCCGGCTGCGCCATTCGACAGCTTCGCGGGTTTTGTCGACTACGCGAAGCAGAACCCCGGCAAGTTGAACTACGCCTCGGCCGGCAACGGCACGCTGCCGCACATCACGATGGAGTTGCTGCTGCGGCGCCTCGGGCTCGACGTTCGCCACATCCCCTACCGCGGCGCCGCGCCCGCCATGACCGATCTGCTGGCGGGTCAGGTTCAGCTCAAGATGGACACCTACGCGACTGCCGCGGCGCATGTGGCCGCCGGCAAGCTACGCGCACTCGCCTATGCGAGCCGGGCGCGCTCACCGCTGATGCCGAACGTCCCGACGGTCGCCGAACTTGGACTCCCGGGCTACGAAGGCATCCTGTGGATCGGCATGATGGCGCCGACGGGCACGCCGACGGCCGTCATCGGCAAGCTCGCCGCCGCAGCGATGCGCGCGGTGCGCGCGCCGGAAGTGGCGGCGCGGTTGCGACGCGACGGCGTCGAACCGGTCGGCGGTACGACGCAGGACTTCGCCACCCTCATTCCGCGCGAGATCGCGCAATGGCGCGACGTGATCGCCGCCGCCAAGATCACCGCCCAGTGAACCCGTCGAATTTCGACATCGCCGTGTTGGCGAACTAATTCCTTTGCCGGATGTGCTCTGGAGTCGGCGGCGGCCCCCAGACGTCGCTCGGGCCGCTCCACACCTTCGGTTTCTGCGGCCGGTCGCGGTGCCACGGCCGCGGATCGAAATAGCCGAGGTCCTCGTCCAGCATTTTGTCCAGTTCGGCGAACAGCTCAATGATCTGATCGTCCGGATTGCGGTGATAAGTGTAGAGGTTGTGTCCCGGCCCGTGCCGTCCCGGTCCCCAGGTAAGCTGGATGTTCTTGCTGCCGAGTAAATCGCAGGCGGTCAGGATCTGCGCCCAATCCTTCAGTTCGAAGGCGACATGATGCATGATCGTGCGCTTGCCGCGCACGAAGTTCACGGTGTGATGGTCCGGGCCACAGCGCATGAAGGCGAACCAGTCTTCGATCCAGTCGGAGACACGGAAGCCCAGAACCTTGCCATAGAACTCGACAAATTTTTGCGGGTCGTCGACGCAAAACGCCAGATGCCCAAGCTTCAGCGGGCCGACGCCGGCGACGGCCGTATTCTTGGCTATGGGAGTCTGCTCAGCAAACACCTCGATCACCGTGCCCTTAGGGTCCTCGAAGCCCACCATGCGGGGCACGCCGGGCGTCGAGTCACTGCTTTCCTCCGGCTTGATGCCTTCGGCTTCCAGCCCCTTGCGAATGTCGGCGATATCGGTCGCCGGGTCGACCTGAAAGGCGATGCGGGCACAGCGCGCCTCGCTGCCCTTCTGGACTCGCACGGCGATGTCGCCCACTTTGGTGGCGAGAAAAGCGGTACCGTTCTCACGGCCGGCCTCCTGGAGGCCCACCACTTGCGTGAAATAATCGATCTGCCGCTCAAGATCGGGGGTCTCGAACGTCGCATGACTCATCCGCTTGACCTGGATCATGACTGTGTCCAATTCCTTGCTTCGAAGAGTGCCAAGTTTTCATTACGCCAGCAAGGCGTGAAGCCCTAAACGTACGGCAGCACGTCTTCGGTCAGGCGGCGCAACTGCATCATCGGATCCCCCATGGTGGAAATCCGGAAGGTGATGCGCCGGCAGCCGGAGGCCTTGAACTGCTTCAGGTGCGCGATGCAGTCGCGCGGCGAACCGTAAGTTAGCCAGGATTCGAGCCGCTCCCTGGAATAATCCGCCGAGTAATACAGATCGAGAAACGTCTTTAAATCCGCCAGCGCGTCCGCGCTGTCGTCATTGATGTTGATGTGATGGTAGAGCACGTTGTCGAAGCTCGACATGTCTCGGCCGTTGTCACGGCCGACCTGCAAAACAAAGTCCCACGACCGCTGAAACCCCGCCGGGCTGACGGAGTGTGTCATCCAACCGTCGGCAATCTTGCCGACGCGCGTCAGCGCCAGCTCTGATCCTCCGGAATCTGCCTGGCCTTTCGACAGCCGCTCGGCGTTGGTCGCGAGCCAGATCGGACAAGGCGACTGCACCGGTTTCGGTTCGAGCGTCACATTCGAAAATTGCGTGAACTCGCCGTTGAACGGTGCGTTGTCCCTGCTCCACAGATGACGAAGGATACGGATGTTCTCGAGCATCCGCTTGCGCCGCTCGCCGGGCGCGATGTTCATCGCAGCCGACTCGGCCTCCCACAGCGGGCCCGCGCCGCCGCCGGCGCAAGCCACGAGCCTGGTTCGTCCGTTCGACAGCACGTCGAGCGAGGCCCACTCATAGGCGAAGACCAGCGGATTGCGCAGCGCGAACGAACCCATGCAGGCCGGGCCGAGCAGCACGCGTTCGGTGCGGCCCGCCACCGCGGCCAGCAGCGTCAGCGCGTCGAGCCTGCGGTTGACGAACAAGGCATCGCCGCACCACACCGAATCCATCAACGGTGACGCCTCGACGGCATCCGCCAAGACGAGGAGATCGCGCGGTTCGCACAGCCCGACGAGCACACCGCGGTTGGACAGCGTAATGCCAAATTTCATCGTTCCGTTCCGGTCAGCCGTCGATCACGGCCATGAAGTCGCATTGGATCAGCACGTCCTGCTCCATCGGGACCTCCATGATCTGCCGCGCCGGCCGCGACGCCGGATCGGGAAACATCTTGACCCATTCGTCATTCACGACCTTGCGCTGCAGCTTCTCCATCCAGAACGTCACCTTGATGATGTCCGCAACGGTAGCGCCGCCAGCTTCGACCGTCTGCCGCAAATGCTGGAACATGAATGCGCACTGCTGCTCCAGCGACGGCACGAGCTTGGACGTCGCCGGGTCCGGCCCGCGGATCAGGCCCGAGACGATGATATTGCCGATCCGGCTGGCGTTCGGGATCGGGCTCTGGTGCGCGATGTCCCCCACATAGATGCTGGTCCGAGCCATCATTGGTCTCCGTCATCGGCCCGCATGTCGCAGTGCGTCACACCACGCGACGTGCGCGCCTCCACCACGGCTTTGCAGGATTGCAGCCTCATCGCGGTCGGCAAGCGGCACCTTACGCTCGGTTGTTGTTCTGCATGAAGCCGCTGCCGGATATGCAGGGCTCCCGTGATGACACGCCATCGGGAAAAATCATATCCTGCGCACAGGGGAAACATCCAGTCCGCGCGGCGGCCGCCTTCGGCACGCAGCGCGGCTGGAACACAAAACAACGCTCAGGACCGTCAAATGACCGCAACGCCTATTGAGCAGCTCAAAGTCTTGTCCGCCGGGGCGGTGAAATATGTCGTCACCGGACTAAGCCCGCAGTTCACGCGCGAGCGCGGCCATGACGTCGACTTCACGTTCGGCACCATCGCGGGCGTGCAGCAGCGGCTCAAGAATGGCGAGACTGCGGATGTCATCATCGGTACCGCGCCAGCGATCGCGCAGATGGAGCAATCCGGCGTGATCGAAGCCGGCAGCCGCGTCGACCTCGGGCGCACCCTGACCGGCATCGGCGTGCGCGAGGACACGCCCTCGCCCGACATCTCGACGCCGGACGCCTTCCGGCAGGCGATGCTCGACGCCCGCTCGATCGCCTATACCAGCCCGCAGGCCGGCGGCACGTCGGGGATCTACCTGACCGGCCTGTTGGAGCGGCTCGGGATCGCCGAGGCGGTCGGCAGGAAAACCCTGCTCTGCATCAACGGCGACGAGGTGGTCGACAAGGTCGCCGCCGGTGACGCCGAGGTCGGCTCGACCTTTCTCAGCGAAATCGTGCCGAGGAAGGGCATGAAAGTCGTGGGACCGCTGCCGGCCGCGATCGGCAACGCCACCGCCTATGCGGGCGGCATCTCGGCGGGCAGCGCCAATCGCGACGCGGCACGCGCATTTCTGGCGATGCTGACCGACCCGGCACAACGGGCGTTCTGGGTGTCGCGCGGCTTTGAGCCGGCTGGCGCTGCGGGATGACAGATTGGCCGACCCTGCAAAACACAACCAGAAAGGGAGGCCATTTGCCAAGCATCCAAGAATGACGCTGTTGCGGCGGGCGCGCCGCGCTATATTTCACGGGCTGGCCGCATCTAAAGATGTAAGAGAGTTGAAGGACGTCACGATGGGTTTTCACAAGGGTCACAAAGAGTTTCACACCCTCGACATGCAGGACGGCTGGCATGTCGTGCCGGGCTACCCGCCGGGGTTCTCGGAAAAAATTCTCGCCGGCTCGCTCGATGAAAAAGGCAAGCGCGGCAACCGCACCCGCCTGCTGCGCATCGAAGCCGGGCGCGTTCTCGACCGTGCCGTTCGTGCACGACTACTGGGAAGAGGTGTTCCTGCTGTCGGGCGACCTGATCTGCGGCAACGACGAGCACGGCAAAGGCGGCGAGCAGTTCAAGGACTACACCTATGCGGTGCGGCCGCCGGGCGCCTATCACGGGCCGTTCACCTCGAAGACCGGCTGCCTGATGCTCGAGACGCATTACTACGGCGACGAGGCGTAATCCGATCCGATCAATGCTCCAATAACAGCGAGCCGAAGCCGTCGATCCTGTCGTCGATGCCGTTCTGGCGGAGCGCCCACCAGTAGATGCAGGTGTTGATCGCGAGCACCGGCTTGCCGAGCCAGAACTCGGCAATGCCGGCAAGCCGCGCCATCGCCAGATTGGTACCGACCTGGATGACCGCATCGACGTCCGGGCCATCGACTTCGAGGATCGCTTCGCGCAGTTCGTGCTCGGACACATGCGCGTAGGTCACCGGGCTCGTGCCGCGCAGCCCCTTCAGGCGCACGATCTCAAAGCCGCAGTCGGTGAAGAAGCGCCGCACCTGCGCATCGCCGACCGGCATGTAGGGCGTGATCACCGCGATTCGTTTAGCTCCGTAGCGCTTGAGCGCTGCCTGCGAGGCATCCGAGCCCATCGCGACCTTCACGCCGGCGCGCGGCCTCGACCCGCTCCATCAACCGCTGGCTGCCCTCAAGCCCGTCCCAGAATGTCTCGGATGACATGCCCATCACCAGGTAGTCCGGCTCGCAGGTCATGACCTGATCGATGGCGTGCATCGTCTCCTTGCGGATATTGCCGATCAGCGTGTTGAAATCGTCGTCGTTGTGAACCGGATCGTTCGGGATGTGGATCCGGCCGAAATGGTTGGTCACCCCGCGTGGCCGCATGGCGTCGAATTCCGGCTGCACCGAAGTGTTGGTCGAGGGCGCGATGACCGCGAACTTCCGGCGAAATCCAAGTGAATCGGTCATGGCGCGGTTTTCCGGCTGGGTTCTCGGATATTGGCTTCTGACATGATATGTCTCGGCCGCACGGATACCAACAGGGAGCTGCCGCCATGCTGCGAACGGGCAAGGAACATCTCGAATCGCTGCGCGACGGCCGCATCGTCTATGTCGGCGGCGAGCGGGTCGACGACGTTACAACCCATCCGGCCTTCCGCACCGCGGCCGGGACCGTGGCGGCAATCTACGACATGAAGGCCGATCCGGCGAACCGCGACAGCATGAGCTACGAGGAGGACGGCGGACGCCACTCGATCTATTTCCTGCGCCCCAAGACCCGTGACGATCTGCAGCGCCGATCGGACGCCCACCGCAAGATCGCGGATTTTACCTACGGCATGTTCGGCCGCTCGCCCGATCACGTGGCGTCCTTCGTGACCGGCATGGCGATGAAGCCCGACGCGCTGACGCCGCCCTGCGGCCGTCGCCGGCAATCTCACTGCCTACTACCGCCACATCCGCGACAACGACACCTACGTGGTGTATGCGGTGGTGCCGCCGCAGGCTGCGCGCAATCCGGAATTCTACCACAAGCAGAACCTCCCGTTGCCGACGCTGCGGGTTGTGCGCGAGGACGACGATGGCGTCGTCATCTCCGGCATGAAGATGCTGGCGACCGGCGCGCTCTACGCCAACGAGATCTGGATCGGCAACGTCATCCCGCTCGCGCCCGACCAGAAGAAGGAAGCGATCACCTGCTCGATCCCGTGCAACGCGCAAGGCCTGACCTTGTGGTCGCGCAAGCCGGCGGCCGCCGGACTGACCTCGGAATTCGATTCGCCGCTCGCCTGGCGCTACGACGAAAGCGACAGCATGCTGATGTGCGACAACGTCAAGGTGCCGTGGGAGCGCGTGTTCGTGCACGACGACGCGCTGTTGTCGCGCGACATCTACATCAAGACGCCGAGCCACTGCTTCGGCAACCATCAGTCGAACGTGCGCTACTGGTCGAAGATGCGGCTGCTGCTCGGGCTGTGCAGCCGGATCGCCAATGCCACCGGCGCCGATCAGGTGCCGGCGGTGCGCGAGACGCTCGGCAAGATGTCGGCGATCGAGGCGACGATCGGCGGGCTGGTGAACGGCCAGATCAATGCGTTCGAGAGTTGGCCCGCCGGTTACGTCTGCTTCAATCGCCGCTTCATGTATGCGGGGCTTGAGTGGTGTACGCAGAACTACAGCATGTTCATCGACGAATTGCGCACGCTCTGCGGCGGCAGCGTGTTCCAGATGCCGGCCGATGTCTCGGTGATGGACGACCCCGAACTCGCCAAGCAGTTCTCGACCTTCTGGCAGACGCCGCAGGCCGATGCGTTGACCCGCATGAAGCTGTTCAAGCTCGCCTGGGACATGACCGGCTCGGAGTTTGCCGGACGGCATCTGCAATACGAAAAGTTCTACGCCGGCGCGTCGTTCATCATCCGCAACCATTCCTACCGCGAGACCGACTGGAGCGAATTCAACAAGCTCGTCGACAGCCTGATGGCCGGCTACGGCGTC
Organism: uncultured Alphaproteobacteria bacterium; assembly: GCA_963756715.1. Classification (GTDB taxonomy): domain Bacteria; phylum Pseudomonadota; class Alphaproteobacteria; order Rhizobiales; family Xanthobacteraceae; genus VAZQ01. The sequence continues at coordinate 59,666 of CAVWOV010000002.1, forward strand.
CCGGAGGGCAAGCAATCCGGCAAGAAGGTCGCCTGACGGTAGCCGGACGCTGACCGCACCCTGATCGTTGCTCATTCTGACACGCCACATGCGACGCGCCACCTCATGCTGAGGAGCGACCGCAGGTCGCGTCTCGAAGCATGGCCGCGTACCTGATGCCAGCCGCCATCCTTCGAGACGGGCGCTTCGCGACCTCCTCAGGATGAGGCCTGAGCAAGTTCGCCCGGCGCTACATATATCTACGTATATAAATGGGCACCAAAGTATGCCGCTTGCGTGCACGGCGAGCACGCGACCCTTCGGCTCGTTCGACGCAATGACCGCCGCGGCGAAGCCGGCGTCATGCGCATGTCAGATCATTGTCATCACTACGAAGATAACTTCCGCAAAAAGAGTCCTTGCATGAAATCCAGAATTCGATTATTCTAATTGTTTTTTCGCGATCCAAGAAATTGGAATCGAGATCGTTTGAGTAAGACACGAGAGGCCGGAATTGACCGGCATGGAATAACAAGTAAGGGTGTTGCAATGAATCTTGAACTTTTCGGTACGGCGAACGCATCGCCAATTGAAAGCGTCATGGAGCCGCCACGGATCGAGTGGGGCGCGGCGACCGCCGCCGAACGCGGCCCGGTGATCGCGACCTTGCGCAATCCGCGCCATCGCAATGCGATCGGCACCCATGCCGGCGGTTATTCGGTCTATCGCGCGCTTGCCATCGCGGCGAAGACTCTCAAGCCAGACCAACTCGCCGATCTTACCGACACCGCGCCGGCGGAACACATCGGGCCGCATCCGCAATGGTTCGGCACCAAGAAAATCGTCTCGCTCGATCCGTGGGGACATCTGGTCGGGGAGGAATTCCGCGAATATCTGGCGCGCGGCTACGACATCCGTCCCACGATCGCGATCACGCGCGCCAACATCGACATGCCGGAAGTCCGCCAGGCCATCGTCGCCGGCCGCATTCCGATCGACGGCCAGATCGTCGGAGAAAACGGCGGCATCCGTGTGGTGAAGGCGGCGATCGATCCGGTCTGGTATCTGCCGGGCATCGCCGAACGGTTCAGCATCAGCGAGACCGAATTGCGGCACGGACTGCACGAGCAGACCGGCGGTATGTATCCCCAGCTTGTCGATCGTCCCGATCTCAAGGTCTTCCTGCCGCCGATCGGCGGAACGACGATCTACTGCTTCGGCGACCCGCAAAAGCTGAGCGACCCCAACACGCCGCTTGCCTGCCGGGTGCACGATGAGTGCAACGGCTCCGACGTGTTCGGTTCCGACATCTGCACCTGCCGGCCCTATCTGGCGCACGGCATCGAAATCGCCGTCCAGATGGCGCAGGCGGGCGGCGTCGGCCTCGTGGTCTATAACCGCAAGGAAGGCCGTGCGCTCGGCGAGGTCACCAAGTTCCTGGTCTACAACGCGCGCAAGCGGCAGAAGGGCGGCGACCGTCCGGAAGGCTATTTCAACCGCACCGCCTGCGTGGCGGGCGTCGAGGACATGCGCTTCCAGGAGTTGATGCCGGACGTGCTGCATTGGCTCGGCGTGACGCGCATCCACCGCTTTGCCTCCATGAGCGATATGAAATGCGATGCGCTGCTGCGCCAGGGCATTACCATCGATGAGCGCGTTCCGATCCCGGATGAGTTGGTGCCACCGGATGCGCGCGTCGAGATCGAGGCGAAAATTGCGGCCGGGTATTTCGCCGGCGACAAGCCGCGTGGCGATTTTTCCGGGACGGTTGGGCGGGCGCTCGACGAGTGATGGCGACGGCTTCCAGCACACGCGCCGGATTGCGGCCGGCCCCGGATACGGTTGAAGCTCTGCCCGGCCTGGAACATCTGCGGACCGCCGCAGCGGTGCGCGAGCGTTGCCGCATGGTCTATGACTTTACAGCGGCGGGACGCTCGGCGCATTTCACCATCGAGCAAGCGCGACTAGGCGCAGTCGCCGCTTATGTCGCCGAGGTGACGCGCGACGCCTACCCCGATCTGCACATTCCATTTCACAGCCGGTGGCGGCATTTCGCGGCGGGCGGCATCGATCGCTGGCCCCTGTTGGAACGTCGGCTTGACGCCGATGCCGTCGAACGGGCGCGCGCCGCCGTCGATCTTGCGACCGTGAGCGTGCTGCTCGATGCCGGCGCCGGTGACGCCTGGCGTTATCGCGAGCCGGCAACCGGTGAGACGCTTTCGCGTTCCGAGGGGCTCGCGGTCGCGAGCCTCGATATGTTCGGCGCGGGCGGATTTTCCAGCGACCCGGATCGCCCGTGGCGCGCGGACGGCGCGGCGCTGGAGAAGATTACGCCCGAACAACTGGCCCGGCATTTTCAGGTCGGACCCGACAATCCACTGGTTGGATTGGAGCAACGCAGCCTGCTGCTGCGCCGCCTCGGGGCAGCTTTGAGGAACCGCCCGGACCTGTTCGGCGCCGCGCCGGCGCGTCCCGGCAATCTGATCGATTATTTTCTGCGCACGTCCAGCGGCAATCGCATTCCGGCCGCGACGATCCTCGCCACCTTGCTCGACGGCCTGTCGTCGATCTGGCCGTCTGGGCTGATGCTGCGCGGCATCCCCATCGGCGATGCGGGCCGCCACCAGGCGGTTCGCACCGATGACGACACCGACCAGATCGTGCCGTTTCACAAGCTCTCGCAGTGGTTGACCTATTCGCTCCTCGAACCGATCGAGGATGCGGGGCTCACGGTGACCGGCCTCGACGAACTCACCGCCCTGCCGGAATATCGCAACGGCGGCCTGCTGATCGACCTCGGCGTGATCTGTCCGCGCCGGCCGGTCGACCTGCAACACTCGCATCAGGTTTCCTCCGAGATCGTTGTCGAATGGCGTGCACTGACGGTGGCGCTCATGGATCAACTGCTCGATGCCGTGCGGCGCGAACTCGGTCTCGATCACACGTTCACGATGCCGCAGATGCTGCAAGGCGGAACCTGGAGCGCGGGCCGGAAGATCGCGCTGGCGTTGCGGCCGCCGGGCGGCCCCTCGCCGCTCCCGATTCTGGCGGACGGCACGGTGTTCTGAGCACGCGCCTTGCTGCATCGGCAAGCGCGATGCAATATCAATGGCGGAATGAATATCCCTAATCACACGGCAACACGCTCGGACGCCATTGCGCGCGCCCACGCGCATTTTGACGATGGCGATTTCATCGACGAACTGCGCCGGCGGGTAGCGATACCAAGCACCAGCCAGGAGCCGGACCGCGCCGAGGCGCTGCACGCCTATCTGCGCGACGAGATCGAGCCGGCGCTGACGCCGCTCGGGTTTCACGTGCCGGATATTCGCGAACGCCAAGAACGACGGCCCGCCGTTCCTGGTGGCAGAGCGGATCGAGAACCCTTCATTCCTCACCGTATTGATCTACGGCCACGGCGACACCGTCCGCGGGCTCGACGATCTGTGGCGGCACGGATTGTCGCCATGGTCGCTGAAGGTCGAGGGCGAGCGCATCTACGGCCGCGGCACCGCCGACAACAAAGGCCAGCACAGCATCAATATCGCTGCGCTCGCGGCGGTGCTTGCGGAGCGCGGCCGGCTCGGCTTCAACGTCAAATTTCTGATCGAGATGGGTGAAGAGGTCGGCTCCGCGGGCCTGCGCGCTTTGTGCGAGCAGCACAAGGACGGCGCGCTCCGCGCCGAACTGCTGATCGCGTCCGACGGACCGCGGATCGCGCCGGACCAGCCGACGCTCTTTCTCGGCGCCCGCGGCGGACACCCGATCGACCTGATCGTCGATCTGCGCGAGGGCGGGCATCATTCCGGCAACTGGGGCGGGCTTCTCGCCAATCCGGGAATCATTCTGGCGCACGCGCTTGCCTGCATCACCGACGCGCGCGGCAGCATCAAGGTGCCGGAATGGCGGCCGCCGCTGCCACAAGCCGTTCGGGCTGCGCTTGCCGGCGTCGAGGTCGACGGCGGCAGCGACGGCCCGGCGATCGATCGCGACTGGGGCGAACCGGGCCTGACGCCGGCCGAACGGGTGTTCGGCTGGAACAGTTTCGAGGTCCTCGCCTTCACCACCGGCACGCCGGAGCGGCCGGTCAACGCCATCCCCGGACAAGCGCGCGCCCACTGCCAGCTTCGTTATGTGGTCGGCACCGCGGTCGACGACATCGTCCCGGCGTTACGGCGGCATCTCGACCGCAACGGCTTCGCCAATGTGGCAATACGCTGCGGCGCAAACGGCTTCTTCAACGCCAGCCGGCTCGACCCAGCCGACCCCTGGGTTACCTGGGTCGCGCAATCGATCGAACGCACCAGTGGCGCGCCGCCGACCATCCTGCCGAACCTCGGCGCGTCGCTGCCGAACGACATCTTTGTCGATGTGCTGGGCCTCAAGACCATCTGGATCCCGCACTCCTATGCGGGATGCTCGCAACACGCGCCGGACGAGCATCTGCTGGCGCCGATCGTGCGCGAAGGGCTCGGCCTGATGGCGGGACTGTTCTGGGATCTCGGCGAGCCCGACACGCCGCACCACCGCTGAAGCCAGCGCAAGCCTCTTACCCAAGGACACAGCAATGCCGGTCGGCGTATTCTTCGATGGATTTTCGTCCACCGCCGAAATGCTCGAGGTCTGCCGCGAGGCCGAAGCCGCCGGCGCTTCGAGCCTCTGGTTTGCGCAGCACATGGGTTATCGCGAGGCTATGGTCTGGGCGACCGCAGCCGCGAGCGTCACGCAGAGCGCGACGCTGGTGCCCACCGCCATCAGCCCTTACCTGTGGCCGCCGCTGCCGGTCGCCATGGCGATCGCGACACTCGGCGAGTTTTCGCAAGGCCGCGTCATTCTCAACGTGTCGGTCGGCAACATCCTCAATCTTGGCGAGTCCGGTATCGAGCCCGTCAAGCCGATCCGCATCATGCGCGAATATGTCGAAGCGCTGCGCGCGCTCTGGACCGGAAAGCCGGTGACGCAGGACGGCGAACTGCATCAGCTGCGCGGGGCCAAGATGGTGTTCGACCAGGGTCGCCAGTACCCGATCTACATCGCTTCCACCGGCCCGCAAATGCTCAAGCTCGCCGGCGAGATCGCCGACGGCGTCCTGCTCTCCGCCGGCCTCACGCTCGCCTCGACCACGCGCTGTCTTGAGCTCGCGCAAAGCGGGGTGCGCGCCAAGGCACATGAAACGACCACGCTGCGCAAGGCATCCTTCATCAACTTCCGGGTGTCGCACGACGGCACGGCGGCGAAGCGGGCGATGCTGCAGAAGCTCGCCTTCCTGTTCCGCAGCCGCGGCCACGCCGACAACATCAAATCGTCCAATCTCGACATCGACCATGCGGCGATCATCGCCGCCCATGCCCGCCACGACTTCGACGGCGCAGTGCAGCTCCTGCCGGAGGCGGCGGCGAATGTCTTCGCGGCCGCCGGTACGCCCGCCGAATGCCGGGACCGCCTGGAGCAGTACTTGGCGATCGGCCTCGATGAGCCGATCATCGAGGTGACGGGCAATGCCGAAGAGCGCAAGCTCGCGCTTGCGGTGGTGCGCGACGTGGCGCGGCGGTAGGCCGACCGCTCGAGTATCATGTAAGACACCGACTGGAGGAATTGCGCTACGTGGCTATACTCGCCGCAACCGAATCCCATCCCTGACGCAGAACACCGCAAATGGCCGCAGACCATCCCCGCACACGCGAGCTGGTGCGTTACGCCAGCGTGCAGATCGACGTGATCGTCGAAGGCGCCGGGCCATTGATCGTCCTGCTGCCGTCGCGCGGGCGCGACTCCGAGGATTATGACGAGGTCGCTGAAGGCCTGGCCGCCGAAGGCTTCCGCGTGCTGCGGCCGCAACCGCGCGGCATCGGCCAGTCACGCGGCCCGATGACCGGCATCACGCTGCACGATTTCGCGCGCGACATCGCCGAGGTGATCAAAGGCTACGGCGGCACCGCGGTGATCGTCGGGCACGCCTACGGCAACTGGGTCGCCCGCATGACTGCGACGGATCATCCGGACCTCGTGCGCGGCGTCGTGATTGCGGCCGCGGCGTCGAAACAATATCCGCCGGAGCTAAGCATCGCGGTCGGTAAGAGCGGCGACCTGTCGCTGCCGAACGAGGAACGGCTGAAATATCTTCAGGGCACGTTCTTCGCCCCCGGCCACGATGCCTCGATCTGGCTTGAGGGCTGGCATCCGGCCGCGAGCGAGGCGCAGCGTGTCGCCGCGGCCGGGACCAGGCAGGCGGAGTGGTGGGCGACCGGCACGGCGCCGATCCTCGACCTGCAGGCCGACAACGACCCGTTTCATCCGATCGAGAAGATGAACGAGCTCAAGGACGAACTCGGCAGCCGTGTCACCGTCACGGTGATCCGCGACGCCAGCCACGCACTGCTGCCCGAGCAACCGTCAGCGGTGGTCGAGGCGATCGCCAACTGGGTGCGCGGGTTGTGAACATTCGGAGATGACCGGATTGGCGGAGATCATGAGCGGCGGCGGACGCGGAGCGCCCCCTCTCCCCGTGGGGGAGAGGGTTGGGGTGAGGGGGTCCGGACTTGTCGATAGAGGAGTACCCCCTCACCCGCCGCTGCGCTGCGCTAGGGCGGCGACCTCTCCCCACAATGGGGAGAGGTGATGCCTTGGCCCGTGCTTGCCAATCCACAACGCTGACGTCTTGCTGAAGCGGATTTTCAAAGGTGCACCCCGTGCCCTCTCTTCTGATCAAGAATATCGGCGAGTTCTTCACCGGCGACCTTAGCCAGCCGCAGCGGCTGGTCGGCTCGATACTGATCGAGGACGGTCGCATCGCGGTGCTCGATCCGCCCGCGTCCACCACGGCCGACAGCGTGATCGATGCCGGCGGCTCGGCCGTCATGCCCGGCCTGGTCGACGGCCACGTGCATCCGGTGTTCGGCGAATGGACGCCGACCCAGGACACCATCGGCTGGATCGGCAATTACCTGCACGGCGGCACCACCACGATGATCTCGGCCTGCGAGCTTCACGTGCCGGGCCTCGACTACGAGAACCTCACGCCGGAACTGGTGACATCGCTCGCGGTGGTGACCGCCTCCACGACCGGCCGCGTGCGCTGGAGCGGCGTCAAGGTCCATGCCGGCACCGTGATCCTGGTGCCGGGCATGACCGAACAGCATTTCGACCGCCTCGCCGCGGTCAAATCCATCCTGGCGAAATTCATCTTCTTTCCGCTCGCCGCCGGCCGCGACGAAGCCCTGCGCTATCAGCGCTGGTGCCGCGAACGCGGCATCCGCACCAAGATTCACACCGGCGGCGTTTCGCGCTCGGGCGTCAGCCAGATCTGCGGCTACGACGTGCTGTCCTGGCTGCAGCCGGACATCGCCGCCCATGTCAGCGGCGGACCGATCCCGATGAGCGACGCCGACATGGACGCTGTGGTCGACAACACCACGTTCGCGCTGGAGATCTGCTCGTCCGGCAACTACGGCTCGACCTTGCGGCTGGTGCGGCGGCTGGCCGACAAGGGCCAGCTTGCGCGGCTCACGGTCGGCACCGATACCCCTGGCGGCACCGGCGTCATCCCGCGCGGCATGCTGCGCAATCTCCTGTTCCTGTGCTCGGTGTGCGGGCTGTTGCCGGGCGAGGCGATCGCAATCGCGACCGGCAATACCGCGGCCGCGCACGGCCTTGACGTCGGCGTGCTGGCAGTCGGGCCGGCCGGCCGATATCGTAATCTGCGGGCCGGTCGAGGGCTCGACCGGCACCAGCGTGGCGGACGCCATCGCGCACGGCGACCTGCCGGGCATCGCCTACGTGATCGTGGACGGCGAGATCATCGTGCCGGGCCGCAGCCGGCAGACGCCGCCACCCAACCGGCGGCTGTTCTTCTCATGCTGCGACGCGCACGCGGGCGGAATGAGCTGCGACTGACGTCCCGGCACCTCGGTTCACCTGCAGTCGATTCCGCCTGCGCTATGCGACACGCAGCGCCGCGCGCCCAATGACATCTCCGCGCTCCACGCGCTCATGCACCGCCTCGGCCTCCGCAAGTGGACGGATGTCGGTAACAAGGGGCCAGACCTCACCGCGCGCGACGATATCGAAAGTCTCGAGAATCTCGCTCCGGGTGACATAGCGGCTGCCCAGGAGATCCTGTTCCTTCAGCAGCATGTCGGCGGCCGACGCCTGGAACGGCTGCCCGGCGCCCCCGAGCGTCACCAGGCGGCCGCGGCGGCCAAGCGCCCTCGCCCCGGCCTCCAGCGTCGACGTGGCGGAAACGTAATCGATCACCACGTCCACGCCCTCCCCTTTGGTCAGATCGCGCAGCGCTTCGACGACATCCGTGCCATTCGGATCGATGACCACATCAGCGCCGGCCTTGCGGCACGCCTCGAACTTGTTCGCGGCCACATCGATCGCGATGACCCTGGCTTTCGCCCAATGCGCCATCATCACTTGGTGGATTCCCACGCCGCCGCCGGCACCAAAGATCGCCACCGTTTCCCCGGCCTTGATCCGCGCCCGGCGGAGCACCTTGTAGGGCGTCGCAAGTGCATCGGTGATGACACCGATTTCGGCGGGGTGCTTCCGGTAATCCAGGGTGTCGGGGAGCTTGATGAAGATATGCGCCGGCAGCTTGATGTATTCAGCATAACCGCCATCGCAATTCAGTCCGACATTGCCCCCGGTATTCGCGCACAGCGGCTCCAAATTGGCGAGGCACCAGCGACAATGGCCGCAGTTGAGATAGTAGTAGGCCGTAACGCCATCGCCAACCGCCACGCTGGCGACGCCCGGACCCACGGATACGATCTCTCCCGTAATCTCGTGACCGATGATGCGCGGAAACGCGGCGGACCTGCGCCCGGCCTTGATATGCTGAATCGTCAAACCGGAGCCGCAGGTTATGACGCGGGCGACAGCCTCGCCCGGGCCTGCGGTCGGATCGGGCACATCGAGCAGTTCGAACGGCAGGTTCGGCCCTTTCAACACCATCGCTTTCATGCAATCGCACCCTGACGGCGGCCAAGCTCCACAGAGCGGGCATCGGAATCACCATAGCTGCAAACAATCTGGCACGATGATCGAGGCAAATGGCAAGTCCCGGGCGCGGCGCGGGTTTCAGTGGGCCGCGAAGGCATTTGTTGCGCGGCATCGACCGGACACACGTGCGCCGGCAATTCATGCGGGCGATGAGGTCGTCCACAGCGATCTACCCCGGGGGAACTCCGTCCGCGGCAGTGTCGCTAAGGTGGGTGTCCAACATCGACATTGCGAATACTTGGCGCATTGAGGGTGCGGCGCAGCAATACGCACAGCCGCGACGATTAGTGCCTTGCGGCGTCCGGGTTTTGCCTCATCATCGTCCGATAGGACCGCGGGCGACGGGGATCCGATCCATGACGGCATATATTCAAGGTCGCGACGTCAATCTCACCTTTCGTCCGCCGAATCGTGGGCCGGTCCGCGCGCTCCAGCACTTCGATATCGACGTCCAGGCCGGCGAGTTTATCTCGATCGTCGGGCCTTCCGGCTGCGGCAAGAGCACGTTCCTGAACGTCCTGCTCGGCCTGCTGTAGTTCGATTCCGGTGAACTCAAAATGGCCGGCAAGACGATTTCCG
>CAVWOV010000003.1:0-80353 GCA_963756715.1 uncultured Alphaproteobacteria bacterium
AATCGCGAAGGCTTCACACTGAAGCTTCTGATGGCCGGCGGCGCCTATCGATACCAATCGGGTCCGACCAACATCGTCGGGCGGCAGCTTGTGGCCTCCGTATTACCGGGATGGCGCTTCAAGCAGGAGCGCTTCGAGACCACGGTCTATTTCGGTCTCGATGTGCAAAATCATCAGTTCTTCCCGGACGATCCCGTCAACGCATTGCGCGGCACCCATATCGGAGCGCGCTTTGCCGCCGATGTCTGGCTCGAGCCGACCGACATCATGATGGTGTCGACCGCATTCTCGGTTTCAACCATCCGTTCGAGCTATTGGGGCCGCGCCCAGTTCGGCGGGCGGATTCCCGGCCTCGGCTGGATCGGGCCGGAGGCGCAGGTCTTCAATGATCTCACCTACCGGCAGTACAGCGTCGGGCTGCATTTGACCGGCTTCAAGACCGCCGAATTCGAGTGGTCTCTCGGCGCCGGCTATGCGCGCGACACCGATCACCGTAACGGACCCTACGGCCGCATCGGGCTCAATGTCAGGAAATGACTGCGCTCAATCGAGCGTACGGCGGAACCGGGTCACCGCGATCGTCATCGCGACCAGCATCAGACCGGCGAGAGCGAGCGCATCGAAACGAAGATCGGAGAGCGTTGCGCCCTTGAGCATGATCGCGCGCACGATCCGCAGGTAATGCGTGAGCGGCAGGAATTCGCCGACCCACTGCGCCCAGTTGGGCATGCCGGCGAACGGGAACATGAAGCCCGACAGCAGGATGTTCGGCAGGAAGAACATCATCGACATCTGCATCGCCTGCAACTGGTTCTGCGCCACGGTCGAGAAGGTGTAGCCGACCGACAGGTTGGTGGTGATGAACAGCGTGCTGAGCGCCGCCAGCAGCGCCAGGCTGCCCAGCAGCGGCACGCCGAACAGCCCGATGCCGATGCCGATGATCAGCGCCGCCTGCACGAAGCCGACGATCACATAAGGCACGATCTTGCCGAGCATGATCTCCACCGGCGTGATCGGCATGGAGAGCAGGCTTTCCATCGTGCCGCGTTCGATCTCGCGCGTCACCGACAGCGCGGTAAAGATCAGCATGGTCATGGTCAGAATGGTGCCGACCAGCCCCGGCACGATGTTGAGCGAGGTGTTGGCGGCCGGGTTGTAGCGGGCATGGGAGCGGATTTCGAACGGTGCCGGTGTGGCCTCCGGGATGGCACGGTCATGGCGCAGCGCCGTGAGCACAAGCTGGTTCAATGCGCCGAGCGCCGAGCCTGCGGCGACCGGGTCGGTCGCATCGGCCGCGACCAGCAGCGCCGGACGGTCGCCGCGCCGCACCGCGCGCTCGAAATTCGCCGGTATTTCCACCGCGAACAGGACGCGGCCGGACGCCAGCAGTTTGTCGAATTCGGCCTCGTTGCTCAGGACGTGGGTGACGTGGAAATATTTCGTGTTCTCCAGCGCCTTGAGGATCGAGCGGCCCAGATCGCTCTGCTCCTGCAGCAGCACCGCGGTCGGCAGATGCCGCGGCGTGGTGTTGATGGCGTAGCCGAACAGCAGAAGTTGCACGAGCGGGATCATGATGATCATCGCGAACGACACGCGGTCGCGCCGGAGCTGGATGAACTCCTTGATCAGCATCGCGCCGGTGCGACGCCAGAAACCGCCGGAACTGCGTCGGGCCAGCGCGTCATTGGAAATTGTCCCGCGCCTTGCCCATGAGGTCGATGAAGACGTCCTCCAGCGAGGCTGCGATCGCGCCCAGATCAGTCCCGACTGCTCGCGGAACGGCGCGATGGCGGCGTCAAGCGCTGCCTCGTCGCGCCCGGCAACATGCAGGCTGGTGCCGAAGGGTGCGACCATGTCGATGCCCGGACGCGCGGTAAGTTCCTCGGCGAGCTTGGCAAGGCCCTCGCCGTTCGCCGTCGACACCGTATAGGTCGCCAGATGGGCGCTGGCGATCACCTCCTCGACCGTGCCGTGCACCAGCAGGACGCCGTAGGCGATATACGCAATCTCATGGCAGCGCTCGGCCTCGTCCATGTAGTGGGTCGAGACCAGCACGGTCAGGCCATCGGCCGCGAGCGCGTGGATCTCGTTCCAGAACTCGCGCCGCGCCTTGGGGTCGACGCCGGCGGTCGGCTCATCGAGCAGCAGCAGCTCCGGGTTGGGCAGCGTGCAGGCGCCGAGCGCGAGCCGCTGCTTCCAGCCGCCCGACAGTTCGCCGGCGAGTTGCTCTTCCCGCCCCTTGAGGCCTAACCGCTCGACCATCGCCCGCGCCGCTGCCGCCGGCTTGGCGAGGCCGTAAAGTCGCGCGACGAATTCGAGATTTTCGCGCACCGACAAATCCTGATAGAGGCTGAAACGCTGCGTCATATAGCCGACATGGCGCTTGATTTCGTCGGCTTCGGTGCGGATGTTGAAGCCCGAGGCAGGTGCCCTGCCCCTCGTCCGGCGTGAGCAGCCCGGTGAGCATGCGGATGGTCGTGGTCTTGCCGGAGCCGTTGGGGCCGAGAAATCCGTAGATGGTGCCGCGCTTTACCTGCATGGACAGGTTGCGCACCACGGTGCGGCCGCCGAAGGATTTCGACAGGCCCTGGACCTCGATGGCGATTTCATGACCGTCGGTCATGGCGCCGGCCCCAGCGTGACGCTGACCGGCTGCCCAACCCGCAGCTTTTCAGGCGTGTCGGTGCGCGCCTCGATCAGAAAGACGAGCTTGGAGCGCTCCTCCAGGCTGTAGATCACCGGCGGCGTGAATTCCGACGTGCGCGCGATGAAGGTGATCCGTGCCGCGATGTCCTCGCCACAGCCATCGCAGCGGATCCTGACCGGCTCGCCGAGGCTGAGCTTGGGCAGCATCGCTTCATTGACGAAGAAGCGCACTTTGAGATTCCCCGGCGGCAAAATCGCAACCACCGCCTTGCCCGCCGGCACCATTTCGCCGACGCGGAAGTAGATCTGCTGCACCGGGCCGGTGACCGGGCTGAACACCTTGCGGCGGGTCAGCCGCGTCTGCGCCGAGTTGAGCCTCGCCTGCGCGGTGCGCAGCGCGGCTTCGGCATCGTCGAGCGCCTTCTGGGTCCCGGCCTGGGTCTTGATCAGCGTCACGGCGCGGTCGTAGGCAAGCCGCGCGTTTTTCACCGACGCTTCCTGCATGCCGACGTCGGCAACCTGCAGGTCGTCATCCAGCGTAAAGAGCGGCGCGCGCCGTTCCACCTGGTCGCCTTCGCGAACCGACAGCGTCTCAATGCGCCCCGATTCGTCCGGTCCGACGAAGATCATGTCGGCCTCGATCCAGCCCTGAAAGACCGGCTCTTTGTTGTTGTCGCAACCTGCGAGGAGGAGCGCGGCACCGAACATGGCTGCGAGGGCGAGGCGACGGCTGATCATGTCGCCCTCCTGTCGCCGAACAGCAGATCGAGGTGGGCCTGCATCAGTTCACGCACATCAAGCGGCGCAAACCGCTCGAACAAGCCGTTCCACACCACCGCGACCAAGGCCGGCGCGATGAGCAATTGGGGAAAGCGCGCAAGCGCGTCGTTGCCGAGTTCGCCTTTCTCGACCGCGCGGTCGAGCAAAGCGCGCATGGCCGCCAGCACGCGGGCAATCACTTCGCGGTAGTAAAACTCCGCGAGCTTAGGAAACCGCGGCCCCTCCGCGATGATCAGGCGGATCACGTCCTTGCGGCGCGTGCCATAGATCTCGCGCACGAACAGGTCGACGATCGTCTCCGCGATGACTCTCACCGGCAGATCGGCCACCGGCGCCGCCTCGATCTTGCTCACCAACGGGATGAGCATCGAGCGCACCAGTTCCTGAAACAGAGTCTCCTTGTCGCGGAAGTAGAGATAGATCGTGCCCTTGGCGACGCCAGCACGGTTGGCAACGTCGTCGAGCCGCGTCGCCGCAAATCCAGCTGCAGAGAACTCCTCAAGCGCGGCAGAAAGAATGGCGTCGCGCCGCTCGGTTCGCCGTTCATCGCGGGCGCCCCTGCCGGGGGCCGTTGTCGCCGCGGCCGGTTTGCGCTTTGCCGGCCTGCCCGATCGGACCTCGGCCATGGCACCCTCAAACTGACTGACTGGTCAGTCATTCTATAATGATGCGGAGGCTCCCCCGCAAGAGGCCGGCAGGACTGATTTGATGGACGCGGATCGGAGGTCGGATATCGGCTCGGCGGCGGGGCGCGCCAGCTACGCGCCCTCGATCTCGGCTTTGACACCGGAAAGCGCCTCGGGCGTATCGACGTCGACGAACGCTGCATTGCCGTCGACCGGGACTTCGACCACAGCTTCGGGATAGCGGCCGATGAGGTAGCGCGCGCCGACATCACCTTCGACCGCCATCAGGTCGGGAAAGAACCGCCGTGACCACAGCACCGGATTGCCGCGTTTGCCCTCGAAGGTCGGCACGACGATGAGCGCGCTGCGGGCGGGATCGAACGCGGCGATGAGTTGGTCGATCAGGCCGGCGTCGACTTGCGGCATGTCTCCGAGACAGACGATGGCGCCGTCGGCGTCTGCTGGCACTGCGGCGATGCCGGTCCGCAACGACGTGCCGAGGCCCTGAGCAAAATCCGGATTGTGCACCAGCCGCACCGGCAATCCGGCCAGCGCGGTCTCGACCTCGGCCCGCTGGTGTCCGGTCACGACAATGACCGGCTTGGCACGTGAAGCCAGCGCCTCCTCGGCGGCGATGCGCACCAGCGGCCGCTGTGCGATTTCGGCCACCAGCTTGTTCGGTCCCCCCATGCGGGTGGAGCGGCCTGCCGCGAGAACGACCGCAGCGATACGGCGCCCATCGGCGGCAACCGGTTCTTCGCGCGGCTGCGGCCTGGTGACGATCTCCATCAGCAATCCGCCCACGCCCAGCCCGGTGATGGCCGCACGCGGCACTGCGAGGCCGGCAAGCAACCGCATCAACACCCAGTCGAAGCCGTTCTCCTTCGGCGATCGCGCACAACCGGGCGCACCCAGCACCGGCCGGCCGCGTGCATCGCCGATGAGGAGCAGGTTACCGGGATCGACCGGCATGCCAAAGTGCTCGATCCGCCCGCCAACCGCTTCGACTGCGGCGGGGATCACGTCGCGCCGGTCGGCGATCGCCGACGCGCCGAAAATGATCACAAGCTCGGCGCCCGCCTTGAGCACCTCGTCGAGCGCCTTGGCGAGTGCGCCTTGCTCGTGCGGAACGCGCCGCTCCGCAACGATCCGGGCGTCCGCCGGCGCAATGCGTTCCGCGGTGATCTTGAGCGTCTTTTCGATCACCTTCGGCGCGAGGCCGGGCAGCAGGGTCGAGACGATGCCAATCTTGCGAATGCGATAGGGCGCGACCTTGATCAGCGGAGCCGCCTTGCGCACGGCCGCCAGCGCTGCGTCGCGCGCGCTCCCGGCGACCGCGAACGGAATGATCTTCACGGTCGCGATCATCTCGCCCGCAACCACCGGCTTATAGGCCGGCAAGGTCGCGAACGTGATCGACTCGTCGACCTCGTTCAGCCGGTCGACCGCATCCTTGTCGACCACCAATACGCCCGCCGCCTCGGCAAACAGGTTGGCCCGGCCGGTGAACGCCCGATCAACCCGCACGCCCTCGCCCGCAAGCGCCGCGGCGATCTCGGCTGCGGCCGCGTCCTCGGAGACGTCGCCGGGCTCAAGCCTTGCCACGACGATCTCGGCAATGCCTGCGGCCTTTAGCGCAGCGACCTCGGCGGCGCCGATCAACGTGCCTTTCCTCAGAACAAGACTGCCCTGGCGGATGGAATGCACCGCGATTCCACCCTCGGCCGCGGCGACCGGAACCGGGCCGAATTTCATGCGACCAGTTCCTTTACCTTGCGATCGGCGTGCTTTTCGCCCTGGCGCAGCCGCGCCGTGATCTCGCCCATGATGGCGATCGCGATTTCCGAAGGCGAGACGGCGCCGATATCGAGGCCGATCGGCGCATGGATGCGGGCGAGCGCGGCATCGGTAATGCCCCCTTCACGCAATCGTTCGAGACGCCGGCCGTGCGTCTTCTTCGATCCGAGCGCGCCGATATAGAAGCACTCGCGGGCCAGCGCGTGAATGAGCGCGGGGTCGTCGATCTTCGGATCGTGCGTGAGTGCGACGAAGGCGGTGTAGCGGTCGACGCCGAGCGGCGGCAGCGCCACGTCCGGCCATTCGGCGATCACCTTCACGTCCGGGAACCGCTCCTGCGAGGCGAACGCGGTGCGCGGATCGACGATCGTCACGTCGTAACCGAGAAGCTTGGCGACCGGCGCCAGCGCCTGGCTGATATGCACCGCGCCGGTGATCACAAGACGCGGCGGCGGGACATGCACGGTGAGGAATACCTTGCCCTGCGCGGTCTCCTCCATGCCGCTCTTGCCGCTGCGGATATGCTTTTCCAGCAGGTCCTTGAGCGGGTCGCGCGCAACGTCATCTGCCTTGACCAGCCGCTGCTCACCGCTGGCTGCATCGGTGACAACGACGGCGGCGCGCCGCGCGAGGCGTTCGGCGTTCAATGCCTTGAGGATTTCGAGGCGCATGGGTTTCCCTCGACTTACGGAGAACAGTTGGCACAATTCTTTGTATCGGACCGGCGCATACCGGCAGCAAGAGCTATGACCCTTTCGCGATCGTCAAATGGACCGTGCCATTTTCCATTCCGACCCGAGTCACCGGCCTGTGTACCCCTACCACGATTACAGTATGCGCACTCTGATAAGTGCACTCGCACACGATCATGCGTCCAGTTTTCGTAGATCCAGTATTGGCAGCCATAGCCGCCGCTACTCCACCTTCTCGACGAACACCCGAATGGTGCCGCCGCAGGACAGTCCGACCTTCCAGGCGGTCTCGTCGGCGACGCCGAATTCAAGCGTCTTGGGCTTGCCGCTCTCGATCACGTCCAGCGCCTCGGTAACGACAGCACCCTCGACGCAACCGCCGGAAACCGAACCGAGAAAATTGCCCTGGTCGTCGATGACGAGGTTGGAGCCGACCGGCCGCGGCGCCGAACCCCAGGTCTCGACCACGGTCGCGAGCGCCACGCCGCGCCCGGCGTTGCGCCAATCCTCGGCCGCTTTCAGGATATCCTCGTCGCGCGCCAGCGTTTCCATGGTCTGTCTCCATCGTGTCATCGCCGGGCGGGCCAAGCGATCCACCTTCAGGCGAGTCATTCATTTTAGATGGTTTGCCGGGTCAAGTCAGGCAACCATCGGAGCCTCACGCCACCTTGTTCAGCCATGCCTTGGGGTCGCTCCTGTCATGTGCCGACAGCGCCCGCACCAGGTCGGCCATGGACTCCAGATTGTGGATGGGCCGCAGTTCGTCAACATGCGACACCATCGCGCGGATGCCCTTGGCCTTGGCCTCGAAACCGGAGAACCGCAGCAACGGATTGAGCCAGATGAGCCGCCGGCACGAACGGTGCAGCCGATCGATCTCGAAACTCAGCCGGTCATCCGGGTCGCGCTCCAGTCCGTCGGTGATCAAGAGCACGATCGCGCCCTGCGTCAGCACCCGCCGCGCCCATAGCTTGTTGAAGGCGGCGAGCGAGGTCGCGATCCGCGTGCCGCCCGACCAGTCGGCGACGTTGAGCGCGCAGGCGGCGAGCGCCTCGTCCGGATCGCGCGCCTTGAGCGCGCGGGTGACGTTGGTCAGCCGCGTGCCGAACAGGAAGGTGAAGACGCGCTTGCGGGCATCGGTCACGGTGTGAAGGAAGTGCAGAAACAGCCGGGTGTACTGGCTCATCGAGCCGGAAATATCGAGCAGCGCCACGATCGGCGGCGCCTTGCGGCGGGGGCCGAGATATTTCAGGTCGATGATCGCGCCGCCGGCCTTCATGCTGGCGCGCAGCGTACGGCGCAGATCGATTCGATGGCCATGGGGATTGGGCGTGAGCCGCCGCGTCTTGACCTCGTCGAGCGAAAGCACGAGCCGCTTGATGGCATCCTTGGCGGCGGCGATTTCGGCCGCCGTCATCTGCGCGAAGTCCTTCTTCTGCAATACTTCGCGGTCGGACACCGTGAGCCGCGCATCGATTTCGAGCTCGGGCGGCTTCCGTTCGTTTTCGCCCTGCCCGGCCAGCGCCTCCTGCACGCGCTGTGCGCCGGGCTTTGGCTTCTCCTCCTCCGTCGGCGGCGCCTGCGGCAGCATCGCGGCGAGCAGCTTGTCGATCACGGCCTTGCGGCGGAAGAACAGATGGAACGCCTGGTCGAAGAGCAGCGTGTGCTCGTGGCGCTTCACGAAGACGGCGTGCAGCGTCCAGTAGAAATCCTCGCGGGTGCCGACGCCGGCCGCCTCCACCGCCGTGAGCGCATCGAGCACCGCGCCCGGCCCAACCGGGATGCCGGCCGCCCGCAGCGCACGCGCGAAGTAGACGATGTTCTCGGCGAGCTGGCCTTCCACAGGCTCTCCGCTTGCCGGCGACATTGGTTACTCCGCCGCTCGCAGCTCGGAGCGAATCTGGTCGAGCATCTCCTTGGCCTTCGAGCCCTCGATGCGCGCGATGTCGTCCTGGTATTTCAGCAGCACGCCGAGCGTATCGGAGACGGTGGCCGGGTCGAGCGCCACCGTATCGAGTTCCGTCAGCGCCGCCGCCCAGTCGAGCGTCTCGGCGACGCCCGGCGACTTGAACAGATCCTCTTTGCGCAGCGCCTGCACGAAATGCACGATCTGCTCCGACAGCGCCTTGCCGATGCCCGGCACCTTGGCGCGCACGATCTTCAATTCGCGCGCGGCATTGGGATAGCCGACCCAGTGATAGAGGCAGCGGCGCTTGAGCGCGTCGTGAATTTCGCGCGTGCGGTTCGACGTGATGACGACGATCGGCGGCTGCGCCGCCTTGACGGTGCCGAGCTCCGGGATGGTGACCTGGAAATCCGCCAGCACCTCGAGCAGGAACGCCTCGAAGGCTTCGTCGGCGCGGTCGAGCTCGTCGATCAGCAGCACCGGCGCGCCCGCGGTGTCGGGCTCGAGCGCCTGCAGCAGCGGCCGCTTGATCAGGAACCGTTCGGAGAACACGTCGTGTTCCAGCCGCTCGCGGTCGTGCTCGCCCTGCGCCTCGGCAACCCGGATCGCGATCATCTGCGCGGCGTAGTTCCACTCGTAGACCGCCGCGGCGACATCGAGACCCTCGTAGCATTGCAGGCGAATCGAGCCGCCGCCCCAGCGTCGAGGAAAGCACCTTGGCGATCTCGGTCTTGCCGACGCCGGCCTCGCCTTCGAGAAAGATCGGGCGGCCCATCTTGAGCGCCAGGAAGAGCACCGTCGCGAGCGAGCGGTCGGCGAGATAGTCCGCGCCCGCGAGCAGATCGAGCGTGGCGTCGATCGAGGCGGGCAGCGCAGGAGATATGGTCGCTTTTTTCATTCGGACGTTATATCCGCCGCCATCCGGCTTGTCCCGGCTCTCCGTTGCGACCGGCCCGCATGGCTCCCAGGACGCCAATGCCCGGCACGAGGCCGGGCATCACGCAGCAGGCACCAGACATCCGGACGAACGAACACCGAGCCGAGTTTACCCCGCGGCCGCGACTGCGCGGCGCGCCAGCACGCCGATCAGATGGGCGCGGTATTCGGCGCTGCCGTGGATGTCGCTTGCCATGCCGTCGGCCGGAACCGTCATGCCCTCCAGCGACTTCGCGCCGAAGCGCTTCTTCAGCGCCTCCTCGAACGAGGTCACGCGGAACACGCCGTTCGAGCCGGCGCCGGTCACCGCCACGCGGATCTCGGAGCCGCGCTTCGACACGAACACGCCTACCAGCGCATAGCGCGAGGCCGGATTGGGGAACTTCACATAGGCCGCCTTGTTGGGCTTGGGGAACTGAATTTTCGTGATGATCTCGTCATCCTCAAGCGCGGTCGTGAACAGGCCCTGGAAGAACTCGTCCGCCGCGATCCGCCGCTTGTTGGTGACGATGGTGGCGCCGAGCCCCAGACAGGCCGCCGGATAATCGGCGTTCGGATCGTTGTTGGCGATCGAGCCGCCGATCGTGCCGCGATGGCGCACGGCGGGATCGCCGATCAGGCCGGCAAGATGCGCCAGCGCCGGGATGCTCTCCTTCACGACCGCCGAGGTCGCGACCTCGACGTGCGGGGTCATCGCCCCGATGGTAAGCGAACGCCCCGACATCTCGATGCCGGTCAAGCCCTCGACCTTGGACAGATCGACGAGATTCTTCGGCCCGGCGAGCCGTAGCTTCATCGTCGGAATCAGCGTGTGCCCGCCCGCCAGAAGCTTTGCTTCTTCCTGCTTGGTGAGCAGGCTTGCCGCCTGTCGCACGGTCGCCGGCCGGTGTTGGTTGAATGCGTACATCGTGTTGCTCCGTATGCGATCTGTCTTCAAACTCGCCCCGAGCGGGGAAAAGGTGATCTGGTTGCTACGCTGCCTTGCGGCTGTTGACCTTCTGCAACGCCTGCCACACCGCCTGCGCGGTCGCGGGCATCGCCAATTCCTCGGTGCCGACGGCATCCGTCAGCGCATTGATGACCGCCGCCGGCGCCGCGATCGCGCCCGCTTCGCCGCAGCCCTTGATGCCGAGCGGATTTGACGGCGACTTGGTCGTGGTCATGTCGACCTTGAGCACCGGCAGGTTATGGGCACGCGGCATGCAGTAGTCCATCAGCGAACCGGTAACGAGCTGTCCGTCCTTGTCGTAGATCGCGCCTTCGAGCAGCGCCTGGCCGACGCCCTGCGCGATGCCGCCATGAACCTGGCCCTCGACGATCATCGGATTGATCACCGTGCCGAAGTCATCGACCGCGGTCCAGGCGACGATCTCGCTCTCGCCCGTCATCGGATCGACTTCAACTTCGCAGATGTGGCAGCCGGCCGGGAAGGTGAAATTCACCGGATCGTAGAACGCGCCCTCCTTGAGCCCGGGCTCGAGTTCGGCACCGACGAACTTGTGCGCGATGTAGGCATTGAGCGTGACGTCACCCCAGGCGGCGGACTTGTCAGTGCCCGCGACGGTGAACTTGCCGTCCGTAAAGACGATGTCACCTTCGGCGGCTTCCAGCAGATGCGCCGCGACCTTTTTCGCTTTGATCTCGACCTTGTCGAGCGCCTTGACGATCGCCGAAATACCCACCGCGCCCGAGCGCGACCCATAGGTGCCCATGCCGAACTGCACCTTATCGGTGTCGCCGTGGACCACGCTCACGTTCTCGATCGGGATGCCGAGCCGCTCGGCCACGACCTGCGCGAACGTGGTCTCGTGGCCTTGGCCGTGCGCATGCGTTCCGGTGAGAACCTCGACCGAGCCGGTCGGGTTTACCCGCACTTCGGCGGACTCCCACAAGCCCACGCCGCAGCCGAGCGAACCAACCGCCTGGCTCGGCGCGATCCCACAGGCCTCGATGTAGGTCGAGAAGCCGACGCCGCGCAGCTTGCCGTGCCGCGCGGATTCGCGCTTGCGCTTGCCGAAGCCCGCATAGTCGGCGATCTCCAGCGCTTTCTTGAGCGAGGCGTGATAGTCGCCGCCGTCGTAATTCATGATCACCGGGGTCTGGTGCGGGAATTTCTTGATGAAATTCTTCTTGCGCAGATCGGCAGGATCGACGCCCTGCTCGCGCGCCGCGACCTCCATCAGCCGCTCCACCACGAAGGTCGCCTCCGGCCGGCCCGCGCCGCGATAGGCGTCGACCGGCACGGTGTTGGTGTAGACCGCATCGACCTCGCAGTAGATCGCCGGGATGTCGTACTGGCCCGACAGCAGCGTGCCGTAGAGATAGGTCGGCACCGACGACGAGAACGTCGACATGTAGGCGCCGAGATTGGCAATCGTCTTGCAGCGCAGACCCGTGACCTTGCCGTCGCCGTCGAATGCCATCTCCGCATGGGTGACGTGATCGCGGCCATGCGCGTCGGTCAGGAACGCTTCCGTGCGCTCGGACACCCATTTCACCGGGCGGCCGACCTTGCGCGACGCCCACAGACAGACGACCTCCTCCGGATAGATGAAGATCTTGGAACCGAAGCCGCCGCCAACGTCGGGCGCGATCACGCGCAGCTTGTGCTCGGGCGCCATGCCGACGAAGGCCGAAATCACCAGCCGCGCCACGTGCGGATTCTGCGAGGTATTCCACAGCGTGAGATTGTCAGTGCCGGCGTCATATTCGCCGATCGCCGCACGCGGCTCGATGGCATTCGGCACCAGCCGGTTGTTGACGATATCCAGCTTGGTGACGTGCTTGGCCGCCTTGAAGGCGGCCTCGGCGGCGGTCTGGTCACCGAGTTGCCACTGGTAGATCGTGTTGGCGGGCGCCACGTCGTGAATTTGCGGCTCGCCCTTGCCTTGCGCCTTGGCCGGATCGGCAACGGCGGGCAGCACCTCGTAGTCGACCTTGATCTTCTCGGCGGCGTCCTTCGCCTGCGCGATGGTCTCCGCGATCACGACCGCGACCGCGTCGCCGACATGGTTGGCATGGCCGTGCGCCAGCGCCGGGTGCGGCGCCATCTTCATCGGCGAGCCGTCCTTGGAATGGATCATCCAGCCGCAGATGAGCCCGCCGATCTTGTCGGCGGCAAGCTCGGCGCCGGTGAGCACCGCGAGCACCCCCGGCATGGCGGAGGCCGCCTGATGATCGATCGACTTGATCTTGGCGCGCGCATGGGGCGAGCGCAGGAAATAGGCGTGCGTCTGCCCCGGACGGTTCACGTCGGCGGTGTAGTTGCCCTTGCCGGTGATGAAGCGTTGGTCCTCTTTGCGGCGTACCGCCG
Organism: uncultured Alphaproteobacteria bacterium; assembly: GCA_963756715.1. Taxonomy (GTDB): domain Bacteria; phylum Pseudomonadota; class Alphaproteobacteria; order Rhizobiales; family Xanthobacteraceae; genus VAZQ01. The sequence goes on from CAVWOV010000003.1 coordinate 12,697, forward strand.
CACCGATGCCGGTCGCGCTCATGGCGGTCTCCTCCCTGGATGACGCCGTTCGCTCAGCCCCGCTCAAGTCTTGTGTTGGCCCTGCCCCATGGCCTTGGCGCCTGCGGCGATCGCCTTGACGATGTTGTGGTAGCCGGTACAGCGGCAGAGATTGCCTTCCAGTTCATGCCGGATGGTGTGATCGTCGAGGTCGTTGCCCTTACGGTTCACCATGTCGACGGCGGTCATGATCATGCCCGGCGTGCAGTAGCCGCATTGCAGGCCGTGATTCTCGCGGAAGGCTTCCTGCATGGGATGCAGCGGCCCGTTGGGGTCGGCGAGCCCCTCGATCGTCATGACGTTGGCGCCTTCAAGCTGCCAGGCGAACACCGTGCATGACTTTACCGCCTTGCCGTCCACATGGACGACGCAGGCACCGCATTGCGATGTATCGCATCCCACATGGGTGCCGGTGAGCCGCAAGTGCTCGCGCAGGTACTGCACCAACAAGGTGCGCGGGTCGACGTCACCGGTGACGGCTTTGCCGTTCACCGTCATTGCGACGGCGGACATGGCTTTCCTCCTAAAAGTGGGGCCGAAGGCCTCATTTTCGCACCAACGGCCGAAGCCGGTGGCGGATCGGATCAAATTCGGGGCGATTTTGCCCCGCAGCGGGGTTTGGAACAAGTCAACTCTGGACCCCTGGGGCGCGGCCGGTCAAGGGTTTTGGTCGGAATTGGGGACCGCCGTTAGCCCCCTGGGCGCCGGGAATTGTGCTCAGCCGCCGGACCCGACCGCATCCTTGAAGCGGATGAAGAAGTCGTCCGCGGTCTTTTTCGCGGCGCTATTGATGAGGCGCTGGCCAAGCTGGGCGAGCTTGCCGCCGATCTGCGCCTCGACGTTGTAGGACAGCAGCGTGCCGCCATCCTTTTCGGCAAGCGACACCAAGGCCCCGCCCTTTGCAAAGCCGGCGACACCGCCCTCCCCTTCGCCGGAAATGCGATAGCTGTTCGGCGGATCGAAGTCGGACAGCCGGACCTTGCCCTTCCAGCGCGCCTTGACCGGCCCGACCTTGACGGTGGCGGTTGCTTGAAATTCGCTCTCGGAGAGCATGTCGAGCTGCTCGCAGCCGGGTATGCAACTCTTCAGTACTTCGGGATCGTTGAGCTTCGCCCACACCGTCTCGCGGGTGGCGGGAAGCTGAACCTCGCCGGTCATAGTCATCGCCATGGTCGTACTCCTGGCCCGGGTCTTCTCTTGCCAATTCAGTTCGCGCGCGTCATGCCCGGCACCGGGTCCGGCCAAGAATTCTCACGCAAGGTAATAGGCAATGGCGTTCGCGGAGGAAAGTGCTTTGACGCACACAGTGGGGGTTGGCTGAATGCGTATACCGGGCTAGTTGTGTTGCGGTATTCGCGTATCACCTATGACCAATGCGCTGACCGCTTCCTCACTGTTGACGCCTCTGATCTCGAGTGCCGCGATGCGCGCCATCCTCGATGATCGTGCGCGCCTGCAGCGCATGCTCAATGTCGAAGTGGCGCTGGCGCGGGCCGAGGCCGCAGTCGGGATCATTCCGGCGTCCTGCGTCGACGATATCGCCGAAGCCGCGCGCGCGGACCGTTACGACATTGCGGCGCTCGGTAAGGAGGGCGTCGATTCCGGCACCGTAGCGGTGCCACTCGTCAAGGCGCTGACCGCCGAAGTGGCCAAGAAAGATTCCAAGTCGGCGGGCTACGTTCACTGGGGCGCCACCAGCCAGGACATCGTCGATACCGCGCTGGTGCTCGAATTGCGCAGCGCAATCGACGCGCTCAACGAGGATCTCAATCGCGCCATCGACGCGTTCACGGCGCTGTCCGGCAAGCACCGCCGCACCGTGTCGGTCGGCCGCACACTGCTGCAGCACGCCATTCCCTCATCGTTCGGGCTCAAGCTCGCCGGCTACGCGGCGGCGCTGGCACGCTCGCGCGAGCGGCTCAGGCGGCTGCGCCGGGAATCGCTGGTGCTGCAGTTCGGCGGCGCCACCGGGACCCTCGCCGCGCTCGGCGACCGGGGAATCCAGGTCTCCGAACGGCTCGCGGCGCTGCTCGATCTGCCGCTGCCGGACGCACCCTGGCACACCCATCGCGACCGGCTGGCGGATATCGCATCGGCGTTTGCCATTCTGGCCGGGACCTGCGGCAAGATCGCCCGTGACGTCGCACTGCTGATGCAGACCGACGTGGCGGAAGCCTTCGAGCCGGCCGCCGACGGACGCGGCGGGTCATCAACGATGCCGCACAAGCGCAATCCGACGGCCGCCACGATGGCGCTCTCGGCCGCGGCCATGGCGCCGCAACTCGCAGCGACGATATTTGCTACCGCCGTGCAGGAGCACGAACGCGCGCTCGGCGGCTGGCAGGCCGAATGGCCGACCTTCGCCGCACTCGCGCTGGTCACGTCCGGCGCGCTCGTCGCCGTGGTCGATATTGCGCAGGGTCTGGAAGTGGATGCCGACCGCATGCGCGCCAATCTCGGCACCACACGCGGCCTGCTGATGGCCGAGGCGGTGACATTCGCGCTCGCCGGCAAGGTCGGCAAGACGGATGCCCGCAGGATCGTCGATGACGCGGTCCGCAAGGCCACCGCCGCGAAGCGTCAACTACAGGACGTGATCGGCGAAGACGAGCGCGTGAAGGCGCACTTCAGTGCGCCGGAACTCAACAAGCTGTTCGACCCGATGCTCTACCAGGGCGTCGCGCAGAGCTTCATCGACCGCATCATCGGCTCACCGGCGCTGCGCGGCGCCAAGCGGCCTTAAGCAACCAGTCTCACAACGAGGAACATCCCATGCCTGTCATCGACGCCGACGGCTGTCCGATTCATGTCGAAGTCGAGGGCCCCGAGCGGGCGCCCGTACTCATGCTGTCAAATTCGCTCGGCACCACGCTGGCGATGTGGGACGTACAGGTGAAGCCTTTCACGCAGCACTTCCGTCTCGTCCGCTACGACCGGCGCGGCCATGGCAAGTCCGGCGTCCCCAAAGGACCGTACAGCATGGAACGGCTCGGCCGCGACGTGCTGGCGGTGCTCGACGGACTTGGCCTCAAGACGATCAACTGGTGCGGATTGTCGATGGGCGGAATGGTCGGCCAGTGGCTCGGCGCCAACGCGCCGGAGCGCATCGAGCGCATGGTGCTGACCAACACGTCGAGCTATTTCCCGGACAAGAACGGCTGGAACGATCGCCTCAAGATGGTGGAGGAGAAAGGCATCGAAGCGTTTGCCGCGCCGAACATGGCACGCTGGTTCACTCCAGGATTTCTCGAACGGGCTCCGCAGACCGTTGCGCCCATCCAGGCGATGTTCGCCGCCACCCCGCTCGCCGGGTATCTGGGCTGCGGCGCCGCGGTGCGCGACATGGACCATCGCGCCCTGCTGCCGAAAATCACCGTGCCGACGCTGGTCATCGCCGGCCAGCATGATGGCGCGACGCCGCCCGAGGCCAACGAATACATCAGCCAGCACATCCCCGGTGCGAAATACATGACGCTCGACGCGGCGCACATGTCCAACGTCGAGCAGCCGGATGCCTATACGGCGGCGGTGCTGGGTTTCCTGACCAGCCGCTAATCGGAGACAGCGACGGACGATAAGCCGCGCTAACAACGCAGCGTGGACATCCGGCGGACAGTGGCCTAGCGGGCGCTCATCTGCAGCGCCCGCATGGACAGCTTTTCGTCCGTTACCGTCGCCGGGCCGACTTCCGCCGCCTCCTCGATCTGCCGCTCCACCACGATCACGATCAGCGCGCCCGTCAGCAGCAGGAACTGGGTCATCTCCAGACGGATCAACGCGCCATCGCCGCTGGCGAACGCCGGCCACGCCCACAGCATGAGCACCGAGCTTGCAAGCAGCAGCACGACGTCGAGCGTTTCACGGTTGGGCTCCCGGCGCATGACCAGCGCGCGGGCGAAATCGATCAGATAAGCCAGGAATCCCACCGCGATCACAAGCTTGATGCCGGCGAGCACGCTGGAGGTGCGCACCAGGCCGTCGAGCGTAAAATCGAACAGATTGCGGAAATAGATCGCGGCGGTGCCGTGAAGCCGATCTTCGAAACCGTTGAACGGCGACCTCAGCACGCGGATCGCGTCGCCCCCCCAGACCGGCGCGAAATAGCACGAGATCAAAGCCGCGTTGACGCAGCCGAGTCTTGGAAAGGTCCCCATCGCAAGCCTCCCGCCGGTCGCCCGACGGGCCATGGCTCAATAGCCAGGGCATCTCATCTGGCGACCCGGACAGGCCTATCGGCTGGCAAATTGCCCCTCAATCGAAACCATTTGTTAACCTTATCGTCGCGGGTTCCGATCGGCGGGCCGGGCTCGTTCATTTCATCCAAACAACGGAACACCGCGTTGAAATATCAAGCGAAACCTTCCGTCGCGACACCCCAGCAGCGTCATCCCCCGCGCGCGGCGCGGAACTCGTGCGGGGTGGTGCCGGTCTGCTTGCGAAAGAAACGGGCAAAGTGCGAGGGGTCGGAAAAGGCCAGATCGTAGGCGATCTCGTGAATGGGCTCGCTGGTGAAGACGAGCTGGCGCTTGGCCTCGGTGAGCACGCGATGGCGGATCAGATGGCCGGCCGTCACGCCGGTTGCACGCTTGACGTGATCGTTGAGCCGATCGACCGTCATCGCAAGCTTGTCGGCATAGAACGCAAGCTGCCGTTCCTTCTGGAAATGCTCCTCGACCAGTTTGCGCAGCGCTTCGACGGTCGCGCCGGTCGGTTCGAGCATGATCGCGCCGGCGCGCGACCGGCCGGCGGCGAGACGCGCAACCTCAACCGCGATCAGCGCCAGCAATCCGCGCATGGCGATGCGAAAGCCGGCGCGGGCCAGAAATGCCTCCTCATTGAGTTCGGCCGCGAGCTTCGAGAGCCGTCCGCGCTCAGCGTCGCCGAACGGAACGACCGGGTCGGCGGCAAGCGCCTTGAGGCGTGCGAGCGCCTCCCCGCGGCGATCCCCCATAGCCTCGGCGACGTCCTCGGTGAAGGTCATCACCCAGCCGTTGGTGACGTCCGGACGGAAGCGGAAGCCATGAGCAACAGTCGCCGGCACGAGAATCGAACACGGTGCTTCGAACGCAAGTGTGGCGGCCTCGAATGTCATTTCGCCGCCGCCCTGCTCGATCAGCAGGATCTGAAACAGGTTGCGATGGCGATGCGCGCGGATCGTCCACGCATGAATCGAGGAGCGCGATGCGATCGTCTCGATATGAATGAAATCGAACGCCTGATCGTCCGGCGGATCGCCATAGAGATGAAACAGTGGCAGCGCGGCGGTGGCCATGGCCGATCATAGGCCGGCGCCGTCGGGGAGAAAACTTGGGGCGGCCGCACGGATCGCCGCAATCCCCATCAATCCAAGCCACGCCGCTAAATCAAGAAAAAGGCCCCGCCGGATCGGCGGGGCCTTCGGCCATGCTTAGCGATTCTGGTTGCTCTGACGGTCCTTATCAGACTGCCCACCCTGCTGGCCCGGCTGATTGCCGCCCTGACGGTGCTGACCGGACTTATCCTGCTGTCCACCGCCCTGCTGGCCGGGCTGGTTGCCGCCCTGTTGGTGCTGGCCCTGACGGCCGGGCTGGTTCGGGTTCTGCTGGTTTGGATTGTTCATTTTCGACTCCTCACGGATGCAGGTTCGCCCTGCTCCACCAGGATCAACGTCAGGAGGTGAACAAAGTTGCCGTGGATCGATAAGAAATTATCTTGGTAAAACAATAATTTATTGGACACTTCGAGTCGAATTTTGCCGAAATCATGGCGACCGGGCGGAACCGACACCCTGCTTGTAGGCACGCTCGTGATAGACCAGCGCAGGACCTCCTGGGCCCAGCCGCACCGCCTCCACCGCACCGAAAAACACGTTGTGACTGCCGACCGACCGCACCTCGATGATGCGGCAGTCGAACGCGATGACCGCCGAGGTCAGGACCGGCGAACCGGTGGCCAGCACCGTCCACGCGCCGATGGCGAACCGGTCGCTGCCGGTCACGCCGGTGCGTCCGGCGAAGACATCGGCGATTTCCGCCTCCGCGGCGCCAAGCGTGTTGACGCAGAACACGCCATTCTCCACCACCGAAGGATTGGTCTGGCTGCGGCGGTTGAGGCACATCAGCAGCGTCGGTGGTGCGTCCGAAACCGAAGATACCGCCGTGGCAGTCGCTCCCGCTTTGCCGCCGGGACCGGAGGTGGTGATGATATGAACGGCGGCGCCGAGCCGGCTCATTGCCTCGCGGAACTCCCCCGGCGCGACGGTTCGCACCGGTTCCGGCCCGACCACCGTGAAGGCGCCGTCCATGGCATCGTCGGGACGTTGGTCGAGCCAACTCATCTTGACTACTCCGCCGCGCGCTTGACCCTACCGAAGCCCGGATAGGCAACATCGTCCGGATCAATCCAGGACGGGTTGCGCCAGCCGTTCTCATCGTAATCAGAGAGACACTGTTCCGCGAGCCCGATCATGCTGTCGAGCGTCCCGGACGTGCGCGCATTCCACAACGCCTGGATGCGGATGTCCTCATGATTGCCAGCATAGTTCATCTCGTAAAGCTCGTGGCGGCCGCCGAATTCCGTGCCGATTGCGTCCCACAGAAGCTTCATCACCTTGATGCGCTCCTTGTAGCCGATGCCGTGTGAGCCGCGCACATACTTCACGAGATATTTGTCGATATCGGGATTCTCGAAATCCTTGGTCGACGACGGCAGATAGATCAGCGCCGATGCGACGATCTTCTCCACGATCTCTTTGACGCGACCATAAGCATCGCCGGCGAAAACGCGATAGCTTGAGCCCGATTGCGCGTTCGGCAGCACCGCGCCATCGACCCAGGGCGTCGGATTTGCAGCCATCGCTTCGGTCAGCGCCCAGAACAGATTCCGCCACGCAATGATCTCGCCAAGCATCGCCTGGTTGCCGCGAAAATCGTCCGCACCAGTGGTGCGCAGCGCCTTGGCGATCAGGCCAACAAGGAAGTCGAGCTTGACCGCAAGCCGCGTGCAGCCCTGAAACTGGTAGCCGGCCAGGAAACCCGACTGCGGAAAGAAGGTCTTGAGCTTTTCGAGATCGCGATGGAGGAGAACGTCCTCCCAGGGAATGAAGGCATTGTCGAATACGAAGATGGCGTCGTTCTCATCGAAACGCGAGGACAGCGGAAAATCGTAGGGCGTCCCCATCACGCTCGCCATCATCTCGTAGGACGCGCGGCAGATCAGCTTTACGCCCGGCGCATTCATCGGCGCGATGAACATCACCGCAAGATCGGTATCGTGGGCGGGAACGATGGCCGCGTTCTGACCGAGAAAATTGTAATGCGTCAACGCCGAAGCGGTGGCCACGACCTTGGCGCCAGAGACGTAGATGCCGGCATCGGTCTCCTTCTGGATGGTAATGAACACGTCCTTCACCTGGTCGGCGGCCTTGGCGCGGTCGACCGGCGGATTGACGATGGCGTGGTTCATGAACAGCACGTGCTCCTGCGCACGCCGGTACCACGACCGAGCGTTGTCGGAGAACTTGCCGTAGAACTGGTGGTTGGCCCCGAGCGTATTCATCAGCGAGGCCTTGTAATCGGGCGAGCGGCCCATCCAGCCGTAGGACATGCGCGCCCAGGCGGCGATCGCATCGCGCTGCCGCATCAAATCATCACGCGAGCGGGCAACGCGGAAAAACCTGTGGGTAAAGCCGCCCGAGCCAGTGTCGGTCGGCGAGGTCAGCACATCCTTCGTCGCCGGATCATGCAGAGCGTCGTAGAGCCGGGCGATCGAACGCGCGGCATTGCGGAAGGCGGGATGCGTCGTGACATTATCGACCCGCTCGCCATAGATGTAGACCTCGCGCCCATCGTTGAGGCTCGCGAGGTATTCTGCCCCGGTGAACGGCCGTCCCGTGGCGCCGATTGCGTCCTCCGACTTCGTCCGGCTCATCGACGAACGGCTGTGGGGCCGCCTCCCAATGCGTGCCATGTCATGCCCGCAAGCAAAGGCATTCGGGAGGGAGTGTCAATGCGGCTGCGATCGAAGTGGCTGGTCCGGTGCCGTGCCGGATGATTAAGTCGAAGCTCTCGACCGACCCGAATCACCGGCCACAAGCGAAAGAGGAGGCCGCGATCTGCGGTCTCCCCCTTTTAGTACAAGTAGCCGTAATTGACTGCGCCAAAGACCAGCGCCGAATCTGGCATCCGGACGGGAAGCGTCAATGCAATCCGCCGAACGCCCAGATCAGCAGCAGGATCGGAATTGGCACTCCAAGAAGCCAGAGCAGCGCATAGCGGCCCATCTCGTCCTCCATTTGCTTATCCGCGCTGACAACACCCGGAATGGAACGTTGGTTCCACGCCGCTTCCCGCCCGATCAGCGCGGCGAAAAGCCCGGCCGGTGGCGATTTTCTCGCGTTGCCGGTCCACCTTCACCCTGATAGAGATTCGCGCGGTGCCGGATCGTGGGGACGCCCCGGCTAGTGGAGTGGATTTGACATTCGCTACCCGTCTCGCCGCGAACCCGCGAGGCGAATGTCAAATCTAAAACTCCACTAGCAATTTATATTTGCCAGTGGTCCTTTGATTCTAACATTCGCAAAATGAGCCCACCGAAACAGGATGCGAATGTTAGAATCGGACCACTAGCGGGGCGCTGAGGCATGGAAGTCTTCGTCCAGCAACTCATCAACGGCATCACGCTCGGCTCGATCTACGGCCTGATCGCCATCGGCTACACGATGGTGTTCGGCATCATCGGCATGGTGAACTTCGCCCACGGCGACGTGTTCATGGTGTCGGCCTTCATTGCGCTGATCACGTTCCTCATCCTCACAACCTGGCTGGGTGTCACGTCGATCGCACTTGCCCTCGTGATCATCCTGATTGTCGCCATGGTGTTGACCTCCGTCGTCAACTGGACGATCGAGCGGGTGGCCTACCGGCCGCTGCGCGGCTCGTTCCGGCTCGCCCCGCTGATCTCCGCGATCGGCATGTCGATCTTTCTCTCTAATTTCGTCCAGGTCGCGCAGGGACCGCGCAACAAGTCGATCCCGCCGATGATGCGGGGCGAGTTCGTGCTGATGGACAGCACCAGCTACAACGTGACGCTGAGCTACAAGCAGCTCACGGTCTGGATCGTCACCGCGGTTCTGCTCGCGGCGTTCTGGTGGCTGGTGAGCAAGACCTCGCTCGGGCGTGCGCAGCGCGCCTGCGAGCAGGACCAGAAGATGGCAGCACTACTGGGGATCAATGTCGACCGCACCGTGTCGGTCACGTTTATTATTGCGGCCGCGCTCGCGGCGGTCGCCGGCACCATGTACCTGATGTACTATGGCGTGGTGAGCTTCGCCGACGGTTTCGTACCCGGCGTCAAGGCATTCACCGCCGCCGTGCTCGGCGGCATCGGCTCGCTGCCCGGCGCCGTGATCGGCGGCCTCCTGATCGGGCTCATCGAAACCTTCTGGTCGGCGTATTTTTCCATCGACTACAAAGATGTCGCCGCATTCTCGATTCTCGCCATCACCATGATCTTCCTGCCGCAGGGCCTGCTCGGGCGGCCGGACGTGGAGAAGGTGTGACATGACCGACGAGGCGACGCACCCTGCCTCGCGCGTCGACCTGCCACGCGCGCTGCGCGATGCGGGACTGGCCGGGCTCATTTCGCTCGCGCTATTCACGCCGCTCGTCGGCTTCAATACCGTCCAGAATATCCGCAACGAGCTTGTGCTGCAGACCCGCTGGCCGCTCCTGGCCACGCTGGTCTTGATTATTGCGGCCGGGCGGTTTCTGCAGTCGCTGGTGATTGCGCCGTGGCTCGCGCGCCGCGCGCGGCAGACGCGCCCCGTCGAGACGCACGGCGTGCTTGCGCGCATCAAGCCGTGGCTCGCCTCGTTCGCGATCGGCTTTGCGGCGGCCTACCCGTTCATCATCATCCTGCTCACCGGCTTTCAGGGCGGGGTGAAGTGGATCGACAATTTCGGCGTGCAGATCCTGATCTACGTCATGCTGGGTTTCGGCCTCAACATCGTGGTCGGGCTGGCGGGCCTGCTCGATCTCGGCTACGTCGCCTTCTACGCCGTCGGCGCCTATTCGTATGCGCTGCTGGCGAAAACCCTCGGGCTGTCGTTCTGGCTGCTGCTGCCGCTCGCCGGCTGCCTCGCGGCGTTCTGGGGCATCCTGCTCGGATTTCCGGTGCTGCGGCTGCGCGGCGATTATCTCGCCATCGTGACGCTCGCGTTCGGCGAGATCATCCGGCTGGTGCTGATCAACTGGGTCCCGGTCACCAACGGCTACGCCGGCATCTCAAGCATTCCGCGGCCGACATTCTTCGGCATCCCGTTCAATGCCGACGACGACGGCTTTGCGGCGGTGTTCGGGCTCGAATTCAGTCCGCTCTACCGCACCATCTTCCTCTATTACCTGATCCTCGGGCTCGCCCTGCTGACGGCCTTCGTCACGCTGCGGCTGCGCCGGCTGCCGGTCGGGCGCGCCTGGGAGGCGTTGCGCGAGGACGAGATCGCCTGCCGCTCGCTCGGCATCAACACCACCAACACCAAGCTCACCGCGTTTGCGACCGGCGCGATGTTCGCGGGCTTCGCCGGCTCGTTCTTCGCCGCGCGGCAGGGATTCATCTCGCCGGAGAGCTTCACCTTCATGGAATCGGCCGTGATCGTCGCGATCGTCGTGCTCGGCGGCATGGGCAGCCTGCTGGGGGTCGCGACCGCCGCGGTGATCATGATCGGCGGCACCGAGATCATGCGCGAACTCGACTTTCTCAAGCTGATATTCGGCAAGGATTTCGACCCGACCCAGTACCGCATGCTGCTGTTCGGCCTTGCCATGGTGCTGATCATGATCTGGAAGCCGCGCGGCCTGATCGCGACACGCGAGCCGACCGCCTTCCTGAAGGAGAGCAAGAGCGTCTCAGGCTCCCTCGTGCGGGAGGGGCACGGATGACGGCGACCTACGACGCGGCGTTGCACGGCGCTCGATCGCTCGCGCCCGGCGCATCCGCGGAGCCGGGACCGGTTCTTCAAGTCGAGCATCTGTTCATGCGCTTCGGCGGCCTCGTCGCCGTCAACGATGTTTCGTTCAGCGCCAGACATGGCGGCATCACCGCCTTGATCGGCCCCAACGGCGCCGGAAAGACCACCGTGTTCAACTGCATCACCGGCTTCTACAAGCCGACCGAGGGGCGCATCGCGCTGCAGTTCGGCGATGCCGGCGTGTGGAAAGAAATCGATCTGCTGACCGAGCGCGGCACCCGCAGCATCGCGCGCGGCAACGGCTCGCTCTATCTGCTTGAGCGCATGCCCGACTACCTGGTGACGCAGAAGGCGCGCGTTGCGCGCACCTTCCAGAACATCCGGCTGTTTCCCGGCATGACCGTGCTGGAGAATTTGCTGGTCGCCCAGCACAATGCGCTGATGCAAGCGTCCGGCTGGACCGTGCTCGGCGCGTTTGGCGTTCCGACCTACGCCAGGGCGGAGCGCGACGCCATCGCCAAGGCCCGCCATTGGCTCGAAACGATCGGGCTCACGGAGCGCGCCGACGATCCGGCCGGCGAGTTGCCGTATGGCGCGCAACGCCGGCTCGAGATCGCACGCGCCATGTGCACGGACCCGGTGCTGCTCTGTCTCGACGAGCCGGCCGCCGGCCTGAACGCGCACGAGAAGACCGACCTCGCCGGTTACCTCAATGCGATCCGCGACGAACACGCGACATCGATCCTGCTGATCGAGCATGACATGTCGCTGGTGATGGACATCTCCGATCACATCGTGGTGCTGGACCACGGCGTCAAAATCTCCGACGGCACGCCGCAGGACGTCCGCAACGACCCGAAGGTGATCGCGGCCTATCTCGGTGTCGAAGAAGAAGAACTCGTTCCAGACGAGGGGCAGCCGTGACTCCGCCTGCGCTGCTCAGCGTGCGCGGCGTCAAGGCCTATTACGGCCACATCGCCGCGCTCAAGGGCGTCGACGTGGACGTCGGCGAAGGCGAGATCGTCGCCCTGATCGGGGCGAATGGCGCCGGCAAATCGACCTTGATGATGACGATTTGCGGCAATCCACGCGCGCGAGAGGGCCGAATCATTTTCGCCGGCCGCGACATCACCGAGCTTTCAACCCACGAGATCGCGCGACTCAAGATCGCGCAGGCGCCGGAGGGCCGCCGTATCTTCGTGCGTATGACGGTGCTGGAAAATCTGCAGATGGGCGCGGCGATTTCCAACTCCAGCTACTTCAAAGGCGACATTGAAAGGATGTTCGCGCTGTTCCCGCGGCTCAAGGAACGTCTCGAACAGCGCGGCGGCACGCTCTCGGGCGGCGAGCAGCAGATGCTGGCGATCGCCCGCGCGCTGATGAGCCGGCCGCGGCTGCTGCTGCTCGACGAACCGTCGCTCGGCCTCGCCCCGCTGATCGCGCGCCAGATCTTCGATGCCATCAGGACGCTCAACACCGAGGAGAAGCTGACCGTCTTCCTGGTGGAGCAGAACGCGTATCACGCATTGAAGCTCGCGCACCGCGGCTACGTCATGGTCAACGGCCAGATCACGCTCAGCGGCAGCGGACGCGAACTGCTGGAACGGCCGGAGGTGAAGGCGGCTTATCTCGAAGGCGGCAGAAGCTGAAGGATTTGTAATGAACTTCTCGATACCAGAGATGCTCTCCGAGGAGCATTCGCTGGGCGTGTTTCTCCTGGTGACCGTCGCCATGGGCGGCGGTGCCGCCTGGCTTTCCGGCCGGGCGATCGCCTTGACGTGGCGGCCGGTGTGGCATGTGGCGCTCTACATGGTGATCCTGAGCTTTGCGGTGCGCTTCATCCACTTTGCACTGTTTGACGCCAAGCTCTTGACGCTACGCTATTATCTCGTCGATTTCGCGGTTTGCCTGGCGTTTGGCTATCTCGGATTCCGGCTGACGCGAGTGACCCAGATGGTCACCCGCTACAACTGGATTAACGAACGCAGCGGCCTGTTCGGCTGGCGGCGCCGCGACGATGCGCCCGCCGCGGATAAGTCAAAATCCGGGTGACATCCTTCGCTTTTGTCGCTTCAATCGCGCCACGAGGCGGTCCGGGACCGCAGCGATTTCGTCACCGATGAGACGCCTCACATCATCACAGTTACGGGAACACACCATGAAAAAATGGCTCACGCTCGGCCTTGCCTTTGGCATCGGCCTTGTCAGCGCCGGCACCGCGTCCGCCCAAGTCAAGATCGGCGTCGGCGGTCCGATTACCGGCGGCAGCGCAGCTTTCGGTGCGCAGCTCAAGAACGGCGTTGAACAGGCCGCGGAAGACATCAACGCCGCCGGCGGAATTCTCGGCAAGAAGATCATCGTCGTCACCGGCGACGATCGCGCCGACCCGAAGGAAGGCGTCTCGGTTGCCAACAAATTTGTCGGTGACGGCGTGAAATTCGTCGTCGGCCATTTCAATTCCGGCGTCACCATTCCGGCGTCCGAGGTCTACCAGGAGAACGGCATCCTCGAGATCACGCCGGCCGCGACCAATCCCCAGGTTACCGAGCGCAAGATGTGGAACATCTTCCGCACCTGCGGCCGCGACGATCAGCAGGGCGCGGTTGCCGGCGCGTACATTCTCAAGGCGATGAAGGGCAAGAAGATCGCCTTCATCCATGACAAGACGACCTACGGGCAGGGCCTCGCCGACGAAACCAAGAAGACGATCAACAAGGGCGGCATGAAAGAGGTGATGTACGAGGGCGTCAACAAGGACGACAAGGATTTCTCCGCCCTCGTGTCCAAGATCAAGGCGTCCGGCGCCGACCTCGTTTACTGGGGCGGTCTGCACGACACCGGCGGGCTGATCCTGCGGCAGATGCGCGACCAGGGCATTACGGCGCCGCTGATGGGCGGCGACGGCATCACGGATGACGAGTTCGCCGCCATCGCCGGTCCCGGCGCCGAAGGCACGCTGATGACCTACGGCCCCGATCCGCGCAAGCGCCCGGAAGCGAAAGCCGTGGTCGAGAAATTCCGCAAGAAGAACTTCGAGCCGCAGGCCTACACGCTCTACAGCTACGCCGCGGTCCAACTGATCAAGCAGGCGGCCGAGCAGGCCAAATCACTCGATCCGAAGAAGGTCGCTGCCGCGCTGCATTCCGGCAAGAAGTTCAAGACCGTCATCGGCGACCTCAGCTACAACAAAAAGGGCGACGTGACCCGCCTCGACTACGTCGTCTACGTCTGGAAGAAGGACGCTAACGGCAAGATCACCTATGTCGAACTTGAGTAGCGCTCGCGCCTCTCGACGCTGAAAACAAATCATTGCGACGGACCCGCCCTCACCGGGCGGGTCTTTGCTTTCAGGCTCACCCCAGCGTCTGCAGCGACGGAAACGCCTCCAGCAGCCAGCTATTGAGCTGCGTGAAGAAGCCGGCAAGAAATGCGATACCGGTCAACACCAGCAGGCCGCCCATCGCCCGCTCGACATGGCGCAGGTGGGCGCGAAAGCGCGCCAGAAAGGCGGCGAACGGTTCGACAGCAAGCGCCGCGACGATAAACGGTATTCCGAGCCCGAGCGAATAGACCGCGAGCAGCCCCGCTCCCTTGGCGACCGTCGCATTGGCCGCCGCGACCGCAAGGATCGCCGCCAGGATCGGCCCGATGCATGGCGTCCAGCCGAGCGCAAACGCCAGCCCCATCACATAGGCGCCCCACAAGCCGACCGGCTTCTGCACGTCAAAGCGGGCCTGCCGATGGAGCAAGCTGATCGGCGTAATGCCGAGGAAGTGCAGACCCATGACGATGATGGCGATGCCGGCGACGATCGAAAGCTCGTTCGAATAGAATCGCAGCAGCGATCCGACCGCACTGGCGCTCGCGCCGAGCGCGACAAAGACCGTGGTAAATCCCGCCACGAACAGCATCGCCGCAAAGACCGTCTCTCGTTTGACCCGCGGCTCGTTGTGCGTTTCGGCGATCCGTTCGAGCGAGGTGCCCGCGAGGAAAACAAGATAGGGCGGCACCAGCGGCAGAACGCAGGGCGACAGAAAACTGACAAGGCCGGCGAGCAGGGCGGCAAAGACGGTGACGTCTGAAGTCATGCCACCCTAGATGCGATGCCTTGCCGCCCCTGCGCAAGCACGCATTATCGGCCTCGCCGGGATGTGATGGACGAGTGATGTCGTTCGGGCCATTCTACGCGCGAGCTTGTAACAGCCGAATTTGGTAGAGAGCCCGTAATGCCGGCACAAAACCTGATCACCGATGTGGCGGGCCTCCGGGTTGGCAATGCGCAAGACGCGCCCCTCGCCTCGGGCGTGACCGCGATCGTGTTCGACGAACCCGCAGTCGCTGCGGTCGACGTGCGCGGTGGCGCACCAGGCACGCGCGAGACCGATCTGCTCGACGCCCACCGCACGGTCGAGCGCATCGACGCGGTGGTGCTGTCCGGCGGCTCGGCATTCGGTCTCGATGCCGCCTCAGGCGTGCAGGCATGGCTGCGCGAACAGGGCCGCGGCTTCGCGATCGGCGACATCTGCATTCCGATTGTGTGCGGCGCGACGCTGTTCGACATGCTCAACGGCGGCGACAAAAATTGGGGCCGCTTTCCACCCTACCGCGATCTTGGTTACGCGGCCGCGGCCGCAGTCGGCCCGACCTTCGCCCTCGGTACCGCTGGCGCCGGCTTCGGTGCGACCACCATCAGGTACAAGGGCGGCCTGGGATCAGCGTCCGCCGTCACGCGTGACGGGCATACGGCCGGAGCGCTGGTGGCGGTGAATGCTTGTGGCAATGTTAACGTCGGCGACGGGCCGGAATTCTGGGCGGCGCCATTTGAACTCGACAACGAATTTGGCGGGCTTGGCTTTCCACACACCGTACCGGCCAGTGCGCTGATACCTGTCGCCAAAGGACGGCCGGGCGAAAACACCACGATCGCGATCGTCGCCACCGACGCGGTCCTCACCAAAGCGCAGACTGTGGAGTTCGCCGTGATGGCACAGGATGGCCTTGCTCGTGCCATCTACCCGGCGCACACAACCCTGGACGGCGATACGGTATTCGCGGCCGCGACCGGCCGGCGGATGCTCAACGATCCGATCAATGAGCTCGCCGAACTGGGAGCCATTGCGGCCAATGTGCTTGCCCGTGCGGTCGCCCGTGCGGTGTTCGAAGCGACATCGCTGCCGGGCGGACTGCAAAGCTGGCAGGATTGTCACAGTCAGAGATTAATACGCCGGTGACGGTGCGTTGCGTTGACTCCGCCCTGAATTAGCCACTTAAGTTGACGTTAGCTTTTGAGGGGTTGGGTGTCCGCGTCCAAAAGTCGTCGGGTCATTTGGTCTGGAGGATGAGCCATGCGTTTGGCAGCGGCAGCTTGCGGTTTTGGGGTCTTGGTTTGTGTGGCGGCGGTAGGCGCCGTCCTGTCCAAGAACGTCTCGATTTCGGTTTCAGAACCGGCACCGGAAGTCGCGCCGGCCGCACGGGCCAAGGCTGTGGCAGTGCGCACGGTGACCGACGTGCCCGACACGCGCCCGCTCTATCCCAGTTCTCCGGTGGCGTTGTCTAATCCGGTCGCGACTTCCTCGCCTTCCGCAGCGCCGACAACGACGGGTCAGTCGCCCGGCCAGCCCCCGGCGGCAAATGCTCCTGCCGAGCCGAGCCAAGCGCCCGCGCCCGTTGCTGCAACCGAGCCGGCAACGCCGACGGCCGAGCCAAGCCAGCCGCTGGTGATGGCACAGAATACGCCGGCCGCGTCGCCTGCTCCGGCACCAGCCGCTGTTTCATGCCCGGGCAATCCCAACGCGCTCGGCGTCTCGCGCACCGTCGAAATCGACACCACCGGCGGACCCGGCTTCGGCTTCGAGCACTTCAAGGCGCATGACTTCCTGCGCGAGGGTGAAGTCGTGTTGACCTTCGACGACGGTCCGTGGCCGCGGAACACCCATGCCGTCTTGGCTGCGCTCGCGCACCACTGCACCAAGGCCATTTTCTTCCCGATCGGTCTGCACGCCACCTATGAGCCGACGATCCTCAAGGAGGTGGCTGCGGCCGGACATGCAATTGGTTCGCACACCTGGTCGCACCAGATGCTCGACAAGACCAAGGGCAGGTTCAGGGTCAACGGCAAAACCGAAATCCGCGAGTTCGATCCCAAGGAAGAGATCGAGAAGGGCATCAGCGCGGTTCACTGGGCCGTCGGCGGACCGACCGCGCCGTACTTCCGCTTTCCTGGATTGAAGCATCCGCCAGAGCTCGTGAAATATCTCGGCGAACGCAATATCGGCATCTTCTCCACCGACCTCGACTCGTTCGATTTCAAGTTGCGCAAGCCCGACCAGGTCCGGCAATCGGTGATGGCGAAGCTGAAGAAGCACGGCAAGGGCATCGTGCTGATGCACGATTTCCAGCACTCGACTGCCGAGGCTGCGGCAGCCCTGCTCGATGACCTCAAGGCCGGCGGTTACAAGATCGTGTTCATGAGGCCGAAGTTCGCAGTGACGACGCTGCCGGCCTACGACGATATGGTCATCAAGGAACTGAAGCTACCGACCGTCGACGCCCGCCCCACCTCGAGCGTGGTGCGCACCATCGGCGAAACGGCCCAATAGGCAACGGCGAAGAACGGCTGCGCGCCCTCGGCTTTGGCCTCGCGGCAAAGCCGCAGGGGTAGCGCGAATGCCGGAGCGTCTCAGTGCGCAAACCGCTCCGCGCGATAAGGCGCGGGGTCGCAGAACGGTGTTTCTCCGGTCATCATCTCGGCTAATAGCCGCCCGGTGGCGGGCCCCAGCGTCAGTCCCCAATGGGCATGGCCGCAGGCGAGCCAGAGCCCGTCCTGGCCCGGCGCGCAGCCGATCACCGGCCGCGAATCCGGGAAGCACGGCCGGCTTCCCATCCAGGGCGCGCTCTCCAACGCCTCACCCAGCGGAAACAGCCCCTGCGCAGATGGCAGCAGCCGGTCGAACTGCACCGGTGTCGGCGCCGCGTCACGGGGCGCGAATTCCGCCCCGGTGGTGAGCCGGATGCCCTGCTCCATCGGCGCCAGGCAATAGCCGACCTCGGCATCGACCACCGGCCGGCCAAGCCCGGCATTGCCCTGCGGGCGGAAATGCCGGTGATAGCCGCGTTTGACCGCCATCGGCAGCCGGATTCCGAGCGGCTTGAGAACGTCCGGCGCCCATGGCCCGAGCGCGATGACGATATTGGCAGTATCGACCGGCCCCTCCTCGGCGTCGACGCGCCAGCGTCCGTTATCGCGGCGCAGCGAGCGCGCATCGCCATTAAGCACGAACCCGCCAAGCGCCTTAAAGCGCGCCGCGTAGGACCGCGTCACTGCAAGTGGATTGATCACGCTCGCGGCGTTCGGCCAATGCACCGCACGGTGGAAAACCGGCGACAAAGAAGGCTCCAGCGCGCGCGCCGCATCGGGATCGAGCACGCGACTCTCCAACTCGAACCGCGCCGCCACATCGCGTTCCCGCGTGGTCTCGCGAAACCCCGCCTCGCTGCGATAAAGCTTGAGCCAGCCGTCCTTGCGCAGGTATCGCGTCGCGCCTGCCTCCGCCATCAAAGCCTCATGCTCTGCGACCGCATGGGCAAACAGCGGCCGCATCAGATTGGCGAACTCCAGCCGCCGCTCAGGGGCGGAATTCGCCCGATAGGCCAACAGCCAGGGCGCGATCTGCGGCAGAAATGACAGGTGGTAGTTGGCCTCCGGCGCCTGCTTGAGCGCAACCCGCATCAGCGCGCCGAAGTCTCTCGGGAACGGGTGGGGAAATAGCGTGTTGCCCTCCAGCACGCCGGCATTGCCGTAGGATGTCTCCTCGCCCGGCGCGCGGCGGTCGAACAGCGCCACGCTGAGCCCGCGTTTGGCCAGGTGAAGCGCAATGGAAGTGCCGACGATGCCGGCGCCGAGCACGATCGCGTCTGTGCGGGCCATGGAATGCCTTTTCAACGTCTACGCGGCTCCGGAGGAGCCGGCGCGGCTGCCTAGCTTCGAAATGTGGGTATGCCATGGCCGCCGCGCGAGTGGACACCTTCCGGCCTGCCGCGACGCTCATGGTAACGACCCGCGCCGCCTGGCAAACGGCGGCGCTTATGCTGGAGGTTTGCCATTGGCGGCGCTGGTTTTTTCCGATGGATGCCCGCCACAAGTCCGGGCATAAACGAAGCCCTGCGCATCGCGCCGCCGTCCGAGAGGTCCCGATGGTTCGTCCGCTGCTGATCGCCCCCTCCATCCTGGCCGCCGATTTTTCCCGGCTGGGCGAAGAGGTGCATGCAATCGATGCCGCCGGCGCCGACTGGATCCACGTCGACGTAATGGACGGGCACTTCGTCCCCAATATCTCCATCGGTCCCGACGTGGTAAAGGCGCTGCGCCCGCACACCAGGAAGATATTCGACGTTCACCTGATGATCGCGCCGTGCGATCCCTATCTCGAGGCCTTCGCCAAGGCCGGTTCCGATATCATCACCGTACACGTGGAAGCCGGCCCCCATATCCACCGCTCGCTGCAGGCGATCCGCGCGCTGGGCAAGAAGGCGGGCGTGACGCTCAATCCCGGTACGCCGGAGAGCGCGATCGAACCGGTGATCGACCTGGTCGACCTGATCCTGGTGATGTCGGTCAATCCCGGCTTCGGCGGCCAGGCGTTCATTCCGTATGCCGCGGAGAAGATTGCGCGGCTGCGCGCACTGGCGGGGCCGCGGCCGATCGACATCGAGGTTGACGGCGGCATCACAGCCGGAAACGGCGTCCGCGGTGGCGCAAGCCGGCGCCAACGTTCTGGTGGCGGGCTCCGCCGTGTTCAAGGGCGGAAAACCCGACCACTATCGCGCCAACATCTCGGCGATCCGCAATGCCGCGGCGCTGGCACGTGGGGAGGCTGCCTGATGGGTGTACTGATCGACGGCAAGTGGACGGACGGCGAGCTGCCGCAGGAAACCGGCGCGAGCGGCGAATTCAAACGTGCCGACAGCCGGTTCCGCGATCGTATCACGGCCGACGGGTCATCGGGCTTCAAGGCCGAGCCGGGCCGCTACCACCTCTACGTCGCCCACGGCTGCCCGTGGGCGCACCGCACCCTGATCTACCGCGCGCTCAAGGGCCTGCAGGACGTCATCACCGTGGCCTACTCGGTTCCCGGCCTGCGCACCCAGGGCTGGACCTTCGAGAACGACCCGAAATTTCCGGACTGCACGCCCGACACGGTGAACGGGTTTCACTATCTGCACGAGGCCTATACGGCGAGCGAGCCCACCTATACCGGCAAGGTCACCGTGCCGACGCTCTGGGACAAGAAGGAGAAGCGGATCGTCAACAACGAGTCGCCCGACATCATCCGCATGCTCAACACCGAGTTTGACGGCATAACCGGCAACAACAACGATTTCTACCCGAATCCGCTGCGCGACGAGATCGACCGGCTCAACGATCTGATCTATCCGACCGTCAACAACGGCGTTTACCGCTGCGGCTTCGCCAAGACCCAGGCCGCCTACGAGGCAGCTTACGATTCGCTGTTCGCGACGCTCGATGAACTGGAGGCGCGGCTATCGAAGCAGCGCTATCTCACCGGCGAACAGATCACCGAGGCCGACTGGCGGCTGTTTCCGACGCTGGTTCGTTTCGACGTCGCCTATTTCTCGCTGTTCCGCTGCAACATGAAGCGGATCGCCGACTACCCCAATCTGCAGAACTACATGCTCGACCTTTATCAGGTCCCCGGCATCGCCGGGACGGTGACGCCGCGCTACTACGTGATCAACTACTGGTCGATTGCACGGCTCAATCCGCTCGGCATCATCCCCAAGGGCACACCGGTTGACCTGAGCCAACCGCACGACCGCGCCCGGCTGAATTGATGTGGACGAGGGCGACAAACTCGGTACGTGCCCTCGGCCGCTAGAATTGGCCGCGCAATCCCCGGAAGATGCTGTAAGCACTCGTTTTCGCATTTTACGACAAGGCCGCCGATGATCCCGCGCTACACCAGACCCGACATGGCTGCGATCTGGGAGCCACAGACAAGGTTTCGAATCTGGTTCGAGATCGAAGCCCATGCGGCCGACGCCATGGCCGAGCTCGGGCTCATCCCGAAGGCGGCGGCGAAGACGATCTGGGACAAGGCCGCGAACGCGACCTTCGACATCGCGCGCATCGACGAGATCGAGCGCGAGGTCAAGCATGATGTGATCGCGTTCCTGACCCACCTTGCCGAGATCGTCGGTCCCGAAGCACGCTTCGTGCACCAGGGAATGACGTCATCCGATGTCCTCGACACCTGCCTCAATGTGCAACTCGTTCGCGCCGCCGATCTGTTGATCGCGGATACCGACAACCTGCTCGCCGCGCTCAAGCGCCGCGCCTTCGAATACAAGATGACCCCGACCATCGGCCGCTCACACGGAATCCACGCTGAGCCGACCACATTTGGGCTCAAGCTGGCGCAGGCCTATGCGGAGTTTTCGCGCGCCAGGGAGCGGCTCGCCGCGGCCCGCAAGGAGGTCGCGACCTGCGCGATCTCCGGCGCGGTCGGCACCTTTGCGCAGGTCGATCCGCGCGTCGAGGCGCACGTCGCCAAGGCGATGGGGCTCGCCGTCGAGCCGGTATCGACGCAGGTCATCCCGCGCGACCGCCACGCCATGTATTTCGCCACGCTCGGCGTCGTCGCGCTCCTCGGTCGAGCGGCTGGCGACCGAAATCCGCCACCTGCAACGCACCGAGGTACTGGAAGCCGAAGAGTTCTTCTCGGAGGGGCAGAAGGGCTCTTCCGCCATGCCGCACAAGCGCAACCCGGTGCTGTCGGAGAACGTCACCGGGCTTGGCGCGCATGGTGCGCGCCTACGTGACGCCGGCGCTGGAGAACGTGGCGCTCTGGCACGAACGCGACATTTCGCATTCCTCGGTCGAGCGCATGATCGGGCCCGACGCCACCGCGACGCTGGACTTCGCACTGGCGCGGCTCGCCTCGGTCGTCGACAAGCTCGTGGTCTACCCGGAGAACATGCAGAAGAACCTCGACCGCCTCGGCGGCCTGGTTCACTCCCAGCGCGTGCTGATCGCGCTCACGCAGAAGGGCGTGGCGCGCGAAGACGCCTACCGGCTGGTGCAAAGGAACGCTATGCAGGTCTGGCAGAGTGGCGGAGATTTCCTCACCCTGCTCACCGCCGACAAGGACGTGCGCAAGCATTTGAGCGAAGCCGAGCTCGCGGAGAAT
The DNA here is from genome assembly GCA_963756715.1 of uncultured Alphaproteobacteria bacterium. Classification (GTDB taxonomy): domain Bacteria; phylum Pseudomonadota; class Alphaproteobacteria; order Rhizobiales; family Xanthobacteraceae; genus VAZQ01. The sequence goes on from CAVWOV010000003.1 coordinate 34,888, forward strand.
TTCGACCTCGGTTACCACTTCAAGCACGTAGACACGATCTTCAAGCGGGTGTTCGGTCACGTATAATATGGCCGGGAAGCGGCCGAGCCGCCTCTCAACGCGCGTGCCGCCGCCCTCACTCCCCGCCGTTGCGATCGGGCCGGTCTTTGCGTATCCAACGCTTGCCGTGGCCACTACACCGACCATCCTCGTGTTCGATTCCGGGCTCGGCGGCCTGACGGTTTTCCGTGAGGTCGCCAATGCGCGTCCCGATGCGCGCTACCTCTATGTCGCGGACGACGCCTTCTTCCCTTACGGCGGCCAGGGCGAAGCGGAACTGGTCAAGCGGGTCGTCGCCCTCCTGGGCGGCCTGATCGCGAGCCACAGCCCGGACCTCATCGTCATCGCCTGCAACACCGCCTCCACCCTCGTGCTGCCGCACCTGCGCGCGCGATTTCCCCAACCGTTCGTCGGCACCGTGCCGGCGATCAAGCCGGCCTGCGCGGTCTCGCTGACGCGCCGGGTGTCGGTGCTCGGCACCAAGGCCACCGTCAGCCGCGAATACACCCGCAAGCTGATCAGCGACTTCGCCAATGGCGCCGAGATCACGCTGGTCGGCTCGGGGCGGCTGGCTTCGCTCGCGGAGGCCGAATTGCGCGGCGAACCGGTGGCCGACGCGGACATCGCCGCGGAATTGGCGCCGTGCTTCGTCGATACCGGTGGCCGTCGCACCGACACGGTGGTGCTCGCCTGCACCCACTTCCCGCTCCTGCTCGAACGGCTGCAGCGGCTGTCGCCCTGGCCGGTCCAGTTCATCGACCCGGCGCCAGCCATCGCCCGCCGCGTTGCCGATCTGATCGGCCCGGCCGAGGCCGGCTCCATGGCGTCCTCCGCCCGGATCATCTTCACGTCAGGCCGGCTTCCGCCGCCGGCCCTCAGCGCGGCGCTGGCGCGCCACGGGATTGCGCCCTAGCATCACGTCTGCCGGCATGGCCGCGATGGGACATTCCGGGACTGGGGAACACAATGGCGAACGACGCTCCGAAAGTCCGGCGAACCCTGCAATTGAAATTTACCCTGCCGGGCGCCAATCCCGCGCATCTCATATCGATGGTGAAGGCGGCTCAGCCGTTCTACGAGGTGTTCGGAGCCGGGCGCGCCCGCCTGTTGAAGAACGTCGACGATCCGGCGCGCTTCATCCACGAGATCGAATACGAGTTGCACGAGGTGGTCGAGCTCAACCGCCAACGGGTCGCCAGCGATCCGCGCGTACAGGCCTACCTGCAGAGCTGGCGCTCGCTGTTTCCCGGCGGGGTCGAAATCGACGTTTACGAGGAAGTCGATTAATGTGACGGCCCTTCGGGCCGGCCGCATTGGCGTCGCGGTTTGACATGGGGTGGCATTCCGCCTAGATACCGCGCGCCGCGCGAGATTTTCGCGCGGCGTTTCGCGACCCGCGGTCTGCCGCCGACGCTTCGGCCCAGACCTGTCGGTTCCGGTCAATCCGGGACAGAGGAGGGCGCGATCCTCTCACACAAAACGATGAGGACGCGATGACCAAGCGCCACGAGGCGAAGTACAAGATCGATCGCCGCATGGGCCAAAATGTCTGGGGCCGCCCGAAGAGCCCCGTCAATAAGCGCGAATATGGCCCCGGCCAGCACGGCCAGCGCCGCAAGAGCAAGCTCTCCGACTACGGCGTGCAGCTCAAGGCCAAGCAGAAGCTGCGCGGCTATTACGGCAACATCACCGAGCGGCAGTTCCGCGGCATCTATACCGAAGCCAGACGCCTCAAGGGCGACACCGGCGCGCACATGATCGGGCTATTGGAACGCCGGCTCGACACTGTGGTCTACCGCGCGAAGTTCGTGCCCACCGTGTTCGCGGCGCGCCAGTTCATCAATCACGGCCACGTCAGCGTCAACGGCCGGCGGGTGACGATCCCGAGCTACCGCCTCAAGGTCGGTGAAGAGATCGAGGTGAAGGAAAAGTCGAAGCAGCTTGCGCTGGTGCTCGAGGCGACCGGTCTCGGCGAGCGCGACGTGCCCGACTACATCGACGTCAACCACCAGAAGATGACCGCGAAGCTCTCGCGCATCCCGTCGATTACCGAGATACCCTATCCGGTGCAGATGGAACCGCACCTCGTGGTCGAGTTCTATTCGCGCTGATGTAGTTGTCGGCTTGTTGCCGACGCCGGCTAAGCCGTCATGCCGGGCTTGACCCGCACAGCCATCGTCTCGGCAATAAGCGAAATTCGTCACACCAAGATGGGGTTGCCGGGTCAAGCCCGGCAATGACGAAGGGGCGACCGGGCCGTTACGCCTGGGTGCTTTCCTTCAGCGAGACGCCCTTCTCCTTAAGCAAGGTCTGCAGCTCGCTGGCCTGGAACATCTCGCGGATGATGTCGCAGCCGCCAACGAACTCGCCCTTGACGTAGAGTTGCGGAATGGTCGGCCAGTTTGAATAGGACTTGATGCCGTTGCGCAGGTCGTCGGACTCCAGCACATTCAGGCCCTTATAGGTCACGCCCAGGTGGTCCAGGATCTGGATGACCTGTGCGGAAAACCCGCACATGGGAAACTGCGGCGTGCCCTTCATGAACAGCACCACTTCGTTGCCCTTGACCTCATTGTCGATGAATTGCTCGATGCCCATTGCTGTATCCTTCTGGCGCCGTGCGCGCCGATCCCATACCGGCCCGCGCGTCCGGCCGTTCTGAACATATATGTAGCGCAATTCGCGGCTGCACCCCAAGGGGGCCGCTTCACAACCCCGCTACTTCTTCACCGGGGCGTAAAATGTCTCCTTGACCGAAAAATGTCGTCTTGAGGCGGCGGCCCCCCACAATGGCGCGGGGCGGATAGGCTCAGGCATCAGCCTGCCCTTTGCGTCAGGATTCCGGCGTGCCGGTCTGCAAGGCCAGCGCATGCAGCTTGCCGCCCATCTCGGCCTTCAGCGCCTCGTAGACGATCTGGTGCTGCTGAACCCGCGATTTGCCGCGGAAGGATTCTGCGAGCACCGTCGCCGAATAGTGGTCGCCGTCGCCAGCGAGATCGCGGATCGTGACATCGGCGTCCGGAATGCGCGCCTTGATCAGCCGCTCGATCTCGTTCGCATCCATGGGCATCGGAGTTCTCCTTAACCCTTCCCCGGCTACCCTACGCCGCTCGCCATATAGCCGGGCAGCCAGCCTTCGAACCGTTCGCGAAGCTTCGTGACCAGAATGGGGCGCTCGCCCTTGAGCGTCAATGCATCGCCGCCGGTTATTCCGAGCTGCCGAACCGGGACACCGGCCGCCCGCGCGCGCGCCATGGTTTTCTCGGCAATCGACGCCCGAACCGTCACGACGTAGCGGGCCTGATCCTCGCCGAACCAGAAGGCGTGCGGCGTGAGCGGGGCGGCTTCAAGCTCGGCGCCGATGCCCGCCGCCATGGCCATCTCCGCAACGGCAACGAGCAGGCCGCCATCCGACACGTCGTGGACCGCGGTCGCCGCCCCGTCCGCGATCAGCGCCCGGACGAAATCGCCGTTGCGGCGTTCGGCATCGAGATCGACCGGCGGCGGGGCGCCCTCCTCCCGATCGCAGATTTCGCGAAGGTAGAGCGACTGCCCGAGCCAGCCTTTAGTCTCGCCGATCAGCAGGATCTCCTCGTTCTCGGACTTGAACGCCAGCGTGGCCGATTTGGTGAAGTCGCCAAGCAGGCCGACGCCGCCGATCGTCGGGGTCGGCAGGATGCCCCGGCCATTGGTCTCGTTGTAAAGCGAGACGTTGCCCGACACGACCGGGAAATCCAGCGACCGGCACGCCTCGCCGATGCCGCGGATGCAGCCGACAAGCTGTCCCATGATTTCCGGCCGCTCCGGATTGCCGAAGTTGAGGTTGTCGGTGATCGCGAGCGGCGTGCCGCCGACCGCCGTGATGTTGCGCCAGGCTTCAGCCACCGCCTGCTTGCCACCCTCGAACGGGTCGGCCTCGCAATAGCGCGGCGTCACATCGCTGGTGAGCGCCAGCGCCTTCGGCCCGTCGAGAATGCGCACCACCGCCGCGTCGCCACCCGGGCGCTGCACGGTGTTGCCCCCGATGACATGATCGTATTGCTCCCACACCCAGCGCTTGGAACACAAATCGGGCGAGCCGATGAGGTAGAGCAGCGCCTCGACGTTCGACATCGGCGGCGTCACGTCGGCGTGATGGATCGCGGGGCGCCGCGGCGTCTCCACGTACGGACGATCGTAGACCGGCGCCTCGTCGCCCAATTCCATGATCGGCAGATCGGCCATCACCTTGCCGCCGTGCCGCACGATGAAGCGCTTGGTCGGCGTCGTGTGGCCGACGATGGCGAAGTCGAGCCCCCACTTGCGGAAGATCGCCTCGGCCTCCTGCTCCTTCTCGGGCTTGAGCACCATGAGCATGCGCTCCTGGCTCTCCGAGAGCATCATCTCGTAGGCGCTCATGCTGCTTTCACGGCACGGCACCGTATCCAGATCGAGCGTCACGCCGAGATCGCCCTTGGCGCCCATCTCGACCGCCGAGCAGGTCAGTCCCGCCGCGCCCATGTCCTGAATGGCGACGACGCAATCCTTCGCCATGATCTCAAGGCAGGCTTCGAGCAGCAGCTTCTCGGAGAACGGGTCGCCGACCTGCACGGTCGGCCGCTTGGCCTCGGAGTCTTCGTCGAACTCGGCCGACGCCATGCTGGCGCCATGGATGCCATCGCGCCCGGTCTTGGAGCCGAGATAGACGATCGGCATGTCGACCCCGGACGCTGCCGCGTAGAATATCTTGTCCTTCTCGGCGAGGCCGACCGCCATGGCGTTGACGAGATTGTTGCCGTCGTAGCGGGTGTGGAAGCGCACTTGCCCGCCGACTGTCGGCACGCCAAACGAGTTGCCATAACCACCGATGCCCGCCACCACGCCAGAGACGAGATGGCGTGTCTTCGCATGCTCCGGCGCACCGAATGACAGCGCGTTGAGGCATGCGATGGGCCGCGCGCCCATGGTGAAGACGTCGCGCAGGATGCCGCCGACGCCGGTCGCGGCGCCCTGGTAGGGCTCGATGTAGCTCGGGTGGTTGTGGCTCTCCATCTTGAATACGCAGGCGAGCCCATCGCCGATATCGATCACGCCGGCGTTTTCGCCCGGACCCTGGATCACCCACGGCGCCGTGGTTGGCAACGTGCGCAGATGAATCTTCGAGGACTTGTACGAGCAGTGCTCGTTCCACATCGCCGAAAAGATACCGAGCTCGGTGAGCGAGGGCGCGCGGCCGATCAACTCGCGTAGCCGGTCGTATTCGTCGGGCTTGAGGCCGTGCGCCGCCACGATCGCGGGCGTGACCCTGAAGGCATCGGCCCGAGAGGCGTTTGCTTTCGGCGCGCGCTTGTTGCGAGCCGCAGACTTGGTCGCGGCCTTTCGGCGGGCGCTGGCGGGATTTCTTGGCTACGGACGGCTTGCGCCCGGGCTTCTTCGCGGGGGTCTTTTTCGCCCGGGATTTTTTCGCCGGAGATTTTTTCGGCGTTGTCGTCTTCGCGGACGCCGACCGCGGCTTGGCCTTCCCGGCCAACGCCTTGCTTTTTCGCCGGGTCTTCTTTGTCTTTGCGGTCCTAGCCATTGGCCCTAAATGTCATTGCCGGGCGCGACCCGGCAATCCATCAATTTGGTGCATCCACAGTTGATGGGGTCGCCGAACCGTGCGGTCAAGGCCGGGCGATATGCGGCAGCGCCCGCGCGCCATGCAGAGGTCACGCAGCCGCTACGCCGCCTTGGCGAAGTGGTCGACCAGCCCGGCGAACAGGCCGCGGCCGTCGGTCGGGCCGAGCGCTGGCTCGACGTGATTCTCCGGGTGAGGCATCAGGCCGAGCACGTTGCCTTGCTCGTTGAGCAGCCCGGCGATCGCATCGCTGGCGCCATTGAGATTCCATTTCGGGTCGAGGCTGCCGTCGGGCGCCGTGTAGCGGTAGAGCACCCTGCCCTCGCCCTCGATCCGCGCCAGCGTCGCAGCATCGGCAACGTAATTGCCCTCGCCATGCGCGACCGGCACGCGGATCACCTGCCCGGCGTTATAGCCGCGGGTAAATGGCGTATCGGAGCGCTCGACCCGCAGGTACACATCGCGGCAGATGAACTTCAGCGCCGCGTTGCGCATCAGCACGCCCGGCAGCAGTCCCGATTCGCAGAGAATCTGGAACCCGTTGCAGACCCCGAGCACCAGCCCGCCGTCGGCGGCGTGCGCGCGTATCGCGTCCATGATTGGCGCGCGCGCCGCGATCGCGCCGCAGCGCAGATAGTCGCCGTACGAAAAGCCGCCCGGCACCACCACCAGATCGGTGCCCGCCGGCAGCGCGGTATCGGCGTGCCAGACCATCGCGGGTTCGCGGCCCGAGATGAGCTTCAGCGCGCGCGCCATGTCGCGCTCGCGATTGATGCCCGGAAAAACGATAACGGCGGAGTTCATCTAGAGGCCCAGTTCCGACTCGGCCCAGCGCACGAGGAGGCCGGCGAGGCCAGCGCAACCACGACGATAGAGATGCGCAGCGTTGTCACCCGGATACTTCCGTGATTTCGAGCCGCCGTTCAATTCGATCCAGTTGCGTTTCGTGCCGTGTGAACGCCGCGTACAAATTTTGAATGTCCTGCTGCATCCCAACCATATGGATTCGAATTGCGTTAAGCGCAGCACTATGTTCGCGCTGCCCCTCTTTCAGAGTGGCCACGTCCTCCTGAATGTGCTTGAGACCCTCATACATCAATTCATTGGTGATCTCGGCCATCGTCGCAATCCTTACCGCAGAACCTCCACATCATAATTTTCGATCACCGTATTGGCGAGGAGCTTGTCGGCGGCCTGCTTGAGCAGGACTTCCGCCTGCTTGCGATCGCTGCCGGCGATCTCGACGTCGAAGACCTTGCCCTGGCGCACGCTCGCCACGCCTTCGACCCCCAGCGATTTCAGCGCGCCCTCGATCGCCTTGCCCTGCGGATCGAGAATGCCGGGCTTCAGCGTGACGGTAATACGGGCCTTCATGATGGCGCTGTCTCCGAAATTTCGGTCATGCTCGCGAACGCGGGAAATCAAGTCTGGCGTCCTGTCTGGCGTCCAATCTACTAGTCCCCGCATCCACAGGGACGACCCGCGGAAGAGGACATAAGCCCGAATCGCCTCAATGCACAGGGGCGGCGATGGATTGTTCCAGCAGCATACCGCGGCCTGCAACGTGCCCGCTTTCGCCGACCAGCCGCATCGCCGCCCAGAACGCCGCCTGCGTGCTCGACACCACCGGGACGCGATGCCGGTCTTCCAGTGGCCTCGCCACCCCGAGCGTGCGCAGGCCCCCGCAGGAGATCAGCAGGCCCTCGGCGCCAGGGGCCGCGACGCAGAGCTTGGAACCCAGCGCGATGATGTCGGCCTCGCTCATCTTGCCGGGTTCGCCGAAGCCGAACAGGCCGAAGCCTTCCAGGCCGAGCACCTCAAAGCCGTGCGCCTCGAGAAAGCCCTTGAGCCGCTTGTTCACTTCGTCCGCGTAGGCGGTGGCCACCACGATCCGCTGCGCGTCGAAGCGGCGCAGCCCGTCGACCACGGCCTGGCTCATGGTACTGACCGGCAAGCCAGTCTTCTTGCGCAGCTTGTCCAGCAATTCATCGTGAAAGTCGGCACCGCGATAGAACGTCAGCGAGGTGCCGATCACCATGATGGCGTCGACGCCTTTTTCGGTCAGATACTCCGCCGCCGGCAGGATGCCTTCCCAGGCGCTATCGTATCCCTGCGGCGTCAGCGACCGCACGCCCACACCGCGCGGAATGAAACTCACGCCAGGATACATCTGCAATCCCTCGTCCGGCACCTCATCAACGGCAAACGGAACGACGAGCCCGATCGTGAAATCCTTGCTCATGGGTTCAGCCCTCGTGTGGCACAGCGCGCGGTATGCGGAATTCTAGAGATAAGGGCGGGCACGACAAGCCCTCGGCGGATGCTCTCCCGGCTCTTGCCATGCCGATCAAAATGAGAAAGGGCGCCACAGTGGGCGCCCTCTCTTTTGAATTTCTGCAAACGACGCGCATCTGAATTTCTGCAAGCGACGCGCATCGCCGCGCAAGAATGCGTCAGCTCTTCACCAGCACCGGCCCCGAGCCTTGCGGGCGCTCGCCCTCGCTCATGATGCCGAGCCGCTTGGCAACTTCGGTATAGGCCTCCAGCAGCCCGCCGAGATCGCGGCGGAAGCGGTCCTTGTCGAGCTTCTCGCTCGACTTGATGTCCCAGAGCCGGCAGGAGTTGGGCGAGATCTCGTCCGCCACCACGATCCGCATCATGTCGTTTTCCCACAGCCGCCCCGTCTCCATCTTGAAGTCGACGAGCCGGATGCCGACGCCGAGAAAGACGCCGGAGAGGAAGTCGTTGACGCGGATGGCCAGCGCCATGATGTCGTCGATCTCCTGCGGCGTAGCCCAGCCGAACGCCGTGATGTGCTCCTCGGACACCATCGGATCGCCGAGCTGGTCGTTCTTGTAGTAGAACTCGATGATCGAGCGCGGCAGTTGCGTGCCCTCTTCGATGCCAAGCCGCTGCGAGAGCGATCCGGCCGCGACGTTGCGCACCACCACCTCGAGCGGAATGATCTCCACCTCGCGAATCAGCTGCTCGCGCATGTTGAGGCGGCGGATGAAGTGGGTCGGCACTCCGATATCGTTCAAGTGCTGGAAGACGTATTCGGAGATCCGGTTGTTGAGGACGCCCTTGCCTTCGATCACCTCGTGCTTCTTGGCGTTGAAGGCGGTCGCGTCGTCCTTGAAATGCTGGATCAGCGTGCCAGGCTCCGTTCCCTCATAAAGGATCTTCGCCTTGCCTTCGTAGATTCGGCGACGGCGGCTCATCGGTGTGTACCGTGGTTTGTTAATGTCCATCTGAATGCCGTGGCTCCGGGTTGAATTGATGTCCGCGGCGGCGGAACGCGGCGGCGACTAAAGAACGTGACCAAGCGACGCGTTCCACATCGGCAAGCTAGCCGATCACGCCAGACAGCACAATCGCGACCTATGGCTTTGTTCCCTGCCGGCTGCGGGCGCGAATCGCCGCGCCCTGCGATTGCCTTGACGATCTCGGCCCGGTATGCAAGCGGCACGCCACCATTTTGCTGCCGCGCGCCTCCACCATTCGTGATATCGTGTCGCTGGCCTAGTCGCACGGTTGCGAGATATTCATGCCCGCGACTTGACGCAACCGAAATTGCTGAAGCGAGGCATTCACTTTCCGGACGGATATCGGCGGCCTTCGGAGATCAAGGGCCGGTAGATGCATCCGGTTGAGAATAGTTGACGAGAATCGTGGGGCGGCGCGTAGCCGCTTCGAAACAGAGAGGCAGGCATGACTACGTTCGACAAGCGCGAAGAAGGTTTCGAAAAGAAGTTCGCCCACGACGCGGAATTACAGTTCAAGGCGAATGCCCGCCGCAACCGGATGTTGGGACTGTGGGCGGCCGCAAAACTCGGCATCACCGGCGCCGACGCCGACGCCTATGCCAAAGCGGTGGTCATGGCGGACCTCGAAGAAGCTGGGGACAACGACGTTTTCCGCAAGATTCGCAAGGATTTTGACGACAAGGGCATTGCCGAATCCGACCATCAGATCCGCCGCACGATGGACGAGTTGATGGCTAAGGCGATCAGCGACATCAAAGCGTCCTGATGAGCTCCAATAGCGCGGCGGGTGCTTTACAGCATCCCCGCTGACCGGCAGATTGCCGCGCGTCTTCATTCCGGGGCTCACAATCATGTCATCGTCTCCTGGCTTTTCGCTCGCCCGCCGGCTGCGGGCCGGCGAAACCGTCTATAGCGGCTGGTGCGGACTCTCCTCCCCCATCGTCGCCGAACTTGTCGGCCGTGAAGGCTTTCCAGCCGTCACGCTCGATGGTCAGCACGGCCTGTGGGATACCGCATCGACGGTTGCGGCGGTTGCGGCCATCCGCCAGGGCGGTTGCGCGCCGGTGGTGCGCGTGCCGGTCGGCGAATTCGCCACCATCAGCCGCGCGCTCGATTTCGGTGCGGAGGGCACGATTGCGCCAATGATCAATACGGAAGCGGATGCACGCACTTACGTGTCGTTTGCGAAGTTTCCGCCGGTCGGCGAGCGCAGTTGGGGTCCGCACCGGGCGACGACGCTCGCCGACATGCCGGACCAGAAGGTCTATTTGCGTGAAGCCAACGATCTGACCGTCACGTTCGCGATGATCGAGACCCGCACGGCGCTCGACAACTGCGAAGCGATCGCCGCGACACCGGGCATCGACGCACTGTTCCTTGGACCGGCCGATCTTTCGATCGCGCTGTCCAACGGCGCCAATGTTGATCCGATGGCAGGCGATGTCGACCGCGAGTTGGACCGCATCACCGCGGCCGCACACAAGGCCGGCAAGATCATGGGCGCCTATTGCCATACCGCCGAGCGCGCGCTGGCGCTTGCCAAACGTGGCGTGAGTTTCATTGCCGTCGGCAGCGACATGGGCTTTTTGCGCGCGGGCGCGGCCGCGGCGTTGAAGACGCTGAAGGGCTGAACCGCGCTATTTCGACGTGATGCGTAATCCAAGCTGGCCGCTGGCGTTCAACCCCTCGACCTGCCCGGCCTGCCGGTTGAGATTGACGGTGACCGATTCCAGCCGGCATTCGGCTGCGATCGTATCCTGCAGCAATCCGCATTCGCGGCCCGCCATTTCGTAGACCGCGCGGCGGGCGCGATCGCGCAGTTTCATGGCGTCCTCGCCGTCGTTGGTCGGTCCCGGGATGAAAAAATTGATGCCGACTTGGATGCGGATTTGATCGGTCCGCCGATCCATCAGGCCTTGGGCCACCATGATGCGTTCCCGCACCAGGGGGTTGACCTCCTGGCTCGCTGCCGGAGCGGAAATCGCTCCAACCGCCGCAATCGCCCACAGCATGGCAGCGGCATGATTCACGATCGCCATTTCGGCTTCTCCATCCAGCATCGCCAATCGCCGCGTAGCAGGCGGAGATTGCATTGCTGTTACAGTTTCGTCGAAAAGACCGGTACTGATCTTCACGTTTTGCTAGGCGGCTCCGCCAACTCGTCCAAGATCCGGTCGAGCACCTGCGGCAGATCCGCTTTCAACCATGTCCGAGGCAACATCAATCACCTTGTAGCCGCGCTCAATGAGCCAGACGCGGCGATCCGCGCGCGATCGGCGCGGCCGTCGCTTTCGTCCGCCGGCACGACATCGATTACGACGCGCAGCGGGAATGAGACGAAATCGGTGATGTGGGCGCCAACCGGCACCTGACGCTTGAAACCCTGGCCGGCGAAGCGCCGGTCCTTCGTGAGCGCGTCCCACAGTACGCGCTCCGCCTCGGTGGGATTGCGCCTCAGCAGCCGCGCAAGCCCGCGCACGGGTCCGCGTTCGCCTGGCACGCGGCCTTCGCCGTATTCGGCGAGCAACGCGCGCAAGGTCTTCGCCTCTTCGCCGTCGAGCACGCCGCCGCGCGCCGGGCCCTTGCGGCCTTCCGACAAGGCCATGACGATACCGTGCAGGGTCTGGATGTCCTGCCGGGTCGGCTGCATCCGCGCGAAGATGTTGCGCAGGTTGACCAGCATGGTGGCACGCTTGTCGAGCGGGCGGAAATATTCAATCTGGTCGAGTTCGCGCTCCAGGTTGGCGAAGAACGCCTGGAGCTGCTGCTTAGGCGCCGGCTCCGACTTCTGCGGCGTCGCGAAGGGAAGCTGATTGCCGGTCGCATGTTTGAACCACTCGTAGGATAGGATGGCGACCGCCTGCGCAAGATTGAGCGACGCGAAGGCCGGATTGACCGGATAGGTGACGATGCGGTCGGCAAGCGCCACCTCGTCGTTCTCAAGCCCCCAGCGCTCGCGCCCGAACATCACCGCAACGCTTTCACCTGCCGCAACATGCGGCGCGAGATACGGCGCGGCATCCTGCGGGCTGAGCACCGGCTTGGCTTGATCATGCGCCCGCGCGGTGGTCGCCAGCACGCGCGTGCAGTCGGCGATCGCGGCCTCGACCGTGTCGTAGAGCATCGCGTCGTCAAGGATACGGTCGGCTCCCGACGCCGAGCGTACGGCCTGGATGTTGGGCCAGCCGTCGCGCGGCTTGACGAGGCGCAGGCGCGACAGCCCGAAATTAGCCATCACGCGGGCCGCCGCACCGATATTCTCACCGAGCTGCGGCTCGACCAGAACAACAATCGGCGCCGGCAGCGCGATCCAGTCCTTGGTCTTGTCGGTTCCGGAACCGGCCATCACGCGAGGCCCGCCAGCGGACACCAATATCGCAACCGAAAGCGCGCGGTTGTCACATCGCGCCCTCTCCCGCCAGCGGAAGAGAGAGCCAGACCGGATTTCGTCGCCGAACATTGCATCTCAGAACACCAGCACGTCGTCCATGTCGTCGACCTCGGCGAGAGCCGCGATTGGCGCGCGGTGATCAGAGACGGCGTTGAGGCTGTGCAAAGTCGTATAGTGTTCGGCGAGCAGTTTGACCAAATCCTGCTTGGCTTGCGCGCCATAACGGCGCGGCGCGAACTCGAAGGCCAGCGGCACCTTGCGGGCGAGAAGCCGACCCAGTCCGCGGATGATCTGCGGCTCATAGCCTTCGGCGTCGATCCAGATCAAGCCAAGTTGCTCAGGCGCCAATCCAAGCTCACCGAGCGCATCCTCAACCCGGACCACGGGAACCTCAAGACGATCGCGGCCGTCGTCCGACGGCGGCGCGCCGATCGCATGCGCGCCCTTGTTGCGGGGATGGAGGTGCAGCGTCGCGGTGCCGGCCGCCTCGCCCGCCGCCTTCGCGATGACCGTGACCTTGCTCACGAGCCCATTCGCTTCGATATTCATCGCCAGCAATCGCGCATTCTTCGGCTCCGGCTCGAAAGCGACCGCGCGCGCGAAGCGTCCAGTCCGCAGCGCATAGACCGTGTGCGTTCCGATATTGGCGCCAACATCGACGAAGACCGCATCCGGCGGAAGCCTGCCGCCGGCGGCCAGCACGGCGACTGCCTGGTCGATCTCGCGGCGCTGCCAGCCGCCATGCCACATCGCCCATGCCCCTACCACCCGGTCGGCAGGGTCGACAAAGAACCGCGCATCGACCAAGATCGCAGAACACGAAATGGCCGCGTGCGGCCAGTGCGTGCATGACGGTGTCGCGCAGAACCGGCCGGCCGACGAGCAACGGCTCAAGCACGGCGCGCCGCAACGCGCGGCGGCTGCGGCCATAGGCCCCTTTGATCTCGCGCCAGGTCGGCATCCTGCGAATTCCATCTCCGGCCGGAGCGCGCCGCCAAGACCGCGCGCGCCGCAAGCGCCCTCTCTAGCATGCCTTGTGGAAAGGCAACCGGCGTCCCCGTTGCTTTCCGCCAATTTGCTTGCGCCCACTAACAAGGCTTTTACCCGCGGGGTGCGGATGCTATAGGGCGCGCGCCGAACTTCCGTCAGTCGAATTCCCGGTTGGCGTTTGTCCGCGCCGCGAACACTCCATTCGAGGGCCCGAGGGGGAAGCCTTTCCACCGCGCCCACCAATGTTCAGTTTCCGGTCGGCCCAAACAAGCACGGCGACCAGAGGTGCTAGCATGCCGAATCTCGAAATCATGTGGACAAAGGTCGATGAAGCCCCGGCGCTCGCGACCTATTCCCTGCTGCCGATCGTCGAAGCATTCGTGGGCGCGGCGGGCGTGTCCGTGAAACTCAAGGATATCTCCCTGGCCGGCCGCATCCTCGCCACCTTCCCCGAAAAGCTCACCCCGGCGCAACGGATCAACGACGAACTCACCGAACTCGGCGAGCTCACGTTGCGGCCCGAAGCCAACATCATGAAGCTGCCCAACATCTCCGCCTCGATCCCGCAGCTCAAGGCCGCGATCAAGGAGCTGCAGAGCAAGGGCTACAATGTCCCGGACTATCCGGACAATCCGACGACGGACGCCGAGAAGGAGATCAAGGCCCGCTACGGCAAGGTGTTCGGCAGCGTCGTCAACCCGATCCTTCGCGAAGGCAATTCCGACCGCCGTGCGGCCGCTGCGGTCAAGAACTACGCGCGCAAGAACCCGCACAAAATGGGCGTTTGGAGCAAGGACTCCAAATCGCACGTGGCGTACATGTCGGGCGGCGACTACTTCGGCTCGGAAATCGCGACCACTGTCGACAAGGCGACCAACGTTCGCATCGAATTGGCCGGCGCCGACGGCACCGTCACGGTGCTGAAGGCCAAGACGGCGCTCGAGGCCGGCGAGATCATCGACGCGGCAGTCATGAGCGCCAAGGCGCTGCGCAAATTCTTCGCCGAGCAGATCGACGACGCCAAGAAGCAAGGCGTGCTGTTCTCGCTGCACGTCAAGGCGACGATGATGAAGATCGCCGACCCGATCGTATTCGGCCATGTCGTTTCAGTCTTCTTCGCCGATGTGATCGAGAAGCACGCCGCCACGCTGAAGAAGCTCGGCGTCAACCTCAACAACGGCTTCGGCGATCTGCTGACGAAGATCGAGACGCTGCCGGAGGCCGAGAAGAAAGCGATCAAGGACGACATCGCGGCCGAATACGCCAAGCGGCCGGCCCTCGCCATGGTCAATTCCGACAAGGGCATTACCGGCCTGCATGTGCCCTCAGACTTCATCATCGACGCCTCGATCCCGGCGATGATCCGCGAGTCCGGCCGCATGTGGGGCCCGGATGGCAAGCTGCACGACACCAAGGCCGTCGTTCCCGATCGTGCCTACGCGCGGCTGTTCCAGACGGTCATCGAGGACTGCAAGGCCAACGGCGCATTCGATCCCAAGACCATGGGCTCGGTCCCGAACGTCGGCCTGATGGCGCAGAAGGCCGAGGAATACGGCTCGCACGACAAGACGTTCGAGGTTCCGGCGAGCGGCACGGTCCGCGTCGTCGCGGACGACGGCAAGGTGCTGCTGGAGCGTCCGGTCGAGGCCGGCGACATCTTCCGCATGTGCGAACTCAAGGACGCGGCCGTGCAGGATTGGGTCAAGCTCGGTGTCCGCCGCGCGCGTCTCACCAACACTCCTGCGGTGTTCTGGCTCGACAAGAACCGCGCGCACGACGCACAGCTCATCGCCAAGGTCGAGACGTACTTGAAGGATCAAGACACCAAGGGGCTCGACATCCGCATTCTGGCCCCGGTCGACGCGATGAAATTTTCACTCGAACGGATTCGCAAGGGCCAGGACACAATTTCCGTCACCGGCAACATTCTGCGGGATTATCTGACGGATCTTTTCCCGATCATGGAGCTCGGCACCTCGGCCAAGATGCTCTCGGTCGTACCGTTGCTGGCGGGCGGCGGCATGTTCGAGACCGGTGCCGGCGGCTCGGCGCCGAAGCACGTCGAGCAGTTCCAGCAGGAGGGCTATCTGCGCTGGGATTCGCTCGGTGAGTTCCTCGCGCTGGGCGCGTCGCTCGAGCATTTGGGCCATACCTACAAGAACGCCAAGGCTCTGGTTCTCGCCGAGGCGCTCGACACCGCCATCGGCAAGTTCCTCGAGAACAACCGCAATCCCGCACGCAAAGTCGGCGAGATCGACAACCGCGGCAGCCATTTCTACCTTGCCCTGTACTGGGCGCAGGCGCTGGCGGCGCAGACCAAGGACGCGGAGCTGCAGGCCCGCTTCAAGCCGCTGGCCGAGGCGCTCGCCAAGAACGAGGCCAAGATCAATGCCGAACTGATCGCCGCGCAAGGCAAGCCGGTCGAGATCGGCGGTTACTACCTGCCCGATGCCGCCAAGGCGTCGGCCGCGATGCGGCCGAGCGCTACGCTGAACGCCGCGCTCGCCGCGCTCTGACGCGGAGTCCGGCGGCTCCAAATTTTCTGCTGGTTGACGATCGTTGACGATGCCGGGTTTCAAAAGGTGACTCCTTAAATGGCGAAGATCAAAGTCAAGAATCCGGTCGTCGAGATGGATGGCGACGAGATGACCAGGATTATCTGGAAGCTCATCAAGGACAAGCTGATCCATCCCTACCTCGACCTCGACCTGCTCTACTATGATTTGGGCATGCAGAAACGCGACGAGACCCGCGACCAGATCACCATCGACGCCGCTAATAAGACCCTGGAGGTTGGCGTCGCGGTGAAGTGCGCCACCATCACGCCGGACGAAGGTCGCGTAAAGGAGTTCGGCCTCAAGGAAATGTGGCGTTCGCCGAACGGGACCATCCGCAACATCCTCGGCGGCACCATCTTCCGCGAGCCGATCATCTGCAAGAACGTGCCGCGGCTGGTGCCGGGCTGGACGCAGCCGATCGTCATCGGCCGCCATGCCTACGGCGATCAGTATCGCGCCACCGACTTCAAGTTTCCGACCGCGGGCACGATCTCGATCAAGTTCACCGGCGCCGACGGCAAGGTGATCGAGAAGGAAGTGTTCAAAGCGCCCGAGAGCGGCGTCACGATGGCGATGTACAATCTCGACTCTTCGATCCGCGATTTCGCCCGCGCCTCGATGAACTTTGCGCTCGCCCGCGGCTATCCGCTGTATCTGTCGACCAAGAACACCATCCTGAAGCAGTACGACGGCCGCTTCATGGAGCTGTTCCAGCAGATCTTCGACGCCGAGTTCAAAGATCGTTTCGCCGAGAAGAAGATCACCTACCAGCACCGCCTGATCGACGACATGGTGGCGTCCGCGCTGAAGTGGTCGGGCGGCTATGTCTGGGCGTGCAAGAACTACGACGGCGACGTGCAGTCCGACACCGTCGCGCAGGGGTTCGGTTCGCTCGGCCTGATGACCTCGGTGCTGACCACGCCGGACGGCAAGGTGGTCGAAGCCGAGGCCGCCCACGGCACCGTCACCCGCCACTATCGCGAACATCAGAAGGGCAACGAGACCTCGACCAACTCGGTCGCCTCGATTTTCGCCTGGGCCCGCGGGCTCGCGCACCGCGCCAAGCTCGACGACAATGCCGACCTCGCGAAATTCGCCGCGACCCTGGAAAAGGTCACGGTCGACACCGTCGAGGCGGGATTCATGACCAAGGACCTTGCACTCCTCGTCGGCCCTGATCAGAAGTGGCTCTCCACCACCGGCTATCTCGACAAAGTGGACGAGAATTTGCACAAGGCGATGACGGCGTAGCTTAACTTCTCCTGTCAGATCGAAAAAATGGCGCGACATGCTCGTGCCGTTTTCTTAGCATTTGCAGATCATCGAATTTGACGAACGTATTCTTCCGAATGCCAACCGAGGGAGGCTTTCGTGCTTCGATTGAATATTTTGGTATTCGCCGCGTCACTCGCCGCCGCTTCCCTGGCTGCGGGGCATGCCTCCGCGCAAGTGCCGGCCCCGATCGCGGCACCAGCCGAGGCCACTGTGGTGACGCTGCATGCCGAGGGCGCGCAGGTCTACGATTGCAAGGCCGGCGCCGGCGGCAAGCTCGCCTGGGCCTTCCGTGAGCCGATTGCCACGCTCCTGCTCGATGGCAAGACCGTGGGACGTCATTACGCCGGACCCAACTGGGAGCACATCGACGGCAGCGCGGTCGTCGCCAAGTTGGCCGCCAACGCGCCGGGCCAGACAACCAACGACATCCCCTGGCTCAAGCTTGCGGCGACCTCGCACCGGGGACGCGGCATGTTATCCGGCGTCAACACAATCCAGCGCATCAATACGCACGGCGGCGTCCATGCCGGGCCATGCGACAAGGCCGGGAGCCTTTTCAGCGCGCCGTATTCCGCCGACTACGTCTTCCTGCAGAAGGGTGGCTGATCCGCCGCGCACGTCGCGCCGCAGTCGACGGCCGCGCTGCAATGTGCTTTCAGGACGTCGGTTTCGGCTTCTCGTCCTGCGCCGCATCGACGATTTCTTCGGTGACCAGATCGCCGCGGGGCGTCACCAATTCGCGGCCAAGCCGGGCACGCACGACCTCGTGCACGCGCTTCGACGAGGCGCGGGTCGCGCTCCATCAGGGCGTGAAAATCGTGCGCATCGAGCACGAGCAGGCTCGTGCGCGTGGTGGCGGTGACATTGGCGGAGCGGCGGGCGGACCGCAGCACCGCGATCTCGCCGAAGAAGTGCCCGACATCAAGCCGGACGCGCTCGTGCGGCAGTTCGATCTCGACCTCTCCGGCGGCGATGAAATACATCGAATGCGCCGGGTCGCCGCGCCGCACGATCAGGCCGCCGGGCTCGACCTGTTGCGCGCGCAGGAGGCGCATGATGTCGGCAACCTCGCGGGCATCGAGCCCGGAAAACAGCGGCACGCGGGCCACCATCGACCAGGTGACGACGAAATCGCGGCGGTGAATTTCGTTCGAAAACGCATTGGCGATAATGCCGACCGGCAGCGCCACCATGATCAATCCAAGAAAAATGGTCGCGCTGGCGATCAGCTTGCCGGGGACCGTCATCGGTACCACATCGCCGTAACCGATCGTGCCCAGGGTGACGATCGCCCACCACATGGCGTCCGGAATGGTGCCGAACTTGTCGGGCTGCACGTGCCCTTCGGCAAGATGCATCAAAGATGCAGCGACCAATGTCGTCCCGATCAGGATGACGACGCAGCCGAACAGCGCGCGCCGCTCCTGATAAAGCGCATCGAGCAACGATCGCATCGCCGGCGAATAGCGCGTCAGCTTGAGGAAGCGCACGAAGCGCAACACCAGCACCACGCGAAAGTCGATCGGCAGGATGAAGGCGAACCAGAACGGCAGGACGGCGAGGAGATCGACGATGCCAGCGCCGCTCACCGCGTAATTCCACCGCGCCGAGTGCGCCGAGAGATGCCTGAACGGCGGGTGCAGGCGGGCGACCCACAGCCGCGCCGCATATTCCAGGGTAAAGACAACGAGCGAGACGATCTCGATAATGTCGAACCAGACAGCGTAGCGCGTCGCGATCGCCGGCACCGATTCCAGCGCAACGCTCACCAGATTGAGGAGGATGAGCAGGATCAGCGCGCGATCGACAACGCAAGCTCGCCCGGCTGGCCGACCGTCCTTGCTCCAGGATATCGTAAAGGCGGCGCTGCAGTTGCGCCGCCCGGCGGCGGTTTCGTTTCAGCATGGCCAGGCTCCCTGCCCTTGCCTGCCCGACAGCGGGCGCTGCCTCCTTGCGAAGGATCAACCCCCGCCGAGCGCCGCGGCGACCGCCGCCAGGGCCGCCTCGGCCTTGGAGCCGTCCGGTCCGCCGGCCTGCGCCATGTCGGGCTTGCCGCCGCCGCCCTTGCCGCCGAGGGCCTCCGACGCCTTACGCACCAGGTCGACCGCCGAAAAGCGCGCGACCAGGTCGGGGGTCACGCCAACGACGATGCTGGCCTTGCCGTCCTCGCTGGTGGCGACCAGCGCGACAATGCCTGATCCAAGCTGCCGCTTGCCCTCGTCCGCAAGGCTCTTCAGATCCTTGATCTCGATGCCGGTCACCGCGCGCGCCATCAGCTTCACGTCGCCGACAACCCGCACGCCGTCGGCGCTGTCGGCCTTGCCGCCGCCGCCCATGGCGAGCTTTTTCTTCGCATCGGAGAGTTCGCGTTCGAGCTTGCGGCGCTCATCCATCACCTGAGCCAGCCGGGCGGGCATATCTTCAAGCGACACTTTAAGTTCCGCAGACGCCGCTTTAGCCAGTTGCCCCAAGTGATGGGCAGATTTGCGCGCCGTGGTGCCGGTGACCGCCTCGACGCGCCGCACGCCGGACGCGACGCCGCTGTCGATCAGGCCCCAGATCAGGCCAATGTCGCCGGTGCGCTTGACGTGAGTGCCGCCGCACAGTTCGACGGACCAGCCGAGCGTGTTGCCGCCGGCGCCACTGGGATGCCGGCCCATCGCGACGACGCGGACCTCGTCGCTGTACTTCTCGCCGAACAGGGCGCGCGCGCCAGACGCTCGCGCATCGTCGAGCGCCATCAGTCGGGTCGTGACCGGCGAATTCTGCAGCACGATCTCGTTGGCGATGTCCTCGACCTTCTCGATCTCCTCCGTCGTCATCGGCTTGGGGTGCGAGAAGTCGAACCGCAGCCGGTCGGGCGCCACCAGCGAGCCCTTCTGTGCGACGTGGTCGCCGAGCACCTGCCGCAACGCCTCGTGCAGAAGATGCGTGGCCGAATGGTTCTGCCGGATGGCGCTGCGGCGCGCATGATCGACGTCGAGCGCCAGCGCGTCGCCCGGTTTGAGCACACCTTCTTCGACCGCGCCGAAATGCACGAAGAGGTCGCCCGCTTTCTTTTGGGTATCGGTGACGCGGAAGCGAACACCGTCCGCCGTGATCAATCCGGTATCGCCGACCTGGCCGCCGGACTCGCCGTAGAACGGCGTCTGGTTGAGAACCACCGCGCCGGTCTCGCCGGCCTTGAGGGCCGTCGCCTCCTTGCCGTCCTGGACCAGCGCGAGCACTACACCCTCGGCTGTCTCGGTCTCGTAACCGAGGAATTCGGTCGCGCCGAATTTCTCCCGCAGACCGAACCAGACGGCCTCGGTCGCTGCATCACCCGAGCCCTTCCAGGATTCGCGTGCCTTTTCGCGCTGGCGTTCCATCGCGGCATTGAAGGCATCGGTATCGACCGCGATGCCGCGCGGCTTGAGCGCATCCTGCGTCAGATCGAGCGGAAAGCCGTAGGTGTCGTAGAGCGTGAACGCGGACTTCGCCCGGTAAAATGAGCTGGCCCGAAATTGTCGCGTTCGAGGTGGCGGTCTTCGAGAGCTTTCGGGTCTCCTCGTCGAGGATCGACAGTCCGCGCTCCAGTGTGTTGCGAAAACGCGTCTCCTCGAGTTTCAGCGTCTCGGTGATCAATGCCTCGGCGCGATGCAATTCCGGATAGGCTTGGCCCATTTCGCGAATCAGTGTTGGGACGAGGCGCCACATCAACGGCTCGCGGGCGCCGAGCAATTGCGCGTGGCGCATGCCGCGGCGCATGATGCGGCGGAGCACGTAGCCGCGCCCCTCGTTCGACGGCAGCACGCCGTCGGCGATCAGGAATGCGGAGGCGCGCAGATGGTCGGCGATCACCCGGTGCGAGACCGCCTGCGGGCCGTCGCCGTCGACGCCGGTCAGATCGGCGACATGCATGATGATGGCGCCGAACAGGTCGATCTTGTAGTTGTCGTGCGTACCCTGCAGCACCGCGGCAATGCGCTCGAGCCCCATGCCGGTGTCGATCGATGGCTTCGGCAGATCGATGCGCGCACCGCCCGGCTGCTGCTCGAACTGCATGAACACCAGGTTCCAGATCTCGATGAAGCGGTCGAGGTCGGCATCCGGCGAGCCGGGCGGGCCGCCCGGGATATGCTCGCCGTGGTCGTAAAAGATTTCCGAGCACGGGCCGCACGGGCCAGTGTCGCCCATCTGCCAGAAATTATCGGAGCCGGCGATGCGGACGATCTTGGAGTCCGGCAGACCCGCGATTTTTTTCCACAGGTTGAAGGCCTGATCGTCGTCCACGTATACCGTGACCATCAGCCGGTCGGCCGGCAGCCCGAATTCCTTGGTGACCAGGTTCCAGGCCAGTTCGATGGCGCGGTCCTTGAAATAGTCGCCGAACGAGAAATTGCCGAGCATCTCGAAGAAGGTATGGTGGCGCGCGGTGTAGCCGACATTGTCGAGGTCGTTATGCTTGCCGCCGGCGCGCACGCATTTCTGCGCGGTCGCGGCGCGCGCATAAGGACGCTTCTCGAGGCCGGTGAAGACGTTCTTGAACTGCACCATGCCGGCATTGGTGAACATCAGGGTCGGGTCGTTGCGCGGCACCAGCGGCGACGACGGCAGCACCTCGTGGCCGTGCTTGGCAAAATAGCCGAGGAAAGCCGACCTGATCTCGTTGACGCCGCTCATCCGATCATCCACCTAACTTGCCGGCGGGCCCCATATTTCCGCTGTGTTTCCGCGTGCTTTTAACGGCGGCCCCGCGCCCTGTCCAGGAAACCGGGGTGGTCGCCGCTCTTAACCACACCGCGCCAATCCGATATAAGCAGGCCTGCCCCATCGCGCATCGCGCCGCGCCGAATTCACCCCGAACACTCGACCGGACCGGACATGAACGCCACCACCGCGCCGCGCCCACCTGCTTCGCGCCTGGAAGAGCTGTTGCGGTCGCGGCGGTTTGTCATCACCACCGAGATCGCCCCGCCGGTCTCGTTCGACCCGCAGGACCTGCTGGCGAAGGCGCTGCCGCTTGCCGGCCTCGCCGATGCGGTCAACGTCACCGACGGCGCCAGCGCCCGCACGCATCTCTCGGCGCCGATCGCGGCCGCGATCCTGGTGCAGAACGGCATCGAGCCGATCCTGCAGCTCACCTGCCGCGACCGCAATCGCATCGCGCTGCAAGCGGACCTGATGGGCGCCGCCGCGACCGGCGTGCATAACCTGCTCACGCTCACCGGCGACGATCCCAAGGCCGGTGACCAGCCCGAGACCAAGGCGGTGTTCGACATCGATTCGACGACGCTGACCGCGATGGCGCGGCAGATGGGGGAGACCGGCGAACTCCCGACTGGCCGCAAGATCGCCGGCCAGGCGAGCTTCTTCATCGGCGCGGCGGACGCACCGATCGACCCGCCGCCCGGCTGGGAGCCCACGAAGCTCGCCGCCAAGATCGCGGCCGGCGCGAAGTTTGCCCAGACGCAGTTCTGCATGGATGGAGCGATCGTTCGCCGCTACACCGAGCGGCTCGCCGCCAACGAGGCGACGCGCGATCTTCATCTCATCGTCGGGATTGCGCCGCTGCGCTCCGCAAAATCGGCCCGCTGGATGAAGGAGCACCTGTGGGGCACCATCATCCCGGATGACTTTATCACGCGGCTCGACGCCGCCTCCGACCCGGGAGCGGAGGGCCAGCGCATCTGCATCGAGTTGATCGAGCAGTTCGCCCGCATCCCTGGCGTCGCCGGGGTCCACATCATGGCGCCGGCGAACGAAGCGGCAGTACCGGCGGTGATCGCCGAAGCGCGCAAGCGGCTGCCGGCACAGGTAGAGCAGCTCAACGGAGCACATTCCACTCCAGTGGCTAACCGGCCGCACACTCCGTTCTGGTTCCCGCGCAAGCGGGAACCCAGTCCTGCAGCTTCCAGTTTTGGTGTCTGCGTGACTGCTCGGTATTAGCGGTCTGGGTCCCCGCTTCGCGGGGACGAATGGCGGAGAGATCGCCTACTCCGCCGCGGCCTCGTCATCATCGTCGTCGTCGGCATCCTCGCCGGCGAGAATCTTTTCGGCGATGAGGCCGGCGTTCTGGCGGACTGCCGCCTCGATCTTGGCCGCCATATCGGGATTGCCCTTGAGGAAGGTTTTGACGTTCTCGCGGCCCTGGCCGATGCGCTGGCTGTCGTAGGAGAACCAGGCGCCCGACTTCTCCACCACGCCGGCCTTGACGCCGAGATCGATGAGCTCGCCGTTCTTGGAAATGCCCTCGCCGTACATGATGTCGAACTCGACCTGCTTGAACGGCGGCGCGAGCTTGTTCTTCACTACCTTGACGCGGGTCTGGTTGCCGACCACCTCGTCGCGCTCCTTGATGGCGCCGATGCGGCGGATGTCGAGGCGCACCGAGGCGTAGAACTTCAACGCATGACCGCCGGTGGTGGTCTCAGGAGAGCCGTACATCACGCCGATCTTCATGCGGATCTGGTTGATGAAGATCACCATGGTGTTGGAGCGGCTGATCGAGGCGGTCAGCTTGCGCAGTGCCTGACTCATCAGGCGGGCCTGGCTGCCGGGCTGCACGTCGCCCATCTCGCCCTCAAGCTCGGCACGGGGCACCAGCGCGGCAACCGAATCAATGACCAGCACGTCGATCGCGCCCGAGCGCACCAGCGTGTCGCAAATTTCCAGCGCCTGTTCGCCGGTGTCGGGCTGCGAGATCAGCAGATCGTCGACATTGACGCCAAGTTTGCGTGCATAGATCGGGTCGAGGGCGTGCTCGGCATCGACGAACGCGCAGATGCCGCCCTTCTTCTGCGCCTCAGCCACGCAATGCAGCGCCAGCGTCGTCTTGCCGGAGGATTCCGGGCCGTAAATCTCGACCACCCGGCCGCGCGGCAACCCGCCGATGCCGAGCGCGATATCGAGGCCGAGCGATCCGGTCGAGACCGTCTCCACGTCCATCGACTTGTTGTTCTTGCCGAGCCGCATGATCGAGCCCTTGCCGAAATTGCGCTCGATCTGCGAGAGCGCGGCATCCAGGGCCTTCGACTTATCCATGGAGGAACCTTCGACGACACGCAAAGCGGCAGGGGCCATTGCTCCCACTCCTTATGACCGGGATTCGGGGAACCGACAACGAACGCCGTCGATTCAGCTAAGATGCGTATGTACACTATTTGTTCTCAGTTCGCAATATGTTCTTTTGCGGCCGGGGGTACTGGCCGGTTTTGACCCCTAGTGGCTGGTTTTAAAATTAGCGGTGGCCGGTTTTGCCAATAGCGGTCCAAGGCCTGGGCACGATGCCACATCCACCCGATAACAGCGGCCGCCTTGTTTGGCGGCTTCGTTGGTCATTCAGTGGGATCGAAGAAGTCGGCCGTTACTTGTTTGCGGTTAGAACAGCCCACCCGTGCCCCCCTGGTGCATAATTATCACAGCGATCGGCAATCGCTCCGACTACACGCCAGCGTGATCCGCGGAATTCCATGATGCGCCGTATCCTATGGGCGTCACGGAAGGCCAACTCCGTGATGAACCTCCACACGGCCCCCAAACCTGTACCCCAGGCCTGGGGGCCGTTCTTTTTGGTTCTTTCCCGGGCATGATCGTCTCGTCCAGCCACCTACCCCGGCCGCACCACATCCGTTTGCCCTTAAAGGTGACGGGCGGGCAGCAGCTCCGCAGCGGTTTTGAGATGGGTCAAACGAATTGGCCATCACCTGCGGTTAAAATGCAGCATGGCCTCTCTGATCTATCGGTGCCCGGCGACCGGCCTCAATGTGCAGGGCTGGATTGCCGACGACGGCTCGGCCGACGACGCGGAGACCTATCGCACGCTGCGGTGCCTCGCCTGCCGGCAAACGCATCTCGTCAATCCATCCACTGGCAAGGTGCTGTCCGGCGATGACCCATAGGCGACGCCGCAGACAAACAGGGCGGCAAGCTTGGCTCCGTTATTTTGTCGGTACCGATAGCCGCACCCGGCAGACGTCGAGCGCGCGGACAGATGCAGACGTCTCAGTTCGATAACGGATTTGTCGCCAGTGAGTGACGGCCGTCGCGGATTTTCGCGTGGCCGTGGATGCCGGCGTGGCTGGTGCTATTTCAACCCATTCCTCAGCGAGCCGTTGTCTTAAGCCGTCGGCAGCTCGATGATCTTGTTGATGCCCGCGTCGGCGTCATACACCGCGACGCGCACAATCGGGTGCCCGCGCTTGATGGCCAAGCCGGCGAGCTCAGCCGCCTCGAATGTCGCGAACGACGCCTTCGTCTGCCGGTCGACCTGCAAGCGAAACTGGCCGACCTCGGGCCGCTTGCCCTGCCCGGCCGGACGAACGGGCGGCTCCTCGAACTCGGGGACTTTGGTGATGGTCTTGGTTGTTGGCCTGGTTGCCATGATCTCTTTCTCTGCAAGTTTGATTGATCTGTTGAAGTTCAGCGGCGAAGCGTGCGCCGCACGCGAAGCATCCACCGGCGTTAGTCGCGCGCCGTCTAGGACGGCAGCTTGCCGCTCTGCTCGAGCAACTCGATGAGGCGACCAAGTTTCTTGTCGATCTGACCGAGGTGATAGGCCGCAAATTCATCCGCATAGGCGGATCGCTGCTCCGCGCCCTGCGTCTGCTCGTGCCGGATCAACGGCATGAAGTCGCCTTGAAAGAACGTCTCGTATTGTCCGCGAATTGCATCGTTGGCCATGATGTCCTCTTACTTGTGCCTGGGAGCGCACCCAGACGCCGGATAAACACTCCTCCCAGGCAGGCTTGCCGACTGGCTCGGAAGTGGCTGTGGAAGTGGTTGTGCGAGCTGAACCAAACAACGGCCGCGAAGGCAGGCTCAAGTCGTCGTACAATCTTCGGCCCGTATTACCGCGAGACACCAAGACTGGCCGCAGAACCCGGAAATCCAATAGCAACGCAATTCTCAAATAATCAATATGCTCGACCTCAATAGCGAACATTAGAAACCAAGCAAAAATATAATATTAAAGCGGCACGGAAACCAGATCAGCAGCAAAATTATTTTCTCGAATCAGGAAGTCCTTTGATTTTTGGCCTCGTAATTGTATCATCTAACAAAGTCGTTGTTCGCCAATTGAACCTGCCAGCATCCGATTTTGTCTGGGTTCACAGCCATACTCCGCGAACGATCCCCGCGTTCGCCAGCCAGGAGGCCAAATGCAGATCTACATGTTCACGTCCGAATCGAGCCCCAACCTGCACGCGTTTGGCGGCGATCCGTCCGGCAGCAAATTGCCCGATAATCATGGTCCCTGGGAAGCGGCCGGGTCGTTGAAGTCCGATCAGCACCCGCCGCACCGCCTCTCGCGGGCCAAGATCGAAGAGGCCATCAAGCTCAAGGGCTTCCAGCTTTGGCGCAAGAAGTCCCCGTCGTGACGCCCCTGTTCGGCAGACGGGATCGTCAGAAACTGCCGCGGTAGGGCGCATGGACGGCAAAGAAAACCCCGCCGGAGCGGGGTCCAAGTAAAGGGAGGAAACGCCCATGAAAAGGCGTGGCAAGATTAGCAAATCTCCTCCCGGCATAAAATTGCAAATCGGCAACCTAAGCGCATTGGCCGCAGGTGTGACTTTTCTGCCGCATGATGCCAGAGGCGGCAAGCCGACAAGTTACCGCGATCAGGCCGGCTTTCCCGGGTCAGGTCCCTTCGACTGGCTTCGAGGCCCCTATTGGCCGGGCGCGACCTCGAACAGCCCGTCGGCTGCCATGACGGCTTGATAGCGGCCCATGGGGTCGCGCGACTTAAGCCACTCGAGGACCTTGGGCAGCCACTCGTCCTTGATGGTATACCTGACGCTGGCGCTCCCTTTGCGCTCGCGCACCACAATGACCGCCAGCAGACCGGGGGGCGCCTTCTCGGCGGCGACCTGCAGTGTCCCCTGCCCCGGACTGGCCTGGGTCGCGATCATGACACCGTCGGCAATGCATGGACACGGGGCCTTCACGCCACTGTAGAAGGTCACCGCGACCGAGCGGGGCTCCACCTTGAGGCGCGCCAGCGCATCGAGGCCGACACGGATGCCCATCGGAATAAACGGCCCGAAGCCGCCGTGGATGCGCGTACCGAGTTTGATCCATTCCTCCGGAGTCTCGGCACGCGCGGCCGGCGCGGCAAGCAAGGCGGCGACAAGCGCGATCGAGCACGTCAGTTTCATGGCCAGCATCCCCAGATCTCTCCCGCCCGGCACATTGAAATTGTGAGCGCCCAGGTAAGATGTTGTCAAGCAAACATCATACTCACGGCGCCAGCCCGCCTGCCCGACAGGTAAGGCGGGACGTTCCGGACACGCACCGACGTGGCAAGGCGCGAGAGCTACGCGACGTTTGTGGCAGAGGGGACGAGGACGGGGGAGCGCCCGATCACACCGGCATAATCCTCGATCGGGAGCGGGCGGCCGAGCAGATAGCCTTGCACCTCGGCACATCCCTCGCGCGAAAGGAACGCGAGTTGCGCCTGCGTCTCGACTCCCTCGGCGACCACCGGCAGGTTGAGCCCGTGTCCGAGCGCGAGGACGGCCCGCACGATGGTGGCGGACTGCGCGTTGCGATCGAGATTGGCGATGAACGATCGGTCGATCTTGATCTTGTCGAAGGGAAACACCTGCAGGGTCGACAGCGATGAATAGCCGGTGCCGAAATCATCCATCGCGATGCGCACGCCGAGCGCCTTCAGCCGGCGCAGAATCGACAAGGCGCGCGACAGATCGTCAATCAGCACGCTTTCGGTGATTTCGAGCTCGAGCCGGCTGGGCGCAAGCCCGGTGTCGATCAGCACTTGATGGACCAGGCCAGCCAGGTCGCCGTGACGAAACTGCACCGGCGAAAGATTGACAGCGACATGCAGGTGCGGCGGCCAGGTTGCCGCCTCGCGACAGGCCGCCCGCAAGATCCATTCGCCGATCGGGGCGATAAGCCCGCTCTCCTCGGCTAGCGGGATGAACTCGCTCGGGGGGACATGACCGCGCGTTGGATGATTCCAGCGCGCCAACGCCTCGAAGCCGACGACCTCCCCGTCGATGCGGGCCAGCGGCTGATAATGGACCACGAACCTGCCCTGCTCGACCGCGGAACGCATGTCATGCAGCAGGGCGCGGCGCCCGCGCAGCCGGTGATCCATCTGCGCCTCGAAGAAACGGATGGCACCGCGCCCTTCGGCCTTCGCCCGGTCGAGCGCGGCGTCGGCGTTGCCGAGCAGCGCCGTGGCATCAAGGCCGTCGAGCGGATAAATCGCGATACCGATACTTAAGCCAATGTGTAATCGGTGGCCCTCGATCTCGAACTCGTCGGCAGTTGCGGCCAGCAGGCGCTCGGCGAGATGTGCGGCGCAAGTCGGCACTGGTTTTTCACTGACGATGATGGCAAATTCGTCTCCGCCCATGCGGCTGAGAAAAGCCCCTGCGAGCGCGGCGCTCATTCGCTCCGCGACCGCGCGCAACAGACGATCACCGAACGCATGGCCGAACACGTCATTGACCTCCTTGAAGTCGTCGAGATCGACGGATAGAACCGCAAAGCTCTCGTCCGTTGTCGCCCGATCAATCAAGGCTGCGAAGCATTCATTGAAAGCGGTGCGGTTGGGTAGACTCAGTGAGCGCGTCGTAGTGCGCCAGCCGCTCAATCCGGGCCTCCGCCCGCCGACGTTCCGTGAAATCCTCGATCACGGTGAGAAGGTATTTCGGGGCGCCGTCTTCGCCCATGACCGGCATGCGCGTCGTCCTGGCAATACGCCGTCCGCCTCCCGGCACGTCGATCGGATGTTCGCCGTAGTACTGCCGGCTGCCGGTTTCGAGCAGTTGCCGGTCGTGCGCGGTGATTGCTTCCGCCGTTTTTGGCGGGAACACCTCCAGAGCAGTACTTGCCGATCATCTGCTCGCGCGGAACTCCGTAGAACTCCTCCGCGGCACGGTTGATCAGGACGTAGCTGAGCGTGCGCGCATCTTTGGCTACGATGGTCGCCGGAACGTTCTCGATCACCGCCTGCAGGAAGTTGCGCGTACTTTCGAGCTCACGTTCGGCACGCGCGCGCTCGGTGACATCCTCATGCGTAACCAGCCAGCCGCCGCCGTCGAGCCGCCGAACGACCACATTAATCACTCGCCCGTCGGCGAGTTCGCGCTCCCGTTGCGTCGGCGTGCTTGCCCGAATCAACGTCTTGAGTTCGGCGGTGTAGTGTTCCGGATCGATCTTGAAGAATGTTCCGGCGTCGCGCCGAAGTTCGAGGAGTTCGCGCGCCGTGATGCCCGGCTTCACGGTTACGGGCGAAAGGCCATACATTTCGATGTAGCGATTGTTGGACAGGACGAGCCGGCCGGCCTTGTTGAACACGCTCAGGCCCTGCGTCATGTCGCTGAGTGCCGCGTCGAACAGACGGTTCTGCTCGCACAGCTTTGCGTGCGAGCGGCGTGTGCGGATGCCGACAATAAGGCAGGCCGCTAGAGTTGCAGCCATCAGCCCTATTGCAACAAGCCAGAGAGGAAAGCCGCCCATGATTCCGGTCCGTTCGACCGTAAAACTTACTGCCAACGAGTTCTCTCGGCGTTAATTCTTGTGTTCGGACTGTGTCCGACAATTTTCATATTTTTAACTGAAGCCCACTGCCAGGGGGCGCGGCGCGCGCGATTACGGCCCTGCGGGCTATGAGGCAGCGGATATCGGCGCATCCAACATGCGTGACACGTGAATATATGGCGCCTGGACGCCCAACAGGGCTCCGGCGCCCCCACCTCAAGCGGGCGCCAGCCGCATCTGCGCAAACGCGGCGCGGCCGAGGAGACCGTAGGGGTTCGCCAGCGTCTCGAGCATCTCGAAGTGATTATAACCCTCTGCGACGAGAAGTTCGGCGGGCTTGCCGGCCGCCTGCACGGCGGCAACGAAGTCGCGTGACTGCCGCTGGAATTCCGGCGTCTCATAGGTGCCGTAGGCAAGTATCAGCGGGGTATGGAGCTTGTCGATATGGCGTTGCGCGCTGAGCGACTCTTCCATCTCGTCGGTGAACTTGACGTACTTCGATCGCTTGGAAAGTCGCACCGGCTTGAGGTCGTACATGCCGCTGCCGAGCACCGCGCCCTTGAGAATATCGACCGGAAGGTTCTCCTTGCGCCAATCGTGCGTCACCACGCAGCCGCCGAGATGCGAGCCGGAGGAATGCGAGGACAGGTAGAGCCGGCCCGGATCGCCACCAAACGTCTTGGCATTCCGGTACACGTAACCAACCGCGCGCCGCACTTGCTCGACCATAGGAAAGAGACTGCCGCCCGCCTCGTCCACATTGATGAAGTCGAGGACGACGAAATGTGCGCCGGCATTGACGAACGGCTCGGCCAGGAACGCATAGTCGGCCGCGCGATTGGCGCGCCAGGCGCCGCCGTGGATGAAGATGTTGACCGGCGCGTTAGGCTGCTTCGTTCGATAAATGTCGGCCCGTTCTATCTCGGTTGGGCCGTAGGCGACGCGCTCGGGTGCGCCGATGATCGCGCGCACCTTCTCGCTATTGACGATGCGGCGCTTGCCGACCTGGTCGCGATTGGGCGCATAGACCTGCTGGTCATACGCATCGTCGAGAGCCTGCTGATCCATATCGAGCCATACCGGCGGACCCTTGGCCCGCGAGGTTGACTGCGGCGCGAGGGCGGCG
Organism: uncultured Alphaproteobacteria bacterium; assembly: GCA_963756715.1. Lineage (GTDB taxonomy): Bacteria > Pseudomonadota > Alphaproteobacteria > Rhizobiales > Xanthobacteraceae > VAZQ01. The sequence goes on from CAVWOV010000003.1 coordinate 65,618, forward strand.
CCACTCGCGGCAATCGCGGCGCTGCCCGCCGCGGCGGCTTGCAAAGTGATTTGGCCGGCATCGTTCTCGTGTTGCATATTCCTGCGCCTTTGAATGTCTGACTTTGCTCACGCCGCCTTGGTGATCGAGCCGCCGGCCAGATTGTCGACGATCACCGGAGTATCGAACCAGGTGATCGCCGGCTTCGCGCCGTAGAGTTTCTCCACCCGTTCACGCCACTCGCCATCGTAGACCCGTTCGGCGGCCTGACGCGACTCCCAGAGATAGATGCCGCCGGCGACACGGCCATCCTCGGAGCGAATGTAATATTTGCGGATCAGACCTGGGATATTCTGATACTTCGGCGCACTTGACTCGAAGCGGCGGGTCGCCTCGGCGAGCGAGACCGGCGCTGGAAGCTGAAACTGCACGAGCGTGGTGATCATTGTTTGATCTCCGGAATTCCTTGCTGACGTTCGAGACCGATCGCTGCCGCCTTACGGGCTCGCGGTATTGATGAACTTCTCCGACGGCGGCTCGCCCCATTGCGATACCAGTGCGTCCTCGACCGGCACCAGGTTCGAGCCGTTCTTGACGTTAAGCCGGTCACTATCGGCCCAATGCTCGTGCACGCGTCCCCACGGATCGCACCAGTAATCATAGACCTGACTGCCCAGCACGTGCCGTCCGATGCCCCACATGTGCTCGTACTTGCCGGCGTGGGCGAGATAATCATGCCCCATGGCGACGTCGTCGATGTCCTGCACCTCGAACGATACGTGGTTGATACCGGTCTTCTCGTGCCGCAGGCAAAAGAAGACATGGTGATCGACAAAGGTGTCACCGCGGTCGCAGCGGTTGAACGAGCCGATCAGATTTGCCTGGTCGCCCGCGTAGACATCGTCCGAACAGATGAAGCCCAGCGTCTCGCGAAACCAGGCGACGGTCTCGTCGAACTTCGGCGTCATCATCACGCCATGGGCGACACGCTTGACCTGCGAGGGTCCCTTCGGCAGCCGCATCAGCTCGCCCGGCCGCGCCAATGGCTGCGGCCCGGAGTTGAGCGGCTGACGATTGACCGGGATCGCCGGCACGCTCGCGATGCCGTGCACCACCTCGATCTGGTAGCCGTTCGGCTCGGTGAGCCGCACCCGCAGGCCGCCGCCCGGCTCGTCGATATGCTCGATGCCGGAGGCGCCAGGCGCCTTGGCGATGCGCTTGAGATCGTCCTCGCTCGGCGCGTAATAGGCAAAGCCGACATACTTCGAATCACCCTTTTCAGTGACGTGAAGATGGTGTGCGGGATCGGTGCCGCGCATGTAGAGCGCGTTCGCGGTGCGCTCCGAGCGCGTCATGCCGAAGCGCAGGAGAAATTCCTCCATCACGTCGAGATCGGGCGCCTTGAGGCGCGAGTAGGCCATGTCCGTGACCTTGATTGCCGTCATGATTGTTTCTCCCTTTTTCTTGTTGGTTCGATACCCGAAGCCGGCCTCCATCTTACGAAACAAACGCACCCCCGGGTCAAGCCCGGCCAGTCAAAGCATCGAGCGAGTGTGAGCCATCTCACACACGCTACGGCAGTTGTCCGCTTAGAACTTGGTGGGGACGGGCAGACGGAGAAATGCCAATGAGTGCTTTCATCCAGCAATTGGCGCTCGTGTCGGAATCGACCCGGGCGAAAGCCGGCGATCTGCTGAAGGTGGCGGCCGCGCTGCAGAAACAAGCGACGCGCGATCTCTCGCCGATCTGGGACATTACTGCCACCGTCGACGCCTTCGACAAGCTCGAGGACGTGCCGATCGGATACTGGCCGATGATCGTGATGGATGACATCGGCTTCAATGCCGCCGGCATCCACCTCGACAAGGATAACCAGCCGTTCGCCCTGATCAATGCCTCGCCCGACCTCGACACCTGGTCGCTGACCGCCTCGCACGAGGCGCTGGAAATGCTGGTCGATCCGTTCGGCAACAAGGTGGTGGCCGGCGATTCACCGAAGGACGGCCAGGGACGCGTGAGCTTCCTGGTCGAGGTCTGCGATCCGTCGGAGGCCGCCGAGTTCGCCTATACGGTCAACGGCGTTCTGGTCTCGGATTTCTACGCGCCGCACTTCTTCGATCCGGTGGTCGCACCCGGCGTGCGCTATTCCTTCACCGGCGCCGTCACCGAACCGCGTCAGGTGCTGCGCGGCGGGTACCTGTCGTGGGAGGATCCGGTCAGCACGCATTGGTGGCAGGAGATCTGGTTCGGCGGCAATCAGCCGACCTTCCGCGATCTCGGTCCACTCGACCAGCGCGCCGGCAGCCTGCGCGCCCAGATCGACCGGCTGACCACGGCGGAGACCGCCAAGGCCATCGATACCGGCCGCAAGGTCGCAGAGGCAGCCGGCCTGACGCTGGCGGTCAATCACAACTCGACGAGTTCCAAGGCGGCGATGTGGCGCGATCAGATCGGCGATCTTCTCGGCCACCGGGCGCTCCGCACCGGAACGGACGCGGCCATTCCGATCCGCCGCGCCCGCCGCGTGCGCGGCGACTAGCGGCCCGAAGCGACCGGGGGTGGCCGGTGTCCGGTTGCCCTCGATCATCCCTGGCAGGGCCCCTCCCGGCCCATAGATCAGGCGGATCACCCGTTCACGGAGGACAATGTCGTGGCCAAGACACCGGACCCAGGGGCGGCCGAAAGGGCGGCGCGCCTTCGCGAGCAGATCGACAAGCTGACGAAACCGAAACCCGCCGGCGCCGAGGCGGATAAGTCGGCGAAGGACGAGAAGGAGGAGGAAGCTCCGCGCGACTTCATCCACCGCCGCATGCAGGAACTCGACAAGGACGACAAGAAATGACGCGCGCCGCGCGTTGGCGGCTGCACTGACCCAAATTCAACTCCGCGAAGAAGCTGTTGCGCTTGTCGTCGATGAGGGCGGGAGAATCGACGACCGTATTCCGCTTCATGTCACAGGGGCGACTTACAACTTAGGATAGAATGTACTGAGATTCCTCGTTGTGCGGAGGTTGCCATGGCAAGCGAGTCTCCAACCAATCTGACGCCCGCGAAAATCCGAACCTGGCTCCAGAACCTGGACCAGCTCGATCCGGCGCTGGCACAAAGTATCAAGGCGCGCACCGCAGGAGCGCAGCCACGCAGCCGTCGAGCCGGCGGCGTCACGGTCGAGGCGGCGGCTGCCGCGGCCGCGCCGATGGATATGCCGATTGTCATCGAGACCCTGGTGCGGCCCGGCCGGCCGGTGCTGCCAATCAAGGGCGATACGGTCGCGCGCGAACCTGCCTTCATCGAGCCGCCGGACGGCGAGCTGATGGTGCAGCGGCTCATCGACGCCGCACCGATGCTCAATCCTATCATCCCGCTGGTTGGACGCATCGATGTTGCCAATTTTCCCCGCAACGCAAGCTTCATCGGCACGGGGTGGCTGATTGATCCGGAGATCGTCGTCACCAACAGCCACGTTGCCGAATTGATCGGGCGCCGCGACGGCCGCGGTTACACGTTCCTGCCTGGACGCTTCGGCGATCCGATCGTGACCAGCGTGAACTGGAAGCGCGAGATGGACAGCGACGCCAGCCTCGTGAGTCCGGTCGAGAGCATAATCTTCATCGAGTCACGGCAGATCGCCGACATCGCCTTTCTGAAAATCAAACGCCGCAGCGACGGCACCCGGCAGAACCGCATCGTGCTCTCGGATGCCGATGCGGCGGCCGGCGCATCGGTCGCGGTGATCGGCTATCCGGCTCGCGCCGGCGACGATGTCATTCCCGATCAGGCCTGGATGGAGCGCGTCTTCGGCGGACGCTACGACGTCAAGCGCGCCGCACCTGGCGTGATGACACCGGAATCGCACGGCTGGGCGACCCACGACTGCACGACGCTGGGCGGCAATTCGGGTTCGGCCGTTATCGATCTCGCGACCGGCAGGGCAGTCGCACTGCATTTCGCCGGCGCCTATGTGATCGAGAACTACGCGGTGCCGGCGTCGACCATCCGCGACTACCTCAGGCGGCAGCCATGGACCGAAGCGCCGGTCGTCGGCATCAGCGGCAATGGCCGAGACAATGGAGGGAGGAGTAGCGTCGGCGTTGCACAGCCGCCGGCTCCGCCTGCGGTCTCGACGCCGGCCGCCTCGGTGTCCATCACTCTTCCGCTCACCATCACTGTTTCGATCGGCAGTCCGATCACCACCGGTCCCACGGGCGGGGCCGCAGCAGCGGTGGAGACCGCGCCGATCGAGGAGGCCGTGCGCCGTTTCGCCGCTACCTATCACGGTGACGGCATCATCAGCGTGCGGTCCGGCCTCGTCATCAAAGGCGGAGAATTCAGCGACACGCCCTGCATCCATGTCGTCACCCATCCGGACAAGGTCGCAGCCGTCCGTGCCCGCTGTCCCGCGACCTTTCTCGGCCACCCGGTCGACGTCCGCGCTGCAGCGATCGTGGAAATGATCGGCGGACAGGATCTCATCACCGAGGCCGCGGTCACCTCGATCGCCTACAACGACGACGACCGCACCGGCCCCGAATTCAGCTTCGATCCAGTCGACGAGACCATGGACGTGCTCTGTTGCGTTGGCCCCGAACGCAGTTGGTCCGTGCTGTCGAATTTCATCGCCAACGCCGAAGGCCGGATGGTGTCTTCGATGTACGAGTTTCACGCCAAGCACATCGCCGACGCGATCCAGGCGCGGCTGGAGGACGAGGTCAAGATGGTGCTGGTGATGGACAACGCCACCCGTGTCACCAGCGAAGGCGTGAAGCCAGGCGATTTCAACCGCAAGACCGTGTTCCCGCGCTGGGCGGGCGCGTTCGACTTCGACCGCATCTATGTGCCGGAAGGGGCGACGGGGCTCGTCGCCAATTCCTACCACATCAAGGTGACGGTGGACGACGCCGACCGGTTCTGGCTCTCCAGCGGCAATTGGAAGAACTCGAGCCAGCCCAACATCGCGCCGGCGGACCTTAACAACCCGGCCAGGATCAAGGCGGCGAAGGGCAATCGCGAATGGCACGTCGTGATCAAGAACGAGACGCTGGCCGGCCGCTACCGCAGCCACATCCTGGCGGATCTGGAATTCTCCAAGGCAAACGGCGGCCGTGAAGAGGCCGTCGCCGCGGACGTGCTGGTCGACGTCCCGGTCGCGATCGAGGAGGCCGTCGAGCTCGAGGCGCGCGCGGCGGCCCGCATTTTCGAGCCGCTGGAAATCAACCGGCGCGTCAAGGTCAAGCCGCTGCTGACGCCCGATCAGCGGGGCAAAATCTACACCGACGCGGTGCTCGATCTCATCGCGTCGGCGGAGGACCAACTGCTGTTCCAGATTCCATACATCGATTCCTACAAGGAGAGCGCGAGAGGCAATCTGGAGAAGCTGGTTAAGGCGGTGATCAAGAAGTCGAAGCAGATCGACGACGTGCGCATCATCCTGCGCTCCGACCATGGCACCTGGATCCCGTGCGCCGAAGACCTCAAGAAGCGCGGGCTCAATCTGGACAAGTGCTTCAAGCATCTGTCCAGCACCCACACCAAGGGCATGATCGTCGACGGCCAGCGCGTGCTGGTCGGCAGCCACAACTGGAGCGGCGGCGGCGTGACGCTGAACCGCGACGCCAGCCTGCTGTTCGACGACCCGGAGATCGCCAAATACTATCGCGATGTATTCGAGATCGACTGGGGACGCGCATTGCGTCCGGTCATTCCGGAAAGCGCCATCACCGAGGCACCGCGCCTGGCCGATCCAGACAGCCCGGTGCCGCCAGGCTTCGTGCGCATGACGCTGGAGGAGTTCCTGGAGGGCTGACGCTTTGCGGCCGGGGGCGCTCCGCGCCACCCGGATTTCCCGCGTTGTAACGGCATGACTGTGGGAGAGAGACGATGGATTCCGAACTGTTGCAAGCCAAGCAGGCCCTGAGCACCCGGCTGCTGGGTCTCGGATTGCGCGTCAACGTTGCGTCGATGCGGCCGTCCTTCCGGGTCGAGGCTGCCGTTGCGGCCGCGGGGCGCAACGTTCACGCCGTCGGCATCGGCCGCAAGATCGTCGAAGGCAGCCCCACCAAGGACATGGCCATCCGGCTCTACGTCGTGCAGAAGCTCGCACCCTCGCTGCTGCCGCCGCGAGATCGCCTGCCGGAATCGGTCGACGGCATTCCAACCGACGTGATCGAATCGAGCCCCGCGTTCCTCGCCGCAAAAAAACGGCGCACCCGTGCAAAGGCACGCCCGCGGCGACGCGCCGGCCCGGCAGCCATGGCGGCGGCCGCCAGCGAGAGCTGCACGGTGAACCGGCAGAAGCGGCAGCGCCCGCTGGTCGCCGGAATCAGCGTCGCGCATCATGACGTGACCGCGGGAACACTCGCGTATTTCTGCCGATCGCTCAGGCTTGGCGACGATCCCGCCAAAGTCTTTATTTTGAGCAATAATCACGTGCTGGCGAACGTCAATCTTGGCCGGATCGGCGACGACATCTATCAGCCCGGACCCGCCGACGGCGGCCGCATCGCCGATCGCGTGGCGGAATTGAGCCGGTTCGTCACCATCAACCTGAACGGCGCTCCCAACAAGGTGGATGCCGCCATCGCCGAACTGGGGATCGACATCGAGTGGAAGGCGAACCTCTGCATGATCGGAAGGATCGTCGGGACCGAGCGGGGCGAGGAAGGGATGGAGGTCCGCAAGCACGGCCGCACCACCGGCTACACCGAGGGCATCATCACCGACGAGTCCTATGACGCGCTGGTCGGAATGGACCACAACGATCCGAATGTGGTTGGCTTGTTCCAGTCGCAGTTCCGCATCGAGCGGACGCCGGCGTTTCCCGCCTTTGGCCGCGGCGGCGACAGCGGCTCGCTGGTCGTCAGCAAGGCCGCCGCCAACGCCGTTGGACTTTATTTTGCCGGCCCTGAAAGCGGGAGCTATGGTATCGCAAATCCGATCGCGGACGTGCTCAGTCAAATGCAGATCGAGTTGGTGACCGATGTCGCTTGACGAAACCAAGACGCTCCTGAGCCGGAAATACCTGGGCAAGGAGGGCATTCACGGCATCGGGCTCTCGAAGCGCGACAACGCCATCAGCGTCCACATGATCCCGGCCAAGGACGCCGATCAAGCCGCCCGCCAGGATGACCTTATTGCGCGCATGAAGCAGGAGGCCGGCCCGCATCCGGTCGTCGTGACGACGGAAGATGCGCCCATGAAGACGGATTAGTGGACGCGGCCTGCGCAAGCGGGTCCGATCGTCCTGGCCGCCAAGGCGCACCGATCCGCATCCGACGACACCGGCGTGCCGCACGGAGCCGATGCGACGCATCGCTCAGCCCAAATTCAGTTCCTTGAAGAAGTCGTTGCCCTTGTCGTCGATGACGATGAAGGCCGGGAAGTCCTCGACCTCGATCCGCCAGATCGCCTCCATGCCGAGCTCGGGATATTCCACCGTCTCGACCTTCTTGATGCAGTGCTCGGCGAGGTTCGCCGCCGCGCCGCCGATCGAGGCGAGATAGAAGCCGCCGTGCTTGTTGCAGGCTTCGCGCACCGCCGGCGAGCGGTTGCCCTTGGCGAGCATCACCATCGAGCCGCCCTCCGCCTGGAAGTCGTGCGACGAACGAATCCATCCGCCCCGCCGTGGTCGGCCCGAACGCGCCCGACGCATAGCCCTCCGGCGTCTTCGCCGGCCCGGCGTAATAGACCGGATGGTTCTTGAAATAGTCGGGCAGCCCCTGCCCCTTCTCCAGCCGCTCGCGCAGTTTCGCGTGCGCGATGTCGCGCGCCACGATCATCGGGCCGTTGAGCGAGAGCCGCGTCTTGATCGGATACTTCGCGAGCTGCGCCTTGATCTCCGTCATCGGCCGGTTGAGGTCGATCCGCACCACCTCGCCGCCGAGCGACGCCTCGTCGACCTCGGGCAGATACTTCGCCGGGTTGTGCTCGAGCTCTTCGAGGAACACGCCGTCCCGGGTGATCTTGCCGAGCGCCTGGCGGTCGGCCGAGCACGACACGCCGAGCCCGATCGGCAGCGAGGCGCCGTGGCGCGGCAGCCGGATCACGCGCACGTCGTGGCAGAAATACTTGCCGCCGAACTGCGCGCCGACGCCCAGCGACTGCGTCAGCTTGAGCACCTCCTGCTCCATCGCGAGATCGCGGAAGGCGTGGCCGTCCTCGCTGCCTTGCGTCGGCAGGCTGTCGAGATACTTGGTCGAGGCGAGCTTGACGGTCTTCATCGTCAGTTCGGCCGAGGTGCCGCCGATGACGATCGCGAGGTGATAGGGCGGGCACGCGGCGGTGCCGAGCGTCAGGATCTTCTCCTTCAGGAACGCGATCATGCGGTCGTGGGTGAGGATCGACGGCGTCGCCTGGAACAGGAACGCCTTGTTGGCCGAGCCGCCGCCCTTGGCGATGAACAGGAGCTTGTAGGCGTCCTCGCCCTCGGCGTAGATCTCGACCTGCGCCGGCATGTTGTTGCGGGTGTTCTTCTCCTCGAACATCGAGATCGGCGCGACCTGCGAGTAGCGCAGGTTGCGTCTTCAGGTAGGCGTCGCGCGCGCCCTCGGCGAGCGCCGCCTCGTCCTCGCCGTCGGTGAACACGAGCCGGCCCTTCTTGCCCATGATGATGGCGGTGCCGGTGTCCTGGCACATCGGCAGCACGCCGCCCGCCGCGATGTTGGCGTTCTTGAGAAAATCGTAGGCGACGAACTTGTCGTTGGCGGAGGCCTCCGGGTCTTCGACGATCTTCTTCAGCGAGGCGAGATGCGCGGGGCGCAGCAGATGATTGATGTCGGTGAACGCCGCCTCGGTGAGCGCGCGCAGCGCCTCGCGCTCGACCACCAGCACGTCGCGGCCCATGATCTTCTCGACCCGCACGCCGCCATTGGCGGCGCCCGGCACCTCGATCTTGCGGTAGGGCGTGGCGTCCTTGCCGAGCGGGAACAGCGGCGTGTGCTTGTACGGCGGGACGGGGTGGGTGGAGAGAGGGGCGTTCATGGGGTGCCTCATTAGCAGAAAGCGGTAAGGCCAATATTATTGCAGAAATGTTGAGGGACTTATAGACGTTACGAGATGCGTGGCCGGAACACGGAGAATTGCATTGGAGGAAGAATCTTCTGACGGGAGACCTAACGATCCAAAGAAAGTCGATTATGGGCCGGCACGCCGAGCTATCGTAAGAAGCGCGGGTGGCACGCCATCCGAACAATATCTAGCAAAGCTCGCTGACCGTAGCTTCCTGAATCTGTGGTCCTATCCCAACACGTTTATCGACAAACGGACTGGAGGAAAAGGAGATGGCAAAGAGCTCTGTGACTTGCTTGTCGTATGCGGAGATCACGTACTAATTTTCAGTGATAAGACTGTTGCTTGGCCAACGGGGGATACAAGGCTGGCGTGGAAGCGATGGTATAAGCGCGCCGTTCGAAAATCGGTTGACCAAATTCGAGGAGCCGAAAGATGGATTACGCAATTTCCAGATAGGATATTCCTCGATCGAGAGTGCAAGCAGCGTTTGCCGATCACGCTGTCGCCAGCGGATCGCCGCAAGATACATGGCGTGGTCGTCGCACTTGGCGCAGGGGAAGCATGCAGGAATTACTTCAAGGGAGGCATAGGCAGCCTTTTCATAAACTCAGCTATCAAAGGCGATGGGCACTGGGCCGAGGACAATGTGTCGCCGTTTGCCGTCGGCGACGTCGATCCCAGTGGACCGTTTGTTCACGTGCTCGACGATGCGACCTTGGATATAGTTCTAGGCGAACTCGATACCATCACTGATCTCACTTCCTACCTTAGCAAGAAGGAGAAACTCATACGATCTGGCCAACTGACTGTGGCAGCGGGCGAAGAAGAGCTGGTTGCTTATTACATGACGCATATGAACTCGTCCGGCGAACACGATTTTACGAAGCCCGATGGCACAAGTTTGGGCGAAAACGATCACATCGGATTTGACGGTGGATTTTACGACGAGCTCCGTCGGAACATGCAGTACCGCGCCAAGAAGGCTGCGGATGTAGTTTCGTATGGGTGGGACAAACTCATCGAACAATTCACAACAAACATGCTCGCGGGAACCACGATCGTCCCAGAGGGAATGCGTTTTGAGCTTTCCGAACTCGAACAAGGCATCCGCCACATGGCGCTTGTACATCGTTACAAGCGGCGTCTCTTTGGCGAAGCGATCCAGGATGCGTTCGAAAAGTCTGTGACTACTGACCGCTTCACGAGAGTATTGCTCCCTGGCCTTAGTGATCGTGAGCGTGAGACCGCTTTTTTCTTTATGACCCTAGCGATACCGAAATTTGAAGTGAAGGGTGGCTACGAGGGATATCGGGCTGCTCGTCGTAAGATGTTGGAAATCTATGCCTACGCGGTGCTTGAAAAGCATAGGGATTTAAGGCGAGTGGTCGGCGTCGCTACCGAATTGCGAAACCACATAGACCAGGGAGGATCGTCGGAAGACCTGATAGTCGTAGAGACTCCCGGCACCTGGACGAACGAGTTCTTGGTCGAATTAGAGGAATTGAAGAAAACGCTTAACATATTGCAGGACGTCAAGCCGTACCGGATGCAGAGTGCAAATGAATTTCCTAGAGTTACCATGCCTTCTCTTTGGGAGTTAGACGCACCGAAACCGAACCGCAAACAACGTCGTGCTGCCGCCGCAAGGGCCAGAAAGCATGGCAAATAGACCCGTAGCCCGTCGGATTAGCGAAGCATAATCCGCCATTTCCCGTAGCGATGCAAGGCGGCGCAATACGCTTCGCTATTGCGCCCTACGGACTGCAAACTAACTCAATCTTTCGCACTGCAATTGATTGCGGCCCGCTTCATATCGCCGCCGGTCGCCCATGCGCATGTTCTTGTGGTCCGCGCAGCAACCATTCGCCTTGTGGGGCTTGCACAGAAGGCAGCCGGCACGAGCCGACTTGGGTCGCTTTCGTTTGAAGTTCATCGCGCCTTGGCCTCCTTGCCGCTTACCTTCACCGGCACGAAGCTGATCTTCAGCCGGTGGCCGGTCGCCTTGGCGAAGCGGTCGAGCGTTCGGGTCGACGGCTGGCCGCGCCCACTTTCGAGCCGCGCAATCGTGCTCTGCGTGGTCTTCATGCGCCGCGCGAGCTGTGCCTGGCTGAGACCCGAGCGCAGTCGCGCCTTCGCCACCGCTGCCGCCAACGCGAATTCCTCCTCCAGCGCCTCGTATTCCTTGCGGTAAGCCGGGTCCTTCATCCATTTTTTGTGCAGCGTATCGAATTTGATCATTTCACCTCCTTCGCGCGTTGACGCGCGATTTCAAGTTCGCGCGGCGGCGTCTTTTGAGTCTTCTTCACGAAAGCATGCACGATGACGACACGCTGTCTGCTCGCCGTCACATAGATCGCTCGCGAAATTCCATCACGACCGGTGACGCGCGAAGCTCCCAAAGCGGCCCTTCGAGATGCTTGACGCTGTCGCGAGGCAGCGCATGAAAGCCGATGTCCTGGATCAAATGGATCAAGCGGCCGAGCCTCGCCCGCATATCATTTGGCAGCGCTTCGACCTCTCTCGCGACGGCCGCATTGAGAAACCCAACGGTCCAAACCATAGCAACATCATTATCGCAAAAAAGCGATTATGTCGACCTGATTGACAATATTCTGTTTCTCTGACTATATTCCCATTACCTGTCCGCCGAGGGGCGCTTCAGCAGATGCAACTGAACGAAGTAGACGGGCGGCAAAAACCATCGCTTTTGGCGAACAAATCCGGCTGATCGATGCCCGCATTGTGCAAGCCGGGCGATGATGCGAGGGCCAAGTTCCTCGGGCGAGTTCTGTCGTAACCGTCATGTCGGCGAAGATCGATTGCACCTTGGTGCTTCCTCGACCACTAGGAACGCCTGGCCATCCGCTTCGCCGCAAGCGAGATGCCTTGGGGCCTGGCAGTCCTGCTTGCCGCAAGTGGAAGGAGAACCTTGGCTTGGTGCTGCGAGAGCGAAACCGGGCCGAACCCTGCAAAGTGAGACCCTCGTTAGCCGATCGCGCAGTCGCACGCGGTGCTCGCGCTTTAAATAAATTATCGACGTTGCCGAGTTGTACTCGCGAAACATTCCGCCCAACGTGTCCGCTGACCACCACGCCCGGCAGGGCGAAGGAAATCGCGGGCCGTCTTCGGCATGGTCTCAACGAGCATTCCGCAGCCTCCGTGCCGGAAAACGGGTCAGTAAGTCTTCCGCCGAGGCGAGGACCTCCGTTCATCTACTTCTAGATCGCGCATGCACGCGTGATCGAGCGGGCATACGCGTTACTGGCACGGCCCGCACGGCACCTTCTTCTGCAGGTGGATCGCCTTCGGGAAATACGTTTCGGTCCAGTCGATGAACGTCGGCCCGAAGAGCGATATGACCGGCCGATCGAAGGCGGCCGCGAAGTGGCGGGGGCCGCTGTCGGTCGTCACCAACAGGTCGAGCCGCCGAACGCAAGCCTTCGTAAGCCAAGCGAAACAGGGCGGTCCGCCAGCGACATTACTTGCGGACGGCCCGCCAGTCAACGATCTCTCGAGCAGTTCACGTTCGTTCGGCCCGCAAAGAACGAGGACCCCGCTCCGCGGCGATCGACGAGCGTGCCAACAAGGTTCGCGCAATGCTCGGACGGCCAGATTTCGCGGCCCCAAATGCCCCGCCCGAGTTCAGACCGATTACTTCGGAAAACCGGTGCAGCCCGAGCTCGTGCCCGACCTGGCTGGTCGGCGGCGCTCGTCTTCGGGGGTGGTGAATAGCTCCATACGATGACCCGGATCAGCCACACTCAGCGGCGCGACCAGGCGGTTGTAGTCGTCTAGGATGGGGCACGGTTTTCGCTTACCAGCCGAATCGCGATGTGGCTGGAGTACGTCGGTCAACAATAATCCGCGTCCGAAGCGATCGAAGCCGATGCGTTGCCGGCAGTGAGCCAGGGCCGCCACGGCAGCGGAGCGAAACGAGTTCGGGAACAGGATCGCGGCATTGACGCGTTCACGCCGCAAGCGGCGAATCACGCCGACTTCGCGGGTGGCGTTCACTCGGACCTTTCTTGTCGAAGAGAATCACCTCGTCGAACCAGGGAGAGCCTTCAATGGTCGCTGCGACATAGGGCCGGCAAATTGCGAGCAAAAGCGGGCATTGGGAGACTGCGCGGCACCGCCCGAATGGCGGGCGTGGCCATGACCACGTCGCCAATCCAGTTCGGTAAGAAGAGTGCGAGCGTTCGCATTATTCTCGCTTGGCGAGCGTCGAGGCGTAAGCCCGACGTGTTGCCGCACACGTCGGGCTTACGCCTCGACGCTCGCCATTGATTCTACAGCCAGCGGTGGTGGAACACGAGTCAGCCACATCGCCAGCACCACTGCTGCCCCTACCAGAAAAACGCCACCGTCCGCGGGTTGCGAGGCCTTCACGTATTGAATGATCGGTTCTCGCTTCTTCGGTTCCTGGTTTTCCGAAGGAGAGAAATAGATATCGCCCGTGCGTAGTCTGTAGGGCCAGTCGTCCTCGAATTCGGTCAGGGACCAATCCTTGGGGCCGGTGGTAGCCTGGAAGACGAAGTTGCTCGAGGTCTTTAGGTGATTCTCCGCACTCAAGCGGCCGGCCCAGGCGACTTTGCCTGTCCAGCGACTCTCCTCTCGGTCAACTCGCCCTGGTAGCGAGCCTCAGCGAGAAAGTAGATCTGCCGGATAGCTGATGTTCGATCCCGAGCTTCGCGGCGGAATTCGCCGACTCCGGTTCACGATACGGGAACAACGGCCGATCGGTCTTGAAAGACATTCGCAGAGCAGTCGCCGTGACATCCTTCGCCGCTTTCTTCTCCGCGTTCTTCGTGACCTTGAGGGCCGTGATTTTCCAGGCCGCCTTCGACGTACGGTTTGGCCCACGCTTCGATCTCCGGCGAATACGCATAGCCGTTTTCACGCAGCCAGTTCGTGAGTGCTGAGGCCGATTTGGTTTCGAGCACGCTTGCCGTGAAGCCGGCGACTTGCTTTTCCTCCAGCACGGTTACGGAATGCAAGGTTACGCCATCAATCTCCGCACGCGGCAGCGCAGCACAGCTGCAGCCCGGCAGCCCGATGGGCTTCTTGGCCTTCACGATTTCGGGTTCGGTTAGCTTCTGCAAGGTTCACGAATTCGCTGTTGTCGGACTCCGCCAGCTCCGGCTGCGATGGCGACGGGATCAGGAAGCCGAAGTCGTCAGCCTCGCTCTTGAACGACGCTTTGCGAATGAAGTGCTGAGTCTTGTTGGTGGCGTCCCAGATGATAATGACGGTCTGGTCGGCGTTGACGACCGGTTTGCCCGATGGCGGAGCCGGTGCGCAAGCGAACGAGGTTTGTCGGTTATTGCTCGCGGTGAGGCCCGCATGTGGGTCATTCCCCAGCCATCCTTGGCGAGCCATTCGACGTTCTCCTGTACGAGAGCCGTGGCGGCGGAACTCCAGTTCCGCCGGATTGTCGAAAGGACGGAACTGGAGTTCCGTCCCCACGGTTCTAAGCCACGCGCATCTGCTGAATCAATTGCGTCGTCGAATAGCCCTCACGCAAACCCGCGAGATGCACACGGCCGCCGTAGCTCTCCACCAACTCGACGCCGACCACCTGGTCTTTGCGGTAATCCGCACCCTTCACCAGCACATCCGGCCGCACGGCACGGATCAACTCGATCGGCGTCTCGTCGTTGAAGAGCAGGAGATAATCCACGGCCGCGAGGCCAGCTAGCACTGCGGCACGGGCGTCCTCCGAATTCACTGGCCGGCCGGGGCCTTTTAGCT
>CAVWOV010000004.1:0-35310 GCA_963756715.1 uncultured Alphaproteobacteria bacterium
AGGGGAGAGGGCGCACCGTTACCGATCGCGCTCGCGGAGCCATGTGCCGAGACCGGTGGTGCGATGTGGTAAGCAGCTCGGATGGCACCGATTCCTTTCACCCGCGGCGAGATCGAAGCCGGCCGCCGGCTGTTCACGGCGGACTGGCAGTTCCTGTCGGCGGCAAGCTCGGTCGCCTCGCTGCCCAAGATGCGCGGCGTCGAGATCGCGTTCGCGGGCCGCTCGAATGTCGGCAAGTCGAGCCTGATCAACGCGCTCACCGGCCGTCATGCGCTGGCCCGGACCTCGCATACGCCCGGCCGCACCCAGGAGCTGATCTTCTTCACCGGGCCGGGCAAGCTCGTGATCGTCGACATGCCGGGCTATGGTTATGCGGCGACCTCGAAGGCCAAGGTCAAGGCCTGGACCGCGCTGATCCATGCCTTCCTGCAGGGCCGCGCCAACCTGGCGCGGGTCTATCTGCTGGTCGACGCCCGCCACGGCCTGAAGGCCACCGACGACGACGTCCTCGTTACGCTCGACAAGGCGGCGGTGAACTATCAAGTGGTGCTGACCAAGACCGACGAGATCAACGAGGCGGCGCTGGCCGATCTCATGACGGCGACGCAGGCGGTGCTGGCCAAGCATCCCGCGGCCTTTCCCGAGGTGATCGCCACCTCCGCGCGCAGCGACACCGGCATCCCGGACCTGCGCGCCGCCATCGCCCGGCTGGTCAAGGAACGCGACTGAGGCGCCCTTCCCCATCTCCGCCGCGCCCGCTAAAAGGCGGCGCAAGCTTCGGCTCCAGCACGAGCGGCACAGCAGGACCCCGCCATGACCGTTTCACCGCACGATATCGCCCACGTCCTGTCGGAGGCGCTGCCGCACATGCAGCGCTACGACGAGGAGATCGTCGTGGTGAAATACGGCGGCCACGCCATGGGCGAGGAGTCGCTGGCCAAGAGCTTCGCCCGCGACATCGTGCTGATGGAGCAGACCGCCATCAATCCGGTGGTGGTGCATGGCGGCGGGCCGCAGATCGGCGAGATGCTTAAGCGGCTCGGCATCAAGTCGGAATTCGCAGGGGGCCTGCGCATCACCGACGCCGCCACCATCGAGATCGTCGAGATGGTGCTGGCCGGCTCGATCAACAAGCAGATCGTCGGCTTCATCAACGAGGCCGGCGGCAAGGCGGTCGGGCTGTGCGGCAAGGACGGCAACATGGTGACGGCGCGCAAGGTCAGCCGTCACGTCGCCGATCCCGATTCCAACATCGAGCAGGTGATCGACCTCGGCTTCGTCGGCGAGCCCGAGAAGGTCGACACCATGGTGCTCAACCAGATCCTCGGCCGCGACCTCATCCCGGTGCTGGCGCCGCTCGCCACCTCGAAGGATGGCGTGACCTACAACGTCAATGCCGACACCTTTGCCGGCGCGATCGCGGGCGCGCTCAACGCCAAGCGGCTGCTGCTGCTCACCGACGTGCCGGGCGTGCTCGACAAGTCGAAGAACCTGATCAAGCAGTTGTCGGCGGACGACGCCCGGCGCCTGATCGCCGACGGCACCATCTCGGGCGGCATGATCCCCAAGGTGGAAACCTGCATCTACGCGCTGGAAGCCGGCGTTGAGGGCGTCGTGATCCTCGACGGCAAGGTGCCGCACGCGGTGCTGCTCGAACTGCTCACCGACCACGGCGCCGGCACCCTGATGACGCGGTGATGGCGGCGCTGCATCTAAAGCATGATGACTATAGGTCACAGCAGTAGCCACAGCGGCGATGTGCTCCCCTCCCCCTTGTGGGGAGGGGCCGGGGGTGGGGTCTTATCGCGCAACTGCACCCCACCCCGCTCGCCATGGCGCGTCCAAGACGCGCTTATGGCTCGCGACCCTCCCCACAAGGGGGAGGGTTGATGCCTCGCCACCTCATTCAATCACACACTAGTGGAGTGGATTTGACGTTCGCTACCCGCCTCGCCGCGAGCCCACGAAGCGAACGTCAAATCCAAAACTCCACTAGTAACTTATAGTTGCTAGTGGTCCTTTGATTCTAACATTCGCAAAATAGCCTGCCGAAAAGGGATGCGAATGTTAGAATCGGACCACTAGCGTCCCGATGATTTGAGGCTGACGCGGCCGCGGCGTCATTGCGAGCGAAGCGAAGAAATCCAGCGTCTTGAGAAGACTGGATTGCTTCGTCGCTTACGCTCCTCGCAATGACGGGCAACCGATTCAATCTGACGTCACCCCACTCCGGCCAATCAGCGCTTGGCGCGGCGTCGCCCGCAGCGATCCGGCTCCAACGGCTCGGCCGGAACCGCCGAGCCCTGAGCGAACAGCGTCGGGCGGTAGCTTTCTTCGTCGGCCGACCAGGCGACTCCGGATATTTTCGGGATCTGCGCCATCTGGGTCGCCATCGCGCGGGAGACGTAGACGTCCTCGCCGTCAGGCTCCTTCTTGTAGGCCACATCCGTACCGAAGGTCTTGAGGAAAACCGGGATGCTGCAGCGGCGCCCGATCTCGGCGGCGTCCAGCGACCGGCGGTTCAAGATGCCGTCCTGGTCCAGCCGCGCGTTCTCGTTGATCTGGTACAAGGGCGGCGCATCGAGCAGCCCCTTCTCCAGCGCCTCGTTGAACTTCTGGGGCACGTTCTTGGCGACGTAGCCAACTTTGCGAGTCTTCGAAATACGGCCTTCCCGCCGCGCGGTTTCTACCGCCGCCAGAAACTCGTTGAAGACATCCGCCAATCCCTGCGGGCTGATCCTGTGGACGTTGTCGAGATGCACGCCGACGATGGAACCCGCAGGCGCGACCTCGTCGCCTTGGCGCACGATCCCAACCAGATCATCGATGACGATCTTTCTGACCTCGGGGTCCTCCAGGTCGATCGAGCGTTCGGTATCGCCCCATTGATCGCCGGTCGACTGGGAATCGGGAAAGCGGTCGCAGTCGTCCTTCTTGATGTAGCAGTTGCCGCCGACGTGATAGAGGATCAGGTTGATGCCGGGCTTGAGCGGCGGCAGGGAAAACTTGGGATCAACGTCGAGCCAGCCGACCTCGCCGCGCGCGACCGCATCGTAGAGCCCCTGCAGCACCGTCTCGTCGATCGTGCGGGACAGGCTCGTCGCCCAGTATTGCTTTTTTGGCCCATCGGCGCCCGCCGGCCGCAGGCACAACATACCGCAAGCAACTGCGCCGCAGATCAGCAGCGCCGCCATTGTTCCGGCCCGAGTCGTCACCATGGCGATGGTGTTACACCGTGTCGGGCTCGATTCCCAGTCCGGTCCTGCAAGGACCAGTTCGGCTGCCGGCGCACGGCTCCAGGCGCCCTGTCCTTTGCCACCGTCCTCACTCATATTGCCGCTTCAGGTTCCGCATAGCCGCACGAAAGCCAAAGCCGCACAGTGATGAGCAACGCCATTCCCGACCTGAAGCACGTCGTTCGCGACATCGCCGACGACATGCGGCGTAGGCCGGATCGCGGCGAGGTCGCGACCTATATCCCCGAACTGGCCTGCGCCGACCCCAATGCCTTCGGCCTCGTGGTGATCGACGCCGACGGCACCATCGCGGCCGGCGGCGACGCCGACATTCCGTTTTCGATCCAGAGCATCTCCAAGGTTTTCACGCTGACGCTGGCCTTGGGCAAGATCGGCGACCGGCTGTGGCAGCGCGTCGGCCGCGAGCCGTCGGGAAGCCCCTTCAATTCCATCGTCCAGCTTGAATTCGAGCGCGGCATCCCGCGCAATCCGTTCATCAACGCCGGCGCGATTGCGGTCACCGACGTCATCCTGTCCGGCCATCAGCCGCGCGAGGCGCTGGGCGAAATCCTGAGATTCATGCGGTTTCTCGCCGACGATCCGTCCATCACGATCGACGAGGCGGTCGCGGCATCCGAACAGCGCACCGGATTTCGCAACGCCGCGCTCGCCAACTACATGAAGTCCTATGGCGTACTGGACAATCCCGTGGACCTCACGCTCGGCGTCTACTTCCATCAATGCGCCATCGCGATGTCGTGCCGGCAACTTGCGGTGGCGGGACGATTTCTGGCACACCTCGGCCGCAACCCCTCGACCGGTCTGTCGGTGGTCCATCCCGAGCGCGCGCGGCGGATCAACGCCGTGATGCTGACCTGCGGCCATTACGATGGTTCGGGCGAGTTCGCCTATCGGGTGGGCCTGCCCGGCAAGAGCGGTGTCGGCGGCGGCATTCTGGCGATCGCGCCCGGCAAAGCCTCGATCGCGGTCTGGTCGCCCGGCCTCGACGCTTCGGGCAACTCCCACCTCGGCCGCATCGCGCTTGAAGCCCTCACCAAGCGGCTGGGCTGGTCGATCTTCGGAGCGTGATCTTGGAAACCTCGTGGTATTCTGCTGTCTTGCGTCTGTCGCAAGTCATGTGCGAGGGAATTCCAGCAGACGAATTTTCCCCGACCTGACGGTAGTGCACTGATGGGGTCAGATCCATTGAACACATTCGCGGCAGCCGAGGGGCTGCCTCCCGTTCCGCAGGCGGTGGCCAATCCCCTGACGCGCGCTGCGATCTTTCAGGTGGTCACGGTGAATCCCGGTATCACCAGTCGGGCAGCCGTCCGATCTTTCTGCGGTGACCTCGCGGCGCTGCTGCGCGCCGTAGGCTTTCGCGATATCGAGGGAAACCTATCCTGTGTGATGGCATTTGGGTCGGAGGCATGGGACCGGCTCTTTGGCGGCGAAGCGAAGCCCGCGGAGCTGCATCCGTTTCGCGAAATCCGCTCTGGAGCCCGCCACGCCGTGGCCACGCCCGGTGACCTGCTGTTCCACATTCGCGCCAAGCGCATGGATCTCTGCTTCGAGCTGGCGACGCAGATCATGACGAAGCTGAGAGGCGCGGTTTCCCCCGTGCATGAAGTGCACGGCTTCAAGTTTTTCGATGACCGCGACCTCATCGGGTTTGTCGACGGGACCGAGAACCCGAGCGGGCAAGCCGCTGTCGACGCCGCAGTCGTCGGTCCGGAGGACGCCGCGTTTGCGGGCGGCAGCTACGTGATCGTGCAGAAGTACCTTCATGATCTGGCCGGCTGGAACGCGCTGCCGACTGAAGTCCAGGAACGCATCATCGGTCGCACCAAGCTTTCTGATATCGAACTCGACGACGCCATCAAGCCGACCTCCGCGCATAGTGCGCTGACCACCATCACCGAGAACGGCAAAGAGATCAAAATCATCCGTGACAACATGCCGTTCGGCTCGGCCGCAGCGGGCGAATTCGGCACCTATTTCATCGGCTACTCCCGCTCGCCGCGGACCATCGAGCAGATGCTGGAGAACATGTTCATCGGCCGTCCGCCCGGCAACTATGACCGCCTGCTGGACTTCAGCCGGGCGATCAGCGGCAATCTCTTTTTTGCACCGTGCGCGACCTTCCTGGAGAACGTCGGGGACGACGAACCGGCGGCGGCGACCGTTCCTGCTGCGTCCAATGTTGCGCCCCCGCGCCCAACTACGCCCGCGCCCGATGGTTCGCTTGGCATCGGTTCCCTTAAAGGAGACCCGTCTCATGAATAATCTTCACCGTGAGCTTGCCCCGATCTCCGAGGCGGCCTGGGCTGACATCGAGGAGGAAGCGTCGCGTACGCTCAAGCGCTATCTCGCCGGGCGGCGCGTCGTGGACGTGCAGGGCCCCGCTGGCGTCGCCCTCTCCGCTGTCGGCACCGGCCATCTGCGCAAGATTGAAGCTCCGAGCGATGGGATTTTGGCACGCCAGCGTGAGGTGAAGGCGCTCGTCGAATTGCGCATTCCGTTCGATCTCGACCGCCAGCAAATCGATGATGTCGAGCGGGGCGCGAATGACTCGGACTGGCAGCCGGCGAAAGACGCCGCGCGTGAACTCGCCTTTGCGGAAGATCGGGCGATCTTCGAAGGCTACCCCGCTGCCGGTATCGAGGGCATCCGCCAGGGCACCAGCAATCCGCGGATGACCCTTCCGGCCGATGTCCGCGAATACCCCGACGCTATTGCACAAGCCGTCAGCCAACTGCGTCTCGTCGGCGTCAACGGTCCTTATTCGGTGATGCTGGGCGCCGACGCCTATACCGGGCTCAGCGAGACCAGCGATCATGGTTATCCGGTGCTGGAACACATCAAGCGGCTGGTGGACGGTGACATCATCTGGACGCCGGCGATTGCGGGCGCCTTCGTGCTCACCACCCGCGGCGGCGACTTCGACTTTCACATTGGGCAGGACGTGAGTATCGGCTACTTGAGCCACACCGACGCGGTCGTCCGCCTGTATCTGCAGGAGACGTTCACCTTCCTTCTGCTCACAACTGAGGCCGCCGTCGCGTTGAACCCCGCCGCGGCCGGGCGATAGCATTCGGGCGAGGAGCGGTGAAATAAGCAGCGCCGGGCGGGAGACACGGGAATTTCGCTGCGGCCTGATCTTACCGTCGAAGCGACTTCGAAATTGTGCGAACCCGAAATTGTCGCTAACCCAAAATTGTCGCTACCCCAAAATTGTCGAAGGACCGCCGGGTTGCCCCGGGCGGTCCTTCAATCACTTGCAACAGCTCCACATTAGCGGGCGATTTCAGACTTCCGCACCGGGGGCCTATCTCCGGGCCAAAAATCTTACTCGGGAGCCTCTGCTAATCGGCGCGCCACGCGCGTAACCCGCCGAACCGTCGAGATGGACAAGCCATCTGCTGCAAGCACTCACAACATACGCGACTGCATCCGGCGTACAAGATACGACCGATCGCTGTGCCCGCTATTCGACCTTTCCACAGGTCCACGACATGACCGCGTGCAGCGCAGTATCGCGCGGAGCTGATGCAGCGGCGCGCCGTCAATTGCTATTCGCGGTCCGGAGAATAAAGCGACCGGAATTCGAGAAAGTCAGAAACGCGCGACCCAGGATAATACGTTGCCTGGAACGCCGGTCTTGCTTTCAGACGCTCGTACCAGGCCGAAACATGCGGGAACTTGCCCTCCCATAAATGCGAAAGGCCAAGATCGGCCATGCGATCGATGCTCGGCATGACCAGCACGTCCGCAAGCGTGAACTGCTCGCCAAGGAGCCACGGCCCCTTTTTGGCAATTGCTTCGTTCATGCGGCGGCAAGTCTCCGTAAGCTCGGCGAGCGAACGATCGACCTCCGTCTTGCTGAAGCCCTTCGGCGAACCCATCCGCTGAAACAATTCCTTGCGAACCTTGCGAACATTCACCTGTTCGTCTTCGAACCGCTTCTGATCGAGGCCGTCAAACCGATAGAGGAAAGCCCGATTGAAAGACGGTACCCGGATCGCTCCGACCGCGACTTCCTCGATGAAATGCATCCAGGCCCGCATGCGCGCCCGCTCGACCAGATCGATCGGCGTCAGCGGGTTCTGCGGATATTTCTCGTCCAGGTATTCGCAGATCACGCTCGAACTCGATGATCGGAATACCATCGTCGACCAGCGTCGGAACCACCCCGTTGGGATTCAACGCCAGATACTCCGGCTTGAGCTGATCTTTCTTTCCGAGGTCGAGCTTGACGTCGTCGAACTTCACGCCCTTTTCATGCAACACAAGGCGGACCTTCTGGCTGCATGTCGAATGACTCGCATGATAGAGCACAAGCATTCCAGACCCCGGTTCGTTTGATTGCAATCACAATACAACAACGCGCCCGTTGCCGATGCACTCTCGTTGTTGGTGGCGGGAGCACTCCAGAAATTGAGCGATAAGAACTATGGCATTCTTGCGCAGATTAATGGTGAATCCGCGCACTGTGTAGCGATTCAGATTCCGTGAATACCTGAGGCAGTACCCTGCCCGTGGTCTCCAATACTGGGGAGGGGGGACCACGATCCCTGTGACGGCCCCCGGCCGCTTGCCCAAATTGGCCGGGGGTTTCTTTGTTCTTTTTGCTGTGATGAAAACGTGTCGGCGGCACGCCAAAACAACGCGTGCCGCCCTATCAACGCAATGCCGGGAAAGCCGGCACGAATACCCGCCCGAGGTCAGCCTCTGACCTTCGCATCGGTTTCGGCGGAGTCATTTTGCGGTGTCAACTTCTTGCGGTGTCAACTTCACTCCGCTAGCTCGCGCGGTCGCGGTCGGCATCCTCGATCGCCTGCTCGTGATACCAAGCGCCGCCACACACAATCTTTGCGGCGCGCGAGGTCGCAAGCGCATTGGCGTCCTCTTTGCTGCTTGAAGCGAAGCGGCCCCGTGCGGGGAATTCATAAATCTTCGCAGAGCTTCCCTGCTTCGCGTTCCCCCCTTGGAAAACCGTCGTCATCGTTTGTCTCCTTTGCAGCGCACGAGCGCACGAGTCAGTTCGTACCAATCAATATAATGCCGTTGCTTCTCGATTGCTCAGCTTGCCTCACAAAAAACCAGCGTTTGACTATAATATCAGCATCTTGGTTTTTGCATCTTTGGATAGCATTGCTGCGGCAGCGAACTCCTGTTGCTGCGCCGCGTCCGCCACCTAGGCTCATTATTGGCGCCGGTTGGCACATGAAATGCTTGCAAGACGTCAGCAGTTAACGGCCGGGCGCGCCGTTGGTTGCGAGGAAACAGCAGGGTTGCTCACATTTCGCTTCATCAGCTCATGAGAGACCGCCAATGACAAAGTATAAGCTCGAGTACATTTGGCTCGACGGATACACGCCGGTGCCGAATCTGCGTGGCAAGACCCAGAT
This sequence comes from uncultured Alphaproteobacteria bacterium, assembly GCA_963756715.1. Classification (GTDB taxonomy): domain Bacteria; phylum Pseudomonadota; class Alphaproteobacteria; order Rhizobiales; family Xanthobacteraceae; genus VAZQ01. The sequence goes on from CAVWOV010000004.1 coordinate 8,648, forward strand.
CAAGGAATTCGACGCATTCCCGACCCTCGAGCAGCTTCCGTTGTGGGGCTTCGACGGCAGCTCCACCATGCAGGCGGAGGGCCACAGCTCTGACTGCGTGCTCAAGCCGGTTGCGGTCTATCCTGACGGTGCGCGGACGAACGGCGTGCTGGTGATGTGTGAAGTCATGATGCCGGACGGCAAGACCCCGCATTCGTCGAACAAGCGCGCCACCATCCTGGACGATCCGGGCGCCTGGTTCGGCTTCGAGCAGGAGTACTTCTTCTACAAGGATGGCCGCCCGCTCGGTTTCCCGTCGTCCGGATATCCCGCGCCGCAAGGCCCATACTACACCGGCGTCGGCTACTCGAACGTCGGCGACATCGCGCGCAAGATGGTCGAGGAACATCTCGACCTATGCCTCGCCGCCGGCATCAATCATGAAGGCATCAACGCCGAAGTGGCGAAGGGCCAGTGGGAGTTTCAGATTTTCGGCAAGGGCTCCAAGAAGGCCGCCGATGAGATGTGGATGGCCCGCTACCTGATGCTGCGGCTGACGGAGAAATACGGCGTCGACATCGAATTCCACTGCAAGCCGCTCGGCGATACCGACTGGAACGGCTCGGGCATGCATGCCAACTTCTCGACCGCCTACTTGCGCGATGTTGGCGGCAAGGAATACTTCGAAGCGCTGATGAAGGCGTTCGAAGCGAACATCCACGACCACATCGCCGTGTACGGTCCGGATAACGACAAGCGCCTGACCGGCAAACACGAGACGGCGCCGTGGAACAAGTTCAGCTACGGCATTGCGGACCGCGGTGCGTCGATCCGCGTGCCGCACAGCTTCGCCAATAACGGCTACAAGGGCTATCTCGAAGACCGCCGCCCGAACTCGCAAGGCGACCCGTACCAGATCGCTTCACAGATCCTGAAGACGATCGCGTCGGTCCCGACCGGCGCCGCGGTGAAGTCCGCGGCGGCCTGAGCGTCGATCGCCGCCAGAACGTGATCGAAGGCAACATGGCCGGGCTTGTCCCGGCCATGTTTTTGAAAGCGCGGTGCTGCGGCGCATCGCGAAACGGGGCACTTAGAATACATCAAATCTACCGCTGGGTTGCATCGGACCGCTTGAAGTTTGCGAACTTTGGTCTACGTCTTTCCCATGCAGATAGAATCCACAGCGACCACACCGAATGACCAAGCCGACCCCCGGGCGCCGCAGCGGGTACGGCACCAGCCGCGCCGACGCGACCTGGAAGTCAGGCAAGTCGAGAAAATCTCAAATCACATGATCCGGGTGACTCTCGGCGGTGATCTCGATGGCTTCACAAGCCTTGGCTTCGACGATCACGTGAAGCTGTTCTTTCCGACCGGCTCTCTGGGCGAGGACGGTGAACCGGAATTCCTGGCGCGCGACTACACTCCGCGTTGCTACGATCCACGGTCCAAGACGCTCGCTATCGAGTTCGTCATTCACGATGCCGGACCCGCAACCCGTTGGGCCGAGCAATCGAAACCCGGACAAACCCTGCGAATCGGCGGCCCCCGTGGCTCCTTCGTGATCCCGACCGATTTCGACTGGCATCTCTTGATTGGCGACGATACGGCCCTGCCCGCGATTGCGCGTCGATTAGAAGAACTGCCGGCTGGGGTGCGCGCCATTGCGCTCGTCGAAGTGGACGGGCCAGACGATCAAGTTCGCATCGAGAGCGCGGCGGACGTGGCCATTACGTGGCTGCACCGTAATGGCGCCGAAGCCGGCACTCCCGCGCTGCTCCTCGGCGCGCTGCGTCGCCTGACTTGGCCCCGGGGTGACTACTACGCGTGGGCGGCCTGTGAGTCGCTCACCGCCAAGGCGCTGCGTGCGCAACTGATTGCCGACCATAAGGCCAACCCAAAGTGGATACGGGCGGCCGGGTATTGGCGTCGCGGCTCGGTTGCCGTTCATGACGTTTACAATGACTGACATGAATGCACCGACAACCTCATCCGGAGCGCTAATGCCGTGCCCCGCCGTCATCCCTTGAATTCGATGACGTCGAGCCCGCACGCCTTGTCGGTGAAATAGATCAAGCCGCGCTCATCCATCGCAACGTCGTTGGTGAGCGGCGCGGTCTGGCCGTTACCGGGCTTCGGAATGATGTGGCCCCGCTCCGTCGGATGGACCGGGTCGTTGATGTCGATGATCCGCAAACCCGCGCCGAACCAGGTGACATAGACCAGGCCATCCTTGTCGACCTGCTCGCGCAACTGGTGGGCGCCGAAGCGCACCGTGTTGCCGTCGTAGGGCGAGGCGCTGTGCGGCACCTCGTAGGTGCAGAGAATCTTCGGCTTGGCCGGATCGGTCACGTCCCAGGTGCGGAACGGCGCGTGCGGCTTGCCGGCATCGGCGCCGCGATGGCCGCGCTCCTCTTCGGTCGAGACCGCGATCTTACGTCCGCCGATCTCGAACGGCACCTTGAGAAAGGTATGGGTCGGCTCCGGGTGGGGCGGATCATACTCATAGTGGCTCAGCGTACGCGGTTTGCTGATGTCGGAGATATCGACAATGGCAACGCCCGACATCCAGCAGCCGGCGTACATCTCATTGCCGGAGCGCATGGCGTGATGAAGCTTGTGGTCGGTGCCTTTCGGATGCGGCGTCTCACCGGCCGCAACGTTCTGGCCCTTCAGCCACCAGCGGCCCACCTCGGCCGGGTTCGCAGGATCGCGGATGTCATAGATGACGAGGATATTGCCGACGAAGCCCTCAACCTCGGTCGAGATATAGGCGTAACGGTCATCGAGATCGAAGCGATGGACGCCCTTGCCATGGGTCCGCATGAACTTGACCAGCTTCGGCTTGGTCTTGTCCTTCACGTCGTAGATGCAGAAGCCCGGATCGTCGAACTTGGCCCGCGCGGTGCCAGGCTGATATTCGGAATTCGTGAACATGAGATCGTCGACGACGCGGACCTTGTGGGTGTGAGTGACGAAATTCGGCGTCATCAACCGACTGACGATCTTCGGTTTGCGCGGGTCGGAAATGTCGAGGATCGTCGTCCCCTCCGGCCCGTTCTGGTGACCCACAAAGGCGAAGTGCCCCTGGATCGTGATCTGGCCCCCGCCAGGCAACTCCATCCGGGAGACGTGGCGAACATTGGCGGAGGCGTGCGGAACGCTGCCGGCATCGGGTGCCTGGAGGACATCAGCCACTTTGCATCTCCCATCGGTGCGGCCGGCTTCTCGCGACCGGACCTTGTTGTGCCGGCAAGCTATCCTGCCCACACCGGGCGATCAATCGCGGTTCCGGCGGCTTGCGAAGGCTGGCGAAGCCTCTCATAGCAATCGGCGTCGACTTTGCGCGACCGGCGTGCGCCAGCCATCGCGGGCTGGACGAGCGCAATTTCACCTTTGAGGTCTAGCCTAACTGCCGCTTGAACATGGCGAAGATGTTCTCCCAATCGCGGTTGGCGGCGGGCTTGTCGAAAATGTCGCGGTCGGGCAGCGCGTAGCCATGCTCAGTGTGTGGATGGACGATCGCGTTGTATTTGACGTTGCTACGGCCCTTAAATAATTCGGCCAACGCCTCGATGGTCGATGGCGGCGCCAGTTCGTCGTGCTCGGCAAAACCACAATAGATTTCGCCGCGCATGCCATCGATCAGACGATGCGGCAAGTCCGGCTTGTCGGTGACCAGACGCGTGCCGTGCATGCTGGCGTTGGCGCGGAAATGATCGGGAAATTCGGCCGCGGCCGCGAGCGAGAGCCGGCCACCGAGACAATAGCCAATCGTCCCTTTGGGTCCCTTGCGCACCGGCTCGCCGTCGAGGAACCTCAACACGGCGCCAATGTCGGCCATCGCCATGCGATCTGTGACCTGCCGCATGTTGGCTTGGATCTCATCCTGCGCCTCCTTCGGCAGCGCGAGCAGAGACTTCATCCGTCCCTTTTCGTCGCGAAACTCGAACCGCACTTTGCCGCGCCGGTACCAGAAGTTCGGCAGCACGCAATGGTAGCCGACGACGGCGACGCGGCGCGCGACGTCGAACAATTCCTCGCGCAGCCCCCAGATGTCCATCAACACGACGACGGACGGAAAGGGGCCACCCTCCTCCGGGTGGACCACGAACGCGTCCATCGCGCCATCCGCAGTCCGGATATCGACGAATTTTTCTTTCATCACAGTTTGATATTGGCGCTCTTGACGATTGGACCCCAGATCGCCTTCTCGTGGTTCATGCGCTCGGTCACCCGCTCCGGGGGGCCGCCGAGGGTCCGCGCACCAAGCGCCCCGAGTTGCTTCTTCGCCGCATCGGTTTTGAGAAACGCATCCAGAACATGATTCAGCTTGGCGACGATCTCCGGCGATACGCCGGCCGGCGCGACCAGCGCGGTGAACGTGCCCGTCACCATGTCGGCTAACCCGGTCTCGCGGGCCGTGGGCACTCCGGGCAGAAAGTCGACCCGGTGCTCCGAGGTAACGGCAATGACCTTCACGGAATGGACCTGCGGGATGTAGGCAGGCAGACCAGCGTCAATCTCGCCGCCAAGCACTGCGGTGACGATGGGCGCGGCGCCGCGATAGGCTACCGGAAGAACTTTGATCCCGGCGAGGTTCGCGAACCAGATCGACGCCAAATGTCCGCCGGTGCCGACGCCCGGATGGCCGAACGTCAGCCCGTCCTTCTTTTGCCTGGCCTGAGCGATGAGGCCTTTCAGATCCCCGGCCGGCGACTTCGGATTGACGATAAATACCTGGGGCACGTCGCTGACCAGCGAGATCGGCGTGAAATCGGTATCCGGATCGTAGGGCAGCGACGCATAGAGCAGTTTGTTGAGGACCGCAGGACCGTTCGCCGTCACAAGCAGCGTGTAGCCATCAGGTTTGGATTTCGCCACCAGCCCCGCGCCGATGGTGCCGCCAGCGCCGCCTTTGCTCTCAACGATGAACTGCTGGCCGAGCTTTTCGGACAGTTCGCGGCCGATCACGCGGGCCGCCTGGTCGATGTTGCCGCCAGGAGCGTATGGCACCACCAGCGTCACCGGCCGCTCCGGCCAGTGTTGTGCCAGTGCGCTCTCGCACATGCCGCAAACCGTCCCGACGACAGCGATCCCGATTGCCCACCTGACGATGCTGCGTTTCATTTTTTCGATCTCCCGCCGCCTTGGAATTATACTATACGTAGCCTCCGCCGGCCTGTCCCGACCTCAGACCCAGGACTGTAAATTGGCGCTGGGTCCGCGGCATGCGTGTTGCTTTCATCAATGCTGCGAATATCGAAAATGCTCTAAATCGCTCATGCGCTTCCCTGCCCCGCTCCTGCCCGCAACGCTGGTGCGGCGTTACAAGCGATTTCTCGCCGACGTGACGCTGCCGTCGGGTGAAATCGTCACCGTGCACTGCGCCAATCCAGGCGCGATGATCGGCCTCAACGCACCGGGCGCCCCGGTATGGCTTTCGACCTCCGACAATCCGAGCCGAAAGCTCAAGCATAGCTGGGAGCTGGTCGAGGTCGATCTCGGCTCAGGCGCCGAGCTTGTCGGCATCAACACCAGCCATCCCAATGCGCTGGCCGCCGAGGCCATCGCCGCCGGATCGATCCCGGAACTTGCCGGCTACGCGACTGCGCGCCGCGAGGTGAAGTACGGCAGGAACTCGCGGGTCGACTTTCTCCTTGAAGACCCGGCGCGGCCGCCCTGCTACGTCGAGATCAAGAATGTGCATATGATGCGCCGGCGCGGGCTTGCCGAGTTTCCCGACTCGGTCACCAAGCGCGGTGCGAAGCATCTCGTCGAGCTCGGCGACATGGCGACGGGCGGTGCCCGTGCGGTCATGCTGTTTCTCATTCAGATCGGTTCGGCGGAGCGCTTCGCGCTGGCGCGCGATATCGACGTGGCCTACGGGCGGGCGTTCGACCTGGCGCGCAAGGCGGGCGTCGAGATGATCGCCTATCGCTGCGCGGTGACGATGGAAGGCATCTCGGTCGCGGAGGCGGTGCCGCTGCTGGACTGACCGGCGGTCCGCCGCAGCATGACGTTGAGCTTGCTGCGCGACGATACCGCGTAGCCGTTGGCCGCCAGCGCCCCGAACACATCGGCCGACCAGAGTTCGTGCGCATCCTCGATCAGAATGAGCTGCGGCCACAGCGAGCGCGGCGCATCGCGGAGGAACGCCAGGAGGATCACGTCCTCCATGCCTTCAACGTCGAGCTTGAGCGCGTCGATCCGCTCGATGCCCTGTTCGCGCAGCAGCTCCAGCAGCGGCCGGCACGGCACGCGCACGATGTTCGCGCCGGCTTCGCCCGCGTTGAGCTTGCGGGCGCGGGTGCCGCCACGATCCCGGCGGTCAAGCTCGATGGCGACCTCGCCCGCGGCATCAGACACCGCCAGTTGGAGCGGGCGGATCGGCACGCCGGGATTGGCCGCGACGTTGAAAGCGAGCCGGGCGAAGTTGCCGGGCTCAGGCTCGAACGCCACGATACGCGCGCGGCCCTCGCTGTGCGCCGCCACGAACAGCGAGAACAGCCCGACATTGCCCCCGACATCGACGAATACATACGGCTCGTCCGGGCGCTTTTGGGCGATGTCCCGGGCGAGTTCGGCGCGCTCTTCCGGCTCGAACATCTGCGGCGTGAACAGCAGGCCCTTCTCGCAGCCGTTGTCGAGCGGATGCAGCCGCAACCGCAGCCCCCAGCGCTCGACGTCGAGCGCGCCGGGATCAAGCCGCATGGTCACCAGCCGGCGCAGCAGGATGGCGAGCCGCAGGCCCAGCCAGTTGGCCGGCAGGCGGCTGGTGAGCCCGATCACCGCCCGGTCGAACGGCCCGGGCGCCAGTGCGCCATGCGGGGAGGTTTGCGCAGCATCCGACAAACAACGGCTCGCTCGATCGAGGTCCCTGGATCAGGCCGTCCCATAGCACGCTGCCTGCGATTTGCGCACGGAATCCGGTGCTTGCGTTGGGGGCGCGAGCCATTAAATTCGCAGTTTGGCCGGCCCGAAACCCTCCCCGCCAGGACAGAGCATGAGTTACGTCGACGCCGCGCTGGCGCCGCAGCGCAAGACCGGACAGATCAAGCTGCACGGACCCATGGCCTTCGAGGGCATGCGTAACGCCGGACGGCTCGCGGCCGAGTGCCTGGACATGCTCTCCGGCGAAGTCGAGCCCGGCGTACCGACCGAGAAGATCGACCGCCTGGTGTTCGAGTTCGCCATGGATCACAAGGCCGCGCCGGCCACGCTGATGTACCGCGGCTACCGCAAGTCGACCTGCACGTCGGTCAATCATGTGGTCTGCCACGGTATCCCGGGCGACAAGCCGCTCAAGGAGGGCGACATCGTCAACGTCGACGTGACGCTCATTCTCGACGGCTGGCATGGCAATTCCAGTCGTATGTATGCAGTCGGCGTCATCCCGCGCCGGGCCGAACGGCTGATCGAGGTCACCTACGAGGCGATGATGCGCGGCATCGCGGTGATCCGGCCGGGCGCCACCACGGGCGACATCGGAGCGGCGATCCAGACCTATGTCGAAGCCCAGCATATGAGCGTGGTGCGCGATTTCTGCGGCCACGGGCTCGGCCGGCTGTTTCACGACGAGCCCAATATCGTCCACGTCGGCCGGCCGGGCGAAGGCATCGTCTTGCGTCCCGGCATGTTCTTCACCGTCGAGCCGATGATCAATCTTGGCCGCCCGCACGTGAAGGTGCTGTCCGACGGCTGGACCGCGGTGACGCGTGACCGCTCGCTGTCGGCGCAATTCGAGCACACCGTGGCGGTGACGACCGACGGCGTCGAGATTTTCACGCTCTCGCCCAAGGGCCTCGACGGGCCGCCGATCCGGCAGGGCGACTGAGCGGCTTGCTGCCCTGAAGGTCAGGCGTGAGCGGGCCACGCGCGCGACGCGATCGATCGAAGATCGCCCCGGATCTCGAAGCTGTTTTAATCTCGCCGATGGAAGCTCTTGTTAACAGATGACACCGCCCCGAATCGCGGCGCTCAATTCGTTCTTTCGGAACGCATGGTCATCAAACACGGAACGCTGGCCGCATTTTTGCTTGCATTCGTCTGGTGTTGTGAAAGAGAACGGATGCAGCAAACGCATTTCGCATTCACTGCGGTTTCTTGGCGTCGCTTCTTGGCACCGCTTCTTGGCGTCGCTTCTTGGCACCCTCGGCCCTCTCGGCGCCGCTCAAAAATTTTGCAGCAGATGTCGGTAGTTTGAGCTGGATTGTCAGCCGGGTGTTTCCATCTCTTGACGGAGCCGGCAGCCACGCCGTTGTTAGCGCAGATTCGTACACCACCTTGATCATTGGTTCGCGCTTCGTTCCAGCCATGAGCGAGGAGGCAAAAACTTGTGCATCGGGCGTGATCGGGCGAGACGGCTCTGATAAGTAGACCGGAGATTTGCAGAAAGGCGTGAAATGTCGAAGCAATCGATGCGCGAAGAGACCGAGCGTCTGGTGAAAGAGGCGATGGAGCGGAACATCGCCATCAAGCAAGGCAAGACCCGGATCGAGGCGAAATGCGGGAAGTGCGGCGCGCCGAATCGCGTCTCGGCCGCGCAGGGCGAGACTCGGGTGGAATTCACCTGCAAGGAATGCGGCCACAAACAGAAGACGCTGTGAGAACATCCGCCTGATGACCGGACGGCCAATTTAGCTGTTTCCACTGACTGCGGCGCTTCATGCCGCCTTTGCAAACCCCGCCGTTAGCGTCATGTTGCTCCGGTGCACGGGCTGGCCCCGGGTTGCCCGCGTGGTCCGGCGGGCACGCAAGCAACGGTCGCGCATGTCTGATGAAAAACCAAAAATCTCCACCGGGCTCGCCGAAGAAGTCCCGCACTACCATGGCCATCGTCAGCGCCTGCGGGCGCGTTTCCTGGAGGCCGGTGCCGACGCGGTCAGCGACTACGAGTTGATCGAGCTGATCCTGTTCCGCGCCATCCCGCAACGCGATCTCAAGCCGCTCGCCAAGGAGCTGATCGCCCGCTTCGGCTCGTTCGCCGAGGTGGTTTCCGCCCCGGCCGGACGGCTCGCCGAAATCAAGGGGCTGGGCGATGCGGCGATCACCGAACTGAAGATCGTGCAGGCCTCGGCAAGCCGGCTCGCACGCGGCCAGGTGAAGCGCCGGCCGGTGCTGTCATCCTGGTCGAGCGTCCTCGACTATTGCCGCACCGCCATGGCGTTCGCCGAGAAGGAGCAGTTCCGCATCCTGTTTCTCGACAAGCGCAACGCGCTCATCGCCGACGAATTGCAGCAGACCGGCACGGTCGACCATACGCCGGTCTATCCGCGCGAGGTGGTCAAGCGCGCGCTCGAACTCTCCGCCACCGCCATCATCCTGGTGCACAACCATCCCTCCGGCGATCCGACACCTTCGCGCGCCGACATCCAGATGACGCAGGCGATCATCGACATCGCCAAGCCGCTCGGCATCTCGGTGCACGATCACATCATCGTCGGCAAGGAAGGCCACGCGAGCCTGAAAGGGTTGAAGCTGATTTAAATTCTGATCCGCTCAAGTTGAAGCACCCCTCCGTTCGTGCCCGCGAAGGCGGGCACCCAAGCTTTCTTGCGTGCGCTTCGCGCGCTGGGTCCCCGCTTCCGCGGGGACGAACGGAGGAGAGGACGCAATTCAATCCCGCTCTAGGTTTGCCGGGCACAATCGCCTGAGCGCCATACGCGGTGCCGGTTGCGCCCCACGCACTACATGATCGACAGGCCGCCATCGACCATCAGCGTGGCGCCGGTGACAAAGGATGCTTCGTCGCTGGCGAGCCAAATGATCGGCCAGGCAATCTCCTGTGGGGCGGCCCAGCGGGCGAGCAACGAGGTCGTTTGACGTTCGGTCTTGAGCGCCTCGATGCTTTTGCCGGCGGCCTTGGCCCGGGCGACATGAAAATTGGTCAGCGTTGAGCCGGGACAAACAGCATTCACGCGTACGCCATACGGCGCCTCTTCGAAGGCCAATGTGCGCGTGATCGAAAGGATACCGGCCTTGGTCGCATCATACAGACCCATGCCTTTACGTCCGACCACGGCGTAGCACGACGAGACGTTGACAATGCTCGCGCGCGGATTTTTGCGCAGCGCGGGAAGTGCCGCTCTGCAGTAGTTGGCGACACCGATCAAATTGACGCCGACGATCGCTTGCCACTCGGCAGGGCTCGCTTCCGCGACCGCCGAATAATTGCGCATGGAGGCGTTGTTCACCAGGACATCGAGCTGACCGAATGTTTCAAGAGCCAGCTTGACGGCGCGATCAGCCGCATCGGCTTCGGCCACGTCGGCGGCGAAAACTGCGACCTGTGCGCCGGGTACCCGCTCGACGATCGCCTTCCTGGTGCTGGCGAGTGCTTCCGCGTTGGCATCGACGAGCATCGCGCGTCCGCCTTCGGCGCAAACCAGTTCGCCGGTTGCGGCTCCGATGCCCGAGCCGCCACCGGTGATCAGCACCACCTTGTCTTTGACCCGGGTCATGTTCGACGAATGGGTCAGAGCGTATAGACCGGCTGGTTCAAGCCGTCCGTAAGGTGCACCTTCGCCCAATCCTGCGGTTTGGCGTCCTTCTCAAGAAGCACGCCGGCAGCGCGAACCCGCTGCTGATCGGCCTCCAGCGCCGGCGGCTCGATGCCCTTCTCCAGAGCGATCGCCGCGTCGTACAAGAAGCGCCGCGCCATCACGATGGCGCGGTCGGTTGGCAGGAGTTTTTCGCTTTCGTGATTCTGGATCGGTCCCATGCTTTCCTGCAGCGAGGCATCCTGGATCGCAAACCCGAAGATACCGCTGTAGGCGCGCTTTTCCTGCTGGGCGCGGCGGTCGATCAGATAGTCGTTGTCCTTGTTTGCATTCGGGCGGAACGTGCCCGGTTCGTAGGTGCAATGAATACCCTTGCCCTCTTCCATGTGCCGCCGCTCGTCGGCCGACAACGGCTTGCCCGGATGGAAATTGATGCTCCATGCCCAGCAATTGTGATCGTCGATCGGCACCCAGACATGACCGCCCAGCGCATGATCGCCGAATGGGGGAATCAGCGTGAACCACGGAAACAACCATTGGGTGACCCGCCAATAGTATGATTCAGGTTCACCGTTACGGCGGCCATACAGCGTCAACCCAAAAGGCGTGTTCTCGATTTCGAAGATCACGTTGCCGTCGGCCTTGATGTATTCATTGGCCATCGTGCCCTGATGCATCGGATCGTCATCAACTTCGTAGCGATGCACATACGACACGTGGCTGGTGTCGATCCCGCCTTCCATCGCCTGAAGGTAGTTGCACTCCTGCAAACGCTTGGAGACGAAGACGTTGCTCTCCGGCAGCGTGCACCACTCGACCTCCGGCGGCGCCGGTTGCTTCTCTTTCGGACCCATATAGGCCCATACAATGCCGGCGCGTTCGATGCAGGGATAACCCGTGATACCCATTGCCTTGCATGCCTGCGGCGCCGACGGAACGTCCACGCATCGGCCGTCGCGCGCAAACTTGAGGCCGTGATAGGCGCACCGAATGCCGTTTTCCTCGTTGCGGCCAAAATACAGCGAGGCGCCTCGATGCGAGCAGAATTCGTCAATCAGCCCGACCTTGCCCTCGGTGTCGCGGAACGCGAGCAGCTTTTCGCCGAGGATCTGAACGCGCACCTGCGGACCATCGGGTTTGGCGACCTCGCGCGACATCAGGACTGGCACCCAGTAGCGCCGCATGAGATTGCCCATCCGGGTGCCTGGCCCGGTGCGCACGAGGGTTTCCGCCATTTCCTGGTTCATGTGAAAACAACCTCCCTGGCAGGTTTGTCCACTAGATGATAATGAAGTCCATTATACGAATTCTGCGGCGCGCAGGTCAACGGCCGGCGCGACCGACCGGTCATGCAGGAGACCGCCAGATTGACGGAACATGCCGAAACGGCTGATGGGAGCGTCCGTGCGGTCGATCGCGCGCTCGATATTCTACTCGCCTTCAGGCCGGGCGACGATGCGCTGACCGTCAGTGATCTATTGCACCGCGTCGACCTAAGCCGCCCGACACTTTACCGCTTGCTGCGGACGCTGGAAGCGAAGCGATTTCTGACCTCCACCGAAACTCCGAAGCGATTTCGACTCGGACCGGCGGTCGCTCAACTCGCACATGTCTGGACATCCGCCCTCGACCTTGCGTCGATCGCTGAGCCGATGATGCGCCGGCTATGGGACAGTACATCCGAAACGGTTGCACTGTTCGTTCGCGAGGACGTGTCCCGGGTTTGCATTGCCGAGTTGCCTAGTGCGCACGCCCTAAGCTTCAAGCGAGGTGTTGGATATCGCGAAAGCCTGGCATTGGGCGCAAGTGGAAAAGCGATCCTGGCACATCTGCACGACGGCAAGCGCAACGGACTGCGCGCCGAAGTCAAGAAACACGCGCGCGAGTTGGCGCAAATCAAAAGTCGCGGATTCGCGGTCAGCAAGAACGAGCTGATTCAGGGAGCCGTCGCGGTATCGGCGCCACTTTTCGACGGCACCGGAGAGGTCATCGGTTCCATGAGCGTGTTCGGACCCAGCGCTCGTCTCTCCGATGCCCGAATTTCGGCGTTCGCACGCTTGCTGATCGATGAGGCTCGCGAGCTTTCGCAGGTACTTGGAAGCGGGCACTTGGAAACAGGTCCTTGAGAAAAGCGACGCCCCACTTGAACCGACGATCGTGATCCAACGTGCCGACGTTGTGCCCGCAGCGTGACGCAGCGGGATGATTTACGACCAGAGCGTCCGGTTCGTGGCGCCGGAATAACAGCCCGTTGGCGGCCACCATCGCTCCGGGCGAGGGAAAGAGCGAAAATAGCTTTTCCCGCGCCGGCCGGCTTTTGCGGCTGTGCGATTAAAGTCGTGGCGGTCCGGATCAATCGCCGCTCCGCCCATGCAAACCTAACGGGTTACGTCCGCGGAACAGATCGCTCCCGACGGCTACTTGATCAGGAAGTTTTCCTTCTTAAGCTTGGTGCCCTTCATCTCCTCGCGCATCCAGATCGGAGTTGCTCCGCGTCCAGCCCAGGTGAGTTTCGGATCCTTCTTGCTGCGATACTTCGCGGCAACCTTCCGGCCCTTTGTCTTACGGAAACCGCCGTTGCCTTTTCTGCGGGCGACACCCATCTCCGACAAGCCGAGCCTATCGAGCTGCTTCTCCAAAGTCAGCTTGTGCTCTCCAAGTTTAGCATCGATCTTTGAGCGAAGATCAAGCAGGCTTTCTACATCCATTCCCGAGATATTTATTTTTGCTGCCATTATGGCCTCCTGAAAGGTGGAAAACGGGGTGTGACCTTAGTGCATGAAAAAGGCAAGCACGCGCAGGTGGCAAAGCTATGGAATGCTTATCAGCGGAAGCGCTGCCGATCAAAGCCCTAAGATCGTGCCACGAATAAATTACCTCCATGAGCAGATTAACTCTATGAACCTCTGTATGCGTTAGGTCCTGACGTACGCCTCGTAAGGCGCGACGCAGAACGCAGCGGCTTACATGCCGTATTGTTCAGAATGGAACAAGCCATTCCGCGCATTGATCCGTTGGCGTAAGATAGCATCACTTTTACGAACCCACCCGCGCTTGGCTGTACGCAGCCACTTCATCGTTAAGCGGGAAGATCCAGACCATCAAAGTCCCGACGCAAAGCTGCGGACGTATCGCACATCGGAGCGTTCTGTCGTCGTGGACAGGAGACCTCATAGACACAAGAGGACAAGGAAACGAATTCACACGATTGGAGGGCGCGAAAGGCGCACCACTGTGGGATTTTTACAACTATCGGCATTTATTTCGCCACCGCCAAACTGACAGACTGATTTTCTGCTTTGATGTCACTCGGGAGCAATAACGGGGGATGTCAAAATGGAAAATACCGCTGTCGTAACGCTATTGTTGTTGATGTTCGGACAATTTCTGATTTTGACGTGCGGGGCGCTTCTACTGTGGTTCATGGGCGACTTTGGTGAAAAGCCAAGGTGGTTCAGCCGTACCAAGGATCAAGCGCAGGAGCCGGCTGTGGCGATGCCCAAGCGGCCGAGCGAACGAACGGGCAAAACCGGCGATCGCTTGGTATCACTCGCGAATGAGCATTCAATTCAGCCGCAAGCGACGGCGGAACGGACGGAGCAAGGGGAACGCGTTGATCCCGCGTCTGAACGTACGGAGAAAGCCGAGAAGGCGCCTGTCAGGGGTTTTGTCGCTTAGAGTTCTCCCCGCAACCGGCGAACGGTCCAGCGAGCCTGGCCGGGCATCTTGGTTCGACCCTTGATGCTCGCCGGTCGAGCGGCTGTGATCGGGGCCTCAAAGCGGCGGCCACGACGGCGAAACCTTGTGGCGCTTGAAGTCTCTTCGTCGGCATCGCAGTGGATGCCTGACGCGATGTTCCGCGATACCGTGGACTTCAGGAAAGATATTGCAGAAACTGATGTTCGCTGCATCGGCGTATATTCGGCGTAAACTTCTTGCCGTTGGGTTGCCATTCAGGAGAGCAGAATGATGGTCGACACGGAGCGTTCGTGCGCGCCAAGCGTAATAGTCCTGCTCCTGGCGTTGTCTGCCGCCCCCGCACTCGCGCAGAGCCCCGGCAGCGTGATCAAGGATTGTGCCGATTGCCCCGAAATGGTGGTGATCCCGGCAGGGACCTTTCTCATGGGCAGAAAGGCCGACCCGTTCAGCAATCAGCAACAGCCGCCCGCGAACGAACAGCCGCAGCATTCCGTGACGCTGAAATCATTTGCGTTGGGAAAATACGAGGTCACCCAAGAGCAGTGGTTCGCGCTGATGGGCGACAATCCGAGTTACAACAAAGGCCGCACCCTTCCGGTCGAAAATGTGTCGTGGGATGACATTCAGTCGTTTATCGCGAAGCTGAACGCCAAGACCGGCAAGCACTACCGGCTGCCGACCGAAGCCGAATGGGAGTATGCCGCGCAGGCGGGCAGCACCGGGCTATATTCATTCGGCGACGACATCGGGCAGTTGGGCGGCTACGGCTGGTATGTGGCGAACGCCAGCGACAAGACGCACGCGGTCGGCGAAAAGCTGCCGAACAAGTTCGGCCTCCACGACATGCATGGCAACGTCTGGGAGTGGGTGCAGGATTGCAGTTCGGAAAACTATGCCGGCGCGCCTGCCGATGGCTCGGCGGGCTCGGAGCAAGGCGGTTGCGACCGTGTCATCCGCGGCGGCGGCTGGGACAGTGGAGCGGACCTTCTGCGGTCGAGCGTCCGCGGAAAGGTGCGCCCCATCCACCGGGTGCTCAATCTCGGCTTCCGGGTCGCACGGCCTGTGGACTAAGGATCGAATTCCCGGCACACCGCAACAGCGTGGTGCGGACTTCCAGGGCTTCCGCGGCTCTATTTTACCGTGCCGCGAACCAGCGTTGCCCTGCGGTGGCTAAAGTATTCGACCGTCAGCACGGCGCCGCCAACCAGCACACCCATGGCGCTGATAAAGCCCGGCATAATGATGCCGATCGCCGAGTCCGGCAGGATCGCCGCCGCGCCGGCGAGGATCATGACGAGACGCAGCGCCGGGCCGACATCGCGCTGGAAGTAGCCGACGATCCCGACCGTCACATAATACACGCCGAAGAACGCCGTGACCGCGTCGTACAGGATCGAGGTCGGCTTGCCGATCATCAGCAGCGTCGGCGACAGCACGAACATGAACGGCAGGACGAATTTCGCCCAGCCGATCCTCATCGCCGCCCAGCCAGTCTCCATCGCTCCGGCCTTGGAGATGTTCGCGGCCGCGAACGCCGCAAGCGCCACCGGCGGGGTGATCATCGACAGCATGCCGAAATAGAGCACGAACATATGGGCCGCCATCTTGGGCACGCCGGTCTCGACGATCGACGGCGCCATCAGCGTGGCAAGCAGGATGTAGACCGCCGTCGTCGGCATGCCCATGCCGAGGATGATGCCGATCCCGCCGGCGGCGATCAGCAGCAGGAACAGGTTCGCGTTCGCGAGTTTCACCAGGATGAGCGTCAGCGCGAAGCTCAAGCCGGTGGCATTGAGCACGCCGATGACGAAGCCGGCGGCCGCCAGTGTCAGGAACAAGTCGGTAGTGCTGCGGCCGGTGCTGGCAAGCGAGCCGAAGAAATCGCTGAACGAGAGCCGGTGGCCGCGATAGCTGCGCAGCATGCCGACGCCGAACATCGCCAATGTGGAACTGATCGCCGCCACCTCGGGCGACTTCTCCCAATAGAACATGGTGAAAAGCAGAACGCCGAACGGGATCAGGAAATGCCAGCCGTCGCGCATGACCTCGGCGACGAGCGGAATTGTCTCGTTGAGACGTTCCATCTTGCCTTTGCCGGCAATCAGGTCGACCTGCATGTAGAGGCCGAAGTAGTAAAGCATCGCCGGAATGGTCGCGGCGATCGCGACGTCGACGTAGGGCACTTCGATGAATTCGGCCAGGAGGAACGCGGCCGCCCCCATCACCGGCGGCATAAGCTGCCCGCCGGTCGAGCCGACCGCCTCGATCGCACCCGCGTCACGCGCGGAGTAGCCGGTCCGCTTCATCATCGGGATGGTGAAGACGCCGACCGAGACGACGTTGCTGACGGCGCTGCCCGAGATGGTGCCGAACAACGCCGAACCGACGACACAGATCTTGGCGGGTCCTGCGCGCCGGCGGCCCATGGTGGCAACCGCGATGTCCTTGAAGAATTCGCCGCCGCCAGAGCGCATCAATACGTCGCCGAGCCAGATGAACATGATGACGATCGTCGAGCCGACCACCAGCGGCGTGCCGTAAAGCGCGCTCGGATCGAACGCCAGATAGACCAGCAGAGCCTCCGGGTTCTGCGGCTTGCCGCGCAGCATCTCCGGCATCAGGTGGGCAACCGTCGCGTAAAGGAAAAAGCCGGCGACTACACTCAGCAGTCCCCAGCCGGTGGCGCGGCGCAGTCCTTCCAGGACAAGCACGAGCATGATCGCGCTCAACACCAGGGTTTCCGGTGTCCGGTACGACACGTCTTGCAGCAGGATATCCCAGCGGAACGCGATCCAGGCCGCCGCGGCCAATCCCGTAAGTCCGAGTGCGAGATCGATCGGCGAAAAGCTGGCGTGCGGCTTGCCGTGCCAATTGAGCGCGTTGTAGGCAACTGCAAGCGCCAGCCCGAGGACGCAGGCCAAGAACTGCTCACGGTAGAATGCAGTGCCGAAATAATACGGAACGTCGCTCGCCCAAGCGAGGCAGATCAACGTCAGCGCAACGCCAAAAACCGTGACGAGCAGCCTGTGGATCGGGTTGGCCGGCGCACGAATCGACTCACCCTCGGCATGGGCCATAGCATCCTGCGCCGCCTCAACATCGGCGGCGCTCACCGGGTGATCGCTCGACATGGCCCTCGGCTCTCTATCGGTCCGCGAACGTCTCAATACACACGATCGCGCGGTGACCCGCGCGATCCGGCATCATGGGTTCATCCGGCAGCCGCTTATTTCGGCGGCCACTGCCCGATTTCCTTGTAATACTTGATTGCGCCCGGATGATACGGCACGCCGATTTCCTCGGTCATGCGCGCGGGATCGAATCCCCTGAACACCGGGTGGCTCTTGAGCATCTCGTCCTTACCGCCGTGAATAGTCTTGGCGATGTTGTAGACGACGTCATCGGGCATCTTGGCGCCGGTGCTGAAAAAGATGCTGTACGCAATGATCGTCGTCGGGCCGATGATGCCGACAGCGTAGGGTGCGGGCTGGATGACGATGGTTCGCGACGGCAGGACTTTGCGCTGCCTCGCCAACGCCTCCGGCGACGAGTCCACGTTGAGGAAGCGGACGCCGCCGTGCGACGCCAGGCTCACATTGGCCCGCTGTCCCTGCGCGGTGCCGACGGCGATCGTGGCCGCATCGACCTTGCCTTCGCCGAGCATGTCAACGCCCGAGAACAGGCTCTGGGTGGGGACGCCCTTGACGTCTTTCATACTCATATTGGCGTTCGCGAGCACCGCCTGCTGCAGGGCGCGGCCGGTGGTCTGGGCATTATAACCCCATGGCATGGTCTTGCCCTTCAGGTCCGCCATGGTCTTGATCGCCGAGTCGTTGGGCACCATGACGCCGAGCGTCAACGGAAACACCGCCGCGATCAGCCGCAGGTCGGGGTTCGGCTGCCGGAAATTTCCCGTGCCCTTAAACGCGGTCAGCAAGTCGTCGACGTTGGTCAGACCGAAATCCGTCTCGCCACGATTAAGCAGCGGAATGTAGGTGCTTGATCCGCCCATCGGCTGCACGCGCACCTGCATCTTGAGCTTTTCATCCAGCAGTTTTCCGATGGCGACGCTGGCGGAATAGAAGATCGACCCTTGAGGATTGCTGGCAATGACCCGCACCTGCGCGTGAGCCGACGTGGCCATCACAGCCGCGACGGCCGTGACGAAGACAAGCTTCAGAAACTTCATAACCCGTTTCCTCCTGATCCGGTAAGAACACCAGCGCCGGTCTCGCTTTCACGGCAGATCAACCGCGCGGGGACCTGGCACTTATCCGAGTTGCACCTCCAGCGTGATGTTGCACGTCATCCGGCAAGAGCCCGCCGGCATGTCCGCGCCCGCCAATATTCAGTTCCTGCGGTGGCGCCGCGGGACGACGCCAGGCTCCAACACACCGCAGCACCATACGATAGAGCGATTTCCTGCGACCTCGGGCCAAAAATATCGATACCGGGCTATGACATGCGGTCGCACGCTGATCGTCCGCGCGTGCAGGTCGATTGCGGAAATCGCGCAAATGGACATCGTCTCGGCGCGAGCCCCGCGCTCAAGGCAAACTCAAAGTCTTGATGTATGAGAAGAAGCCTTGACGAATGAGACGTGCGGACTGGGTCGCGCCGATCGCCGCCGACGCTCAAGGCGCTTTTTGATCCCGCATCATCAGCATCGGATCGGTGCTGGCCGGAATGCGCTCCCAGACCGTCGCGTCGCTTTCCGAGAAGCGCCAGGCGCCACCGGGCCCCTCCAGCAGGAGATCGCTCACGTCGAGTCGCCAGGTGGCAAGACCGAGGCCCGCTATGGCCGCGTCGCAGCCCGGCTTCACGACGAGCTTATAGGCGTCGTCCCCGGCAGCAGCGTTTGACAGCGTAACCTTGCAGAGCGGCTTCTCGGCCTCCTGCAACATCGTCCATTCGCCGAACAACTGCTCGGCGCTCACGGTCGCGGCTTTGATGGCCGCCTGGGTACGCATGAAAAACAACCCTTCGCCCTTGCGCTCGGCTTCGTACATGCCGTTTTCAACTTCCGTAAAGTCGAGAACGATGACCCCCTTGCTGTCCAGCAGACGCACCGCATCTTTCGGACCCATCGCCCAGACGCCGACATCCTTCAAGGATGGAAAAACGACGCAGGGCGGATCGAACTCCAGCAGGAAGCCGCCGGTCACGGCTTCGGCTTTGAAGTTCACCGGGCAGGTCTTGTCGCGGGCGGAATTGGAGATTTCCCAAGCTCCGATCATCGCTTTGGCGGGATCCTTGACGGGATCACTCTGAGCCTCCGGCGCTCTGCGCGCGCGCGAGCCCGACGGTGAAGGCCAATGCAAGCAGAGCGGGAAGGACGCCGCGCGCCGCGGCAAGACCAGTATTCATAGACATCGGCACCCACTCGCGCGTCATTGACATCGTCGAAATCCCATTAGCACGCCACGCTTGGGCCATGGCATCGTGCGGGCCGCCGATCAGGCCCGCTTTTTCGGCGGCCATGGCGTCTCCGGAACCGGCGTCAGCGGCGGCTTGCCGGCGGCCCAGGCCAGCAGGTTGTCGACCACCAGTTGATCCATCTTCTCACGCGTCGCGATCGATGAGGACCCGAGATGGGGAAACAGCACGACGTGGTCCATACCCATCAGTTCGGCCGGCACATCGGGTTCGCGCAGATAAACATCGAGCCCGGCCGACAGGATGGCCTTGTCTTGCAGCGCCTTGATCAGCGCCGCCTCGTCGACCACCGACCCGCGCGCCATGTTGACCAGGATGCCCTGCGGGCCGAGCGCAGCCAGAACGTCCGCGTTGATCAGATTCCGTGTCCCCGCACCACCCGGCGTGATGACGAGCAGCACGTCGACGTCGCGCGCCATGTCGATGAGATTCGGATAGTGCCGGTAGGACACTCCAGCCGCCGGCCGCCGCGCGTGATAGACCACCGGCACCCGCATGGCGTCGAGCCGCCGCGCGATCGCCTGGCCGATCCGGCCCATGCCGACCAGCCCGACGGTGCGGTTGCGCAAGCTCGCCTTGCTGAGCGAATAATCCTTCTCGCGCCATTTGCCGGCGCGCAGATAACGCTCGGCCTGCGGAAACTCCCGCACGGTGCACAACAGCAGCCCAAGGGCCGTGTCGGCGACCTCCTCGGTCAGAACATCGGGCGTGTTGGTGAGCACAACGCCGTGCGCGGCGGCCCACTGCGAATCCATGTGGTCATAGCCGACGCCGAAGGACGACACGATCTCCAGCTTGGGAAAGCGGGCCATGAAGGCGCCGTCGATGTTCTCCGACGTGGCCGAGCACGCGATGGCGCGGATGCTCGGAGCGGCCTCGGCAAAGAATTTGTCGTGGTCGCCCACATCGGAGAATCTTGTGAGGTCAAACGCAGCCGTTAGCCCGTTGACGATAACCGGCTTCGGCGGCCCAACCAGCAGCACGTTGATTTTATCAGTCGTCATGCGTCCCTGATCGTCGTTTAAGAGAGGATCCGCGCCCGTCTGCCGCTATACCAGCATCGTGACGGGTTGCTCCACGAAACCGCGGAACGCCGCCAGAAGTTCGGCGCCGAGCGCGCCGTCGACCACACGATGATCGCAGGACAGCGTCACCGTCATCATGCTGGCGAAGGCGACGCCGCCGTCCGCCTTCTCCACCGCCTGCCGCCGCGCCGCGCCGACCGCCAGGATAGTCGCATGCGGCGGATTGATGATTGCGGAAAACTCCCGCACGCCGTACATGCCGAGGTTGGAGATCGCCGAGGTGCCGCCCTGATATTCGTCGGGCTTGAGTTTTTTCGACCGCGCGCGTGCGGCCAGTTCCCGAACCTCATTGGAAATTGCGGAGAGGGTCTTGGTCTCGGCTTGCCGGATCACCGGCGTGATCAGGCCGCCGTCGAGCGCGACCGCAATGCCGATATCCGATTGGTTGAATCGAAGAATGCGATCCTCGGCCCAGACCGCATTGGCGGCCGGCACTGCGCGGAGCGCCGCTGCCCAGGCCTTGATGATCAGATCGTTGACCGAAAGCTTGAAGGCGGAGTTGCCGTCCTTGTCCTTCGGCGCGGCGGCATTCGCCTCTTCACGCAACTTGATGAGCGCACCGATCTCGACGTCGGCGGTGAGATAGAAATGCGGAATGGTTTGCTTCGCCTGCACCAGCCGCGTCGCGATGGTCTTGCGCATGCCGTCGAGCGGAACTTCTTCGAACGGCACGTCGCGGTAGAGCGCCTTGATCTGCTCGGCGCTTGGTCCGGCCGCCATCGCCCGGCGCGGCACGCGGCGCGCTCGCCGTCGCCTGCGCGACATCCTGCGCCACGATCCGTCCATGCGCGCCGGAGCCGCGGATACGGCTGAGATCGATGCCGCCTTCGGCGGCCAACCGGCGCGCCAGCGGGGTGATTACGGCGCCGCCAGGCAGCCGGGCCGGGCCGTAATTGCGGTCGGGCGTGCGCACCTCGAAGAATGGATCGAGCGCGATCGGCGCATTGGAGGCGCGCGGCGGAGCCGCGAGTGATGCGTGCGGCGCCATGCCGGCCATGCGCGGTCCCAGCGGGCTTTGCGGCGCGGACACTGATGCTTCGGATGCGGCCCTCGGCGCGGTCGGAGGCGCGGCGGCCTTGGCTGCGGCCGGAGTGCCGGCCGCGGCAGCGCCGCCATCCGAGATGACCGCGACGATCGCGCCGACCGGTGCTATCTCGCCCGCCGGCACACGGATTTCGGCGAGCTGCCCCGTGGTGGTCGATGGCACCTCCATCGACACCTTGTCGGTCTCGATCTCGAACAGGTTGTCGCCGGGCTTGACGGCATCGCCCGCCGATTTGAACCATTTGGTGATCTTGCCCTCGGCAACGGTTTCACCGAGCTGCGGCATCAGCACGTCCATCGACTCTCCCCAGACAAGCTGCCGTCGGCACGTTCAAGCCTGCGTCGGTGACGGCACCGTCTCCCCTCCCCCCGCGAAGCGGTGGGGAGGGGTCGGGGGTGGGGGGCGCCTTGCACAAGACGCTCGACACCCCCCACCCCGCTTCGCTTCGCTCGCGACCCTCCCCACCGCGCGCAAGCGCTCGCGGGGGGAGGGTAGCCGTGGCGCGAGCTTCGCTGCAGCATCAACCGTATGCTCACTTGAAGCGTTCCCAGATCACCTCGTAGGTCGTTCCGGGCGGCCGCAGGATCAGCCGGTCGCCCGCGAACTCGTAGCCGCGCACCAGGTCGGCGGTGTCGTTCGGCTGCACGCTGCCCTGACGATGATGCGTGACGGTGCGCGCCTGCTCATCGACCGTGTAGGTGCCGAAATAGGCGATGTAGTCGGCGAGCGCCGCCTGCGCCTCCTCCGGCGTGGGCTTGGCACCGGCCTTCTTGCGCTCTCTGTCGGGCGCGACCTGCACCGCCATGTGGCCCGAAGCGTCGTAGCAAATGATGCCCTTCGGATTGGCACCGAGATCGGTCCGCAGCCGGCCATCGAGGGCCGCACCGACATAGCGCCACGCGCCGAGAAACCGCTTTGCGGCCTCGCCGTTCTCCTGTCCGCTCACCACGTCACCGAGATGTATTGCGTCTCCAGAAACTCCATCAGGCCCTCATGCGCGCCTTCGCGGCCGAGCCCCGACTGCTTCATGCCGCCGAATGGCGCGGCCGGATCGGAAACGAGCCCGCGGTTGAGCCCGATCATGCCGAAGTCGAGCTTCTCGGACACCCGCATGCCGCGGCTCAGGTCCTTGGTGTAGAGATAGGCGACGAGGCCGTATTCGGTGTCGTTGGCGCGCGTCACCACCTCGTCCTCGGACTTGAAGGTCTGGATCGCCGCGACCGGTCCGAAAATCTCATCGTTCAGCATCGCGGCCGTATCGGGCACGTTGTCCAGCACCGTCGCCGGATAGAAGAAGCCCGGCCCGTCCGACACCTTGCCGCCGGTCAGCACCTTGGCGCCCTTCTTCACGGCGTCGTCGACCAGTTCGATGACCTTGTCGCGGCCTTCCTTGTTGACCAGCGGGCCGAGCGCCACGCCGTCGTCGAGCCCGTTGCCCATCTTCAGGCCCGCCATCTTGTCGGTGAGCTTCTTGGCAAACTCGTCGTGCACCTTCTCGTGGACGTAGAAGCGGTTGGCGGCGGTGCAGGCCTCGCCCATGTTGCGCATCTTGGCGATCATCGCGCCCTCGATGGCGGCGTCGATGTCGGCGTCCTCGAACACGATGAACGGCGCGTTGCCGCCGAGCTCCATGGCGGGCTTCACGACGCTGTCGGCGGCTTCATGCAGCAGCTTGCGCCCGACTTCGGTCGAGCCGGTGAACGACACCACGCGCACCCGCGGGTCATGCAGCATCGCGCTCACCACCTTGCCGGACGAGCGCGACGGAATGACGTTGACCACGCCGTCCGGCACGCCGGCTTCCGCCAGGATCGGCATCAGCGCGAGCATGGTGAGCGGCGTGTCGGACGCGGGCTTGAGCACGACCGGGCAGCCGGCCGCGAGCGCCGGGCCGATCTTGCGGGTCGCCATGGCGGCGGGGAAATTCCACGGCGTCACCAGCACGGCGATGCCGGCGGGCTTATGATGCACCATGATGCGGGCGCCCGACGCCGGCGCGCGCGACAGCCCGCCCATGTTGCGCACCGCCTCTTCGGCGTTCCAGCGGAAGAACTCGGCCGCGTAGGCGACTTCGCCGCGCGAGTCCGACAGCGCCTTGCCGTTCTCGATGGTGATCAGCTTGGCGAGCCGTTCGGCGTCGCGCATGATCAGCTCGAAGGCCTTGCGCAGAATCTCGCCGCGCTCGCGCGGCTTCTTCGCGGCCCAGCCTTCAAACGCCGCCCCCGCCGCATCGACCGCTGCCTTGGCGTCTTCCACCGTGGCGCTCGCGACCGAGGCGATCTTGTTCTCGGTCGCCGGATCGATCACGTCGAAGCGGCCGCCGTCGGATGATTTGCGCCATTTGCCGCCGATCCACAGATCGGTCGGAACATTGGCGAGGAGGTTGTCGTACATGGTGCGTTTCCTATCGGACGCGTCAGAAGCCGACGCAGGCATCTTGTTGCGAAGGCCAGCGCCGCATCGTTCCCTCCCCCTTGAGGGGGAGGGACAGGGAGGGGGGTAGCAGCGAATACCCGACTCGCGACCACCCCCCTCCCCACCCCTCCCCCTCAAGGGGGGAGGGGGCCGACCGAATTCGCTGCCCGGTTCGTGCTCACACGTCTAGCTCTCCATCGAGCGCCGCACCCGCTCGACGATGCGGTCGACCGTCGGCAGCGCGATGTCCTCCAGGATATCGGCGGCCGGCAGCGGAATGTGCGGCGTCGTGATCCGCACCGGCGGGCCGTCGAGATCGTAGAACGCCTCGTCGGCCACGATCGACACGATCTCCGCGCCCCAGCCGCACAACCGCGGATTCTCCTCGACGGTGAACAGCCGATGCGTGCGCCCGACCGAGCCCAGAATGGTCTGCGTGTCGAGCGGCACCAGCGAGCGCACATCGACAACTTCGCAGTCGATGCCGTGTTCCGCCTTGAGTTTCTCGGCCGCCGCGAGCGCCCGCGGCACCATCAGGGCGAGCGCCAGGATGGTGGCGTCCTTGCCGGGCCGCGCAATCGCGGCGGTGCCGAGGGTATCGACGATCTCGCCGTCCGGCACTTCGCCCTTGGTGGCGTAGAGCGACTTGTGCTCGAAGAAGATCACCGGGTCGGGATCGCGCACCGCCGCCGCCATCAGGCCGATGACGTCGCGCGGGTTCGACGGCGCCACCACCTTGAGGCCGGGGATCATCATCGCCCAGTTCTCGACGCTCTGCGAATGCTGCGCGCCGAAGCGCGAGCCCGCACCATTGCCGGTGCGCACCACCAGCGGGCACTTGAGCTGGCCGTTCGACATGTAACGGCTCTTCGGAAATTCGTTGGCGATGTAGTCGAAACAGACCGCGAAGAAATCCGAGAACATGATCTCGGCGATCGGCTTGAGACCGGTCATCGCCGCGCCCATGGCGGCGCCCAGGATCGCCTGCTCGGAAATCGGCGTGTCGCGCACGCGCAGCGGTCCGAACTGCTCGAACAGCCCGACCGTGGCCTTGAACACGCCGCCGGGCTTGGCGACGTCCTCGCCGAGGAATACCACGTCGGGATCGCGCGCCATCTCCTGCGCGATGCCGCGCGCCACGGCGTCACGGTACGTCAGTTCCGCCATGCGAAGCCTCCATCGGCGTAGACGTCGGTGGTGAGAAGATCGAGCGGCGGCATCGGCGCGGCCTTGCACGCCTCGGTCGCCTCGTCGACCATGCGCTTCACGTCGCTCTCGATCTTCGTGATGACATCCTCGCCGATGCCGAACTGCTGGAGCCGCTCGCGATAAATCTTGAGCGGATCGCGCTCCTTCCACTTTTCCAGTTCGCCTTCAGGGCGGTATTTGGCCGGGTCGGCGCGCGAATGGCCGCTGTGCCGGTACGTCATGCACTCGATCAATGACGGCCCGCCGCCCGCGCGCGCCTTGTCGTAGGCGTCGCGCGCCGCGCGGAAGACCGCGTCCGCATCGTTGCCGTCGATCACGATGCGCGGCAGGCCGTAAGCTGACGCACGGTCCGCCGCGGGGTGCTCGACCGCGGTGACATCGCCGATCGGCGTGTACTCCATGTAGAGGTTGTTCTCGCAGCAGAAGATCACCGGCAGCTTCCACACCACCGCGAAGTTCAGCGCCTCATGGAAGGCGCCGATATTGGTGGTGCCGTCGCCGAAGAAGCAAACTGACACATCTTTGTCGCCCTTGTATTGCGCGCGCCAGGCCGCGCCACAGGCAATCGGCAGATGCGCGCCGATGATCGCGTAGGAGCCCATGACGCCGTGTTCGACCGAGGTCAGATGCATCGAGCCGCCCTTGCCGCGCATCAGGCCGTTGTCGCGCTGCATCAGTTCGCCCAGCACCTTCTCGACCGGGACGCCGCGGGCGAGCGTATGGGCGTGGCCGCGATAGGTGCAGAACGACAGATCGCCGGGCTTCATCGCGCAGGCAAAGCCCGCCGCCACCGCCTCCTGCCCAAGCGACAAATGGCTCGTGCCCTTCACCAGGTTCTGCAGGAACAGGTCAAAGGCGCGCTGCTCGGCCTCGCGGAGCACGACCTGCGTCCGGTACATGGTCAGCCGCATCTCCTCGCCGATGTCGTCATTGATGCCCGGCTGGGAACCGTTGGACGCGCGCGCGGGCATATTGCTCATTCCGGAAACCTCGAATTCGGGCCAATCGAGCGGCGGCGGGCAGCGGCCGGGAGGGGAAATTAGCCCTAGTCCCGACGGGGAAGCAACGCCACAAAGGCATGGGGTCTGCCCGCGCGTCCCGCGGTGACAGGGCGCGTCCTGCGGTATGATCAAACTTTTCAAACAGGCGAACGAAGCCGTGCGCGTCCGGCCTGCCGGCATCAGGACGAAATCGCCCGCATCCTGCTTCTAACTCAGCGGCAGCAACGCTGGTCCAGTTCCGCTGGACCGGCGTGCCCCCATCACCGCTTCCAAGGCCGTTGGCAAAGTATTG
>CAVWOV010000005.1:0-24883 GCA_963756715.1 uncultured Alphaproteobacteria bacterium
GCCCATCGCGTCATTTCGTTGCCCCGCAGCAACAAGGTCGCTTTCGGAGTAAAGCGGACATCAACTCCCGCAGACCACAGAGCCGGGGTTCATGAGTATACGGCCTAAGAGCCCTGGACGGAGTTTGCGTCAGCCAATCCGCTCGAGCGCGGCGGTCACCTCGGCGACCGATGGCGTTTCTCCGGCGCGGCCGACCACCGCGATCGGCCCTTGTCCCAACGGCCCGGTGAGACTCCGGATCGCTGCCGGCGAAGATCGACACCAGCGGCACGCCGAGCGCGGCGGCGAGATGCAGCAAGCCGGTATCGACGCCGACGACGAACGATGCGCCGGCGATCTGCGCGGCCACGCGGTCGAGCGATTGCCGCTCCGGCACGCGCGCGTTGCCGAGCGCGGCGGCAATGCGGGTGCTGCGCGCACGCTCCCGCTCGTCGCCCCAAGGGAGCAACAGCGTGTCGGCATGACCGGCAAGCGCCTTGCCGAGCGCAATCCAATGCGCCTCCGGCCATTCCTTCTCCGGCCGCGCCGTGGCGTGGAACAAGATGCCGTAGGACGGCCCAGCGCTATCGACGAGCTTGCCGCGGTCGAGCCCGAAATCGATCGGGCCGTCCGGCTCATAGCCGAGCGCGAGACCGGTCAGCAGGCGGTTGCGGGCAATCGCGTGCAGATCGCGCGCTACGCCATGGCGCACATCGTAGAGCGAAGACGCCGAGCGCTCGCGAACGCTCGCCGTGTCATAGCCGTGCCGGCGGCCGCGCGCGACCTTCGCCATCACGGCGGAGCGAAACAGCCCCTGGGTATCGACGATCTCGTCATAGGCGTGCGTCCGGATCGCCCGCGTGGCATTCGCCATCTCGCGCCAGGTCGACGGCAGGTAGATCGTGCGACGCCAGCGCCGGGTCGCGACCGGGATCACTTCGTCAATCGCCGGATGGAGCCGGACCAGCGGTGCGAACGCCTCCTCGACCAGCCAGGAAAATCGCGCCTGCGGCAGCCGCCGCCGCGCTTCGGTGAGCGCCGGCATCTGATGGATCACGTCGCCCAGCGAAGACGTCTTGATGAACAGAATGTCCGGTGCGGAACCCGGTTGCCTGGCATCAACGACAACGGGCGGTCGCGACACGGCGGGTGGGGCGTCGAGCATCAGGCCCGCGTCGACGCTGGGCGGAACTTGATCACAGCCGCGACGATAATGCCGGCAAAGATCACCAGCACCAGAAGTTGCGACACCGTAAACGGCGTCTCCGACAAGGTCGGCGCCATCGCGTGCAAGCGCGGCACTTTCTTGAAGGCCTGCGCGATGGTGACGAAGACGAGAAAATACGCCGCCACCGCGATCGTCACGACGTAGATCCAGCGCCAGGCGCCGGCGAGATGAAACATGTAGCGTGCGAGGATCGCGACCGCGAGCGCGACCAGCGAAATCACGCCGATCCAATGAGAGGCTTCGAATTTCTCGAACGGAAATCCAAAGCCGGTCACGCTTGTCGCAATCGCCGTCACGAGGAAAAGCCCGGTCCACTGCGGCAGCGTTCGGGTGCCGAGCAGCCCGGCCACCACGACCAGCCCCGCCAGCAGCGCCACGAGACTCAGGATCGTATGCACCCAAGTGAACGTCGAGAACCCGAGGATCATAACACCACCTTATCTGCGCATTCCCGCACCGGCCCGCGCTATAGCGTTCGCTCCCCGTTAGGGGACAGATCGCGTGCGCGGCTTGATATGACATTACTTCAGCGAATAATAAACCGGATATCACGGCAAATACTGGCGGATCTTCTCCAGCAACTGGCGCGGGCTGAAAGGCTTCGGCACGAAGTCGTCGCAGCCGGCCGCGCGCGCCTTTTCCTCGTCGCCGCTCAGCGCGTAGGACGTCACCGCGATGACCGGAATGGCAGCCGTGCCGGATCGGCCTTGATGCGCCGCGTCGCCTCGTAGCCATCCATCACCGGAAGCTGAATGTCCATGAGGATCAGGTCCGGCAGCCCCTTCGCCATCGCCGCCAGGGCTTCCTCGCCGTTGCAGGCCTCGACCAGTTCGTAATCGGCACTGGTCAGCAGGTCGCGAAGGATACGGCGGTTATCCTCCTGATCCTCGACCACCAGAATGAGCTTGCCCATGGTGTCCCGTTTTAGCTAGACCGTGACCGGAAGCGTGAAGGAGAATGTCGAGCCCTGCCCCACCTGTGACTCGACCCAGATCTTCCCGCCGTGCAGTTCGATGATGCGCTTGGAGATGGCCAGCCCCAGGCCGGTGCCGCCTTTCTTCTTGGTGATGGAATTGTCGGCCTGCTGGAATTCCTGGAACAGCTTGGCCTGATCGGTCTCGCCGATTCCCGGGCCGGTATCGCGCACCGACAGATTGAACGAGCCGTTGGTCGCGCTCGCCTTGACCACCACCTCGCCCTGGTCGGTGAACTTGATGGCGTTGCCCACGAGGTTGAGCAGCACCTGCGTCAGCCGCCGCTCGTCGCCGCGGCCCTGCGGCAGATCGGGCGGCAGCTCGATCTTGAGCGCGATTTTCTTCTCCGATGCGAGCGGCTCGACCGCGCTGTAGACGCCGTGCACCACGTCCTTGAGCGAATAGTTTGACAGCGCCAGCGTGAGCTGGCCGGCCTCGATCTTGGAGAGGTCGAGCACGTCGTTGATCAGGCCGAGCAGGTGCCGGCCGTTCTTCTGCACGCGATCGAGCACGTCGCGCATCCTGTCCGGCGTGTCGCCGTAGATTCCGTCCATGATCAGTTCGGTGTAGCCGAGGATGGCGTTGAGCGGCGTGCGCAGCTCGTGGCTCATGTTGGCGAGGAACTGCGACTTGTGCTGGCTCGCCTCGGCGAGCTGGCGGCTCTTGTCCTGGATCTCGTCGAACAGCCGCACGTTCTCGATCGCGATCACCGCCTGGTCTGCGAAGGTCGTGACCAGGTCGATCTGCCGCTCGTCGAACGGCTCGACCTGGGTGCGGGCAAGAATGATCACGCCGATCAGGACGTCTTCGCGCAGCAATGGGACGCCCAGAACCGTCCGCTGCTTGCCGACGCGCTGCCACTCGAACTGATCGAATTCGGGATCGGCCAGCACGTCCGGCACGTGGATGGTGCGCCGTTCGAGCACGACGCGTCCGGTGATCGAACCGCGGTCCACAGCCACCGGGCGGCCGGCCAGATACTTGATGTGGTCTGCTTCGACCCGATTGCCGGCAACGAGATAGCACTTGCCGTCGACATATCTCGCAATGAAGGCGTACTCGGCCGAGCACAGCCGCGCGGCGGTCTGGACGATCGCGTCGAGCACCGGCTGCAGTTCGGACGGCGACCGGCTGATCACGTTGAGAACGTCCGCGGTCGCGGTCTGATATTCGAGCGATACGCTCAGTTCGCGCGTGCGCGCCTGCACCTCGTCGAACAACCGCACATTCTCGATCGCGATCGCGGCCTGGTCGGCAAAGGTGGCGACAAGCTCGATCTGCTTGTCGCTGAAGGGGCGCACCTCCGGCGCGTCAGCGCGAGCACGCCGATCGGCACGCCCTCGCGCAGCATCGGCACCCTAACGACGTGCGGAAATCACCCAGCCGATATGCCTCTTCCCATCCGTATTCCGGGTCGGCTTTGACGTCGTCAATCTGGACGACTGCGGCGCTCGCAAAGCGCGCCCGGCCGGTCGCGGTGCGGCGCTCCGGAGGACCGGGACATCCCTCACGTACTCCATGAACTCCTGGTGAGAAGCCGTAGGACTTCGCGCGGTAGAACATCCCCTTCTGCCGCGTGATCGTCGCCTTGTCCGCGTCGCACAGCCGCGCGGCCGATTCGACCAGCGTCTTGCAGGACCGCATCGAGGTCGAATGTCGAGCGGCTGATGACCTTGAGCACGTCGGCGGTGGCGGTCTGCTGCTGCAGCGACTCGGACAAATCCTCGGTGCGCTGGCGCAGTTCGTTGAGCAGGCGCGTGTTCTCGATAGCGATGACCGCCTGCGCGGCGAAGTTCTGCATCAGCTCGATCTGCTTGTCGCTGAACGGGCGAACCTGCTGCCGATAGATGAGGATAATGCCGATCAATTGGTTATCCTTGAGCATCGGCATAGCCAGGAATGTGCGCGCGCCGAGGATGTTCATGGTTGCGACTCGCATCGGATCGCCTTGGATGTGAGGCGGCTCCTCTGCAATGTCAGCGATGTGGACAAGCGCCTTGCTACGCACGACGCGGCCGACACCGGTGTGCGGCCCGGGGACCAGCGGCCCATTGGCAAACATCGCGACGTAAACCTCCGGCGCGTTTTTGTGGGCGGCGAGACGCACGCCTTCACCTTCCAACAACAGCAGATTGCCGAAATCCGCCTCGCAAATTCGCGTGGCGTTCTCGAGCATGGCATCGAACACTGGCTCGAGCTCGCCTGGCGAACTGGAGATGACCCGCAAAACCTCGGACGTCGCCGTTTGCTGCTCCAGCGCCTCGGCAAGATCGTCGGTGCGCTGACGCAGTTCGTTGAGCAGCCGCGTATTCTCGATGGCGATGACGGCCTGCGCGGCGAAATGTTGATCAGAGCAATCTGCTTTTCGGTGAAGGGGCGAACCTCTCGCCGGTAGATTGCATAAGCGCCGATAAGATTTTCGTCTTTCAGCAGCGGTACAAGCAAAAGGGTCCTGGCGCCGCCGTCCTCGACCAAATCGATCAACGGCTGGAACCCGTTAATGTATCCTGGCTCGGTCTTGAGATCCTGTATATGAACCAGTTGCCTCGTCCGCGCGAGCTGACCCAGCGGTATGTCCTCTCCCGGATAAATCACCTGCTCGCGCTGCCGTTGATCTATTAGCGCCGTCGGCACGTTGTACATGGCGGACGCACGGAACCCATCGCCTTCGGTCAGCCACAACATGCCATATTGCGCGCCGCAGATGCGCGTGGCGTTTTCCAGCATGGCATTGAACACCGGCTCCAAGTCGCCGGGCGAGCTTGAGATGACCTGCAGCACCTCCGAGGTCGCGGTCTGCTGCTCGAGCGCCTCGGCCAGTTCGCGCTTGAGCTGCGCAAGGCCGCCCGCTTTGCGCGCTCGCGCTTTGGTCTTGGGAGCCGAAGCGGCAGACTTCTTCTTCCCCTTTGCAACCACGCCAACGGGCCGCCGCGGTGTGGACCGTCGCGGCCGCGATGGGGCCTGCGCGGCCCGGGTCTTGCGGCGCTTGCTCATTGGCGCACGGCCTTCGACCCCGCGCGGTCGGGATCACCAAGCTCCGAAGCGCCATAAGATCGACGCCGGGCCGACTGGAGGGATGACGAATTCTCGCCACCGCATGGGGATCACATCCGGGTCGGCCAAGGTCAAAGTTATGGCAATACTAACAGAGTTCCCGGCCAATGAGTGTGAACAAAGTCACATGACGATGCCCAGCCCGGCCGCTTGCCATCGGGCGGCAAGCCGTGCATGTCCGCACTAACGGGATTTTCATCAGATTTCGGCTAGAACGGTGGCTCAGCCCAAATGGAATGACTGCATGACGGTCCTGGTTACCGGCGGCGCCGGCTACATCGGCAGCCACATGGTCTACGCGCTCGTCGACGCCGGCGAGGCCGTGGTGGTGCTCGACAATCTGACCACCGGGTTCGCGTGGGCGGTGGCGCCGGGCGCCAAGCTCGAGGTCGGCGACATCGGCGATCAGGCCCTGGTCGCCGCGCTGATCAAGGAACACGGCGTCGACGCGATCATTCACTTCGCCGGCTCGGTCGTGGTGCCCGAGTCGGTCGCCGATCCGCTCGGCTACTACCGCAACAACACCGTGAACTCGCGGACGCTGATCGAATGCGCGGTCAAAGGCGGCGTGCGCCATTTCATCTTCTCCTCGACCGCCGCGGTCTACGGCAATCCGGCGCGCGTGCCGGTGCGCGAAGACGACCCGACGATCCCGATGTCGCCCTACGGCTCATCGAAGCTGATGACCGAGGTGATGCTGCGCGATGCCGGGACGGCGCTACGGGCTCAACCACGTGATCCTGCGCTATTTCAATGTCGCCGGCGCCGACCCGCAAGGGCGCACCGGCCAGTCGACCGCGGGCGCGACGCATCTCATCAAGGTCGCGGTCGAAACCGCGCTCGGCAAGCGCGAGAAGATCGACGTGTTCGGCTCCGACTACGACACGCCGGACGGCACCTGCATCCGCGACTACATCCATGTCTCCGATCTCGCCCGCGCGCATCTCGATGCGCTTGCCTATCTGCGCAGCGGCGGCCCATCCGTCACGCTCAACTGCGGCTACGGCCACGGCTTCTCGGTGCTGGAGGTGATCGACACCGTCAAACGGGTGTCCGGCGTCGACTTCAAGGTCGAGTTCGCCGGCCGCCGCCCGGGCGACCCGGCCCGCATCGTCGCCGCCTCCGATCGCATCCGCGCGACGCTCAATTGGCAGCCGCAATTCGACGATCTTGCCACCATGGTCACGCACGCGCTGGCATGGGAACGCAAGCTCGCGGCACGGCCGCGCTGAATCCCGCCAAATCTCGGATTCTGCTTGAATTACCGCTCCGGCTGGGCAAGAACGACACGCCGCAGGGCGGCGGCGCCCTGCCCCAGTTCGCCTGGTCTGTGAGACGGAGCGCGAGTGCTGAAATCGTACTTTCAGTCGCTGTTTGCCGATCCCGACGGCACCCCCGCGCTGGTGCGCCGGCTGATGGTCGAACAGGCGTCGCGGCAGTGGAAGCGCTACCTCGGGGCACTCGGTCTGATGGCGATCGCCGCCGGCAGCACCGCGCTCGGCGCCTATCTGGTCGGCGACGTGATCAACCAGGCCTACGTCCACAAGAACTTCTACGGCATTTTGACCATCGGGCTGCTCACCGCCTTCATCTTCATGGTGAAGGCAAGCGCCACCTACCTCCAGGCCGTGAAGCTCGCGAAGATCGGTAATGCCATCATCGCCGACAATCAGCGGGCGATGTTCGATGTCCTCGTCCATCAGAATCTCGAATTCTTCGCCGGCCGGCATTCGACCGACATCCTCGCGCGGCTGACCGCCGGTGCCGCCGCCGCCAGCACGACCATCAACCTGATCGTCGGCGCCATCGGCCGCGACTTCCTGGTGCTGATCGCGCTGCTGATCGTGATGATCGTGCAGGACCCGGTGATGTCGTTCTTCGCCTTCATCGTGGTGCCACCCGCGCTCTACCTGCTGCGCAAGATGATCCGCCGCATCTCCAACATCGCCAAGCGGCAGTTCACCGGCGGCGCCCGCATCCTGGAGACGATGCAGGAGACCGTGCAGGGCATCCGCATCGTCAAGGCCTACACGATGGAAGAGACGATGCGCGCGCGGCTTGCCACCGACGTCGCCGACCTCGAGCGGGAATCGAACCGCTGGGCCCGCACCGCGCATCGTGCCGGCCCGCTGATGGAAGCGATGGGCGGTTTCGCCATCGCGTTCGCGATGATCTACGGCGGCTTCCGCGTGCTGAAGACCGGCGCGACACCCGGGCAGTTCTTCTCCTTCCTCGCCGCGTTCATGCTGGCCTACGAACCGGCGAAGCGCCTCGCGCGGCTCAATATCGACCTCAATACCGCCCTCGTCGGGGTGCGCATCCTGTTCGGCATCCTCGATGCACCGCCGACCGAGCGCATCGAAGACAACCGTCCGCCGCTCAAGCTCGAGCGGGCGCGGGTCGAATACGTCAATGTCCAGTTCGGCTACCGGCCGGGCGAAACCGTCATCCGGAACCTGAGCTTCGTCGCTGAGCCCGGCAAGATGACCGCACTCGTCGGCCCCTCGGGCGGCGGCAAGTCGACGATCCTCAATCTGATCCTGCGGTTCTACGAGATCGACGACGGCGCGATCCTGATCGACGGCCAGAACATCTCGACGGTTTCGCTACATTCGCTGCGCAGCCAGATCGCCTATGTGGGGCAGGACGTGTTCCTGTTCCATGCCTCGGTGCGCGACAATATCGCGGTCGGCCGCCCCGACGCCTCCGAAGCGGACATCATCGCCGCCGCCAAGGCCGCGAATGCGCATGACTTCATCATGAGCTTCGCGAACGGCTACGACACACCGGCCGGCGAACACGGCATGCAGCTCTCGGGCGGCGAGCGCCAGCGCATCGCGGTGGCGCGCGCGCTGCTCAAGGACGCGCCAATCATCCTGCTCGACGAGGCGACCGCCGCGCTCGATTCCGAATCCGAGCGGGCGGTGCAGCGCGCGATCGAGCATCTCTGCCAGGGCCGCACCACCATCGCGATCGCGCACCGGCTGCACACCATCACCCATGCCGACCGCATCGTGGTGATCGAAGACGGCACCATCGCCAAATCCGGGCGTCACGACGAGTTGCTGCGCAAGGGCGGACGCTATGCGTCGTTCTATCGCCTTCAGCTCAAGGGTCAGGAGCAGGGTGAAGAACCCCGCGAACTCATCGCCGCCGCCTCCCGCGGCTGACCGCAGATTTGCAAGCAGGAAGTCCCGAACATGAGTGCAGAAAGCTATGTGATTACTCCGGCCCCGCAGGCGTCGATCCCGGTCGCCGGCACCGGCAAGTCGTTTCCGGTGCGCCGGATCTGGTGCGTCGGGCGCAACTACGAGGAGCACATCAAGGAGATGGGGCACGACGTGCGCGACCCGCCGTTCTTCTTCTCCAAGCCCGCCGACTCCATCGTGCCGGACGGTGGCACCGCACCCTACCCCTCACTCACCAAGGACATGCATCACGAGGTCGAGCTGGTGGTGGCGCTCAAGAGCGGCGGGCGGAACATCCCGATCGAGAAGGCGCTCGATTGCATCTATGGCTACGGCGTCGGCATCGATCTGACGCGGCGCGACCTGCAGATTGCCTCGCGCGACATGAAGCGGCCATGGGAGGTCGGCAAGGCGTTCGATCACTCGGCGCCGTGCGGGCCGATCGTGCCGGCCGAGAAGACCGGCCACCTGACGAAGGGCCGCATCGCGCTCAAGTGCAACGGCAAGGTGCGTCAGGACGGCGACCTCGCGCAGATGATCTGGAACGTGCCCGAGGTGATCGTAAAGCTTTCCGAAATGGTCGAGCTGGCGCCTGGCGACATCATCATGACCGGCACGCCGTCGGGCGTGGCCGCCTGCGTCGCGGGCGACAAGCTCGAATGCGAGATCGAGGGCGTCGGCACGCTCACGGTGACGATCGGGCCGCCGCTGAAGTAAGCTGCGCGGCCGCGCTTGCGGCGCCGCTTCTGTAGAATCAAAACGCGGCCGCAAGGCCGCGTTTTTCTCTGGCCAAGATATCGGATCCGTCGGCTTACGACAGCCCCTCCGCCTTCAGCGCCTCCTGCACCTTGGGACGCGCGTTCATCCGCGCCATGAAGGCCTGCACGTTCGGATAGGGCGACAGGTCAAACTCGATTCGCGGCGCCCAGCGCGTCACGGCAAAGAGATAGGCGTCCGCCACCGAGAACTTGTCGCCCATCAGGTACTGCTTGCCCTCCAGCGCCTTGTCGATGTTCTTGTACTTGTTGGCGAGCATCTCCTTGGACAGCTTCTTGAATTCGTCCGGCGTGGTCGGACGGAAGCAGGGGCCGTAGGTCTTGTGCAGTTCGGTGCCGATATGGGTGAGCCAGCCCTGCATGTGATAGCGGTCGATGCTGCCGACCGGCGGAATGAGGCCGGCTGAGGGGTTCGTGTCGGCGATGTACTGCACGATCGCCGGGCCCTCGCTGATCTTCTGGCCGTCGTCGAGTTCCAGCAACGGGACCTGGCCCTTGGGATTGACCTGCCAATAGTCGTCGCCCTTCTTGGTCTTCTTTTCGCGCAGGTCGACCTGCTCCAGGTCGAACTTGGCGCCCGACTCGCGGAGCACAATGTGCGGCGATAGCGAGCAGGCGCCGGGCGCAAAATACAGCTTCATGCGAACCTCCTTGGACAGCCGGCCACGCCGGCGGCGCGACCATGCCCCCGTGGGGCAGGCCCTGCAAGTAGTTCGATCAACCAAAGAAGCGATGGAACAAGCGCTTAGGCAGGGTCGTTAACGGACCGGTAACCAATTGGGTCCAGTCTCCCATCGCCGGGGATCAGCCACCCGAGGATCATTCATGGGTTCTGCCAGCAATCACGGGATCGCCCGCAAGGCGCCCCTGCCGTTTCTCCCCTCTCCGCCGATCGCGCCGGAAGGCCTGCCGGACGGTGACCTGACCGCGATGGTTCAGCGCATGATCGCTGCGCGCCCGGCATCGGACGCCGAAGCGCTGCGTGCCCTGCGCGCGGCCTTTCCGGACAGCCCGCTCAATCTGCGAGTCGCGGCGCTCGACATGGTCATGCGCCGCCACGCCGTCTGACGCCTGTTCGCCATCACAACGGCGCTTGCCGTTCGCGGATACCGCAGCGTGCCGCGCA
The DNA here is from genome assembly GCA_963756715.1 of uncultured Alphaproteobacteria bacterium. Lineage (GTDB taxonomy): Bacteria > Pseudomonadota > Alphaproteobacteria > Rhizobiales > Xanthobacteraceae > VAZQ01. The sequence continues at coordinate 10,326 of CAVWOV010000005.1, forward strand.
AATAAATCTTGTCCACCGGCGCTCACAGCCCGCAGGCCGTTACACCAGATTGCGAGCACCGCGCCGGAAAGACCGATAGGCTCAAAACTTTTTCCGATCGGCCGCACTGAAACGAGCGCGGCGAGCAGATTTCATTTGTGAGATTTTTGCAACGCCTCTCCAATCTTTTGCCGGCGTCACACTGGAGCACGATTTTTCAGTTCGGATAGTGCCCGTCTACAACAGGATGGGGGCGTCTGAATGAGCATCTCTACGTTGATGTTAGTTCTGATTCTGATCTTTGGGGCGGCTGCGGCTGCAAGTCGGGTGGACCTGCGACGTAGCCAAAGGAATCACTAGACGCATCTACGAACGTTATCGGGCCGGCCATCACGTTGCGTATCGATGGCCGGCCCGAACCATGTGAGGCTCGGCATCGGCGACATCCGCCTCCTGGCGCACAACGACTACATGCCGAGATAAGCCTGCCGCACCCGATCGTCCGATAACAGCGCATTGCCAGGGCCGGACAACGTGATCCGGCCGTTTTCCAGCACATAGGCCTGTGCGGCGAGCTTGAGCGATACCGCGACGTTCTGCTCGACCAGAACACAAGTGAGCCCCTCGCGATTGAGATCGCGGATCGTCCGAAGCACGGTCTGCACAATGGCCGGCGCGAGCCCGAGCGACGGCTCATCGAACATCACCAGATCGGGCGCGCCCATCAGACAACGGCCAATGGCCAGCATCTGCTGCTCACCGCCCGACAAGGTGCCTGCCGCCTGACCCGCGCGTTCGCTCAAGACCGGAAACAGGGCGAATACGCGATCCAGGGTCCTGGCCCGGCCCGCACGGGCCCGCGGCAGCATCGCGCCCATGTCGAGATTTTCCAGCGACCGAAAGGGTCGGAAATACCTGCCGGCCCTCCGCCACCTGGCCGATGCCGAGATTGCAGACACGATGGCTTGGCCAGCCGGCAATATCGGTTCCGCGAAACAGGATGCGCCCGCGCGCCGGCCGGTGCATCCCGGCGATGGTGCGGATGAGCGAGGTCTTGCCGGCGCCGTTGGCACCGACGATGGCGACGATCGCGCCCTCCTCGATCTCGAGCGTCACGTCGTCGAGCGCCTGGGCGTCGCCGTGAAAGACATCAAGGTTCTCGACCCGCAGCATCAATCCACCGCCTCGGCACCGAGATAGGAGTGCACAACCGCGGGATCGCGCACGACCGCGTCCGGCGTGCCTTCCGCGATTGCCGCACCATGATGAAGCACCAGCACATTGTGGGCGAGCGCCATCACGGCGCGCATGACGTGCTCGATCAGCAGGATCGTCAGCCCGGTATCCCGGTTGAGTTGGGTGAGGATCGATACGATGCGGTCGGTCTCCGACGGGCGCAGTCCCGCCATCACCTCGTCGAGCAGCAGAAGCTTGGGGTCGGTCGCCAGCGCGCGGGCCACTTCGAGGCGTTTGCGGTCCGGCAGCGTCAGCGTTGAGGCGATCTGCGAGCGTTTGCCGATGAGATCGAGTTGCTCCAGCACCTCGCGCGCACGCGCGCGCGCGGCGGCAACATCGCGCCGCTGCAACAATGCGCCGACGATGACGTTATCCTCCACGGTCAGCGCCGGGAACGGCCGCACGATCTGGAAGGTGCGTCCGATGCCGCGCCGGCACACCGCGTCGGGCGTCAGGCGGTCGACGCGCCGGCCCGCGAAGGTGATGGTGCCGCCGTCGGGCGCGAATTCGCCGGCGATCATGTTGAACAGCGTGGTCTTGCCCGCGCCGTTCGGCCCGATCACCGCGAAGATCGAGCCCTGGGGCAGGCCGAAGCTCACCTTGTCGACGGCGAGCAGGCCGCGAAAACGTTTGCTGATACCGTCGACGGCCAGCAGAGGCGTCATGGCTTGCGCTCCGCCAGGCCGAGCTTGCGCGCCAGCCACGGCCAGACACCGTCCGGCAAAACCATCACCACGACCAGCAGGCAGACGCCGTAGAACACCCGTTTGGCCCCGGGCACGTCGATGCTGAGTGCAGCCAGGATCGCGTCCAGGATTTCGGCCAAGCTGGTGAGCAGGAACGCCCCGACCAGCGGACCAATCAGCGTACCGATGCCGCCGATGATCGGACCCAGCAGCAGTTCGATCGAACGCAGGATGCTGAACACCTGCTCGGGAAACAGGTTGTTGTAGAAGAAGGCATAGAACATGCCGGCGACCGAGGTCATGCCCGCGGACAAGACCACCGCGTACATCTTGTAGCGAAAGGTATTGATACCGAGCGCGCGGGCGGCGGTTTCGTCCTCGCGGATCGCCAGCCAGTAGTAACCCATGCGGCTGCCGAGCAGCAGACGGCACAGCACCAGCGCCAGGACCGTCATCGCCAGGATCACGTAGTAGAACATCACCGGCCGGCCGCGCAGGTTCCAGAGATCGTCCTGCGTATAGTTGGCGACCGGCAGGAAGAAGCCGGCCGAGCCGCCGACCCACTTGAAATGATCGAAGCCGATGCGCGCGAATTCGGCAAACGCAATGGTGAGGATCGCGAAATAGACACCCGAAACGCCGAAGCGAAACGCCAGGAATCCGATGACCGCGCCGGCAATCGCCGCGACCGCGATCGCGGCCGGCAGGCCGAGCCATGGCGCGATGCCGAAATGCACGTAGAGTGCCGCGGTCACGTAGGCGCCAAGCCCGGTATAAAGCGCGTGGCCGAGCGACAACTGGCCGGCGAAGCCCATCATGATGTTCCAGGCCTGGCCGACATAGGCGTAGTAGAGAATGAGGATCAGAACCGTCAGCAGGTAGTCGTTGGCGACGAACGGCGCGGCGACCAGCGCGGCCAGCAGGGCCAGCAGCATCATCCGGCCGCGGAGCGGAATTCCCGCCAACAGCGCGCTCATGACGTTCTCTTTCCGAGAATGCCCTGCGGCCGGAACAGCAGCACCAGCACCAAAAGGGCAAACGAGAACATGCTCTTTGCCGACGGCGTGAACAAAAGCCCGGCCATCGCCTCGGTGAGGCCGATCAGCACGCCGCCGACGAGCGCACCAGGCATCGAGCCGAGCCCGCCGGTGATTACAATCACGAACGCCAGCAGGGTGTAGGCCGGGCCGAGTTGCGGCGTCACGTCAACGAGCAGCACCAGGATCGACCCGGCGGCGCCCACGCATGCGGCGCCGAGCCCGAAGGTCAGCGCATAGAGCCGCTTGACGTCGAGCCCGACAACCAGCGCGCCGGTGTAGTTATCGGCGCAGGCCCGGATCGCCTTGCCGGTCAGCGTAAAGCGGAAGAATGCGAACAGCGCCGCCGCCACCACCACCGCTGCCGCAGCCGCATAAACCTTGGTCGCGTCGACGATCAGCGGCCCGATCTGGAAGCTGTCATAGGCGTACGAGGTCTGGACGTTGCGGGCATCGGGACCGAACACGATCAGCAACACGTTCACCAGGATGATCGCGACCGCGATCAGCAGCATGAACTGGCTGTACTCGGGCCGGTTGATGAACGGATTGATCAGCCCGATCTGCATCAGATAGCCAAGCGCGAACATCAACGCGGCGATCGGGACCAGCATCACCAGCGGATCAAGCTTGAAGGCCGAAAACAGCATGATCGCGACATACATCGCGATCGTCATCATTTCGCCGTGGGCGAAATTGACCACCCGCACGACCCCGAAAATGACCGAGAGGCCGAGCGCCATCAGCCCGTAGACGAGGCCGGTCAACAGGCCGCTGACGGCGACGTTGAGATAGATATCTGCGGGCACTCAGCACCCTGTGACGCAACGCTCCGGCCGCATACGCGGCCGGAGCGCAATCAAGCCGGACGCAGTTCAGCGCTTATCGTAAGGCTTCATCGGGAACTCGGGATTGGCGTCCGTCGCTCCCTTGGGCGCGACGGTGACGAGCTTGCCGCCGCGATTCTGGATGGCCGAGTTCTTCAGCTTGTCGTTCTGGCCCTTGGCATTGAACTGGATTCCCGGGCCGGTGCTGACGTTGTCGGTGATGTTGGTCGTGCGGATGGCATCTGCAAGCGCCTTCGGGTCGGTCGACTTGGCCCGCTTGTAAGCGTCCGCTGCGACCAGCAGCGCCTCGAACGTGTAAACGTGGTTGGTATTCGGACTGACGCCGGGAAACGACTTGGCGAGCGCCGCGATCATCTGCTTGGTGAGCTTCTTGTTCGGATCGTACCAGGGCACGAAGCTAAGCGGACCGTCGGCCAGTTTGCCGAGCGTCTTGAGATACTGGTCCTCATACCAGCCCGGTCCCATGCTGAGCACGCCCATCGGCGACCAGCGCTGCTTGACCATTTCGCGCGTCAGCAGGATGGCGTCGTTCAGGCGGCTGACCATCAGCAGGGCTTCGGCGCCGGTCGCCTTCGCTTTGGCGATCTCGACCGAAAGGTCCCGCGCGGTCGGATCGTAGGAGATCGTCTCGGCGATCGTATACGGCATGTTGAATTTCGGCATGACGGCGCCGATGCCGTTCTTCATGGCGGTGCCGAAGGTATCGTTGACGTGCATGAACACGACCGACTTCGGCGCCTTGCCGGTGAGTGCAAATATCTCTTTCTGGTTGGTGAAGGCGTCGGCGAGGATCATCGGCGCGGTCGGGAAGTTGCGGAATACGAACTTGTAGCCCTGCTCGGTAATCGGCGGCGCGGCGGCGATATTGATGACCAGCGGAATGCCTTTTTGCTCGGCGACCTGGGCGATGGCGGTGGTCTGGCCGGAATCGAAGGCACCGACCAGAAGCTGCGCGCCGTCGCTGATCAGCTTTTCGGCACGAGCGCGCGCGACATCGACGCTGGTCTCGGTGTCGGCATTCATGATTGCGAGTTCGGGCATGCCAAGGCCCTTGAGCAACCCCGGCGCGATATCGACCCCGCGCTGGCAGTCCTGGCCGATGCCGGCCTGTGCGCCGGATCGAGGCAGCAGCACGCCAACCTTGAGCGGTCCGCTTTGCGCCCGCAGGATGTTGAAGGGCGCGGTGCCCGCCAGTATCGCAGCAGCGCCGGCGCCGGCCGTGAAGGTACGGCGCGTCATTGCTGACCCCTTGCGGTTGGAATTCTTCGGCAACTTATTACTCATTGGGTGTTCTCCCTCAATTTTGATCACGGCCTAGCGGCCGTTGCGTGCCCTATTTCTCGTATTCTTCGTACCAAGATGCAATGGACCCTTCGTCGCGGATGCGGTGCCGGCAGACACTATTGGCCGCACTTGCGCTCAAAGCCGTCAGGCCGGATAATTGTTGACCATGACAACAATTGCCGTCAACACCCATTCGGCCGGTTGGCAGGGCTCCACCGCAGGCCGCGACGGCAATCGGCACTTCAAGGGGTGGCGTCCATGTCCGATCGACGGCTAACGCGGAAAGGCTCGCGCCGGATCGCCCTGCCTCCGGCAGTGCGGAAGGCCCAGCTTGCCCGCCGCGCACCGCTCGAAATCGGCGTGCTGGAGGAGCACATCGGGTACTTCATCCGGCGGCTCCAGGTCTGGGTGTTCCAGGATTTCATCCGCACGCTCGCCGAAATCGACATCCGCCCGGCGCAGTACTCCGTACTGGTCGTGATTTCGGCCAATCCGGGCGCGTCGCAATCGCAGCTATCGAGCAGGCTCGGGATCGAACGCGCCCGCCTCGTCCGCCTGCTGAACAGACTTGAAAAGCGCGGTCTCACAGAGCGGCTCGAATCGACGAAGGACCGCCGCACCCATGCGCTCCGGCTCACGCCCAAAGGCCGCAAGACGCTCAAGCGCGCCAAAACGCTGGCGGCGCAGCACGAGGCGCGGCTGGCGGAAAAGCTCGGCCCCGAGCAGCGCAAGGCATTGATCGACAGCCTGCGCAAATTTAGCCATTAGCGCCTTTTCATCTTGAGTGTGTCGATGTTGGTTCCGCACGGGTGGTGGGCTCCCTCTCCCTATGGGGAAAGGGTTGGGGTGAGGGGCCGCTTCGTAAAGAAGGCTTACGCAGCGACCCCCTCACCCGCCTCGTTTCACTCGGCGACCTCTCCTACGAGGGGAGAGGTGACGGAGTTCGCGGCACTCGTGTTACCCTTCATCAATTCTGTGGATGTTGAAAATGCTCTTCGCCGCCCTGACGATCGGCGCGACTTCCGGTCGTGACCGCGTTAGCATGGGCTAGCGAGGAATGGCGATGGACGAAGCACCGATCCTGCTCGACAAGCGCGACGGCTATCATGTCGTCACACTTAACCGACCGCACCGGCTTAACGCCTTCACGGAGGCGATGCACCTCGCGCTCAAGCAAGCACTCGCCGACGCCGAGAACGACAGCGCCTGCCGTGCGCTTATTCTTACCGGGGCGGGGCGCGCCTTTTGCACCGGACAGGACCTCAACGACCGGCTGGCCAAGCCGGGGGAAACGGTCGTGCTCGGCGGCACGCTCGAAGCCCATTACAATCCGCTGGTGCGCAAGCTGCGTGCCCTTCCCTTCCCGGTCATTGCCGCGGTCAACGGCGTCGCGGCAGGCGCGGGCGCCAACATCGCGCTGGCCTGCGACATCGTGCTGGCGGCGCGCTCGGCAAGCTTCGTGCAGGCCTTCGCCAGGCTTGGGCTCGTGCCGGATTCCGGCGGGACCTGGTTCCTGCCGCGGCTCGTCGGCGACGCCCGCGCCCGTGGGCTTGCGCTCACCACCGAGCCGCTGCCGGCGGAAAAGGCCGAGGCCTGGGGCCTGATCTGGAAGGCCGTCGACGACAACGCGCTCATGGCCGAGGCTGAAAAGCTGTGCGCGCAGTTCGCGTCGGTACCCAAGACAGGACTCGCGCTGATCAAGCGCGCGCTGGACGAGTCCTGGAGCAACGATCTCGAAGCGCAGCTTGAACTGGAGCGCGAGTTGCAGCGCGAGGCAAGCCTGACGCCCGACTATGCCGAGGCCGTACGTGCATTCCTGGAAAAGCGGCAGCCCCGCTTCACGGGCCGCGGGGAACCACTGTAGTCAAATCAGCGTGGTGGAATCTGGATAAATTCCGCCACCTGCTCCTTGGTCAGAATGGCATCGAGATACTTGAGTGCGACCGCATTTCTCATGATGCCGTCGAAGTCAAGAATCCGGTCAAACTGCTTGGCCTCCTTCGGCTGAAATTTCTCGACGGCCGTTTTCGCAATCGAGACCGGCACCTTGATCGCGTCAGCATACATCTTGATCGCTGCCGGATCGGCATACATCCAGTCGAGCGTCTCGCGGTAGGCTTTGACGAAGCGCAACACCGCGTCCCTGCGGTTCTTGAGTACGTTGGCGTTGACCACCTCGATGCGGATGGTCTGGGCGCGCAGCGACGGCACGTCGTTGCCGCTCGCAATCACACGGATTTTTCCCTCCTCGACCTCCTTGAGCCCGAACGGCGGCGCCGCCCAGCCGATATTGATCTGGCCCGACATCACCTGCGTCAAGGTTGCCGGCATACCGCCGGTCGCGGTGGGCGTTGCCTTGATGCCGAGTTCCTTACCGTATCCGAGGACGATGGTGTGGGTGGTGGCGCCGTTGGTCGAAAAAGAGATCGTGGTCTTGTCGGTGGCGTCCTTCAGGCTCTTGATCGGCGAATCTGAACGCACGTAGAAATAAATGTCACCGGCACCGGTGAAATTTGCGCCGATCGCGCGGATCGGTGCGCCCTTGGCAAACGCGCGCAGCACACCCTGCGTGCCGACATTGACGCCGAGATCGGCACTCCCGGAGATCACCGCCTGCACAGTCTCGCCCGCGCCGGCGGTGCCGAAGATCTCCAGCGCGATGCCGTGCTTCTTGAAGATACCGGCCTTCTGGCCGAGAATCGGCGCCTGCCCGCTCCAGATTTCAAGCTGGCCGATGGCGACCTTAAAGGTATCCTCGGCGAACGCCGGCGAGATGGCGAGCGCAAGAGGGCTCGCAAGCAAAAACGACAGCAAGCGCCGACGTTCCATTTGATTCTCCTGTCCTTGGACGTCCTCAACGACATTGTTATTATGGCTCGCGCGTTCTCGCGCGCGATTATTTCCTTGCCTCCGCGGTCATTTCTTCCGCGGCGGAATCTGGATGAACTCCGCGAGTTGTTCCTTGCTGAGCGGCTTCTCAATGAACTTGAGCTTGACCGCGTCGCGCTGAATGCCGTCGATGTCCTTGACCTCGTCGGTCTGCAGCGAGGACTTCGGCTGGAACTCCTTGATCGAATCCGCGATCAACGATTCATCGAGCTTTACCTTGGCCGCATACATCTTGATTGCCTGCGGATCGGAATACATCCAGTCGACCGCCTCGCGATAGCCTTGCACGAAGCGCATGATCGCGTCCTTCTTGTCCTTCAGCGCATTGGCGTTCACGATGATGCTGCGCACGGTCTGACCGCGCAGCGACGGCGCCTCGCTGCCGCGGATGAGGATGCGGATCTTTCCTTCCTTGATCTCCTTCACGCCGAACGGCGGCGCCGCCCAGCCGATGTCGATCTGGCCGGACATGACCTGCGTGAGCGTCCCGGCCGGGCCGCCGGTCGCGGTCGGCTTGGCCTTGACGCCGAGTTCGTTGGCGAACGCCAGAACGAGGTTGTTCGAGCTCGACCCGCTGGTCGAGTAGGCAATCGTGTTCTTGGCCGTAATGTCCTTGATGCTCTTGAGCGGGGAGTCGGCCTTCACGTACCAGTAGAGATCCTGCGTTCCGGTGAAGGCGGGCATCAGGACGCGCACCGGCGCGCCGCGCGAGAACGCCCGCATGACGCCCGCGACGCCCACTCCGGCGCCCAGGTCCGCACTGCCGGAAATGACCGCCTGGACGGTTTCGCCCGCTCCCTGGGTGCCGACATTGTCCAGCGTCAGATTGAGCTTCTTGAAGATGCCGGCGTCCTGGCCGAGCGTCGGCGCCTGGTTTTCCCAATTATTGATCTGGCCGATGGCGACTTTGAGCTTGTCCTGCGCGTGCGCGGTCAGCGCCGTGCCGGCAAGGGGAATTACCAGCGCGATGGTCGATGCAAGTCTTGTGGCGGTTCTCATGATTACGTTCCGGTTCATCGTGTCCTCCGCTTGCGCGTACCGCCGGATGGCGTCTGACGCGGCGTTTTTCGGCCCGAGGCTTTCCGGCCCCGGGCCGCTTGTTTCGACGCCCTTGTATTCGAACTCTTTGGGCCAGCCGATGCGGCCTGCGGACGCGCGGCGGCTTTCCGGGAGCCGCGCGCCTGTGGTGGCAGCCCGCCGGCCTTGTCGAGCCGGAGCGTCCAGTATTCCCAGGTCCGGTTGGTGACGTTCGGGAGCGCGTTCAGCGTGCTGGCAAGCCTGGTTTCGCCCGGCGTCAAGGTCACCACCTTGCCGAGAAGCTGCGCCTTGAGCTGATATTCGGCGTTCTGGCACATGAAGATCGCGCGCGACACCAGTTCCCGCAGATCGCGCCCGACCACGGTCGCCCCATGATTGTTCAACAGCACCGCGGCGTGCGATCCGAGCGCGCGGGCGAGCGATTCCCCCTCCTCCGGCTTGACGACCAGGAGATTGGTATCGCCGAACTCCTTCTGCTGGTTCCAGAACGGCACGGTTTCGCCACCGGCCGCGCCGAGGTGAAACACCGGCACGATCGGCACCCCGGCAATGCAGAACGGGAGCACGGCCGGCGAATGATGATGGACCACCGCCATCACGTCCGGCCGTGCCTGATAGATGCAGCCGTGGATCACGCGTTCGGCATAAAGCGCGACCGTCGGCGGCTTCACGGGCGCGGAATCCAGGGTGTATTCGAGCACGTCGTCAGGTTCGATCAGTCCCGGCGAGCGCGACCGCGACAAGAGATAGCGGCCCGGATCCCCCGGGTGGCGCAGGCTGACGTGGCCGAAGGCATCAAGCACACCCTCGTTCGCCAACATCCGGTTGGCCAATGCGACCTGATAGCGGGCTTCTGCAAGTTCGTTGGGCACGAGCGTTTCCTGGTTGTTGAATCGGACGGCATCTTACGGGCGCTTCGCCGCCAGAAAAGCCGAAACTGCCCGGCTTGCCAAGCCAATCGTCAGCGAGAGGCTGCCCATCGCCGATCACATCGCTCGCACCACGCGGTCGCCTCGACGGGGATTCGGTTGTAAGATAATGGAGACACTGCACGCACCGAGCGTGCACCGAATTTGACAAAGGAATGAAGACATGAATCCCGTCGTTGCAGTGATCGCGCCCGGTATGATGGGCGCCGCCGTCGGCGGCCGGCTGGTCGAGAATGGCCTGAAGGTGCTGACCTCCCTGACCGGCCGCAGCGCCGAGACCGCCACGCGGGCCAAGCAATACGGCCTCACGGCGGCGAGCGACGAGGAGATCGCGGCGACCGATTTCATCCTGTCGATCCTGCCGCCCGGCGATGCGGTTGCGCTTGCGGAGCGTTTCGCGCCTGCCCTCAAGGCCAGCAACAGCAAGCCGGTGTTCGTCGAGTGCAACGCCGTGAGCCCGCCGACGGCCGAGCGGGTCGCCGCCGTGATCGCGTCGACTGGATCGCCCTTCGTCGATGCCGGCATCATCGGCTCCCCACCGAAGACCGGTGACGCCGGACCGCGCTTCTACGCCTCGGGTCCCGATGCGCCGCGCTTTGCAGCCCTGAAGTCGTTCGGGCTCGACGTGCGCGTGCTCGCCGGCCCGCCAACCGCGGCCTCGGCGATGAAGATGTCCTATGCGGGCATCACCAAGGGGACACAGGCGCTCGCCTCCGTGATGTTGCTGGCCGCGACGCGGGCCGGATCGGCCGACGCCCTGTTCGCGGAACTCGCCGGCAGCCAGGCGCCCATGCTCGCCTGGCTCAAGCGCAGCCTCGCCCTGATGCCGCCGAAGGCCTATCGCTGGATCGCCGAGATGCACGAGATCGCCGATTTCGTCAGCGAAGATCCGGCCGGGCACGAGCTCTATGTCGGCGCCGCCCACTTCTACGAGCAGATCGCGCGTGATTTCGAGGGCGACAAGACGGACGTCACCGCGCTGCAGGCGTTCATCGAAAAGGGCGCGAAACCGTCGTAGTCGCACGCGGCCCCCTCCGTTCGTCCCCGCGAAGCGGGGACCCAGTGCTGAGAGAAAGCCTGGATTCCCGCTTGCGCGGGAATGAACGGAGTATCTGGCTTGTCCAGCCCGTAGGCCGGCCGTTCAATGCAACGGCTACAGCCGCTCCTGCAGGAAGCGCACGAGCCGCGGCGCGACGAAGCCCGGGTAGCTGCCCGGCTCATCGATCGGATCGCCGAGCCAGTAGTGCGGCGCGCCTTGCACGATGCAGGTGCGCACGAAAAAGCCCGCCTGTTTCAGGGCGAGCAGGAAGGCGTCGCCCTGCTTGGTGCGATCGACGAGATCGTCCTCGGTGCCGACGCTGAGAAACACGCCGATCTGATTGTTGGCGATTGTCGCGTAGTTGATCGACGAGGCGTCGAAATAGAGCCGCGGATTCTCCATCGGCGACGCGCCGAGAAAGTTCTCGATGTTGTTCTCGCGCGGGCTTTGCATCCCGTAGCGGTGCCACATCTCCTTGAGGTCATAGACGCCATAGACGCCAATCAACGCCTTGACCTTGGCGCTCACATTGGCGTGCTGGTCCTGCGGATAGCCGCCCGTGAAGGCATTGCCACTCAACGCCGCGAGCGACGCCAGGTGGCCGCCCGCAGAGGCGCCGAAGATGCCGATACGCTCGGGATCGACCTTGAGTTCGCTCGCGCTGCCGCGCACGAACTGGATCGCCGCCAGCACGTCTTGAACGGCCTGCGGGAAGGTCTTGTGTCCCTTCTTGGCAAGGCGATAGCTGACCGAGAATAGGACATAACCTCGTTCGGCGAGATAGGGGCCCCAGTGTTGAAATGCACTGCGCGCCCCCGCCTGCCAGCCGCCGCCATGCACGGCCACCAATGCCGGGTATGGGCCTGCGCCTTTCGGGGCATAGAGATCGCCCATCAACGCAACGCCGTCGTGGGTTGCGTAGGTAATGCCGGGACGGATGTCGATGGTGTCGGATGCCATTGCGCGGTTGCTCCTGCGGCTTGGGATGGAAGAAGAATTAGATGCGCGCGCCCTGGTCGCCCAGATGCTGGCCGCAATCCATGCGCAGGCATTCGCCGGTCATCACGGTGGCGCCCTCGACCATGAACAGCGCCATGCGCGCGACATCGGCCGGCCAGATGCCGCGCTTGAGCGGAAACTCGGTCTCCGTGCGTGCGATCAGCTTCTGGTATGCTTCCTCGCTCATGATCTTCCTGGTCCAGTTGCCGAGCAATCCGCCGGGACATAGCGCGTTGACCCGAACTTCCGGCGCCAGCAGGCGCGCCATCGACAAGGTGAGCGTATTGAGCGCGCCCTTGGATGCCGAATAGGCGATCGAACTGCCGCTGCCCCGGAAGGCTCCGATCGACGAGATGTTGACGATCGCCGCATCCCCAGTCGCCTTGAGGTGCGGAGCGGCAGCGCGGCACATCTGATAGTTGCCGATCAGGTTGACCGAAAAGATGCGCTCGAACTCGGCGGCGTCGAGCAAATCCATCCGCCGCTGCGGGATCGGCTTGGTGACGGCGGCGTTATTGATCAGCACATCGAGCCGGCCGAACCGCTCGACCGCGGTCTTCACCAGCCGCACACAATCGGCGTCCTTGGCGACATCGGCCTGGGCCGCGAAGGCCTGCACACCGGCCGCTTCGCAGCCGGCGACGACCTGGTCGGCGCCGGCCTTGTTGGTCGCGTAGTTCACCACGACGTTGCAGCCGCGCGACGCCAGGCTTTTGGCACACTCGGCGCCAATACCGCCGTCCGAACTCGAGCCGGTGACGATCGCGGTCTTGCCCTTAAGGTCCAAAGGCTCCTCCAAACACGCTGATCCCAGTCACCCGCATCGCTATCTCCGTTCGTGCCCGCGAAAGCGTCCGCGGGCACCCAGATATGAACTCAATCACGGCTTTGGATCTGGGTCCCCGCATGCGCAGGGACGAACGGATAATGCGCGCTTCAAACGTCTTCCTAGGCGCGTGCGTACTGGCCGCGATTAAAGAAGCGATCCTTCTGGTCGTCGCTCGCGGTGTCACGGTTCGACTTGACGGCGGCGACCTTGGCGAGCGCGGCTTTGACCGCAGGACGTTCCTCAATGGCCTTGAACCAGCGCGCCAGATTGGGATGGTCATCCCATTTCACACCCTGCGCATCGTGATTTCGCGTCCACGGGAACGTTGCGATGTCGGCGATCGAATAATCCTGGCCGCCGAGATACGGCACCTGGCCGAGCCGCTTCTCCAGAACCTCATAGAGCCGCTTCACTTCCGAGGTGTAGCGCGTCATCGAATAGTCGTTACCGGTCTTCGGCGCGAACAGCTTGAAGTGCGTCCATTGTCCGAACATCGGGCCGACGCCGGTGAGTTGGATCATCAGCCACTGGATCACGTCGTACTTCTTCACCATGTCGGTCGGCAGAAACTTGCCAGTCTTCTCGGCGAGATACATGAGAATCGCGCCCAACTCGACCACCGTATAGGGCTTGCCGCCGGGGCCATCGTGATCGACGATCGCCGGAATCTTGCTGTTCGGATTGACCTTGATGAAATCGGGATTGTACTGCTCGCCCTTCCAGACGTCGATGAAATGCTCCTTGTAGGGCAACCCGATCTCTTCAAGCATGATGTAAATCTTCTGCACGTTCGGACTGGTCAGCGCGTAGAAATCGATCATGGGACTTGGTCCTCGTTGGGCGGAAAGGGCGCCACGGTACCGAGCGCCGCCGCCACGGGCAAGCGGTCCGCATCATCGCCAGCATGCAAACGCGCATTGACAACCGCGGGCCTTTCGCCACCAACTTGAATACAAGTACGACCTGCTCGGGAGGAGCCTGTGAACGTCGCCGACAAGAAACTGACGGGCCGCATCGCGGCCGAACGTATCAGGATGATGACGGTGCCGCGCCCGCCCGAGGGCGTGGTCGAACGCTTCAAGTCGCTGGGCGACTGCACCGGCGTCATCTCCGACACCATGGACGAACTCGGCATCCCGCCAGGCGCCGTCGGCGCATCGGTGCTCAAGCCCACCATGCCGGGCACCATCATGGTCGGACCGGCGCTGACGCTGCGCAACATCCTGCAGCGAATCGAGCCACTCACCGGCGCGCGCAACCATGTGAACAAGATGGCGGAGTTCGAGTGCCACAACCTCGCAACGCCGGGCGACGTGCTGGTGATCGAGGGGGTCGCCAACATCTCCAACATGGGCGGCAACTCGGCCCAGACCGGCAAGCGCCAGGGCGAGGTCGGCGCGATCGTGCAGGGCGGCATCCGCGACGTGCCGCATCAGCGCGCCGTCGGCTACCCGATCTGGGCGAGCGACATCACGCCGGTCACCGGCAAGTGGCGGATCGAGGCCGCCGAGATCAACGGCACGATCATGATCGGCCACGTGCAGGTGCAAGCCGGCGATCTGGTGGTCGCCGACGACACCGGAGTTTGTTTTATTCCACGCGAGAAAATCATGGACGTGCTCGAACACGCCGAGAAGAAAGCACGCTCTGAGGCGAAGCGGGTGAGCGCGATCGACAGCGGCCTCGCGGTGCCGGACGTCCTGCGCTCGGGGGAGTAGCTGCATATCTATGAGACGAGAAAGACGGTGGGCTCCCTCTCCCCGCA
>CAVWOV010000006.1:0-25893 GCA_963756715.1 uncultured Alphaproteobacteria bacterium
AGCGGATGCTGCCAGTTGCGTTGCCGTCGAGATGCTCCTGCCAGGCGCGGCGCACCGGTTCAACGCGCACAAATCCATTGGCCTTAAGACGCGCCGGCGCCAGCAGCGCCTCCGCCCATTCCCGCAACGGGCCGCGCAGCCAGGAATCGATCGGCACCCCGAAGCCCATCTTCGGCCGGTCGATCAGGCGGCGCGGCACATAGCGATCGAGCACCTGGCGCAACAGCCATTTGCCCTGCCCGCCGCGCAGCTTGAATTCGTGCGGCAGGGTCCAGGCATAGGCCACGACGCGGTGGTCGAGCAGCGGCACCCGCCCCTCCAGCCCGACCGCCATGGTGGCGCGGTCCACCTTGGTCAGGATGTCGTCGGGAAGGTAGGTGACCAGATCGAGGAACTGCATACGCGCGACGAAGTCGGGAAAATCGTGCGCCACACTGGCATCCCACAGCGGCCCGCCCGGCTCGTGGCCGGCGGCGGCGATCTCCTCAGGCTTGTCCCACTGGCTCACCAGGCGCCGATAGATCGCATCCGGCGTTGGATCGTCGAACAAGGTCGCCATCTTGTGCAGCTTGTCGCCAGGAAGCGCCGCGCGTGGCAGGAACGGCAGCCAGCCAAGCAGCTTATTCCAGACATCGGGCGATAGCGCACGCATGGCGGCCGCGAGCGGCCGATGCAGGCCGTTCGGCATGGCGTTCGCGGCACGCGCGAGGCGCCCCGCCCAGACGTAACGGTTGTAGCCCGCGAACAGTTCGTCGCCGCCGTCGCCGGACAGCGCCACCGTGACGTGGCGGCGGGTCAATTCGGAGACAAGATAGGTCGGGATTTGCGAACTGTCGGCGAACGGTTCGTCGAACCAGTCGGCAAGCCGCGGTATCAGGTCGAGCGCGTGCTGCGGCTCGACGTAGAACTCGGTGTGATCGGTGCGCAAATGCGCCGCGACGTCCTTGGCGTACTGCGCCTCGTCGTAGCCCGCGGCATGAAAGCCGATGGAGAACGTCTTCACCGGCCGCGTGCTCTGCGCCTGCATGAGCGCGACGACGGTCGAGGAATCGATTCCGCCCGAGAGAAACGCCCCGAGCGGGACATCGGCGATCATCCGCAGCTTGATGGAATCGCGCAGCAGCGCGTCGAGCCGCTCGACCGCCTCGCCGGGATCGGGAACCGGATCGTTGCGCGATTGTCCGGCGAGCGCGACGGCGCGTGCATCCCAGTAGCACTTGAGTTCCTGCGCGCGCCCCGCCCGCAAGGTCAGGATGTGCCCGGGCGGAAGCTTCGCGGCTTCGCGGTAGATGGTGCGAGGCTGTGCGATATAGCTGTGCCGCAGATAGCCCACGACCGCGTCGTCGTCGACCGTCGGTTTCCAATCGGGCGCAGCACGGAATGCTTTGAGCTGGGAGGCGAACAGCACGCGATCGGGCATCGCGGCGTAGTACAGCGGCTTGATGCCGAGCCGGTCGCGCACCAGCGACAGCGAACGCGTGGTGCGGTCCCACAGCGCGAAGGCGAACATTCCGACCGTCCGCTCGACCGCGGCCTCCACGCCCCAGAGCGCACAGGCTTCGAGCAAGACCTCGGTGTCGGAGTCGCTGCGCATCGACCGGCCTGCCGCAGCGAGTTCGCTACGAATTTCCCGGTAGTTATAGATCTCGCCGTTGAAGGTGATGACGTAACGCTGGTTGGCCGATTGCATCGGCTGCGCCCCGCCAGGACTGAGATCGATGATCGCCAGCCGCCGCTGGGCGAGCGCGGCGCCGCCCTCCGCCTCGACCCATACGCCGCTGCCGTCGGGCCCGCGATGGCGTAGCGTCTCGTTCATGGCTTCGCCGATCGAACGCAAGTCCTGCGCCGAGGTCGCCCCTCGCCAGTCGATCATGCCGGCAATACCGCACATCAGGCGATCCGCCTCCAACTGCTTGCGCCGGTGCGCGCGATGGGCCTTGTAACGTGGCGGGGGCGTTGAGGCGAGCGTTCTCCCCGGGGCCGCTGTACCCCGGATATTCGAATGTTATCGTGTTCCCCCAGGCTGGACAGAAGGCGCGATGGCCGACCGATCGATCGAACAGTTTCTCGGCTTTGCGCTCGCGGCCGCGGCGGCCCTGACACTCAGCCTTGCGCTGAATTTGCTCTTACGGCCGTGGCTCGTCCGGCACGCGATCTCCCGTCCGAACGCACGCTCCTCGCATCGACAGCCCACTCCCCAGGGCGGCGGGATCGCCGTGGTGGTGGCGACGCTCGCGGTCACCTGGACCTGCATCGCGCTGATGCCAACGGCCTTGCGGGGGCAAGCTGGAGCATTCCTTGTGCCAGCCGCAGCCGCGGTGTTGCTCGCGATTGTTGGATGGATCGATGACGTCCGCGCACTTCCGGCCGCGCCAAGGCTCGCCCTGCAATGCGTGGCGGCCGGGGCCGTGATCATGGCGCTGCCGACGGATACGCACATCGTGCCGGCGATCCCGGTATGGCTCGAGCGCGCGGGTCTGTTTGTCGGTCTCGTCTGGTTCACCAACCTCGTCAATTTCATGGATGGCGTCGATTGGATGACGGTAGCGGAAGCGGTCCCCATCACCGCCGCCGTCGCACTGCTGGGATTAATCGACAAGGTCGACCTGTTGCCTGGCCTCGTCGCCGTCGCGTTGTGCGGCGCGATCCTTGGCTTTGCGCCCTTCAACAAGCCGGTGGCGACACTTTTTCTCGGCGACGTCGGCAGTCAGCCAATCGGACTTCTACTGGGCTGGCTGCTCCTCATGCTTGCGGGACAGGGCTACTGGGCGGCGGCGTTATTGTTGCCGCTCTATTATCTGGCCGACGCGACACTCACCCTGACGCGCCGCATTGTCGCCGGCGAACCGTTCTGGCAGGCCCATCGTTCGCATTTTTATCAGCGCGCAACAGATCGTGGCTTTACGGTTAACGGCATTGTCGCACGCGTTTTTGCAACCAATCTGGCGCTCGTGGGCCTCGCATTGGTCACTGTCGCCGCCGGCCGGACCGCGATCTCACTGATCGCCCTTGTCGCCGGAGCCGCGATTGTCAGCGTCGTCCTCGTCATCTTCGCCCGCGGAAAGCCCTGATGCCGCCAGCCGGCCGGCCTCCGCATCGGCCCTCCCGCAGAACCGCTCAAGGCCGTTGAACCAATTGCCCCCCTGGCGCGACTAACAGGGTGCAGCCTTCCCGGAGATCGGCCGGGAATGCGGTTCGAGTGGTTAGACGGGGGCGTCATGCGCGTTGGGATTGCGCATTCCAGAGACTGCGATCCGGGCAAGGCTTCGGTGTTCCAGATCGGGACGACCTCAGCTTGGCGGCCGGCAGTCTGCAGCTTCTAAACCCTCGACTCGCCGGCGCATCGACCGCCGGCATGGCCTTCCGTGAAGAACCGGTGTGATCCACCTGGGGAGATGTCCTATGCGTCATCGCATTCTGGCGAATACCGCGCTCGCGCTCATTTTTGTCGTGCCGCTTGGCGGCGTCGCGAAAAACTCCAGTGAACTCGCGGCCGCGCCCGTAGCAGCACCCGCGCCACTCACGTTTGCCGAACGGGCTTCGGTGTTCGCCGCTTTCGCGCCATCGATCTCGGTCGATGATCTGCGGACGTTGGCGGCCGCCGCGCCTGCGGATTTGGCGGCAGTGACGGATCAGGCTCCTGCGGCCACCGCAACCGAGCAGGCCGCCCCGGTTGACCCTCTGGCAAACCTCGATCCGGCAGATCGAGCCGTCGCGGAAAAGTTGCGCGATCTGATTGACACCAAGCTGGACCAGCTCTTTGCCAACAAGAAGGAGCGCGAGGCGGTCGCCGCATTCTATCAGAATCGCAATCTCGCGCCGCTCTGGCTCGACAAAGGCGTCGAGAACGCGCGGGTGGCGGCAGTTGTCGCTCGTCTGAAGCGCGCGGATACCGAAGGCCTTGATCCCAATGAATACCGGCAGCCGAGCTTCACGGGGCTAGGACCGGACGCGCTGGCCGAAGCAGAACTCAAGTTCACGCGGACGGTGCTCACCTATGCGCGTCACTTGCAGGCGGGCCGGTTTCCTTACACGAAGGTGAGCCGCAACATCGAGTTGCCGCAGGCGGCGCCGGAGCCCGCCGACGTTCTCAGCAACGTTGCGGATGCCGCAGATGCGGGAAAAGTCCTCGACGCCCTCAGCCCGCAGCAGGAGCCCTATCGCAAGCTCAAGGCGGCGCTCGCCGAGCTGCGCAGCAAGCCGGGCGCCAAGGGTGAACACGGCCGGCAGATCGAGACGGTCATTGCCAACATGGAGCGTTGGCGCTGGTATCCACACGACCTCGGCAACGCGCACGTGCTCGTCAACCTGCCGGACTTTACGCTCAAGGTGATGCACAACGGCACGCAGGCGTGGACGACGCGCATCGTGATCGGCAAGCCCGCCATGGCGACGCCGCTGCTGACCGAGAGGATGAAGTACATCACCGTCAATCCCACCTGGACCGTGCCGCAGTCGATCGTGAGGAACGAATATCTGCCGGCGCTCGCGCAGGATCCGACCGTGCTCGAGCGCATGGGCCTGCGGGTGAGCTACAACGGCGGACAGGTGCAGATCACCCAGCCGCCGGGCCCTGGCAACGCGCTCGGACGGATTCGCTTCGCCTTTCCGAACCGCTTTTCGGTCTATCATCACGACACGCCGGACAAGCAATACTTCGCCGAAGCGTTCCGCGCCTACAGCCATGGCTGCATGCGCGTGCAGGATCCGGACAAGTACGCCGAAGTTCTGCTCAACATCGCGCGCCCGCAGGAGCGCTGGACGGCGGCGAGGATCAGGAGCATGTACGGCAGCGCCGAACGGGATATCACGCTGCCGGCGCCGATCTGGGTGCACCTGACCTATCAGACGGCCTTTGTCGACAACGCGGGCAAACTGCAGTTCCGCCGCGATCTGTACAATCTCGACAGCCGTACGCTTGCCGCCATCAAACATGAACGCGGGATCGTCGGGCCTGCGGCGTCCAAGCCCGAGCCACGGGTGTCATCCGGACCAGACGCCAACAAGCCAGTTCGTCCCGCGCGCGTCAGCACCAAATTCCAGTCTGTGTCTGACCAAACGCCGCTCCAGATTGCGCCACGATCGTTCTACCGCTGATCGAAAAGGTTCTGGAAAGATTGAGCGCGCCGCCGGTTCCACCGGCGGCGCGCTCAACGTTTTCACAAATCCCCAGAGATTGACCTTGCGGCAAGCTCACGCCGCTTCGCCACCGAAGTCCGGCACGGCATCGCGCAACACGCCGTAGATCACCGAGCGATCCTCGCGCGCCAGTCCCTGTTCGAGCGCCACGAGCCAGCCGCGCATCGCATCGAGCGAGGGACTGACCGGCCGCGCCGCCACAATACCCTCGATGCCGACCGGTGCGGTCGGCTCCTCCCGCGCAAACAATATCTCGTGCAGACGCTCGCCCGGACGCACGCCAGTGAACACGATTTCGATGTCGCGGCCAGGCTCAAGGCCGGACAGTTTGATCATGCGCTCGGCCAGATCGACGATCTTTACCGGCTGGCCCATGTTGAGGACGTAAACCGACACGCCGCGGTTTTCGAGGCCATGACTGGCCGCCGTCACCACGAGATCGCAGGCCTCACGGATCGTCATGAAGTAACGCACCATGTCGCGATGCGTCACCGTAACCGGCCCGCCGGCGTCAATCTGCGCCTTGAACTTCGGCACCACCGAGCCATTGGACGCCAGCACGTTGCCGAAACGCACCGCCAGGAGCCGCATTCCACGCCCCTGACCGATGCCGCGCCGCGCCAGATCGCTATCCAGCGCCTGGCAATACATTTCGGCGAACCGCTTCGAGGCGCCAAGCACCGACACCGGCTCGATCGCTTTGTCGGTCGAGATCATCACCATCGCGGTGGCGCCGGCGGCAACAGCCGCATCCGCCACGTTGACCGAACCGAACACATTGGTCTTGACGCCCTCCCCCCAGTCCCGCTCGAGCAGCGGCACGTGCTTGAGCGCGGCAGCGTGGAACACGATATCGGGCCGGAAATTGGTCATCAGGCGGAAGATGCGGTCGCGGTCGCGGATGTCCGCAAGCCGCCCTTCGATCTTGGCTGCGGCCCCTTTCGTTGCCAGCGCCTCCAGGACGGCATGGAGCGCAGGCTCGGAATTCTCAATCACCAGAAGGCGGGCTGCACCGAACGTGACGATGCGATCGCAGATTTCAGCGCCGATCGAACCGCCGCCGCCGGTCACGATGATCGACTTGTCCTTCACAAGATTTTCGAGCCGCCGGTAATCGATCTTCACGCCCGGCCGTAGCAGCAGATCCTCGACGTTCACCGGCGCAAGGCGCAATGCCTCACCGCCATCATCGAGTGCGGGCAACCGGCTGGTCGCGAGCCCAAGCCGGCGGGCATGCATCAGGATGCGTCTCGGGATGCGCTTCCGGCGCCAGCGCGCTCGGCGTCAGCACCAGGCGGGTGATGTTCACGCCGCGATTGGCGAGGTCGGCGGCGACGCCGCCGAGATCCTCGGGATTGCCCAACACCGATACGCCGCGGATCGACTGGTTGCGATCGGAGGACGACGGCGACAAGATGCCGACCGGCCTGATCTTGGTGACCGCGCCGCTCTCGATCGCCCGCAGCAGGACTTCGGCATCGGCGGCATGGCCGACGACAAGCACCGGTGCGGCATCGCCGACCCGCGCATGCTGCAGGGTGCGGGTGTAGCGGAAGTGCCGGTAGAGGATGCGCGGTCCGCTCAAGAACGCAATCTGCAGCAGCCAGTAGAGCGCGATGGTGATCTTGCCGAAAAAGAACGTGCCGTAGAGGTTGGGCGCCAGGAGCACATAGTCGACCGCCAGCAGCGTGACGGCGAGTACGGTAGCGGCGCGCACGATGCTGAAGAAATCGGGCAGCGAGGTGAACCGCCACTTGGTCTTGTAGAGACCGAAATAACCGTAGACGAAGCCGGCATAGACGACGAACGGCGGCAGCATGACCAGCAGCAGCCGCCAGTGCGCTTCAAGCCCCGCAGCCTCGAAGCGCACGAAATAGCTCACGACCACCGCCGCCGCCGTGGCGAGGAGATCGTGTGCCAAAATGAGCCACATCCGCGGCGTGAACTTCGCTAGCCCGATCATGGTCCTAGTGCTGGCCGCCCCTGAGCGGCGGCGCCATCAATACCGGCCTTTGCCGTTCGGCGCTACCTCCGGCAATGCCCGATCAGCCGGGCTCGATGCGGTTGAAAGCGGCGCTGCATCAATAAATTGGCGTAATCGAAGCGATATTCTGGAACGGTATTGGCGTGCGGGCTCGTCAGGCAATATCCGTTGGGCACTGTTGCAGGGAATGACTTTCTCCTGCTCCGCCCCGGCGATACGGTTGAGGTGGTGAATGGTAGCGCCTTGAGCGCCGGCAGCAGGGTGACGACCCGTGCGTTTGCATATCCTAGGGCTGGCATTGGTATTGAGCGGCTGCTCGGCAAGCGAAATCGCCCAGAATTGGCCGACCGGACCCGTGCCCGACCTCTCACAACCGAATTATCGCCGGATCGTCACCGAGAACCTCCGAACAGATATTCCCCAAGGCCCCGCCCGGGGAAATGGAAATCTCGGGGTTACGGATGGTCGATCATCTCAAGGGTCCGGCCTGGATTACCTGCCTCAAGATCGACGCGCATGGGAAACCACAGCACTACGCAATCTTCATCCAGGGGGACAGGATCATCGATTCGCGCGCCAGCATCGTGGTCGATCAGTGCCAAAAAGAGTCCTATGGGCCGTTTGAGCGTTCAGATGGCCCAACGAAGCCGGAGACCTGAACAGGGACTTCATCCCGCGCGCCGAGCGCTTGATCGACTGCCGCAAGGACTTGGCGAACCGGGAGTTCATCGAGGCATTGGCTGCGGCTGTCGAGATGCCCGTCGCAACCGAGTTTCTCGCACGGCAGGCACGGAAGTGGATTCTGCACCACCCAGACATTGCCGCGGCGCTGGATCGTCCCGGCCGGGTCCCACGCCTGGGCAAGACCGCCAATCGGCCAGGGGCCGATCAGGCGCGGGCTGGTCGGCCCGTAAAGCGCAATCGTCGGACAGCCGGCGCCGGCTGCCAGATGCGTCATCGATGTGTCCACGCCCACATAGACGGCGGCGCCGGCCAAAGAGCGGCAAGCTGCGGCCAGTCGAGCTTCCCGTCGAGCCGCACCACGGCAGGGTCGGCGTGATCCCATAGGGCGTCGAGGTAAGCGCGTTCGGCCGCATCCGGGCCCCCGGTCACCGCGACGGTGAGCCCGCGATCGGCGAGCGCGCGGGCCAAGCACCTGCCAGCCGCGGTCGGTCCAGCGCTTGTAGCGGTAGGCCGGATTGGCATGCAGCACCGCGTAGGGGCCGCGCAGGCCGGAAATGCCGTGCAGGCCGGAAATGCGGCTTGTGCGCCTTGCGGGCACACGATCTCGGGAACGAACGGCAAGCGAAGCGCATCCGCGAGCTGCTGCAGATGTGTCATCCGGTGACTGTCTGCCGCTGGCGTAATCGCAACGTGATAGGCGAGGCGCTTCCACCCGGCTCCAGTCTCGCCGGCAGGCGGCACCAGGCCGACCCGCCGCCGCCCGGCAACGAGCGCGAAAAATGCCGGGCGGTCGCCAGATTGTGTTGAGATCACAAAGTCATAGCGGCGCCAAAGCCGGCGGATGAGCGCCCACGTCTCGGCGGCAGATGGCCGCTCGGACATGACCACCACGTCGTTGATGTCGGGGTTGCCGGCGAGGATGCGCTCGCCGCCGCGGAACACCAGCACGTCGAGGCTCGCGTCCGGGAAACCACGGCGGACGGTCCGGATCAGCGGCGTCGTCAGCAGCACGTCGCCGAGCCGGCGCAGCGTGATCACCAGGATTCGCGCACGCTCTGGCAACCCTTTCATTAAATTGGCTTTCTCAGCCTCTGGCGCGTCGCCGCTCATGCCGTATCTGCCGCCTTCGGGCGCCGCCGAAGCACGCGCCGCTCCCAGAACACCCACCCCGATCACATAGAGCCAGCCCTGGGTAAAGTCGGAGATGTGCGAGTTGAACAGCGAGCCCAGGACGTTCTGCGCCACCACGACGAACCCGATCCACGCCATCGGCGTCGCCGCGCGAAATAACGTGAGATGTGCCAGCCACATGGCAATCAGTAACCCGGCACCGGCGATGCCCAATTGAACCGCCACTCCCAAAACCTGGCTGTGCGGATTGGCCGTCACGAGTGCATCGGCCGCCGGACGAAGCCTACGGCGGCGTGCCGAAACAGGGTCTCGATCGTCCCGGTGCCATGACCGATAACAGGTCTTTCGGCGATGAATTCGGCAGACTTCTGCCAGAATTCGAGGCGCTGTCCCGCCGAAGTCGGCTCGCCTCGTTCGCGATACTTCGAAACTTCCTCGACCAGGTGGGTCACGCGGGTTCGCAGGTAGGACGACGATGTCCAGGCCATGCCGGAGAGCGCCGCGCCGACCAGACACACCGCAAGCGACCCCTTCCACCTGAACTGCCGGAAGCCGAGCACGACGAACAACGCCGCCAGCACCACGAGCGTCGTCCGGCCGGTCGCGACGTAGACGATGTTCGCGACGAACAGCGCCGCAAGCGCCGTCAGCACGAGCGCATCCCTGACCCGATCCGCGCGCCAGAACGCAAGCGCCTGCCCAAGCAGTCCAAGCGCGCAGAGCGCGAAGATGCCGCTCTGCGCGATGTAGTCCTTGAACGGCACGCCCACGGCGGTCTTGCCGCGCCAGGTCAGGCCCGGGATGACAGCCAGTCCCCACGAGAACAGCAGCAACACGGTCGACGACGCCAGGAACCCCAGCACGACCCACATCGCCCGCCCCGATCGCCGGAACTGCGCGAACAGCAACGGGATGACCAGAAGCTTGTGAAACGCGCCGAGCCCGGCCAGGCGCTCGCGCCATTCGACGTCCGCCCACAACATGCCGAGCGCCGCGAACGCCCACAGCAGCACCGGCAGCCCGCCGGCCGGGGTCATCACCTCGCGGCGGACCGCGGCGACATCCAGCGTCGGCAGAACGGCGATCAGCCACAGCACCAGCAGGATGCCGGTGGCGCTGGTCGACCACGGCAACGACGCCGCGACCGCGACCGCCAGCCAATCGGCCGCGTCCGCAAATCGCGCACGATCGAAGACGCCAGTGCTCACGTGTGTATTCACGATTGAGAACAATCCGAGAAGGACATCGGCCGCCGCCTTGATAGCGGCTGACCCAGGGTCCGGTTATCACCCGATCGTGATCGGATCGCAAACATCGCGGAAGCTCCAAGTAAGAGTCGAATGCAGATGCAAACCTCTTGACCGGCATCGTTTCCGTTGTTCCCCAAACTACAACATCCACCCTGAGTTGATCCTCCGGCCGGACCGGACACCCAACCGACTGTGCCGCTTCGACGGCGGGTGCTATGATGCCGTGATCGGGTCGCTGATCCACCATCGAGCCTCAGCGTGAATTTGAGAATTGGAGACGGTCATGTCTCGGATATTTCTCATCCCTGTCTACGCTCTGCTCATTGCGGCGCCCGTGCCGGCGCATGCCGCACTGCCGTCGGACTGCACTCAATCCGACTATCCGGCGCGGGTGATCCCGGCGTGCACCGAAATCCTCAACCAGGACCCGAATAACAGCATCGCCTATTTCAAACGCGGCAAAGCGTATCTCGATCAACGCACCGACACACGCGACCTCCCCCTCGCGACCGTCGATCTGACGAAGGCGATCGAGATCGATCCGAAATACGCCGATGCCTACAACCAGCGCGGCATCGCATTTCGACGTAACGGGGATTTCGCCCGCGCAATCGCCGATCAGAGCAAGGCTATCGAAATCAAGCCCACCTTCGCTCGCGCCTACAACGCCCGCGGCTTCGCTTATCAGCAACAAAAGGATTATGATCGAGCACTGGCAGATTACAGCAAGGCGATTGAACTCGATCCAGGATATGCAATCGCCCACTTCAATCGCGCTATCACACACGACCAAAAGGACGATGCGAATCGCGCGATCGCCGATCTCAAGCAGGCGATCAAGCTCGGAGGCGGCGACATCGACTACGTCTTTGATGCGATGAAGCCAACCGAGCACGACCAAATCGTCAGCCTCTTCACCGAAGCGATCGAACACGACGCGAAAGACGCAACCGCCCACTACGGCCGCGGCTTGCTTTACGCGGCGGTCGACGAACCGCAGCGCGCGATCGCGGACTACAACCAGGCGATCGAAATCGATCCGGCGTATGTCGATGCCTACGTCGCCCGTGGAAAGGTTTACGGCTCTGAACGTTTTGACGATCCGCGCGCGATAGCAGACTACGATAAGGCGATCGCACTCGATCCCAGAAACGCGCACGCTTATTTGGCAAGAGCCGGTTTCTACATGGAGCAAATCCCGGAGCAGGCCGACCGCGCCATGGCCGACTACAATCGGGCGATCGAAATCAACCCTGCTGATCATTGGGCCTATCTGCGGCGCGGGTTCGTCCACGCGCTTTTCAATCGGCACGACCTCGCCAAGGCCGATTTTGCCAAGGTGCTCGAACTCGACTGGAGACTATGGGCGGCGATCAAAGGACTTTATCCGAACTACCTCGATGAGATTGAGGCGGAACGGCAGGCCAAGCCGCAGTAACACGCGTCGAGGTGTTTCGGCGGTCCGGCCTCAAATGATACCAGCGGCACCACAATGACCCGTCATCGTGAGGCGGCCGCGTCTACGTCGGCACGCACTTTAGTCATTCGTCTGTCGCTTTTTTGGTCAAATAGGAGAGACCATCGCAAGGGCATATTGGCTCGCGGATTGCATATATATCGCGCACTCCGGCTAGACCTCCGCCAACTGATGATGAGGGAACGAGGGCTACGCCAAATCGTTGGACCAGATGCCCGCCAGAAAATTCCACGGCGCAACGGAGAATGCACATGGCAACATCAGCTAGGGCCGCGCGGCCCGCAACCCCGGAGCCGGACAAACTGTCCGTCGCCCTGTTGGTCAACGGCGTCGAACGGCGGATCGAGATCGCGCCCTGGACGACGCTGCTCGACGCACTGCGCGACCGTCTTGACCTGACCGGCACCAAGAAGGGCTGCGACCACGGCCAGTGCGGCGCCTGCACGGTACTGGTCGAGGGACGGCGGGTGAATTCGTGCCTGACATTGGCGGTCATGAAGGACGGCGCACGGATTACCACTATCGAGGGGCTGACGACGAATGGCGCGCTGCATCCACTGCAGCAGGCGTTCATCGACCACGATGCGTTCCAATGCGGCTACTGCACCCCCGGACAGATATGTTCGGCCGCAGGCCTCATCGCCGAGGGCAAGGCCAAGACGCCGGACGAAATCCGCGAGCTCATGAGCGGCAACATCTGCCGCTGCGGCGCCTATCCGCACATCGTCGCCGCCATTCAGCAGGCGATGACTGTGATGGGAGGCAAGTCATGATCAACTTCCAGTATTCGCGCGCCACGGACATCGCCGACGCCGTGCGCCAGCTCGCGGCCGATCCCAAGGCGAAATTCATCGCAGGCGGCACCAATCTCATCGACCTGATGAAGTACGAGGTCGAGCACCCGGCGCGGCTGATCGATATTACACGGCTTCCCCTCAACAAGGTTGAAGAGCTTCCGAACGGCGGCTTGCGGATCGGGGCGCTGGTGCCGAACAGCGATCTTGCCTATCACCCACTGGTCGAAGGGCGGTATCCGATCCTGTCGAGCGCGATCCTCGCCGGCGCCTCGCAACAATTGCGCAACATGGCGTCGACCGGCGGCAACCTAGTGCAACGTACACGCTGCTTCTATTTCTACGATGTCACGACCCCCTGCAACAAGCGCGAGCCCGGCACCGGCTGCTCCGCCATCAAAGGCATCAACCGGATCAACGCGATCCTGGGCACGAGCGAGTCCTGCATCGCTACCCATCCCTCCGATCTATGCGTCGCGCTCGCGGCCCTGGAAGCGACCGTTCATGTGACCGGCCCGGCCGGAGATCGCGTCATCGCGATCGGGGATTTTCATCGCCTGCCTGGCGACACGCCCGAGCGCGATAACAATTTGGAGCGCGATGAGATCATCACCGCGATCGAACTGCCCGCGCGCGGCTTCGCCAAGCATTACAGCTACCTGAAGATTCGCGACCGCTTGTCCTATGCGTTCGCGCTGGTGTCCGCCGCCGTGGCACTTGAGATGGATGGCGACCGCATCGCGGAGGCGCGGGTCGCGCTCGGCGGCGTCGCCCACAAGCCGTGGCGCGTCCCGGACGCGGAAGCGGCGCTGAGAGGACAAAAGGCGGACGAAGCCGCCTTTGCCCGCGCCGCCGACCTGCTGGTGCATGGCGCCAAAGGTTATTCGCACAACGCCTTCAAGATCGATCTCGCCCGCCGGACGGCAATCCGCACACTGAAGCAGGCAGCGAACGGCACGCCACAGGTGCAATCCAACAAGAAGATCGCCTGAGGCAGCAATGACCCGCAGCAGTTCTTCCGATCCCTTTCGCCCGTCACCTTCGAGCGACATCAGCCGCCGGAGCGTCTTGCAGAGCGCGGTCGCGCTCGGCGCGCTCGGATGCGGCGGGGGTTCGGAAGCTGCTGCGCAGCAAGCCGCCATCGCAGTCCCGCAGCAACGTCAAGCGAGCAAAGCAATGACGCCTTATATCGGCACCCCCACCTCCCGGGTCGACGGACGCGCCAAGGTCACCGGCACGGCAAAATACGCCGCCGAGTTCAGCGTACCGGACCTGGTCTACGGCAGCGTCGTCGGTGCGACCATCGCCAAGGGCCGCATCACCCGCATTGATACGAGCGAAGCACTCGCGGTCGCCGGCGTGATCGACGTCCTCACCCACGAGAACCGCCCGCCGATGCCGGACAACGACCAGGCCTACAAGGACGAGGTCGCACCGGACGGATCGCCGTTCCGGCCGCTATACGACAACAAGGTCATGTTCAACGGTCAGCCGATCGCGCTGGTGGTGGCCGAGACGACTGAGATCGCGCAATTCGCGGCGGCGCTGGTCCTTGTGGAATACAAAGAGGAAGCGCACGTCACAGACATTTATCGCCAGCGCGACGCCGCCGTTCCGGTCAAAGCTCCGTCGTCTCCATCGGAGGCCGCGTTTGCGCCGCCGAAAACCCGTGGCAATCCCGACCAGGCGCTGGCCGCGGCGGCGGTACGCCACGAGGCCGAGTATTTCGTTCCGAACGAGCATCATAATCCGATGGAGCTCTACGCCTCGACCGCGGTCTTCGAGACAGGCGGCAAGCTCACGGTCTACGACAAGACCCAGGGCGTGCAGAATGTGCAGAAGTATCTCTGCGGCGTGCTGGGCATGAAGCCCGACGATATCCGCGTCATGTCGCCCTTCATGGGCGGCGGGTTCGGCTCGGGCCTGCGCCCGCAGTTTCAGGTCGTGCTGGCGACGCTCGCCGCGCGCGCGCTCAAGCGTTCGGTGCGGGTCGTGCTGACGCGGGCGCAGATGTATGCGCTGAGTTACCGGCCGGCAATGATCCAGCGCATCGCGCTCGGCGCCAATGAAGACGGCACGCTCGACGCCATTGCCCACGACGCCGTGACAGTGACATCGCAATACGAGGAATTCCATCGCCAGGAGACCGGCTGGTCCGGTCTGCTCTACAAGTCGCCCAATGCGAAATACGCCCACCGGCTGGCGCGGCTCGACCTCCCGACCTCGTCCGATATGCGCGCGCCCAGCGCCGCCACTGCGCTGTTTGCGCTCGAATCCGCGATGGACGAGCTGGCGGTCGCACAGAAACTCGATCCACTGGAGCTTCGTCTGCGCTGCTATTCGGACCGCGACCAGAACGAGGACAAGCCATTCCGCAGCAAGGCGCTGCGCGAATGCTATCGCCAAGGCGCGGAGGCGTTCGGCTGGAGCAAGCGCAATCCGCAGCCGCGCTCGATGCGCGACGGCGGCGATCTGGTCGGCTGGGGCATGGCGACCGGTGTCTGGGAAGCCCTGCAGGTGCCGATCACGGTGCGCATCGCGCTCACCGCCAACGGCCATGTCGAGGTGGCGTGCGCGACCTCCGACATCGGCACCGGCACCTACACCATCATGGCGCAGGTCGCCGCCGACATGCTGGGCGTGCCGCTCGATAACATCACCATCAAGCTTGGCGATTCGAGTCTGCCGCAGTCGCCGGTGGAGGGCGGATCGTGGATCGCCACCTCGGTAGCGAACGGGATCGCGACCACAGCCGACGCGATACGCGACGATCTGTTGCGGCTTGCCAAGCAGGTGCCGAATTCGCCGCTGGCCGATGCCGCGCCTGGCGAAGTCACGCTCGCGGGCGGCAAGCTGGTGAGCAAGCGGGATGCCTCACGCGCGGTCACGATTGCCGATGCGATGCGGCACGGGAAGATGGATCGCATCGAGCAGGAGAAGACGACCAATCCGTCGGATGACCACTCGAAGGCGAACAACACGCACGTTGCGCATTTCGTCGAGGTGAAGGTGGACGAGCAGCTCGGCGTCATCCGCGTCACCCGCGCCGTCAGCGCGGTCGCGGCCGGGCGGATCCTGAACACCAAAACCGCGGGCAGCCAGATACTCGGCGGCGTGGTCTGGGGCATCGGCATGGCGCTGCACGAGGAGACCCTGATCGATCACACCTTCGGCCGCGTCATGAACGCCAACATCGCCGAATACCACGTGCCGGTGCATGCCGACATCCACGACATCAAGGTGATCTTTGTCGACGAGCCGGACGACAGCAATCCGCTCGGCCTCAAGGGCGTCGGCGAGATCGGCATCGTCGGCGTCGCCGCGGCGGTCGCCAACGCCGTCTATCACGCCACCGGCAAGCGCGTGCGCGATCTGCCGATCACGCTCGACAAGCTGCAACGATGACGGCCGAGGCCGCGGCTATTTTTTCTGCGCGGCCCTCGCATCTTTGATGGCCGCCCTGAAACCGGCGGCATCGAGCACGCCGGGCACCCGGAAGCTGCCGATGATGAATGCCGGCGTTCCCTGAAATCCGAACGCCTCGGCCTGCGCATTGTTACGGACGAGGAGATCGTCGATCACTTTCCCGTTGTTCTGCAGGTCGCTTTCGGCCCTGGCCACATCCACACCGGCCTCGGTCAACAATTGGCGGATCGAGCCTTCCGTCAGCTTCGATCTGGCGTTCAGCAGCGAACCGCGCGCCTGCTCGTACTTGCCTTGATATTTCGCGGCGAGCACAAGCCGCGCGGCATATTTGGATACGTCGCCGAAAATCGGCCAGTCCTTGAACACGAGCCGCAGATTTCCGTCGTCCTTTGCCACCGCAAGGATGACGGGGTGCAGCTTCTTGCAGTAGGGACACTGATAGTCGAAATACTCGACGATCGTGATGTCGCCCTTCTGGTTGCCCAGTACCGGAACATCGGGATCGCGCAACACGCGCTCGCGGGTGAGGACATCGTCCTCGTTCGACTGCGCATGCGCCACGACCGCCGCGGATAGTCCGATGAGCAGCGCGAGGACCGGAACCGCGAGAGCCAAGTATCGCAATTTCATGATGAACTCCTTGGAGATTGGCGGGACGCGTCCGGGCATGTCCGCGGCGGGAAGCGCATCGCGGCGTTGACGCTTGCGTTGACGTGGCATTGAAGCCTGGTGTCATGTTCCCGCCGGCGGCGGGATCGAGGCCGACGCATTGCCGTGCGGCAGCACCACCACCTTCGAGCCGACCGGCACCCGCCGGAACAGATCGATGACATCCTGATTGAGCAGCCGGATGCACCCGCTGGACACGTTCTGACCGATGCTGTCCGGCTCGTTGGTGCCGTGGATCCGGTAAAGCGTATCTTCGCCGTTCTGGTAAAGATACAGGGCGCGGGCGCCAAGCGGATTGCCGAGCCCCGGCTCCATCCCGCGGCGATACTGTTCGAGTTCGGGCTGGCGCGCGATCATGGTTGCGGGCGGCGTCCAGGTCGGCCAGTTCGCCTTTCGTTTGATCTCCGCCGTGCCGCTCCAGCCGAAGCCTTCCCGGCCCACGCCGATGCCATACCGGATGGCGTAGCCATCTTCCGCTACGAGGTAGAGAAACTTGGCGTCGGGATCGACAACGATCGTCCCCGCCGGGAACTGGGTCGCATACCGGACACGCTGCCGCATGAATTTCGGATCGAGCGAATCCGCCGGCACCGACGGGACTGCGAACTTCCCGTCGGACAGCGCGGCATATTGCGGCGCTGCGGGCCGCGGAGCGGCACTCACAAAGTCCGCTCGAGGGGACGAAAAGGCGGTTTGGGTGCAGGCGGCCAACAGACCGCCGAGCGCGACGACGCAAAGCCGGCGCAACAGGGAATAGCCCGCGCGAACGCGCGTGAGGGATAGCGAATACATGGTCCAACTCCAGGGATTACGGCGACGAACGACGTCCGGCGGCGCAATCAGCGCCGCAGTCAGACGTCGAGCCGTGGGGGACGAAACAGCGAAGGGCCGCAGCACTGGGTGGTCAACACCGAGCGCAAGGTGGGGCCGATGCGGGTCTGCTGTCGCGACGCGCGAATGACATAGGACGCGAGGTGGCCAAGTCCCAGAAAGACTCCCGCGTTGCAGGTATTCCCGGCGCGGGCCAGCCCGGCCCCCTGACAAGGCTTCGTCCTGGCCGCATTGGGGCCCGGCGCAGGAGAGGCAAACTGCCCGGAGAATTCGTGACCGCGGAGCAGTTTTGCCGAAGCCGATCGCGACGCGCCGGCAATCAGTGACGTCATCACCGCCAGGGCACACAGACACGCAATAAACGCGCGCAACATACGATTGTTAGCAACTGCCCCCGACATATGATTCCTCGGCGTCCCAACCGCCGCCTATCACAGACCGCACGATTTATTTGCCGGACGGGAAACACATGCAAATGACGTGTGCGTGAGCGGACGCGTTGCCCTATGTGACGGAATCCGCCGACCGACTCGCGCGGACGCTTCGCTAGGGCGCTTGGACCGATCGCAGATAGGCGACCAGCGCACGGGCATCGTCGCGGGTGAAGCGGAACGTCGGCATATCGGGATGACCTGACGTCAGACCTTGCTGCAACCGGTCCATGAAAGTGTCGAGATCGATCCGCCGCTCCAATCGGGGAAATTCTGGAGCGTCGGTGCGCGGCGATTCGTCGTCACCGCCGATCGCGTGGCACGGCGCGCACATGCTGGCAGCCAACGCTTCACCACGCTCAACCGCCTGCTCCGCAGCCAGGCCGCCGATACAAGACTGACCAAGCAGCATGAGCGCGGCGGCGATGAGCCGGGTCATTAATTCAGTTCGCCAGCTTGAGGCTCAGGATATACGCAATGATATTGCTCAACTCATCGGGTTTGAGCATTACATTCGGCATCTCGCGGTGCGACGTCCGCAGCGCCGCCGTCAACGCGATGCTCGTCATGCCCGGAAGATTGGCAATTAGCTCAAAGGGTGGAGCCTCGGGATTCGGCGAGACGCCCGGGGAGCTGCCGACCGCGTGACACTCCGCGCAGATCTGCTGCGCCAGGTCGCGGCCTTGCGCACGATCGCCAAGAGTTTGCGCCCAAGCCTCACTGCTCGCGGCGATAAGCATAAGCGATAAGATCAGGCTTCTTGCACCGGTCATTGTGAACCCGCGGCATGCATCCGAGTGCTTTTTATCAAGGCCGCACCGCGAGCGCCTTGAGATAGGTCAATGCCTGGATTCCACTCCGCCGCATGATTACGTTGATCCTCCCACGATAGGATTCACTTAGGTCTCACGGTGCTCCGCGCCCGCCGGCTCGCCGCTGTGACGCAACGCCGACAGCCCGCACTCCGCCTCCACGCGCGCGGTCTTGAGCACCGCGTCGAGCTTTGCGTCGTTGGCGGTCAATAGCCCGCGGTCGGCGGCCGGGTGCCAAAGGTGAATGACGCCGGTCGCAAAACGGCCGTCCTTGCGTCGCGAGCCGGCGTGCAGCAGCCGCACGAGCAAATCGGAATCCTCACGTCCCCAGCCGCAGAAGCTCGCATCGAAACCATCGACGGCATCGAGATCAGCGCGCCAGACTGCGAGATTGCAGGAACGCGCGCCTTGCCACTTTGCCGATTCCAGCTTGCGAAGCGGGCCGAGCGGCAGGTTGAGCAACGCGGCGAGCCGATTGACGCCGCCGCGCGACCGCCGCGCGATCCAGTCCGCCAAGCTCCAGTCTTCCGGTTGCAATCCGTCGCGCAGCACCGCGACGGTAAGCGTCTCCGTCAACAGCACACGGTTGCCGGTGACGAACCATCCGGCCTCGGCAAGCCGCCGGTGGCGGGTGACGAAGTGCGGCCGCACGATGCAGTCACCATCGAGGAAGATGCAGTAATCCCCGCGCGCCGCAAGCAGCGCGCGGTTGCGAATCTCCGCGGCGCGAAAGCCCTGGTGCTCCTGCCAGACATGGGAGAGCGGAACACCAAGCCGCGGCTTCCAGCGGCCGATCAGTGCGGCGGTCGCCGCCCCTGAGCCGTCGTCGGCCACCACCACCTCGAAGCGCCGGTCGCGCTGACCGGCGAGCGAGCGCAGCACCGCGTCGAGCGCATCCTCGCGCTCGTAGGTGGTGACGATGATGGAGATCAGGTCCGGCACGGGTTCCCTAATTTTCTGCGCATCCAAGTCGGGCAACTCCTTCCGGTCATTCCCGCGAAGCGGGAATCCAGACTTCAAAGAAAACGCGCTCGGCGTGCTCATAAGTCTGAGTCCCCGCTTTCGCGAGGATGACCGGAGAGTGAACGAGACCCGGCTGAAATCTGCTCTAGCGGGCGCCACATGGTTTGCCAAGCATGCGGCGCCTGCACGATGTGCTGACTTCCGATGGACCCGCTCGTGCACCATCGCTATGGTTCGCCACGCCGCAATCTCGATCGAATCCATGCACAAGGTTTCCGCCTATATCATTGCCTTCAACGAAGCCGAGAAGATCGCGGACGCGGTCTCGAGCGTGCTGTGGGCGGACGAAATCGTCGTCGCTGATTCCGGCAGCACCGATCGCACCGCCGAAATCGCGCAAGGCCTGGGCGCGCGGGTCGTGCAGATTCCGTTCGAGGGTTTCGGCGACCTGCGCAACCGTACGCTCGCAGAGCTGAGCCACGACTGGGTCTTCAGCCTGGATTCCGACGAGCGCTGCACGGCCGAAGTGCGCGATGAGATCCTTGCGATCCTGGCATCGAACCCGCCGCACGACGCCTATCTGGTGCCGCGCCGCAACTACATGATGGGCCGCTGGATCAAGGGCTCGGGCTGGTATCCGAACTTCCGGCAGCCGCAGCTCTTCCGCAGGAGCGCGATGCGCTATGACGCCGATCCGGTGCATGAGGGCTACGTACTGCTCACCGGCAAGCCGCTCGGGCAATTGCAGAACGCCATCTGGCAATTTCCCTTCCGCAACCTCGCGGAGGTGATCCACAAGATGAATCGCTACTCGACCTTGGGCGCCGGCAAGCTTGCGGGCAAGCCGGTGTCGATGGGTAG
Source organism: uncultured Alphaproteobacteria bacterium (assembly GCA_963756715.1). Classification (GTDB taxonomy): domain Bacteria; phylum Pseudomonadota; class Alphaproteobacteria; order Rhizobiales; family Xanthobacteraceae; genus VAZQ01. The sequence goes on from CAVWOV010000006.1 coordinate 20,453, forward strand.
CGCGCTCGGCCATGGCCTGTGGGCGTTCATCAAGCACTACGTGCTCAAGCGTGGCTACCGCGACGGCTGGGCCGGCTTCGTGATCGCGCTCGGAAATTTCGAGGGCACGTTTTATCGCTACGCCAAGCGCTACGAGGAGACGCAGTCCTGGTCGCCGCCACCCAGCGAGCCGTTGCGCCGGCCGTAATTCAGTCGTTGCGTTCGTTCTCGGCGGCGCGTCGGCGCGCGCGCAGGCGGTCCTTGAGCGGCTGGCGCAGCCGCCGCGAGACGTTGCGCAACATGCGGAACGGCAGCGCGAGATAATATTTGCGCAAAATCTCCCAGCGCTGCCGCGGCGTGACGCCGACCACTGCATCGCCCGGCACATACCAGCCGTTGTTCTCGACACGGCGGATCAGGCGGTAGCCTTGCGCGCTGAGAAAACGATGTTTGCTGAGATCGCCGACATGGTCTTCCATCAGGATCAAGCGAGGTTTCCAGCGCCCGGGCGTAAAACCATCGAGCACCTGCAACTCGTGGCCTTCGACATCGAGCGAGACGAGATCGATGGGCACCGGCGCCTGCGCCTCGATCAGCACATCGTCGAGCGTGCGGATCGGCACCTCGATGACGCGCTGAAGCTCGGCGCCCGGCGCCATCCGATCCGGCTCCAACGACGACAGCGCACCGGCGACATGAAATTTCATCTGCTGGCCGGCATTCGTTTGCGAAGAACACGCGACCGCGAACACCCTGGCGGTGCGATGGCGCCGCAGATTGTCGGCGAGGTCGGGCTGCGGTTCGACCAGCACGCCGGTCCAGCCGAGCTGTTCGAGGTGCCAGGTTTGCGACGCGAACTGCGGATGATTGGCGCCGACCTCGACGAAGAAGCCCGACCGCGCACCGCCGAAGAACTCCCGCACCTGCGTCTGCTCGCGCGCGTCGAAGGCGTGCGGATCGCCGCGCCCGGCGGCTCCAGACGTCACGGGACTACGCGCAGGCACTGCTGCATCAGGTTGCGGCGGGCGGCCGTGGTGATACGCAGCGCGTTCGCCTTGTTGCGGCAGTAGGGCATCCGCTGGTTGACGGCGGCGAGGACAGCGGCACGCCGCGCGAACGGCGAACTCGGAACCGGGCAGGGATAGCCGTCAGGCGCGTAGTTGAAGCCGGCCTGGTCGTTGATCTGTTCCTCCTGGTCGAGCGCGTCGCTAAGCCCATCGGCGGTGCGCTGCAAGGTCGAAGCGAGCCCCGGCGGGCCGTACAACAGCGCCCGGTTGGCGAGATAGACCAGTTCCTTCACTACCAGTTCACCGCTGCTCATCACGCGACAATAGCCGGCCGGCGGCGGCGTCGACCCGGTCCAGATGCCTGGACCCGAATGGTAGCGGTGAATCTGCGCACGCAGGGTGTTCGCCTCCTGGATCACAATTCCGGGCGCCCGCCCGGTCCGCTGGGCGACCGCACTCGTCGCGGCAAAGAGCCCGACCGCAACGAGACCCGACATCATCAATTTGCGCATCATGGAGTGTCCCCCGAACCAGTGTGCCGCGCCCTGAATAAACCTACGTCGGTTGCGGCATGCGCGACTTCTGCACCAGCCGCGTCGTGCTGTAACCCGGCACAATATCGACCAGCAGGATTTCGCCGCCGTCACGTTCGACGATGTCGTGGCCGACGACCTGCTCGCGCGTGTAGTCGCCGCCTTTGACCAGCACTTTCGGGCGGGTACGGCCGATCAGTTCAAGCGGCGTGTCCTCTTCGAACACCACGACCAGATCGACCGCCGCGAGCGCCGCCAGCACCTCGGCGCGCGCGTTGCACATCCTGCATCGGCCGCTCGCTGCCCTTGAGGCGGCGCACCGAGGCATCGCTGTTCAGTCCGACGATCAGCCGGTCGCAGGCCGCCGCGGCTCCGGTCAGGAGCTTGATGTGGCCGGGGTGCAGCAGATCGAAGCAGCCGTTGGTGAAGCCGATGCGCAGCCCCTGGCGGTGCCATTCGTCGAGCCGCTGGTCGAGCACCGACCAGTCGAACACGATCTTGTCCTCATGGCGCATGCGATCCGGAGGGCTGCATACGGGCCCGCAGTTCGGCCGGCGACACGGTCGCGGTGCCGCGTTTGCCGACCACCACGGCGGCAGCCGCATTGGCGACGTGCATCGCGTCGGCGAACTGCATGCCGGCCGCCACCATCGCGGCCAGCACCGCCACCACGGTGTCGCCGGCGCCGGACACGTCGCGCACCTTGACCGAATGGGCCGGGACGGAAATCAGCTCTCCGCCGCCCGGCCCGGCATTTTGCACCAGCGTCATGCCCTGCTCGCCGCGCGTCACCAGCACCGCGCGGCTGGGGACGATGCGATTGAGTTCGGCGACCGCGGCCGCGATGTCGGCAGCGCTCGCCACCGCGCGGCGGGAGACTTCGGCAAGCTCGTGGCTGTTCGGCGTGATCAGCGTGGCGCCGGCGTAATTGGAAAAGTCCTTGCCCTTGGGGTCGACGATCACCGGCTTGCCGGCCTGGTTCGCCGCCTCGATCAGGGCGCGCACGACGCGCGGGGTCAGCACGCCCTTGGCGTAGTCGGACAGCACGACCGCCGACGCCCGCGGCAGCGCCGCAAGCACCGCATCGATCACCGCCTGCTCGGTCTCGCCGGCAATGGGTTTCGCCAGTTCCCAGTCGGCGCGCAGCAGATGGGTGGAATGATGCTCGGAGACGAAGCGGACCTTGCGGGTGGTGGGACGCGTGCGGTCGATGACGAGATGGGATTCGATCGACGGCTCGGCGGCGAGCGCCGACTTGAGCGTGCGCCCCGGCTCGTCGTCGCCGATGACGCTGACGAAGACGCAACGCGCGCCGAGCGCGGCGATGTTGCGCGCCACATTGCCGGCCCCGCCGACGACCAGTTCGCTCTTGCTCACCGCCAGCACCTGCACCGGCGCCTCGGGCGAGATGCGCGCGACCTCGCCATAGACGAAGTCGTCGAGCATGGCATCGCCGACGCACAGCACGGTGTGCTGGCGGACAAGCTTCAGCGTCTCGTCGAGGATGAACATGAATCGTCTTCGTTTGCCTCTGTCTCTCGCGCCGTGGCGCTCAGCGATAGCGGTCGGGACGGTCGAGGTATCCGGTGACGTAACTCTTCACCGCCGCCTCAAGCGGGGTGAAGCCAGCGTTGTAGCCCGCCGCGCGGAGATTTTCGACCTTGGCCTGCGTGAAATATTGATACTGGTCGCGGATCGAGGCCGGCATGTCGACGTATTCGATGTCAGGCTTCCGGCCGAGCGCCGCGAACAGCGCCGTGATCAGGTCGCGGAAGCTGCGCGCCTGGCCGGTGCCGGTGTTGAAGATGCCCGAAACCGACGGCGTGTCGAGCAGCCAGCGCACCACCGCGACGGCGTCGTCGACGTAGATGAAATCGCGCTTCTGCTCGCCGTCGCCGATGCCGTCGCGATGCGACTTGAACAGCCGCACCGTCTTGCCGCTCTTCGCATCGCCGAACCGCTTGGCGACGAGGCTCATCATCTCGCCCTTATGGTACTCGTTCGGGCCGAACACGTTGAAGAATTTCAGGCCCGCCCATTGCGGCGGCAGCTTTGCGCCGCGGCTCACGCGATCGACCAGCGCCAGATCGAACAGGTGCTTGCTGAAGCCGTAGAGGTTCATCGGCTTGAGCCGCCGCAGCGCCGCGCCTTGCCACGCGTCGTCGAAGCCATCGGCGCCGTCGCCGTAAGTCGCCGCCGACGAGGCATAGATGAACGGCGTGCGGGTCGCCGTGCACCAGTCGAGCAGCTTGAGCGAGAGGCGGAAATTGGTGTCGATGACGAGATCGCCGTCCGTCGCGGTGGTATCCGAGATCGCCCCCATGTGGATGACGGCGTCGAGCTTGCGGCCATCGAGCCAGGCGAACAGGTCGGCCGGCGGCACCACGTCGGCCAACTGGCGCTTGGCGATATTGCGCCATTTGCCGTCGGTGCCGAGCACGTCGTTGACGACGATGTCCGTGCGGCCCGCCTCGTTGAGGCTGGCCACGATATTCGACCCGATAAACCCGGCCCCGCCGGTGACCAACAGCATCCCTACCCGCCGCGCCGATGTCCTGCGCTTCCCTTTGCCCGAGCGCGCCCGATGGTGCAACTTGCGGCCCCGGCGCGGCAAACGATGAACGCCCGATCTATGCCCGGGACAAGCTATGGACAGGCAGAATCGACACGGTAACGGCGATCGGGCTGTCAGCCGACAACGCGCCTTCCGATACTATGAATTATAATTCAGAGTAAGATGAACTTGCATTCGAGCGATTTTCCAACGGTGAAGGCGGAATCGCCCGCCGCGGCGACGAATTCTCCGATTTTGCTCGTGCCGTACATGTGGATTGGCGATTTCGTCCGCTGCCACAGCGTCGTCAAGCTGCTGAAGGCCCGAAACCCGGCCGCCCCGATCGACGTGCTGACCACCTCCATGGTGGCGCCGCTGCTCGACTACATGCCCGGCGTGCGCAAGGGAATTGTCGTCGACCTTCCGCGCAGGCGGCTGGCGCTGGGCCAGCACCGCGCGCTGGCGCGACGCCTGCGCGCGGAGGGATACCGGCAGGCGCTGGTCATGCCGCGCACCTGGAAGGCGGCCCTGGCACCCTTTATCGCCGGCATCCCGGTGCGTACCGGCTTTGTCGGCGAGGCCCGGTTTGGCCTGCTCAACGATCTGCGCTGGGGCGAGCGGGCGCTGCCGCGCATGATCGATCAATGCGCCGGGCTCGCCTTACCCAAGGGAGAAGCCCCTCCCCCCGCCTGGCCGCTGCCGGAACTCAGGGTTCCGGCGGCCGAAGTGTCGGCCTGGCGGCAACGGCTCGGGCTCGCTGACGGCCGCCCAGTCGTCGCCTTCGCACCGGGCGCGGTGGGGCCTTCGAAGCGCTGGCCGTCGTCCTATTACGCCGGTCTGGCGGGCCAGCTGGCGGCCGAGGGCAATACCGTCTGGGTGATCGGCGGGCCAGGCGAGCAAGCGCTGGCGGCCGAGATCGTGGCCGCGGAGCCGGCCCATGTCCGCGACCTGACCGGTCCCGATCTGCGCAACGCCATCCTGGCGCTCGCTGCCGCGCAGGCCGCGGTCTCGAACAACTCCGGGCTGCTGCATGTCGCTGCCGCGATCGGCACGCCGGCGGTCGGCATCTTCGGCCCAACCAGCCCATGGCACTGGGCGCCGCTCAATCCGATCGCCGCGGTGATCGAGACGACGAGCGAACTGGCCTGCCGGCCCTGCCACAAGCCGGTCTGCCGTCTGGAACATCATCGCTGCATGCGCGACATCCCGGTCGAGCAGGTGGCGGCGGCCACGCGCGACGCATTGGCTGCGGCGGCGGCGTCACGATCGACCTAGGACGTTTACTCATAAACGCGAGCGGCGGTCTGATGCCCGCTTCCGGGGCGAAGCGGACGCGGTCGATCCGTAAGGCTCAATGGTCTCGGTCGA
>CAVWOV010000007.1:0-73777 GCA_963756715.1 uncultured Alphaproteobacteria bacterium
GGCGGACCTGCTGGGCGCCTTCGGCGAGGCGGCGGACCGGACCGGCGATCGGGCCGGCGAGGAGGTCAAACAGCACGATCATCACGGCCGCGGCCACAAGGAACACCTTGAAGATCGCCAGCCGCTCGGCTGCAAGCACGTCGTCGATGTCGGCGCCCTGCGTCTGCAGCATCAGCGCGCCGCGCACGGCACGAAATCGCTGCACCGGCACCGCAACCGAGACGATGACTTCGCCGCGCTCGTTGATGCGCACCATGCTCGACTTAAAGCCCTTGGCGGCGTTGACCACCTCCTGGTAACCCTTGCCGCTCTGCGCGCCGAACTCGTGATAGAGCGGCAGCGTGCCGCGGCTCGCCCAGGTGCGGACCGCGATGTAGAACCGCTCGAGTACGCCGGGCCGCGCCGTAGGCGGCGGCAGGTCGAAGCGAAGCACGTCGTCGAGATTGCGGCTATCGAGGACGAGCACACCGTCGCGGTCATAGATGCGCGCGCGGGTGTAGGTAGGCAACACCAGGCGGCGCAGCACCGGCGCGACCCGCTCCGGATTGATCGAGAACTCGATCCCCGACAGCATTTCCTCGGACGGACCGTAGCTCTCGCCGGCCTGCAGTTCCAAGAGGCGATCGAGATCGAACGCGATGGTGTCCTGCTCGGCGGTGGCCGACGAGGCGATCGCCCCGGCCATGATCTCGCCTTGCACCAGCAGGCTCTGGATGCGCGCCTCGATCAGTCCGGCGCGGAACTGCGAGAGGTAGAGAATCCCGACCACCAGTGCGATCAGGCCGGTCAAATTCAGAAAGATGATTCGCCGGGTGAGGATCGAGAAGCTCTGCCGGACGAAAAATTGCCAGCCGACAAGCAACAGGTTGAGCAGCCGCCGCAGGTTGCCGGGCTCGGTGCGTGCCGGTTCTGCGGCTGCCGGTTCGGCAGCGATGGAAGTCTGGAAGCTATTGGGAGTTCGATCAAGCACGGTCGGTCTGCCGGTTGCGCCCCCTACTATACGCCCCGCCGGCGCCTGCGGGCGATCCGGCTCCGTCAGATGGCAGAGTTGCTGTTCCCCATTACGCGGCGCAGCGCGCCATGACTCAAGACACTACGGAGCCGGCGCGGCTCACATCTCCTTGAAGCGATAGCCAACACCGTAGAGCGTTTCGATCATGTCGAAATCGTCATCGGTCTGCTTGAACTTCTTGCGGAGCCGCTTGATGTGGCTGTCGATGGTGCGATCGTCGACATAGACTTGGTCGTCGTACGCTGCGTCCATCAGCGCATTGCGGCTTTTGACCACACCGGGTCGGGTCGCCAGCGCCTGGAGGATGAGGAACTCGGTGACGGTCAGCGTGACCGGCTCGTTCTTCCAGGTACAGGTGTGCCGCTCGGGGTCCATGCGCAACTGCCCGCGCTCCAGCGCCTTGGCGTCGGCTTCCTTCGGTGCGGTGGGATCCTTCGGGCTGACGCGGCGCAGTACCGCCTTCACACGCTCGACCAGGAGCCGTTGCGAGAACGGTTTGCGGATGAAGTCGTCGGCGCCCATCTTGAGGCCGAACAACTCGTCGATCTCCTCATCCTTGGAGGTGAGGAAGATGACCGGCATGTCGGATTTTTGCCGCAGGCGGCGCAGTGTCTCCATGCCGTCCATGCGCGGCATCTTGATATCGAGAATGGCGAGGTCCGGTGGCGACGTCTTGAACCCGTCGAGGGCCGAAGCGCCGTCCGTGTAGGTCATGATGCGATAACCCTCAGCCTCGAGCGCGATCGAAACCGAGGTCAAGATGTTACGGTCGTCGTCGACGAGAGCGATGGTCGGCATGAAGCCCCTGTCTGCGGCGGTCGACCCGCCCCCTTGAATTTGAAGCCCGTAAAGCTGGGCCGAAATGTGACAAATCTCTTAAAACTGCATGATTCGCCAAGTCTTTTGCCTCATATAAGGCGCCTGGGGCCCGATCGCCACCCGCAAGTTGCCGCTGCGAGGGCGGCCGGGTTGACAAAAATCGCTAATCTCGCCCCGTTTGCAGGGAGGCCCAGATGAAACCCACCGCCGATTTCGACCCCAAGGCCACCGCCAAGAAGCTGCTGCGGGAGGGCCGCTCAGGCGCTCTCGCGACCCTGATGCCGGGCACGGGCGACCCCTATTGCTCGCTGGTGAACATCGCAACCGCGGCTGACGGTGTTCCGCTGCTCCTGATCTCTAAGCTCGCCGTCCATACCAAGAATATCCTCGCTGACCCGCGCACCTCGCTGATGATCGACGAGCGCAAGGAGGGCGATCCGCTGCAAGGGGCGCGCGTCATGTTGATGGGCTCGGCGGCGGTCACCGATGACCCGCAGGCGCGCGCGCGGTATCTCTCCCGCCAGCCGGAGGCGGAGATGTTTGCGGGCTTTGCCGATTTCGCCTTCTACCGGATCAACCTGAAGGGCGCCCATCTGGTGGCCGGCTTCGGCCGTATCGTCGACCTCAAGCCACAGGACCTGCTCACGCAGGTCGATGACGCCACCGAACTGGTCGCGGCCGAGCCCGGGATCCTGGCGCACATGAACGCCGACCACGCCGACACCTGCCGGCTCTATGCGACCAAGCTGCTCGGCGCGCCCGATGGTGACTGGCGCTGTGTCGGCTGTGATCCCGAAGGTTTGGAATTGCAGCATGAGCGGATGGCGCTGCGCCTGCCGTTCCCCGAGCGCGTACGGTCTCCCGGTGTATTGCGTCAGGTGCTCAAGCAGTTCGCCGAAGAGGCGCGGGCGGTGTGACCGTGGTGGTCTGTGCCGACGGCGGCAACGACCGCGAGGCCTGATCTGCTCCGCTCGCGTCATTCTGTTTCGACCCCAGCATCGACGCCAGCGCGCCACGTAGAGTTAGGTGGCGAAACACGAACCCCGAGGCCAATGCCTTATCGGGCAACGCCCGCTGACCGCCCAGCAGCAACTCATCGGCAAGGTCGCCCCCCAGCCGGCGCAGGATGCCGGCCGGCATCGGCAGGATGGCCGGGCGACGCAGCGCGCGGCCAATCTCTGCCGTAAACGTGGAATTCCGCACAGGCTCCGGTGCGGTGGCGTTGACGGCGCCGGTCAGTTCCGGCGTTGCGATTGTGTGCGCGATCAGCCGCACCAGATCGTCGCGCGCAATCCACGACATCCATTGCCGCCCGCCGCCGATGCGGCCACCGATACCGAACTCGAATGGCGTGAGCATGCGGGCAAGCAGCCCGCCTTCAGTACCGAGCACCAGGCCGATACGCAGGCACACGGTGCGAACGCCGAGCCGCTCTGCCCGCTTTGCGGCGCGCTCAACCAAATCGCAGGTTCGATGCGAGAACGAACGCTTGCCGCCATCGAACTCCGTCAAATCTTCATCGTTCCACAGCCCATACCAGCCGACGGCGGACGCGGTGATGAGCACAGACGGACGGTGTTCGAGCCGTCCGATCAGCCGCAATATTGCGCGCGCCAATCGCAGCCGGGAGGCGACGATGCGAAAGCGCTTCGCGCGCGTCCACAATCCGTTTGCCAGCGGCTCGCCGGCCAAGTTGATAATGGCGTCGATATGCGTGTCGTTTGCGATTTGATCGAGGTTCGTCACCAAGTGAAATGGCGCCCGCAGGGCAGCGGCTTTGGCGGGATTGCGGGCGAGCACGATCACGTGATGCCCGGCACCCGCCAGGGCGTCCGCCAGCCGACTGCCGATGAATCCGGTCGCGCCAGTGATCAGCACGCGCTGCCGGCCGGGCAGCGCCGTCATGAGCGCAGCAGCATCGCCGGAGACAAGCCGTGGTGCGCGTCGCGATGCCGCTATGTCGCGGAGCCCGAACAGCAGCACGCCGAGCGCGGCCAGTGCGGCGAGAAAACTCCAGTATCCGTAGAAGACCGGGACGATCGCAGCCGGCTGACCCGCCCATTCGATCAGGACAGGAAGCAGGAGCGCCAGGATGGCACCGTAGTTCAACGCCAGCAGCGTATGATTGATGCGCTCGCTCGCGGGCAATTTGCGGCTCAAGTCCTCCTCGACGAAATCCATCAGCGTGATGACGACTTCGATCCCCAGGACGGCGATCACCAGTAACGCCCAGATGCCGTGAAGTTCAAGAAATCCGAGCGCCAGAAAGAGCGCCACATAGAGCAGGTTCCGCACCGCATGGAGTTTCAATTCATGCTGCTGCGAGGTTCGCCACGGCAAGCGCTCGGTCAGTTCGTGATGATAGAGCGTGTCGAACGCCCCCATGGCGACCTGGATCGCAATCAGAGTCCACAACGCTGACGAAATCATTGCTCGACCTCTCGGAAGATGGCCATCTGGCGAAGGATCAGACCGAACCGCGGATGCGCGATCTGCAGCGTGAAGCTGAAGCGGCCGTCGCCCAATTCGGCGTGAATCACCGAGAGCGCGCCTGGCGCGAGCCAGCGCGGCAGGGGAATGCGGCGGCCAAACATCTGAAGGAAATAGCCGGCGCTACGAAAGATCAGCGCCTCGTCCTTGACGTGGATGGTCAGCGCCATGCTGATCCCGTAGCCGACGTACTCTTCTAGCCCGGTCACGCCGGCGAAGCGTTTCGCCGAGTGGATCACTTGCGGGAAGCCGTTGCGAACGTAGAGGCGTGTCCAGATTTGCCCGCCGGAGGCGATGTCCTCCGTCACGGTCACGATGCTCGGGCTGTGTCTGCGGCGGTCCGTCGGCAACGGCGCGCCGATGAGGCGGGCCGCCTGTACGAGGCACCAGCCGGCCCGGCTCATCCAAGTCTCCAGCACCTCGCCGACATACACGGCGGTCTTGCCGCCGCTCAGGCGTTTGCTGAAGCGGCGGCGAATGGGCATCGGCAGGGCGGCCCAGTCCTCTTCGGACATCAATGCGCGGAAGCGAAGATCACCGAGGGCAGGCGTTAACGCCGGGTCGACAAGTCGTTCATGGGCGACGCCGAGATGCTGCATGTTCGTCTCCGTATCCGAGCCTCATCCGCGTTTGCCGAGCGGAAGAAAATTTACGATCCGCGTGCCGAGGCGGATCAACGCGGCGACCTGAGGGCGTGGCACCTTCAGCATCTGCGCGTACCAGCGATCGAGCATTTCGACGAAAGCGAGCATCTCCTTCAGCCGGCGCGCGGCAACCGGATGCAGTTCGGGATCGGCATCGGCGTCGGTTACGCAGGCGCGCAGCGCCGCGATGGCCGGGTCGATTTCGCGCTCTTTTCTCATGGCGGAGATGCGCAGCAGCATCTCCCAGAGGTCGGTCACCGCTTCGAAGTGCTCGCGCCTGTCGCCTTTGATCGGCACGCGCCGCACCAGGTTCCATGCCATCAATTCCTTGAGCGAGGTCGATACGTTGGACCGGGCGAGCCCGAGAGCGGAGGCGATGTCCTCGGCGGTGAGTGGCTGGTCGGCGAGATAGAGCAGGGCATGGATCTGACTCACCGAACGGTTCACCCCCCACTGTCCGCCGAGGTCGCCCCAGTGCAGCACGAAGCGCTCGACCGCGTTTGGAAGACTTCCGGTTCTATCTGTAATTTCTGTCATGACAGAAATATCGGAACCAACAGGCGCGTTGTCAAGCCCTCGTTCCTCCCTCCGCACGCGGGTTGATGTTGTCTGTCGCGGGCACTGGCCCACTGGCGGCCTGCGCGCGCCGATTTATCGGCGGCGCTAATGCATTCGTCGCGCCGTTGAGTCACAATAGAAGCAACAAAGGACATAAGAACAACGCCGAGATCGCCGACGTGATTCAGAAATGGCTGGTCGGCAAAGGGCCCGTCGATTGAACGGGACCCGGCCATTAAAACAAGCAGTCAACAGGGAGACGACCATGTATCGTTTGGGTATTGCATTCGCATTCTGTCTTGCGGCTGGTTCGGCCTTCGGCCAGGCCAAGGAGCCGATCCAACTCCGTGACATGGGGTCGTTCCATATCGGCGGACGTCACATCGAGATCAGCGGCCAGCCCATCAAGGAGGTGGTGTTCACGCCGGGCGGCGTGCCCGCCAAGATCGACCCGAACGGCACCTATCAGGTCGAGCAGATGTACGTGCAGTACTTCCTGGCGCAGAACCGCAAGGGCAAGCTGCCGCTGCTGCTTTGGCATGGCGGCGGCCTCACCGGCGTGACCTACGAGACCAAGCCGGACGGCGGCGAGGGCTGGCTCACCTATTTCATCCGCAAGGGCTGGGACACCTACATCTCAGACGCCATGGAGCGCGGCCGCGCCGGCTGGACGCCAACCTTCAAGGGTGATCCGATGACGCTGCCGCTCGGCGATCCGTGGGAGCGCTTCCGCATCGGCCCGATCGGTTCCTGGAGTGCCGATAAGGCCAAGCGCGCGACCTATCCGGGAACGCAGTTCCCGATCGAGGCCTACGAGCAGTTCATGAAGCAGGGCGTGCCGCGCTGGGTCACCACCGACCCGCAGATCGTCGCCGCCTACGTCGAACTGATCGACAAGGTCTGCCCCTGCGTCGTGCTGGTGCACAGCCAGTCCGGCACGTTCGGCTTCCAGGCGCTGGAGGCGCGGCCCGACAAGGTCAAGGCTTTGGTGGCAGTCGAGCCAACGCGCGGCGGCGACAAGAACAAGATCGCATCGATCAAGAACACGCCGGTGCTGATGATCTATGGCGATAACGCCAAGAACCACCCGCGCTGGTCGAAGATCCGCCAGGGCGGCGTGGACTATGCGGGCGCACTCAAGGCGGGAGGCGGCAGCGTTGACGTCGTCGACCTGCCGGACGCCGGCCTCAAGGGCAATTCCCACATGATGATGATGGACAAGAACAGCAGCCAGATCGCCGACCTCATCCAGAAGTGGCTGGTCGGCAAGGGTCTGTCGGATTGAAACTTGCCGACTCCGGTGGGTGTGGCGCGGCGCAGCAACGCGAGACAGCTTGCTGCGCCGCAACAAGAGCAAAGCCGCGGGATGATGAATGCTTTTTGCTCACCGGAAGAAGGCCATCGTCCTCGAATTCGTCCGATTTGACGTGAATCAAGGCTGGTGGGCCGTATCAAGGTTACGGCAGGGGCGGTCTTGGCAGGGGGGCGGTTCCAAACTATAGGTCGCGGGCTCGGCGGGCTGGGCATCGCATTGGGCGAAGCCGTATTGTACTAAAGTACGGCCTCAGGGCAGGGGCTCCGGCGCTCGGCCGGACGTGGTGTGGAGGTTCTTTCGTGCAGGAAACGGGTTTGAGGAACAGCGCCTGCGGCGCTGACAAGTTCGGCTTCAAGGATCTGGCCGGGGTCCACTGGAATCACACCGCGCCGACACTCTATGAGCATGCGATTGCGAACCGCGAAGGCGCGATCGTCGCCGGTGGCGCGCTCTGCGCCGAGACTGGCGTTCATACCGGCCGCAGCCCGAAGGACAAGCACACCGTCGTCGATGCGCTCACCGAGAACACGGTCTGGTGGGACGGCAACCGCAAGCTCACGCAGGCAAACTTCGACCTGCTGCGCGCGGACTTCATTGAGCATGTGCGCGGCAAGACGCTCTACGCCCAGGACCTCTATGGCGGCGCCGATCCGAAATACCGGATCAAGACCCGCGTCTTCACCGAATATGCCTGGCATTCGCTGTTTATCCGCCAGTTGCTGATCCGGCCTGAGCGCTCCGAACTGCTCGATTTCCTTCCCGAACTCACCATCGTCGACCTGCCGAGCTTCAAGGCCGACCCCAAGCGGCACGGCTGCCGCACCGACACCATCATCGCCATCGACTTCACCAAGAAGATCATCCTGATCGGCAACTCGTCCTATGCGGGCGAGATCAAGAAGTCGGTGTTCAGCACGCTCAACTTCTACCTGCCGGCTCAGGGCGTGATGCCGATGCACTGCTCGGCCAATGTCGGCAAGGACGGTGACGTCGCGCTGTTCTTCGGCCTCTCCGGCACCGGCAAGACGACGCTCTCGGCCGATCCGAACCGCGTCCTGATCGGCGACGATGAGCACGGCTGGTCGCAGGACGGCGTATTCAACTTCGAGGGCGGCTGCTACGCCAAGTGCATCAAGCTCTCTGCGGAAGCCGAACCCGAGATTTATGCGGCGACCAACCGCTTCGGCGCCGTGCTCGAAAACGTCGTGTTCGACCCGGAGACGCGCATTCCGGACTACGACAACGACTGCAAGACCGAGAACACCCGCTCGGCCTATCCGCTCGACTTCATGCCGCGCGCTTCGCGCACCGGCCGCGCCGGGCAGCCGAAGAACATCATCTTCCTCACCGCCGACGCGTTCGGCGTGATCCCGCCGATCGCCAAGCTCACGCCCGCGCAGGCGATGTACCACTTCCTCTCCGGCTATACCGCCAAGGTCGCCGGCACCGAGAAAGGGCTTGTCGGCGTGCAGCCCGATTTCTCCACCTGCTTCGGCGCGCCGTTCCTGCCACGCCCGCCGGCCGAATACGGCAACCTGCTGCGCGACTACATCGCCAAGCACAACGTCGATTGCTGGCTGGTCAACTCCGGCTGGACCGGCGGCATCTACGGCGTCGGCCGGCGCATGCCGATCAAGGTGACGCGCGCGCTGGTGACTGGCGCGCTCGACGGCTCGCTGAAGAATGCGAGCTACCGCACCGACCCGTATTTCGGTTTCGCGGTGCCGACGTCAGTGCCGGGCATCGAGCCGCACATCCTCTATCCGATGAAGACCTGGAAGGACAAAGCCGCGTTCGACGAGACAGCGCGCAAGCTCGTGCGCATGTTCCAGGAGAACTTCGTCAAGTTCGAAGGCGACGTCGATGCCGACGTGCGCTCGGCCGCGCCGGAGGTGCGCATCGCCGCGGAGTAGAGGCGAAGTTTATCGTTTGCGATGGCAGGACGGCCACCTCCGGGTGGCCGTTTCTTATTCGGAGCGCCGTCGAGGCTCGCAGCCCGCTCAATGCGGAATCGTCGGCACCGATGCGCGGATACGCTCGGAGAAATCGGGAGCGCCTTCGGCCGCCTGCGCGGCCGCATTGATCAGCGAGCGGCGCCGCAATTCGTCGAATGGCAGCGACGTCTCGATCCGACCCGAGCGGTAGAGGTAGCGGTCGATCCAGCCATTCAGCAGGTGGCGGATGTCGAATCCGCCCTTCCGGCCCGCGGCATTGATGTAACGGATGATGTTGATCGTGCAGCTATTGCTCAGGAGATGATACCACTCCGGCCGGTCGGCAAGCTCGTTGATGCGATCGAGATAGACCCTCAGGAGTTCGCGGATTTTCCCGGTCTCGGCGTTGAGGCGATAGAGAAAGGTGACCTCGCGCCGGTGATTGGTGCGCACCCCGACGATGTCGCGCTCGTCTCCGACCACGTAGATCAACTCGAATTGCTTGAACATGGAGGCGATAGGATCGAACCCTTCGCCGACTTCCGGCCGCGTCTCGATCGAGATGCTGAGCGGTGGCGCGTTGTCGAAGATGAAGCTGAGGAAGGTGTGCCCGACCGGCCCCTCGCTCCAGTAGGACACGTAAAAGTCGAGCGCGGTCACGTGCGAGATCTCGATCTCGCGCTCCTCGTAGCGCACCGTGAAGTCGTTCCGCGAGCGGTAGTCGAAGTTTCGCACGCCCGTGATGCGCACGCGGTCCCCATTGATGAAGGCACGCGGCATCACGGCAACCTCCGGCCGCCACTCGCGGTCGTGCGAAGGCGCGATGGTCAGCCACCATGCGACCACCCCAAGGAATACGACGAGCACGAGTGCGGACATGCGCCGCCTGCGCGACAGCCAGAATCCCCAGATGGCGAATGCCGCAAAGGCCACCGCCAGCGCCAGCCGCAGGTTCGCCCACGGCAGGTTCGAATAATAAATGGCAAGTGTGGCCCAGATAATGAGCAGGGCGCGGCACAGGAACCCGATGATCGCAGCCAACCCGCGCAAGAGCCTGGCGAAGAACCCGCGACGCGAGGCACCGGGCGGGGACGTCGATTCGCTCAATTCAGCCACGTGCAGGTCAAGCTCCCAGTGCCGGCAAAGGTGGTTAGTTGCGCGCTGGCGTTTGCATCGCCGAGCGCCCCACTCCACCCTAAGTCCGACCGCCCGCAAAGTCACTGTGCCTTGACGCCGGACCTTCGCCCGGCGCGGCAGTTCGGCCTTGAAGTACGCGGCAAGCTCGTCCGCTGTGGTGGTCTCAGGGTCGAAGCCGCGAGCGTATTGAGGCGCGCCCGCACGGGGTGCCGCGACCACTGCAGAGATTCTTTTCCGATCACGGTCGCGATCTCCTTTGGCGTCCCGTCTATGAAAATAATCCTTGACTTGCGCCATAAGGAATATATCCACATCGCCGTCCTGCTCGCTGAGGGGCGCCCGTCCGGAGGCGTTCGGCGGATGGAGCAGGATGCGGTGCCCGCGGGCTGATACGCAATCAGCACTCGGGCGGCTTCGGGGCTCCGCCCGGCAGGCCACTACGAGCCGCCCGCGAGGAGCTCGCTGACGGAGAGGCGAATGCCTCCCGCAAAGCGCGGCCCGGAGCCGAGTGACCGTCCAGAGCGGGCGGGAGCGAAACCGCGGTGGAGCGCCGGGCGGCGAGCGTCCCTCACCAGGGGCGCCTGCGTCGCAAGGCGCAGAGTTGGTGCGCCGACCGGCGCTCCATCTCCCCTCGCTGCGCATGCCGGGCTCGCCCGGTGCGCGAAAAGGAGGGGAACGTCTCAAGCCTCGGACGCTCACGCGCCGCGAGCACGATGGCGATTGCCACGTAAATCTCAGTGCGGATCGAAACAAGCAGCCCGGACATGAGAACCGAAATCAGGGGCGACGCGCCGCAAGGTTCGATCGCGTGTATATTGCTCGCGCGAAATCAATCCCGAGCAGGAGGCACTCGTGTTTTCTTTGACGATCCCGATCAGTTCCGAAGGCGGCGACGACAGTTTCCAGAACAACGTCCCGGACCCCGTCACGTCTGGCAACGAGCTGCCGACCTTCAAGTTCGAGCTGGAGAAATCCACCGGCAAAGTGATCGGCAACAGCTACGGCAAGGAGGCGACCGTCGCCCAGTTGCCGATCTCCAAGGGCATCGCCGGCGTGTCCATGCGCATGGAGCCCGGGGTGATGCGCGAACTGCACTGGCACGCCACCGCAGCCGAATGGGCGTTCGTCACCGAGGGCCGGGTGCGCACGACCGTCATCGACCCGCAGGGCTGCTCCGAGACCAACGACTTCGAGCCGGGCGACATCTGGTATTTCCCGCGCGGCCATGGCCACGTCATCGAGACGCTCGGCGACAAGCCGTGCCATTTCATCCTGGTGTTCGACAACGGCTATTTCTCCGAGTTCGGCACCTTCAGCATCACCGACTGGCTCGGCCATGCGCCGAAGGACCTGCTCGCGAAGAATTTCGGGCTGCCGGCCGCGACCTTCGACAGCTTTCCGAAGGAGGAGGTCTACTTCGCCAAGGGCAAGATTCCGCCCGCGGTCCCTGTGCCACCGCTGCAAGGCTGGAAGCAGCCGCCGCTGTCACACAAGTACAGCCTGCTGTCGCAGAAGCCCTACGAGACCTTCAAGGGCGGCATCGAATGGCGCGCCGACGGTTCGCAGTTTCCCATATCCACGACCATGACGGGCGTGGTGCTCGAGATGGAGCCCGGCGCGCTGCGCGAACTGCATTGGCATCCCAATGCGTCCGAGTGGCAGTACGTGCTGAGCGGAAAATTCAACGTCACGCTGTTCGGCTCGAAGGGGCGCTGGCGCGAAGAGACGCTCGGCCAGGGCGACGTCGGCTACATCCCGCAGGGGTTCGGCCACTCGATCGAGAATATCAGCGGCGAGAAGGCGCGCATCCTGATCGTGTTCAACAGCGGCCACTACCAGACGATCGACGTGTCTCAGTGGCTCGCCGGCAACCCGGCCAATATCCTGGCGACGAACTTCGCCCAGGATGCTTCGGTATTTGAAAAGTTTCCGCGCCGGGATGTCTTTCTGACGAAGTAAGTTGCGGCTGCCGTGGTGGTGCGCGGAGACCGCGATGGCTCAGCTCTCGCGCGCCGGGGCGCGGAGGCTCAAGCCGATTTGCGCTGTCTCGGCTCGGTCGCGATCGATGAATGCCACCAGCTCCTTGGTCTGGTCGGTGAGAAGCTGCAGTTTGCCGGTGTCGAGCGGCTCGCTCAGCGACTGCAGCAGGAAGGTGTCGGCACCCTCCGCGAAGGCCGGTCCAAGCCCGCAGAAGAAGAAACCAAGACCGCGGGCGGCGTCCGTCATGAGCGGAAGACCGGGATCGCCGACCGGTGCGGAGAGTTGCACCGAGCTGGCGCCGAGCGCCCGCACGTCGCGCAATGCCTGTCCAAGCTCGATAGCGGCGTTCGAGCCGATCCGCTCGAAGTGGATCAGCCCGTAGCCGCGGTCGTTGACCTTAATGCTGGTCTGCGATGGCCCGACGGCCGCGTTGGCCGGATCGGCGACCGACACGCTGACGCCGAGGCTCGCGTAGATCTTGAGCAGCATGTCGCGATAAGGCGCGGGGGCGTGGATCGTCCGCGCGGCGGGTGGCTGCACGAAGCGGAAGGTTCGCAAATAGCTCTGGCGCTGTCCGGCCGTGGGGCAGGGGATCCCTTTGGGCCGGAAGCTTTCCGGATTGGCGCCGAGCAGCACGGCGCAAATCGGCATGCCGGCGCGCTCGTCGTTACGCTGCGAGAACGTGTGGATGGTGAGCGGCTCGGCGTAGATGCCATGCAGGCCGCGCTTGGGTGCTTCCTCGGAAAGCCGCTCGGTCATGCGTTCGAGCAGGTGATGGCCGCGGTAGGCCGAAAGGACGACCGCCTCGCCGCGTTCCGCCACCACGGCTCCGGGCTCGCGCTCAAGCGCGACATGGCCGATGACCTGGCCGTCGCCGTCGCGCGCCACCGCCGGGAGAAGCTCGCCGCGCTCGACCTTGTCCCAGTAGCGGTGGGTCGAGAACACCTCGGAGTGCACATAGTGATGGCCGTAGACTTCGAGAAAGCAGCGGGCGATCGCCGCCGCATCGCATTTCTGCGGCAGGTCGACGAGATAATTCGGCGTTGCCGCGGTGACGGCCGGAGCGGCGGGCGCCGCTTCGATTGCGATTGGCGGTGGCTCGTTGTTTCCGGTCAGGCTGCGGTGCAGGCTGACCTCCCATCCGTCGATGCCATGTTCGTGACAGGAGATGCCGGCGTCGCGCCCGATGCGGCCGGCAAGGGCCGCCGCGACGGTCGAGAAGCGGGAATGTCCCGGCAGCAATATCCGCGCCCTGACGTCGCGGTGCGAGCACGAAAGAGCAATACGGGCGCGTTCGTGTCCCGATCCCAAGGTACAAAGCGCGAGCCATGCCTGGGCAGTGTCTTCAGCGAGCCGGCTCGCGACGGACATCGCCACGTCCTCGGCAAGCGACGCCTCACGGACGAAGGCGCGCACGAGTTCGCTGCGTGCGGGCTCAAGCATCACGCGCAACTCGGAGGACCGCGGAACAGAGGGCGATTTCACGATGCGGACAGGTCCGGTTGGTCGAAGAGGGCCGTACAGCGGCCTATTCTACGACGGGGTCCTGAACGAAATCTGACCTGAGGGGGCCGGAGCGACAAGTCAGTTGCCGGGCGTGGCTCTCCGGAAGCTATGGAGCAGAATGGACGATCCGTCCGCCCACCATCGTCATGCGGCATTTGATGTCGCGCAGTCGGCCGGGAGGAACGTCGGCCGGATCGTCCGATAAGACCGCGATGTCTGCGGCAAAGCCAGGGCGGATCGGTCCTTTCCAGGTCTCGTCGAACGTGAGGATGGCGCCAGCCACGGTAAAGAGCCGCAGCGCGGCGTGCGCATCGAGGCATTGCCGTGGTCCGATGACGCGGCCGGTGGTTCGCTCGTTCCTCGCCACCGTCACCCACAACGTAAAGAGCGGATCGTACGGAATGTTGTCGGTCGCAATAGCCAGCGGCAAGCCAAGATCGAGCATGTGTTGGTGTGGGACCACCATGTCGCCGCCGTCCGGTTCGGCGAGATAGGCCCGTCCGCCTTTCCAAATGACATAGGTGGGGATGGTGGTGACCAGGAGGCCGAGCCGCTTCAGCGCGCGCAGATCATCGATGCGCGCCCGCGCGACATGTTCAATCACCCAGCGGCGGCCGGCGAGTGGAAACCGTTCGTTGACCGCTTCGAGGATCGGCACGATTTGGTGCAATTGATCCGCAACAATGGTGTGCAGTCGAAGATCGTTCTCAGCAGCGAGGAAGCAGATCTCGCGAAATTCGTCCGGCCGGTGCGCCTGCTCCACGAATCCGGACCAGCCGGTGTCGGGCAGATTGGCGCGGGCAACCGCTGCGACCGTCGGGTCGCCGCCATAAGCGACGTGAATTCCGGAAATCCGCAGCCAGGGATCGCCGATCCCCTGCCCACGGGCATAGGCCAGCCAGTCGCGCATCGCCTTGCGGGCTTCCGCCACGTCGGCCCAACTCGGGCTCACCACCAGCCCGACCCGGGTAGTGAGCTCTTTGCGCTCCCAAAGCTGCCGGTAGACCGCGATGGTCTCGGGCGCCGACCCGTGGCCTTCATAGATGCTCGTCGTCCCGCAAGCGTTGTAGAGCTGCATCGAGCGCCGCACGCCCTCGATGCGCTCCGCGAACTGAAAGCGTGGCACCGCGGGCAGGAGGTCGAACTCGACGGTCGGCCGCGTATTGTGCTCGACGATCTGGCCGGTCGGCTCGCGCGTCACCGGATCGCAGATAAGGTCGACGCCGGCGCAGCGCGGACAGCTTGCGGCGGTGATCCGGTTGAGCGCCATCGCGCGGGAATTGAGTGCGGTGCGTCCGGGTGGATGTCCCCAGTTGCCGAACAGCGCCGGGACATAGACCGGATTGTCCGGCGCCGCGGCGTCGAGCTCTTCGCGCGTCGGCATCCGTCTTTCGGAGATCGTCTCGATGGCCTCGAAGTAGTGCGGCGGCTCGCCTACCGGCATCGTTACGATCCAGTCGCCCGCCTGCGCCTTCGACGCTGCGGCGCTGACGCGCGCGAGGATATCACTAACCGACTTGGCGCCGGCGAGAGACAGCCGCTGCTGCTTGAGGCCCTCGCGCTCCATGTGCGCATGGGCGTCGTTGAAGCCAGGGATAACGCAGGCGCCGTCAACGTCGATCAACCTTGTCTCCGGACCGCGCCAGGTCTCTCCATGATTCCCGAATCGCCAACCGCGACGATCCATTCGCCTTTGATTGCGACAGCCTGGGCTCGCGCGCATGCCGCATCGAATGTCAGCACACGACCGTTGGTCAGAATGACGTCGGCGGGAGCGTTCATCGTATTAGCTCGCGGTCGTGTACCAGGGGAACAGGCGGTGCGCGAGCAGCACGAACAGCCGGTCGAAGATGAAGCCGAGTGTTCCGAGCAGGAGCAATCCGATGAACATGATGTCGACGCGGAACAGTTGGTGCCCCATGGACATCATGTAGGCGACGCCGGAGGTCGCGCCGGACAGCTCTGCAGCGACCAGCACGATGAGTGAGATTGCCATGGCTTGGCGCAGCCCGGCCAGTATGAAGGGCAGTGACGCCGGCAGGATCACCCACAGCATCGTCGCAATTCTTCCGGCGCCGAGGCAAGCCGCTGACCTGAGATAGACGATATGCACGTCGCGCACGCCGATGAAGGTGGCAATCCAGATCGGAAAGAATGCTCCGGTCGCCACCAGCGCGATCTTGGCGGTCTCGCCGATACCGAACGACAACACCGAAAGCGGCACCAGCGCGATCACCGGGACGGCGCGGAAGCCGTGCAGCAGCGGTTCACTCAGATGCTGGAGCACCCGCAGGCGCGCCGTGAGAACGCCGGCTGCAATGCCGAGCACCGCGGCAATGAGGAATCCGGCGCCGGCCCGGCCAACGCTGACCATGATGTTGTTTGCGATTTCACCGGACGCGATCATCGGCCAGAGCGTGTCGATAACCTGCGACGGCGGTGGAAACAGCACGGTGTTAATCCACGGTACCAAGCGGGGCACCGCCTCCCAGAGGCCCAGGAAGCACACAACACCAAGCAGGTTGAGCGCCACCCGCAGCACGATTTGCCGTCGTTTCTCCGAGCGATGGGCAAGTCGAAACGCAGCTGCGACCTTTGCCCGATGTTCGGCTGCCGGCAATTCCTTGGAGTCGTCAGTGGCCTTGCGATGTCTGGCATGCCTTAAGCTCCAAGCGCGCGCCCAATCTCGCCGTAAAGCGCGCCAAACTCGGTGGATGCGCGCAGGCGAGGGTAGGGAAGGGTAATTTGCAACTCGGATTTCACGCTTCCGGGATGGGGGCTCATGACCACAACGCGTTGCCCCAGGAATGCAGCCTCGTCGACGTTGTGAGTGATGAATACGATGGAGATGCCTGCCTCCTGCCACAACCGCAATAAATCCTCCTGCAAGGTTGCGCGCGTGATGGCGTCGACGGCGGCGAACGGCTCGTCCATCAGCAGGACCTTCGGTTCATTGACGAGGGCGCGTGCGACAGCCACGCGCTGACGCATCCCGCCGGATAATTCGTGCGGATAAAGATCGGTGGCGCGATCCAGCCCCACGCGCGCCAGCGCGGCACGGGCACGCTCACGTCGTTCGGTCTTGCGGACGCCGCGCATGCGCAAGCCGAACTCGACATTCTGGCGCGCCGTCATCCAGGCAAACAGCGCGTATTCCTGGAAGACCACGCCGCGGTCGGGCGCCGGTCGGCGAACCGCCTCGCCGCGAAAGCGCACTTCCCCCTCGGAGGGCAGCATGAAGCCGGCGATCAGATGCAGCAGCGTCGTCTTTCCGCAGCCTGATGGCCCGATCAGGCAGACGAATTCGCCGTCCGCGATCCGCAGCGAGACCTGCCATAGCGCCCAGTTTGGCTCTCCGTCACGCGTGGCGAATATCTGCGATACACGATCGATCTCGATCAGATCGGGCACGTTTTTGGCCTGAGTTTGGACGCAGGCGAGGGGACTTAAGGTGGCCAAAGGCTGGGCCATGCGTCACTGCCGCCGCGTTGGCTGGTCCCGGTGGATCGCAGTCAGATTAGCGCATTGCCGGAGCGTCGACGACGACTGAATCAAATCGTCACGCGGTCGGCATGCAGGGCCTTGACCGGGCCTTCGTAGACAAGGCCCCGCAACATTGCACGAAGATCGCCACTGGGCCGCTTGCTCAGGCCGGCGGCAATCGCCCATTCGGCTTGTGCGACGAGATCGTCGATAAACCGTTTATCGAAACCGATGCGGAACTCGAAATCCTGCGTTGCTTTGGTGATCTCCTCGGCCGGCGCGCGTACCCGCCCCGCGATCAGCGAAGCCCAGTTTTTGTCGGACTGGATGCGCGCCTCGGCATCGAACAGCGATTTGACGGCGGCCGCGATCAACTGGGGCTTTTCCCGCACGACCTTTTCCGAGGTCAGCAGCAGTTGATGGCTCTGGAAATATTTTTCAAGGCCGGTTTGCGTCATGATGGCCGTCTTGCCGGGCGCTTGCTTCTCGGCAACGATCGCAGCCTGGTTCGTCCACGAAAATCCATCGATGTCGCCGCGAACAGTCGCGACGCTCATATCGTTCGGCGACATGTCGATGACCGTCACGTCCTTGATGCTCAGGCCGGCCATTTCGAGGTACTTGGCAAGCATGTACTGACCGCTGGTCCCGACCCGGGTCGCAATTTTCTTTCCCTTGAGCGAGGCCGGCGTCATGGGATCGATCTTGCTGTCCTTGCGCACGACGATCTTCATGTCGCGCGAATACCGGCTGTAGTTGATGAGAACGATCGGCTTCAATCCCTGAAGCGCGGCGAAGATGAACGGCGTGTCGGTCGAGGCGGAGAAATCGGCCGAGCCGGCAAGCAGTGCCTGCATCGATTCACGGCCGGTCGGAAAATCGAGGACGTTGAGGTCGATACCGGCCTGTTTCCAGGCCCCCATCGCTTCAGCGACGAACGTCACCGCCCAGGTGTAACCGGTGCTTCCATACGCCAATGTGCATTTCGACTGTTGTGCGTGCGCGCTACCTACGCCGCCTATGGTGGCGGTCGCCGCCATGCCGGACAAAACTGCACGCCGAGTGAGTGAAGGAGGAGCATCGTAAAACTTGGACATGAGCAGCCTCGCTGCGAGAGTGTGGAATGCCCAAAATGGGAGCAACTTTTATGCCATCGCATATCAGCAGGTTGTCGCAGTCGCAGAGCTTTGTTGTCGCTACCATTGCGTGTAGCGATTTGCTCAGATCATTCCTGCGACCTGCTCGGTGATCTTTGCAGCATTGGTGCGTATCCAGGGGACGGCGGTGATCTCCCAGAAGCGGCCGCGGGTGGGCGGTCCCAGAACGTAGAGCCCATCCTGCATGCGGCCGTCACGATCGAGCAAGCGCTGCGCGGTCGTCGATATCGAGGCCGAGTTGCAACGGACCAGGCCGTGCCATCCCGGTGGCAAAGAGTTGTTGCACCAAAGGATCGGCGAGACGTTCATAGCGTTCTTCGGGTCCGGCGCAGCCGATGATCCAGTTCACCGCAAGGCAATATGCCTGCCTGGTACGCTCCGCGATGTTGACCCGGTATCCGGCGGTGGTTGGCTCAGCCCGCAAAAGTCGGCCGGCACGCACGGAAAGAATCCCGTCCGCCTGCAGCCGCGTCAGCAGGTCGGCAATGTCGGGCGCCAACCGGTGACGGTGGACAAGCCAGAAGGAACGCAGGTGCCGCAGGAATTTCAGGCGTTCATGGTCGCTGCTTTGCTGCCAGATCGGCTCCACATGAACGCGGAACGCGTCGACTACCGGCTGCCACGGTATTCCCGCCATAGCCGCACGCTTAATTTCGTTGCGTAGCAATCGCGTCAGGCTGCGCACGGTCGCCGTCTGCAGGTCGAGTTGCTGGAACCCGGCATACGCCATTTGTGGCACGTCGACGCGCGGCAGCAGGCCCTTGCGGGATATCATGTGAATGCGCCGGCAGACTTCGCGGTTGACCAGATCGAGCACGACATCGACCGCCGTCGCGCCGGACCCAATGAGCAAAACTTCGTCCTGCGCGGCAATGTTCGCGAGCACGCCCGGACGCCAGACGTCTGCCACATAACGCTCGCTGGCAGGGATCGCGGCGATAGGGGCCGAGGGCGGATTGCCGAGGCAAAACACGACGGCATCCGCCCTGATGTCCTCGCCGGTCTCCGTCTTGACGCGGTAGCCGCGCTCGTGCGGTTCAACTGCGACAACGGCGCGGGGATGCAGGTCGACTGTTCCGCCCGCCGCAGCTTCCGCGAGGCCATCGTTCAGATACTCGCCGAAGAGCGCGCGCGGCACAAAGGCATCGGCGTGATCATGTGAGCGCAGGTGACCACCGCGGTCGAGCCAGTCGATAAATCCGTTGGTATCCTCGTCGCTGCGCCCGCCCATCTTGGTCGCCGGAACATTGACGCGATGCCAGGGCGCGGTGGCCGAATAGGCAACGCCGCGGCCGAAGCGCCCGTAGCGGTCGAACATCGTGATGTGGCAGCGGTCGCCAAGCCGACCGGCCAGCGCAAGCGCCAGAAAGGTGCCCGCCGCACCGCCACCCACGATGACAACGTCGATGCGCGGCATTTATGGCTTCGGGGGCGCGTAGGCAGAGGGATCGACGGCGTCCGGGCGCCCCGCGATCGACAGGCTGGTGCGGCGCGCGGGAGTTTCGGCAATGATCCGGCCGCGACGGACAACGAAGAGCCGCGTTGCACGTAAGCGGATCGCCTCGATCGGGTCTTTCGCCTGCAGCACGATGAAGTCGGCGTTGCAGCCGACGGCGAGGCCATAGCCTTCGAGGTCCATGATCTTCGCCGGATTGGTCGTCACCGCGTCGAAGCAGAAGCGCATCGCCTCGCGGCTGGTGAGCTGCGCCGACGTGCAGGCCCATATGCGCGACGTCGAGCATGTCGGCGCCGCCCAGCGAATACCAAGGGATCCATGCAGCAATCCTGGCCGAAGGCGACATTGATCCCGTATGTGCGCATTTCCGGCACGCGGGTCATGCCGCGGCGCTTCGGATAGGTGTCGTGGCGGCCCTGCAAGACGATGTTGATGAGCGGATTGGCGATCGCCTGCACGCCCGCCTCGGCCATCAGCGGCAGGAGCTTGGAGACGTAGTAGTTGTCCATGGAGTGCATGGAGGTGAGATGCGAGCCGGCGACGCGCCCATGTAAGCCCGAGCCGCTGGGTCTCGCAGGCCAGCGTCTCGATGTGGCGCGAGAGCGGATCGTCGCTCTCGTCGCAATGCATGTCGACGCGCAGGCCGCGCTTGTGCGGCGATCTCGCAGAGCGCCGCGACGCTCGCCGCGCCGTCCGCCATGGTGCGCTCGAAATGCGGGATGCCGCCGACCACGTCGACGCCCTTGTCGAGCGCGCGGTCGAGGTTCTTGCGCCGCCGCGGGACGAGCGGAAGTAGCCGTCCTGCGGGAAGGCGACGAGCTGCAGGTCGATGATAGGGCGCGACCTGGCTGCTTCACGTCGAGCAGCGCGTCGACGGCGAGCAGCCGGTCGTCGCAGATGTCGACGTGGCTGCGGATCGCGAGCAGGCCCTGCGCGACCGCGAGGTCGCAATAGCGCAACGCCCGCTCCACCACGGCCTCAGACGGTGAGCAACGGCTTGAGTTCGCCCCAGAGCGCGATGCCTTCCAGCAGCGTTCCCGATTGATTGAGGCGAGGGAGACCGAGCGACAGGTCGCATCCATGTGGAAATGAAGTCGACGAAGGGCGGCGACACCAGGCAGCCGCTCGCGTCAATGGTCCGCGCCGCTTCGGCCGCGATGGCGCGATCAACGGCTGCGATGCGTCCGCCGGTTGTGGCGATGTCGATGCCGGTCCTGCCGTCGGGCAGCGTTGCATTGCGGACGATCAGGTCGAAATTCAAGCGTTCACCGCAAATCTTTGATGGACGGACTGAGCCCCTACGGGATCATCGGCGCTGCGCGCGGTCTCGACAAGAGCCACGTTCGAGGGGACCGACGCGATCGGCTTCAGGTCAAGCGAATGCCCAAGGCTTGGTCAGCGGGGCGGCCGATTGAGCAACGCCGTGGCTCTCGGCCGAATGGTCACGCTATCGCAACTCACGGCCGCATGACCGGGAATTGGCTTTTGACTCGGCCGCACGAACGTTCCCATACTTGACGGCCGGTTGGAGATCATGCCGGTCGCTACAGTCGGATGATCCGCTCCCCGATGAAACCCGCCCCCTTCAAGTATGTGGCCGCACGCTCGGTCGATGAGGCGCTGGCCCGGAAGGCCGAGCACGGCGACGAGGCCCGCTTCCTGGCGGGCGGCCAGAGCTTGATGCCGGCACTGAATTTCCGGCTGTCCCAGCCAGCCATGCTGATCGACATCAACCTGCTCGCCGGCCTCGACGGCGTGGTGCGGCAGGCCGGTGGCAGATTGCGGATTGGCGCGCTGACCAGATACCGGACGCTGCAACGAGATCTGGACGTGGCGCGTTATCTGCCGCTGCTGCACGAAGCCATCCCGCACATTGCGCATCCGCAGATCCGCAATCGCGGAACGCTTGGCGGCAATCTCGCGCATGCGGATCCGGCCTCCGAAATGCCCGCGGTCGTGCTGGCGTTGCGCGGCAGGTTGCGTGCGCGGTCCGTCGGTGGCGAGCGGTGGATCGAGGCCGCAGATTTCTTTGTTGGTGCGCTGACCACGGCACTGCGGCCCGACGAGATGCTGATGGAAGTCGAGCTCCCGGAGTTGCCGCCTCGAACTGGTACCTGTTTCATGGAAGTTGCACGGCGCCGTGGGGATTTCGCCTTGATGGGGGTCGCCGTCATGCTGTCGCTGCGCGAAGATGGCTCCTGCGCGGATGCGCGTCTCGCCTTTTGCAGCGCCGGCGACCGTCCGGTGGACGCCGCCGAAGCGGCAGGATCGCTGATCGGCAGCCGTCTCGCCGAAAAGGATGTTCGCGAAGCCGCCGGGCTCGTGGGACGGGCTATCGAGCCGCACGGCAGTATTCATGCAAGCCCAGGGTATCAGCGGCATCTCGCCGGCGTACTCGCCCGCCGCGCGCTCTCTACCGCCGCGCAGCGCGCAGCGGCAGACCATTAAGTGCTGGCAGGAGCGTTTCACAATGATGATGGACCAGCACGACATCGTCGTCACGGTGAACGGAACGCGCCACCGGCGGCAGGTTGAATCGCGGTTGCTGCTGAGCGATTTCATCCGCCATGACCTCCTGCTCGCCGGTACCCATGTCGGCTGCGAGCACGGCGTCTGCGGCGCCTGCACGGTGCTTTACGACGGTCTGCCGGTGCGTTCCTGCCTCATGCTAGCGGCGCAAGCGGACGGCCGCGAGATCGTGACGGTCGAAGGACTGGCACCGGACCGCGACCGGCTGCATCCGCTGCAGGAGGCTTTCCACGAATGCCATGGCCTGCAGTGCGGCTATTGCACGCCCGGCATTCTAATGACCATGAAGGCGTTTCTCGACGAGCATCCGGCACCGACCGAAGCCCAGATCCGCGAAGCGCTGTCGGGCAATCTGTGCCGCTGCACCGGCTATCAGCACATCGTCGATGCGGTGATGCTGGCGGCCAAGCAGATGGAGCGCTGAGCATGGCAACCCGCTATTTCGGCGCCCCCGTCAAACGCAACGAGGATCGGCGGCTGCTCACCGGCCAAGCGCTGTTCGTCGACGATGTCGAACTCCCGGGCATGCTGCATGCGGCGTTCTTGCGCAGCCAGGTCGCGCATGCGCGCATCGTCCGCATTGATGCGACGGCGGCCCGCCAGCGCGAGGGTGTGATTGCAGTCTATACCGCCGACGGTCTCGGCGCCTACTGGCAGCCGGGGCCGCTGCTGGTGCCGCCGCCGCCGATTGTCGGCATCACCTTCAACCAGCGCACGCAGGTTCCGCTTGCTAAGGACAAGGTACGGCACGTCGGCGAACCGGTCGCGCTGGTTATCGCCGAGAGCCGCTATCTCGCCGAAGACGCGCTTGCCGATATCGAGCTTGAACTCGAACCATTGCCTGCCGTTGTCGATCTGGAAAAAGCGCTGCTGGACGGCTCGTCGCGCGTGCATGATGACGTAAGCGGCAATGTCGCCGCGCATGTCCGCCAGCGCAAGGGCGATTATGCGGCCGCGGCCGCGCGCGCCGATCGTCTCATCCGCCGCCGTTTTTTCTACGACCATGGCGCGTCGATCCCGATGGAGACGCGCGGCGTGGTGGCGAGGTGGGACGCCCGCGCCGACCAATTGACCGTCTGGGACACTACTCAGGCGCCGGTGTTCATTCGCAACGGACTTGCCGGCATGCTCGGCCTTGGCGAGCGGCAGGTGCGGGTGATCGCGCCATTTGTCGGTGGCGGCTTCGGTCCTAAGATCATGATGTTCTATCCCGAAGAAGTATTGCTGCCGTGGGCAGCGATGAAGCTCGACCGGCCGGTGAAATGGATCGAAGATCGCCTTGAGCATTTCTTCGCCACCACCCACGAGCGTGGCCAGATCCACGATGCCGAAATAGCGCTCGATCGAAATGGCCGCATCCTTGGGATTAAGGATGTATTTCTGCACGACACTGGGGCGTACAATCCTTACGGGCTGACGGTGCCGATCAACAGCCAGTGTACGTTGCTGGGCCCGTATCTGGTGCCGGATTACGACAGCACATTCACCGCCGTGTTCACCAATAAGCCGATTGTAACGCCTTATCGCGGCGCCGGGCGCCAGCACGGCGTCTTTGTCATCGAGCGGCTGCTCGACATCGCGGCGCGCGAACTCGGCATCGATCGCGCCGACATCCGCCGGCGGAATTTCATTCCGCCGGCGGCGTTTCCCTATAACAACGAGATCATTTACCAGGACTTCGCGCCGCTCGAATACGACAGCGGCGACTACGCGCCGACGCTCGACAAAGCGCTCGCCGCGATCGATTACGACCAGTTCCTCAAGGAGGAGCAGCCGCGGTTGCGGGCGGAAGGCCGGCACGTCGGCATCGCGGTCGCGTGTTACGTCGAAGGCACCGGCATCGGACCTTACGAGGGCGCCAAGGTGCAGGTGCAGGCCAACGGCAAGGTCAGCGTTGCAACCGGCATCGGCACGCAGGGGCAGGGACATTTCACCAGCTTCGCCCAGATCGCTGCCGATCAGGTTGGTGTCGACGTGGCCGATGTCACCGTGGTGACCGGTGACACCGACCAGTTCTATTGGGGCGCCGGCACGTTCGCGAGCCGTGGCGCAGTGGTGGCCGGCAACGCCGTGAATGCGGCAGCTGGTGTCGTGCGCGAGAAGATTCTGCGGCTCGCGGCCGAGCATTTCGAATGCGCCGAAGACGATCTCGTGATCGAAAACGGCGAAGTCGCGATCGTTGGCGTTCCGGGGCGGTCGGTGCGGCTCGGGGAGTTGGCAGTCAAAGCAAATCCGATGCGCGGCGCGGTACGTCCCGGCACCGAGCCGGGGCTTGAGGCAACGCGCTATTTCGGCCCGCCGCGTGGCGCCACGGCGAGCGGCGTCCATGCCATGATCGTTGAGATCGACCCGGAGACGCTGATGCTCGACATCCACAAATATGTGGTGGTCCACGATTGCGGCGCGGTCATTAATCCGCTGATCCTGGCGGGCCAGATCCACGGTGGCGTCGCGCAGGGCATCGGCAATGCGTTCTATGAGCAACTCGTGTTCGACGAGAGTGGGCAATTGCTGAATGCTTCGCTCGCCGACTATCTCCTGCCGACCGCGCTTGATGTGCCGCGCATGGAGCTTGCGCACACCGTCACGACCTCACCGCTCAATCCGCTCGGCATCAAGGGGGCGGGCGAAGCCGGCGCGATCCCGGTCGGCCCGCTGTTCGCACAGGCTATCGAGGATGCGCTTGGCCTGCCGGACAAAGGCATCGAACTGCTGGAAATTCCACTGAGCCCGAACCGGCTTTGGGAATTGGTGCTGGCGCCACGGCAAGCCTGATTCGGGTCGCCACTTCCGGCACATGATCGACGACCGGAATTTTCACCTTGCAGCTCTTTTTCGGCGCAGCTGGTTCAACACCTCATCCGCAACCGTCATGGAGCCCTGTCTTCTTGAGATCTCGTGTGGCACCGTCCGTTCTAGCCGGTAAGCCGTCCCGTCTTCAGCGCCACCTTATCGATCTTTCCGACGGTCGTTTTGGGAAGGTGGGCGCAAATCTGAATGTCGCGCGGCAGCTTATACCGTGTCAGATGCTTGGCGAGGTAACGCGCCAGGGTTTCTGCCGCGATCGCCGCCGGCTCACGCGGGACGACGTACGCGACAAGCGCTTCTCCGCGATAACTGTCGGGAACGCCGATAACCGCAGCTTCCACGACGGCGGGATGAGAGCAAAGCACCTCCTCGATTTCCCGTGGATAGACGTTAAATCCGCCGACGATCGCCATGTCCTTCTTGCGGTCCCGAATGAAGAGATAGCCGTCCGCATCGAGCGAACCGATGTCGCCGGTATAGAGCCAGCCGTCTCTCAGTGCTGCTGCCGTCTCCTCCGGGCGGTTTCGATAACCGGCCATGATCTGAGGCCCGCGGGCGCGTATTTCGCCGGGCTCGTTGGTGGCGGGCGGTATCATGCCGGAGTCCAGATCGACGATCTCGATATCGGTCATCGGAGCGGCTACGCCGACCGATCCATGTTTGCGCATGCCCTCGCGCGGGTTGAAGGTCAGGACCGGCCCCGCTTCGCTCTGTCCATATCCTTCGCAAATCTTGCAGTTCGTTGCCGCCTCCCAGCGGCGCATGGTTTCCCCCGGCAGTGCCGATGCGCCGGAAAAGCATAGATTCAAAGACGAGAAATTCGTCGCCGCAAAATTCTCGTGCGCCATCAGGCCGACGAACAGCGTCGGGCTTCCCGCAAACAGGCTGACGCCGTGCGCTTCGATGGTTCGCAGGGTGTCGTCGGGACGGTAGCGCGGCAGAATTGACAGCGTGCCACTGCAGTAGGGCGCCAGCAGCAATCCCATTGCGATCGCGTAGGAATGATATATCGGCGTGACAATGAGGATCCTCTCATGCGCTCCGGACGGCAGCAGCGCCTCGCGTTGCGAGACGTTGGCCGCTACCGCGGCGTGCGTGAGGTTGACGCCCTTGGAGCGTCCTGTCGTCCCGCCGGTATATTGCAGGATCGCGAGCGACTGCGGCTCGGGGAACGATTGCAGCAAGCGACCTTCGGCGGCCCACCGCGTGAGACGCCCGGCGGCGTTTACTGAAATGATCCGGTCAATGCCGAGTTCGTCTGCCAACGGTCGCACGACGTCCAACGCAGCATCACAGACGATCGCGGCCGGTGCGGCATCCGACAGGATCGATCGCAATTCATGCGCCGTATAGGCGGGATTGAGCGGGACGACCTGCGCATGCGCCGCTAGTGTCCCGTATGTCGCAATCGCCGCGTCCATCGAATTGGCCATGATCAGCGCGACACGGCCGCCGCCGACGCCGGAACCCAATTCCTCGGCAAAACTGGCGACGCACGACAGATATTCTCGGTAGGTCAACTGTTCATCCGTGCAGCGCAGCGCGATGCGGTCCGGGGTGGCGTCACCGGCCGCCGCCAGCATGTGCAGCACCGTCGGATAGATATGCGGCATTGTGAATGTCATCGAGGTCGCCCGTATGGAGTCGCCGCGTCTATCGTTATCTGGACGGCGGCTTTCGCTCGTCGGCGTGGCGAATGCGTCCGCCGCCGTGGGCGTCACGATCCCATGTCTTGTCGGTCACGCCGCGTTCGCGCAGCTTGTACTTCTGCACCTTGCCGCTCTCGGTGCTCGGCAGTTCGTCCATGAATTCGAGATAGCGTGGGACCGCGAAATAGGGCAAGCGGGGCTCGCAAAACGCGATCAGTTCGGCTGCCGTCACCGTTTGGCCTGGATTGAGGATGACGGCCGCCATCACTTCATCCTCCGCGAGCGAAGAGCGGACGGGAAATGCCGCGGCGTTCGCGACCGCCGGGTGGCTGAGCAACACCTGCTCGACTTCGAACGAGGAGATGTTTTCGCCGCGACGGCGGATCGCATCTTTGAGACGATCGACAAAGCGGAAGTAACCGTCGGATTGACGGACAACGCGATCTCCGGTGTGAAACCAGAGGTTACGCCATGCTTCGACGGTTTTCTCCGGCATGCCGAAATATCCGGTGGCGAAGGCAAACGGATCGTCGGCGCGGACGAGCAGCTCGCCGGCGGTGTCGTCCGCGACGTCGTTGTCCTGATCGTCGACCACGCGGGCCTGAAAGCGCTCGAAGACCGGGCCCATCAGGCCGGGCTTTTGCCGATCGATCGTCGTGCCGAGCACGAAGTTCGATTCGGTCGATCCCCAGCCGTCGAGGAGGTGAATACCGGTGCGTCGCGTGAATTCTTCGTGAAACTGCGCCGGCACGCCGGGCGCGAGCGCAATCCGCACCGCATGAGCGGTCTCTTCCGGCGACGTCGGCCGCGATAGCAGGATCGGCACCATGGCGCCGAGCAGGTAAGTGATGGTCGCCCGGTGACGCGCGAGTGACGGATAAAATCCAGAGGCGGAAAACCGCTTTTCGTAGCAAACGTGCGAGCCGATCAGCAGCGCCTGGTAAAACGTGTTGAGCGCGTTGGTGTGGAACAGCGGCAGGCTGGTGCAGAGGATGTCGTCTTCGCGCAATTGCAGCAGCGCGGCGGTGTTGACACCCCACCAGAAATACTGTGCATGCGGACAACACACGCCCTTCGATGGGCCGGTGGTGCCGGAGGTGTAGAGGATCATCGCCGGATCGCCGGGCCGTACCGGCACGCTCGCAATCCGTTCGCCGCCTGGCGGCCGCACTGTGGCGGTGACGTTTCCCAGGCGCACGTCAGCATCGGGGCCGATCAGCCAGATGGCTTCGACCGCAAGCGACGAGGCGTCGAGATAGCGCAGATTTTCGGCGTATGCTGCTTCCATCACCAGCAGCCGCGCGCCGCAATTCGACAGGATGTGCTGAAGCTGCGGTCCGCGCGAAGCGACATTGATCGGAACCGCGACGGCGCCGAGCCAGGCGCAACCGAGGAGGACTTCCAGGAACTCAATCCGGTTCGAGCAGATGATGGCGACGCGATCTTCGGCCTTGATGCCGGCCGAACGCAATGTGCCGGCGAAACGCGCTGCTGCTTCGCATGCGTCCGCGTAGGTCCATGTCAAATCGCCGGCGGTGACGAGGGGCTTTTGCCCAAAGCGTTCGGCTTGGCGGGTCAACATCGCGGGCAGCGTACGATCGGCCGGCGCGAACGATTGCGACCATTGCGTCCGCAATTCTGAGGCTGAGACCATGGCGATCAATCCACCTTGCCGCCGAGATAGCTCGCCACGACCCGCGGATCGTGCGCCAAGCTGGCGGTCGGCCCACTGTGAACGATCGAGCCGGTTTCGAGGACGTAGCCGTAGTCGGCGGTTTCGAGGGCCGCACGGGCATTCTGCTCGACCAGCAGGATCGAGACGCCAAGCTCGCGCAGGCCGATCACGATGCGGAAAATCTCTCGCACGATCAACGGGGCAAGGCCGAGGCTCGGCTCGTCGAGCAGGAGCAGCTTCGGCTTCGCCATCAGCGCCCGGCCAAGTGCCAGCATTTGGCGCTCACCGCCCGACAAGGTGCCGGCCAATTGGCCGCGCCGTTCGAGCAGCCGCGGGAAGCGCGCGTAGACGTCCTGCAGGTCACGTTGCACCGCCGTGTTGTCCCTCCATCGCGTATAGGCGCCCAAAATCAGATTGTCCGCCACGGACATTTCGGTGAAGAGCTCCCGTCGTTCCGGCACGAGGCAGATGCCGCGGCGGACGCGTTCTTCGGTAATCATAAGGCGGAGGTCTTGGCCCTCGTAGCGACTTTCCCCCGTCGACGGCAGCAGCCCCATGAGGGCCGCCAGCAGCGTTGTCTTGCCCGCGCCATTCGGGCCGATCACGGTCACGATGTGACCGGCTTGCATGTCGAGCGAAACGCCGCTCACGGCTTCGACTTTGCCGTAGCTGACATGCAGATCGGTGACCGACAGCAGGGCCGTCATGCGACGCCCCCGAGATAGGCTTCCTGCACGCGCGCGTCGGCGCGGATGTCGGCGGGCAGGCCTTCGGCGAGCTTCGAGCCGAAATCCATCACGACGATTCGGTCGACGAGGTTCATGACGAATTCCATGTCGTGCTCGACCAGAACAATCGTCATGCCGGCGTCGCGCAAGGTGCGCAGCAGATCGGAGAGCGTCTGCTTCTCAAGGCGGCGCAAGCCGGCCGCCGGTTCGTCCAGAATCACCACGATCGGGTCAGCGGCGAGAGCGCGTGCGACTTCCAGCAGGCGCTGCTGGCCGAGCGGTAGATTGCCGGCCGGCTCGCCGGCCTTTTCGCCGAGGCCGATGCGTTTCAATTGCTCCAAGGCTTCGCGCTTTGCGGAATCTTCTTCGCCGCGGTCGAGCCGGACGGCGCCCGCGAAAAAGCCCGCGCGCGTGCGCGAATACGTGCCAAGCAGGACGTTATCGAGCAGCGTCATGTTGGGGCGCAGCTTGACGTGCTGGAACGTGCGCACAACGCCTTTGGCGGCGATGTGACGCGGCGCCAACTTCGTCAGGTCGTCGTCAAGGAACAGGATCCGCCCGGCGTTCGGCTTCGCGGTCCCGGTGATCAGATTGAGTAGCGTCGTTTTGCCGGCGCCGTTCGGGCCGATCAAGCCCAACACTTCGCCGGGCTTGACCTCGAAACTCACGTTGTCGACCGCGGCCAATGCACCGAACCGTTTGGTGGCGCCTTGAACTGTGAGCACCGCACGGCTGGAAACTTTGGGGCGTACCCGGCGTGCGAGCGGCGATGCCTGCTTCGGTAAAATCAGTTCCGCGCGCGGCAGATAGCGATTGATGATCGGGACGATGCCGGCGCGGGCCTTCTGCAGCAGGATGATAAAGAGGATGCCGAATACGACGATTTCGAGTTGCGCGCTGTAGCGCGTGAACACGGGGAGGACATCCTGCAGGACGTTCTTGAGCATGGTGATGATAGCGGCGCCGACCACTGCGCCCGCGATGTGCCCGGCGCCGCCGACCAGCGCCATCAACAGAAGCTCGATTCCGGGGCGGAGATCGAATGGCGCCGGGCTGACGTAACGTTGCATGTGGGCGTAGAGCCAGCCCGACAGTCCCGCCAGCAGTCCCGCGAGGACGAAAACCGCAAGCCGCATCCGGAAGAAATCGATCGCAAGACTTTCCACCATGGCGATGCCGCCGCGCAGGCTGCGGATCGCCCGGCCCTTGCGCGAGTCGAGCAGATTTCTGCACAGAAGCATCACGCAACCGAGCAATCCCCAGATGAAGAAGTACATCGCGACGTTGCCGGCGAGCGAGACCGGTCCGATGGTGATCGCCGGAATGCCGGAGAGTCCGCTGTAGCGCCCCAGCGCCTCGATGTTTCCGAACAGGAAAAAGATCGCAATGCCCCAGGCGATCGTGCTCAGCGGCAGGAAATGCCCGCTCAGCCGCAAAGTCGCAGCACCAAGAACCGTTGCGGCAAGTCCGGTGAGACAGAGCGCGAGCAGCATGCCGATCCAGGGCGAGCCGCCATGCACCGCGGTGTACCAGGCCGTAGCGTAGGCGCCGATGCCGACAAACGCGGCCTGGCCGAATGACGTGAGGCCGCCGACGCCGGTGAGCAGAACGAGACCGAGCGCGGCGAAGGCGTAGATGCCGATGTAATTCATCAGCGTGATGGTGAAGCTGCCGAAAATCGCGGGTGCGACCGCGAGGAAGGCGATGGCAAGGCCCAGCAGGAGGTGGGACTTCCAGCGCATCACGCTTCACCCTCGCGCTCTTCCTCCTCGATTTCTTCCTCGATGCCGTTGCCGGAGGTGAAGGATTGCCAGATCAGGATCGGAATCAGCGCGCCGAAGACGAACACCTCCTTGAGCGAACTGTTCCAGAATGCCGCATAGCTTTCGAACAGCCCGACCAGCATCGCGCCCACGGCGGTTGCCGGATAGCTGACCAGGCCGCCGATGATGGCGCCGACGAAGGCTTTGAGCCCGATCAGGAAACCGGAATCGTAATAGAGCGTTGTCACCGGCCCGATGAGAATGCCGGAGATTCCGGCCATGACCGATGCCAGCAGAAAGGCCGTCGCGCCCGTCGTCGACGGCAGAATGCCGACCAGCCGGGCGCCGATGCGATTGACGGCGGTGGCACGTAGCGCCTTGCCGGTGAGCGTGCGCTCGAAAAACAAAAAGAGCAGGAAGCTGAAGATCGCGGAACTGGCGACGATGAGAATGCTCTGGCCGGACACCGTGATCGATCCTAGCTCGAAGAACGCCCGGCTCATCGGTTCGGTGCGGAAGCCTTCCGGCCCGAAATACAATAGCGCGAGGCCGGATATGGCGAAGTGCACCGCCACCGCGACGATCAGCAAGACGAGAACCGACGCGTCGGCGAGCGGCCGAAACGCGATGCGGTAAAGTAGTGGTGAGATCGGCATGATGATTGCCAAGGTCAGCACGATGCCGACCCACATCGGCAGTTCACGCCCTGCGGCGAGCCAGACCAGTGCCGCCGGGATGGCCGGTAGCACCGCATAGAACAACAGCGCTTTCGGCAGCCGCTGCGTCTGCCCGCGGCGGACAAGCCCATAGGCTTCCATCATGCTGGCAACCGCCGCAAGGGTCAGCACCAGCCAGACCGTGCCGGGCATCTGCCGTAATTGCAGCGCCGCAAGGGTTAGTGCAGAATAGCCAACGACGTCACCAAACGGCACAAAGATGACCCGCGTCACCAGGAAGATGAGCACGATACCGAGCGCGACCAGCACATAGATCGCCCCGGTGGAAATCCCGTCCTGAGCCAGTAGGAGCGCGATCTCCAGCGTCATAATGGCGGCGAAAACAGATCGAAGGACACTATGCTTTCCGAGGAAAGGCGGGCTATTCCTCGATCATGTGTCACGCGCAACCCCATTGGGATCAGCGCCGGCCGCCCGCCGGACCGCTCAAGGCAGCAGCGTCCACTTGCCCTGTTTGAGCTGGACCAGCACGCGCGCGCGTTCGTCGACGCCGAAGAAGCTGCCGGGCTTGAAGTTGTAGACACCATGCGTGCCGACGATTTCCTTGGTCGTTTCCATCGCCTCGCGGAACGCCTCGCGGAATTGCGGCGTGCCAGGCTGCGCCTTCGCCAGCGCCCGCTTGGCTGCGTCAAGGAAGACAAGCCACGCGTCGAACGAGTAGGCGGAAAACGCGTCGTTGGTCGCGGCATTGTTCGTTTTTTGATAGGCCTCGCGGAAAGCGAGCGACACTTTTTTGGTTGGATTGCTGTCGGGCAATTGTTCCGCCACGATCACGGGGCCGGTGGGCGCAATCACACCTTCCACCGCGCGGCCGCCGACGCGGACGAAATCCGGATTGATCAAGGCGTGCGTGCCGTAAAGGCCGCCCTTAAATCCGCGCTCCGCGAGCGCAAGATAGGGCAGCGCACCCGGTGTGCCCGAGCCACCGGTGACGACCGCATCGGGACGCGCCGCGATGATCTTGAGCGTCTGGCCGGTGACAGAGGTGTCGGGCCGTGCGTAGCGCTCATTGGTGACGACGTCGATGCCGGTGCCGGCGACGTTCTGCTTCAGGGCGTTGTAGACGAGGTCACCCCACGAATCGCTGAAGCCGATATAGGCGGCCTTCTTGACCTTGTCCTTCTTCATGCGCTCGACCACCGCGGCGACCATCAGCGGCGGCGGCTGCGGAATGGAAATGAGCCACTGGCCGTTCGCGCTCTTCGGCTGGCTGGCCGGCGTCAGCGAAATGATCGGCGTCTTGGTCTCGGCGGCGACAACCGCCATCGCGATGGTGCCGGGGACGCCCGAGGTGCCCATCAGCACATCGACCTTGTCTTCCTCGACCAGCTTACGAGCATTGCGGGTCGCCGCCGATGGGTCAGAGGCGTCGTCAAGACGGATCAGCTTGATCTTTACGTCACCGACTTTGTCAGCATACGCATAGCCCGCCAGAATGCCCTTCTCGTAGGGAATTCCGATTGAAGCGCCGGGGCCGCTCAGCGAAGTCACGAAACCGACCGTGATGTCGGCGCCGAAGCTTGCGCCGACCGACAGGGCCAACGCAGCAAGGCCAACGGCGAGACGCGAAATCATGTTCCACCTCCACAGTGCCCTGGACGTTCAGCGCAATTTCTTTAACTTTAAAGCTTCTGCGGAGGCTGGCAAGCGCCTTCGGTCGGTCACTGTGGCGGGTTGAACATCCGGCGCTCGCCAGCGTCAGGCCGGAGTTCTTGCGAGGGAGCCGAACGTGCGAATTTGGTACCAGAGCTATGTCGATTACGAGAACGGCAAGGCCTATTGGGATCGCCTGCGCGCGCATCTCGATGATGTCGTCGATCCCGATACGACCGTCGACATCAAGGGCATTACGCCACACGATTCGTATGCCCATGCTCTGGTAGAGATGCGCTGCGCCCGCGAAGTGATCTGCAATGCGGTGCGCGCCGAGCGGGAGGGCTACGACGCTTTCGTGATCGGTCACTTTCAGGACGCCGGCCTTTACGAGGCCCGATCGGCAGTGAACATTCCGGTGGTGGCGCTGGGCGAGGCGTCCATGCTGTATAGTTGCCAACTCGGCCAGCGCAGCGGCATCGTAACGATCAATACACGCTACATCCCGTGGTTTCACCACCAGATTTCCAAATATGGGCTGGAACGCCGGGTGACTGGCGTGCACGCCATGCAGTTCGAGCCCGGACAGATTCTCAAGGCCTACGAGTCGGAAAAATTGGCCGGCGAAGTCGTGCGGCTGTTTGCCGAGCAGGCCAGACCGCTCGTAGCGGACGGCGTTGACGTATTGATCCCGGGCGGAGGAATCCCGATGCTGCTGTTCTCTGCACTCCGCGAGCATGTCGTCGACGGGGCGCCGGTCATCAACGGCATCCCGATCGTGGTCAAGATGGCGGAAATGGCCGTCAAACTGCGGCGGCTAGCGGGCCTGGGCGTGAGCCGCGTCTCCGACTACATCCAACCGCCACCCGAGGTCCTGGAGGAGTTCCTGACCCATCCCAGAGGGTTGTGAGGATATGGGCGTGAGATCCGGAAGCCGGCGACACAGCCGTTCGAGGTGGTGCTTGGACAGTTCCGGCGAGAGCTACCTTGTGCCGCCCGGCAAGACTATTCTTGAGGTCCTGATCGAGGCCGGCGTAGACCCGATCCATGACTGCACGCGCGGCGAGTGCGGCATCTGCCAGGTCGCGGTGATCGAGGGCACTCCCGATCACCGGGATTTCGTACTGTCGGACGCCGAAAAGGCGTCCGGAAAGGTGATGCAGATTTGCATTTCGCGGTCGAAAACGCCGCGGCTCGTGATCGATCTTTGAGGCGACGACGAGGAGGGCGCCGATGACCAGATACCGCGGAGATGTCGAGGCCGTTCGAAATCTGGTGCGGGACACCGAGGTTCATCGTGACGTTTACATCGACGATGAAGTCTTCGCGCTGGAGATGGAGCATCTGTTCGCGAATACCTGGGTCTATGTCGGCCATGACAGCCAGGTAGCGAAGCCTGGCGATTATTTCGGCACTACGATCGGCACCCAGCCGATCCTGATGGTGCGGCATACCGATAACACCGTGAAGGTGCTGCACAACAGATGCCCCCACAAAGGCACGCGCATCACCACCGAGACCTGCGGCAATGCCGGCAAATTCTTTCGCTGCCCTTATCACGCCTGGACATTCCGGACCGACGGATCGCTGCTCGCGATTCCGCTGCGCAAGGGCTACGAGAACACCGGCCTTGAGGCCAGCCACGCCGGCAAGGGGATGAACCCGGTCCGCCACGTTCATAATTATCGCGGCTTTGTGTTCGCGAAGTTGAACGACACCGGACCCGGCTTCGAGGAATTCTTCGGCGAGAGCCTGTCGAGCTTCGACAACATGGTCGACCGCTCGCCGGCCGGACGGCTTGAGGTGGCCGGCGGCGTCCTGCGCTACATGCACAATTGTAATTGGAAGATGCTGGTGGAGAATCAGACCGACACCTGCCACCCAATGGTGGCGCATGAATCGTCGGCCGGTACCGCGATCGATGTGTGGAAGAAGGCGCCGCCCGGCGCCAGGAAGCCGATGGCGGTCGAAATCTATGCGCCGTTCATGGCGCCATACGAATTCTTCGAGAACATGGGCATCCGCGTCTGGCCGAACGGTCACGGTCACACCGGCGTGCACCACTCCATTCATTCTGATTATTCGGCGGTGCCGGGCTATTTCGACAACATGGTCGCGGCCTACGGCGAGGCGCGCGCCAAAGCGATCCTCGACGAAAATCGGCACAACACGATCTATTTCCCCAATCTGATGATCAAGGGGCCGATCCAGCTCATCCGGCTGTTCAAGCCGATCTCCGCCAACAAGACGCTGGTCGAATCGTGGACCTTCCGGCTGGTTGAGGCGCCCGACATGCTGCTCGAGCGAACCCTGGTCTACAACCGGCTGATCAACGCGCCGACCTCCGTCGTCGGTCACGACGATGTCGAAATGTACGAGCGCGCGCAGGAGGGCCTGCATGTCGACGCCAATCAATGGGTCAATGTGCAGCGGCTCTATGATCCCGCGGAGCAGCCCGACGTGACCGCGGTGACCAACGGCACGACCGAATGGCAGATGCGCAATCAGTTCCGAGCCTGGTCGAAGTTCATGACGTTGTCGATGTGACGGGGAATGCCGTGGCCGCGCCCACCGATCAGCAGCTCATCGATTTCGTCATTCGAGAGGCGCGGCTGATCGATCAGCACCGCTTGGAGGAATGGCTCGATCTGTTCGCCGAGGACGGCATCTACTGGATGCCGCTGGAATGGGGCCAGACCGATTCGCGGCTGACGTCGTCGCTGATGTACGAGGACAAGCTGTTGCTGACCATCCGGATCGAGCGGCTCAAGGGCAACCGGACGTTCTCGCAGAAGCCGAAGAGCCGGTGCCATCACGTGCTGCAGACACCGCAGGTTGACAAGCGGGACGAGGCCAACAACGAGTACGTCACCTGGACCCCCATGCACTACGTCGAGACGAGGAACGACGACCAGCAGCTTTACGCCGCCTGGGCTACCCACACATTGACCGTTCTGGATGGCCAATTGAAGATCAAGCTCAAGCGCGTCGATCTCGTCAATTGCGATGCGGCGTTCGGCAATATCCAGCTGTTCATGTGAACCGGCCGGTATGACATCCGGCGCGATCAGAAAGTCCTATGAGGGAGTTGTCGTCTGCCTTCCGGTCACGATTCCATACCGTCGATATTCGACCAATAGCGCGCAGTGGTGGCTGGGCCGCGCGCTGCACGAAATCACCCTGCATGCCGGTCTGCGTCCGAAAGATATCGACGGCTTTGCGGTGTCGAGCTTTACCGTTGGGCCGGATACCGCGGTTGGCCTCACCCAGCATTTCGGGTTGTCGCCGCGGTGGCTTGACCACATTCCCTTCGGTGGGGCGAGCGGCATCGTGGCGCTGCGCCACGCGGCCCGGGCGGTGCAAGCCGGCGACGCCGACATCGTGGCCTGTGTGGCCGGCGACACCAATCACGTCGATTCATTTCGCAAGACGCTATCGACGTTTTCCCGCTTCGCACAGGACGCAGTCTATCCTTACGGGTCGGGCGGCGCCAACGCGTCGTTTGCGATGATCACCAAGAACTACATGAATACGTATGGCGCCAAGCGGGAGGATTTCGGCAAGATATGCGTCGCACAGCGGGACAACGCCCTGTCGATTCCTTATGCGATGATGAAGAAGAAGCTGACGCTCGAGGAGTACATGGCGGCGTAGACCAATTGCCGATCCAATCCACCTGTTCGATTGCGTCATGCCGTGTGCCGGCGCGGAAGCATTTCTGGTGTGCCGCGAGGCGACCGCGCGATCCCTTGACCTGCCGGCGGTCCGCGTGCTGTCGACGATCGAGCGTCACAATGCCTTCGCGGCCGATCCGATGCAGGTGCGCGGCGGCTGGGCGCTAGACGCCGGTGAACTATGGTCGATGGCGGGACTTAAGCCGGAGGATGTGGATTTCGTCGAGACCTATGACGACTATCCGGTCATTGTCATGATGCAATTCGAAGACCTTGGGTTCTGCGCCAAGGGCGAGGGACCGGACTTCGTGCGCTCCCACACGCTGACGACCGACGGTACGTTTCCCCACAACACGTCGGGCGGGCAACTCTCGGTCGGGCAGGCCGGTGCGGCCGGTGGCCTTCTCGGGCTGGTCGAGGCCATCCGCCAGCTCACGTTGCAACCGCTTGGCTCAAAGGTGGCCGACGCCAGGACGGGGCTGGTTTCCGGCTTCGGCATGATCAATTACGATCGCGGCCTGTCGTCCTGTGCCACCATTCTTGCGAGAACCGCGTGACCCAGCCGCTCGTTCGCCCCAAGCGCAAAAATCCGCTCAAGCGCACTCGCCAGCCGCTTGCTCCGCAGGGCGTGCGCAGCCGCACCGCGCATGGCCTCACCGCGGCGGCCGCGGAGGGGCGCTTTGCGCTGCAGGTCTGCCTCGACTGTCATGCTGTGATCTATCCGCCGCGGGATGCTTGTCCCTCGTGCCTGTCGGCGCGCATTCCGTTCCGCGATGTCGACCCAGGCGGCACGCTGGTGGCCGAAACGACGGTGCAGACATCGACCGATCCGTATTTTCGCGAGCGCACGCCATGGCGGGTTGGGACCATCAGGCTCGATGCTGGTCCCGTTATTGTTGGGCACCTCCATGATGACACGGTCGAGGGCGGCCGCGTGCGGCTTGAGCTCAAGCTCGACAAGAGCGGTTCGGCGGTGGTCCTGGCGCTGCCGGAGAAGGACACCGAGAACATGGCGGACGATCCGCATTTTCGCGAGATGACATGCGATCCAAAATTCCGCCGCGTCCTGATCACGGATGGCCGCACGCCCGTTGGGCAGGCGATGGCCAAGGCTTTTTCCGATGCGGGGGCGTCGATCGTTTTCGTTGGGATCGCCGATGCCTGGAAGCCGTTTCCTGGATTGGAGAGCCTGCGCCAGATCGAGCACGTCGAGATCGTTCCGCTCGACCTGACGGATACTGAATCGGTGACCGAGCAGGCCGAGCAGAACGGCGCCCGTATCGACATCATTGTGAACACTGCGGAACATGTTCGCGCCGGCGGTATCGTCGATCGTCACGGCCTGACGGTCGCGCGCGAAGAGATCGACATTCGCTATCTCGGCCTGATGCGGCTGGCGCAGGCGTTCGGCCCGATCCTGCGTCAGCGCGGTGCGGACGGCGTGAATTCCGCCGCCGCCTTCGTCAATCTGTTGTCGGTTCATGCGCTGATGAATTGGCCGGTCTACGGCAGCTACTCGGCCGCCGAAGCGGCGTGCCTCTCGGCGGCGCAATGCATCCGGGCGGAATTGCGTCCGGGTGGTGTGAAGGTGGTCAACGTGTTCTTTGGTCCGCTTGAAACCGAATGGTTCCAGACCGTGCCGCCGCCGAAGGTCGCGCCGGCGGCGCTTGCCGGCGCGGTAGTTCGCGGCCTTCAGCGCGGCCTCGAGGACGTGTTCGTGGGCGACATCGCCGAGGACATCCGCCGGCGCCTTGCGGTCAACCCGAAGGCGCTCGAGCGCGAAATGGCAGGTTGAGGAATGTCGAC
Organism: uncultured Alphaproteobacteria bacterium; assembly: GCA_963756715.1. Classification (GTDB taxonomy): domain Bacteria; phylum Pseudomonadota; class Alphaproteobacteria; order Rhizobiales; family Xanthobacteraceae; genus VAZQ01. The sequence goes on from CAVWOV010000007.1 coordinate 38,454, forward strand.
GCCATTCGACCTGTTGTCGTTCGCGCGCGCGGTCACCGACGGCGCCGTTCGCGTGATCGACCTGACTCAGACATTGTCGCAGGAATTTCCAACCATCGTGCTGCCGCCTGAACTTGGGCAGTGCGCGCCGTTCCGCATGGAAGAGGTGTCGCGTTACGACGAGCGCGGACCGGCCTGGTACTGGAACAACATCAGTCTCGGCGAGCACACCGGAACACATTTCGACGCGCCGATCCACTGGATCTCCGGCAAGGACCTGCCCAACAACGCGGTCGATACCATCGATGCCGCGAAGTTCATCGCGCCGGCGGCAGTGATCGATTGTTCGAAGGAATGTGCCGCAAATCCGGACTTCGCGTTGACGATACCCGTTCGTCGAGCATTGGGAGGCGCGTTACGGCAGGATAGATCCGGGAAACTGGATTTTGCTGCGCACCGACTGGTCGAAGCGAACCTATCCGGAGTATGCGGGCTTGCGCGATGACGGCGCGCATCACGCCGGGTCCGGAACCCGCCGTGGTGAAGTGGCTGGTCGAGCAGCGTGACGTGCACGGCTTCGGCACTGAGACGATCGGTACGGATTTCGGCCAGGGGCAGCATTTCAATCCGCCGTATCCCGCTCACTTCTACATGCACGGCAAGGGCCGTTTCGGCCTGCAGTGCCTCACGAATCTCGATCTGTTGCCGCCGAAGGGTGCGGTCATCATCGCCGCGCCGCTCAAGATCAAGCAAGGGTCGGGTAGCCCGCTACGCGTTCTCGCACTCGTGCCGGGAGGGGTAGCGTGACCGCCAACAACGTTGCCGTGGTCACTGGCGGTTCGACCGGCATCGGTGCCGAGATCTGCCGGCAGATGCTGGAGGCGGGCTACGAGGTGATCTCGCTCGCCCGGCGCAAACCCGCTCAGTCACATGACACGGCTACATGCGGTGGAGGTCGATCTGCTCGACCGTGCAGCGACCGAGCAGGCCGCTGCCGACATCGCGCGGCGCTTCGCGGTCACGCACATCGTGCACAATGCCGGGATCATCCGTCCGGCACTGCTGCCCGACGTCAAGCTGGACGATCTGCAGGCTCTCACGCAACTGCATCTTGGTGCCGCCATTACCTTGATGCAGGCGGCGTTGCCGGCGATGAAGAAAAATCGCTTTGGCCGGGTCGTGCTGATTTCGTCGCGCGGCGCGCTTGGCTTGCAGACGCGTTCGGCCTATTCGGCGACCAAGGCCGGAATGATCGGCATGGCGCGGACCTGGGCGCTGGAGCTTGCGCCCGAGGGTATCACCGTCAACGTCGTCGCGCCGGGGCCGATTGCGGATACCGAGATGTTTCGCGGCGTGATTCCGAAGGATAGCGAACGGGAGAAGGCGCTGGCCGAGGCCATTCCGGTCAAGCGGCTGGGCCGTAGCGAAGATGTCTCGCGCGCCGTGATGTTCTTCTGCGATCGCCAGAACGGTTTTGTCACCGGCCAGACGCTCTATGTGTGCGGAGGAGCGAGCGTCGGGACCATCGTCATCTGATCAATCGCTCAGCGGCCGAGCAGCACCATCGAGATCGCCGGCACGTACGTGATGATCAGAAGCGTGGCGAAATTGATTGCCAGGAACGGCAGCACGCCGCGATAGATGTTGCCGAGCGGGGTCTGAAATACGGCTTGCGAGGCAAAGAGGTTGAGGCCGAACGGCGGCGTGTACATGCCGATGCTCAGGTTCACCGCCATCACGATCCCGAAATGAATGGGGTTCATGCCGACGGATTGTACCACCGGCAACAGCAGCGGGGTCATGATCAGGATCGCAGCCGGCGGCTCGAGGAAGCTGCCCATGATCAACAGCACGACATTGATCGACAACAGCAGCGCCCAGGCCGGCATCTGCAATGCATGGATATCAGCGATCATCTGTTGCGGGATGCCGCTGGTCGTCAGCAGCCAGGAGTAAAGTCCGGCCGCCGTCACGATCATCAGGATCTGCGAGATCAGGAACACCGCGCTCTGGATGATGCGCCAGAGATCGCGGAATGCCGACCTCGCGATGCACTACCATGGTCACGAACAACGAATAGATCACGGCGACGCCTGCGGCCTCGGTCGGCGTGAAAATGCCGCCATAGATGCCGCCGAAGATCACGACGACGGTGCCGATCGACCAGCTTGCTTCCTTGGTCGCCTCCCAGATCGCCACCCAGCGCGCGGGCGACGTGAGCGGCACCATTTTAACCCGGGCGTAGATCATCACGTAGCAGGCGTCGACCAGGCCGAGGAGCAGGCTCGGTAGGATCCCGGCCGTGAATAGGGCGACCGCCGACTGCTGCGCCGACACGGAATAAAGGATCATCGCGATCGACGGCGGGATGACGACCGCGATCGCTCCCGACGACGCGATCAGCCCGACCGCGAACCGCTCGCTGTAGCCGCCATCCTTGAGCGACGGATAGATCATCCGGCCAACCGCCACCACGGTACCGACCGCGGTATGGGCCATTGCGCCGAACAGCTCGGACGCTGCCACCGTCGTCACGCCGAGCGATCCACGCACGCCGCCGATCAGCGACATCACCCATACGACCACCCGGCGCGCGATGCCGCCCTGCGCCATGATCTCGCCCGCGAGCACGAAGAACGGCACGGCCAGCAAGGGAAAATTATCGAGACCGCTGAACAGGAAGGTCTGAACGGCGTCGGTCGGAACATCGGCGATGAACAGCACGATGACCAGGCAAGTCACCAGCAGCACGAGAAAGATCGGCAAGCCGAGGATCAGAAGAATCGCCGGAAGGACGAAATACGCGAGGACGGCCGCCATCGACTTTGCCTCCCGCGCTCGCCGTGCCGCTAATGGCTTGATGTGTTGGAGGTGTCGCGATCACCGCCAGTGAGCAGCCGAACGACCACCAGGAACGCCATGATCGACAGCCCGATCGGAATCAACGATTGCGGAATGTAGAGCGGCACTTCAGCGGATTGGCTGCGCTGATCGAAGTTGTAGAGATCCCGGATCACCGGCCATGAGAACACGACGATCGTCATGGCCGTCGCAACGAACACCAGCTCGGAGAACAGTTGCAACGCCTCGCGCACCTTCGCGGGCATCATGCCGACAACGACATCCATCCGAATTTGCCGGCCCGACCAGGCGACCACGCCATTGCCGAGAAAGACGCAACCGACCATGAGGAACAGCATGGCCTCTTCCGCCCAGAAGATCGAGGCGTTGAAGAAATAGCGGCCAATGACGTTCGCGAAATTGAGCGCGACGCTCAGCACCAGCAGCACGCCGGCCAGGAGCCGGAGAATGGCGACAAAAGCGCGTACTCCACGCAATACGGTATCGGTCATTCCCACGCCCCCCGTTGCAGCGTCCCAGACCACCCGCCATCGACTGCCGGCGGCGAAACCGGCGGGCGTGAAATGACGATGCCCGCTCGATTATTTGTTTCGGGCAGCCGATTCGAACACCAGCTTCACTGCCTTGTTCAAGACTCGGATTATCCTTCGACAGGTCCTGGCCGATGCTCGATACCTTGGCGGTCATGGCGGCCTGCTCCGCATGCCGGCAGACGCAATCAGGACGCCGCCCTTGCCCTTCCACACATCGCGCTGTTTGGCGAAGAACTCTTTCACGAACGGCACAATCTCGGTCGAGACCTTTGCGGCGTCGTCGCGCACGATCTTCTGCAGATCAGGCGGCAACGTCGCGAGCCACTTCTTGCTTATGATCACGAGCGAGTTCAGATAGGGCTGGTCGGTTTCGATCACGTATTTCGCCACGTCGACGTATTGGAAAGTCGTGAATACCGTGATGGTGGCAAGGGCACCGTCGATGGCGCCCTGTTGCAAGCCCGGAAGAACGTCTCCGAGGGTCATAGCCACCGGCGATGCATCCATCCGGCGGATCAGCTCAAGCTGAAAAGGCGATGCCAGTACCCGGATCTTGGTGCCCTTGAAATCCGCAAGATGCTTGATTTCCTTTCGCATGGCGATGGATGATGGGCCGATGGGTGCGATGCCGACACCCTCCAGGCCTTTGTTGGCGCCCAGTTCGAACATCATCTTCTTGACGGGCGGATCGTTGATCACCTTCACCGCCTGTTCCTGGCTGGTGAACAGGCCGGGGGCGCTCAGCGCTTCGTAGCGCTTGTCCACGCCGACAAGAAACTCCGGCGGGCCCATCCAGCCCTGGATCGATCCGAATTGGACGCCTTCGATCTGCCGCGGGATGGGGCCGAGCTGACTTGCCGGATAGATCTCGCCCTTGATTCGGCCGCCAGAGTCCTTTTCCACCGCTGCCACGAACCGCCGCAGCCATTCATGCTGGGTGTCGTTGATCGTGGCCGTGCTGAGCTTCATGACGTAGGTCTTGCCGCCCTGCGCGTAGGCGGCCGAGGCCGACATAAAAATCGCCGCGGCGATGCCTGCGGCGAACGCGGTGCCAAATGAATTGAACGAGGCGCTGCGATTTGTAAGCATTTCCACCCTCCTTGCGTGCAAGTCTTGTTGTCGTTGCCCGCTGCTGTTTTCGTTGAATGCGAATAGCTTTGCGTATTCGCACTGTCAGCAATGCTCAAAAGCATGGCATAGGGCCGATGCGGTGACCAGCCCAAGATATGGGCGGCCTCGGCGAGTGCGCCGATGCGTCGCATTAATCAGAAGTGCGGCCGTTTGTCTGGAAGGCGAGCGTCAATTCTGCATGCCCACGCAGATGTCTTCCAGACCTTCTTAAGGTCCGTGGCCTTCTTAACGTGTGCCAGCTAGATCGGGGGCCAACTCACGCCACTTGATCGGTGAACGAGTTTGGCGACGCGCAAGATGAGGGGTTCTTCAAATCGCGGCGCAACAATTTGCATGCCGACCGGCAGACCGTCGCTCGTCATGCCCGCCGGAGCGCTGCCCGCCGGCAGGCTGACAAGCGTGATCAGGAACGCCGGTGCAATCCAGTCAACGTAATTCTCAAATGTCTGCCCATTGATCTCGGTGGGGAAGTTCACCTCTACGGGAAACGGTTTCGCCGGTGCGGCGGGTGTAAGCAGGATGTCGAACCGCTCGAACAGCGTTCGGAAGCGGTGGAAGACCTCCAGGCGTTTGCGTTCGGCGGCGGCAATGTCCAACGCGGTCACCTTCAAGCCGGCTTCGACATTGCCTTTGAGGTTCTGACCGAAGGCGTCAATCGCCCGCAGATTTTCGAACTGCTGTCCGACCATCCAGACGCCGCGCCAGGTTTGATAGGGGTCGCGGCCGTCGGCGGCGTTGAAAGCGATCTCCTCCACCTGCGCGCCGGCGTCGCGCAGTCGCTCGGCTGACTTGCGGCAGATCGCGTCGATCTCGCCATCAACACCGATCCCCGCGATGTCGGACACGTACGCGACGCGCAGCCCTGTCGCGTCCATTTCCCGCTCGACATCCGCCAACGCGCTGGTCCATGGCGGCGCCACCGAGATCGGCGAGAGCCGGCTGAAGCCGACAATGCTGTCGAGCATGAGCGCGACATCCTCGGCGTCTCGCCCAAGCGCGCCGTGCACCTGACCCGGATCCCAGGCAAGCGGCATGGGATAGTTCGGCGTGAGGCCGGGCGTCGGGCGGATGCCGACGATGCCGCAGAACGCCGCCGGAATGCGGATCGAGCAGCCGAAATCGGTGCCTTGCGCCACCGGCACCATGCCGGTCGCAACCGCGACCGCGGAACCGCCCGACGAGCCCGCCGGGGTCAAGGCCGGATTCCAGGGGTTTCTGGTCGGGCCGAACAGCGCGTTGTTGGTGTTGGCGCCGCAGGCGAATTCGGGCGTGTTGGTCTTGGCCAGGATGATGGCGCCCGCGACCTTGAGGCGGCGTACGACTTCGGCATCCTCGGTCGGCACGTGGTCCTTGAACAGCGGGGAGGCGAAGGTGGTCCGGATGCCGGCGGTCGGTGTCACGTCCTTGATCGCCAATGGCAACCCGTGCAGGGCGCCGAGCGGCTCGCCTTTCGCGGCGGCAGCCTCGGCGGAACGCGCGGCATCGCGCGCCCGTTCGCTGTCGAGCGTGATGATCGCGTTCAGCTTCGGGTTGACCTGCTCGATCACCGCAAGATGGGCGTCGAGCACCTCGACGGGGCTGACATCGCGCGTACGGATCAGGCGCGCCAGTTCGCGCGCGGATTTGCGGGTGAGAGCTCAGGTCAGCCATGACGATCGTGCTATCTTCCGGCCCAATGCACGAAGCGGCGCTCGATCAGCAGGAACAGCAGATTGAGCCCGTAGCCTAGCACGCCTGCAGCGAAGATCGCCGCATACATCCTTGGCATTTCAAACAACTGCTGGGCCTCGAACACGCTGTGTCCGAGACCGTCCTGCGAACCGATGAACATCTCGGCGACCACAATCACGACGAGCGCCAGCGATACGCCATTGCGCAGGCCGACGAAGGTCTGCGGCAACAATTCCAGAAGCATGACGTCAAACAATACCCGAAGACGTGACGCGCCCATCACCTTGGCGGCCAGAAGGCGCGTCTTGCGCGCGTTCATCACGCCATAAGCGACGTTGAACAGAATTACCAGCACCGCGCCGAACGCCGCCACGGAAATTTTGGTTTCGTCGCCGACTCCGAACAGCACCAGAAACAGCGGAAACATCGCCGACGCCGGGGTCGATCGGAAAAAGTCGATGACAAATTCGAGCGACCGGTAGAGCTTCTCCGACGAGCCCAGCACGATGCCAAGCGGGATCGCGATCACCGCGGCGATCGCAGTCGCGGCTGCGGTTCGATAAACCGTCTTGACGAAGTCGAAACCAAGCGCGCCGCCGTCCATTCCCTTCCACAGCTCCTTGAAGGTGGAGATCGGCGAAGGCAGCAGCACTGGATCCACCCATTCGCGCCAGGTCGCCAGCGACCAAATCGCCAACAGCCCGGCAACGCCAACGATCGGCAGGAAGGCTTCCAGTCTCTTGGTGCTCATGCGCGGCGTACCTCGCGTTGGAACACCTCCAGACAATGCGCCTTGATGCGCACGAATTCCTGGTCCGACAGCGTCCCGTCGGTACGGGGCCGCGGCACTGCGACTTTGGGGAAATCGGCGACCTGCGCCGGGTGCCGCGACAGCAGCAGCACGCGATCGGCGAGATAGACCGCTTCCTCGAGGTCGTGCGAGACCAGCACCATCGTGGTACCGCTCTCCATGAAGAGCTTCTGCAACTGCTCGCGCATGAACAGCGTCATTTCGTAGTCGAGCGCGGAGAACGGCTCGTCGAGGAACAGGATTTCAGGGTCGACCACCAGCGCACGCATGATCGATACCAACTGCTGCTGGCCGCCGGACATCTTATACGGATACAAATTGAGGTCGAGCTTGATGCCGAGATGCGCGACCAGCTTTTCGGTGCGCAATTTCCGCTCGGCCGGCGGCACCTTCATCATCTTCAACGGATAGGCGATATTGTCGAAGGCGCGCATCCAGGGGAACAACGCCTCGCGGTAGTTCTGAAACACATACCCGAACTTGATCTCGTTGAGCCGCATGCCGTCGAACAGGATTTCACCGGCGTCGACCGGGATCAGGCCGGCGATCATGTTGATCAGCGTGCTCTTGCCGCAGCCGTTCGGACCGAAAACCGAAATCAATTCGCCGCGCGGAATATCGAGATCGAAGTTCTCATAGATGACTGTTTCGTCGAAACGCTTGCTCAGGCCCCTGATGGTGACGTGCGGTCGCCGGGAAGCGGCTGTACGAGGCGGCGGCGACGGAGCGTCCGTCGCCGCCGAGAGACGTGCAGCAGGCGCTGCGGTCATCTTTTGCTGCTCATCGGTCCAGGCCGTTATCAGTATGCCTTCAGGAATTTCTTGACGTCGACCTTTTCGGGCACGACGCCGATCGCCGTGCCGAAGTCGGCGAATGACTGCAAATAACCGATCTGCGTCGGGGTCATGTCCTTGACCATGATGTAACCGAGCATCGGCACGGTATCGACCACGTTGTCCGGCGTCATGGTGTTCTTGGCGAGATGCTTGCGCGCCGCATCCGGATTCTTCTTGATGTAGTCGACGGCCTTGGCCCAGCCCTGGGCGAAGCGCTTGGCAACGTCGGGACGTTTGTTGATGAATTCGGTGGTGAAGGCACAGCCGGCCGCGAAAGCGTCGGCCTGCGGGTTGCCAAGGACGTACTTGGCGATCACGCCAGCCTCGATGGTCTTGGCCGCGCCGATGTTGTGCATGATGGTCGCAGACGGTTCCAGCGTGTAGCCGCCGTCGAAGGTTCCGGCCTTCATGGCGTTGACATGCTGGCCCATGTCGAGCTGGTCGATGGTGTAATCACCCTCCTTGAGGCCGACCTTGGCGAGAATGCCCTTGGCGGTATTGAGGTTGGCTGGTCCGGGTGCCGTCATCAGCTTGAGGCCCTTGAAGTCCTTCAGGGACTTCACCTTGTCGGCGAGCCCCTGACGCACCACGAATTGTTCCATGATGTAGGTCGAGGTCTGGCTGTGCATGGCGATGTACATGGCCACGCCCGGCTTCTTGACGTCAGCATTGAGACCCTCGAGCGTGACCAGCACCGAGGCGACCTCGATCTGGTTGGTCATCATCGCCGCGATGTTGGGCGGCCCGCCCATCAGCTTGATCGTCTCCGGCTCGATGTTCAGTTCTTTGAAGTAGCCGAGATCAATCGCGACGAAGTACGGCAGCGAAGAACTGATCGGGAATACACCGACCTTCACCTTGTCCGCGGCGTTGGCTGGCGTCGCGGCGCAGGCCGCAACAAATGCGATCGCCGCCACGGCCCGCGTGATGTTCCGTGCAAACACCTTCATGATATCCCTCCGGGTTTTTTTGACATCCAACGCACTCTATTCACTACGCGACGGAATTTTCTCGGTAGAGCCGGTCCCAGTTCCGGACGCATTGCCCATTTTGGAAGCAATTCCCGTGCCGCCCGCGCCCTCATTCGCCAGCATCGACAATGGCCACGACCGGCCCGCCGCCCTGCGGGCCCTGGTGCATCGCGTCCACAGACACGAATACCGCAGGGTCCCCGATCGCCGCCGCTGCGACACCGCCGACCGCGGCCTTCGAATGGCGATGATGGTGCACGTCGGAGTCGTCGAGCATGATCTGGCGGCGGCCCCGCAGCGTGCCGCGGCGGTCCGCCTCGCATTTCATGAAACAGTTGACGACGCGGCCTCCGAGATCCTCGGCGCGCGCACGCGCCGGCAGGTCAAGGCCGGCATTGCGGATGGCATCGTAGATGCCGTCCATGTCGAGCGCGTCCTTCATCACCGCATGGCCGATGCGATAGCGGCCGCCGGCGCCCGGCTTGTTGCCGAGCAGCACGATCTGCGCCTGCGTCAGTTCGACGCCGGAGGAGCAGGACGCAACGGACGAATAGAGATCGAGGTTGTGGCAGATCTCTTCCGCTTTCGGCATCGTCACTTCACCGAGCGCCACCGCGATGCCGAGCGCGGTCGTGCCGTTCGACACGCCCATGGAGTCGTGCACTTCACAGGCGACATGCTGGCCTCGCGACTCCGCGTCACGTACTGAGTCGATGGTGAGCAGCGGCGTCTTGGTCTGGACGTAATGCACGTCCTTTGGATCGTCGATCCCGGCGTCGTGCATCGCGGCTTTGACCGCGTCGGCGACTTTCGCAACCATCGCCGGCCGGCCGATGTCCTCGGGAAGCAATTCGGCACTCATGCGCAGTTCCAATCGCAAGGCGTGATTTCGACGCCGGTCCGGCTGCGTCGGTGCGGGCAAAGATCGTCGCGTGCGGCGTGATGACGCCGTCGCATCCGCCCGACCACACCATGGGAATCTGCCCGACCTCCTGTTCGGAGCGCCGGCCGCTTTTCAGCAGCACGCGGCGAAACGCCTGGTCGGCCAGAATGCGGGTGAAGTCGTTGACGCCGCCATTGCCCTCGGTTTTGCCAATGACCGCGATCACCTGGTCAGCGGTAAATTGGCCGTCGCGGATGCAGGCTTCGAGCCCCGAGCCGTCCTGGACGGTCTTCAATTCGACTTTCGCGACCTCGATGGCCATGCGGTTGTTGTCCTTGTTGTCTTCTGTGTCTCAAACGGAACGTTGCCACGGCTTTACCTCGCCGCGCAGCATTTTCTCGTAACCGTCCCCGCGATCAATAGCGGGTCGTGGGGCGCCGCGCCGAACCTGCAACTCCGCTCGCAGCGCGGCGGTCGCCTGCGAGTCGATCGTGAACGCGTCGTTATCGGAATTCGATGCCATCACGACCCCATAATCGTCGCGTGCCGCCGTGGGCGACACCTTGCCGTCGATCACATCGTGCAGCACCAGTTCCGGTTCGCGCTCGAGCGGATCGCCCCAGCCGCCGCCGCCGGTGGTGCGGATCTGCACGATCTGGCCGGCCAGCACCGGTTCGCCATCGACCAGGCCGCCCAGGTCGCGGGGCGTGTTTTCGACATCGATCGTCACGCAAAACGGCAGCCCGGCTTTGCCGCCGTTGAGGCCGTAGCAGCCGAGCCGTACGCGGTCGGCGGTGACGATGGTCCGGCAGTCCACCAGTGCACGGTAATGCTTCTCGTAGCCCAATCCACCGCGACGTTTTCCCGCGCCTCCCGAATCCGTCCGCAGTGCCAGCTTCTCCACCAGCAGCGGAAACCGTGTTTCGGTGAATTCGGCCGGCTGGTTGCGCGAATCCGGCACGATATGGATGGCGTCGTTGCCGTCGGCGTAGTAGCGGCCGCCGGAGCCGCCGCCCAGCACCTCGCGGGAGAGGAACGATTTACCGTTGGGATCGGTGCCGTAGAATCCAGTGTAGCGGATGGTTTCCTGGTCGGCCGGCATGCGGCCGTCCACTGCCTGGGCGACGACGCCCGCCAGCAGGCCAAGGCAGCGCAGCAGCACGAACGAGCGCGCGTTGGTCGCGGCCGGCCACACCGGCGTGATCAGCGTGCCCTTGGGCGGGAAAATCACGTCGAATACTTCGCAGACACCCTCGTTGACGTGGATTTCGGCCGCGCGCTCCGGCGTGTCGGCGAGATTGCGCAGAATCGGCGCGATCCACTTGATCAGGAACGCACCGCCCGCGTAGTCGGCAGGCCAGTTGATCGGGCCGGTCGACTGCGGATCGGTGCCGGTGAAATCAAGGGTGATGCGGTCGCCCTTCTTGGTCATCGTCAGGGCGAGTTTGTGCAGCTTGGGATCGGTGACGCCGTCGTGCTCGACGTAGTCCTCCCAACGATACTCGCCGTCGGCGATCTTCGGCAGCAGTTCCCCGCGGAAAATGTCGCGGCATTTGTCGAGGATGGCCTGGAAGCAGGCTTCCACCGTCTCGCGCCCGAACCGTTCGAACAGTTCTGCCATGCGGCGTGCACCCATCAGGCAAGCCTGCAAGCTCGCTGTCGAGGTCAGCGGCGAGCATCTCGGGAACGCGGGTGTTTCGTTTGACGATGGTAAAGACCGCCTCGTTGCGCACGCCGGCGTCGTAAAGTTTGATTGGCGGGATCGCGAGACCTTCCTCGAACACGGTCGCCGCGGTCCCGGGCATCGAGCCCGGCACACGCCCGCCGATGTCGTCGTGATGGCCGAAGGCCTGGATGTAGCCGACGACTTCGCCGCGATGAAACACCGGAACCGTGCTGCACAAATCAGGCAGGTGCCCGATCGAGCCCTCGGTGAGGTAGGTGTCGTTCATCAGGAACACGTCGCCCGGCCGCATCGTCTCGGGCGGGAAATCGCGCACCACCGCATTTGGCATCGCCGAATACGAGCGGCCAGTCAGCTTGCGGCAGTGGCGGTCGAACAGCCCGACGCGATAGTCGTGCGCCTCGCGGATCATCGGTGAGCGCGCGGTGCGCTCGATGGCGTATTCGATTTCCGCCTCGATCGAATTCAGCGTACCTTCGACGATCTGCAGCACGATCGGATCGACCTCGCGCGCCGGCAACGGGGTGTCCGGCCGCGACGGCGCGGCATGCACGTTCATGGCGCCGTCTCCTTTACTCCACGCGCCGGCCGCACGATCAGGATGCCGTGGTCGTCGACCACAAGCTGCTGGGCGGGAAAGACCGCGGTGGTGGAGCCGAATTCCTCGATGATTGCGGGCCCTTCGAGGCGAAATCCCGCCGGCAGTGACCGGCGGTCATAAATCGGCGTGTCCCGGAACGCCCCACCGAAATAGACCGGCCGGGTGCTGGGCGACGGCGCATCCTTTGCGGCGGCAGGAAGCTTGGGGATGCTGGGGCGTTCGATCATGCCGAAGCCCGAGACGCAGAAGTTGACCAGTTCAACTTTCTGCTGACCGGCATAATTGTAGCCAAAGGTCTTGAGATGGGCGGCGTGGAACGCGTCGACGAGGCCAGCGATGAACCCACCGTCGATCGGGCCGGATGGCGCCGGCACACGCACTTCCATCGACTGTCCGGCATACCGCACGTCGGCTTCACGCACCAGCCGGATACGCGGGCGCTCGATGCCGTCGCGTTCGAGCGCGTCGATCGCATCGGCCTCAAGCCCGGCATAGATGTCCGCGACCGTTGCTGTCGCGATGGCATCCTCGTGCATCACTTTGGTGACGATGCGGTCGGTGCGCCAATCGACGGCTAGCAGTCCGAAAGCCGAGAGGTTGCCTGGATTGGGCGGCACGATGCAGGCCTTCATGCCGATCAACTCCATGACCGCCGGAGACTGCGCCGGGCCGGAGCCGCCAAACGACAGCAGTGCGAACTCGCGCGGATCGATGCCGCGCTGGATGGTCATCTGCCGGATGGCGTTGGCCTGGTTCCAGTTGGCGATCTCGATGATGCCTTCAGCGAGCTGCTCCGCGCTCATATTGCCGGGAAGCCGTGCGGCGAGTTCGGCAATACCGGTGCGCGCGCGTTCAATGTTGAGCCGGATGCCGCCGCCGATCAGCGCCGGCGGAATTCGCCCCATGACCAGATTGGCGTCGGTGATGGTCGGTTCGCTGCCGCCGTTGGGGTAGCACATTGGTCCGGGCTCGGCGCCGGCGCTACGCGGGCCGACTTTGAGATGTTTTTCCCGGGTGATCCAGGCGATCGAACCGCCGCCGGTGCCGATGGTCTCGATATCGATCATCGGGATGCGGACAGGGAAGGGGCCGACGGCGCCGCCGTTGGTGACGTGCGGCTTGGCGCGTTCGATCAGGCAGAGGTCGGTGGAGGTGCCACCGGCGTCCAGGGTGACCACATTGGGGAAGCCCGCCATCTCGGCGATGACGGCGCTGCCGAGCGCACCGGCGGCCGGTCCAGAGAGCGCGGTGGTGATCGGCTTGCGCATCACCTGATCGGGACTGGCGACGCCGCCACTCGACTGCATCACCAGAAACGGCTTCTCGCGCAGCGTGGGGCCGAGTTCGTCGCGGATACGGGCGAGATAGCGCCCCATGTGCGGTTTGACGAACGCGTCGACCAGGGTCGTCACCGCGCGCTCATACTCGCGATATTCCGGCAGCACGTCGCAGGACAGCGAGATGATGCAATCCGGGTATTCTTCGGCGACGATCTCGGCCACGCGGCGTTCGTGGGCGGGGTTTGCATACGAATGCAACAGGCAGACGCCGACCGACTTGATGCCCTGCGCGCGGAAAAACCGGGCCGCCGTGCGGATGCTGGTCTCGTCGAGCGGGCGCAATTCTTCGCCGCGAAAGTTCAGCCGGCCGCCGGCTTCGCGAACGAAGCGCAGCGGCACAATGCGGTCAGGCTTTACCCAGAAATAGGAGTTGCCGTAGCCCTCGGGCACCGCCTGGCGGGCAATCTCCAGAATATGGCGGAAGCCTTCCGTGACGATCAGGCCGAGCCCGGCGATCTCGCCTTGCAGCAGCGCATTGGTCGCAACCGTCGTGCCGTGCGCCAGTCCAGCAAGGTCGTCGGGCGAGGCGCCGCTCGCCGCCAGAATGGCCTCGACGCCACGAACAAGCCCGATGGCCGGATTGGACGGCGTGCTCGCAACCTTCGTCACCTGCATCGTGCCCGAGGCGCTATCGACGCAGACGATATCGGTGAAGGTGCCGCCGGTATCGATCCCGATCCGCAGATTGGCGGCTCCAGCCGTCATCTCGCGACACCTCGCATGCGAAATCCTGCGCGTCTCACGTATGTCCGTAGTGGCGCTTATCGGGCGCCGATCCGTGGAGTATGGGCGGGGCCTGCAATCCAAGTCCAAGACCGATTGGCGATACCACTATCGGAAATTCCGATCGCTGGCGAGCGATCCTGTCCGGCTCAATCCCGCAGGAGATCCCGCACGGCCGCCAGATAGCCCTCCTTGCGGCGGGACAGCGGCTGGCGCCGGCGAAACAGGCTCAGCGTCACGGTGCGAGACGGTACGATGGGCAGCACTTTGAGGACGCCGAGCGCGGCTTCGTTGGCCACGCAGGCCCGCGGCACGATCGCGATCCCGGTACCGGATTGCACGATCACCTTCATGGTCTCGATATTGTCGGCGACGGCGAGGATGTTCGGCCTGATGCCGAGATCGGCGAACAACGCCAGCACGACCTGCCCATAGCCGACAGTCAACTCGCTCATGATGATCGGCTCGCTCACCAGGCTGCCGATGTCGATGGCTTTGCGCGCACGGGAAAGCCGGTGCGAGGGATGTGCGATCAGCGCCATCTCGGCCTGCGCCAGCCGCTCGATGACGATGCCGCCGGGCACGCGCTCGGGATCGGATTCGATCGCAATGCCGGCGTCGACGCGCTCTTCATGCAGGTCGTTGAAGATGTTCTTGGTCGGCGCGGTGAGGATTTCCAGCCGCACGCCGGAGAGCTTTTCATGCAGGCCGCCGAACAAGCGCGGCATGAAGATTTGCGCCATGCCGGAGCCCATCCCGATCGTCAGCGTATCGGAGGGCGCGCCGCGCAACCGGCGCGCCGCATCCGACAAGCTGAGGACATCGCCGATGACGCGCTCGGCCTCGTAGAGAAACGTGCGCCCGCGCTCGGTCACTTCAGTGCCGCGCGGCGACCGTCGAAATAGCGAGAAGCCGATCTCCTCCTCGAGCAGACTTACCTGCTCGCTGACGGCGGACTGCGACACGTTAAGCCGCGTGGCGGCGCGGGTGAAGTTGCGCTCCTTGGCGACGGACAGGGCGTAGCGAAGCTGGCGGAGTTCCAAGGGCGTTCCCGGACAGGCGGCTGGCCGATCTTATAGCCATTAAGCAGACGCGCGTCAGGGGCCTCCCACGCGTCCCGGACGTGCCGGGCGATCCTATTCGCGGAAAGCCTCTTCGCGACCCTTGCGGATGTTCGGCAACGTCACCGCCACGAGCAGGCCGGCGGCAAGCAGCAGGAAGCCGAGGCTGATCGGGCGTCGAACGAAAATCGACCAGTCGCCGCCGGAAAGCACCATGGCGCGGCGAAAATTTTCCTCCATCATGGGACCGAGCACGAGGCCGAGCAGCAGCGGGGCCGGTTCGCAGTCGAACTTGCGGAAGGCATAGCCGATCACGCCGAACGCCGTCATGATCAGAACGTCGCCGCTGCTGGAGTTGAGCGAGTAGGTGCCGATACAGCACAGCGTCAGAATCGTCGGAAAGAGATAGCGATACGGCACCTGCAGCAGCCTGACCCAGATGCCGATCAGCGGCAGATTGAGGATCACCAGCATCAGGTTGCCGAGCCACATGCTGGCAATGAGGCCCCAGAACAGGGCGGGTTGCTTGGTGATGATCTCGGGGCCCGGGACGATGCCATGTACCATCATCGCGCCGATCATCAGCGCCATCAGTGCATTCGGCGGAATCCCCAAGCTCAGCATCGGAATGAAGCTCGCCTGCGCGGCGGCGTTGTTGGCGGATTCCGGCGCCGCCACGCCCTCGATGGCGCCCTTGCCGAAGCGCTCCGGCGTCTTCGATACCTTCTTTTCAAGACTGTAAGCCGAGAAGGCCGCAATGGTGGGTCCGCCGCCCGGCAAGATTCCGAACACGGTCCCGATCACGGTCCCGCGCACCATGGCGCCGAACGAGGTCTTGAGATCGGCAAGACTAGGCCACAGCCCGGTAACGGCCTTGGGCTTCAGGTCGCCGCGCCTCCGCGTCTCTCCAGGTTGACCATGATCTCGGCCAATCCAAACAGCCCCATCGAGAGCGGAACGAATCCGATGCCGTCGAACAGAACATCGAGACCCATGGTCAGCCGGTATTCGCCGGTCGAAATGTCGGTGCCGACGAGACCGAGCAGAACGCCGAGGACGATCATGCAGATCGCCTTGAGCACCGAACCGTGTGCAAGCACAACCGCGGAAACCAGCCCAAGCAGCATGACCGAAACGTAATCGGCCGATTGAAACAGCAGCGCGATCTTGGCGAGCGGCGGCCCGCCGACCGCGATCAGCAAAGTGACGACCGATCCCGCGAACAATGATCCAATCGCAGAAATCGCCAGTGCCGGGCCGGCGCGGCCTTGCTGCGCCATGGCATGGCCGTCCAGCACGGTGACGACCGAAGAGGTTTCGCCGGGAATCTTGACCAGGATCGCGGTGGTCGAACCGCCATACTGCGCCCCATAGAACACGCCGGACAGCATGATCAGCGCGCCGACCGGTTGCAGCCAGAAGGTGATCGGCAGGATCATCGCCATGGTCGTGAGCGGGCCAATCCCGGGCAGCACGCCGATGGCCGTACCGATCACGCAACCGAAGAAGCAAAGGCCGATGTTCTGCCAGGTCAGCGCGATACCGAAGCCCATGACGATGTTGGACAGAACGTCGGACATGTCAGGACAGCGCTGGCCAAAGCGGAATGACGACCCGCAACGCGATCACGAAGACTCCGACATTGGCGGCAATCAAGATCAGGCAGAGCAAAGCAACCTGCAGAGGGCGGACATTGCGGCCCGCAAGACAGGCCAGCACGATCGTGACCAGGAGAGTCAGCACGAGCCCGAGGGGCCGCAACAGCAACGCGAAGGCGAGGCACGACAACGTGATGAATACGAATGGGCGCCACATCCCCCGGTCCGGCACTTCGCCGCTGCGCACAAGTGAAGTCGCTGCGAGCAATGCGCCGAGCCCGATCAGGAGTCCGCAAATGAGGCGCGGAAAATAGCCGGCCTGCATTTCACTCGCGGTGCCGACGTCCAGCGTTCGTCCGAGCCAAAGGCCGAGCAGCCCGAAAGCCATGAACAGGACGCCGGCGAGAAAATCCTTGGAAATGACGGCGCGGACCATCGCTTTGGGCTCCAAGTCCGCACCGTGGCCGGAGTGGCGTCCTGCCTGAGAGGCCGATCCTCTCAGGTGATTATTTCTTGCGTGCCTTTACCAGCCCGGCCTCGAGCAGGATCGGATAGAGTTGCGCGTCGTCGTCCTTCCAACGCTGGTAGGTCGACTTGGCGTCGCCCGGTCCTAAGACAAATCCAGCTTTTTTGGCCTTCTCCTGAAACTCCGGATCCTTGAGCGTGGCCATGATGTTGGTCTCAAGGAAGCGCAGCCGATCTTCCGGAATGCCCTTGGGACCGATCACGCAACGCCATGACCCGACGACGACATCAAAGCCCTGTTCCCGGAATGTCGGGATTTCGGGCGCCATGAAGTGCCGCTGGGTGGCTGACACGCCGAGGATTTTCAGCTTTCCCGATTTGTGCTGTTCGATGGTGTCGGGGATGGGCACCGTCGCCGAATCCACCTCTCCACCCATTAATCCGATGACGGTCGGGCCATAGCCCGCGTAGGAGACGCGCGTGACCTTGATGTTCAGCATCTTCTCGAAGAGCGCGATGGCGATATAGGATGATCCGCCCGGCTGGTCGTTGCCGTTCTTGATCTTGCCGGGATTTGCCTTTGCCCGCTCGACATACTCCTTGAGCGAACCGATGCCGCTCGCCTTGCTGACCTCCAGCGCCGCCGGGTCCTCGCCGAAGAACGCGATCGGCTGCAGTTCGTCGTAGGTGTTGGCCTGGGCGTTGAGGTAGGGCAACGCGATGCCGCCTGCACTGAACATTCCGATCGTGTAGCCGTCGGGCTTCGCGTTCGCGATTTCGCGATGGCCAATTGCTCCCCCCGCACCCGGCTTGTTGAGCACGACCACCGGCACCTTGATCCGCTTGCTGAGCGCATCGGCCAGCAGGCGCATGCTGATGTCGCTGCCGCCGCCCGCCGGCCACGCCACGATCAGCGTGATCGGCTCGGATGGGTAGGTCTGCGCCTGCAGACCGGACGAGGTCGCGAGCGACGCTCCCGCTACCAGGCAGGCGGCTGCGAATGTCAGAAGGATTCTGCGTTTCATGTTCTCGTCTCCGTTGCCGGCGTGGAACCGGCCCATTCAAATTTCAACTTCGGCAAGAAGCAATATTCATGCAACTTCGGTCGCCAGGCGGAGCGGCCGGGCTGGCGTCCTGGCAGCTACCCGACAAATTCTCGCATGATATCGAGCGCGAGCAGACAGTTTTCTTCGCTGCCCAACAGGCCAAGCACGGGTTCATCCAATCCGGCATCGATGAAGTCGCGCAACCGTTTGGTGCAATGCTCCGGCGTTCCCGCGATGCCGAACGCCTCCACCGCTTCGTCCGGCACCAGTGCGGCGGCGCCCGCGATGTCGCGGCGCGCAATGGCGGCAATCACCGCCTCCTGATCGACCGGAATGCCCGAGGCCTTGATGTTGGCGCCGAGGAATTTGTTGCGCATGACGAAGGCGAGCTTCTGCCGGACCGCGTCCACCGCCTCTTTCGCGTTGCGCGAGGTGCCGAAGAACAGGTAACCGGCGCGACGGAACGTCGCCATGTCGCGCCCGGCCTTGGTCGCGCCTTCGGCCGAGACGGCAATCGACTGCCGCACCGAGTTCCGTCGACAGCCCCGCCGACAACACCACGCCGTCGCCCACGCGGCCGGCGAGGCGCAGCATGTCCGGTCCGATGGCGGCGACGTAGATCGGGATCGGCGCGCTTGGCTTGAAGGCGAGCCGCGCACCGGCAAGTTTATGAATTCACCGTCCATTTGCGCGGCGTCGCCGGCCCACAGCTTCCGCAGTGCCTCGGCGAATTCCCGCATCGCCCGGACCGGCTTCTCGACGGCGCGGCCGGATTCCTGCAGGAACAACGGATTGCCGGTGCCGATGGCGATGGCCGCGCAGCCCGGCGCGACTTCGTCGAGCGTCGCCATCGCCATCGCGGTCGGCGTCGGGTGCCACAGATAGGGGCTCACCGCGGTCGGCACCAGCAACGGTCCCCGGCGCCTTGAAGGCGAAGGCCATGCAGGTGGCGATCGCCTCGCGGTAGCCGAGATGCTCCGCCACCCACAGGCTCTTGGCGCCGGCGGCCACCGCGCGTTGCGCCAGAGCGATGGCCTCTCCGGTCGTTACGAAGCCATCAAACGCCACGCCAATCCGCACCGACATCTTCGTCCACCTTCAAGTCGAAACGCTTAGGGAAACGGCGCGCGATCAACCGATCCTGATGAGTTGATCGTTCGGCGTGATCGCGCCGGTAATCGCCTCATAGCCATCGGGCGTAATGCGATACATGTCCTCGACGTGAAATCCCATGCGCCCGGGGATCATGTAGAGCGGCTCCATGGTGCAGGTGATGTTGGGCTCCAGCACCACCGTGCGGGTATCGGTGATGTAGGGCTCCTCATGGATGGTCTGGCCGATGCCGTGGCCGAGAAATTTCAACGTCGGCTCAATGTCGCGATCGCGCAGATACTTGACGTAAGTGCGATAGAGGTCTGCCACCGCGGTCCCCGGCTTGAGCATGGCTTTGCAGGCTTCGCGCGCGCCGATCATCTTGCTCCAGATGTCGTTTTGTTCGTCGGTCGGCGTTCCGACCACGGCGGTGCGGGTCACGTTGGAGCGGTACTGCTTCATATCGCCAAGGATCTCGACCCGCACGATGTCGCCTTTTTCGACCGCCTTGTCGGTCGGCGTGCAGTTGGTGATGCCGCTGCGCACGCCGGAGCCGACTTGGCATTTGAGGCCGTCGCAGCCGCCGTCGAGCATCATGCCGCCGATGGTCTGCGCGATGGCTTTCTCGGTCATGCCCGGCTTGATCTGGTGCAGCACCTCGCCGATCACGCGATCGGTCAGGCGGCCGACCTCGGTGAGCACGGCGATTTCCTGGTCGGTCTTGATCATCCGCGCATTGAAATAGAGGTCGCGACACGGCACGAGGGTCGCCGCCGGCAGCCGTTCGCGCAGCCGGATGTAGTCCTGTGCCGGCATATAATCGAGTTCGATCGCGATGCGTCCCGAACCGGCGCCCGCTTCGATCAGGGTGTCGGCAAGAATATCGGCCGGGTCCTGCGTGAACTGGTTGTAGGATCGAATATCCGCAAATCGCGAACGCTGCTTTGCGAGATTCTCCTCGACATTGACGACGATCTGCGATGCGAACTCATCGCCCGCCAGGACCGTGATGGTGCGGCGGAAACGGTTGCTCGCATGGCTTGGGACGAGAAACCCGGCCGTGTAAGTGACATTGTCCTGCGAAAACGCGACGAGCGCGTCATATCCGGCCTTTCGCATGGCCGAGCGCAATTTGCCAAGAACTTCGTGTTCCATACTCATCCTTCAGATCAAGCGCCTTCCTCGACGAATCTCCGCAAATCGGACGGCGACTTGCCGGCAAGGCCCAGCCGTTCCAGCGTCAGGCCATCGCGCATATAGTCGACGCCGACGGAGAGCCCGGCAAGCTGCACCAGCGCATCGATGGTCGGCGTTTTCACCCCGGCCAGCCGGCCAAGCTCTGCGAACGGGACAAGTCCATAGCCGACATCTTCGTGGACGTAGCGGTGATCGAGGGAGGGCGGAGATTTGATGGTCTTGTTCGGTTCGCTCTCCCGGCAAGCCCGCGAAATGTCGCCACTCGCCCTGGCGGCTTCCGTCGTCAGCCCGGCTTGATAGAACACGTCGATGAATGGGGTGGCGGGAACGCCCAAAGCCTTGGCGACCGCCATCCGCTCGACGTCGACCTGCGCGGTCACGCGTCCGACGGCTTGGCTGAAGCCTTCCTTGTAGAACAGGAAGTCGCCATGGGTGTGCTCGATCCAGCCGGCATTCATGATCATTCCCGGCGGATGAAACACCGCGTTGAGGTTCGACAGCCCGGTCTCCAGCACGCTGCCCGCCTGCAGGATTTCGGGGTAGAGCGGCTTGAGCAGCGCAAACAGAGCGTCGGCGTGTTTCCCGGGGAGCGCGGCAAAGCGCAGTCGCTTGGTGTAGCTGTAGATGTTGACGAGGCCGGGCCCTTCCATCCGCGTGATGTAGGTCAGCGTGACCGTCTCGCAGCTCCGGACCGCCCCGCGATAGCCGGCCTTGCGCAACTCATACAGGAAGTGAAGCCCGCCTCCGGTGTGGCCTGGATTAATGAAGATCGGCTGGCCTTCTGCGAGCAGCGGCGCCAACGCACAGGCATAAAACTCATGCGCGACCGAAGGGACGACCAGCATGATGAGATCGGCGCCGCGGACCGCCTCGGCAACATCGGTGGTGATCAGGTCGATCGGTACCAGACCCTGCTGAATGCCGCGCACCTCGATGCCGCCTTGCGCGCGGAACGGAGCCAGTCGCTCGGCATTGCGCGCATGCAGGCGCACCGAATATCCGCGCTTGCCGAGGTCGGCCGCCGCCGCGCAACCGCCATGCCCGGCGCCGAGGACCGCAACCGACTTCACTGCCATTTCGCGTCCTGCGTGTTGAAGATGATGCGGAGCGCGATCATGGGCAGGGCGGTCCGTTGTCAACCAAAGTGGCGCGCTGACTGAATCGGTGTTCGCATATCCGCCGTGCACAACTCTTATCCGCTGGCGCGTCCGGTCCGTAGCAAGGCCGTGACCTCGGCTTGCCGTCATGTCCGCGATGCCCATGCGCTCCAGCGTAAGCCCCTCCTGGCGATAGGTTCGTGCCGCGACGATGGACGCGATCGCGATCACCGCGTCGGCGCACGGCGTCGGCACGCCGGCCACGCGGCCAAGCTCCGCGATGGCAACAAGCCCGTACGGCACGTCCTCGTTGAGAAAGCGATGGTCGATGGTGGCGGGCGCCCTGATCCAGCGGTTCGGTTCGCTGTTGTGAAACACGTCATACGCCGTGCCGCCGTCGCGTCCGGCGGCGTTGGTGTAGCCCATCCGAAAGAAGAATTGCGGCAGCGGCTCGATCTCGACGCCGAGGCCGGCGGCAACGGCGATCCGTTCGGCATCGAGCGCATCGATCAGGCGTCCGACGCTAGGCGTGATGCCGTCGTAGTAGTGATGGTAATCGCCGCCGGTCGATTCCACGCGGCCGACATTCAGCAGCAGCGCGGGCGGATGATGGATGGCGTTGGTGTAGGGGAAGACGGTGTGAAGCAATGACGGCCTGGGCTGGATCTGCGGAAACACGTGGCGGACCCGCGCTGCCACCGCATCGAGCTCGTCCCCGGGAAACACCGCGAAATAGAGGATCTGTGCCGCGCGCGTGATCCGGATCTTGCTCGGCGTGCTCTTGCGGCAAATGAAAGGCAGGCTCGACGAGTCGCAGTAGGTTCCGAGTTTGCCGCCCGCCTTGCGGATCGTGTTCGGGATCAGCAGCACCGTGTGGCCGGGAGCCGCCATGACCAACTGCTCGGGTGTGATATGCGGCGCGATGGTGCGGGCCACGTCCTCATGGGCGTGGGTCGGCGACATGATGAGCACGAGATCGGCGCCCGCGATCGCCGCGCCGGCATCGTTGGTGATGAGCGAAAGCGGCGCGAAGCCGTCGCCAAGCGTGCCCTCGTATTCGATGCCGCCGATCGCCGATAACGGCTCGGTGGTGCTGCGGCTGCGGCCGTAAAGGCGGATGTCGAAACCGCGCGGCGCCAGCTGCGCCGCGGCCGCGCAGCCGCCGTTGCCGGCGCCGATGATCGCGATGCTCTTGATCGGCCGCAACGTCGTCATCCTATGCGGTACTTCGCGATCTTCGCCTCGTCGACCTCGATGCCGAGGCCGGGTCCGTCCGGCACGTAGATCTGCCCCTTGTCATAACGGAACGGCGTCTTGATGAGATCGTCGAGATATTTCCGGCCGGCCACTTTGGTGACGACCGTCTCGGCCGTCGAGGTGACCGGGATCGTGCCGGGAAGGACGATCTCCGGCGAGGACACGGCGAGGTGCAAATCGGCGGCGACGCCGATCCCCATTTCGGCCGAGCCGTTGATGTCGCACGGCAGCGACGCCGCGCCGGCGATGGCGAGGAGGCGCTTGGCGCGCGAGAGGCCGCCCGGCTTGGTGTAGTAGACGGAAAGCATCTGCGCGGCGTTCAGCCGGACGATCTCCAGCACGTCCTCGGCGGTCCACGCGCTTTCGTCGGCCATGACCGGAACGTTGATACGCGCGCTCACCTCGGCCATGGCGTGCAGCCCCTCGACCGGCTGCTCGGCATAGACCAGGTCGTATTTCTCCATGGCATTGATGACGCGCACGGCTTCGCGCCACGTCCGGTAGCCCTGGTTGGCATCGACGCGAATCTTGCCGGCGCTGCCGATCGCCTGCCGCACGGCGGCCACCACCTGGAGGTCGCGCTCGGCCTCGACGCCGATCTTGACCTTGATGGTCGTGATGCCCTCGGCGATCACCTCGGCCGCCTCGCGCGCGGCTGTGTCCGCGTCCATGATCCCGATGCTGTGCGCGAGCGCCGTGCCGTCGCGGACCTTGCCGCCCAGGAGTTGATAGACCGGCACGCCGTAGATCTTGCCGACCGCGTCGTGCAGCGCGACGTCGATCGCCGCTTTCGCGTAGGGGTAGCCGCGCAGGACGCGGTTCATCCGCGCGTGCAGTTGTTCGATCTCGGTCACGTTCTGCCCGGTAATGGCGGGAAGCAGCACTTCTTTCAGTGCAACCGCCGTCATCTTCGGCGTCTCGCCATAGCGCGTGCCGTGATCGCCGCCCCAGGTGCCGATCACCTGCGCCTCGCCCCAGCCGATAATGCCGCTTTCGAGTTCGAGACGGAGCACCACGTAGCCTTCGCCGATGCGCGCCGTGTGACCCACCCAATGATGCGGCCGGCGGATGGGCAGGGCGACGAGAAAGATCTCGCCGCCGCGAATTTTCAGGCTGGACATGGACATTGTGGATGGAATTCCGCTTGCACTGACTTCGACGGAGCAGCGAAGCGGACTATCGTCAGGCCGCCGGCTTGTTCCGGTGAATATCCTTTACGTCGGTAAAGGTCACGTCGGCATTCTGCTGGCCCGTATAGTCGAGGTCAAACGCATTGCGCGCCAGGAAGACCAGATCGCCATCGAGATCCTCGGCGATGGCCGAGCGATGCTTCGCCACGAACCGGTCAAGCGTGCTCCGGTCCTTGGCGGCGATCCAGCGGGCAAGCTGAAACTCGGCGACGTCCCAATCGACCGGCAATCCGTATTCGTGCGCCAGCCTCGCCTTCAACACGTCGAGCTGCAGCGGGCCGACGACGCCGACCAGGGCAGGGGACCCGTCGGTCGGACGGAAGACCTGCGCCACGCCCTCTTCGGCCAGCTCTCCCAGCGCCTGCTTGAGCTTCTTCGCCCGCATGGCGTCGGTCAGGCGGACCCGACGGAGAATTTCCGGCGCGAAATTCGGCACGCCCAGGAAATTGAGGTCTTCGCCTTCGGTCAGGGCGTCGCCGATGCGTAGCGTGCCGTGATTGGGGATGCCGACGACGTCACCGGCATGGGCCTCCTCGGCAAGCGCGCGATCCTGTGCGAAGAAAAACTGCGGCGCATGCAGGCTGATGAGCTTGCCGGTCCGGATCTGCTTGACCTTCATGCCGCGCGTGAGCCGGCCGGAGCACAACCGCACGAAGGCGATGCGATCGCGATGGTTCGGGTCCATGTTCGCCTGAATCTTGAAAACGAACGCCGTCATCCCGTGCTCGGTCGCGGCCACTGTGCGCTTGTCAGCGGGCTGCGCCCGCGGCGGCGGCGCCATCGCGGCCAGCGCATTGAGCAGATCGCCGACGCCGAAATTCTTCAGCGCGCTGCCGAAGAAGACGGGCGTCAGGTGGCCCTCGGCGAATGCCTCCGGGTCGAACCGCTTGCAGGCATCCCGCACCAGGTCGAGTTCGCCGCCGATGGCCGCGGCATCGAGGCCGGGGTTAAGGGCAGCGATCTCCGGCACCGACATTTCGCGCAGCTTGCCGGCCGAGCCTGCGTCGCCATCGAGCAGGCGCACGCCGCCGGATCTCGATGTCGATCGTGCCGACGAAATCGCGCCCGCGCCCGACCGGCCAGGTGATCGGCGCGGTGTCGAGCGCAAGCGTCTTCTCGATCTCGTCGAGGAGGTCGAACGGGTCGCGGCTCTCGCGATCCATCTTGTTGATGAAGGTGATGATCGGAATGTCGCGCAGCCGGCAGACCTCGAACAGCTTGCGCGTGCGCGGTTCGATGCCCTTGGCGGCGTCGATCACCATCACGGCCGAATCGACCGCCGTGAGCGTCCGGTAGGTGTCTTCCGAGAAGTCCTCGTGGCCCGGCGTATCGAGCAGGTTGAAGACCCGGCCGCCGTATTCGAACGTCATCACCGAGGTGACGACGGAAATCCCGCGCTCGCGCTCGATGTCCATCCAATCCGAACGGGTCGAACGCCGGTCGCGCTTGGCCTTGACCTGCCCGGCGAGCTGGATGGCGCCGCCGAACAGCAGCAGCTTCTCCGTTAAGGTGGTCTTGCCGGCATCCGGGTGGGAAATGATCGCAAAGGTCCGCCGCCGCGCGACCTCGACGGCGTACGGCGATGGAGCCGGGGTGCCCTCGGGGGCGCGGGTGGGCATATTCATGGCGGAGTGGATGTGGCAGGTCCGGCCGTCCCGATCAAGGCGGAGCCCGATCGGCGCACCGACATAATCCATTTGCATCCATCTGCGCCCGGTGCCCGCTGACGGCACCAAGCATTCCATTAACCCGATGGTGGCAAGTTTGCCGAGCCAGCCGCGCCGTTCAGATGAGTTATTTGCGATGACACTCGGTACCGACTACGTCCTGAATGCATTGGCGGAGGAGGGGCTCGAGTCACCTGTTCATGGTTCCGGGCGGCCTCGTCGATCCCTTCCTCCCGGCGCTTGCCCGGCAGACCAGGCTCACACCGGTGGTGGCGGCGCACGAGGGCGGTGCGGTCTATATGGCCGACGGCTATGCCCGCGCCAGCGGCACCTTCGGTGCGGCGCTCGGGATCGGCGGTCCGGGTTCCTGCAACATGGCGACCGCGGTCGCCGCCGCCAAGACCGACGCCTCGCCGGTGCTGGTCATGACCGGCGAGGTGCCGGTTGACATGGAGGGGCTTGGCGCCTTCCAGGACGCCAGCCAGGCGACGCTCGACGACACTGCCGTCATGACGCCGCTCACGCGCCTGTCCAAGACGGTCGCCAGCAGCCGCGAATCTCAATCACTGGTTCCGCCATGCGCTGAGCACCATGTGGTCGCAGCCGAGTGGGCCGGTGCATCTCTCGTTGATGCATGACGCCCTCACCAGTGAATGCGACGCCGATTACGTCAAGGTCGGAGGCTTCTTCGCGGCGGCACGCGCCCTTGAGCCGCGAAGCGGCGGTGGCGGCACTGGACGCGCTTGTGGATCGCAAGGGCGGAAAGGCGCGGATCGCCTTTCTGGCCGGTGCCGGTGTCGAGCACGATGGTGCTGCCTTGCGCCTGCGGGAGATCGCGGAGCGCTGGTCGATCCCGGTCGCCACCACGCTACGTGCGAAGGGCGTCTTTCCGGAGGATCATGAGCTGTCCCTCGGCGTCTTCGGCTACGCGGGAACCCGCCATGCCACCGCGGCCATTCTCGGCAGCAGACCTCGACTGCCTCATCGTCCTCGGCTCCGGTTTCAACGAACGCGACACCATGCATTGGACGGTGGGCGAACGGACCAAGGCATCCATGATCCATGTGAACACCGACATGGATGAACTGACGGCCCATGGCGACGCGGGTCATGTCGTGCCGGGGAGCTGTCACGCTTTCCTCGACCTGATGCACGAGCGCGCTGAGATTATCGCGCCGGCGATGCAGGATGGGCAGGCGCGCCGGCGCGAGTGGCTGGCGAAGATCAAGGCTGGGCCGCGGCTTTACGACGTGGAGAACACCAGCCGGCCGACCGTGCCGATTCATCCGGCCACCGCGATCGCGGCATTGCGCAAGGTATTTCCGCGCGACGGCGTGGTGCTGGTCGATTCCGGCGCGCACCGCGCCTTCGCGGGCATTACTGGAGCAGCTACGAGCCGCGGACCTACATCTCCGCCACCAATCTCGGGCCGATGGGCTGGGCCATTCCGGCCGCCATCGGCGTGCAGTGCGCGCGGCCGGATCGCCGCGTCGCGGTGATCACCGGCGACGGCTGCATGCAGATGCACGGCATCGAGGTGCAGACCGCGGCACGCTACAAACTGCCGATCATCTATCTGGTGATCAACAACAGCGCGCTCGGCAACGTCTGGCTGCGCGCGCGCAAGTATGGCGCGCTGCCGTCCGAACTCACCAGCATCCCGGACCACGACTGGGCGGGCTTCGCACGTTCGCTCGGGGCCAAGGCTTCACGGTCCGCGACCCGGCCGAGCTTGAAAGCACGTATCAAAAGGCGCTCGCCGCCGGCACGACCGCGCTGATCGACGTCAAGGCCGACAAGGATTGTCCGACCCCGGTCTACGACTTCAATGCCGGTGCGCGGGCCTGGTCCTATCACGAATAGGGGCGCGCGATGACGGTGCTGGACATGAATCCCGCAACTTTGCCGGCCGACGCGCAGGCGCTCTATGAAGAAAATGTCGGCGCGGCGCAAGGCCCAGGGCGAAGACTTCGGCGGCCCTTATGTGGCGCTGCTCAATCATCCCGAGCTCGCACGCCGCGTCGAGGAGCTCGGGTTCTTTCTGAAGTTCGAAGGCGCGCTGCCGCGCACGATCTATCAGTTCATCGTACTCACGGTCGCGCGCGCGACCGGCGCGGATTACGAATGGCAGGACCATATCGCGCATGCCCGCGCTGCCGGCCTGCCTGAGGACGTGATCGACTGCATCCGTTCGGCTCGCACCGGATCATTGCCGGAGCCCTATGCGCTGGTGCAAAGCATCCTGACGAAGACGACGGCGTGGCAGGTCGTTCCCGACGATCTGCAGCGGCGTGCCGCCGACCAGTGGGGCAAGCGCGGTCTGGTGGAGATCGTCGTGCTATCAGGCTTCTACCAGATGTTCTCGGCGATCAATCAGGGCTTCGACATCAGGCACGGCGATCATTAAAGACGCGCCTGGTCGTATAGCGCCGATTCCCGGCGTCATTCCGGGGCACCGAGCGCAGCGAGGGGAGCCCGAATCGAATGCCGCAGCCATGGCTATGGATTCCGGGCTCGCGCTGAAGCGCGCCCCGGAATGACGGTGGAAGCTTGGTAGCGGCCTATCGGCGCCAGCCGCCATTACGTCGATTTGCTGGCCGGCAGTCCGCGGCTGATGACGCGCGCGAGCCGCTCGGAGAAGCTGCGGGCGTCACTCGGCTGTTCGCCGTCGAGCACGCGGGCCTCATCGAACAGCAGATGCGCGGCATCCTCCTTGAAGCTGCGCTCGTCGTCGCCGAGCGCCGCGAGCGCAACGACAAGATCGTGCCGCGGGTTGATCTCCAGGATCGGCTTGGCGGCGGTCTTGATCCGGCCGGCGCCGGCCAGGAGCTTCTCCAACTGGCGGTCGGGGCCGAGGTCGGGGGCGACCAGGCACACCGCGCTGTCGGTCAGCCGGTCCGACGCGCGCACGTCCGCGACCGCCTCGCCGAGCGTGGTCTTGAGAAAGGCGAGAAAGTTGCTCGACCGCCGCGTCGGTTTCCGGCGCCGGTTCGTCCTTGGCATCGGTGCGCGGGATCAGCGCGAGATCGGCCGCGCCTTGCGTCACCGACTTGAACGGCTTGCCGTCGAAGGACGGCGCCGACGTGACCCAGAAGCTGTCGACCGGATCGGCAAGCAGCAGCACTTCGACGCCGCGCGCGCGGAAGCCTTCAAGCTGCGGCGAGGCTTCGAGCGGCTCGATATCGTCGCCCGCGAGATAATAGATCGCGGTCTGGTTCTCCTTCAGCGAGCCGACATAGTCCTTCAGGCTGCGCCAGCCCGTCGCCCGAGGCGGTGGTCTTGAAACGCGCCAGCGCGAGCAGCGCGTCGCGCCGCTCGAAGTCCTCGTAGATGCCTTCCTTCATCACCGCGCCGAAGGTGTCCCAGATCTTGGCGTAGGCTTCGGCGTCGTTGTCGGCGAGCTTTTCGAGATCGCTGAGCACGCGGCTGGTGACGCTTTTCCTGATCGCGGCGAGGATCGGGCTTTCCTGGATCATCTCGCGCGAGACGTTGAGCGGCAGGTCGGCGGAATCGACCAGCCCGCGGACGAAGCGCAGATAGCGCGGCAGGATTTCCGCGTCGTCGGTGATGAACACGCGCTTGACGTAGAGCTTGATCCGGCCTTTGCGGTCCGGATCGAACAGGTCGAACGGGCGCGAGCCCGGCACGAAGAGCAGCACGGTGAATTCATGGCGGCCCTCGGCGCGGAAATGGACGGTCAGCGCCGGCTCGTCGAACTGGCCGGCGATGCTGCGGTAGAAGTCGGTGTAGTCCGCGGCGCTGATGTCGGATCTGCGGCTTGGTCCAAAGCGCGGCGCCGTCGGCGATCTCGGCGGGCGTCTGCGCCGGGTTTGTCGACGATGGCGATCGGCACCGGCACGTGGCCGGACTGTGCCTTGACGATCCGCTCCAGGTTGAAGCGTTCGGTATAGGACTTGGCGTCCTCCATCAGATGAAGAATCACGCGGGTGCCGCGCGCTCGGCGCATCTTCGAGCGCCGCGGGCGTCACCGAGAAGGTGCCCTTGCCGTCCGACGACCACAGCCACGCCTCTTCGGTGCCGGCGCGGCGGGAGACGACGTCGACGCGGTCGGCAACCATGAAGGCGGAATAGAAGCCGACGCCGAACTGGCCGATGAGGGTGGCGCCTTCGCCGCCCTGGGCGGCTTCGATCCGCTCCATGAAGGCCCTGGTGCCCGAGCGCGCGATGGTGCCGAGAGCTTCGACCATCTCGTCGCGGCTCATGCCGATGCCGTTGTCCTCGACGGTGAGTGCCGCGTTGTCGGCGTCGATGGTGAGCGTGATGCGCGGCTTCGGGTCGTCGCCGAGCAGGTCCGGATTGGCGATGCGCTTCGTAGCGCAGCCGTTCGCAGGCGTCGGCCGCGTTCGAGATCAGTTCGCGCAGGAAGACGTCTTTGTCGGAATAGACCGAATGCACCATCATGTGCAGCAGCTTGGCGACATCGGCCTCGAAGGCGCGGCTTTCGGTTCGGGTGTCCTGGGTAGCGGTCATGGCAAAAATCCCGGTGGCTTGGAATGGGTAGGAGATGGCGAGCGAGCCCGGCGAGGTCAAGGTCGTGACGCTGCCGATGCGGCCGGGAGCGGGCCGAAGGCCGGGCGGCGGGATGCGGCGCTTCGACGCCGCTTCATAGGCCGAGGCGATCCGCAGCAGGACGTCCTCCTTGCCGGGCTCGGCGCGGAACACCAGCGAGAACGGCAGGCCGGGCGCCGGAATGGTCGGTCGGCGTGTCGACGGCGCTTCGACACGTAGCGCGTGCTTGTCCGGGCTGAGCTTGTACACCGGGTCGTAAACGGTCGTGACATAGCCCGCCGGGATCAGCACCTCGGTCAGCCCGGCGTTCGGGCCGGTGAGCGACTTCGGGCGTCAGATTGCTGGCGATGTCGTATTGGTAGGCGCCGCCGATCAGGCCCGGCGGCCACGGCGTGTGCAGCCGCACCAGCGCGTCGAGCTGGTTCTCCAGGATCACCATCATGTCGGCGCGGCGCAGCAGTTCGCGCAGCATGATGCGCTCGTTGACGCCCTGGCGCCGGCCGTGCGGATTGCGCGGATCGGCGACTTCTTCCCAGTTCTTGAACGCCGCGCGCTGGTCGTCGCCCCAGAATTTCGAGCGCGCATTGAGCGCCGCCCAATCGGTCAGCGTCTCGGTGAAGCCTTTGCGCCTTCCAGTCGCGCGGCGCGCCGGGTCAGGTATTGCGAGATGTGAAAGCGGAAGGCCATCGCCAGTCTCCTGCTGCTGGATGGTGGCGAGGTCGAGATTTTTCGGCGGCGCGATCCGCCCTTCGGCCATGGCGACGCAATAGTCGATCGGCTGCATCGTGCCGGTGCCGAAGATTTTTCCCGGCATGAACTCGGTCGGCACGATCGCCGCGGCGAAGTCCGGGAACACCGGCGTGCCGTCCGGCCTCAGGCGGAACAGCAGGTCCGGCATGAACACCGGCACCAGCCGCGCCAGCGCCTGCGCGGAAGTCGACTGTCATCGGCTCGATCGTCGGGATCTCGGCGTGCCAGAGCGGGTCGGCGGATTCGACCAGCGTTGCACGCCGAGATGCTCGCCGAGCACGGTTTTGATTTCCTGGGTCGCGGCGCTGACGATCGGCTCCTCGGTCTTCGAGCCGGGCGGGATGGATCATCGATTCGCGGATGACGCCGAGGCGCATGCCCTTGCAGCGCGCCCGGCGTGCCGGGCGCCTTGGCGTGGCTTGCATAGGGCGTGCTCAGCACCGACGAGCGCGGCACCGTGGTGAAGGGATCGCGCGGATCGTAATAGCCTTCGACCGGGTCCTTCAGCGCATCGAGGACCTTGGCGCAGTCGCTCGATGGTGCGCGCAATGAATGCCGCGTGCGGTCGCAATAGATGTCGGCGCCGATCGCGCCGCCGTCGAAGCCCAGCATCGACTTGTGCGGCAGGATCAGCGCCACCGCGTTGTGATTGGACGGGCCGCGGCAGGAGGCCCGCGTTTCCTCGCCGAGGCTCGCCATCACCAGGTTGGCGCTGACCGAGAGCGCCGAGCCCGAGCTCGAGCCGAGCGAGGCCGAGCGCGTGGTGTCGTAAGGATTCGACGGATTGCCGGCCCAGGTGCTGCGCTGATAGCCGAGCGTCGAGGGCAGCACCTTGTCCGGGCTTGTGGCGGCCGCCGGGATCGCCGGCGCGGCCGTTGTATTCGGTGTTGACGGCCTTGGCGAAGATGATGGCGCCCTTGTTGCGCAGTTGCTCGACCAGCACATGGTCGCGCGCCGGGAAATCGATGTCGTAGCGCGCGTCGCCGCCGCCGGTCGAGCGCATGTCCTTGGTGTCGAACGGATCCTTGAAGGAGAACACGACGCCGTACATCGGCATCTTGTCGAGATCGGGATTGCGGCCGTATGCCGCGTCGAGCTCGGCCGCGCGCTCCAGCGCGTCGGGCAGGTGGCGGAAGAACTCGCAGACCGGCGGCGCGCCGGGCGGCAGCGGGCCCAGCGAGGGATGCCGGTCGAAGTCGCCCCGGCAGGTGACCGAGCGTTCGCCGCGGATATTGAGCGTGCCGAGCGCGTTGACCTGGCCGGCATTCGGGAATGCCGACGATCATGCCGAACTGCTGCTGCACCGACGGGTCGGAGGCGGTCGGCTCCATGCGGCCGAATTCGAGCGGCGGGCCCGCTGTATTGTCGAGATCGGGCAGGATCGTCGAGGCCTTCACGGTCTGCGTCGGGAATTGCAGCGGCGCGCCGCCGCGCACCGTGCCGGCGCCTCGGCGACCGGCAGCGCCGTCGTCGCGTCACCAGCATGCTGCGACGCCGTTGAAGGCGCGCACGCGGGCGAGATAGTGCCGGACGACCCGGCAACGCGTTCGTCGCGCCGGCCCTGATCGCCTGCGTGCAGTTCGTCGATGGTCGCCTCTTCGAGGCGGAATGGCTGACCGTGCGGTTGATCCATCATCACGCGACCCTCGCGTGAGTTCTCACCAAAAATGGTCGCGATGGCAATGGCTCGAACAGATCATCCGCCTGCCGGCAAGGCAGACGGATGATTTGCGAGATCAATTGCGGCCGAGATCGGTCGCAGCGGGTTGGTTATTGACGGTCCGCCGCGGCCTTGAGGGCCTGCAAGTCGGCCTCGCTGCGCATCGTCATGACCGCGACCTTCCGGGCGCGGAAGTAGGGCAGAACAACCTGCATCGGCTGTCCGTCCTGCTCCAGCAGCGAAACGTAGCGCGGCTCCGCTCCGCGCGTCGGCAGGTCGAACGCCGTCCATGCGGAGGTCTGGGGATTGTAGCGCAGCACGCGATCGGCTCCCCAGATGTTGGTCCACGCGTTGTGGTTCTGATCGACGGTGACATGATAGGGCTGCTGCTGCCCCGGGAGAGGGACATAGGTGGTGGCGTGCGTGCGGGTGTCGATGCGCGCGAGATTGGCGCCCCATGAATTGCCGACCCAGAGCACGTCGGCGTTCTTGTCGGTGCCCATCCGTCGCGGACCCTGCGCCCAGGGCAGCGGATTGTTGAAGTCGGGTTGCATGTAGGTTTCGTAGAACTTGCGCGCTTCGGGCGTTGCGCTGTCCACGAACTCCTTGACCGGCGCCAGCCTGACTTCCTGCGGCTTGCCGGTCGCCATGTTGCCCTTGCCGATGATGTCGAGGGTCATCTCCGCCCACCAGCCATTGCCGTCACGGTCGGCGGCCGCGCCGTAGGTCACGCCGGTGCCGTTCGGCGTTTTGTAGGTGATGGATTTGAACTCGGTGAACTTCTCGGTCTCGGGATCGAAGCTCAGCGCGCCGTCGGGCGCCGAGGACCAGATACGGCCCTTGCCGTCATAGTCGACGGTGGTGGCGCCGCCGGTCGGCGACATCCCGGTGGGCGGCAGGAAGACATCAATCTTCTCGGTCTTAGGATCGACACGGCCCAGGCCGCCACGGCCAGGATTGATGTTGAACCAGATCGTACCGTTCTTGTCGCGCGTCATGCCGTGCGTCTGCGCGGCGAAACCATTCGGCGCCGCTACCTTGAAGAGCTTCACTTCTCCGGTCTTGGAATCGATCTTGCCGATGGTCGTGCGCTTGTTCTGGATGTTGCAGGTGAACCAGATCTGGCCATCGAGGTCGAGCCATGCGTCGTGCACACCCCAGCCCGGGATCAGCCGGACGGCGTCCCGAGCGACCAATCGGTGCCGTCGTTCTGAACGAAATTGCCCGGCAGACCGACGTCCGGGTCGAGCGGCGCATCTATCCCTCGTCACCACGCGCGCCGCTTCTCCGGACGGGCGGGGATCGGGCTTGAAGCGCATGTGCTCTCGCCCGGACCGCGTGCGCGCGAGATAAGCCGCCAAGTCCTTCTGATGGTAGTCGAGAATGCCCGATGGCGAGCGCTCCTTGCCAACGTAGGTGCCGTAGACGTTGACGTTCTTCATGAGGTCGATGATGGCGTTCCAGCCCGTCTCATCGAATCGGTGCTGGAGGATGTAGCTCGACGTGTGACAGGACGTGCAATTGTTGCGCACCAGTTGCTTCATGAGCTTGTCGTGCGTCGTGCCGTCCGGCAGTGCGGCCAGCATGACATTGCCCGGCAACTGCTTGACGAAGTCCGGCGTCGATTTGAGGACAAAGCCCTGCTTGCGCGTGGCGCTCAGGTCGATGCCCGCCTTTGCGGTCTCGAAGCCCACGGCCTGTGCCCAGACGCGGTACTGTCCCGCGGGTAACGGGGGAAAATAGTAATTTCCCGTCTCGTCGGTATAGACCGTGGTCGTGATCGTGCCGTTGGCGGGCTTCGCCGATACCGTGACGCCGCCAAGTTCTCGCCGCCCGTTGCGGTGATCGTGCCGCTCAGCATGGCGTCGGCGGCGACCGCCGCAGAGACGCAACCGATGGCGCTGCCGAGGCACGGCGGCGGCAACGAGCAGGCAACGAGGGTATGTCATGACGTCGTCTCCCATTGATCCAGGCCCGGGAAGCCGCGCGGAGCGCCTTCATGGCGCGGGGGCGGGAACGGTTTTGAGATACGCGACGATGGCGTCGATCTGTACAGGCTCGAAATGGTGCTTAAAGCCCGGCATCCGCGGCGCCCCATCGCTGATGACCTGCCACATCACGTCCTCGCGGCCGCCGGCGGAGTTTTTCGATAGCACCGGCCCGTATTGCGGGCTCGTCAAT
Organism: uncultured Alphaproteobacteria bacterium; assembly: GCA_963756715.1. Taxonomy (GTDB): domain Bacteria; phylum Pseudomonadota; class Alphaproteobacteria; order Rhizobiales; family Xanthobacteraceae; genus VAZQ01. The sequence continues at coordinate 73,270 of CAVWOV010000007.1, forward strand.
TGCGGTTTGGTGTGACAGACGCGGCAGGATTGGTTGAACAGCCGCAGGCCAGTGAGTTGGGTTTCATCGAGCTTCGGCTCGTTGCCTGACTGCGACCAGGCAGCAAATGCAGATGAGCACAGGATCAGCAACGTGGCAGGCAACGTTTCATCGAGCCTCTCCCCATACAATCGTTTGTTCATTCTTGTCTGGCGGTCGTTACCGCACATTCGAATGAGCCTTTTCGCTTTTGTCAGCAAGGCGATTTGCGCATTGCGTTTATGCGTCGGTTACATCGGGTGGAATTGATGCGGACGTGGTTGCCGGCGCTCGACGCGCGAGCTTAACCACGCAGCCGGCCGCATCAGCACCGATGAGCGCGCGCGTGCGCAGTGGTTTTCCGTCTATCCGGTGGGCCCTACCGCCAACTGGAACTTTACCGATGGAGTTAAGAGCCTGCCGGCGGAAACCTTTCGCGCTTACGACTGTGCGATGAAGCACGTCGATGCCGATGAGTATCGCCAATACC
>CAVWOV010000008.1:0-100651 GCA_963756715.1 uncultured Alphaproteobacteria bacterium
GATTAGGAAAATTTACCCTAGGAATTAAGGCCTGTCAAGCAACAGTTAGGAGCGAGATGGGGATTGCGAAAGCCAACCGCGTTAACGGGCTTTTCATCGCCCGACCCTGCGGCTGCGTGCGGATGCATTCTGGATCGAGAAGCCGTTCGCGAAGAACAGAGGGCAGACACGTGTATCGTCGGTGGGTGCTCGGGATTGAACGCCGACGCGAGCGTATTACATTGAAGTATGACGCTGATTTGCCCAAGGCTTACCGACTTTCACGACATTTCCACTTCGCAGGTGGAAATTGATTTTGCAATTCCATTTCTTGACGAAGATGTCCCCCTCTACGTCGATCCGTTCCTCTTGTGGCGTTCGCCTTCGCAGCAAGACAATTCGCTCCATACGTCGCTAGTGAATTCCTTCAATCGTCAGAACTGGCTTTTGCATAGCGGTCGAGATGGCGAGGCCATCCAGAACCTGATTATTGCGTCCGAATGTGATGAAGTGGGTTTGGGCGTTTCTCCCAAGAGAAAAGGCAAGCGTATTGGGGAGCGCACGGCCAAAGAAATTCTCGATTTATTCCGCCGAATTCCCGAGTACGGCCAACATGGATTCGCACACTTCGAAGAAATACAACTCTATGTGGATGGAATATCCCGAGACCGTATCAGTGATATCACCTGCAATTTCCTGAAATCATTCCTTATCGATTACACAATCGAGCAGTGTTTAAGACTTGGGATTTCTCTGGCCAAGGTGAAACTTACGACGCTGTACAATTACCGAGAGCAGCGGTTCGATAGTGATATTGGGGTCGAGTTGCCTGTAATCCCGAGACTCAGGAACGATTGATTCTCGTTCCAAAGCGCTGGCTTCGGTTTGTGCCTTGGATCAATTTCGACGACTATTTCGCAACCGCGTGTCCCAAAGACGATGTTGTCAATAAGCAAGGAACCGACGAGCGTGTACAGGTGCTGTTGTATAATCGAGCCAACTACGGTATGATTGCGGAATATGTAAAAGTCAAAGAGCGGACTGCTGCAGATTGCCATAATGATCCACTTTTCAAGCAGATACCGGTAATTTCCGCTCGGCGAAAATTGGCGGAAATTAAGAAGCTTCCGACTGGCACCGAAGACAGTGCGGACAAAAAATATGAAGACGCCACGTCGCAATTGATGGCTTCTTTACTCTATCCGCACCTCGATTTTGCTGCAACGCAAAGTAGGTCCGATGGCGGCTCAACGATTTGCGATTTGATCTTTTACAACAACCGGTCTGTTGATTTCCTCGACGAGATATTCTTCGAGACTACAAAAGCCGACAACTTGTTATGGAATTAAAGAACGTGCGGGCAATCGAGAGAGAGCATATCAATCAACTCAATCGATATCTGGTCAATGAGTTTGGCGCGTTTGGTATTTTGATCACTCGTCATCCGCTTTCTCGTGCGATGTTGACCAATACCATTGAGCTGTGGTCTGGACAGCGGCGTTGTATCATCGCGCTAACCGATAGCGACGTGGAGTTGATGGTCGAGGTTTTCGAAAGCAAGCAGCGGCAGCGAGAGGTCCTAAAACGGGCATATATCAGATTTGTGCAAATGTCTTGTGAGACGAGTAATGGACCGGTAGAAGTGAAGCGTTTGAAAAACTTGTTGCTCAGCTTGATGTAGCCTGCATGCGGAGCTGACGATGCTCGCGAGGAAATCTCCGAAGGATGACGTGGTTTCGTTCGAACTAAAATTTATCAATTCGGTATTGAAGCAGAGCAACAACTTGTTTGGCTCAAAAAACAAGCCATTTGAGGAATTTGAGATTTTTTCTGACGACGAACTGCCAACGAATAGTGATGCCACGTTTATAATATCGCAGTATATCGAATGTGCAGAGAAATTTCGTGCAGATAACATCAGGCAGTAGAGGGGAATGTGGTGGTGGCGCATTGAGGGTAAGTTGAGCCGACAATTGGACCGCGGCTCCAAAGAAAATCTTCAGCAAATAGACATGGCACGTTCTGATAACAAAACTGACGAATTTGATAAGGGTGCAAGTCACGACAGCCTGATGCAGTTGCTTGCGCAGTTCGGGAATTTCAGGAAGCGTCGAAAAAAAAGCCTGAGCTGTTCTCAACAAGCGAAAGGTGAGTTGTAATGTGCTGTAAGTGTTCAATGTGGAGGAGAGCACGAGGGCTTATCTTGATCTTCTTGACGAAGATGACTTGCCGCAAAATAGCGATGTGGCGCTCATTCTTGGCCAGGCCGAAGCAGCAATGGAAGCATTCAAGAACAAATATTACGCATGGAATGGAAACACGCTAAAAAACGAATGGAAGTTTTTAAGATGAAGAAGGTCAAAGCGGAAAAGCTTGATCGCCTCATCGGTCAAATTGACGCTCTCCATCGAGAAATTAGTAGCGCCGCCAAAAAATCAAGCACTGATGCCGTAAATAAATTCAAACTTAGCTTTATCAACGACATACTGAAACAAGCAAATGGGCACCTCGAACAATGAGTGCTTTTCGGCATGATTATCGTCCGCGCGCGTGGCACGGCCGATTGATTGAAGGTGATCTGAGACTGCCGCTTGTCCAACATATCTGCCGAGCGCTCCGTTCCGGGACCACGCGGCTGGTTGTTACGCCGCAGCCATACTCTCCAACGTCACGAGACGGCGGATATTGTACACGAGGTTCTGCAGTCCAATCTTCGCTCGCGCTCTGACGATGCCGATTGTCCGCACGAGCCGGCCTCCGGCTGAAGTCTCCTGTGCTCCGAATACATGCTCGATGCGAGCTCGGACGCGGCTCTTCTTCCGGTTCGCTTCCTCCTGCCGCTGCGAGAGCGGATGATTGCGCGTCGCGCGGACGTGGATACGGCTGCGAAAGCCGCGGGCCTTGAGCCCCGCCTCGGTCTCGGCCGAGCGATAGGCGCTGTCGGCGAACACGTCCGCAGACGTGTTGGCATTGTTCACAAGCCCATCCAGCTTCTGGCTGTCGTGGACTGCGGCGTCGCTCACGTCATAGCGCCGGATCAGCTTGTACTTGGCATCCGCATTAACGTGGTTCTTGTAGCCGTAGAAGCTCCGTCCGTGCTTCTTGGTCCAGCGGGCGTCCTTATCCTTCTGCCGGTTCTTGGCCGGTTTCTTCTTCCACGCCGCGGGGGTTCGGCCACTCTTGACTGTCTCGTTTTCCTCGCGCGTGTTCCGTTGTCTGGGCACCTGCACGATGGTGGCATCGACGATCTGACCGCCGCGGGCGATATAGCCATTCGCCTCGAGATACTGGTCGAAGCTATCGAACAGCCGTTCAATGATGCCAGCCTGGGCGAGCTTCTCTCGGAACAGCCACAACGTCGTGCCGTCGGGGATGCAATCTTCGATCCCGGACGTAAGAAACCTCGTGAACGACAGCCGATCACGCACCTGATATTCGACCTGCTCGTCCGAGAGATTGTAAAGCGACTGCAAGATGAGCATTCGGAACAACACGATCGCATCGATCGGCTTCCGACCGGCCATGCTCTTGCGCTCTGCCTCCGGCGTCAGCACTGCGGCCTCAATGTCTCCGCGAAAGCTCTCCCATGGCACCAGCCGGGCAATGGCTTCAAGCGGGTCGCCTTTCGCCGAGAGTGCCGCAAGCCGCTTATCGGTATCGAAAAAGCTCAGTTGCCCCATCACCTGTCTCCGAGAATCATGCCGTCAAACAGCAAACTCGCACAGGTTCGTGGAACGAACTATTCTTCGAGGTGCCCAAATGAATATCTGGAGAACGCGCGACCTTTCCCCAAATTTGAGGAATTCGATCATGAGGCGCTACCATCTAACAGCGATGTAACTTTTATCCTGGCTCAATACGCTGAAGTGCTCGATCTGATCCGATCGCAAAACATTGGAAAAGACTATATCGGCTGGCATTACGTTTTAGACGATAGTGAAGATCGTATGCCAACCTCTCCTCCAGGCAGCACGAAACGATCGGTGTGAAGTGCCGCCATGCGGTGATCGGCACCGCTACAACGCCTTATTACTCTCCTTCACCTTCTCCGCGTCGAGATAAACCTCGCCGCCCATCTGGCGGAATTTCTCCGACATCTGCGCCATGCCGGCCTGCGCCACGGCGTCGGCGGACGAGCCGGCTTCGCCGGACAGCCCCAGCGCGGCCTTCTCGTTGTCGCCGAGGCCCGCCGCATAGTCGCGCACGTCCTGCGTGATCTTCATCGAGCAGAACTTCGGGCCGCACATCGAGCAGAAGTGCGCGACCTTGTGCGCGTCCTTGGGCAGCGTCTCGTCGTGGTATTCGCGCGCGGTGTCGGGATCGAGCCCGAGGTTGAACTGGTCCTCCCAGCGGAAGTCGAAGCGGGCGCGGGAGAGCGCGTCGTCGCGCAGCTGCGCCGCCGGGTGGCCCTTGGCGAGGTCGGAGGCGTGGGCGGAGATCTTGTAGGTGATCACGCCTTCCTTGACGTCGTCGCGGTCGGGCAGGCCGAGATGCTCCTTCGGCGTCACGTAGCAGAGCATGGCGCAGCCGAACCAGCCGATCATGGCGGCGCCGATGCCCGAGGTGATGTGGTCGTAGCCCGGCGCGATGTCGGTGGTGAGCGGCCCCAGCGTATAGAACGGCGCCTCGCCGCACTCCTTGAGCTGCTTGTCCATGTTGATCTTGATCTTGTGCAGCGGCACGTGGCCGGGGCCCTCGATCATCACCTGGCAGCCCTTCTCCCAGGCGATCTTGGTGAGCTCGCCCAAGCGTCTCGAGCTCGGCGAACTGGGCGCGGTCGTTGGCGTCGGCGATCGAGCCGGGGCGCAGGCCGTCGCCCAGCGAGAACGACACGTCATACTTGCGCATGATGTCGCAGATTTCGTCGAAGCGCTCGTAGAGGAAGCTCTCCTTGTGCCGGGAGAGGCACCACTTCGCCATGATCGAGCCGCCGCGCGAGACGATGCCGGTGACGCGGTTGGCGGTGAGCGGCACATAGGCGAGGCGGACGCCGGCGTGGATGGTGAAGTAGTCGACGCCCTGCTCGCACTGCTCGATCAGCGTGTCCTTGTAGCACTCCCAGTCGAGCTTGACCGGGTCGCCGTCGCACTTCTCCAGCGCCTGGTAGATCGGCACGGTGCCGATCGGCATCGGCGAGTTGCGGATGATCCATTCGCGGGTGTTGTGGATGTTGCGGCCGGTGGAGAGGTCCATCACGGTGTCGGCGCCCCAGCGGATCGCCCACACCATCTTCTCGATCTCTTCCTCGACCGACGAGGTGACCGCGGAGTTGCCGATATTGGCGTTGATCTTGGTGAGGAAGTTGCGGCCGATGATCATCGGCTCGAGTTCGGCGTGGTTGATGTTGGACGGGATGATGGCGCGGCCGCGGGCGATCTCGCTCGCGGACGAATTCCGGCGTGACGAACAGCGGCACCGAGGCGCCGAAGCTCTCGCCGTCGTTGCGCGCCCACTCGGCGCGGTCGAGCTGCTGTCTTGCGGCCGACGTTCTCGCGCTCGGCGACGTAGATCATCTCCTTGGTGATGACGCCAAGGCGCGCCCATTCGTATTGCGTGACCGGCTTGCCGTGCGAGCGCCGCGCAGCGGCTGGTGCACGGTCGGGAAGGCGCGGGCGAGGTGCTTGCCGGAGACGTTGCCGTTATCGACCGGCTTGATCGGGCGGCCGTCGTAGGCCTCGACGCCGCCGCGCTCCTTCACCCATTCGGTGCGCGGGCGCTTGAGGCCCGCCTCGACGTCGATCGCGACATCGTTGTCGGTGTAGGGGCCGGTGGTGTCGTAGACCGGCAGGTTCGGCTCGTTGGCGCCTTCGCTGAGCACGATCTCGCGCACCGGCACGCGCAGGTCGGGCGCCATGTCGGGCTTCGCATAGATCTTGCGCGAGGCGGGGAGCGGCCCGGTGGTGACCTTGGGCGTGGCGAGATCGGTTTCGGAGATGTGCTTGTTCATTTTTGCGCTTGCTCCCTTTCGAGGGCCGGAGTTCGTGGAACAGAGTTCGTGGATCGAGAGTTCGTGGAACGCGTTAGTGGAAATAGCCGAAGAAGCAGAGGACCGCGCCGACGGCGAGCCAGATCGCGCCGCCGATGGTCATCGCCGTGGGTTTGCGCAGCATGGACTCGCCCATGGACCTGACCTGGTCGGGAAACACGATCCGCACCGCGCCGCCGATGGTGGCGAGCCAGCCGAACAGCGTGATGAGCACCGGCCAGTTCGCGACCCACACATTATGCGTGAGCACGACCGCGAGGCCCGCCGTCATGGTCAAGAGGCCGGACAAAAAGATGAGGGCGGGGCTGCGCAGGAATTCCTGCGCCATCGCCTGGTAGGACTTGGCGTGCATGAACAGGCTGATTGCGACAACGAGCGCGACCGGCCCCATCAGCTTCGCAAGGAAGATCGAGTTCGCCATCGGATAAGCGGTCCTGTCCCTTCGCCGGCATGACCCGGATCAGGTTCAAAGGGTCCCCGCGGTGCCTCGGCAACGGAGGCGGGCGGTCTCTCAGCTCCCTGCCGGAGCTCCCCTCGGAACGGCGCTAATGTAGGGCGCTTCGCTATTGTGTCAACGCGATTACAGGCATGGCTGGTTTGGCGTTGGGGTCACCGGCCCATCCTTACCGTCGCCAAGTTCCCCGTGCCGGCCGAAGCCGCATGCTGCGGCGCAACGATCGGGATGGCTCCTCATGAGATTTGACAAATGGTCGCCTGGCAACGGCGGTCGGCTCCCTCTACCCATCGGGGCGAGGGAGCGCACCGATGTCGCGGCGCGCGTGTCGGCAATCCGGCTTCCCGTATCAGCGAATGATGATTCCGAGTACGTGGCGCTCCCGACCTTTCGAGAGCAATCCAAGCATGCCCCGGACGATCAAGAACATCCTGTTCATCATGTGCGACCAGTTGCGGTTCGACTATCTGTCCTGCGCCGGCCATCCGCATCTCGAGACCCCGCACATCGATGCGCTGGCGGCACGGGGCGTGCGCTTCAGCCGCGCCTACGTGCAGTCGCCGATCTGCGGCGCCTCGCGCATGAGCTTCTACACCGGCCGCTACGTGCAGTCGCACGGCGCCTCCTGGAACGCGTTCCCGCTCAAGGTCGGCGAGATGACGCTCGGCGACTATCTGCGTCCGCTCGGGCTCGCGACCGTGCTGGTCGGCAAGACCCACATGGAGCCGGACCGCGAGGGCATGGAGCGGCTCGGCATCGATCCCGACTTCGATCATCGGCGTGCGCGTCTCGGAGTGCGGCTTCGATCCTTACGAGCGCGACGACGGCCTGCACGCGCTCGGTCCCGACGGGCGCTACGATCCGCGGCTGCCGCGCTACAACAGCTATCTCAACGCCAAGGGCTATGCCGGCGAGAACCCCTGGCACGACTATGCCAACGCCGCGCAGGGCGAGGGCAACCGGCTGGCATCGGGCTGGGCGATGCGTCATGCCCGCAAGCCCGCGCGCGTGCAAGGAGGAGGATTCCGAGACGCCCTACATGACCCGCCGGGCGATGGACTACATGCGCGAGGCCGGCGAGCAGCCGTGGTGCCTGCATCTCTCCTACATCAAGCCGCACTGGCCCTACGTGGCGCCCGCGCCCTACAACGACATGTACGGGCCGGCCGACGTCATTCCGGCGGTGCGCTCGGAAGCGGAGCGCGCGGATCCCAATCCGGTCTATCGCGAATTCATGCGCGAGCGGGTGAGCAAGACATTCTCCCGCGACGAGGTGCGCGACGAGGTCATCCCGGTCTACATGGGCCTCGATCAAGCAGATCGACGATCAGCTCGGCGTGCTGTTTGCCTTCATGCAGGAGCGCGGGCTGATGGACAACACCATGATCGTGTTCACCTCGGATCATGGCGACTATCTCGGCGATCACTGGCTGGGCGAAAAGGAGCTGTTCCACGAGCCGTCGGTGAAGGTGCCGCTGATCATCTACGATCCGACGGCGGAGGCCGACGCGGCGCGCGGCACGGTGTGCGACGAACTGGTCGAGTCGATCGATCTCGCGCCGACCTTCCTGGCGGCGGTGGGTGCCGATCCGGCCGAGCAGGCGCACCGTCTCGAAGGCCGTTCGCTGCTGCCGTTTCTGCGCGGTGCGGCGCCGCCGGAATGGCGGCGGTTCGCCATCAGCGAATACGATTATTCGATGAAGCCGCACGGCCAACGCGTTGGGCGTCGCGCCGCGCGACGCGCGCTTGTTCATGGTCTGCGACCGGCACTGGAAATACATCCACGCCGTAGGCTTCCCGCCGATGCTGTTCGACCTCGCGAACGATCCCGAGGAATTGCGCGACCTCGGCGCGCGATCCGGCCTATCAGGCCGAGCGCGACCGGCTGGCAGCCGCGCTCAACCATTGGGGCCTGCGCCTTTCGCAGCGGACGACGCTGTCGGACACCCAGATCCGTGGCATGCGCGGCAAAGTGCTCCGGCGCGGCATTTTGATCGGCGTTTGGGGGGAAATGGATATTCCCGAGGAATTGTGGATCAGGTATCAGGGCGAGGGGGCCTCATCGGCAAAATAAGACCGGCCGCAACAAGGGCCGGCTTCCAGGAGAGGAGATCGTCCCATGCGCGTCCATCGCTTTTTGCAATTTGCCTCGATCGCAGTCTGTACGATTGCGATGCTTGCCGTTGCTCAGGCACAAGTCGGCGGCGAGCCGATCCGCATCGTCTTCCCGTTCGCGGCGGGCGGCTCGGGCGATGCGCTCGCGCGGTTGATCGCGGACAAGATGCGCGCGTCGCTCAATCGCCCGGTTATTGTCGAGAACCGTACTGGCGCCGCCGGGCGCATCGCCGTGCACGCGGTGAAGAGTGCGGCGCCCGACGGCAACACGATACTCATTACCCCGATCGCGCCGCTGGCGATCTACCAGCACGTCTACAAGTCGCTCGACTACGATCCGATCCACGACTTCGAACCGCTGTCGCAACTCGCGACGTTCGATTTCGGCGTCGCCGTGGGTCAGCAGGTTCCCGCCAAGTCGCTCAAGGAACTGGTCGCCTGGGCGAAGGGCGACCCGGCGCGGACAAATTTCGGAATGCCCGCGGCCGGCAGTCTGCCGCACTTCCTCGGCATCATGTTCGGGCGCGCCACCGGTATGGACCTGCGCGCGATCATCTATCGCGGTTCGGCCGCGGCGCTCGCCGATCTGGTGGCCGGACATATCCCGATGCTGTTCACAACCACGTCCGACATGGTCGAGATGCATCGCGCGGGCCGCATTCACGTGCTGGCGACCTCCGATCAGCAACGCTCGCCGTTTCTGCCCGATGTGCCGACCTTCCGCGAGGGCGGATACGATCTGGTGGCAACCGGCTGGTACGGCATGTTTGCGCCAGCCAAGACCCCGCCCGATGTCGTCGCGCGTCTCAACAAGGCGATCGTCGCGGCCGTCAAGTCGCCGGATGTGCGCGAACGGATGCTGGCAGCGGGTCTGCAGCCGACCGGCACTTCGGCCGCCGAACTCGGGCAGATCCAGCGTCGCGACTCGGAATTCTGGGCGCCCGCCATCAAGGCTTCGGGCTTCAAGCCGGCGCAGTAGGACCAGCGGCGGCGGTTTCCTTCTTTCTTCTTCTTCCAGAAGCAAGCGCCGTCGCTTGGCTAACGCCGTGGCGGATCTCAAAACGAATCAAAACGCCGGCCCGGGGGATGTCCGCAGGGCCGGCGTTGTCGGTATTGAAATCGTGTTCGCTCAGTTGATCCGCATCGGCGCGGCGGCAGCGCGGCGGTTACCGCTGATCGGAAGCACGACCACCTTGGTGCCGACCTTCACGCGGCTGTAGAGGTCGGCGACATCGTCGTTGGTGAGCCGGATGCAGCCCGAGGACACCCGCTGGCCGATCGTGGTGGGAGCGTTGGTACCGTGGATGCGGTAAATGGTCGAACCGAGATACATGGCGCGCGCGCCCATCGGGTTGCCCTCGCCGCCGGCCATGAAGCGCGGCAGGTAGGGCTGGCGCTGCAGCATCTCTTCCGGCGGGGTCCAGTCCGGCCATTCCTGCTTGCGGGTGACCGTCTGCGTGCCGGCCCAGGCGAAGCCCTCGCGGCCCACGCCGATGCCGTAGCGCATCGCCTTGCCGCCCGCCATCACCAGGTAGAGGTAGGTGTTGGGCGTGTCGATGACGATCGTGCCCGGCGCCTCGTGGGTGCGGTAGTCGACGACCTGTCGCTGGAACTGGCTGCGCGTCTCGGTGACCCCGTCCTCGTCCTGGCTCTGGTAGGCCGGCGCCTGCACGGTGGGACGATGCTGGCCGAACAATTCCTCGAACGGATTGGCCGAGGCGGTGCTCGCGAACGCGGTGGCGGCGATCAGGGTCGCGGCCGCCGTAGCGGTGGCGATCGCGGTCGCAGCCGAAATCTTGGAAATGATGTTCATGACGCTCCCCTTTGCTGACCATTGGTCGCGGCCCGGAGGAGTTGGGTTCAATGGTTAAGAGGATATCCCATCGGCGTTTTCCGATTGGTCGACTTAACCTGTTGAAAATACTTATTTAAACAGAAAATATCAAAGTTCCAATGAGGGGCTTAAAAAGGTACCTAAATGCCGTTTGGCGCACCCCATTCAAGGCGGAATTGTGTCGTTCAGCGATGCCGGGCGGCGTGCCAGCCGACCTTCGCGTCAGGGAAGGCGTCGGTTGAGGCGAAATAGGGCTTGATATCGAGGAGGGGGGTACCGTCGAGGCAGTCAAGGCCCACGACCCTGACCTTGTTGCCGTCGATGCCGACGAGACGGGCGACCGACAGTGCGATCGGATTGGGTCTTGCGGGCGAGCGCAGCGCAAAGGTGCCGCGCTGTTCGCCGTAGTGGCGCGGCGTCTGCAGGACCAGGTCGCGCCGTGAGCGGTCCATCCAATAGAGCACGATGATGTGGCTCAGGGTTTCGACCTCCTTCAGGGCCGGCGCCCAGCGCGGGTCGACTTCGAGCGTGCAAACGGCGTCGGATTCACGCGGATTCTTGGGGCAATCCTTGCGCTCCTTCCATGGCGTGTGGATGCGGCCGATGAAATAGAGCGACGCATCGAAGTGCTCGGGGAGGTCGACCGCGACCTCGCCGTCCCGGATGCCGAAGGAATTCTCTTGCACGACAGTTCCTATCCTGGTTCGCCGGGGGCAAGTGTGCGGCACAGCGGCGACCGCGCCAAGCCTCGGTTCACGATCGACGATCTGCCAAGGAGCGTCATTTACCCCCTCGGAATGTTGCCCACTCCAAGCTTGCGTTTTCAACTTAAACGTATAAGGATATCTTTATATGCCATCCCAGGTTTGGCAAAACTAAAGAAATTGCCCACGCGATGTCCGCTCCTGCCCACTTGCCATTTGCGACACTCAGCGGTGCGCTGAAGGCTGCCGGGGAGGCGACGCGCCTGCGGATTCTGGCGTTGCTCGGCGAGGCAGAACTGACCGTGTCGGAATTGACCGCCATCCTGCGGCAGTCGCAGCCGCGGATCTCCCGCCACCTGCGGCTCCTCGCGGAGGCCGGCTTGGTCGAGCGATTCCGCGAAGGCTCCTGGGCGTTCTTCCGGCTGGGCGAGCACGAAGGAGCGGCCGAACTGGCGCGCGATCTCATCCGGCGGCTCGATCCCGGCGACGCAACGCTGCTGCGCGATCGCGAGCGGCTCACCGCGGTGCGGTCGGCGCGCGCGGCGGCGGCGCAAGCCTACTTCCGCCGGCATGCCGCCGAGTGGGACCGCATCCGCAAACTTCACGTCGCCGACGAGGCGGTGGAGCAGGCGATCTGCGGTGCGCTTGCGGGCAGCGACATTCGCGCCTTGCTCGATCTCGGCACCGGCACCGGGCGCATGCTGGAGTTGTTCGGTCGAAATATCGATCGCGGTCTCGGCCTCGATATGTCGCTCGACATGCTGGCGCTGGCGCGCGCGCGGCTCGACCGCGCCGGGCTCAAGCATTGCAGCGTGCGGCAGGGCGACATCTACGATCTCGCGCTGCCGAAGGATTCGTTCGACGCCGTCATCATCCATCAGGTGCTGCACTTCCTCGACGACGGTGCGCGCGCGATCCACGAAGCCGCACGTGTGCTGCGCCCCGGCGGGCGGCTGCTGGTGGTCGACTTCGCGCCGCACGATCTCGAATTCCTGCGCGACGAGCATGCCCATCGCCGGCTCGGCTTCGCATCCGAGACCGTGGCGCAATGGATGAAGGCTGCCGGGCTTGACCTGGTACTGCAAACGAATCTCCCGCCCGAGCCTGCGTCCGATGGCAAGGTCGCGGTTTCGCTCTGGGTCGGACGTGATCCGCGCATCATGCTCGCGCAACCTGCCGCGCGCGAGGTGGCCTGATGAGTGTCGAGCCCATTCAGCGCGCCAGCCGCTTTGTTCACGCCCCCGGCGAGGGCGAGCGCATCCGCGTCTCGTTCGAATTTTTTCCTCCAAAGACGGAGGAGATGGAAAGGACGCTGTGGGACTCGATCACGCGGCTTGCACCGCTGCGGCCCAATTTCGTCTCCGTCACCTACGGTGCCGGCGGCTCGACCCGCGAGCGCACGCACGCGACCGTCAAGCGAATCCTGGCAGAGACGTCGCTCATTCCGGCCGCACATCTCACCTGCGTGGCCGCGACCCGCGAGGAGATCGATGATGTGATCCGCAACTACTGCGAGGCGGGCGTGCGTCATATCGTGGCGCTGCGCGGCGATCCGATCAGCGGCGCCGGCGAGCGTTACGCGCCGCATCCCGGCGGCTATCTCAATGGGGCCGATCTGGTCGCGGGAATCCGGCGGCAATCGGATGTGGAAGTGTCGGTCTCGGCCTATCCGGAGAAGCATCCCGACAGTCCGACGGTTGAGGCCGACCTCGACATGCTCGAGGCCAAGGTCGATGCCGGCGCGACGCGGGCGATCACGCAGTTTTTTTTCGAGAACGATTGCTATTTCCGCTATCTGGACCGGGTCCGTGCCCGCGGCATCAATGTGCCGGTGGTGCCGGGAATTCTGCCGGTGCAGAACTTCAAGCAGACGAAGAATTTCGCCGCGCGTTGCGGCGCTTCGGTGCCGGACTGGCTCGCGCGCCGCTTCGAAGGTCTCGACGACGATCCGGCGACCCGCAAGCTGATCGCCGCCGCGGTCGCCGCCGAACAGGTGATCGGATCTCGTCGATCAGGGCGTCACCGATTTCCATTTTTACACCATGAACCGCGCCGACCTCGTTTATGCGGTCTGCCATTTGTTGGGCTTGCGACCTTCTCTCGACATCGGCGGTGTGCTCCCTCTCCCCGGAGGGGAGAGGGTTGGGGTGAGGGGGGCCGGATGACGAGGGAGACTGTCGCTATCGCCCGCCGCCTTCGGCGCACGCAAACGGATGTGGAGCGCGCACTTTGGTTTCGCTTGCGCGATCGGCGGCTTGGCGGATGGAAATTCAGACGACAAATGCGCATTGAACGCTTTGTTGTCGATTTTCTTTGCGCCGACGCGAAGCTCATCTTGGAGATCGACGGCGGTCAACATGGAGAGCGCCCGGAACAGGATGCTCACAGAACGCAAGTGCTGGAGGCGATGGGCTATCTGGTCCTGCGTTTCTGGAATCACGATGTATCGCGGAACATCGAGGGCGTGCTTGAAGAAATTTTAAACACGCTTGAACGGCGCGGTTCCGAACCCCCTCACCCCAGCCCTCTCCCCTGCGGGGAGAGGGAGCCGAGCTGAGTGCATGGCAAATTCTGTGTCAAACGGGTCAAGCGAATCGCTGCAGCGGCTGGTGCGCGAGCGCATCCTGGTGCTCGACGGTGCCATGGGCACGATGATCCAGGCGCTCGAGCTTGACGAGGAAGGCTATCGCGGCGCGCGCTTCGACGCCTGGAACCGCGAGGTGCGCGGCAACAACGATCTGCTGGTGCTGAGCCAGCCCGGCGCGGTGCGCACCATCCATCTCGCGTATTTCCGCGCCGGCGCCGACATCGTCTCGACCAACACGTTCTCCTCGACCCGCATCGCCCAGGCCGACTACGGCATGGCGGAGCTTGCGCACGAGCTCAACGTCGAGGGCGCACGGCTTGCGCGCGGCGCCGCCGACATTGCCCAGCGCGAGGACGGGCGGCCGCGCTTCGTCGCCGGCGCGCTCGGGCCGACCAACCGCACTGCGTCGATCTCGCCCGATGTGTCCAACCCCGGCTTCCGGGCGGTGACGTTCGACGAACTGCGCACCGCCTACGCCGAGCAGGCCGACGGGCTGATCGAGGGCGGCGCCGATCTGCTGCTGATCGAGACGATCTTCGACACCCTCAACGCCAAGGCGGCAATCGCCGCCATCGCCGACGTGTGCGAGGCGCGCGGCGTCAGTGTGCCGATCATGATCTCCGGCACGATCACCGACCGCTCGGGGCGGCTCCTTTCAGGGCAGACGCCGGCGGCGTTCTGGAATTCGATCCGCCACGCCGCGCCGTTTTCGGTTGGGCTCAACTGTGCGCTCGGCGCCAAAGAGATGCGCGCGCATATCGCCGAGATCGGGCGCGTCGCCGACACGTTGGTCTGCGCCTATCCGAACGCCGGGCTGCCGAACGAGTTCGGCCGCTACGACGAGTCGCCCGAATACATGGCATCGCTGCTGGCGGAATTCGCCGACGCGGGCCTCGTCAATGTGGTCGGCGGCTGCTGCGGCACCACGCCGGAGCATATCGCGGCGATTGCCGAGGCGGTCGCCGGCAAGCCGCCGCGCAAGGTCACCGAAGTGCCGCCGTTGCTTCGTCTCGCCGGCCTCGAAGCCTTCACGCTCACGCCCGAAATCCCATTCGTCAATGTCGGCGAGCGCACCAATGTCACCGGTTCGGCGAAGTTCAGGAAACTTGTCACCGCCGGCGACTACGCCGCCTCGCTCGCGATCGCGCGCGACCAGGTCGAGAACGGCGCGCAGATCATCGACGTCAACATGGACGAGGGCCTGCTCGATTCCGAACAGGCCATGATTACCTTCCTCAACCTGATCGCGGCCGAGCCCGACATCGCGCGCGTGCCGGTGATGGTCGACAGCTCGAAATTCTCGGTGATCGAGGCCGGGCTGAAATGTATCCAGGGCAAGGCGGTGGTGAACTCGATCTCGCTCAAGGAGGGCGAGGCGGCATTTCTTGAACATGCCAAGGTCGTGCGCCGGCACGGTGCCGCGGTCGTCGTCATGGCGTTCGACGAACAGGGCCAGGCGGATACGCTCGAGCGCAAGTGTGCGATCTGCGCGCGCGCCTACGACATCCTGGTGAACCGTGTCGGCTTCCCGCCGCAGGACATCATCTTCGATCCCAACATCTTCGCAATCGCGACCGGGATGGAGGAGCACAACGGCTACGGCGTGGCTTTCATCGAAGCTGCGCGCTGGATCCGGCAGAACCTGCCGCACGTGCACGTGTCGGGCGGGGTGTCGAACCTGTCGTTCTCGTTCCGCGGCAACGAGCAGGTGCGCGAAGCGATGCACTCGGTGTTTCTCTATCATGCCATCAAGGCCGGCATGGATATGGGCATCGTCAATGCCGGGCAGATGGCGGTCTACGACGACCTCGAACCGGAGCTGCGCGAGGCCTGCGAGGACGTGGTGCTCAACCGCCGGCCGGACGCCGCCGAGCGCCTGCTGGCGCTGGCGCAGAAATTCCATGGCCACGGCAAGGAGAAGAAGGAGGCCGATCTCGCCTGGCGCGAACGAGCCGGTCGAGCAGCGGCTGTCGCACGCGCTGGTCCACGGCATTACCGATTTCATCGAGGCCGATACCGAAGAGGCGCGCCAGCGTGCCGAGCGTCCGCTGCACGTGATCGAGGGGCCGCTGATGGCCGGGATGAACATCGTCGGCGACCTGTTCGGGTCCGGCAAGATGTTCCTGCCGCAGGTGGTGAAATCGGCGCGCGTGATGAAGCAGGCAGTCGCCTATCTGATGCCGTTCATGGAGAAGGAGAAGGCGGAGCGGCGTCTCGCGGGCGGTGCGGTCGAGCGCAGCACCAACGGCAAAATCGTGATGGCGACCGTGAAGGGCGATGTCCACGACATCGGCAAGAACATCGTCGGCGTCGTGCTCCAGTGCAACAACTACGAAGTGATCGACCTCGGCGTCATGGTGCCGGCGGCGAAAATCCTGGAAACCGCGCAGCAGGAAGGTGCCGACATCATCGGGCTGTCCGGCTTGATCACGCCCTCGCTCGACGAGATGTGCTACGTGGCTGCCGAAATGGAGCGGCAGGGCTTCGAGATGCCCTTGCTGATCGGAGGAGCCACGACAAGCCGCGTGCACACGGCGGTCAAGATTCATCCGAACTACCAGCGCGGCCAGACCGTCTATGTCACCGACGCCAGCCGCGCGGTCGGCGTCGCGCAGAGCCTGATGTCCGAGAAGGCGCGGCCCGACTACGTCGCGGGCATCCGCCAGGAGTATGCGCGCATCGCAACGGCGCATGCGCGCGGCGAGCAAACCAAGCAGCGGCTGTCGCTTGCGGATGCGCGCGCCAATGCGCTCAAGCTCAACTGGTCGGGGAATTACCGGCCGCAACGGCCGACCTTTGCGGGCACGCGGGTCCTTGAAAATTATCCGATCGGCGAACTCGCCGAATACATCGACTGGTCGCCGTTCTTCGCCACCTGGGAACTGACCGGCAAATTCCCTGCCATCCTGGACGACGCGAAATACGGACCGGCGGCGCGCAGCCTCTACGACGATGCCCAGGCAATGCTTCACCGTATCGAAGCCGAACGCTGGTTTCGCGCGAGCGCGGTGGTCGGGTTCTGGCCGGCGAATTCGGAAGGCGACGATGTTCTGATCTATGGCGACGACACGCGCGAAAGGCCGATTGCGGTGCTGCATACCCTGCGCCAGCAGCTTACACGGCGCGAAGGCCGCGCCAACATCGCGCTGGCGGATTTCATCGCGCCACGAACGAGCGGGCTTGCGGATTACATCGGCGCCTTCACGGTGACGGCCGGTATCGGTGAAGATGAAATCGCCGAGCGGTTCAAGCACGCCAACGACGATTATTCGGCGATCATGGTCAAGGCGCTGGCCGACCGTCTCGCGGAGGCCTTCGCCGAGCGGCTGCACCAGCGGGTGCGCAAAGAGTTCTGGGGCTATGCGTCGACGGAGACGCTGCGCAATCAAGAGTTGATCGCGGAGAGCTATCAGGGCATCCGCCCCGCGCCGGGCTATCCGGCGCAGCCCGATCATACCGAGAAGGCGATGCTGTTTCGCCTGCTCGAGGCCGAACAGCGAATTGGTGTCAGTCTTACCGAAAGCTTTGCCATGTGGCCGGGCGCCTCGGTCTGCGGGCTCTATCTGAGCCATCCCGACTGTCACTATTTCGGCGTGGGCAAGATCGAGCGCGACCAGGTCGAGGATTACGCCGCCCGCAAGGGCTGGACAGTTCCGGAGGCGGAACGGTGGCTTGCGCCGGTGCTCAATTATGACCCGCTGGCACGGGTGCGGACGGCCGCCGAATAGGCGCCCGCGGGCGACAGCCGCAATTCTGCGTGATTCGGAGCGCTTGGGGTCGCCCGCATGTGATCGCGCCGATGTTGAATGCGGCGGCCGTCAGTCCTATCTAGGGGGCGTCGGAATCTATTGTGATCTTGAATTTTCTGGGACCTCGGATCGTACCGGCCGAGGAGTTCGAAGACACCTGGGGACCCGACGCCACAATTCGTATAAGCGGTAGAGACTGCAATCAGGGTAAGCGATGGTGTCTTCCGAAGCCTATTCCGCGCCGAGGCGGTCCACGTCACGTTGGAGCCTGTTCAATTTCGGCGCCAAGCGCGCGGAGGCCGCGGCGCTCGAGCAGCGCATTGCCGCCTTGCAGGCGGAGCTTAGCGATTGCCAGAGCCAGGCCGGACATGCGCGGCACTGGATTTACGCGACCAAGGCGGCCATCGCGGCTGCCTTGCTGGGGATGGGATTCGTGCTGGGTGCGAACCACCTGGCGATTCAGCGGACAGTCGTTGAACTGGTGCCCGCCTTGGACTTTGCAAACACGGTCAGCAAAATCGATGCGGCGGAGGCCGCGTATCAAAAGGGCAAGTACCCGGCTGCGCTGAAGCTTGTGCAGCAGCTGGCGGAAGATGGTGATCCTCGTGCCGAATCCCTGCTCGGCCTGATGTACTACCACGGCCGCGGCTTGAAGCAGGACGACGCGCAGGCGGTCAAGTGGTTTCGCCTCGCCGCCAACCAGGGCAACGCCGTCGCTCAGTTCAATCTCGGCGTCATGCATGCCGAAGGTCAGGGTGTGCCTCAAGACTATATCGAAGCGGTCAAATGGTATCGGCGCGCTGCCGAACAGGGCGAAGCCCGCGCGCAGTTCAATCTCGGTGTGTCCTACGCCGAGGGGCAAGGCGTCGAGCACGACTATGTCACCGCTTACATGTGGTTCAATCTCGCGGTCCCGCGCTTCCTGCCGTCGGAGGCCGACCGGCGCCGGGCAGCCATCAATAACCGCGACCTCACCGCAAGCCGGATGTCGCGTGAGCAGATCGCCGAGGCGCAACGGATGTCGCGTGACTGGAGACCGAAGGTCGAGGAAGGAAACGCGCCGAATGCGACCGTGTACCGTCAGGTGGGAGTCCCGTGACGATCACGGCGGCGGCGACGGTCAACGGCGTCTTTGACGGCTGAATTCGCCTCAGCAGCGAGCGAAGGATGTCCGCCGGCGCTTCGTACGCAGATAGCTTTGTGGCTCAAACGCAAACACCGGAGAGGGTGGTCCTCTCCGGTGTCTGGAATTCGCGGATTTGCGAGACGGGGGTGATTTGGAATCTGCCGTCGTCCTTGGATTCTCGAACTCAGAACGCACCCAGCAGAATGGCGCCGACGAAAGCAAACACGGCACACACCGCCAGCACATCGAGCCTCAAGGCAAGGTCCACGTCACACTCCTCCTTGTTTGAAGGTGGTTAAGCATAGCAGAGATTTCCCCGTTCCCGAAGGGCCAAATGTTTTGCAGTGCAAAATGAATTGTAAAATGGTCAGGTTCGCGTTTCCAACGCCATGATATTTCAAGACAAACTTTTCGGTCTTACAAGTCATAAACAGGCGGGATTACGCGCTGTGAGGCGGGGTTGAGCGGGTTTTGTGCGCGGATTGACCGGCACCTGCTATCAGCAAATCACGCGTAGTGCAAAAGCGGGTTTACCTCCACCGAGCGAGCACTGCCTCCAGGAACGCGGCGGCTGAGAGCGCAAAACGATCGCGTCCGAAGCGCGCGACGATCTGAACGCCGAGCGGCATTCCTTCTGCATCGGTCAGTCCGGCAACGTTGACGCAAGGCACGCCGAGCAGGGTCCAAAGCCGGTTGAAGGTTGGTTCGCCGGAGATCAGCCCCAGCGGAGCGGCGCCCGGCGCCGATGGCGTCAGGATGACGACGCCGTCCGGCAGGAGTTCCGCGAACGCCTGGCGAGCGCGGCGGACGGTGCGGCGCGCGTTGTCGTAGGCATCGACACCGATCGACGCCCCCTCGTCGAGTTGCTCGCGCAGCAGCGGCCCCATGCGATCGCGATGAAAGTCATATTCGAAAGCAAGCGCGCGAAACGCTTCATAGCCGGCGATGATCACGGTGCGCGTCCGTTGCTTCTTCGAAGATTTCCGGCAACGTCAAATCGCTGACCGTTGCGCCGGCTCTCTCGGCAGCGCGCGCTGCGCCTTCGACAGCGGTTTGCATCGGTGCGCTCGCCTCATCCCACAGGTGAGTGCGAACAATTGCGAGGGCAGGTACCGCCGGCGGCCGTCCATCAACCCGCAGTTCCCGGCCGCTGAGGGCGGAGGCGGCGAATGCCACATCGGCGATGCGCGCGGCGAACAGTCCCGACCGTATCGAGCGACCAGGAAAAACACTTCATGCCGACGGTCGGCAGCATCTTGAACGACGGCTTGTAGCCGGCGATGCCGCAATACGCCGCCGGGCGGATCGTCGAGCCGCCGGTCTGGCTGCCGATCGCGATCGGCACCATGCCGGCCGCGACCGCGGCGGCGGAGCCCGAGGACGAGCCGCCCGGCGTATGTGCGAGATCGAGCGGATTGCGCGTCGGCGAGCCTTCGCGTGACGCGAACTCGGCCGTGACCGTCTTGCCAACGACGAGCCCGCCGGCGCGTCGTGACGAGCATGACCATCGCGGCGTCGGTATTGGGGCGGTGGCCGGCGTGAATCGTGCTGCCGTAGGCGGTCGGAAGGTCGGCGGTATCGAAGATGTCCTTGATGCCGACCGGCAGTCCGGCGAGCGGACGCTGCGCAAGTCCGGGCGTCTCGGCCGCGCGCT
The DNA here is from genome assembly GCA_963756715.1 of uncultured Alphaproteobacteria bacterium. GTDB lineage: Bacteria > Pseudomonadota > Alphaproteobacteria > Rhizobiales > Xanthobacteraceae > VAZQ01. The sequence goes on from CAVWOV010000008.1 coordinate 20,189, forward strand.
GTGCGCTCTCGATGCCGAGTGCTGCGAACGCGCCGACGTCGGGCTCGCGCGCTGCGATCGTCTCCGCGCAAAGGTCGATCACCTGCCGCGGCGTGAGTTCGCCGGTCGCGATCCGGCGGGCCAGGTCGAGGGCGGACAGCATCAGGCGTGACCGCCGATCCGGGCGAGGATCAGGTCGGTGAGGCGGCGGGCGGCCGGCATGATGACGAAGGCGGTACCGGCTGCAACCGGCCAGGCGATGAAATACGCCTTCACCCAATGGAAGGGAAAATCGCCGCGCCAGCCGAGATTGAGGTAGGTCACCAGCAACGTCACCATCAATACCATGACGCTCGACTGCAGGAGCGCCATTATCAAACGAGCCTTCCATGGCATGGGTTTTGTTCCGGTCGGCGGGCAATGACCCTTCTTAACCATACCGGCAGGCGTAAGCCAGCGGCGGTTGCTCCCGCTGGAACTCTTTGAAGAGTCGTTAATGAACCGCATCGCATTCTCCGCCCATGGTGTGGGGAGTGCGTTGTTATCTCGTTGGCTCCGTCATGCTCGGCGCGCTCGGTGTGCTCGCAGGTTGCAGCGGCGGCTTCTTCGGCGCTGAGCGCGACGCATGGCGGCACGAGGCCGAGGTCGCATGCCTTGCGAGCGGCGCCGTCAAGGAAAGCGCCGGCATCGTCCGGATCAGCCCGATCAACGGTCCTGGGATGTGCGGTGCGGATTTCCCGCTGAAAGTGGCCGTGCTGGGGGAGGGCGGCTCGCTCGGCTATTCGGACGAACTGCGTCCTCCAGGCACGATACCGAATCCATCTCAGCAGCCGCGCTGGCCGGTCGCTCCGGCCGATACGCGCGGTCCGGGCAACGGCCCCGTTTCGCTCAATCCGCCGAACGCAGCGGATTCGCTGGGTCAAGCGCCCAGCGAGTACGACTATCGCAAGCCCTACGGTGTCGCGCCGGCGCGGCGATCGGGCAACGTGCGCGAGCCGCCGCCTGGAAGTTACGATATGTCGCCGGTGCCGTATGAGCGCCGCCGGGTGATCGATGCGCGAGCGTCGGCGCCGCGGATCGAGTCAACGTCATCGGTGTCGCGCGGCGCGGTGCGTTCAGAACCGCTGCCGCCCCAGGGTCCGGGTCAGCGCGAACCCGACGCACCGCTGCCGTCCCTTGGGCCTTCGCGCGATCTGCAAATCCCGGCGGCCGTTGGGACCCCGGTGACGGTAAGCCCGGCGGCAACGCTGGCATGCCCGATCGTGTCGGAACTCGACCGCTGGCTCGCCAATTCGGTGCAGCCTGCGGCGATGCGCTGGTTCGGTTCGCCGGTCGCTGAAATCAAGCAGATTTCCGCCTATTCCTGCCGCGGGATGAACGGCAATCCGAACGCGCACATCTCCGAGCACGCCTTCGGCAACGCCCTCGATATTGCCGCCTTCACGCTGGCGGACGGTCGCAAGATCACGGTGAAGAACGGCTGGCGCGGCCTGCCGGAGGAGCAGGGCTTTCTGCGCGATGTGCAAGGCGCCGCCTGTGAGCAGTTCACCACGGTGCTGGCGCCGGGCTCGAACGTCTATCACTACGACCATATCCACGTCGATCTGATGAAGCGGAGCAATGGCTACCGCGCCTGCAACCCGCATGCGGTCTCCGGCGAAGAGGTGGCGGCGCGCGCGAGCGGAGGCCGCTACGTCGGCCGGCGCGGCGGCGAGGTGACCGGCTCGGTCGCGCAGCGCCGCACGCCGCCGTCACGGCGGCCTTGGCGCAATCCCGACGACGACCGGCGCACCAAGGCATTACCGATGGCCGAGCCGGGCAACGACGGTCAGGACAACTGACGCGGCTTCTCGCGAAGAGCTTCAGCGCCCGCGATAGGCGGCGAGGAAGACCCGCACCGCAATTCCGACCACATATGAGATCCGCTCCGGCGGCGGGGGAGGGCCGAAACTGAACAGGACCGGCTTGAACAGCGTCGACTGGCAGGCGTCCATGAACTGCGCCGCCGCGATTTCGCAGTCGTCGATCGCGAGCAGGCCGGCATCGACCTGGGCGCGGAGATACGCAGCGAGTTGCGCGATCCCGCAGGCCGGCCCGGCCTCATAGAATTGCCGGCCGATCTCCGGCATGCGCTCGGTGATGCCGATCACCGTGCGCAGCGGCGATATGCGCTCAGGCTGAATCAAGAATTTGACATAGTCGGTGCCGAGACGGGTGAGCGCGCTCTCGATGTCCCGGTCACTGGGATCGAACGCGAAGATCGCCTCGGCCTGTGTCTTGCACTGCTCCGCGACGATCGACTGGAAGAGCTGCTCCTTGTTCTCGAAGTAGACATAGAGCGTGCCCTTTGACACGCCGGCGGCGCGGGCGATTTCGCCCATGCTGGCGGCGTCAAAGCCTTGCGCCAGAAAGACCCTCTGCGCGCCTTCGATGATTTGCCGCCGCTTGGCGCTGTCGTCGTCGGACGTCTTTTGGACCAAGCGGTCGATTTCCGCCGGCATGCTCATTTTGTTGTTCCTCCCTGGCCCTGGCCAATGTGGCCGGGGAACCCAGCCTGCAGCTCCTCGCAGGCAGCTATGACAATTTAGCATTGACCGAACGGTTCGGTCAATATTGACGCCTGGGCTTAGCCGCATATAAGTGACCGAACCGTTCGGTCAATGCGCGATAGGAGCGCAGCCATGTTCCGAGAACCAGACGAAGATAGCGGGCACCCGCGGGTTGGCATTCGGGCAGCCCGGGCTCAGGCGCCGGACGTCGAAATCGCAGTAGAGACCGGCAAAGTGACTTCAGAAACCAGCAAAGTCGCGCCAGACGCCAGCGAAACCGGGCCGTCGCCAGAGCCGCGGGCGCGGCAGAGCGGCGACCTCGTTCGACGGCCCGCCGGACCGATCATCGAAATCGAGGCCGAGGCGGCCGGACAGTCCACCCGCAAACCGAATCGCCGCCGACTGGCGATTGCGGGCGTGCTGCTGCTCGCGGCCATCGGCGCGGCAGGCATGTTCGGTTACCACTGGTGGACGGTCGGTCGCTTTACCGTCTCCACCGACGACGCCTATGTGCGCGCCCACAACACGACGCTGGCCGCCAAGATTCCCGGATACGTCGCCAACGTGCTGGTCGAAGACAACGCGTATGTACGCTCCGGCGAACTCGTTGCCACGATCGATGATGGCGACTATCGGCTGGCGGTCGATGCTGCGCACGACAAGGTCGCGACCCAGCAGGCAACCGTCGACCGTATCGGCCGTCAGATCGAAGCGCAGCAGTCTGCGATCGAGCAGGCGAAGGCGCAACTCGTCTCCGCGCAGGTTGCCGCCAAGCGCACGCAACTTGAGTTGGACCGCCAGCAGGCTCTGGCGAAACGCGAATTCGCCAGCCGCCAGACTCTCGAACAGGCGCAGGCCAATCGCGACCAGGCTATCGCCGGCGTGCAGAGCGCGCAGGCCGCGCTCGAGGCGGCGCAGGCCGCGGTTGCGGTCTTGCAGGCGCAGCAGCAGGAGGCCGTGCGCGTCGTCAAGGAATTGCAGACCGCGCTGGCGAAGGCCGAACGCGATCTCTCGTTCACCGAAATCCGCGCGCCGGTCAGCGGCGTGTTCGGCAACCGCGCGGTGCAGACCGGCGACTTCGTGCAGACCGGGCAGCGTCTCGCGAGCCTCGTGCCGCTCGACAACGTCTATATCGAGGCGAATTTCAAGGAGACGCAACTCGCGCGCCTCAAGCCCGGCCAGAAGGTCGCCATCAGCGTCGATGCGATTCCCGAACATGCCATCGAGGGCACCGTCGCGAGCGTTTCGCCGGCCTCGGGCGCGGTGTTCTCGCTGCTGCCGCCCGATAACGCGACCGGCAACTTCACCAAGATCGTGCAGCGCGTGCCGGTGCGCATCGAGGTGCCGGTGAATATCGCCAGCCAGCGCGTGTTGCGGCCTGGCCTGTCGGTGGTGGTGAGCATCAACACCAAGCCGGCCCCGGTGGCCGACGCCACACCGGGATTCGACCTGGTCACGTCGGCGCGCGCAAAATAATCGCCGCGGGAGGGCGTGCCATGGCCACGACCACCTTCAATCCGAGCCTCGTCGAGGAAGCGGCCGAGCGGATCGACCCGCGCCGGCTGCTCGCGTTCCTCGCCATGTGCTTCGGCATGTTCATGGCGTTTCTCGACATCCAGATCGTGTCGGCGTCGCTTGCCGAGATTCAGGCCGGGCTCGCCGCCTCGCAGGACGAGATCACCTGGGTACAGACCTCCTACCTGATGGCCGAGGTGGTCGCGATTCCATTGTCGGGCTTTCTCTCGCGCGTCCTCGGAACGCGCATCATGTTCGCCTCGGCGGCGGCGGGGTTCACGTTCGCGAGCCTGATGTGCGGGCTCTCCTCGTCAATGAGCGAGATGATTGTCTGGCGCGCGATCCAGGGCTTCCTCGGCGGCGGCATGGTGCCGACGGTGTTCGCCTCCGCCTACCTGATCTTCCCGCGTTCGCGCATGCCGATGATCGTGCCGATGATCGGGCTCGTGGCGACGCTGGCGCCGACCATCGGGCCGACGGTCGGCGGCTATCTCACCGAGGCGCTGTCCTGGCACTGGCTGTTTTTCATCAACATCGTGCCCGGCATCATCGTTACGCTCGCGGCGCTCGCGCTGATCGATTTCGACCGGCCGAACTTCGCGCTGTTCGACAAGTTCGACTGGTGGGGATTGATCTCCATGGCGGCGTTTCTCGGCACGCTCGAATATGTGCTGGAGGAGGGCCCGCGCAACGACTGGTTCGACGATCAGACGGTTTTCCTTTGCGCGGTGGTCTCCGTGGTGTCGGCGGTGGCGTTCTTCGCGCGCGTGCTCAGTGCGCGCGAGCCGATTGTCGACCTCACGGCGTTTACCGACCGCAACTTCGCGCTCGGCAGCATGTTCTCCTTCGTGCTTGGTATCGGGCTCTACGGCCTGACCTACCTCTTTCCGGTCTATCTCGGGCAGATCCGCGGCTACAACGCGCTGATGGTCGGCGAGACCATGTTCGTCTCGGGCGTCGCGATGTTCGTGAGCGCGCCGATCGTCGGGCAACTGATGAACCGGCTCGATCCGCGCATCATGCTGATGAGCGGATTCTTCATTTTCGCGCTCGGCTCCTGGCAGATGACCTCGCTGACCAAGGACTGGGATTTCTGGGAGCTGTTCGTGCCGCAGATTCTGCGTGGTGTCGGCATGATGCTGGCGATTGTGCCGATCACCAACGTGGCGCTCGGCACGCTCTCGCCGGAGCGGCTCAAGAATGCCTCGGGCCTGTTCAATCTCACGCGCAATCTCGGCGGCGCCGTCGGGCTCGCGGTGCTGAACACGCAGCTCAACAATCGCATCGATCTTCATTTGACGCGTCTGCATGAGGCGGTGAACTGGTCGCGCGGCCCGGCGGTCGAGACGCTGAACAATCTCACCCAGCGGTTTTCCGATTACGGCAGCGACGCGCACGCCATGGCGCTCAAGCAACTGATGCAGATCACCCGGCGGCAGGGGCAGGTGATGGCATTCGCCGATGTTTTCCTGATGCTGGCGGTGCTGTTCCTGGTGTTCGGTGCGCTAGCGGTGGTGATGCGGCGGCCGCCGGCTGACGGCGCGCCCGGCGGGCACTGAGCGCCAAGCCCAGGGGATTGAACCGCGAACAGGGTTAATCCGACAAAGTCTGGATGGAGTCTCGGCCGTTTCGTCAAGGGCTTTTGGTTTCGTTTGAAACTGATATGCCTATGGCGTGCGACACCGTGCGGCACCTCTTCAAACCGTGCTATCGAATACCAATATAACGCCGGCCCCAACCGGCCTCCAGGGAGCGACACATGCGCCTCATGAGTTTTCGTTCACTTTTCGCGATTTTCGCCCTCGTGGCGACCGTCGCGCTGATTGCGTCCGCCGCCGATGCCCGGCCGCGCTCAAGCTTCGGCAGCCGCGGGTCACAGACCTTCTCGGCGCCGCCGTCCACCCGTACAGCGCCGAACGCGACACGTCCGATGGAGCGGAGCATGACCCAGCCGGGTCAGCCCGGCAGCTCGGCGTCGCGCACGGCGACGGCCCCCGGCGCTGGCGGCGGCTTGTTCGGCCGCCCGGGCTTCATGGGCGGACTGTTTGCCGGCTTTCTCGGTGCGGGCCTGCTCGGCATGTTGTTCGGACATGGCCTGACGGGCGGTCTCGGCGGCGCCGCCTCGATGCTCGGCCTGCTGCTGCAGATCGGCATCATCGCCATCGTCGGTTACATGCTGTGGTCCTGGTGGCAGCGCCGCAACCAGCCCGCGCTGGCGAGCGGCCCGATGCTGCGCAACTATGACTCCGGCAGTCCTCCGCCATCGCAGATGGGATTTGGCGGCCTCGGAAGTGGCTTCGGCGGCGGGAGTGCGGCGGCTGCACCGGCCGCACGTGCCGCCGGCGCCGACGAGGTCGGCCTGACGCCGGACGACTTCAACAGCTTCGAACAGCTTCTTGGCGAAGTGCAAACCGATTTCGGCAAGGAAGATCTGTCGGCGCTGCGCACGCGCGTGACGCCCGAGATGCTGTCCTATTATTCTGAAGACCTGGCGGCGAATGCCAGCCGCGGCGTCGTCAACCGGATCTCCGACGTCAAGCTGCTACAGGGCGACCTCGCCGAGGCTTGGCGTGAAGGCGACACCGACTACGCCTCGGTGGCGATGCGCTACGCGCTCAACGACACCTACGTCGATCAGGCGAGCGGACGCGTGGTCGAAGGCGGCCCGGATGAAGCGACCGAAGTGTGGACGTTCCGGCGCGACCGCGGCGGCAAGTGGCTGCTCTCCGCGGTGCAGCAGACGGCGTGACGCGAGCCGCTACCGCATGAATGGAATGGCCGGGCATTTGCCCGGCCATTTTTCTTTGCGCAGTCGAAAATCATCGAGAGTACTTTCGGACTCTGCCACACACTCCGTTCATTCCCGCGCAAGCGGGAATCCAGTTCTTCACAATAACTCTTGAGTCCTGGGTCCCCGCTTCCGCGGGGACGAACGGAGGAGAGTTGGTTCGGCCCGGTTTAATCAAGTTCGATCTACGGCTTGCCATAGCCGCCAGCGGTCGGCGACTGGATGATGACGGCTTCGCCGGCATCGAGCACAGTGGCGTCGGCCCCTTTGAGCCTTTCCATCCGGCCGTCGTTCCGGCGCACCCAGTTCTCGCCGATCTGGCCGGCCTCGCCACCCGCGAGCCCGAACGGCCGGATGCGGCGATGGCCGGACAGGATGGTGCAGTCCATCTTTTCGAGAAAGCGGATGGTGCGGCGGATGCCGTCGCCGGCATTCCACTTGCCGCGCCCGCCCGAGCCCTTGCGGATGTGGAAGTCCTCGAGCAGCACCGGGAAGCGGAATTCCAGCACCTCCGGATCGGTGAGCCGGGTGTTGGTCATGTGGGTGTGGACCGCGTCGGTGCCGGGAAATCCCGGACCTGCCGGCGAGCCCGAGCAGATGGTCTCGTAGTACTGGTACTTGGCGTTGCCGAAGTTGAGATTGTTCATGCTGCCTTGCGCCGCCGCCATGGCGCCGAGCGCGCCGAACAGGCAGTTGGTCACCGCTTGTGACGTTTCCACGTTGCCGGCGACCACGGCCGCCGGGTATTCCGGCGTCAGCATCGAGCGCTTCGGGATGATGATGTTGATCGGCCGCAGGCAGCCGGCATTCATCGGGATGTCGTCGTCGACCATGACGCGGAAGACGTAGAGCACGGCCGCGCGGGTCACCGGCTCGGGCGCGTTGAAATTGGTCGGCTGCTGCGGCGAGGTGCCGGTGAAGTCGACGGTGGCCTCGCGCTTCTCCTTGTCGACCGTGATCTTGACCTTGATCCAGGTGCCCTGGTCCATCTCGTAGTCGAACGACGCATCGTGAATGCGGTCGATAACGCGGCGCACGCTTTCGGCGGCATTGTCCTGCACGTGCTGCATGTAGGCTTCGACCACCGGCAGCGTGAATTGCGCCACCATCTTATGCAGTTCCTGCACGCCCTTCTCGTTGGCGGCGATCTGCGCCTTCATGTCGTTGACGTTCTGCAGCGGGTTGCGCGCCGGATATTTCGCGCCGGTCAGCGCGGCGTAGAGCTCTTTTTCGAGAAAGCGGCCGCGGTCGACGACTTTGAAGTTGTCGAACAGGATGCCCTCTTCCTCGATCGTCGTCGCATTGGGTGACATCGAACCCGGCGAGATGCCGCCAACATCGGCATGATGACCACGTGAAGCCACCCAGAACAGGATTTGCTGCTGGGCGTGATCGTACACCGGCGTGCAAACTGTTATATCCGGCAGATGCGTGCCGCCGTTGTAGGGCGCGTTAATCACGTAGACGTCGCCCGGTGAGATACGGCCCTGGTTCTCGCGGATGATGGTCTCGACCGCGCGATCCATCGAGCCAAGATGCACCGGCATGTGTGGCGCGTTGGCGACCAGCGTGCCGTCGGCGGCGAACACCGCGCAGGAAAAATCGAGCCGCTCCTTGATGTTCACCGAATAGGCGGTGTTCTGCAGCGACACGCCCATCTGCTCGGCGATCGACATGAACAGGTTGTTGAACACTTCGAGCATGATCGGGTCGGCATGCGTGCCGATGGCGTGGCTGCGCACCAGCGGCACGGCGCGCTCCAGCACCAGATGGTTCTTGGCGGTGATCTCGGCGCGCCAGCCGTCTTCGACCACCACGGTCTGGTGCGGCTCCATCACGATCGCCGGACCCATGACCTTGTGGCCGGCCGCAAGCTGCGCGCGGGTAAAGACCGCTGCGTCATGCCAGGTGCCGCCGGAATAGAAACGGGTGGTGCGAATGGGCGCGGGCAGGGGCGCGGTCGTGATGTCGAACACCGGCTCGGAAAATTTCGCGCCGCCGCCGATCGCCTCGACCGACACGGCCTCGACGACAAGCTGCTTCGCCTCGTCGATGAAGCCGAAGCGCGCCTTGTGTGCCGCTTCGAACGCGGATTTCATCTTTTCGAGTGAAGCCTCGTCCTCGCCGCTTGCTCCACTCTGCTCCCTCCCCCCTTGAGGGGGAGGGGTGGGGAGGGGGGTAGTGGTTGGCGCAGTGCTGCCCTCGCCAATACCCCCCTCCCGGCCGCCTTCGCCGGCCGACCTCCCCCTCAAGGGGGGAGGTGGAGGAGAGAGTGCCGCCGGCGGTCTCCAACCGTGAAAGCCGGCACCACCAGCGCGGTGTCGGTGCCGGCGTAGCGGATGTGGGCGCGCACATGCACGACGATGTCGCGCGCGGGCACGCCCTTGGCCCGCGACTTCGCGCTTGGCGTCCTCGCCGAGCCGGCCGCCGATATTTTCGATCGCCGCAAGGGCGCTGTCGCCGAGCGGCTCCTCGATGGCCTGCTGTCGTGTTGCACGAATATCGGCCAAACCCATGCCGTAGGCCGAGAGCAGCGACGAGAACGGATGGATCAGCACCTTGGTCATGCCGAGCGAGTCGGCGACGAGGCAGGCGTGCTGGCCGCCGGCGCCGCCGAAGCAGTTGAGCGCGTAGCGCGTCACGTCGTAGCCGCGCTGCACGGAAATCTTCTTGATCGCGTTCGCCATGTTCTCGACCGCGATCTTGATGAAGCCGTCGGCGATCTCCTCCGGCGTCTTGCCGCCGACCGCCTTGGCAAGCTCCGCGAACGCCGCGCGCACCGCATCCTCATCGAGCGGCTGGTCCTGCTCGGGGCCGAAAATCTTCGGAAAGAAATCCGGCATCAGCTTGCCGACCATGACATTGGCGTCGGTGACCGCGAGCGGGCCGCCGCGCCGGTAGCATGTCGGTCCCGGATTGGCGCCCGCCGAATCCGGGCCGACGCGGAAGCGCGCGCCGTCGAAATGCAGAATCGAGCCGCCGCCCGCCGCCACGGTGTGGATCAGCATCATCGGCGCGCGCATGCGCACGCCCGCGACCTCTGTCTCGAACGCGCGCTCGAATTCGCCATCGTAGTGCGACACGTCCGTCGAGGTGCCGCCCATGTCGAAGCCGATCATGTGACTGAACCCGGCCTCGCGCCCGGTCTCCGCCATGCCGACCACGCCGCCGGCCGGTCCCGACAGGATCGCATCCTTGCCCTGAAACAACTCGGCCGCCGTCAACCCGCCCGACGACATCATGAACATCAGCCGGATGTGGTCAATCGTGCTGCTCTCGATCTGTCCCCTCGCACCGGCCAGCTCCCTCCCCCCTTGAGGGGGAGGGGTAGGGAGGGGGGTGGTTGCTGGAATTGTGCCCTCGTGAAGAGTACCCCCCTCCCGGCTCGCTCCGCTCGCCGACCTCCCCCTCAAGGGGGGAGGTGAAGGAGGGAGCGGCGCGTGTGACGAAGAGCCTGCCGCGAGTTCGCTGCCGACCGTCGCAACATAGCGGCGGATGATCGGCGACAGATAGGCGTCGACCACCGTGGTGTCGCCGCGGCCGACCAGCTTGATCAGTGGCGAGACCTCGTGGCTGACCGAGACCTGGTCAAAACCCATCCGGCGGGCAAGCGCCGCCATACGCCGCTCATGCTCGGGGTAGCGGTAGGCGTGCATGAACACGATGGCGACCGAGGTGATCCCGTCGGCCTTCGCGCGCGCCAGATCGGCCTCGACGGCGGCGAGGTCGGGTTCGCGCTCCACCGTGCCGTCGGCGCGCACGCGCTCGTCAACCTCCACCACCTGCTCAAACAGCATTTCCGGCTTGATGATGTGCTTGGCGAAAATCTTCGGCCGCGCCTGGTAGCCGATCTTCAGCGCATCGCGGAAGCCCTTCGTGGTGAGCAGCAGCGTGCGCACGCCTTTGCGCTCAAGCAGGGCGTTGGTGGCGACGGTGGTGCCCATTTTTACGGCAGCGACCTGTCCGTCCGGGATCGGCTCACCGGTCTTGAGGCCAAGCAGGTTGCGGATGCCTTGAACGGCGGCATCGCGATAGGCCTCGGGATTCTCGGACAGCAGCTTGTGCGCGACGAGGGTGCCGTCGGGCTTGCGGCCGATCACGTCGGTGAACGTGCCACCGCGATCGATCCAGAATTCCCACCGGTCGCCCAACGGAGTGTCAGTCTGCATTGCTTATGGCCTGTCGTTGATCCTGATCGTTATAGGGGTGCGCAAGCGCGGGGCGAAGTCTCTCATGCCGTTAGGGGCGGCATTTTCCCTGACCGCTGAGGCGTTTGCGTTCGCAGGAAGCGCGGGATTTATTGCAACGTCATTGAAATGTCATCTACGGGCGGGCGCCACGCCACCCAGACTTTGCTCACAGTGCCAGGCTCATGCCACCTGCGCGCGCTGCGACGACCTGCCACTCGCGTTTTCTTTGCCAAATTCGCCGAAAGGTCTGCTAGGATCATATTTGGCGGGCGGACCTTTGGGGTGATTGCAGTGGTCCACCGCCGGGGCCTTGTGCCATGAAAATGTTGCGGATACTCGCCTTCGCGGCCGGCGCGGCTATTGCGTGCGCATGCACGACCGCGCGCGCGCAAGTCGTCTGGCATCTGCCATCGGCATACCCTGCCAGCAATTTTCACAACGAGAATCTCGGTCTCTTTGCCAAGGACGTCGCGGCAGCGACCGAGGGCAAGCTCGCCATTACGCTGCATCCCAACGCGTCGATGTTCAGCGCCACGCAGATCAAGAGCGCGGTGCGCATCGGTCAGGCGCAGATGGGAGAGGTCCTGATCTCGCTGCACGATGGCGAAGACCCGATCTACGGCGTCGACGTGATTCCGTTTCTCGCGACCAGCTACGAGGACGCGCGCAAGCTCTGGCTGGCATCGAAAGCTGCGATCGGCAGGAGATTTACCGCGCAGGGGCTGACGCCGCTGTTCGCCGTGCCATGGCCGCCGCAGGGCATCTACGCCAAGAAGGAAATTTCTCAGATCAGCGACATGAAGGGTCTGTCATGGCGGGTCTACAATGCCGGCACCCAGCGCATCGCCCAGATCGTCGGAGCCTATCCGGTCACCATCCAGGCTGCCGACCTGCCGCAGGCGCTCGCCACCGGTCTGATCAACGCCTTCATGACCTCGGTCGCCACCGGCTATGACAGCAAGGCGTGGGAGACCATGACTTACTTCTACGACACCCAGGCCTGGATTCCGAAGAACATCACCTTCGTGAATACCGCGGCATTCGAGCGCCTCGACCAGACCGCACGCGACGCCGTGCTCAAGGCAAGCGCGGTCGCCGAGACGCGCGGCTGGGCGATGTCGCAGGAGCGGACCAAGTGGTACGCCGATCAACTGACTGCCAAGGGAATGAAGGTGCTGCCGCCAAGCCCGGCCTTGAAGTTGGGATTGCAGCGAATCGGCGAGCAACTCACCAACGAGTGGCTGCTCAAAGCCGGCAATGACGGCCGGACCTCCGTTGCCGCCTACCGCCGCCGCTGATCTGCCCTCGCGCTATAGCGCTGGCGCCGCGATCGCGGTCCCGTCGTCGATTCCCACGCGCCCGAATCCCGGAAGCTTGACCGCGGGATGGCGCAGATCGAGCCCCGCGACCAGCCCCATGAAGTTGAGTTCGATACCCTCGACCCAGCCGGCCTTCACGCCCAGCAGGCCCCAGAGCGAAACCTCGACGCCGGTGCGGCTGTCGGTGAGGCCCACATAAGGCAGCGCGCGAAAATCCTTGCCGACTGCGTTCGCCGGCAACGTGGTGTGCAACTCGGGCACGGCGCGCAGGACTGCGGCCGTGAAGGTGTTGCTGTTCGGCCCGGGCCAGACCCGATAGTCGCCCATCCGGTCATACTGGTACTCCGCGACCACGGCCTGCACCTTGGGAATGAGCGCGGCGGCCTGCGCACCTCGCACGTCGAGCAGGATGCGCGGCGCATCGCCGAACCAGCGCCCGTCCGGCGCCCAATTGTTGGTCCGTAGCGGCTGGCCCCAGCCGACCACGTCGTACCGCGTCCAGTTCGTCGAATTCTCCGGCTTGATCACGACCCAGCTATGGACCGCGAAGATGCCCTTCCAGCGGCCGGTGCGTCCGGTGAACACCAGCATGCGCGCCTCGCGGTCGGCGGATGCCGGCGGCAGCATGCCGACGCTCGACCAGTCGGCGTCGCGATAGCTCGCCGGGCGATCCTTGCTGGCGTAGATCGCGGCGTGCACGGCCAGCGGAAACAGGAAGAGCGCGAGAATGCCGGTGAGCATTTTTCTGACGGGGAGCGCATGGGTCGGAGTGAGAGGTGGGTTCCAGACGGAAATATGGCGTGCCGCGGGTCACTCCTCAACGGGCAATGCGGCACAGGACCACATTAAATGCGGGCAATATTTAACGCGCGGTCGCGCTGACACCAAGTTCCCGTCAGTGAACGAGGGTCAGCGCACGCGGTTGCCGCTGATGGAGAGGTGGGCGTAGCGCTCGGCGCCGCCCTTCATCAGATCGCCGGTGACGATCCGGCGGCGGTCGGTCCCGATGATGGCGCCGCGTAGGATATCGGCGATGACGTTGTTGGCGATGAGCACGCTGCCGGCGCCGGCCGCGACCGAGACTGCGATGCCGATATCGGCCTTGCGCACGATATTGCCGGTCACCGCGACATCGCGCAGATACTGGCCGAAGCCCAGCATCATGCCGGCGGTGGGCGCGCCCTCGACGACATTGCCGGTGACGGCGGTGTCGGCCTCGACCGAGATGCCGATGCCGCCGACGTCGTTCGGATCGTCGCCCGGCGGCAGCTTGGGCAAGCAGGTTGCGGATCAGATTGCCCTGCACCACCGCGAGCCGCCCGCCCTCGTTGAAGTTGGTCACCGAGACGCCGATGGCGGCGCCGTCGACGGTGTTGTTGGCGATCACCGCGCCTTCGAAGCCGAATTCCGCATAGAGCGCGACCTCGCGCACATCGGCGATGCTGTTGCCCTCGATCTGGATATTGGATGCGGAGTTGCCGCGCACCGCGGTGTAGGCGCAGTTCTTGATGCGGTTGCCGCGCACGATGACATTGCCGGCGCGAAAAACATTGATGGCGTTGCCGTACTGGCCGGATCCGCCGGCGCGGTTGTCGATCGCCTCGATGTTGTTGTCGATGACGATGGTGCCGTCGTCGCCGGCGGCCGAGCGCCAGACCTGTATGCCGTTGTTGCCGACATCGTAGAGCGTGTTGCGCGCGATCAGGAGACCGCGGCCGTCCAACGAATGGATGGCGGCATCGGCGATGTTGGTCAACCTGCAGTCGGCGATCTCGCCATCGACCGCGATGCACATGATGCCGTTGCGGCCGCTGCCGAGAATTTCGCAATTGGCGATCCGCGCGCTGTGGCAGTTTTCGAGTTGGACCAGTCCGGTCCGCTCGGGCAGCGGGCGCTTGCCGCCATCGAGCACCAGGCCCGACAGACCGACGTGGTCGGCGGCGGCGGCGGAAAACAACGGGCGGCTTTCACTCAGCATGAGTTGGGTGGCGCCGCGCACGCCGATGATTTGTGTGCCGGGCGCAAGCTTCACGCCGCCGACCTGGTACGTGCCGGGCGCGATGGCAAGCGGGCTGCGGGTCCGGGCGGTCTCGTCCACGGCGCGCTGCAGCGCGCGGCTTTGATCGTCGCCAGAGCCCGGCCGCAGTCCGAATTGCGCGGCGTCGATGCCAAGCGCGCTGACGGGGGCTGCGGCGGGCGCTGCAGCGGCCGATGACGCGGACGCAAGGGCGGTCGCGGCGGCGGTCCAGGCCAGCAGGTGACGACGATCGGTGTCCATGGCGATGCTTCCGCATTACGGCGGCCGGCCGCGGTACGGCTGAGCCGATCTTCGGCGGAATAAATTTAGGCGCGGGAGCGGTGGATTGCTGCGGGCCGGGACAGCGTTAATACGCTTAGCGTTAACGCTTCGCGCGCGTTGCCGCGATGACGGTTCGCAGGATGGCGTCGCCGGCCTCGACCAGATCGTCGAACGTGAGCGGCATGCGTGGCGACCATGCAGCACGGGGATGACGCACTGTTGGAACATGCACAAACGTGGCGAGCCGCGGCGTGCCGGTCTGGCACGCTTGCGCTGCGCGCCAGCAGAGGTAGTTGCACAGATAGCCGCCGGCATTGCGTGAGAGTTCAGCGTGCGTACCGGCCGATCTCGCCGCCATCACCAATCGCTGCGCCGGCGCGGGCAGCGCCAATTCGGCCGGCGCGTCATCATTGATGATCGTTGCCGCCGGCACGCAGCCGCCCGCATCCGGCACCGCACATGCCAGCGCATTGCGCGCACGCATCTCGATCCGCAGGTGCCGGCTGCGTGTTGCCAGTCCGAACATCAGCAACGCATCGGGCTTCACCCGATCGAGCAGGGCGGGTAACTCACGGTCGACCACCTCGTAACTCACCTGAAACACGTGCGCGACACGGTGAACATCGCTGAATGCCAGATGGCGGCGGCGGGTTAGTTCCGCGACCAGAGCTTCCGTGGGATTAAGCGGCGCGCCGGGAAACGGTCCGAAGCCGGTGATGAGGATTTTGGTCGCCATATCAGCCGATCGAATTTTCAAGGGCAATCCGTGAAGCATACCCGAAATCAAAGTTCGAGCAGCGTGGCGATCTCGTCGACGGCGACGGCCGGCGACATCTTGCCGTCAGCCACGGCGGCCTCGATGCGCGGCAATTTTCCGCGAACAGTTGGATCGGACTTGAGCCGGGCGTGCAGGCGGTCTTCCAGCATCGCCCACATCCACTTCACCTGCTGCTCGCGCCGGCGGGCGGCGAACTCGCCAGTCGCGCCGGTCTGCTCGCGATGCTGGAGAACCGTTCTCCAAAGTTCGGCGATGCCGTCCCCCTTCAGGCCCGAATAAGTGACGACTGGTGGCGACCAGTTGGGCGATCGCGGGCTCAAAATGTGGAGCGCGGCGCGATACTCGGCGGCGGCCGCATTGGCGCGCGCGATGTTGTCGCCGTCGGCCTTGTTGACGGCGATCATGTCGGCCAGTTCGACAACGCCTTTCTTCAAGCCTTGCAGTTCATCACCGGCACCCGGCAGCATCAGCACCAGGAAAAAATCCGTCATATCGGCGACCGCGGTTTCCGACTGGCCGGTGCCGATGGTTTCCACCAGCACGATGTCGTAGCCCGCCGCCTCGCAGATCAGCATGGTCTCGCGCGTCTTTGCCGCCACACCGCCGAGCGTGCCACCGGCCGGCGAGGGGCGGATGAACGCTTGGGGATCGCAGGACAGCCGCGCCATACGGGTCTTGTCGGCGAGGATCGAGCCGCCGGTACGGGCCGAGGACGGATCGACCGCCAGCACCGCGATTTTGTGTCCTTGCTGCGTGAGGAACGTACCGAGCGCGTCGATCGTGGTCGATTTGCCGACGCCGGGCACGCCGGTGATGCCGATACGCAATGCGTTGCCGGTGTGCGGTAGAAGGTCCTGCACCAGTTGCCGTGCGGCCGCCTGATGATCGCCGCGACGGCTCTCGATCAAGGTGATGGCGCGGGCCACGACCGAGCGGTCTCCGGACAGAACTCCGGAGGCAAAAGCGGCAGCGTCGAAGTTCCGCAGGGGAGCGCGCAAAGACATAGATTCGCCCTAGATGCGCCCGCCCGGCCGTCCGGCGGGTGCGCCGGGAGCGACGATGCACGCAGGATAACGAGGATATTTCAACGGCTTAGTCCGTTGCGGGCGCGGCATGCGCAGTGGTTAGCATTGCGTAAACGGTCTCATTTCCGCCCGGCGCGGTCCGCTATTATAGCCGCGGATGGGGTTGGGGAGGGATCAATGCGTCGACAAGCGATTTCGACCGCTTGGGCCGTGTCTCTGTTCGCAAGCCTTATCGGTCAAAGCCAAGCGGCTGATCTAGTTTGGGAAGTCGAGAACCCGTTCCGGTTTTTCAAGCCCACCAAGTCGTTCGCGCTGCACGAGGCGGCGTACGCTGCGGTGCGCGGTGATAAGTCGGCGCCGCTGCCGGCTGACATCATCTGGCGTACCGAGCGCCGTCTGAACGATCCAGATTGCAAAGATTCGTCCAATCCGGACAAGTGCGAGGCGACCGCCGGCAAGCACTATGAGCAAAGCCGGCTCGGTTGGGCATCGCAGACCGTCGGCGAGACCTGTTACGACAGCAACGGTCATCCGCGGCGCTATTCGACGGTGTGCGAACGCAAGTATTCCTGGGGAAGGGCGAAGGAGGACTACGTCCTGCCCGAAGCCCATACGGTCGTGATCCGCATCGCGCCTGAACGGATGGCGGGCGTTACCGGCGATTGCACCTGGAGTTGGCAGGCGCGGAAGGCGGACGGCAAGGTTCAGACCAAGAAGCTTCCCTGCAAGAACAAGCTCGTGATCGCGCGGGTTCCGTATTCGCTCGATCATGCCAATTCCGGCGTCACGGTCAGCGTCAAGCTTCCCGATGGCCGCGAGTTTGTCGACCGGGAGGTGGTGGTCGAGGATATTTTCATCGTCGCGCTCGGTGATTCATTCGCATCCGGCGAGAGCAATCCCGACCGGCCGGTGCAGTTCAGTGCATCGCGCGAGATGGTCTACGATCCGACACTGGTGCGGCAGGACGTGGCACGCGCTCCGGTCGCGTCACCGGGTTTTGGGCTGGCGGCAGCCGAAGATCAGTACAATCCGAAGGTTCTGCCGCGCCGCTTCATGGAGGATGAGGCTGCCGGGCGCTTTAACGCTCTCAATTCGCCGGAGTTCGCCGCCGCGTTCGCGAAAGCCGCTCCGCGGTGGCTGAGCCGCGATTGCCATCGGTCGCAATATGGCTATCCGTTCCGCGTGTCGATTCAGCTTGCGCTGGAGAATCGCCATCGCTCGGTAACGCTGGCGAGCTTGACCTGCTCGGGTGCCGAAGTCGTTGAAGGGCTCTTCAGCGAATTGGATCCGCGCGAAGGCAGCGAGAAGGTGCGCGCGCAGTTCGACCAGTTGAGCGACCTGCTCTGCCGCGGTCCAAAGTCGCTGAGTGCGAGCTACACGCTGCCGGTGTTCTCGCACGGCAGCACGCAGATTTCTGCCCACAGGTTCAATAAATCCTGGTGTCCGCCGTCGCAGCGCAAGCGGCCGATCGATGTCGTGCTGATGTCGATCGGTGGCAACGATGTCGGATTCGGGCCGCTCGCCGCCTATGCGCTGACGGAAGCCGCCGGTGACCTTGCGCCCATCGCCGGCCTGGCGGGACGGTCAGTTCGCTTTGGGCCAGAGGTTTCGCGTGTTTACCTCGGGGTGCTCGACGAGCGTATGAAGGCGGTGAAGGCGGCGCTGCACGACGGTTTCGGCGTTTCACCCTCACGCGTTATTCAGTCCTCGTATGAGCCGATCCAGTATGATGAGACTGGCGCGCTGTGCGGCTCACAGCCGACACTCGGCGTCGACGTGCACACCGGACTGAGCCTCAGCCGTCAACGGATGGCGGAGACGGCGGAGTTTCTGCGCGAATTCCTCGGCCGGCTCGAATGCATCGCCAACGGCAAGAGCCGTTCAGGCTGCCCGGCGCATCTCGCGACCGGCGCCGGCACCGGCTTCACGCTGGTGACGGACCACATTCCGGAATTCACCAAGCGCGGCGTGTGTGCACGCGATCCCAAGCATAAGTTTGCGGACGGCATCAATATGCGGGTGCCGCGCCGGCCGGCAAATGGCGACGCGTTCAAACCGTACTCGCCCGCCGCGACGCTGGTCTATGGCCACAAATGGCGGCTGTTCCGCACACCGAACGACGCGTTCCTGGCGGCGAATACCCACCGGGAAGGCACCTCGCTGTTCGACATCCTGCAACCGGCGTGGGCCGGCCTCTACAGCGGTGCGATCCATCCGACCGCGGAAGCGCACGCGATCGTCGCGGACCACGTCGTGCGGCATGTCCGCCTGCTCGTCGATAAGCCCGAGGCGAAACTCGGCGTGGTCGAGGGCAGGGCACGCTGAGACCGCCGTCGACCTGAACTACTCGCGCACCATCTTCGAAACTGGTTCGCCGAGATCGACCTTGCCGAACAGGCCGGCTGGATCGGTGACGTGGTCGATGGTGCATTCAAACTGGCTGTTCACCTCGACGCCGAGCAATTCCATCTTGACCCTGTCCTGGTCGCTGCATTGCGGCGCGTAGAGCAGGGCCTCGTTGCCGGAAAATCGGAACACCAGCATAGCCATACCCGGGCTGGTCCTTGTCGGATTTTGCCTGGCTGATGAACTGGCCGTCGCTGAGCGGATAGAATGAAATCGTCAGCACTTCGCCTTTTTCGTTGGTGAAGTCGTAAGCGCCGTCGGCGCGTCGTTTGACGACGAACGTCTCCTGCCGCTTGTAGTGGTTGCCCTCGCCGCGCTCGAACACGCCATAACGTCCGCCCTCGCCAAACGGCGCGGCCGCGCCGGCGAGTGGAAATTTTGGCTCCTCCGAAATGAAACAGCCTGAGAGGAGGAGCGATGCCGCGCAAATGACGGCAGCGCGGCTCAAAAGACTTACCATGGTGGGTCAACTCCTCCCGGAGACGCTTATCGCAGAAGATGATGTTTCGTACTATAATCAGGCAGAAAACCGGAAGCCGGTCATGAATATTGCCCTCACGCTCGCCGCCGACGACCTTCCACCCCACCGCGCATTCACGCGTCGAGGACATCCGGCGGATGATGGATGCAGGAGTGCTCAGCGAGGACGAGAGATTCGAGCTGATCGAGGGGGATATCTTTATGATGTCGGCGAAGAGCATCGCCCACGACAATATCAAGAATGCGCTAAATCTGGCATTGGCGCGCGCCGTCCCCGATGGGCTGTATGTAGGTGTCGAATCAACCCTGCAACTCGCCGACGACATCCTGGTCGAGCCGGACCTCGCCGTCATATCGCGCGACGTCTACAAGGCACCCGCCCGTGGTTTCGCCCGGCCCCGTCCGGAGGACGTTCTGCTGCTCATCGAGGTCGCGGTGTCCAGCATGGCTTACGACCGCAAGGTCAAGGCTGCGCTGTACGCGCGCTATGGCATTCGCGAATTCTGGGTGATCGACGGCAACGAGCGCATCACCTGGGTTCATACCGGCCCGTCGGCTGACGGATGGGCCTCGATCGTGGAGCGTGGTCCGGGTGACATGCTCACGACTCAGTCGCTGCCAAACTTTTCGATCCGGCTCGGCGACATTTAATCAAGACTTGGCCGGCTACTCAGCCGCCTCGCGGCCGTGGCCGAGCCGCGCGTTGAGCGTCTTGACCAGCGCCTCCGCCGCCTCGGCGATCACGGTGCCGGGCGGAAAGATCGCCTCGGCGCCGGCGCGCCGCAACTCGTCGTAGTCCTGCGGCGGCACCACGCCGCCCACCACGATCATGATGTCGTCGCGGCCTTCCTTCGCCAGCGCGGCCTTGAGTTCAGGCACCAGCGTCAGATGCGCGGCCGCGAGCGAGGAGACGCCGAGAATATGCACGTCGTTCTCGACCGCCTGGCGAGCGGCCTCGGCCGGCGTCGCGAACAGCGGTCCAATGTCGACATCGAAGCCGAGATCGGCGAACGCCGACGCGATCACCTTCTGGCCGCGGTCGTGGCCATCCTGCCCGATCTTGGCGACCAGGATGCGCGGCCGGCGTCCTTCGTCGGCTTCAAACCCGGCCACCAGGTTCTGCACCCGCGCGACGGCCTCGTTCATGGCGCCGACCTCCCGCTTGTAGACACCAGTGATCGCCTTGATCGAGGCGACGTGGCGGCCGTAGGCCTCCTCCAGCGCGGAGGAAATCTCCCCCACCGTCGCCTTGGCGCGTGCGGCGTCGATCGCGAGCGCCAGCAGATTGCCGTTGCCGCCAGCAGCGTTGCGCGTCAGCGCCGCCAGCGCGTCTGCGACCGCCTTCGGGTCGCGTTCGCGCTTGAGGCGTGAAAGCTTGTCGATCTGCAATTGCCGCACGGCCGCATTGTCGACCTTGAGCAGTTTCACGTCGGCTTCCGTTTCGGGGCGGTATTTGTTGACCCCGATCACGGACTGTTGGCCGGCATCAATGCGCGCCTGGGTACGCGCCGACGCCTCCTCGATGCGCAGCTTGGGCAGACTCGCCTCGATCGCCTTGGCCATACCGCCCATCGCCTCGACTTCCTGGATGTGGCCCCAGGCTTTGCGGGCAAGATCGGCGGTGAGCCGCTCCACATAGAACGAGCCACCCCAGGGATCGACTATTCGGGTGGTGCCGCTCTCCTGCTGCAGCACGATCTGGGTGTTGCGGGCGATGCGGGCGGAAAAGTCGGTCGGCAGCGCGAGCGCCTCGTCGAGCGCGTTCGTATGGAGCGACTGGGTGTGGCCTTGCGTCGCCGCCATCGCTTCGATCGCGGTGCGCGTCACGTTGTTGAACACATCCTGCGCGGTCAGCGACCAGCCGGACGTCTGGCAATGGGTGCGCAGCGACAACGAACGCGGGTCCTTCGGGTCGAACGGCTTCATCAGCTTCGCCCAAAGCAGACGCGCGGCGCGCATCTTGGCGACCTCCATGAAGAAATTCATGCCGATCGCCCAGAAGAACGACAGCCGCGGCGCAAACTTGTCGATCGGGATGCCGGCCTTCATGCCGGCGCGGACGTATTCGATGCCGTCGGCAAGCGTGTAGGCGAGCTCCAGGTCCTGCGTCGCCCCGGCCTCCTGCATGTGATAGCCGGAGATCGAGATCGAATTGAACTTCGGCATGTGCGCCGAGGTGAACGCGAAGATGTCGGAAATGATGCGCAACGATGGCGCCGGCGGGTAGATGTAGGTGTTGCGCACCATGAATTCTTTGAGGATGTCGTTCTGGATCGTGCCCGAGAGCTTCGCCGGCGGCACGCCTTGTTCCTCGGCGGCGACGATGTAGAGCGCGAGCACCGGCAGCACGGCGCCGTTCATCGTCATCGACACCGACATCTGGTCGAGCGGGATGCCGGAGAACAGCGTGCGCATGTCGTAGATCGAGTCGATCGCCACGCCCGCCATGCCGACGTCGCCAAGGACGCGGGGATGATCGCTGTCGTAGCCACGATGGGTGGCAAGGTCGAATGCCACCGAGAGGCCCTTCTGTCCCGCCGCCAGGTTGCGGCGGTAGAAGGCGTTGGAATCCTCCGCGGTCGAGAAGCCGGCATATTGCCGGATCGTCCACGGCTGGGTGACGTACATCGCCGGGTAGGGGCCGCGCAGGTAGGGCGCGATACCCGGATAGGTGTCGAGGAAGTCGAGGCCCGCGACATCTTCCGGGCCGTAAACCGGCTTGACCGGAATGCCCTCGGGGGTCAGCCAGGGCGCTTCGCTGCTCGCGGGCGGCGCGGCCGATACGTGGTCGTCCAAGGCGATGTTGGCGAAGTTCGGAACCTGCTCATGGGCGTCCACCGGCGCTGTTGGCGATGCCCAGAATACCATGCGCGGCCCGCAGGGTCGCCAGCACGTCGCAACCGACGTAAATGAAAGGTTTTCAAGCCGGCCACGCGCCTAAGCTGCTTCGTGATCCCCCGGCCTTCCGGCCAGATAGAGGTATTGCGCGCCTGCATCTGCCAGCGCTTTGGCGGCGGGGATGGCTTCGGTCTCATAGACCGCGTCGGACGAACACAGGCAAGCGATCTTGGCGCCGGACGATTTGAACGCCGAAATCATCGCTTCGCGGCTTGCGAAGCCATCGTTGGTGACTGCATCGATGCCGCCCGCCTCGAAGAAATTCTTGGCGAAGGTCGCGCGCGCGGTGAAGTCGGCGATCACGCCCAGATTGGCGAGAAAGATTTTCGGGCGCTCGCCGGTCGCGGCCAGCACGCGATCCGACGCATCGCGCAGCGCTTCGAAGGGTTGCGCGAGCGCGGAAGAGCAGGGAAGCGGCTTCGAATCTTGATGATTCGCCGGATAGAGCCGAGCGGCGTCACCGCCGGCACATCGAGCACCGGCGCGAGCGCCTCCGCCAGATCGGGAAAGTCGCTCGTGCCGGTGAGTGCATCCTTGCGGCGCGCGACGGCGGCTTCGCGCGCGGCGCGCACGGCCGCTACTTTCTTTTGGATCAGGCCGGCCTCAAGTGCGGCGAAGGCGCCGCCAGCTTGCTCGATCTCCTGGAACAGCGTCCAGGCGGCGCGGCAAAGCTGTCCGGTCAGAGTCCTCGATCCCGCCTGAGCCTGCCGCCGGGTCGGCCACTTTGCCGAGGTTCAATTCCTCCAGCAGCAGAAGCTGCGTGTTGCGCGCTGTGCGCCTTGCGAACCGGTCGGGAAGCCCGATCGCCTGGGTGAATGGCAGCACCGTGATGGCGTCGGCACCGCCGAAGCCGGCGGCGACGACGGCGATGGTCTCACGCAGCATGTTCACGTAGGCGTCGCGCTGCGTCATCATCCGCCACGCGGTCTCGGCCGAGACAAACGCGGGCCTGGGTTCAAGTCCGCAGGCTTGCTCGATCCGCGCCCACAGTTTCCGCAAGGCGCGAAATTTGGCCATGGTCATGAACTGGTCGGCATCGGCGGCAAGCC
The DNA here is from genome assembly GCA_963756715.1 of uncultured Alphaproteobacteria bacterium. Taxonomy (GTDB): domain Bacteria; phylum Pseudomonadota; class Alphaproteobacteria; order Rhizobiales; family Xanthobacteraceae; genus VAZQ01. The sequence goes on from CAVWOV010000008.1 coordinate 43,464, forward strand.
TGAAGTAGATCATGCGGCGGGCGGCATCGAGGCCGATGCCTCCGGCTTCCAGCGCGCGCAGGTAGGTGGCGGCGACGGCGAGCACGTAGGCGAGTTCCTGCGCCTCCGAGCCGCCGGCATTGTGGATCACCCGCCCGTCCGCCGGTGCGAACGGCCCGCGAAATCCTTGGGCCGCCAGATCGGAAATCGACCGCGTTGAAGATCGGCGTGAGCGCGCCCCAGGACAATGGGCTGCCGCCTGCCGCGGCCGCGGCGCCGATCGGATCGAAGCCGAAGCGGATATGGGTCGCCGCAGGATTAATGCCGCGACGTTTGACCAAGGCGGCGATCAGCGCACCCGCGTCTTTCGTCGGTGGGCTCAGATCGAGATCGAGCGCGATGCCAGCATCGAGATGCACGTCCGCCGAGCACGCGCGCGATCGTCGCCTCCGACGCGTCGAGCCCGTAACCATAGGCGCCGATCGAACCGGCGAACACCAGCGCAAGCCCGGTCGCACCATTCTCCAGATCATGCAGCGCCTCGGCGTTGGCGGCTGGCGGATCGGGATGGTCGACGCGCTGCATGATCGCCCAAGGCGCGCCCGGAGTGCGTCCGGCGACCGGCACCGCATCGGCCGCGCGGGCGTAGAGCGGGTTGATCGTGAGACCGTCATAGGTCTTGGCAACGAGCCGACGCTCGAACGGCGCGCCCTTGAGCACGCCGTCCACCAGCTTGCGCCATTGCTGCTCGGTGGCCGGAGGAAATTCGGCAGCCAGCGGCAGGTCATTTGGGGCGTCGGCCATGGTCACAACATGCATCCCAACGGGTTGTCGTGCAAATGGCGGGCCAACCGGCATGCGCGTCGCTCAACGGGGTGGCAGCTTCTCGATGCCGGACGGATCGACCCGGGTCAGTGCGTCGCGGATGCGCGTGCCCGAGATCACGCGGTCGGGCGCGATCTCCGCCAAAGGCACCAGCACGAAGGCACGCTCGAACATTCGGGGATGCGGCAGCGTCAGATCCGGGCTGTCGAGATTGAGATCGTCATAGGCGAGAATGTCGATGTCGAGCGGACGGGGACCCCAGCGGCGCCCCTGCGCACGATCGCGTCCGAATGCCCGCTCGACGGCCTGCGTGCGCGCCAGCAACTCATGCGGTGTGAGCGTCGTCTCGACCGAAATGCACAGGTTCACGAAAGGCGGCTGGTCGACGACGCCCCAGGGTGGCGTCTTGTAGTCGGACGAACGGGCGGTGAGCCGGATATCGCCACGCTCGCAGAGCATCGCGATGGCGCGGTCGAGCGTATCGCGCACATCGCCGAGGTTGCCGCCCAGCGCGAGCAGCGCCTCAGCCATGGTCCTGGCGTGTGCGCAGGATCGAAACGCCAACGTCGTCGAAGGTGGCGGCGATCGGCGCATGCGGCTTATGCACGGTGACACGTATCGCCGAGACCTGGGAAAATCGGTCGAGCACGGCCCGCGCCACCGCACCGGCGGCGGCTTCGACCAGCCGGTAGCGCTTGGCGCAGAACGCCGTGTTCGCGACATCCACCACCTGGTCATAGCCCACGGTGTGCGCGAGCTTGTCGGAGCGCGAGGCCTCCGCGAGATCGAGCTCCAGCACCATGTCGAGGGTGAACGTCTGCCCGACCTTGGCCTCGTGCTGCATCACGCCGTGATAGGCGTGCAGAGCAAGGCCTGTCACAAAGACGGTATCGGTCATCGGGCGCTCCGGATGGCGGCGGCAACCTTGAGCGCCTGTGCGGTTTCGGCGACATCGTGCGTGCGCACAATGACGGCGCCCTCCGCGACCGCAGCCAGGTGGGCGGCGAGTGAGCCGCCGAGACGCCGGTCAGGCGGGGCGGGCGAAACTTTGTCGATGAAGCGTTTGCGCGACGCGCCGATCATCAGCGGCAGTCCGAAAGATTTCAGCTCCCCGAACCGTGCCAGGACGATCAGGCTCTGCTCCGGCGTCTTGCCGAAGCCGATGCCGGGGTCGAGCACAATGTTATCATGCGCGATACCGGCTCTATCGGCGATCGCCAGCGAGCGGACAAAGAAGGCGCGGATATCCGCCATGATGTCGATCGCCGGATCGGCAGTGTCGCGGTTGTGCATGACAAGAACCGGCGCCGCATGTTCGGCGACCACGCGCGCCATGTCGGGGTCGCGCTGCAGGCCCCAGACATCATTGACGATCGTGGCGCCGGCGGCCAATGCGGCGGCTGCGACCTTGGCCTTCATGGTGTCGATGGAAACCGGGACGCCGAGTTCGAGGATGGCGGGCAGAACTGGTTCGAGCCGGCGCATCTCCTCGTCGTACGATACAGCGGTCGCGCCGCCGTAGGGGCGGGTTGATTCGGCTCCGACATCGAGAATGTCGGCTCCATCGGCGGTCATGCGGCGCGCGTGTTCGATCGCAACAGCGGCATCGAAGAAACGGCCACCGTCGGAAAACGAATCCGGCGTCACGTTGAGGACGCCCATCACGATCGGGTGACCGAGCCCCAGCAGGCGTCCCAGCGGGTTAGCGGTTACGCCGATGTCGGTACCGGAAATCGAGCTGCGGACAAGCGTCATGATGTGGCTTTGCGCCGGTCACCGCAGGGGTGTCAAGCGGCGACAATCCGCGTTGCTGAAAGCCGCACTGCCGATGTCAGCGATAGGTGATCTTCATCGGTAGCTTCTTGGCGTGCTCAACCCAGCGCGTCACCAGGCTTACGGTGGGCAGGAAGCGCAACAGCTTGCGCTTTTTGTTCAATTCGCTGATCGCCTTGGCGAGCTTCTCTGGGTTGCGATATTTGAGTTCCTTGACGGTGTCCACGCCGACGGCCGGCAGGATCGCGGCGTACTCCTTGCCGAGACCCTTGACCCGCATGCGGTCGGCGCTGTTCGCAAGACCGAGCAGACGCTTGGGATCGATGCCGGTCATTGCCGCCAATTGCCGGCGTCCCTTTGGATTTTTCGCAGCTTCAAGCAGGCGCTCGGCGGTCTTAATCCGCAGCGCCTTGAGCCGCTTTGCCTCGTCCGCATCGGTACCGATCGCGGCGATAGGATAGGACATCGAATGCTCCTCGCGCCCGACAGTTCGCTGCCGCGGCGTCAGACGGAGTGCGAGAGGCGGGGGGCCGCGCCGGCGGTTACGCCGGCTGCGTTCTTCCCTGCCTGCTCACACACATTGCCGATCAGTGTACGCGTGACAAACGCCGTCATGCGGGCGGGCAGGACGCCGTCACGCGCGCCAAGCACGACACCGGAATGGGAAACCGTTTGCGCCGCGTTAATGGCCTGGCTAGCGCCAGCGGAACGGCGCATGAACGCACGCGTCGTTGTGGCGCGGCGCGGCGCGGCCAAAAAACGCGCATTAGTGCCGACAGCCTTTTCCGTGGCCGTCCGGTCGACGCTTATGTTCGCGCCGAGACGTCCGATAACTTCGTCCATCTGCCCCTCACCAGCCCGCGTTCGCGGTTGTTAACCATATCATGAAGGGCTGCGAACGAGAAAACAAGCATTGGTCCGCTGTGAACTAGCCCTGTCGACGAAAGTCTCAATACGTTGCATTCGCGCACCATGGCGTCTCACGCCAACTCTTTTGTTGCGTCACGTCACAGTTCGTTCAAGCCACGATGGCATTGCAATGTGATCGGTGGATACAATACGACAAGGTTTGTGATCGCGTCCGGATGCGCCAGAACATAACGTGTCCCACAATGCGGGTCGTCACTTCGGCCAACGCTCATAAGTAGCTGAATTGTTTCGAATGTCCCTACGGCAATACCGAGCATTTGCAGTGTTTCATGATTACAATGATGCTGCGGAGGCGCCGCAACACCGGATGCCGCAACACCGGATCGAGTGCAAAAAGGTGGGCGCAGTTGGGCCCCCCGGTCATTCCAGACAACTCGCCGTGCAGCAGGGTTGAGTGACATGATGGCGTTCTCGCGTGCGCGCGTTGTTGTCGTTTGCGCTGCGGCATCCGATTGTGCGTTGATCGAGGCAATCAACCGTATGGGTCTTTCGAGCGTTCGCGTTGTCTCCGGTCATGACGAAGCGCAACGAATGTGCGACATGGCGGGCACCGACGCTTGCCTGGTTGTATTGCCGCCGGAAATTCCTGACGAAGCTCCGCAATTGACCGCCGAGACCGCTGCACCGGGCGGCAGGGCCGGCGTACCCTCGTTGCTGTTCGCCGATGTCGTGACGCCCTATGTCACCAAGTCCGCCCGCAGGTCCGGCTACGTCGCGGCGGTTCCCGTTGGCATCTCGTCGCGGCTGCTTTATCGCCGTCTCGGCGGCTTGTTGCAGAAGGCCCGCCGTTTGGCCATCCGTACCGCCGCCGGACAGCCGTCGATTCGCTCCAGGGGATCGCGGCAGCGACGCATCGGCGGGGCGAGTGCCGTTGGCAGCGCGGCGTTCGCGCTTGGAAAGCCCAAGCTGCAATAGGTTGTTCTTCGGCATACGCCTCGGGGTCGCGGTGTTGACCGTGGTCGCAGGAAAGCGAAAATGCGTCCAGCTTCGCTTTGGGCGCTGAAGGGCATGAGATGGCAGACGTCGATCCAGACGGCAAAATCTTCGTCGGCAAGAGCGCCAAGCCCGAGTTCCTGACGCTGGCGCTGGCAAATCGCCACGGGCTCGTGACCGGAGCCACCGGCACCGGCAAGACCGTCACGCTCCAAGTGCTGGCGGAGGGGCTGTCGCGCGCAGGGGTGTCGGTGTTCGCGGCCGACGTCAAAGGCGACCTCTCGGGCGTATCAGAACCCGGTGAAGCGAAAGAGGCCTTTGTCACGCGCGCCAAGACCCTTGGCTTTACCTACGAGCCTGACCAGTTTCCGGTCATCTTCTGGGATCTGTTCGGCGAGCAAGGCCATCCGGTTCGGGCCACCATCTCGGAGGTCGGACCGCTGCTGCTCTCGCGGCTCATGGACCTCAACGACGTACAGGAGGGCGTGCTCAACGTCTGTTTCCGCGTGGCCGACGAGCAGGGGTTGCTGATCCTCGATCTCAAGGACCTGCGTGCGATGCTCGGCTACCTGGCCGAGCATGCATCCGAACTCACGGTGCAATACGGCAACGTCTCGAAGGCGACGATCGGTACCATTCAGCGCCAGCTCCTGGTGCTGGAGAACCAGGGCGGCAATCACTTTTTCAGCGAACCGGCGCTCGCCCTCAAGGACTTCATCCGCACCGACCGCGACGGGCGCGGCTACATCAACATCCTCGCCGCCGACAAGCTGATGGAGAACCCGCGGCTCTACGCCACGTTTCTGCTTTGGCTGCTGTCGGAATTGTTCGAGGAACTGCCCGAGGTCGGCGATCCGCCCAAGCCTAAGCTCTGCTTCTTTTTCGATGAGGCGCATCTGCTGTTCAACGAGGCGCCAAAGGCGCTGCTCAACAAGATCGAACAGGTCGTGCGGCTCATCCGCTCGAAGGGCGTTGGCGTCTATTTCGTCACGCAGAATCCGCTCGACGTGCCCGATACGGTGCTGGCGCAACTCGGCAATCGCGTGCAGCACGCGCTGCGTGCCTTCACGCCGCGCGACCAGAAGGCGGTGCGCGCCGCCGCCGAGACATTCCGGCCGAACCCGAAGCTCGACACCGCCAAGGTGATCATGGAGCTCGGCAAGGGCGAAGCGCTGGTGTCCTTCCTGGAAGGCAACGGCACGCCGTCGATGGTCGACCGCTGTCTGGTCCGTCCGCCATCTGCGCGGCTCGGCCCGATCACCCCGGAGGAGCGCAAGGCCATCATGGCCAAGAGCCCAATCAAGGGTAAATACGACCAGGCGGTCGATTCCGAATCCGCGTACGAAATCTTGCAGAAGCGCCTGCACGACACCGGCTCGACCTCGCCGCCGCCGGCCGGGCAGCAGCCGGGCGAAGTGGCCGAAGCGTCGACGACCGGCGGGATCGGCGGCATTTTCAGCGAGATCATGGCGTTCCTCGGTGCGCTCCTCGGCACCACGCGGCCGCGCGGCAAGCGGTTATCCACCGGGCAGGTGATCGCCCGCCAGGTGACGCGCTCGGTGAGCAACCAGGTTGCCGGTCAGGTCGCCGCCGACATCGGCAAAGCGATCGGCGGCAAGACTGGCAGTTCGATCGGCCGCGCAATCGTGCGCGGCACCATGGGCGGCATCCTGCGGCGGTGAGCGGCGAGGCTTGCAATGGGCTATTTCGACGCTCTCACCAGCAGCTATTTCAAGACGGCAGCGGACGGCCGCAAGGTATTCTATCCGTGGGGCGTGCTGGGCCGCGGCTATGTGGTCGCGACCGAGCAAGGATCAGCAGCGCCTGCTGCGCCAGGTGAACACCTTCACGATCGCCGCGCTCGTGCTGATCGTCGGAGCCTGTGCCGTGGGGGCCTACATCGCGGCGGCATTGATAGCCGCAGCGTTCGTCGTGTTCTATCTCTTCTGGGTCCGGCGTCTAACAGCCGGCCTTGAGCCGTCGAGCGAACGCCTGTCGATGCAGGAAAGTTTCACCTCGCAGGCGATGGCGCATAGTCCGAAGCACCTGTGGGCAATGGAGATTGCTTCGATCGCGCTTCTTTTTTGCGCGATCGCCATGCTCGGGATCGAGCCGGATAATCGGTTGACGGCGATCGCCGCCATCGCGTTTTTCGGGCTGACCACCGCCAGCTTCTCCTGGATGCTCATCATCCGGCGGCGCGCGACGCGTCAAACGATTCATTAGCCGCCGCACGATTGCTGCTTTCCGAGGCGTCGGAATGCCCGCGTGCGGAATTCTTCTTTTGCCCGCCTCGCTGTGATATCCCGTTCCGGAATGATTCAATCGCTGCCCGCCGCGCGGGTGAGCCTGAACCATCACAGCAGCGGAGCCCGATCATGACGCCATCCGAAGCCCTGCCCGCCGTGCTTGAGAAGATCGACGCCAATCTCGATCAGAGCATCGAGCGGCTGTTCGACTTGCTGCGCATCCAGTCGATCTCGACCGACTTGGCCTACAAGGACCAGTGCAAGGCTGCGGCCGAATTCGTCGCCAAGGATCTGAGCAGCATCGGCTTCGACACCAGCGTGCGGCCAACCGAGGGTCACCCGATCGTCGTCGGCAAGAGCAACGGCGCCACAAACGGCCACGGCAAGGCGCCGCATGTGCTGTTCTACGGCCATTACGACGTGCAGCCGGTCGACCCGCTCGACCTCTGGGAGACGCCGCCGTTCTCTCCGCGCATCGCGACGCTGCCGGACGGCCGCAAGGCGATCGTGGCGCGCGGCGCCTGCGACGACAAAGGCCAGGTGATGACGTTCGTGGAAGCTTGCCGCGCCTACAAAGCCGTCACCGGCGCGCTGCCGCTGCCGATCACCATGATGATCGAGGGCGAGGAGGAGTGCGGCTCGAACCACCTGTTCGGCTTCGTCAAGGACAACGCCGAGGAGTTCAAGCTCGATCTCGCGCTCGTTTGCGACACCAGCATGTGGGATCCCAAAACTCCGATGGTGACGACTTCGTTGCGCGGCCTGCTCTACGAGCAGATCGATCTCACTTGCGCCGACCGCGACCTGCATTCCGGCCTGTTCGGTGGCGCGGCGCAGAACCCGCTTCGCGTGCTGGCGAAGATCCTGGCCGACATGCACGACAAGAACGGCCGCGTCACCATTCCGGGCTTCTATGATGGCGTGAAGGATCTGCCTAAGGACATCAAGGCCGACCTCGCCAAGCTCAAGCTCTCAGCCAAAGGATTTCCTCGGCCCGGTGGGCCTCAAGGTGCCGGCCGGCGAGAAGAACCGCATGCTGATCGAGCAGATCGCCACGCGCCCGACTGCCGAGATCAACGGCATCATCGGCGGCTACACCGGCGAGGGAGCGAAGACCGTCATTCCCGGCAAGGCGATGGCAAAGGTGTCATTCCGCCTCGTCGGCAAGCAGAACCCGGAGAAGATCCGCAAGGCGTTCCGCGCCTTCGTCAAGGCGCGGCTGCCGGCGGACTGCAAGGTCGAGTTCAGCAATTTCGCCGGCGCGCCCGCGATCGAACTGCCGTTCGACAGCGCGGCGCTGATTAAGACCCGCGCGGCGCTTTCGGCGGAGTGGGGCAAGAAAGGCGATCACCATCGGGGAGGGCGGTTCGATTCCGATCGTGGGCGACTTCAAGCGCGTGCTCGGCATGGACACCATCATGGTCGGCTTCGCGCTCGACGACGATCGCGTGCATTCGCCGAACGAGAAGTTCGACCTCACCAGTTTTCACAAGGGTACGCGAAGCTGGGCGCGGATTTTGGCGGCGCTGGCGGGGTAGGTCGGACGTTCGAACCCGGTTGGTCAGCCAGTCCGAACTAATTGCGGCGCCGTGACCAATGTTGGCTTTTACGGCCGCCCGCGGCTTGATGCGCCTTCAGCTTATCGCCGATCTCCCGACGGCGCTGCATCAGTTCGTGGTCGGTCTGCAGGCCGAGGAAGAAGCCGTCGGACATCTTGAAATAGCGCGCCAGCCGCAAGTCCGCGGAGATATTGCCCTGCGTCCCAAACCTTCGTGAGGGAACTCACGCGAGTCGATGATATGCGGCGCGATGTTGCTGACAAGGATCTGTCGAACAAGGTGCAAAGGGGCGATGTTACAACTTAGCTCGAATGCTCTCGAATGTTGTGTGAGCTGCCTCACGTTTAGACGACGCCGTCGGTGGCATAATCCAAGTTGCGAGTACAGGTAGACAATCCATTTGAGAGGTCTGTCATGACGAAGAACTCGACTGAGACCTTCGTCCCGTTCGAGAAGACCTTCATCCGATTTGAGATGCCGGTCATTCTCTCGATATCTGCGTTCTTGTTGCTTGCGGCTTGCGCGAACGTCGATCATGCGCCGTGGCTCATCGCTACTTTGATTTTGTTTTCGGCCGCCGGTCTGATGGTCGTTCTCGCACTTTACGTGGCTGCCAGGCACCACGATCGCTGGGTATAGGTCACGGCGTGGCGGAGTGCTGATCGAATCCAAGGCCGCCAACGGTCGCGGAACGTGTTCGCTGATTCTCGTTCTATGAGGCGTCCAGTTCCAGGCCGGCTTTGGCGACGCCCATCAATTGCTCGGGGGCGAGGACCGTCAAACCGCCCCGGTCCAGCGTGATCCATCCTCGCTTTGCCCAGACGCGGAGTTGCTTGTTAGTGCTCTCGCGCGATCGACCGATGATCTGGCTGATCTCATGCTGCGTAATGACGATCTTGCGCTCTCGGCGCCGACAATTCGACATGGGACGTCAGTTGCAGCAGCGCTTTGGCTAGCCGTGACGGCAAGTTAAGAAAGGTCAAGTCCTCCACCTGTTCGCTGGTGTGCCGCAGCCGCGCGCACAGGATCTCGATGAATTTGAGCGTCATGTCCGGCTGACTGCGGAGAAATTGAATAAAATCCCGACGTTCGATGACCATCAGCTCGCAGTCGGACATGGCGATTGCATCCGCCGTGCGGGGGCGACCGTCCAGCAGCGCGATCTCGCCGAAAATCTCGCCGGTCTGGAGGATATTGAGAACGACGTCGCGGCCGTCCGCCGACGCAACGCTGATCTTGACGCTGCCATTCAGGATACCGAATAGCCCCGAGCCGGGGTCGCCCTTGTTGAAGATGGTGGTGCCGCGCGAAATTTTTCGAATCTTCATATAGGAGCCAATCCGATCGATGATCGGCGGCGGCAGATCGCGAAACAGCAAGTGATCGCGCAGCAAGCTCAGCTTGTCCGGAGAACGCTTCGCTGCCTTGCTGTCGCTTGACGCCGGCATGACGTAGCCCCTGTGACCGCACCCGGTTCACTCTATCTTTAGCCGAACTCCGTCGGCGCCGCACCAATTTTGACCTATATCGGGCGCGGTACAGGGACACCCCTTATCTTCGTCGATCTCGGTCAGTAAGATAGCGGTCACGCGATCTTCATAATAATCGATAGGGGACGGACGCTCGGCTATGGCGGCATTTCCGGCAAGCAACGGCAGGCTCAGTCACGCTTTCAGCGCAGCATAATGGGCTGCATTCATTGCATGCGGGTGACGCATGTTGATGACCGGCGAAGACTATCTCGACAGCATCCGCGACGGCCGCCGTGTCTACATCGGCGGTGAACTGGTGCGCGACGTCACCGCCCATCCGGCGTTCCGCAACGCGGCGCGATCCTTCGCGATGATCTATGACCGCAAGCGGGCGGCCGAAAATCGCGATGTGATGACGTTCGAGGAGGATGGCGATACCTTCTCGTCCTATTTTCTGCTGCCGCGCACACGCGAGGATCTGCAGCGCCGGTTCGAAACCCACCGGCGCATTGCCTCATGGACGCACGGGCTGCTTGGCCGGTCGCCCGATAATTTTCCGAGCTACGTAAGCGGTCTGGTCATGGATCCGGCGATGTTCGACAGCATCCGGCCGGGATTCGGTGACAATATCCGCAAGTACTATCGCCACATGCGCGCCAACGACATCTTCGCGTCCCACACCGTCACCAATCCCCAAGGGTGGCGGGCGATCGGTCCGGCCGAAGGTCCGCCGCGCAGGCCCGCGACACTGCGCGTCGTCGACGAAGACGACAGCGGCGTCACCATCAACGGCCTCAAGATGCTCGGCACAGCATCGATATTCTGCCACGAGACCTGGTGCGGCAACCTGCAGCCGGTCGCGCCCGGAAAGGAAAAGGAATCGATCACCTGTGTGGTGCCGCTGAATGCGCCCGGCGTGAGCATCTGGTCGCGCAAGCCCTACGAGAAATACGCCGTCAGCGAGTTCGACAATCCGCTCGCTGCGCGTTTCGATGAAACCGACAGCTCGGTGCTGTTCGAAAACGTCAAGGTGCCGTGGGAGCGCGTGTTCTGCCACGACAATGTCGAGATGACGCGCGCCATCTACATGCGTACGCCGGGCCACGCCATGGCCAATCACCAGGCGAACGTGCGCTTTCTTGAGAAGCTCAAATTGATCGTCGGCATCGCCAGAAAATTGGCCGAGATGAACAACGTCGCCGGCGTACCCGCGGTGCAGTTCACGCTCGGGCGCCTCGCCGCGCTGGAGGCGACGCTCGAAGGACTGATCATGGGCCAGATCAATTGCGGCGAGATGCAGGTGCCCGGCTATCTGACGGTCAACCGGCGCTATGTTTATGCCGCGCTGCACTGGTGCTCCAATCATCATGCCGAAATCTGCGACACGGTGCGCGAACTCATGGGCGCCGGCGTCTTTCAGATGCCGGCTGACGTGTCGGTGCTGGAAGACCCGCAGTTACAGGAGACGTTCGAGACCTATTGGTCGGTGCCTGGCCAATCCGCAAAGGAGCGCATGAAGCTGTTCAAGCTGGCCTGGGATCTGCTCGGCTCTGACTTCGCAGGCCGGCACATGCAATATGAAAAATTCTACGCGGGGCCGGGTTTTGTGATGAACAGCTATAGCTATTTTGCGGCGCCATGGACCGACTGGACCGGATCGGTCGACGAGTTGATGTCGAGCTACGATGCGCCGCCGCGCAATTCATCCAATTGACGGTCGTGGGTGCTTAAGCACGGCACCGCCCCGTTGGTCGATTGACAAAAGCGGGCCGTACGGCGAGCGTCGCGACGAAGAATCCCTGCAAAAAAGGAACCGCCATGCCGTCCGACATCGACCCGCAATCGGGCTTCCGCCTGCCGCTGCCGAAGCGGGAAGACATGGACGAGGCTGGCAAGCGGGCGCTGGACCGTGCGTCGGCGCCGGGCGCGTCGCTCGCAGGCCTGCAAGGCCCGTCGGGCATCCACCTCTACAGCAAGGGCAATGAGCATCTCGGTGCGCTCAACCGGTATCTGCGCTTTGAGGCAGGGTTCACCCCAGCGGTCCGCGAGGTCGCGATCCTCACAACGGCGCGGGAAATGGACAGCCAGTTCGAATGGTGCGCGCACGAATCGGAAGCCCTGAAGGTCGGGGTCGCACCCGAGGTCATCGACGTCATCAAGCACCGCAAGGCCACCGCCGGTCTTGACGAGATGAATGCGACCATCATCGAGCTTGGCCGGCAGATGTTCCGCGATCACAAAGTGACGCCGGAGACCTTCGCCAAGGCGAAGGCGCTGTTCGGCCCTCACAAGCTGGTCGATCTGGTGCTGTTGATGGGGAACTACGCCGGCACCGCGGCGCTGCTGTGCGCCTTCGACATGCAGTTGCACAAAGGGCAGGAGCCGCTGCTGCCGATCCCTTAGCGGGGATGCTGGTTCAAAGTTAGAATCGCGTCGCGCGTTTGATCGCCCTCTCCCAAAAAGGGAGAGGGTTCGTGCACCACACGATAGCGGCGTGGGTCGAGACGGACGCGTCGGTCCCTGCCGAAAGGGATCAAAGCGCCTTGTACAGGCGCTCGTCGTAGAGTGCGCCGGTCATCGGGGTCAGCGTATCGCGGAACTTCTTGTTGTGAGCCGACGTAATGTGGGCTTCGTAGGCTTTCTGGTTCTTCCAGACCTCGACCACCGTGAAATGGTTCGGCCGGCTGCTCTGCTGGAACACCTCGAAGCGTTCCACGCCGGCCTCCTTGCGGCTGTCGGCGGCGAGCGCCTTGAGCGCGACCTCGCACTCGTCCTTTTTCGGCGGCGGCACGTCGACATGGGTCACCACGAAGATCGCGCCGGCCGGAACCTTGCCCGCGGGGCCGGAGGCGATCTCGAAGCCGGTATGCACCCGGTCGTCGATCAGGCTGATGAGCTGCGGCCTCATCTTCTCGCGGAAGTCCTTGGTGTGTGCGGCGGCGGCGTGCGTCGTCGTGGGACTTCTTGTCTTTCCAGATCGATACCATGACGAACTGGTTCGGCGGCGCGATGCGCTGCAGGATCTCGAGGCGCTGATTGCCGCCTTCCTTGCGGCTGGCGGCGGCGAGCTGCTGCAGCGCCTTAACCACCGCGGCGCGCGACGCAGGGGCGGCGTCGATATAGCTGACAGTATAGACGGGGCCGTCCTGGGCTTGGGCGATGTTCATCGTGGCAAACGGCAGCAGTGCGAGGCCGAGCAAGATCGACAACCATAGGCGCATCGTATCCTCCCTTTATGTTCTTTTGTTTGATTAATCGTAGTGCGTCCCTATCCGTGCCGTCAACGCGTCGTGGTGTCTTTCACCGGCGTACGCGAGATCGCGTCTCAACTACGCTCGAAACGTCCAGCGAGGCCGGCGAGGTCGCGCGCCGTCATTTCGGGCGCGAGGTCGGCATATTCGTCCGGCATGCCGGCGCGGTTGATCCATGCGGTGCGGAATCCGAACGCCTGCGCGCCGGCGACGTCCCAGCGGTTCGAAGATACGAAGACGATCTCGCGCGGCGACAGCTTGAAATGCCCGGTGACCAGTCCGTAGACCTCCGGCCGCGGCTTGTAGATACGGATGGTGTCCACCGACAGCACCGCATCGAGGTCTCCACCGATTTGCGCGGCATCGACTGCCGCGGCGAGCATGGTCGGGGATCCGTTTGACAAAATGGCCGTCAGGTGGCCGGCTCGCTTGAGCTCCGCAATGCGGTGCGCGCGTCCGGGAATGCGTCAAGAGTCATGTAAGCATCGAGCAGGGCGGGGCGCAGGGCGCGATCGACCGACGGAAAGCGGGCGAAACTGTAATCAAGTGCGCGCTGCGTGAGCGTCCAGAAATCGGCATAGCGGCCGGTGAGCGTCAGCGTCCAGGTGTATTCCAACTGCTTGCTGCGCCAGGTGTCGGAGAACCGATCGGCGTCAGCGCCCGCCGCGGCGCGGTGGCGGCCGATCGCGGCGTGCACGTCGAACAGCGTGCCGTAGGCATCGAACACGAAGGCGTGCGGCATGGCGGTTTGCTCCAGCTTAAATTTGCGCAGGCACCGTTAAAGAGGCTTCAGCCCCGGCTGGGTCAGCAGGCTGTCGATCGAACGCCCACGGATATCGTAGACGCGGGCATAGGATACACCGGCACGCTCGACATCGACCAGCACCGGCGCATCAAGCTTCGCACAGTAGAACACGCCAAGCATCATCGCGAAGTCGGCCCCGTGCGGGTCCCAGGTGGTTTCGAAATCGGGGCCGAGCTCGACCTGCGGCGAGCGATGCGGGCCGCAGACCGCGACTTTCCAACGCCGTCCGGCAGGCTTTTTCTCACCGCGCTCGGCAAGCTTTGCCAGCAGTTCCTGCGATGCCTGTTTGAACGCGAGACCCCAGTAATCGAGCATGTAGCGATGCTGCGCCTGTTCGACGCCGCCAGCGAGCCAGTTGTAGTGGCTGTATTCATAAGGGTGAATGCGCGCCATGGCGACGACGGGCAACGCAATCCCAGCCGTGAAGATGACCGCGGCGCAGGTTCCCGCGAACCGCCATCGTTGCGCGGCGGCGTCGACCAGCCAGGTCGCGGCGAGGGCGCCCAGTATGGCGAGCGGCGGCAGGACGAAAACGAAGTGGCGGATGCCATTGTACATCGCCGGCCGCAGCGCGACCGTGACCGCGATCGGGAGAGCGGCTGAAAGCGCGACCAGAAGATAGATTGCGCGGCGGTTGACGGTGACGTCGCGTCGCGCCGCAGCGATCAGCGCGCCCGCCATACCGCCTATTCCCAGCAGGGAAAACATCTCCGGCAGCTTGAGAATGAACAGCGTGGGCACATAACTGCGTGGCATATCGGGGACCAGGATCAGAGCGCCGCCGAACAGCTCCTCCCAGGGCTCCTCGAAGAAGTGCGAGAAGTATTCGACTGCACGGAAAGGATTGAGCGGATCGATCACCGACCACGGCCACACCAACGCCATGACCGCATAGGCGAGCACTGCCGCCGGCAGCAGCGACAGAGCGAACGACCCAAGCCGCGCGGCGGCCGGACGAACGCCATCGCGGCGGCTCTCGATCGCGAATATCAGCGCCAGCGCCGCCAGTGCATTGATGGCCCCGAATGCGCCCATGACGCGCGAGCCGATCGACAGGCCGAAGCCTGCCCCAGCGAGCGTACGCGCCGCCATTGTGGGACGCGGATATTGCTCGAACGTGCGCACCAGGCCGAGGAGCAAAATCACCATCGCGACCGCGAAGGGAGCGTCCTTCGGGTTCATGAACATGTGACCGTAGTACAGCGGACAGGCGGCGAGCAGCACGAGTGCGACGACCCCCGTCAGCGGTCCGCCGACGCGCCGCCCCGTTCTCCAGGTCACGAACAGCCCGAGGATGCCGATCGCCGCGCCCAACAGCCGGCGAGTTTCGAAGACGCTGAACGGCAACACCTTCGCAGTCAGCGCGGCGAGGAGATCGAAGCCGCCGCCGTAGCGATAGAGATTGACGAAAGACAGTGCGCGCTGGTCCTTGAAGCCGGACTTGTAGAATGCCAGCAGGAGTTCGCCATATTCGGAGTGCGTGTAGTCGTCCCAACTCAGCCCATAGTCGCGAAACGTCGCGAGCGCGACGAGCGTGACGACACCCAGCACCGCAACCGCAATCCGGTCGCAGGTCCGGGCCGCATTCTGGGTCTCGGCTGCCATGATCGGATTATCGCGCCAATCTTCCGGTGCGCGAGGCCCAAACAAAAAGCGGGGCACAATGCCCCGCTTACTGAAACGTCTCGCCGGCAGATGAAGTCGGACTATTTCACCGCCGCATCGTACATCTTGGCGACGTATTCCCAATTCACCAGATGATCGAGGAATGCCTTGATGTAGTCGGGCCGCCGGTTGCGGTAATCGATGTAATAGGAATGCTCCCAGACGTCGCAACCGAGGATCGGCTTGCCGCCGTGTACCAGCGGATTTTCGCCGTTGGCGGTCTTGGTCACGACGATCTTGCCGTCTTTCACCGTGAGCCAGCACCAGCCGGAGCCGAACTGGGTCACGCCGGCCTGGATGAAGTCTTCCTTCATCTTTGCGACCGAGCCCAGATCGGCGATGATCTTCTTTTCGAGGTTCGCCGGAAGCTTATCGCCGCCGCCGTTTGGCTTCATCCACTGCCAGAAGTGCAAATGATTGTAGTGTTGACCGGCATTGTTGAAGAGCCCGGCATTCTTGCCGAATGAGCCCTTGACGATTTCTTCGAGAGACTTGTCTTCCCACTCAGTGCCTTTGAGCAGGTTGTTGCCGTTATTGACGTAGGCAAGGTGATGCTTGTCGTGGTGATATTCCAACGTCTCGCGCGACATGTAAGGTGCGAGAGCCTCGTGGGCATAGGGAAGTTCTGGTAGCTTGAACGTCATCGGTGTGTCCTCCTCATTGCCCCAATAGTTGCAAACCCCCATACGTGTCCAGTGGTTCCGCCGAATACCGGCAAGGCTGCTCATGCGTATGGGCTGCCATCTCATAACGTTTTGGGGCGCTGGCTGTATATGTTATCGTTGGCCCTGCACATGATCGCCCCTCGCGCAGGCGAGGGTGAACAACCGGCCACAAATTCGGGCGGTCAAGGCGGCGAGTTATTAAACAAAATCGGTATCAGCCGCATGACTGTCACATTCGTTGTTGCGGTTGGTTCCGAAGCGGGCCAAAATTCTTTGTTAACCGTAGCAGCTTAGCCGGCTGGGTTGTTGCGTGGGCGCTGGTGCCCGGTTTCCCAAGTTCGTGATGCGTCGCCGCACACTCTGACACGAACTTCGGGAACAAGAGGGTGCCAGCAAGTCTATGATTCTAGTGCGGCTTTTCGATTTGAAGTTCCTGATAGAGCTTGCTGCAGGCGATGTAGAGGCTTCAAATCGGCGGCACTAGTTCGGGTGGCGGTACAGGCGTATGTCTGCAATCTTGTTGATCTTGGGTATCGTGGTCACCGGGGTGGGCCTGGCCGCCTTGGGATTCGGTATTCCGATCAATGCGTTGAGTATCGGGACCTCGCTGATTTTGGCGGGCACGATAGCACTGTGCGGGGGCCTCATTCTGATCGGTCTCTCCGCTGCGGTCGCTGAGCTTCGCCGAATCGGCGATCTGCTCAAGGTGCGGCCGGTTGTGCAACCTGCCCGGCGCGCGGAGGCTGCGCCATCGCCGGTGGCGGCGCCAGCGCCCACGGCCTCGATTCCGCCGGCCCCTCCCGTCCAGCCGCCGCCCTACACCGGTCCGCCGCCGCCGGCGCCTGTCACGCTTGGCCCGGCGACACTCGGCCCGACACTTGGACCGGCGACACTTGGACCGGCGATTCCGCCTCCCGCGCCCGCGAGCGTTCGCCCGCCGCCGCCTCCGCCCGCAAGGGCCAGACCCGTATCGCCGAGTCGCGACGTGCGCCACGCGGAGCCGCAGGAGTCGCCCGGCGCGATGGATGTTTCGGCCGCTGCGATCGAGCGGCTGCGATCAAGCATTCGGCCCGAGCGGTCTGCCGGTATGCCCGAGGGTGAAGAATTCCCGTTGTCGCCCAACGGGAACAATCAGCCGGGGCACGCGCGTCGCGTGAGTGCCGAGCCCGCGCTGGAGCCTAGGCTGACTCCGGAAGACCGGATGAGCGGAACTGCCGATACCGCAAAGGCCTCGCGCCTCGATTTTCTGTTCAGGTCACGCCAGCAGGCTGCGCCGCGGGCCGACAGTCCCGATCCAAATTGGCCAGCCGAAGCCCGTCCCGCCCGGGGCGCTCCACCGGACGTGGAGGCTCAGCCGAGATACTCTGACCCGATAAGATCTGGCGCTCCGGCAGTGCCATCCTCGCCAGCGCCGGCACCGGTGCCCTCGGCACCTGTGAGCACGCCGGTCGAATCGCTGCAGGAGCCTGCTGCCCCGACCGCAATGGGACCGCCCAGCGCGGTCCTCAAATCAGGCGTGGTCGATGGCATGGCGTATACGCTCTACACCGACGGTTCGATCGAGGCCAAGCTGCCTGACGGCACCGTGAAGTTCGGGTCAATCGGCGAATTGCGTGCGCATATCGAGAGAAACCCTTAGGGCGCAGGCCCGGACCCGCCTCGTTTGCGCATCGACCACCCTTCTTCGCAGCGTTACGATCCGGTCTTGGTTACGATCCGGTCTTGCCGGGCTCGAATTTGAGCGCGGAGCCGTTCATGCAGTAGCGCGCGCCGGTCGGCTTTGGCCCATCCGGAAAGACATGACCGAGATGGGCGTCGCATGACGCGCAGCGCACCTCGGTGCGGCGCATGAAGAACGAGCGGTCGGAGTGTTCGCTCACGGCCTCCTTGGCGAGCGGCGCGAAAAAGCTCGGCCAGCCGGTCCCGGATTCAAACTTCGCTTCGGACGAGAACAGTGGCGCGCCGCAGCAGACGCAGTCGAACACGCCGGCACGCTTTTCGCTGTTCAGCGGGTTTGAAAAGGCACGTTCGGTGCCATGCTTCCGGGTGACCTGGTACTGCTCGGGAGTGAGTTGCTTTTTCCACTCGTCGTCGGTCTTGACGACTTTGGGGCGGGTATCGGCATCCATACTGAACCTCCGTAACGGCGCATCTCAGCACAAGACATTGCGGCGCACACCGGCTTTCCACAACTCACATCTGATCACCCGCGCGTGACCCCGCGTCGCCGCGACCCCCTTGCTGGCGCAACGTAGCGCGCCGTCGTGCGGGCGCGACAAGCGGATGACTCCATTTCTGGGTTTGACTTGTAGACTTCAGAACAGGTCAGCAATTGCCAATGACTACTTACTTAATAAACAAACTTTATCTTGCCATGTGCAATGAATACGATTAGGAATACAGATAATGAGGTTTTGGCGAAACCAATTGAACGGTTCATATCGTCTGTTTTGTAGACAGACCGGCTGAATACGCAGGAAACCTAGTGTGGCGGTGCAGAAGTCCGCATCATTGTTGCCGCAAGTCCGAATGCGGACTTCTGAACCAAAGCCACACTAGATCAATAGGTTGCTAGTGTCCTTCGATTCCGAAGTTCGCAAACGACAGTGCCGCGGAATGATGCGAACTTCGGAATCGGGACACTAGCCTCCGGCGTGTTGTTTGCAGTTCAATCAGTGGCGGGAAGAATAGTCCATGACCGAACATACGTCAGGCGGAACGTTCATCAAGCTCACGGCGGAAATCGTCTCAGCTTATGTCAGCAACAATTCCGTCCCGTCGGTGGATTTACCGGCCCTGATCGGCCAAGTGCATTCCGCCCTGAGCCGCGTGTCGAACGGCCAGGTCGAGAATTCGCTCGAGCCGCCAAAGCCGGCGATATCGGTTAAAAAGTCCATTACGCCCGATCACATCGTCTGCCTGGAAGATGGCAAGAAGTTCAAATCGCTCAAGCGTCACCTGCGCACGCAATACAGCATGACCCCCGAGCAGTATCGCGAGAAATGGGCCCTGCCGCCGGACTATCCGATGGTGGCGCCGAATTATGCGGCCGCGCGCTCGCACCTCGCCAAGCAGATGGGCCTGGGCCAGCAGCGACGCCGGCGCAAGTAGCCGTCGCAAGCATCAAGACTTCCGCATCAAAGGCCGCGCCATCAGCGCGGCCTTTGCATTTCAACATCTCGTCTGTGACCGCCGTCAGCTACGGGTAGCAACCATTAAATCGCGGCGGATTTATTGACCCATGGTGTGCCGCGCGCGACGACGGTGTTGGCGTAGATCAGAAGCTTCCTGGCGCAGGCGACGAGAGCCACGTTGTGAGCCTTTCCGCTTGCGATGAGCC
This sequence comes from uncultured Alphaproteobacteria bacterium, assembly GCA_963756715.1. GTDB lineage: Bacteria > Pseudomonadota > Alphaproteobacteria > Rhizobiales > Xanthobacteraceae > VAZQ01. The sequence continues at coordinate 62,910 of CAVWOV010000008.1, forward strand.
GGGCATAGAGATCGATCAGAGCCTTGTTCCAGCGGAAGGCGGCCGGGAGCGCTGCGGCGTAGAGGGAGCGCCGCAGGCGCCCGCGGCCGCCGGCGATATGACGCTGGCCTTTGTGCTTTCCACTGTCGTCGTCGAAGGGCGCGAGCCCTGCGAGAGCTGCCGCCTGCTCGCGACTGATGCGGCCGAGCTCGGGCATTCGGATCACCAGCGCGAGCGCGGTCCGTTCGCCGATGCCGGGAACGCTGAGTACGAGATCGAGCCGCTGGGCGAGATCGTCATGGTTACGCAGCCTTCCAGCGATCCTGAGCAGTTCCGCGATCCGCCGCGCCTTCAGGCGAGCGATATCGGCAATGACGATCTTCCGGATGCGAACGTCGTGGATATGCTCGAGCCGGGTCTTGAGACGCGCGATGTCCTCCTCGATCTGCTCCACAAAGGTCAGATGGTCGGCAAGCGCGATCAGCCGTGCATCCGGCTCGATCCTTGGGGCTTCGATCGCGGCCGCGCAGGCTGCGATGAGAACTGCATCGAGGGCATCGTTCTTGGCACGGCGCAGGTGCAAGCGCGCATAGGCGCGAACCTGGATCGGCTGCAGCACCAGGACGACGAAGCCTTGGCCTCGCAAGTGCTTGACCACACCACGCTCATAGCCGCCGCTCGCCTCGATTCCGACCCGCGACACGCCGATCTTGGTCAGTTCCGAACGCAAACATCTCCAGCCACGCAGCGTATTCTCCACCTGCCAGCTTTCGGCCCGACCATGGACTGCGACGTCGAGCTTGTCCTTGGCCGTATCGATACCGGCCACCACCATGCTAATCTCCGTCATCTTCGTCGACCCCTGCCTTGTGAAGCGAACCAGGTTGTTCCGGCAACCATCCGGGTCCGATGAAGGCGCTGACGACGATCACGCTACGGGGCAGCCACAACTGCTCAGGGTGGGTTCGATCCGATCGCCAGCCGCTCTGCCGCGGACAGTCATCCGCGGCAGAGCATTCCTTTCGGAACGACCGGACGATAAGCGGTTTCGCTATTACAAGGGGCGGGCTCCGACGGCGCGCTTGACATCGAGGATATAATTCCTATAGGAATTTGAGGGGGATTATAACCTTGACAAAGCATCCTCAAGCGCTAGTATGCGCTCACGAAAGGGGCGCCGTGCTATGACTGACCTTCTCAAAAACCCGATCTTCCTCGACGAAGCCAAGGCTCGTGAGTGGCTTGAGGCACGGGTTTGGCCGGAAGGCCCGGTTTGCCCGCATTGCGGCAATGAGGATCAGGACAAGATCACGAGCCTTGGACGGCAAGGCGCACCGCGCTGGCGTGTATCAGTGCAGCAACGAGTGCCGTGAGCAGTTCACTGTGACCGTCAAGACCGTGTTCGAGCGCAGCAAGATTCCGCTGACCAAGTGGCTTGCCGCTCTGTTCCTGATGACCGCTTCCAAGAAGGGCGTCTAGCGCCCATCAGGTCCATCGCATGTTGGGCATCAGCTACAAGAGCACGTGGTTTTTGATGCATCGCCTGCGCGAGGCTATGCGCACTGGCGGGTTAGAGCCGTTTGGGCGGCCGTGGCAAGGTTGTCGAGGCCGATGAAACTTATTTCGGTCGTGCCGAAGAGATGCATGTCTCTCCGCAGCGCAAGGGCCGTCCGTATACGAAGCGCGGTAAGCATTTTCAACAACCGTCCGATCCTCGCTCTTGTGGAGCGCGGCGGCTCGGTGCGCTCATTCTATGTGGCTGTCGCTGATCAGAACACGGTTTGCAGCATCGTCCGCGAGAATGTCGCCCGCGAGAGCCACATTCACACCGACGAAAGCAAACTCTACAACAAGGGTCTGATGGGCGTTCGCCGCCACGAAGACAGTGGAAGCACTACCGCTAACGAATACGTCCGTGGCGACGTGACCACGAACACGGTTGAAGGCTATTTCTCAGTGTTCAAGCGCGGTATGCGCGGCGTCTATCAGCATTGCGCAGAGAAGCACTTGCACCGCTACCTTGCCGAATTCGATTTCCGCTACAATAACCGCATTGCGCTTGGCGTGAACGATGTGGAGCGCGCCGAAGCGCTGGCAACCGGCATCGTCGGCAAGCGCCTCACCTATCGACGGCCTTACAAAGCCTGATTACAGCCACGCTGCGAAGCGTTTCATGCGCTGGCGCAAGAAGGCCAAGAAGCCGAAGAAACCAAAGCGCAAAGCGGTTCGCATCGCGAAGCGCTGGAGCGACACTTAGAAGATGAGGACTTTTCACCAAACTGGAGATTGCAAAAATGAGTGCAGGCGTCATGTCCGCTATATTCTCGTGGACAGCTATTATCTTCTCGGTTCTCGCCGCGCTCTCAACGGCACTGGCTCTGCACTACAGAACAATCTCATCAAGGCAGCAAACCGCAGAAATCAACAGCCTGAAACCGCGTTCCGTATCACCAGAACAGCGATCCATCCTTAAGACTCACCTATCAGGCCGAAGCGGTACAGTCGGCTTGATCTATCGACTTATGGATGGCGAAGGCAATAATTTCGCACACCAACTAGGCAAGACATTTGAAGAGGGTGGATGGAAAGTGGCGTCTGTTGCTGGGAATTCACTTAACGAATTTCAGGAATTTGAGCCTAGAAAATAGCAGTGAGGGTCGGCATGCGCAGGCGGGTAAACGACGGTATCGGACGGTCGGCGGCGATCCTTCTGGCCGAGCTTGCGCGGCCTGGTCCAGTGCGAGTCAGTGCGCGCCGATCGAATGTCGCCGACGCCGCCGCCCTGATTGCTGCCGATCTTGCATTCCGCCTGCCGGATGGCGGAATAGAAATTACGGCGGCCGGACGTGCGCACTTGGCGCGAGCGGCCCTGGCGTGCGGTGATGCCGGGATTGATCCATTTACCGGTCAGCACCTCTCCCTCGCGCATGAAGACATCGAAACCGCTGGCGGTCGCACACGGGTCGCCGTCGATCTCGCTGAAAGTCCGCTCGTCTGGCTGGCGCGGCGCAAAGGACGCGATGGCCGTGCGTTGATCGAACCCGCACAATTGCAGGCCGGCGAGCGGCTGCGCGCCGATTTCACGCGGGCGCAGTTAATGCCGCGCATCACCGCCAACTGGACGTCTGCGGTGGCGCAGGATGGCCATCGCGGCGCCCGCATTGCGACGTTCACCGAAGCTGCGGTCGCAGCCCGTCAGCAGGTGCGTCAGGCGCTTGATCAGGCCGGCCCCGAATTCACCGGGCTTCTCCTCGATGTGTGCTGTTTCCTCAAGGGGCTCGAAGACGTGGAGCGCGAGCGCGGTTGGCCGCGCAGCTCCGCCAAGGTGGTGTTGCAGCTCGGTCTCGACCGGCTCGCACGTCATTACGGCTACGGGGGCGAGGCGCGCGGCGCTGCGCGCGCGCCGGTGCGGACCTGGCTCGCGGAGGATGCGCGGTTTGTGGTGGGGGAGTGATGGTGCATGTGGCGGAGACGCACTGATACAACGTGCCGTTCAGTGAGTTGGATGTATTCGAGCAAGACTTGTTCTCGGCAGCGGCCTGCACATCAACAAGCGCGAATTGATTTACGGCGGGGACATCCCTACCAATGTGCCCGAACTCGAGTTTCCGACAGCACGGCGCTGAAGACGGCGGTTCTCGAGCCAGGGGAGGGAACTCATGGTCGATCAGACGCCGCTGTGGCCCGGCAACAAGCGCGTGGCCATCGCAATCAACGTGGACCTTGAGATCTGGTCGGAGGGCCGTGCGCCTGATTACTCGGTCCAATCCTCGTCGCTCAAGCCCGGCACCATCAGCCATGGTGGCATCGCCTGGTCGCAGTACGGCGGCAAGACCGGTGTCTGGCGCGTGCTGCGAATGCTGGAGCGCCACCGTGTGCCGGCGACGTTCTCGGTCAATGCGAAATGCGCTGAAGCCTATCCGGACGCCATCACCCAGATCGTCAAGTCGGGCTTCGACATCGCCGGCCACGGCTATACCCAGGACCAACTCCTCGCCTACATGACACCGGAGGAGGAGCGTCGCACCATCAAGACGTGCCTCGACATGCTGGAGAAGGCGTCCGGCAAGCGTCCCCTGGGCTGGGTCACGCCGGTGCATGCCCACACCGAACACACGGTCGAGTTCCTCGCCGAGGAAGGCGTGCTCTGGCACAACGAAGCCGCCGATTCCGATCAACCGCAACGCATAAATGTCAACGGCCGGTCTATGGTCGCGATTCCCGGCTCCGACTTTACCGACAATCGCGTGTTGCGAACCGCGCCGCAACTTCTGCTCGATTGCTACAAGCGCACGTTCAACTACCTCTACGCGTTCGAACCGCGCTCCTACATCGGCCTCTCAATCCATTCCCAGTTCGGCGGCCGGCCGCTGATGATCGCGGTGTTCAACGAGCTTCTCGACTATTTCGCAAGCTTCCCGGACGTCTGGTTCGCAAGCCATCGCGAGATCGCCCAACACGTCCTGGAAGCGGGAATTGAGGGGCCGGCGTACTCGCGCCGGTTCTTCGCCTGACCGACATAACCAAACAGAACACCGGATTGCCCGGGAGGAAACAGCATGCGACGCCGCGACGCTCTGAAGATGATCCTTGGAACGGCCTGCGCCGCCAAGACCACGATCATGGGCGCTGCCATGCCGTTCGCGGCGGCTCAGGAGCGTTTTCCGAGCCGGCCCATAACCCTGATCGTGCCGTTCGCACCAGGCGGGCTGAACGACGCTACGGCGCGATTGTGGGTCGAGAACGTGAAGGGGCCGCTCGGTGGCACGCTGGTCGTGGACAATCGCGGCGGCGCCGGCGGCACGATCGGCGCAGCCGAGGTGGCGCGTGCGAAGCCCGACGGCTACACGCTCCTGCTCGGCAGCTCGACCACTCAGGTCGTCAACCCGGCGGTGATGGCGAAGGTGCCTTACGACCCGCTGAAGGACTTCACGGCCGTCTCCATCTTCGCCGTCGCGACCGCGGTCATCGCCGTGCATCCTTCAATTCCGGCAAAAGACCTCAACGAGCTCGTCGCCTACATCAAGGCCAACCCCGGCAAGCTCTCCTACGGATCAGCGGGCACCGGCAGCAACTCGCATATGGCCGGGGAGATGTTCAAGCATCTCGCCGGCGGCCTCGACATCGTTCATGTTCCCTATAAGGGAGGCGGCGCCGCGGTGGCCGATCTCCTCGCCGGCCATATTGGCGTGGCAAGTCCGCATATGACGGCGCAGGTGCTCGACCTGCACAACAGCGGCAAGATCCGCGTGCTGGCGGTCGCCTCGGTGAAACGCTTGCAGGGAGCGCCGGAGCTGCCGACGGGCGCGGAAGCCGGGATGCCGGGTCTTGTTGCCACGACCTTCAATGGAATCTTCGCCCCGGGGGGCACGCCATCCGACATCGTTGCGCGCATCGATGCCGCAACCCAGGTGGCGATGAAGGACGACAAGTTCCGCGATACGCTGATCAAAGCAGGCTTCGACCCGGTGTCCGGCGTCGGAGGCGAGGCGGCGCAGCGCTACGTTTCCGATGAAATCACCCGGCTGGTGCCGGTGATCAAGGCGACGCACTTCATGCAAAAGCGATAGCGGCTGCTGTCGCCGGCACCGTGATTGTGCCCGGGCGCGCCAGCCGCGCTACGCCGCCAGGGCGGCGCGGGCGTCCCTCTTGATGCGCTCGACCATGGAGCGAAAGCCGTTCGATCGCTGCGGGGTCAGATGCTCGCGCAGACCCAGTTGCTCGAACAGCACGACGGCGTCGGCCGCGAGAATGTCAGCCGCGCTCTTGCCGGAATACAGCGCAAACAGGATCGCGATGAGGCCACGGACGATGTGGGCGTCGCTGTCGCCGGTGAAGCTCAATTCCGGCCCGGCTGACCCGTTGGGCCGTGACGTGGTCGCGAGCCAGACCTGGCTGGCGCAACCCTGCACCTTGTTCGTATCGCTACGATCGCGTTCGTCAAGCGGGAGCGAGGCCGCGGCCAAGCTCGATGACATAGCGATAGCGGTCGTCCCAATCATCGAGCAGGGAGAAGTTCTCGACAATCTCGTCGATTGGCGTGCTGGCGGGCGCGACTGTGGTCATGATCTCGGGCATACCTGCATATATAATGCAGGTTACCGTACGCGCGAGCCCGGATCACGCAGCAATTGCGGTCAAAGGACCGCCATGGCTCGCGGCCTCGACCGCATCAATTGGAACATCACAAACCGCGCCGTACCAGGTTCGTCTGCCGGTACTGACGCGGCCGCAATGAGAGACGGTAGGGCCTTGGCTGGCAAAGCCGGCGCGCGGATTGGCGCCGGCTATGCCGGGCCGCCGCGGCGCGCTTCCCGGTGAGGTTGCGGACCGCGCCACGTGGGGGCGAGATCGCCTGACGTGAGTGTGTGCTGCGACGGCTTCGCCGGCGGAATCGGGATCGCCTTGCCGGCCGCGGTTGCGTTGACCGTTCCGGTGTCACTCGGCCCGACGTGGTCGTTGAGGAATTCGTACAGCATCTTGGCGCCGGCTTGGGCTCGCTGCCCCAGTGCCGCCGCCACCTGCGATCCTACCGCGCAGGCATCAGACTGCCGGCCGCAGAACTGCTTCATATCGGACACCGCGGCGCTTGCCGCCAGGATCGCCTCGCCTGGGCCGATGTTGATCTTCGACGATGACTGCGACCCGCCACTCGGCAGGCATACCAGAATCACCGTCAGCCAGAATCCCATTCGTAGGAGAAATCGCATGAGCCTGCCCCGTTTTCCCCGCGGCCTTGTTTGCCGCATTGGCTTGCAACGTAGCAGCAAGGCTTGAAACGGCGGTTCGCCCAGACCATTGGTTTTTGTCCAGTTTCGACGCGAATTGATCGCGAATTTTCAGAAAATTCGAATAACCGGGATTTGACTAAAACTTGAGTCATGCTCTCCGCAGCCGCTCAGGAGTAGGGTGATCGCACGCGCGGGCCACCGTCGCCGGCCACGCACAATGTCCTAAGCGAGTGCGTGCCGGCAACCGCCCGTTCACCATTTCGGGCAAATGCGGGCTGATCCTACGGGCGAATCCCAGTGAAACCGGGGGGCGTGTGGCACATCGGCCACGCCCTTTAGCGTTCGCTTAAGTGGCCTCTGACACGATCGCGGCAAGCAAATAAGGGGGCGCGTCCCAATCAACGGGCGTGTACAGGGACGTGAGCCTGTTCGCAACGATCCGCAGCTACGCCGACGGTCTGGTTCACCCGTCGGCCCGGCAGGATGCGCTGAGTAGCTCGCGGCATCGCGCCTTCATCGCGCCGCGGCTGATTGGCAGCCTGGTCGCGCTCGCTGCGCTTCCGGTCTATTTCACATTGCGCGGCGTGCCGAGCGCGCTCGAGGTGATCGTTTTCGCCTGGCTGGTCGCCCCCATCCTGATCGCCTATTACCTGTCGCGCACCGGCCAATACGAAAGCGCGCATGTGCTCTCGTCGCTGGCACTCACGGGTCTCGTGACCGCCGTCGCGGTCGAGACCGGCGGTATTGGGTCATTCGCGGCGATCTGGCTGGTGGTGGTGCCGCTCGAGGCGGCGCTGTCGGCGTCGCGCCGGGTCGTCGCCTTGGCGTCGACCCTTGCGCTCGGCGCGGCGGGCTTCCTCTTGCTCATGGGTGCGTTGGATTTGCTGCCGCCCGCGCGGGAGCCGGCGCACGAGCAGGCGGCGCTTGCCGCGCTCGGCATCGTCTCCGCCGCGCTCTATGCCACTGGCTTGGCACTCGGCGCCGAGTCGCTGGCGCGTACGAGTTTTTGGCTGCTCTTTGCGGAGGAGGATCGCTACCGGCTACTCGCCCGCAATATGACGGACGCTATCACCCGCCATGGCCGCAACGGCGAAGTGCTGTTCGTATCTCCGGCCGCAGAGCCGCTGTTTGGTGCGAGGGTGCAGGATCTGCTTGGGCAAGGTCTGTTCGACCGCGTGCACGTTGCCGACCGCCCGGCCTACCGCACCGCGCTTGCCGACGCCGCGTCGCTGGGTGAAGCACGTTCGGTGGAATTCCGGGCGCGGCGCGACGCAGCGGAGCCGGTCACTCATCCCGCCGGGCAGTTCATCTGGATCGAAATGCGCTGCCGGCCGCTCGCGTCTGCCCTCGGCGAGAGCAGCGGAGAGCAGAATCGCGAGGTCGTCGCCGTCATGCGCGACACCACCGAGCGCAAAATGCAGGAGCAGGTGCTTGAAGAGGCGCGCACCGAAGCGGAGCGCGCGAACGCCGAAAAGAGCCGCTTCCTCGCGACCATGAGCCACGAACTGCGCACTCCGCTCAATGCCATCATCGGGTTCTCCGAAATGCTGACGAAGGAGAAGTCGCTGCTGATCGGCCCGGAGCGGCGGTACGAATACGCACATCTGATCAATGGATCGGGGCATCATCTGCTGTCGGTCGTGAATGGCATTCTCGATATGTCGAAGATCGAGACCGGAAACTTCGAGATCTGGCCGGAGCGGTTCGCGCCCGAGCATGTGATCGCGGACTGTTGCGACATTCTGGCGCTCAGGGCCCGCGAGGCCGGCATTCAGTTCGTTGTTCAACTGGGAAAAAAACTGCCGGACGTCGTCGCGGATAAACGCGCGCTCAACCAGATCATGCTCAACCTCTTGTCGAATGCAGTCAAGTTCAGCAATCGTGGCGGCAAGGTTACTGTCAGCGCGAAGGAGGCCGGAAGCTCGATCGCCGTCTCCGTCGAGGATACCGGCGTCGGCATTGGCGACGACGATCTCCCGCGCATCGGCGATCCGTTCTTCCAGGCGCGCTCAAGCTACAATCGCCGCCACGATGGCACGGGTCTCGGCCTCTCGATCGTCAAGGGGCTGGTGGCGCTGCATGGCGGCGGTGTCGACATCGACAGCCGGCTGGGTGAGGGGACGCGGGTGACGGTCCGCCTGCCGATCGATTGCCGGAATCCTCTCCCGGCTGCCGACAAAACCATCATTGAGCTTCCGGCGCAGCGCGCGACCGAAGGTCGCCCCGAACATCTGGTGAAGAAAAGTGCGTAGCCGTGCCAAACGCACCGCGCGGGCAGGGGGAGTCTCCTTGCTGACGACGCTGGGATGGAACAAGCGCGATGCCGTGGCCGTCGCAATCGGCGCGCTGGCGACGATCGCGATCCTGGTGAATGTGTTGCTTCTGCAGGCGGGTCCGCATCCGGCGCCCATGTTCAAAGGCAAGCCGGCCCATGCCAAGCCGGTTGCCGTGAGGGAAAGCGCATTGCCGCCGACGACCGCAACCGTCCCGCGGCCGCGACCCGTTGAGCCGCCACATGCGGCGCCCGTCACGCCCGTGACCGCCACGCCGCTGGCGCCCGTCCAGGCCGCTCCGGCGGCACCGGTTGTGCCTGCACCTGTGCCCGTCGTTACGGCCGCCAGCACGAAGCGGACGCCGGGCGCGATCATCACCGACATTCAACAGGAACTTGTGCGCCGCGGCTTCTTCGACGGGACGGTCGACGGCTTGTACGGCCCGAAGACGGATCGCGCGATCCGCGCATTCGAACGATCCGCTAAGCTAAGGCCGAGCCGCGAGCCCAGTGAGGCGCTGCTTCAGGCGATCCAGCGCTCGCCCGGCAAGGCCGCGAAGACGGCGGTTGCCGCGACGCCGGCCCACCGTTTGGCACCGGTTCGCAATGAGGTGGCGGCAGGCCGTCCCGCGCCCACAAGGCGCGTGATCGCCATGCAACGAGTGCTTGCAGAGTTCGGCTACGGGCAAATCAAGCCCACCGGGCTCATTGATTCCGAAACCCAGGCGGCGATCGAAAAATTCGAACGCGAGCGGCAGTTGCCGGTGACCGGCCAGGCGTCCGATCGGGTCGCGCGCGAACTCGCGGCGCTCACTGGCCGCCATTTGGATTAGGCGCGCGGCCGGCCCGAAGCCGGCGTTTGCATGGTCGCGGTTTGCGGCTAAGGACTCGGGGCCGACGCCATCCACGGTGCCCGAATGACGCAAGATTTGCGACCATCGCCATGCGCTTGAAATCTGCGATCTGGGTCGCGGCCTATGTCCGCCGCTGTTACGCTGAAGGGGCGTTCGCGGCGGTACGGCGGCGGGGCGCCGAAGAGGCCGGCGCGATCTTCATCAAATTGAATCGGCTGGATGGGACGGCGGAGCTTTATGGTCCGGCGCCGCAAAGCGCCTTTGACGAGGCGCGGCCGGCCGATCGATTGTTCAGCCCGTGTGTGGCGGGGCAGCCGGTGCCGGAGGACAAGATCGAGGAGCGTCTGGTGCGGGAGCTGCGCTTTGATCCCGACGCTTGGATCGTCGAGGTCGAGGATCGGGCTGGCCGGCACTTCCTCGATCAGCCTGCCGGTTGATGACGAGCTACCGCTGGCCGGTGCCACTGCGCGTAATGGCTGCCGGCAATCCCGCCGGCCGGTGCACGATCTCCGAGAGTGCGCGGCGGGCGTTTTCCGCCGCATTGCGCCAAGCCAACGGTTCGTGCCGGGCGGGCCGATGCTCGGCGGAATCCGCGTTGGCATCCCGCAGGATCGCGACCATCCGGCGCGCCGCGTCAACGGTGATTTCGCCGTACAGCTCGGCCAGCTCGTAAACGCGGTTGATCGACTCGCCGATGTGCGGGTTCACGAACAGCAGCATTCTCTGTAGGACATCGCTCGGCAATTCCATCGCCTTGGCGGCGACCACAACCGGCTCACCCGACTCGTCCTGGATCACCCGGCGGGCTTGCTGATGAGAGATGCCGAGCGCGCGCTCGAATTCGCGCATGACCGCCTCCAGATTGTGCTGGAGTGCGGCCGATTCCAGCCGCCAGACATCCTTGCGCTCCAGTGTGACCGCCGGCGGCGGCGCGCTGAAGGCGGCATATTCGAGGTTGATCAGGATCAGCCGCCGCTCCACCACACCGGCGGTGTAGAACAGTTCCGCCAGCTCGGACGCGTCGTTGCTGTTCTCAAGAGCACTGGTAGCGGTCGCAGGCTGTTCGGGAGCGGCCGGCACATTGCGGCCGGCAATGATTGCGGCATGTGCAGACCCGCAATCTTTTGCAATCGCCGCGAGGTCTGCCGCGGTGAGACATGGCGAGCATCGCAGGATAGGTTCCGCAACTTCGATCGCGTCGCGTGCCAGCCGCTCGATGACGTCGTGCGGGGCGGAGGCGTAGGACGCGAGCCGGGCCGCGAGCGCCGAGCGGGCGCTGGTGTCGGTGGCGTCGATCAGCCGCAGCACCAGCTCGGTGAAATAGCGCTCGTCATCGGCGCTGTGCGTGGGCTTCTGCAGATAGAGGTCGGTCAGCACCCGCAACAATGTCGGGCGCATGTCGACGCCGCCTCGAGGATCGAGGTCGAGCAGGCCTTCGAGTTGAACAAACGCTGGCGGTGGTTTGATCATGGCGACTGCGCCTTTGCGGCAACATGTGCATTTTGAAATACCGTAGGTGCATCGCGTTATTGAACCGTTAACCTTGCACCCCGCTAATCGGCCTACGGACAAAGAGATGGGATCGGGTGTCCGGTCGTGAGTGCGGGGGAATTGGAAATGGGCTTGATCATCAACTTTCCGGACGTGGGGCGCGCGACGCGCGCGACGAAAGCGATCGCGGCCGGAGCGCGGTCGGCGACCGTCGTCATTCTTCCGGTCATCCGCATCGAGCGATATTCCGATGAGCCGTCCGGTGGCTTCGCGCCGGTCGAAGCGACAGGCAATCAGCGCCGTCGCCGTCGCCGCCGCAGCTCGCGATCTTGAATACGGTTTTTGCCACCGGCGAAATCATTGTCCGGGTCAAATGCGGCGCTGCGCCTGATCAGAGCGCTCTCGTCCCGCTGTCCCGCTGAACGATGAATAAATCGCTGCGCGGACTGCGTCAGTCGACGGTCGCAGCGGAATAACAGAACATTATTGCGGCTGGCATTGCGTGGCCGTGAGGGCCGCGCGAGCCGCGGACATCAGACTTGGTTCCGGGGCGAAGGCCCTGATGACGATCAGGCCCGTCGTCGTGGGCGAGGCCACGATCAGACGGTCCGCCGCGGTGATTTCCTCGTTCGTCGGCAGTTCCTCGCGTTGCGCCGTCGTCATCAGGTCAAGCTCGATCACGCGGCGACCCGCAGCGCGATCGTTGATGGCGTAGAACGCCACATCCGAGCGAGTATAAAACGAGACCGAAGTATAGGCCGGACTGATCGGAACGGAAAACTTCATCGGGCCGCGCGAGAGGTCGAACGGACAGACCGAAACCGCGAAGGCCGGATCCATGAACGGCAGAATCGCGTTCTGCGGCGACGGTTGAGGCAGTGATGTCACCGTATTCACCGGCGCGATCTGGGACACCCGCGCGTAAGCGTCCTGTGTCGCCAATTTCGGCAAGATCAGCACAGTCGCGAGGTGGACGATGCCTCCCAGCAGCAGCCCTCCCAACAGCCAGAGCATCAAGCGGATCATGGGCAAGCCTTCCGCGCGATGAAGGGCATCGGCGCATCGCGACCCGTGCGGGTGGCAGCGCCGATCGGTGTGTCGTAGAGGCGCAACACCAGGACGTACCGTTCCACGCCGCCGGTGGGCAGCCAGTTGCCCGGCCGCGCGCGCGGACTGAGCGTGACCTCGAAGCTGCCATCGGCCCGGCGGATGATCTCCTGGCTGGTGAACCCCTGCCGCTGCACCGAGTTGGCGACCAGCCGGCCTTCAGGGTCGTACAGCGTCAGGGTCCAGAACCGGGCCTGCGGCGTGGTGCCGGCCAGCAGAACGTCGCACCGTCCGTCGAGGATCACGCCGTTGTCGTCGGCACGGGCGTAGAAAGCGACGCCGTCGCCCGAGCCGACCGGTAATTCGCCCGTGCGCGCAACGATCGCTTTCGCGTAGGGGTCAATTCCAGGCGTTCCGTTTTTCGGCCATGCCGTCCAGGCGCCGATTGTGACGCCGCCATAGGCCGTGCCTTCCGTCAGCGCCATCCAGGTCAGGCCCAGACCGATCGCCGCGGCAACGATGAAGGCAAACAACGATCCGAAAAGCAGACGCACGGTTGATCCGATGAGTAACTGTCAAAAGCGTTCGGTGCGGCGATCACCGCCCGGCGCTAGTTTCCGCGAATTTGGTTTGCCGATTGCTGATCCGTGGCCGCGAGCGTGCCGGCGTGCGGGGGTTCGGTCGGGACTTGAGCGTCCGCGGCTTTCCCGGGCTCGCTGTGCGTGGCAAGCGCGCGCGTGGCATCATCCATCATCCGCTCGACCCGCACCAGCACATCGGTTCCGCGCTTGGTCAGCACGGTCGGGCGCGGTGCGTCCGGCACCCCATCCTTCTTGTCCTTGCTATCCGCGACCGGGCGCCCCGTCGTGGAACCGTTCGGCCCAAAGCCCGGAACCTGCCTCAGCTCGATGCCTTGGTGAGCATAGGCCATGATGTCGTGCCAGGTCTGGGCAGGGAGAGAGCCGCCGGTCATCTGGTGCATCGATGTGTAGTCGTCGTTGCCGTACCACACGCCCATCACGAAATTGCCGGTGTAGCCGACGAACCAGGCGTCGCGGTACGAGTTGGTGGTACCGGTCTTGCCGCCCGCCTTGATGCCATCGAGGATCGCGCGCCGCGCGGTACCTTCCTCCACGACCTTGTTCATCATCATGGCCATGTCGGCGGCCACCTGCGGCGTGATGACCTGAACCGGCTTCTTGCCGTCGCGGTCCCAGCGCCAGATCAATTCGCCCGCGCCACTGCGCACCTCAAGCACGGCGTGCGGTGTTTGTGCCTTGCCACCATTGACGAACATTGTGTAACCGCCGGTGTGATCCAGCACGGTGACCTCGTCGGCGCCGATCGGCATCGACGGGGTATCGGGAAGCGGCGTGCGGATGCCTGCCTTGCGCGCGGTCTGGCGAATTTTTTCACGTCCGATTTTGGAATTGCCGTTGCCGAGTGCAATCGACAGCTTGACCGGAATGATGTTGATCGACCGGGTGATAGCCTGCGTCAGCGTCATCGCGCCGGAATGACCGCCGGAATAGTTCTTCGGACACCAGTTGCCAATACAGACCGGCGAATCCACCACGATCGAACTCGGCTTGTAGCCGTTCATCAGCGCCGTCGCGTAGACGTAAGGCTTGAACGAGGAACCGGGCTGGCGGGTGGCGTCGGTCGCGCGGTTGAACTGGCTTTCGCTATAATCGCGGCCTCCAACCATCGCGCGCACCGCACCGTCGGTGTCCATCAGGACGGCGGCGCCCTGCTTGACCCGATACTCGCGGCCGTACTGCCGCAGCAGGCTTTCGACAGTCTTGTCGGCATGGTTCTGCAAGCCGACATCGAGTGCGAGCCGCACAGTGAACACGCGCTCATGCACCGACTTCGGCAGCGTCGCGGTCAGCTTCTTCATCTCGTCGAACGCCCAGTCGAGATAATAATTCGGCGAGCGTTCATCGCGGCGGTCGACGGCCATCGCGGGATTGCGCCGGGCACCGAACACCTGGCCCTCGGTCATGAAGCCTGCTTCGACCAGGTTATCCAGCACCACGTTGGCGCGCGCGCGGGCCGCCGGCAGGTTGATGTGCGGGGCAAACTTCGACGGCGCCTTGAACAGCCCGGCCAGCATCGCGGCCTCGGCGAGGTTCACGTCGCGGGCCGACTTGTTGAAATAGTACTGCGCCGCGGCGTCGACGCCGAAGGTGCCGCCGCCCATATAGGCGCGGTCGAGATAAAGCTTGAGGATCTCGTTCTTCGGCAGCCGAACCTCCAGCCACATGGCGAGGAACGCCTCCTTCACCTTGCGCTCGATGGTGCGCTCGTTGGTGAGAAAGAGGTTCTTGGCCAATTGCTGGCTGATCGACGAGCCGCCTTGCACCACGCCGCCGGCCCGCGCATTGGTCAGCATGGCGCGGAACAGGCCCGGGATGTCGATGCCGAAGTGGTCGTAGAAGCGGCGGTCCTCGGTCGCGAGCGTCGCCTTGATCAGGTGATCGGGGAAGTCTTCGAGCTTGAGCGCGTCGTTATGCTTGATCCCCCGTGAACCCACCTCGTTGCCGTAGCGGTCGAGGAAGGTGATGGCGAGCTCGGACTTCTTGACCCAGTCGTCGTCGGAGGTTTCGCGGAACGCCGGGATCGCCAGCGCCAGTGCTGCGATCAGGCCGACGGTGCCGAGCGTGAGGCCTTCCGACACCGGCTCGACGAAATACCAGCGCCGCCAGCCGGAGACGTGGAAGCGGTCCATGAAGACGGTAAACCGCTCGTAAAGCTCGCGTCCCCAGGTCTTGGTCTGGTAAAGCCCAAAGTCGATGCGCGAGTCGAGGTCGAGGAAGAAATGGCGCAACCGCGTACGCCAGTGCTTTTGGTCGTCATGAAAGAAGTCGCGCACGCTCGGCCTCGGGCGTAACGAAAAGATCGGCGGGACGAGGTCGCCCAGCCGTTATCGATCTATTAGCCGATCCAACACGGACAAACTATGGCGCAATGACAACATGACCGCCGCAAAGCAGGGTAAAGTGAACAGCTTGCGCGCTCCGGAGGATGACCGGAACGGCGACGGCGCGGCCCTGAAGGCGGCGGACGCGGCCGCCGCGGAAGTCCCGTTCTGGCAGCGCAAGTCATTGAAGGAAATGACCGATTCGGAGTGGGAGAGCCTCTGCGACGGCTGCGGGAAATGCTGCCTCGTCAAGCTCGAGGACGCCGACGACTCGTCGCACACCTTTTTCACCGACGTTGGGTGTAAATTGCTCGACGGCGCCACCTGCCGCTGCAAGGACTACCCCAACCGGACCGCCCAGGTGTCCGATTGCGTCCGGCTAACGCCCCGGAATATCAACCGAATCGTCTGGCTGCCGCCATCCTGCGCGTACCGGTTGCTGGCCGATGGGCATGACCTCTACTGGTGGCATCCGCTCGTCTCCGGCGACCCCGAGACCGTGCATCAGGCGGGCATTTCGGTGCGCGGTCGGGTGGGGGCCAGCGAGGACGACGTGCCGGACGACGAACTCGAGGACCGAATCGTGAGCTGGCCGGTGCGCTGGCCCAAAGGCGCAAGGCGGAAGCCGTAAGGCGAATGCCGAATGGGACGGCGTGGCGATCCGTACGTCGATGCGAATGCGGGGAGGTCGGGCAGCGTATCATGATGTGATACCTGCTCCTGGACATTGTATCATGAGATGATACAATAAGTCGGTGATCAAGAGCTATCGCGGCGCATGGGCGAAGCTGATCCTGGAGGGCCGCAGGACCCCCAAGGGATTGCCGCACACAATCGCCAAGGTGGCGCGCCGCAAGTTGATTCAAATCGCTGACGCCGCCGAGCTGCGCGACCTCGCGTCACCGCCGGGCAATCGCCTCGAAGCTTTGAAGGGCGATCTCGCCGGTAAACATTCGATACGCATCAACGATCAATGGCGTGTCGTATTCAGGTGGACAAGGGACGGCCAGGAAGAGGTTGAAATTTGCGATTACCATTAGCGGCACCAAGGAGGGTGCGATCAATGGCAAAGAAACTTCCCCCTATTCATCCTGGCGAAGTGCTCCGCGAGGAGTTCCTGGCGCCAATGAAGCTTTCGGCTTATGCGATTGCCAGGGCGTGCGGCGTGCCGCGTACCCGCATTGAGCGGCTGGTCCGGGAGGAAACCCCGGTGACGGCGGACACGGCATTGCGCCTTGCCAAAGCGCTCAACACCACGCCGGCGTTTTGGATGAACATGCAGACGCGATACGATCTAGAAGTCGCGCAAGACGAACTGGCGGACGCGATCAAGAAGATCGAGCCGATCGACGCGGCGGCGTCGTGAGCCCACCCTGCACATTTCGAAATTATCAAAAGAGAGGAATGCCTGGCTGCTGTTGTTGTTCGCAGAGCCCCGCAACGCTGCATGGCCGCCAAAAAATATCTGATCGGGACGCATCCCGAATGCGAGATCGTCATCGAGCATCCGACGGCGTCGAAACGGCATAGTTTCCTGATCACGGAGGATGACGTTCACTTCGATCTGGTGGACGTCTCAAGTGCGAACGGTACGTTCGTCATCCGAAACGGCGAACCGGTTCGAATCCAGCGCGAAAAAGTCGGGCTGGGTGATCGAGTCTCCATCGGCGGCTTCGAGACCACGATTGGCGATCTGTTGGCGCAGGCCGGAATTCACTCGGAGATTTTCATCAGCTACAGCCGCGAGGATCGCGACCGCTCGCACGCCATCGCAACCTTCCTGTCCGATCGCGGTTTCCGCGTCTGGTGGGACGATCATCTGCAGATCGCGCGGCCATTTGATGAGCAGTTGGAAGAGCAGATCAAGCATGCCCGTTTCGTCATCGTGCTGTGGTCCAATGATTCGGTGAAGTCGCATAATGGAATGGTCCGGCCGTGCTCCTGCCTCCCCGCCAGCGATAAATGCTGGGAGGGGGCGCCCAAGCCAAGGAGCACGCCATGTCCCAGACACTCAACGCTGCAATCGCCGTGATTGGCATCGATATCGGCAAGAACTCGTTCCACGTTGTTGGCCACGATGAGCGTGGCGCCATTGTGCTGCGTCAGAAGTGGTCGCGCGGCCAGGTAGAGGCGCGATTTGCCAACATGCCGCCGTGCCTTGTCGGCATGGAGGCTTGCGTTGGCGCGCATCATCTCAGCCGTAAACTGAAGGAACTCGGCCACGACGCTCGGCTGATGCCGGCGAAGTACGTGCGGCCCTATTCCAAGGGGCAGAAGAACGACTTCCGGGACGCGGAGGCGATCGCCGAGGCGGTGCAGCGGCCGACGATGAAGTTCGTAGTGACGAAGACCGCCGATCAGCTCGACCTGCAGGCGCTGCACCGTGTGCGCGAGCGGTTAGTCAGCCAACGCACCGGCATCATCAATCAGATCCGTGCCTTCCTGCTGGAACGTGGCGTCGCGGTGCGGCAAGGACAACGCTTTTTGCGCGCCGAGTTGCCGCGCATCCTGGCTACGCCACCCGAAGTCCTGTCGCCTCGCATGGTGCGGGTGATTGAGAACCTGGCTGGCGACTGGCACCGGCTCGACGAGCGGATCGAGGGCCTGTCAGGCGAGATCGGAACCATCGCGCGCGAGGACGCTGGCTGCGAGCGGCTGATGAGCGTGCCCGGAATCGGGCCGATCATCTCCAGCGCGATGGTCGCCGCGATCGGCACTGGAGACGCCTTCTCCAAAGGTCGCGACTTCGCCGCCTGGCTGGGGCTCGTCCCGAGGCAAATGTCGACCGGGGACCGCACCATCCTGGGCAAAATATCCAAGCGCGGTAACCGCTACCTGCGCGTCCTGTTCGTCCAAGCAGCATGGGTTGTGTTGATCAAACCGACGATCTGGGAGCGCCACGGGCTCAAGCCCTGGATCGACGCAGCCAAGAAGCGGCTGCACCACAACGTTCTGGCGATCGCGCTCGCCAACAAGCTCGCCCGCATTGCCTGGAGCGTTCTGGCTCGTGGCCGAGCCTTCGAGGTGAGGAAGATCGATGAGGCAGCGAACCAATCTGCCTGATCTCTACTCTACGTCGATAGCCACAGGGATCGCACAAAATGAGGAGCCCACGATGACGTAGTCAGATCCAGACATCTTGCCTGCCGAGGTCTGCGAGAGGACGAGACGAAATGGAGGTTCGGTCTTCCCGGCGCCTGCGAACACTGGTGACCCAACTGGCCGGTCGAGGCCTGTCGCATAATGAGATCGCACGCGCGCTGATATCCATGGTGGCCCGGAGCACTGCGCTCCAATCTAAGGCCGGATACATTGATGCAAGACCGCCAACCACCAGCTCGTCGAAATCTTCTTGCTACGCACGGCCGGACCATACATTGGGTCAGGGCGGAGGCGGGCGTCGCACTGGAGCGCGGCGTGCTGGTTCCGGTCTTTATCGATCGTGTCGAGCCGCCGCTGCTCTTCCGGCAGATCCAGGGACACTTCATCACGGAATGGGGTTCGGCCGAGCTTGCGGAGCAGATGTCCGCGCTGGCCGTCAAGTTGACGATCATGCTGCGGAAGGAGGCTTGAGGCTTGAAGGAATTAAATCCTTGACAGCGTGCGGCTCCCTGGCTACGTTTCCAGCACCCTCCCATAATTGCATCTAATTGGGCCATGACCACGTCCCGCCGCGAACCGTCGCTGTGCGCACAGGCGCGCGTGCATTATCGAGAGGCGGCTGCGCACGGCGATCCGGCGGCATCGTCCGAATGCGTTAGCAGCCCCCTCCCTGACCCTCCCCCGCAAGCGGGGGAGGGGATCGGAGAGAGCGGTGCAGGGGAATACAAGGAGCAAGTAGCTAGCCCGATGGGCTCCTATGATGGGACCGCGCCGTCGCTCACGGAGCGGGTGCGTGCGCTCTATGAAGAGTCGGTGGTGCCGGTGCGCGAGATTGCGCGGCTCGCCGGCGTCACCGAGCGCACGCTCTATAAGTATGCGCGCAAGGAGCGTTGGACGCCGCGAGTGACGCGGCTCTCGCGCGACGGTACCGCCGCCGGGCTGGTCGCGCGCGGCGTGGCCGGCCGCTTCATCCGCCGCGAGGAAGAAGGCAAGCCGCATCCGCGCGGGCTCAAGGCGCTCGATCCTGACGGTGCGGCGCAGGCGGCCGCGGCTTGCGTGCATGCCGGCAAGCTTTCGGATGAGGCGATTGCGCGGGCGCATGCCGAGGCGCAGTCGCGTGCGGCGCGGGTCAGGTCCGCGCGCGATGCCGCGGCCTATCTGCGCACGCTCGGATTGCTCACCGATGGGCTGGTGGAACTCGCCAAATGGCGGGCCGCAATTCGCGCCGAGTGATTGGCGGGCGAGCGTCGGCGCGCGCCGAGCGGCTCGCCACCCACCTGGAGCACGCCATCTTGAACCAGCTTGGACACCTGACACACACATGACACGAGTGCTGCCCCGCTCACCGGGTGAGCTACCCGCGCCCGCGCATAGCTGCGGCGTGATACTTCCCCTATAAGGTGACTCGCGTGTGAGCCGGAGCGGTTTCCGGCGAGGCGTGCAGCGGTCCGCCGCAGAAAACGCGATCAACGAAGGACTTCAGGGCCGGCGCGAGGCCCCTTTGCATGCGCGATCCCGCCCCGCTCACACCGCGCCGACTACCCGAAGCTCGATCACGCGGCGGCGCGGCGCATCATTGTCGGCGTCCTGCTCGCCATGATGCTGGCCGCGCTCGATTCGGTCATGGTGGCGACCGCGTTACCGACGATCGCGGCCGATCTCGGCGATATCGACAACATGTCATGGGTGGTGACCGCCAACCTGCTCGCCGCCACCGCGTCGACGCCACTCTACGGCAAGCTCTCCGACATCCACGGCCGGCGCACCATGCTGATGATCGCGATCGGCGTTTATGCGGCGGGCTCGGTCGCCTGCGCACTCGCGCCCTCGATGCTGACGCTGATCTTCTCCCGCGCGCTGCAGGGGCTCGGCGGCGGCGGCCTGATGCCGCTGGTGCAGACCATCATCGGCGACGTGGCCTCGCCGCGCGAGCGTCCGCGCTATCAGGCCTACACCTCCTCGACCTTCATCCTGTCGACTGTCGGCGGTCCGCTGGTCGGCGGTTTCATCGCCGAGCATCTGCATTGGTCGTGGATCTTCTGGGTCAACCTGCCGCTGTGCGCCGTGGCGTTTCTGCTGACCTACAACGTGCTGAAGCGGCTGCCGCGCCACGACCGCAAACACGCGCTCGATCTGCCCGGCGCGGCGCTGATGGTGGGGGCGGCGATCACCTTGATGCTGGCGCTGACCTGGGGCGGGCGGCGTTTCGGCTGGGGCTCGCCGCACATTCTCGCGCTGCTGCTAGGGTCGGCCCTGTTGTGGGTGCTGTTCGCCTGGCGGTCGATGACGGCGGCGGAACCGTTCATTCCGCTCTCGGTGCTGCGCGACGGCGCATTGCGTGTCGGGACCGCGTCGGCGTTTCTGGCGATCGGCACCGTCATCGCGCTCACCATCATGCTGCCGCTCTATTCGCAGCTTGCACTCGGATTGTCGGTGAGCGAATTGGCGCTCACCATCATTGCGCTGCAGGGCGCCGCGACGGTCTCCTCGATCGGCGGCGGCCGGATGATCGCGCGGTTCGTGCACTACAAGCGCGTGCCGATCGCCGGGCTTGCGATCTCGATTGCGGCGCTGACGCCGCTGGCGCTGGCGCCCACCGGATTTTCGCCGGCGGCGGCGATCGGGCTGATCGCGCTTGCGGGCTTCGGGCTGGGGCCGACATTCCCGTTCACCATCGTGGTGGTGCAGAACGCCGTCGCCATGCACCAGCTCGGCATCGCCACTGGCACGATGAACTTCTTCCGTTCGCTCGGCTCGACCTTCATCGTCACCGGCTTCGGCGCGATCGTACTGGCGGGCGCGCCGGCGGTGCGCGGCGTCTCGGCCGGCGCGGTGCTTGCCGGAACCGACGCCGCGCAGGCGTTCGGCTGGGTGTTCGGCTTGGCGATCCTCTGCCTCGCACTGGCGCTCGCCTGCATTCTCGCGCTCGAGGAACGGCCGCTGCGCGGTCCCTGAACTCCACGAGCCGTTCCATCATGGCTGCCTTGTGCCGGCGGGCATTGCGCCTGCAGTGTTGCGGCGCAATATCAGCGCCAGCCAGGGGTGGTTAGCTTCAGAGCGTCGGGATGCCGATCGCGCCGAAAGATCCGAAACATCAATGATGGACGACGTTACGCGATCGCAGGCGGCGCTCAGCCGCGCGGACATCCGCAACATCTTCTATGGCCTGATGCTGGCCATGTTCCTGTCGGCGCTCAACCAGTCGATCGTCGCCACCGCGCTGCCGACCATTGGCCATGACTTCGGCGACTTCGAAAATCTCTCCTGGGTCATCATCGCCTATCTGCTGTCGTCGACTGTCGTCTCGCCGCTTTACGGAAAATTGTCGGACATCCACGGCCGCCGCACCACGATGCTGGTCGCGATCGGCCTGTTCGTCGCCGGCTCCGCGCTGGCGGCGGCGGCGCCCAGCATGGGGATGCTGATCGCCGGGCGCACGCTGCAGGGCATCGGCGGCGGCGGCATCGTGCCGCTCACCCAGACCACGATTGCCGACATGGTCGCGCCGCGCGAGCGCGGCCGCTACCAGGCCTATATGGGCACGTCTTGGATCGTGGCGGGCGTGGCGGGTCCGGCGCTCGGCGGTTTCATCGCGCAGTATTTCAGTTGGCCGCTGATCTTCTGGCTCAACGTGCCGCTCGGTCTCGTTGCCGCGCTGCTCACGCACCGCGCGATGAAGCGGCTGCCGCGGCACCATCGGCCGCACAAGCTCGACATCGTCGGCGCGGTGCTGATGATGGCGGCCTCGACGGTGTTTCTCATCGCGCTGACCTGGGGCGGTACGCGCGTGCCGTGGTTCTCGCCGACGATCTTCGTGCTACTGGCGATCGCCGCCGCGCTCGCACTGGCCTTCGTCTGGTGGCTGACGCGGACGCCCGAGCCGTTCCTGCCGCTCTCCGTGATGCGCAACCCGGTGATGCGCGTTGGCACTGCGGCGACCTCCTGGACGATGGGCGCGGTGCTCGGCCTCACCATCTACATGCCGCTCTATTTCCAGGTCGTGCACAAGCTCTCGGCCAGCGACGCCGGACTGGCGCTGATCCCGATCGTGGTGATGACGACGCCCGGCTCGATGCTGTCCGGCCGCTCGATGATGTATCTCACGCGCTACAAGATTTCGGCGATCGGCGGCGCCATCGCGGCAATCCTTGCGACGATGTCACTGGTGATCTGGCCGGCAATGCCGATCCTCGGCGTTGTCGTCGCGCTGACGGTGATCGGCTTCGGCGTCGGCACCGTCTATCCGGTGGCGACGGTCTCGATCCAGAACGCCGTGCCGTTGCATCAGGTCGGCACCGCGACCGGTGCGATGAATTTCTTCCGCGCACTCGCCTCGACCTTGGCGGTCGCCGTGATGGGCGCAATCCTGCTCGCCGGGCTCGGCGCGGCGCCCGAGCGCGGCAGCGGCGTCGAACTCATGATCGAGATCGCCGGTCGCGCCGGCGTCGACATGGCGGCGGTCTTCCGTTGGATATTCCTGGCGGCGGCCGCGTTTCTGGTGATGGCGCTGATCGCAATGCTGCGGATGGAGGAGCGGCCGTTGCGCGGATCGGTGCCCAGCGGCGAGCCGGTCGTGCGCGAACCGCCACCGGCGCCGGCCGAATAGTCCGGTACCCGGTGGCGCCGCGACCGGCGAAACCGCAAAGCAAGAGCCGAGAGACGGCACTAACAAAAAAGGCCGCCAACACCGGCGGCCTTTTCGTTGAATGCGAGAGCGCGCTTACAAGGTCGGGTTCCACGCCACCGGAATTTCGCGATAGCCCGACCCGGCCTTCTCCACATAGGCTACCGACGGGAACGGATAGTGGAAGCCCTGCACCATCATCTTGTCCGCCGCGAGCATGTCGTAGACCTTGCGGCGGGTTGCTTCCGCCATCTTGGCGTCCTGGTCGAAGAAGGCGTGCCAGCCCGGATTGCGGGCGAACAGCGCCGGATGATTGGTGACATCGGCCTGGACAAAGACGGTCTTGCCACCCGACGTAACCACGTAGGACATATGGCCGGGAGTGTGGCCGTGGGTCGCGACCGACGTGATGCCCGGCGCCACTTCCTTGCCCGCCTCGTACGGCGTGACCTTGCGATGGAGCGCGTCGAACACCTTGCGGGTGCCGGCGAACACGCCCTTCATGCGATCGGTAGTCTGGCGGCTCATCTCGCCGTCATCCATGAAGTACTTCATCTCCACGGCCGGCACGAGAATTTCGGCGTTCGGGAACGACGGCTTGCCGTCCGGCGTGATCAGGCCGTTGATGTGATCGCCGTGGAAGTGCGAGATGATGACGAGATCGACTGCATTGCGGTCGATGCCGGCGGCTTTCAGATTGGTGTGGAACTGACCGCCCGTGCCCTTGCTGCGGGTGAAGTTCGCTTCGCCGGTGCCGGTATCCATCACGATGAGCTTGGCGCCGGTATTGATGACGACCGGGGTATACGGAATCGTCATCATGTCCTTTTCCATATGGGCGGCGAGCAGCGCCGCGTTCACCTCGTCCTTCTTGGCGTTGACGACGAAGGTGTCGGGCAGCTTGAAGGTGCTGCGGCCGTCGGTGACGGCGGTGATCTCGTAGTTGCCGAGCTTATATCGATACCAGCCCGGCGCCTGCGCACCGGCCAGCGGCATCGTGGCGAAGGCCGGCGAGCTTGCGAGCGGCGCGAGCGCGGTCGCGGCGGAGGCGGCAACGGCGCCGGACAGCAGCGTGCGGCGATTGAGTTCGGTCATGAGCATTCTCCCTGGAGCGATTGCCTTGGTCCCTTCTCGCCTGCCCGATTGGAGGACAGGGGGGACGGTGAAAAGTCTATCGGCACCTGGGCAGTCAGAGCGGTGCTGAAGGTTGACCGGCAGATTTCCGTGGTCGCCTTCCTCGGGTCTCTGACCCACCCATCCCCAGCATCCCATGCGGACAGGCCATTTGTGAAGGGCCAAGTGGTTCGTCCGTGTTCGACCGATGAACGGTCAGGGCTGCGTCTCACGCACACTTGACGGCACTGGACTAAGGCAACCGCGTTGTCATGCCAGGAGGGGAATGACAACCGCGAGATTTCCGATGCGAATGCTCTTTCTGTTGATGCTCTCCGCGTTCATCTCCAGCCCCGCGCTGGCGCAGGCCAGGCACCATGCCTATTCCTCCTACGAGGCGGCACCACATTACCGGCCGCCCATCGTGCGCCACCCAAGGGTCACCCGCGATTCCGATGACGTGGTGTTTGGCGGCAAGGTGATCGGCCGCGACCCGGACCCGTGGATCAGGGAAGAGATTCTCCGTCACGCCGAGTCCGGCTGGCCGGATTGAGGCGTTATGGTGGCGCGCCGCCGCGGACTTTAGCCCGCGGCACAGCACCGCCCGCGTACTGTCGTCATCGTATTCGTCGTCACGTTTCGTCGTCGCCGTGCTCAAGTTTCAACCCGGCATCGCCGCACGAGATCGGCCACCGTATACCGCTCACGCGCAAGATCGGCGGTTGCGGGCGGTCGCCGGCATCGCCCCGGCCCTGCGAGTCAGTTAATTTGCGTTAACGAAAGCCAAACTTGGCACGATTTCCGTCAACTGTTGCCCGCAGATTACAGCCACCGGCCCGGATTTAGGATTTATTGTAGCGACAGCCCTCAGACCGGAGCGTTTCAATGAGCTTGGGGCACGCTGCTTTTTTGCGCCTTGCCATCGTCGGCCTCATGGCATCGCTGACGATGACGGCGGCGACGTGGGATCACGCCGACGCGCGCAGCGCGAAAAAGAGCCACGCAGAGGGCAAGCGGCAAATCCGGCAAGGTCGGCAAGAACCGTGCGCGCGTTTCGTTCGCCGGCTGGACACGCTACGCGGCGATCGTCGTCGACGACAAGTCCGGCGAGGTGCTGCACGAGACCAAGGCCGACGAGCCGCGGCATCCGGCCTCAATCACCAAGATCATGACGCTCTATCTGTTGTTCGAGCAGCTGGAAGCCGGCCACCTCAAACTCGATTCGCAAATGCCGATTTCCGCCCACGCCGCTTCCCGTCCGCCGACCAAGCTCGGCCTCAAGGTCGGCCAGACGCTCAAGGTCGAGGATGCCATCAAGGGCCTCGTCACCCGGTCTGCGAACGACGCCGCCTCGGTGATTGCCGAAGCGATCGGCGGCACCGAGGAGGACTTCGCGCGGCTGATGACGCGCAAGGCGATCGCGCTCGGCATGTCGAGCACGATCTACGTCAACGCCTCGGGCCTGCCGGCCGACCTGCAGATCACCACCGCGCGCGACCAGGCAACGTTGGGCCGCGCCATCCAGCACCGCTTTCCGGACTACTTCGGCTACTTCGCGACGCCGAGCTTCAAGTATCGCAACCAGGAGATTCGCAACCACAACGGCCTCCTCGGCAACGTGAAGGGCGTCGACGGCATCAAGACCGGCTATACGCAGGCCTCGGGCTACAATCTCGTGACGTCGGTGAAGCGCGACGACAAGCAGGTCGTCGCGGTGGTGTTGGGCGGACCCTCGAACGGGGCGCGAGACAACCGCATGCGCGAACTGATCGAGGAGTATCTGCCGAAGGCGTCGGTGGAGCGCTCGGCGCCGATCCTCACCGAGCTCGGGCCCAACGGCGCGCCGGTGACGGCGGCGGCCGCGCCTGAACTGACCGCTCCGACGCTGGCGAGCGAGCGCAGCGTTCCGATCGAGCTGATTGCGACGGACTTTATCCCGGGGAAGGCGAACTACCGCACCGACATTCCGCCCAGCGAGCGCAACGATGCGCCGCCCGGCAGCAAGGAAGAGCAGGAGCGGAAAGCCGAGAAGGCGAAGCAGGCCGAGAAGGAAAAGGCCGGCGGCAAGGGCGGCAAGGCGTCGAAAGCCGCCAAGGCCGACAAGGAGCAGCCGCGCCGTTCGCGCCGGCCGGCCGGCAACGCCGCAAACTCGGACGCGCCGGACGCCAAGCCCGCCGCCGCTCGCTCGCGTCACGCCGAGCGCAGGGCGGGTAGGGCGGCAAGGCAGCAGTAGAACGAAGTTGGTTTTTTGCCAGCCGGATAAATCACTTAAGAGTAATTTCCTCGTATAGGAAAAAATTGCTTGACAGCGTGACGCTGCTCCGGTAGGGTTCAGGCATGGTCGAGAGTTGCGCCCCGGCGATCTGGCGCACTTCGGTTCCCAGAACGCACAAAGCTTCCGAGACAACCACCCCCCGATATCACTGACGCGTTTGCGTCATCCGCTTACATGCTCCGCGCCGGCCGCGGACGATGAACCGCGAGCGCCTCGCCATGCGCATTCGCCCGAACAGATCGCGCTCGCGCGGCAGATGTATATCGACGGCGAACCCGTCGCCCGCATCCGCAAGGTCTGCGAGATGAGCGAGGGCACGCTCTACTACTGGCTCGATGGCGGTCCCGCCGACGGCGATTTGCATCTCGAGCCGTTGCCGCGGCGTCGCACCGGCAGGACGCGCAGCAACGAAAAGACGCGGCACGCGCCGGCGACGGTTGAGCGGCGACCGGGTCGCGCTGGTCGGACGGCTCTGGCGCACGGCTGAAGCGCAGGTGCGCGACATCGAGGAGCGTCTGGCGCGGCATCAGCAGCAGCCCGACGAACGCGAGCGCGATGCGCGCACGCTTGCCGTGCTGGTGAAGACGATGCGCGAGCTGAGCGCGCTCGACGAGCAAAACGGCGGCGCGGCGCCGCCGGCGGAACCCGAACATGACGACGGACCACGAGACATCGACGAGTTCCGTCGCGAACTTGCGCGCCGCATGGACGAGATTGTCGCCGCGCGAGCGGATCGCGTTCCTGGCGAAGCTCAAGAGCGATGAGCTTGAGCGCTGGCTGCACGACTGGCCGCAGTTCTCGCATCGGCACCAACAGCCGCCGGCCGCCGCGCAGGGCGGCGGCGCCTGGCGCACCTGGCTCATTCTCGGCGGCCGCGGCGCCGGCAAGACGCGCGCCGGCGCGGAATGGGTGCGCGCGCTGGCGCTCGGCGAATTGCCCTACGCCGTCGCCGGCGGCCGCATCGCGCTGATCGGCGAGACCGAGCACGACGTGCGCGAGGTGATGATCGAGGGCGTCTCCGGACTGCTCGCGGTGCATCGGCCGCGCGAGCGGCCGGTGTGGATGCCCTCGCGCCGGCGGCTCGAATGGCCGAACGGCGCGGTGGCGCAGGCGTTCTCGGCCGAGGATCCGGAAAGCCTGCGCGGGCCGCAATTCGCACGCCGCCTGGGCGGACGAGCTCGCCAAGTGGCGCCATGCCGAAGCGACCTTCGACATGCTGCAGTTCGGGCTGCGCCTTGGCGAGCGGCCGCGGCAGGTGGTCACCACGACGCCGCGGCCGATCGCGCTGCTCAAGCGGCTGATCGCCGATCCGGCGACCGCGCTGACGCGCGCCGGCACGCAGGCGAACGCGCGGCATCTGTCGCCGGCGTTTCTCGAGCACGGTGTTGGCGCGCTACGCCGGCACGCGGCTCGGCCGCCAGGAGATCGACGGCGAGATCATCGAGGACCGCGCCGACGCGCTGTGGTCGCGCGCGCTGATCGAGAGCCTGCCGCGTCGGCGCGGCGCCGGCGCTCGCAGCGCATCGTGGTTGCGGTCGATCCGCCGGCCTCGACGCGGCAAGCGCGCCGATGCCTGCGGCCTGGTCGCGGCCGGCCGCGCCGAGGACGGCACGATCTACGTGCTCGCCGACGAGACCGTGGCGGGGCTTTCGCCCGCCGGCTGGGCGGCGAAGGCGATCGCGCTGTGGCGCCGGCTCGAGGCCGATGCGCTGGTGGCGGAGGTCAACCAGGGCGGCGACATGGTGCGCGCGGTGATCGCGCGAGGCCGACCGCACCGTGCCGGTGATGGCGGTGCGGGCGACGCGCGGCAAGTGGCTGCGCGCCGAGCCGGTCGCGGCGCTCTACGAGCAGGGCCGGGTGAAGCACGTCGGCGCGTTTCCGGCGCTGGAAGACGAGATGTGCGACTTCGGCCTGGACGGGCTGTCGTCCGGCCGCTCGCCCGACCGGCTCGATGCGCTGGTCTGGGCGGTGGCGTCGCTGACGTTCGGCGCCAAGGGCGAGCCGCGGGTGAGGGGGCTTTAACCTTGGACTGCAGGTTCGGGTGGCTTCGGTTGCGGCGCGGCCTTACGCTGCGCGTTCCGGAACGGATACGAGGACCGGCGATGAGCGCTGAGATGACGGCGAAGAGGTTCGCGCGCTGCTCAAGCTCGAGCCGCATCCGACCTGCGGCTTCGTGCGCATCACCTATATGAGTACGCAGACGATCGCGCCGGGCGGCTTGCCGGCGCCGTTCGCCGGCGGCCGGCCGATGGGTTCGGCGCTCTATTTCATGGTGACGCCGGAGCGGCCCGTGCATCTGCACCGCATCCGCAACGACCAGCTCTACCATTACTATCTCGGCGATCCGATCGAGGTGATCATGCTGCATGCGGACGGCACCAGCGAGCGCGTAATGGTCGGGCCGGATCTGCGCCGCGGCGAGCGCGTGCAGCTTTTCATCCCCGGCAACACATTCCATACCGCGCGCATCGTAGGACGGCGGCGTTGGTTCCTCGGCGCCAGCACCGAGTGGCCCGGCGTCGAGCCGGCCGACGTCGAGATCGGCGATCTCGACAGAACTCGCCGCGCAATATCCGGCGGTTGCCGCCGACCTGCGCACGATTGCGGCTTCCGCGAAGGGCTGACGCCCGACTTCAATGCGTCCAGTATGCTCGAATTGGAGCTCAAGCGCATGTTCGATCGCCTGAAATCTCTGCTGCGTCCGCCCGAAGCCAAGGCCTCGCGCACCGCGCGGCTGATCGCGTTCGAAAGTCGGCGGCCGCGCGCGCTGGACGCCGCGCGACTACGCGGCGCTGGCGCGCGAAGGCTATCATGCAGAACGCCATCGTCTATCGCGCGTGAAGCTGGTCGCCGAGAACGCGGCTTCGCGTGCCGTTCCTGCTCTATGAGGGCGCGGCCGAGCGCGACCGGCATCCGCTGCTCGATCTGCTCGCGCGGCCCAATCCGCGCCAGGACGGCGCCGCGCTGCTCGAGGCGCTGCTACGGCTACCTGCTGCTCGCCGGCAACGCCTATGTCGAGGCGGTCGGCGATCGACGGGCGGACGGTGCAGCGTGCGCGAGCTCTACGCGCTGCGGCCCGACCGCATGCAGCGTCGTGCCCGGCGCCGACGGCTGGCCGGAGGCCTACGACTACACCGTCGGCGGCCGCACCGTGCGCTTCGACCAGAGCGCGCCGCCGCTGCCGCCGATCCTGCATCTCACGCTGTTCCATCCGCTCGACGATCACTACGGCCTGGCGCCGCTCGAAGCCGCCGCCGTCGCGGTCGACACCCACAATGCCGCGGCGAAGCTGGAACAAGGCGCTGCTCGACAACGCGGCGCGGCCCTCCGGCGCGCTGGTCTATCCGGCGCCGGACGGCGCGGTGCTCTCCGACAGCCAGTTCGAGCGGCTGAAGCGCGAACTGGAGCAGAGCCTACCAGGGCGCGCGCAATGCCGGGCGGCCGCTGCTGCTCGAAGGCGGGCTCGACTGGAAGGCGATGTCGCTGTCGCCCAAGGACATGGATTTCATCGAGGCCAAGCACGCCGCGGCGCGCGAGATCGCGCTCGCCTTCGGCGTGCCGCCGATGCTGCTCGGCATTCCGGGCGACAACACCTATTCGAACTACCAGGAGGCGAACCGCGTGTTCTGGCGCGCGACCGTGCTGCCGCTCGCCAACCGCATCGGCCGCCGCGCTGACGCAATGGCTCGCGCCGGCGTTCGGCGCCGGAGCGTGCGGCTCGCGGTCGACACCGACCGCATCGAGGCGCTCGTCGGCCGACCGCGCCGCGCTGTGGGAGCGCGTCACCAAGGCGCCGTTCCTCACCGTCAACGAGAAGCGCGCCGCGGTCGGCTACGGCCGGTCGAGGGCGGCGATCGGTTTGAGATGGTCTGAGGAGCGACCGCGGGTTCGCGTCATCGCAAGTGGAATGGCCGACGCGCGCACCTCTCTCCCCACAAGGGGAGGAGTGGGGATGCAGCGAGCGAGCGCGCCCGGTAATCAACGAGACGGTCGCAACGACGCTCCTCGGAAGAGACAACAACGGGCCGCAAAACAACATGGACGACCTGATCCGCACCTTCATCGAGCGCGGCGACCTCGCGCATGTCGCGCTGTTCCTGTGGGCCGGCGTCGGCGACCGCGGTCGCGAGCTTCGCGCTGCGCGAACTCGCCGCCGCGATGCGCCGGTTCGATGAGTTCGTGCGCGAGCTTTCCCGCTTCAACGACCGCTTCGGAGGCCGACACTGATGGACACCTTGCACACCGTGATGCGCTCGATCCGCGGCGAGACCAAAGCGCGGCGCGACCACATCTCCGTGTTCCGCGAATTCCTCGATCATCTCGACCGCATCACGCGGGCGCGCGCGACGCGTGGCGGCGCGGCGCGATCGGCGAAGCCGAGCGGCAAGGCCAGCGGCGGGCGCCGCAATGGTCGGGGATGAGCAGCGGTCACCAAAGCAGGCCGCATGTTGCGGCGCTGGCAATTGCGCCCTCTCCCCTTGCGGGAGAGGGCTGCACTAACAGTTCAACGAGTTCAGATGGGTGAGGGGTCTGAGTTCTCGGATTGCTCGGACCCCTCACCCATTCGTGTGCGCTGAACCACCGAGCCGCCCTCTCCCGCAAGGGGAGAGGGCGCAGCAACGGGCACGGCGCTCGCGCACGCCGCTCAGCTTCGCCACTTGAATCAAGCCTGCAACGCGCCTCCCGCCGGGACGGGCGAAGGAAAAATCATGCTCGCACTCAACGAACCCACGCTGGCGCGGGTGTTCGCGCCGCGCACTACCATCGCGGCCGACGGCACGGTCGAGGGTTACGCCAGCCTGTTCGGCGAGATCGACCAGGCGCGCGACATGGTGATGGCGGGCGCGTTCCGCGAGACGCTGAGGCTGCGCGGCGTGCGCCGCATCCCGATGCTGTTTCAGCACGACCCGGCCGAGCCGATCGGGATATGGCAAGAGCTGTGGAAGATTCGCGCGGGCTTTATGCGCGCGGCCGGCTCATTCCCGATGTGCAGCGCGGCCGCGAAGTGCTGGCGCTGGTGAAGTCTGGCGCGATCGACGGGCTCTCGATCGGCTTCAAGACCGTGAAGGGGCGCGTCGAGCCGCGCACGCGCATCCGCAAGATCGAGCAACTCGATCTGTGGGAAATTTCCATCGTCACCTTCCCGCTGCTGACGGGCGCGCGCGTGCGCGCCGTCAAGGATGCGGGCGCGGCGATCCAGCCGCAAGGCGACCGGCACGAGCGGTTGTTCCGCCGCTATCCGCGCCTCTCGTTTGCGCGAACGCGGGCCGAGCGGAGTGGAAGGCGATCTTCCGCGATGCGGCGGAGAGCAAGGACGGGCCGATGCGTCGGGCCTTGCACCAGCCGCCCCCGGCAGCGGCACGCGGCTCGATCGCGTGCAGCAACGTCGGCAGGCGTCGGTCTCGCGGCGCAAACGCCGCATCCGCGGTTGGATCGCCGACAGCGCGCTCCGCGCCATGGCCGACCGCAAGGCGCGTTCGCCCGGCCGACGCGCTGAGCGACCGCGCCGCACAGCGATCCGGACAACGCCGATGTATCAGGACAAGCCGGAATGGATCGCGCATCAGCGCAAGCGCTGGATGCGGCCCGATGCCGACAGGTGGCTGCGGCCGGACGCCCATCGCTGGATGGGGCCGGAGGCACGGAAATGGCTGCTGCCGGATCGGAAGCTGCGTCCGCAGCCGCAACCAGACGAGCACGGCCTCGATCTCGCCGCCGAGCGTGAGTGGCTTCGCCGGATGCGAAGGGAGCTTGCGTCGCTCAAGGCCGAGCTCAAGTTCCGGCGGTTCTCCCACTCGCTCAAGGCGGGGTACAATCCCAATCAGCCGCGCGACGATCACG
The DNA here is from genome assembly GCA_963756715.1 of uncultured Alphaproteobacteria bacterium. Classification (GTDB taxonomy): domain Bacteria; phylum Pseudomonadota; class Alphaproteobacteria; order Rhizobiales; family Xanthobacteraceae; genus VAZQ01. The sequence continues at coordinate 95,162 of CAVWOV010000008.1, forward strand.
GGCGATGGACGAGTGAAGGTGGAGGCGCGAGCGACGGACTGGAGCAAGCGGTTTGAGCTGCTGCACCCATCCGAATAGATCAGAATTCGGATTCATAGCTAGCCCAAGCAGAGCGGATATCAGATTTGCGACTTTCGTAGGCTTGCTGGGAATTCTGCAGTCACACAATGGTATGTACTATTTCGGTCCTCTTCTCAGATCGCGCGCAGTGCGCTGATGAACAAAAGGCAGCTTAAGTGGATCGAAAATTCACGCTTTTGTTCGGTCTGACTTTGGCAGCAACATCCCAAACGGTGAGCCAAGCCATGTCCGACCCGCATGTGATGGTTTTTTTTTTTTTTTTTTTTTTTTTTTTTTTTTTTTTTTTTTTTTTTTTTTTTTTTTTTTTTTTTTTTTTTTTTTTTTTTTTTTTTTTTTTTTTTTTTTTTTTTTTTTTTTTTTTTTTTTTTTTTTTTTTTTTTTTTTTTTTTTTTTTTTTTTTTTTTTTTTTTTTTTTTTTTTTTTTTTTTTTTTTTTTTTTTTTTTTTTTTTTTTTTTTTTTTTTTTTTTTTTTTTTTTTTTTTTTTTTTTTTTTTTTTTTTTTTTTTTTTTTTTTTTTTTTTTTTTTTTTTTTTTTTTTTTTTTTTTTTTTTTTTTTTTTTTTTTTTTTTTTTTTTTTTTTTTTTTTTTTTTTTTTTTTTTTTTTTTTTTTTTTTTTTTTTTTTTTTTTTTTTTTTTTTTTTTTTTTTTTTTTTTTTTTTTTTTTTTTTTTTTTTTTTTTTTTTTTTTTTTTTTTTTTTTTTTTTTTTTTTTTTTTTTTTTTTTTTTTTTTTTTTTTTTTTAAAAAAAAAATCCAGCTCACAAGGAGAACAGACATGGATATCGAGATCGACAATCAACTCGAGACCAAGGCGGGCATTCCGCATGACGATGTAGTGACGCATGGCGAGTTGATGCGCGCCTTCGAGGCCTTCAAGGCGGCCAACGACGAGCGGCTCGGCGCGATCGAGCGGCGCTCCGCCGACGTCGCTCACCGACGAGAAGGTCGACCGCATCAACCGCGCGCTCGACGAGCAGAAGCGCGGCATCGACGAGATCGCGCTGAAGAGCGCGCGGCCGCCGCTCGGCGCGACGCGACGCGTGCCAGCCTTGCGCGCGCGAGCACAAGGCGGCGTTCGACGCCTATGTGCGCGGCGGCGAGAGGCCGGCCTGCGCGCGCTCGAAGTCAAGGCGCTGTCGGTCGGCACCAACCCCGACGGCGGCTATCTGGTGCCGGACGAGACCGAGACCGAGATCGGCCGGCGGCTGACCGCGATCTCGCCGATCCGCGCGATCGCCGGCGTCCGCCAGATCTCCGGCAACGTCTACAAGAAGCCGTTCATCATCGCCGGCCCGGCGGTCGGCTGGGTCGGCGAGACCGCGCGCGCACGCAGACCGACTCGCCGACGCTCGACGGCTGTCGTTCCCGGCGATGGAGCTCTACGCCATGCCGGCGGCGACCGCGCGCTCCTCGACGACCGCGCCGTCAACATCGACGAGTGGATCGCCGACGAGGTCGAGCCGCCTTCGCCGAGCAGGAGGGCACCGCCTTCGTCACCGGCGACGGCACCAACAAGCCGAAGGGCTTCCTCGCCTACACCAAGGTCGCCGAGGCGCTCTGGGCCTGGGGCAAGATCGGCTACATCGCGACCGGCGTCGCCGGCGACTTCGCCGGCGAGCGAACCCGTCCGACATCCTGGTCGACCTCGTCTATGCGCTCAAGGCCGGCTACCGGCAGAACGGCACCTGGGTGATGAACCGCAAGACCCAGGCCGCGATCCGCAAGCTCAAGGACGCGGACGGCAACTATCTCTGGCAGCCGGCGGCGGTGGCGGGCGGCCGCGCCACGCTGATGGGCTTCCCGCTGGTCGAGGCCGAGGACATGCCGGACATCGCCGCCGATCGCTACTCGGTCGCCTTCGGCGACTTCCGCCGCGGCTACCTGATCGTCGACCGCATGGGCGTCCGCGTGCTGCGCGATCCGTACTCCGCCAAGCCCTACGTGCTGTTCTACACCACCAAGCGCGTCGGCGGCGGCGTGCAGGACTTCGACGCGATCAAGCTGCTGAAGTTCGCGGCGAGCTGAGACGGCGTGCGCGACACGCCGGCCGCTACCCGATGTCGCGCGCAGCCGACGCAAGTCACCCGGCAAGCACCAACGACGCGGCCACCGCGCCGCGTCGTTTTTGTTTTAGCGCGGCGCTGAGTTGCGGGTGCGGGTTGCTTCCACGGAACAATCGATGTAACAGGACAATCCCGCCTGCATCGAACACCAGCGCGCCCGCTGGAAGAGGCCCGACGCGCCTCTGCACGTGCGCCCGGACGCCCTCGCTCATGCAGCTCGGCACACTGCACCTCACCGGCAAGGACGCGGTGCGCTACTACTGGCCGGATGTAGCAAGCGATCGGCGCAGCGCAACCAGCCGCGCGCAAGCATGGCCTCGAGCTCTCCGCCGCACGCGCCTCCTTCCTTTGGCTGAGGCGCGAGGTGTCGGCACTACAGGCCGAGCTGAAGCTCACGCGATTTTTTCGAAGTCTCAAGGCCGGCTTCAATTCCGACCAGCGACGCGATGACCACGGCCGGTGGACCGATGAGGGCGGGCAATCGAGGGGCGATGAAGGAATCGCACGGACTGCCGCTCGCCGGATATCACTGGCTAAGGAGGCTCAGTGCGAACTGCAATATCAGCAGGACGTCTTCCACTGCAGAATGCTCGGACTTGCGGCCTGTTACACCGCGCAAGCTGCATTACGCTATGCTAATTGCTTGGCAGGCCTGCCGATCCCTCCGTTGAATTACTAGGATTAAACTATGATTGTGGCTAAGCGCACGCTCAAACTACAGGGTGGGAGCACACGGGCGGATATCGACATCCGCATCTGTGTTCCGGAGCAGAGAGACGGTGCTTGGGAGTGCCGCTATGAGATCCGATTGGCCGGAAAAGCCGGGGGTTAGTGAGTTCGTGGGGAATCAACTCAATTCAGATCGCTCGTGCTTGCTCTTCAAATGATAGGTGCCGACATTTATACGAGTACCTATCACCAGTCGGGCAAGCTGATGTTCGTAGGCTCCGGGTCGCGGCTATGGCTTTCCGGTTCCGAACAGCTTGCGCACGATATTGGTTGTGGGATGATGTCAAGCTTTGAGGTAGAGAACTCTGAGATAAAACAAGCCGAATAACAGACGACGCAGCCCAAATCGCCGCGTCGTTTCGTTTTGGCGCTAACGGCGCGCTTTGCGCTCGAGACTCTGGACCTGACTCGTTCGCCCAAAAGGTCGAACCAGCTGAAGGGCCGAACCGTCCAGGCCTGTCACCGCCCCAGCGCATTCCCCATCTTGCCCGCCTGCTCGACGATCCAAGCGCGGTAGCGCGAGAGCGGCGTGACGCCGGTGAGGCCGCCGCAGCCGTCGCTCATCTTCGGGCCGGTCGACCAGGCGACGACGCCCGCGACCATCAGCGCCGCCGATGTCGCGGAACACCGGCGCGCCGGAATCGCCGGTGCAGGCGCCGAGCCCGGCCGCTCGCCCTTGGTCGCGGGATCGACGAGACGCAGTTGCAGCGAGCCAGGCTGGCCGGTAGCGACGAGCGTCGCGGTGCGCAGCTTGCCGCCGCTCTTGCCGTCGCCGCGTACCGCGAGGCCATAGCCCGCGACCACGAAACGGTCGCCGGCCGCGACAGTGCCGCCGGCCGGCGCGAGCTGCGCGGGCGGTTGCGTCACGGGGCGGCGAGCTTGAGCAGCGCCACGTCGGCGGTGACGCGGTGGCGCAACACCGCCGTGACGTCGAAATCCGGATGGCGCGCGATGGCGGCGGTGTCCTTGAGCGTAGGCGTGTGCGCGGCGTCGAACTCGACGAGCTTGTAGTCGGCGCCGGGCAGCACGCAATGCCCGGCGGTCAGCACCAGATCGCGCGCGATCGCGACGCCGGTGCAGGAGGTGCCTTGGAGCCGACCAGCAGCACGGCGGCGCGCGTGGCGTCATCGCCCGGCGGCTGCGTCGCGCCGACCATCGCGGCGGCGTGCGCACAACATAAGAGGACGGGGCGGCGAGGGCCGCGAGCAGACGCGCGATGATCATTCCAGCGGCGATCCGAGTTTCGCGGCCGTCTCGACGATCCAGTAGTGATAGCGCGGCAGCGGGATGACGCCGCTGATGAAGCCGCAGCGCGGTTCGCCGTCGGTGGAAGCGGTCCAACTGATCACGCCGACCAGGGTGAGCTTGTAGTCGCGCCGCTCGAACACCGGACCGCCGGAATCGCCGTTGCAGACGCCCAGCCCGGCCTTTTCACCCAGCGTCTGCGGGTCGATCAGGCTGACGATCTGGGTGCTTGGTTTGCCGGTGGCGACCAGGATTGCGGATCGCAGCTTGCCGGCGGTGCGGCGGTCGCCCGGCGTCGAGACGCCAAATCCGGCGACAATGAAGTGGTCGCCGACCGAGATCGGTACGCGCCGGTCGCTGAAGCGGTACGGGAAGCAGGTTTGGCGGCGGGTTCGGGGCGAGCTTGATCAACGCCACGTCCGGCGCGTTGTCGCGGGGCCCGAATTGAGGATGTGCGGCGACGCTCTGGACCGGCTTGATGGCCGGGCGATTGCCATCGAAGGCGGCGATCCGGAACTTGCCGCCCTTCAGTACGCAGTGCGCGGCAGTGAGCACGAGATCGGGCGCGATCGCGACGCCGCTGCAGGCGCCGTTGGCGCTGACGATCAGGACGACGTGGCGCGCGATCGCCTGCGCCGCCAGTTGCGCGCCGCCGACCATGGCGTTGGCAGCCGGCAGCAAGGCGAGCAGGCCGCCGAGCGCGGTCAGTGCGCGAAGCATGGCTCAGTCAATCTCTTCGGGCCCCAGCCAAGACTACAGGATTCACATCAAGAACTCGATCTCGTCACCGCTCCACGGATGTTCCGGAAGCGAAAATGCCGCCTTCGTGACTTCAAAGCACAGTCGGGGACCAGCACCCATGTCATCCATCCTTCTGACGCCGCCCGCCGTCGAGCCCGTCACGCTCGCGGAGGCGAAAGCCTATCTGCGAGTCGAGCACGGCGACGATGACGACGTGATCGCCGCGTTGATCGCCGCCGCCCGCAGCCATGTCGAGGCGCAGACCCGGCGCGTCCTCATCACCCAGATTGGCAGCTTAGGCGCGATTTTGGCCGGGCGATGGCCGGATCAAGGTGGTGCCGGTGCCGCTCGGCGAGGTTCTGGCCGCGCGCACGTATGACACCGAGGGCTCGTCCCACGCTATCGACCTGCAGGCGTTTACCATCGACAAAGCCGCGGCTCCTGCGGTGATTGCGTTCGCGCCCTGGCCGATGCCGGTTCCCGGACGGCCGGTCGCGGGGATCGAGATCGACGTTGAGGTGGGCTATGGCGACGACCCGGCCGACGTGCCGCAGCCGTTGCGGCAGGCGATCAGCCTCCTGGTCGCCCACTGGTACGAAAACCGCGGCCTGATCGCGGTCGGCCAGTCGGTCG
>CAVWOV010000009.1:0-31108 GCA_963756715.1 uncultured Alphaproteobacteria bacterium
AAAATGTTCCATGATGATCAAATGACAGAAGCGATTCGCACGACCTGCGCGATCGCAGGCGGCGGTCCCGCCGGTATGATGTTGGGATTCCTGCTGGCGCGGGCCGGCGTCGACGTTGTCGTGCTGGAGAAGCATAAGGATTTTTTTCGCGATTTCCGGGGCGATACGATCCATCCTTCGACGCTCGACGTGATCGGCGAGCTCGGTCTGCTGGACGAATTTCTCAAGCTGCCACACGAGGAGGCGCGGCACCTGTCCGGCGTCATCGGCGGCAAGAGTATCCGCATTGCCGATTTCTCCCATCTGGGGACCCGCTGCCCATTCATCGCGCTGATGCCGCAATGGGACTTTCTCAATTTTCTCGCCCGGCACGGTGCCGGCTATCCGGCGTTCCATCTGCGCATGGAGACGGAAGCGACCGATCTCATTGAGGAGAACGGCCGCGTCACCGGCCTGTGCGCCAAGACACCGACTGGAGACATCGCTATCACCGCCGACTTGGTGGTTGGGGCCGATGGCCGCCATTCGACCGTGCGCGAGCGCGCCGGGCTGGTGGTCGACGATATCGGCGCGCCGATCGACGTATTGTGGATGCGCCTCACGCGGCGGCCGACCGATGGTTCCGAGCCGCTCGGGCGCATGGGCGCCGGGAAAATCTTCGTGATGATCGACCGCGGCGACTACTGGCAGTGCGCCTTCGTGATTCCGAAAGACGGCCACGAGGAGGTCAAGGCAAAGGGTCTCGATGCCTTCCGCGCTGCCATTGTCGCGGTCGCACCGCAGATGCACGATCGGGTGAGCGAACTCAAGAACTGGGACGACATCAAGCTGCTCACCGTCACAGTGGATCGTCTGCGGCAATGGTATCGCCCAGGCCTGCTTTGCATCGGTGATGCTGCGCACGCCATGTCACCGGTCGGCGGTGTCGGCATCAATCTGGCGATTCAGGATGCGGTGGCGACGGCCAACATTTTGAGCGGGCCGCTGCGCGCCGGGACCGTCGGTGTGGCCGACCTTGCGGCGGTACAGGAGCGCCGCAACTTTCCGACCCGCGCCACGCAATGGCTGCAGGTGCAGATCCAGAACCGTGTTCTCAGCCGCGTATTGGCGAGCCGTGGCGAATTGACGCCGCCGTGGCCGTTACGCGTCGTCGGGCGCTGTCCCTGGTTGCAGCGGATACCGGCGCGCATCATTGGTGTTGGTTTCCGGCCTGAGCACGTGCGCGGCTAAGCCGGCGCGCTCCGGAACGGAGCGATCCCGGCCGCTCGTTGCAACTTATCCTTTCACAACGGCGTTATCCCATCGCTTCCCGGTGCCGGATGGATATACTTCACGGGGAAACGAGGCCGCCCTCCGAATCGGAGCCGACATGCGCATTGGTCCTCACCGCAATTCCATTCAGCACGCATTTTCGCTGGCTGCCGCGCTCCTACTGGCGACGGTATCGACCGGCATCGCCCAGACACCGCCGCTCGAAGAGCTCATCTCTGCGGTCGTGCGCATCAAGACCTTCATCAATCCCGACGGGCGCACGTTGCGCAACCTCGGGCGCGAGCGCGAAGGCTCCGGGATCGTCATCGATGGCCACGGCCTGGTGCTGACTATCGGCTACCTGATGGTGGAGGCGCACACCGCCGAGATCATCACGAACGACGGCCACACTTTGCCGGCGAACGTCATCGGTTACGACAACGATTCCGGTTTCGGATTGCTGCAGGCGATCTCGCCACTCAAGATCAAGCCGCTCGCCCTCGGCAAGTCCGCCGATATCAAGGAACGCGATGCGGTTGTGGTGGCGAGCTTCGGCGGGCCGGATCATGCCGCACGTGCGCTCGTTGTCGCCAAGCGCGAATTCGCCGGCTACTGGGAGTACATGCTCGACGATGCGATCTTCACCGCGCCGCCGCATCCACAATGGAGCGGGGCGGCGCTGATCAGCCGCGAAGGCAAGCTCGTCGGCGTTGGCTCGCTCGTTGTGCCCGATGCCACCGGACATCACGATAACATCCCCGGCAACATGTTCGTGCCGATCGACCGGTTGCTGCCGATTCTCGGCGACCTGATCGCGGACGGCCACGCCGCCGGACCCGCGCGGCCCTGGCTCGGCATCAGCACGATGGAAGCGCACGGGCGCCTGATTGTGAGCCGTGTAACGCCGGAGAGCCCAGCCGAGAAGGCGGGCGTGCAGCGCGGCGACATCATTCTCGGCGTCAATGGCCAGGAGCCCGCGTCGCTCGCCGATTTCTACCGCAAGATCTGGGCGGTCGGTGAGGCAGGCGCGACCGTTCCACTCGACGTCATGCAGGACAATGAGAAGCGGCATATCGACGTCAAGTCGATGAACCGGCTCGATCACCTCAAGCTCAGGTCGACGTTCTGAAATCTCGCCGCTTGCTTCGTTACCCTCTGTGAGGGGGTAAGGTACTTGCAACTCCAGCCTCTGCAACTCGCATTCCAATTTGGGATAATCATGGCCTTCACGCTCTACAACGCGCCGCAATCGACCTGCAGCCAGCGCGTGCGCTTCGTGCTCAATGCCAAGCAGCTTCCGTTCGAGGAGGTCAAGCTCGACCTGCTCGCCGGCGATCAGCTTCAGCCAGACTATCTCAAGCTCAATCCCAACGGGGTCGTGCCGACGCTCGACCACGACGGTAACGTCGTGATCGATTCCTCCGTCATCATCGAATATCTCGACGAGATTTCGCCGCAGCAGAGCTTCACGCCCCGGGCGCCGGTCGAACGCGCCCACATGCGTTCGCTGATGCGCTTCATCGACGAGATGCCGGCTGCGGCGGTGCGGGTGCCGACCTTCAATCTCGCCTTCCTGCCGCGCTTCGCGGCGATGAGCGAGGAGGAGTTCATGGCGTTTGCCGAGTCAAAGCCGCTGCGCAAGGAGTTCATGCTGGCGATGGGTCGCAAGGGCTTTCCCGAAAAGGACATGCAAGCATCGCTCGACCGCATGCAACGAACCTACGAGCGCATGGACGAGACGATTGTCACGAGCGGCGGGCCGTGGCTGCTCGGTAAGGACCCGACGCTCGCCGACATCGCACTGATGCCCGCGCTCGTGCGCATGGCCGACCTCGGGCTCGCCACGATGTGGAAGGATATGCCGCGCGTCGCGCGCTGGTACGACGAGATCCGCGCGCACCCGGCGTTCAAGCCGACCTATTATTTCGGCTCGCTGCTGACCGAGCGGTTTCCGCATCTGCGCGAAGGCCGCGCATGAGCCGGTGATAACGCGTCGGCCTGACGGGAGCGGCGCCGCTACCTACTGGCGCGGATGCGTCGCTTGGAGGTGCCGCCGCCGAACACGGCGCGGCAGCCGGCACTGAGATGGCGCCGGTTGGCCTTCATGCAGGCGGTGATGCGGTCGACATCCGGAACGTGCGCACCGCAGATCCGCATGGCGTCGCCCTCGCAGGCGGCGCGCTGCTGCTCGGTGTAGGCGGCGGCCGGCGACGGCGCAACCATCGCCACCAGCGCAAGGCTGGCCGGCACGGCAGCACAAAGGATGATCTGCCGGACCGAGCGGCGATTGCGGACGTCCATGGTCGATTTCCCCCGATGAAGCGCTGGCGCGGATTCGCGCAGTCGTCGGGGGTGCCTGCCTGTGGATGGTGGCTTTTTTTCGCCCGACGCTCAGTAACGGTTAGCGATCGGTAACTCCTCGGCCGGGAACAGCGTGATCACGCGGCAGCCCTTGTCGGTGACCACGACCTCCTCCTCGATGCGCGCGGCCGAAAAGCCGTCGGTGGCCGGGCAATAGGTCTCGATCGCGAACACCATGCCCTCCTTGATCTCGGTCGGATGTTCCATCGAGACCACACGCGAAATGATCGGCCGCTCGTGGAGCGCCAGCCCCAGCCCGTGGGCGAATTGCAGGCCAAAGGCCGACATCTCATCCGGGAAGCCGAATTCGCCGGCTTTCGGGAACGCGCTGCAGATATGGGCGGTGGAGGCGCCGGGCTTGATGCGCTCCATGGCGTTATCGAGCCATTCGCGCGCCTTGCGGTAGGCGTCATGCTGCACCGAGGTGGCGCGCCCGACATTGAAGGTGCGGTAGTAGCAGGTGCGGTAGCCCATGAACGACTGCAGGATGTCGAAGAACGCCTGGTCGCCCGGCCGCAGCATGCGGTCGGTGAAGTTGTGCGGATGCGGGTTGCAGCGCTCGCCCGAGATCGCGTTCACCGCTTCGACGTCGTCGGAACCGTGGGTGTAGAGAAACTTGTTGACCTCGGCGACAATGTCGTTCTCGCGCACGCCCGGTTTGAGCTGCTCGTGGATCAGGTGGTAGGCCCCGTCCACCATGGCGGCAGCGCGGTTGAGCAGCGCGATCTCGTCGGCGCACTTGATCTCGCGCGCCTCCAGCATGATCTGCTGGCCGTCGACGATCTTGAGCCCGGCCTTCTGCAACTCGAACATCATCGGCGGCTCGACGATGTCGACGCCGATCGGCATGTCGGCGACGCCGGCTTCGCGCAAGAGCGAGGCGATCTCCTCGGCGTGCCGCTTCATCAGCCCGAAGGCCGGGTCGACGGTGCCGCGCAGGCCGATCAGGCCGGCCTTGCAGTTCTCCGGCTTGAGCCACGGCGTATAGAGCTTGTGGTGCACGGCGGCCGAGCCGAAGTCCCACAGGATGGGCTCGCCGTTGCGGGCAAGCAGCGCCCAGCGCGAGAGCTTGTCGCGTTCCCACTCGCCGATCTTGGTCGAGGTGATGTAGCGGATGTTGTTGACGTCGAAGACCAGCATGGCGCCGACATCGGTGTTTTCTAAAGCCTGGCGCACGCGCGCGAGCCGGTAGCGATGCAGGCGGCGGTAATCGACCCGCTCTTCGAAATCGACTCCCATGATTCCCAGCGCCGGCAGCGCACGGCCCCAGTTGAAGCGCGGATTGATGTCCTCGGCGCGGATTTGCAGCGGCTCGCGCGTGATCTCGTCCATGGGGCCTCCTAAACTCTTGTTAGCTTCTTAGACTTGCTTCAGTCCTTGACCCGTCACCCTGAGGCGCCCGGCGAAGCCGGGCCTCGAAGGGCGACGGCCCGCACCTCACGGCCAGTCACGCTATCATAGTGAAATGGGTGCATTTGTTTACATGCTTCGGTGTCGCGACGGCTCATACTACGTCGGTAGCGCTACCGGCGGTGACCTGACCAAGCGTATCGCAGAGCACCAATCGGGCGTGTTCGCTGGATATACATGGTCCCGGCGTCCGGTGGAACTTGTCTGGTCGCAGTATTTCGAACGCATTACCGATGCAATTGCGGCCGAGCGCCAGATCAAGCGCTGGAGCAGAGCAAAGAAGGAAGCACTCGTTCGCGGCGATTGGGCAGGATTGACTAAACTTGCCAAACGACGCGGCGGGAATCCGTCATTCTGAGGTGCGCCATACAGCGCGTTTACGCGCGTCTTCGACGCGCTATGGGGCGCCTCGAAGGATGCACGCCCCCGCTGTTGCCACATTCGGCCGTCGCCCTTCGAGGGCCGCTTCGCGGCCGCCTCAGGGTGACGGGGAGATGACGGCGCAAGTTGCTCCGCCTCAGCACGGCGCAGGCTTACGCCACCTTCTTCCCCCAAATTCTCGCCGAGGCGATATCGGCGCCCTCGCGGATCGATTTGAGCTTGAGCCAGACGGCGGGCTCGACCACCCATTCACGGTTGGTGAAGGTGCCGAAGCCGCAGTCGGTCGAGGCGACGACGCGCTCGCGGTCACCCACGGCCGCGACCGCCTCTTCGATCCGCCGCGCCACGACCTCGGGATGCTCGACGAAGTTCGACGTGGTCTCGACCACACCTGGAATGAGGATCATGTCCTTCGGGAACGGAACCTGCTTCAGCGCCGGGTACTCGTGCGCGTGGCGCGGATTGGAAAACTCGATCGACAATGCGCCGACCTTGGCCTGGTAGAGCGCCGGGCAGGATCTTCGCCAGCGCAATGTCGTGGATGTGCGGCCCCTCCCAGTTGCCGAAGCAGACATGGAGCCGCACGCGGTCGCGCGGAATGCCCTCGATGCCTTTGTTGATCATGGCGACGAGCATCTCGGCGGTCTTGGCGAATTCGCTGTCCGACTGGTCGCGATAGAACATGGTGCGGTCCATCGCGAGGTCCGGCGCGTCGATCTGCAGGAGCAGCCCGGCCTTGTGGATCGCCTGGTATTCCTTCTTCATCTCGCGGGCGATCGCTTCGAGATAGGCCTCCTGGGTCGGGTAATAGGCGTTGAGCATCGTGCTGGCGATGATGCCAGGCGAGGCGGCGGTCATGAAGCGTTCGGCGAACGCTCCCGCCTCGATCCGCTTGAAGCGCGCGATCTCGTTTTCGATCGCGGCCGTGTCCTTGTAGTGGATTTCGCCCTGCGCCTCGGGAGCGGCGTGCTGACCCCTGGTTTGGCTGGGAAACCGCCGCATCAGATATCGCATCAACTCGGGAAATTCCTCGAACTCGCGTCCGCGGCGCCGCTTTGATTCTCCGGCGAAGCCGGTCATGCGCTGCGGTACGTAGGTCTGGAAGCCGACCCGCTGCTGCTCGCCATCGTTGCCGATGTCGATGCCGGCGGCCTTCTGCTTGTCGACCACATGGCGCACAGCCTTGTCCATCTCGGCATCGAACTCGGCGGCATCGTACGCCTCGCCGGCCTCGCGCTGGACCAGAAGCTCGGAGAGCTTTTCGTTGCGCGGCAGGCTGCCGACATGGGTGGTCAAGATGCGGTCGCGGCTGAAGATCATTCCCGGTACTCCTAGTGGTCCGATCTGGTTGGCAGAAGAGCTTCGCGGGCGTCAAGAGCGCGCGGGCCGGCCCAAAGCATTGCGATGCTGGCCCCCGCTCTGCATAATCGCCAAAACGATAAACTGTGTGGGCGACTGCCCCCAGGGAACGCGCAAGGATTACGCGATGAGAATCGCCGAACGACCGCCTGCCCCTGCGCCGACGATCGACGCCCGTGCGGCGATCGACGCCATTCCGCGCGATTACAACTTTGCGGCCGATATCCTGGAGCGCAATCTCAAGGCCGGGCGCGCCGGCAAGGCCGCTTATATCGATCCGCGCGGAAGCTTGACCTACGGCCAACTCGCCGACCGCGTTGACCGCTTCGGCGCGGTGCTGCGCACGCTCGGCGTGCGGCGGGAAGAGCGCATTCTGCTGGCGCTGCTCGACACCATCGATTGGCCGACCGCTTTCCTGGGCGCAATCAAGACCGGCGTGGTGCCGATCCCGGTCAACACCCTGATGACCGAGGACGACTACCGCTTCATGCTGGCCGACAGCCGGGCTCGTGTGTTGGTCGTGTCGGAGGAGTTGTTTGCCAAGTTCGCGAACCTGATCGATGCCAGCCCCGACCTCGCACACGTCATCGTCTCGGGGGCAAATGCGCACGGCCATTACGGCTTCGAGGACTTGATCGCCGGCGCGGCGGCGGAGTCCTACACCGCGCCGACCACGTGCGATGACATTTGCTTTTGGCTCTACACCTCGGGCTCGACCGGGAGGCCGAAAGGCGCGGTGCACACCCACGCCAATCTTCCACTCAGCGCCGACCTCTACGCGGTTGGCGTGCTGGGACTGGGCGAAAGCGATGTCTGCTATTCAGTCGCCAAGCTGTTCTTCGCCTACGGCCTCGGCAATGCCATGACCTTCCCGATGGCGGTCGGAGCAACGACGATACTGTCTCCGGATCGTCCGACGCCCGACGGCGTCGCTAAAATTCTGTGCGAACATCCGGTTACGGTGTTCTATGCGGTGCCGACCTTCTATGCGGCGTTCCTGGCCAACCCGTCGGCCCCGGAGCGGGCGAAGCTTAAGCTCCGGCTTTGCATCTCGGCCGGTGAGGCGCTTCCGCCCGAGGTCGGCCAGCGCTGGAAGGAGCGCTACGGCGTCGATCTGCTCGACGGCATCGGCTCGACCGAGATGCTGCATATCTTCATCTCGAACTACCCGGGCGACGTGAAATACGGCACCACCGGCAAGGCGGTTCCGGGCTACGACATCCGCCTGATCGACGACGCCGGCAACGTGATCACCAAGATCGGCGAGATGGGCGAGATGCAGGTGCGCGGCCCGACCAGCGCCATCATGTACTGGAACAACCGCGACAAGACGCGCGATACGTTTTTGGGCGAATGGACGCGTTCGGGCGACAAGTATCTCCTCGACGAGGACGGCTATTACGTGTCATGCGGACGGCGCGACGACATGCTCAAGGTCGGCGGCATCTATGTGTCGCCGTTCGAGGTCGAGGGCGCGCTGGCGAGCCATCCCGAGGTGCTCGAGGCCGCGGTGATCGCCTGGCCGGACGACGAGGAACTGATCAAGCCGAAAGCCTTCGTGGTGCTCAAGGCGGGTGACAGGGCGTGCGAAGCGCTCGCGCGCGAATTACAGGATCACGTCAAGGCCAAGCTCGCGCCCTACAAATATCCGCGCTGGATCGAGTTCCGCAGCGTGTTGCCCAAGACCGCGACCGGCAAGATCCAGCGCTTCATGCTCAGGGCGGAGCGGCTGCGGTAGCCCGTCTTCGTCAGGTTCTCGGCGGCCGGGACGCAGCGGCCGATCCACTTGACTGCACACCTCGACTCGCGACCATTTCCACGAGCTTAAGCAGCACACGCGCAGGACGGGGAGGCGATGCGAAAAGCGATACTGGGCCGGACCGGTTTGGAAATCTCCGAGCTTGTGCTGGGCGGTGGCGTCACCGGCGGTATCCTGATCAATGCCGATGAAGCCACGCAACTTGCCGTGCTGCGCCGCGCCGTCATGGGCGGCATCAATTGGATCGACACCGCGCCGATCTATGGCAACGGGGCGTCGGAGGAAACGATCGGCCGGCACATCGAGTCACTGACGCCGCGGCCGCAAATTTCCACCAAGGTGCGGCTTGAACCCGAGGACATGGACCAAATTCCGAGCGCGATCCTGCGCAGCCTGGAAGCGAGCCTGACGCGGTTGCGGGTGCCGAAGATCCAGTTGTTCCAACTGCACAATCATATCGGCACGACGCTGGGTGGCCGCGCGCCGGTTTCTCTGGAACAGGTGCTCGGCCGCGGCGGCATCGCCGATACCTTCGACCGCCTCAAGTCCCACGGACTGGTGGCGGCGACCGGCTTCACGGTGGCGGGCGACACCAGCGAGTGCCTCGAAGTCATCAACAGCGGGCGCTTCGACGCCGCGCAGGTCTACTACAACGCGATCAATCCTAGTGCCGCCTGGTCGCGGGTGCCGCACGCCTGGACGGGCCAGGAATTCTGCGGCGTGATCGCGGCCTGCTTCCGCCAGAACATGGGCGTGCTCAACATCAGGGTCTGGGCCGGCGGCACGCTGGCGAGTGCGCGCCGGCCGGACGGCCTCTTCATGATGACGTCGGGCACCGATCTCGACAATGAGGTGCGCTGCGCCGCGGCGATCCGCCAGGTCCTTGGCAACAGCCACGGCACGCCGGCGCAGACCGCGTTGCGCTTCGTACTGGGCAACCGCGACATTAACGCACGGGTGGTCGGGATTTCGGCCATTCCGCAGCTCGAAGAGGCAATCGAGGCGGTGGCGCGCGGGCCGCTGCCTTCTGCAGCCATCGCGAAGCTAGAAGATCTATGGGCCAACGAATTCCTGGTGAATTGACACGCTGGTCGACCTGAACTATAGTGCATGAATTATATTTCATGCGCCGGATCGGTCGTTCGCGTGTCAGAGCCCAAAGCCAGGACCAAGGTGCGCGAGCGCACCGCTCTCGACGCTGGCGATGCCGATCGCCAAGCCGAGGCATTCGCGATCGAGATTGGCCGGCTGGTACGGCTGGGCCGTGCCAAGCGCGGCATGACCCGGCGGCAGCTTGCGAACAGCTCCGGCGCCTCCGAACGCTATCTCGCACAGATCGAGGGCGGTCAGGGCAACCCATCCGTCATCATGCTCAAGTCGATAGCCGAGGCGCTCGATGTCCCGGTAATCGAGTTGTTGCCACGCGCCAACGGCCGCACCGCCGCCATGACCCACATCCTCGATGTCCTCGGACGGATGCCGTTGGACGAACTGCCCGCGGTCGCCGGATTGATCGAAGCCCGCGCCGCCGAAGCCACCACGACCGACCGCGCGCGGCGGATCGCGCTGGTCGGATTGCGCGGCGCCGGCAAATCGACCCTCGGACAGCGGCTTGCGCTTGATCTCGGCTGCCCATTCATCGAACTCGATCGCCTGGTCGAGCAGGACTACGGCGCGCGCATTCCCGATCTGATCGAAATCGCCGGAGTTGCGACCTTCCGCCGGTACGAGCGGGCCTGCCTGGAACGCGTGATCGCCGAGAATGAGGCGGCGGTGATCGCGGCCGCGGGCGGCATCGTGGCGAACGCCGAGACCTATACGCTGCTGCTGCGCCGGACCCACACGGTCTGGCTCAAGGCAAGGCCTGACGAACACATGAGCCGTGTGATGGAGCAGGGCGACTTCCGGCCGATGGCGCAGAACCGCGAGGCCATGGCCGACCTTGTCGCCATTCTGGATGCGCGCAGTCCCGACTACGCGCGCGCGGAGGCCGAACTGGAAACTGCGGGCGATACGGTCGATCAAAGCTTTGCGAAACTGGTGCGGATCGCGGCGCGTTATGCCGGCGGAGACCGGTCATGACGCTGTCCGACCAGCGGCTTCCTCGATCTCGGCGATATGCGGCTGGAATACCGCATGATCGGCCCGCGCCCGGACGTGGCCCCGACGCTGGTGATGCTGCACGAGGGCCTTGGTCATGCCGACATCTGGGGAAGCTTTGCAGAGCAACTCGCGGCCGCGACCGGAGCGGGCGTGTTCTCCTATTCGCGCGCCGGCTACGGCAACTCCTCGCCGTCGGTGCTGCCACGCACCGTCGCGTTCATGCACGAGGAAGCGCGCGAGGTGCTGCCGCGCGTGCTCGACGCCATCGGGTTCCGCCGTGGCCTCCTGGTCGGCCACAGTGACGGCGCGTCCATCGCCGCGATCTATGCGGGTAGCGTTCAGGACCATCGCGTGCGCGGGCTCGCGCTCATGGCGCCGCACTTTTTCACCGAGGACATGGGCGTAGATGAAATCGCCCGCGCCAAGGTGGCGTTCGAAGCGGGGCCGCTGCGCACACGGCTGGCGCGCTCCCACGCCGATGTCGACAACGCGTTCTACAACTGGTGCGGCCCCTGGCTGCTGCCGGGCTTCCGTCAGTGGGACATCACCGACGCGCTCGGCTACATCCGCGTGCCGATCTTGATCGTGCAGGGCGAGAACGACCAGTACGGCACCGTGCGGCAGATCGAGGTGGCGCAGGAGGAATGCTACTGCCCGGTCGAGGTCGCGCTGCTGCCGGAGACGCGGCACGCGCCCTATCGCGAAGCGCCGGAAGCGACGCTCAACGCCATCGCCGATTTTGCCAATCGTCTGTTGCGCGATCATCACGAGGGCGATCTCGCCGCAGCCGACCTCGGGCCTGCCCGAGTTCGGTCGCTATAGGCCGCTGAATGACGTTGTGAGGAACAAAATGGCCGACGCAGAGCGCAAATTGAGCAACGGCAAGAGCTGGATCGACTTCCAGACCGATCCGTCGCGCTATCGCCATTGGAAGCTCTCGATCGACGGCGATGTCGCGACGCTCGTCATGGATGTGGACGAAAAGGGCACGCTGTTCGAGGGCTACGAGCTCAAGCTCAACTCGTACGATCTCGGCGTCGACATCGAACTCGCCGATGCGATCGAGCGCCTGCGTTTCGAGCATCCGGAAGTGCGCGTGATCCTGCTGCGCTCTGGTAAGCCGCGGGTATTCTGCGCCGGCGCCAACATCCGCATGCTGGCGGGCGCCAGCTCACGCGCACAAGGTCAACTTCTGCAAGTTTACCAATGAGACCCGCAACGGCATCGAAGACGCGAGCGAGAATTCCGGCCTCGCGACCGTCTGCGTAATCAACGGCACCGCCGCCGGAGGCGGCTATGAGCTGGCGCTCGCAGCCGACCACATCATGCTGGTGGACGATGGCTCATCGACGGTGTCGTTGCCGGAACTGCCGCTGCTTGCGGTGCTGCCCGGCACCGGCGGCCTCACGCGCGTGACCGACAAGCGCAAGGTACGGCGCGACCATGCCGATGTGTTCTGTACCACCGAGGAAGGCATCAAGGGCAAGCGCGCCGTCGACTGGCGGCTGGTCGATGAGGTGGTACCCGGCTCCAAGTTCGAGGATACGGTGGTGCAGCGCGCCCGGGAATTCGCGGCAAAATCCAACCGGCCGCCGGGAGCAAAGGGAATTGCGCTCACGCCGCTCAAGCGCACGCGCTCGGAAAATGCCGTCGAATACGAGACCGTGTCGGTCGAATTTGCACGCAGCGAGCGGCTTGCGACCATCACGCTGCGCGGGCCTGAGACGCCGCCGCCTGCTTCCGCCGACGCCATGGTGGCGCAAGGCGCGCAGTTCTGGCCGCTCAAGCTGGCGCGCGAACTCGACGATGCCATCCTGGATATCCGCGCCAACGAATTCGATACCGCCGCGATCGTGTTCAAATCGTCCGGCGATCCGGCGCAGGTGCTGGCCTATGACGCATTTCTCGATGCCAACAAGGACCATTGGCTGACGCGCGAAATCAGAGGACTGTGGAAGCGCACGCTCAAGCGCGTCGATCTGACTTCGCGCTCGCTGGTCGCGCTGATCGAACCGGGTTCATGCTTCGCGGGCACGCTGGCCGAACTCGTGTTCGCCACCGACCGCTCCTACATGCTGATCGGGCAGCTTGCCGGCGACAACAAGCCGCCCGCCGCGCTTTCGCTCGCCGCCGTCAACTTTGGCGCTTATCCGATGTCGAACGGGTTGTCGCGGCTGGCGAGCCGCTTCCTCGCCGATCCGGCGGATATCGACCGCGCGAAGGCCGCGATCGGCAAGCCGCTTGACGCGCAGGCCGCCGAGCAACTGGGGCTGGTGACGTTCGCGCTCGACGACATCGATTGGGAAGACGAGATTCGCGTGTTCCTCGAAGAGCGCGCGAGCTTCTCGCCGGACGGGCTCACCGGCCTCGAGGCCAACCTGCGCTTCGGCGGGCCCGAGACGATGGAATCGAAAATCTTCGCGCGGCTGACCGCCTGGCAGAACTGGATCTTCCAGCGCCCTAACGCGGTCGGCGAAGAGGGCGCGCTCAAGCGCTACGGCACCGGCCAGAAGCCGGCGTTCGATACGAGGAGAGTGTGATGGACTTGTTCGCTTGCGGCACCTACAGCTCGTCATCATCCGCGAAGGCGGATGATCCAGTGCGAACCGAGACTGGATACCCGCTTTCGCGGGCATGACACGCGGAGAATTGTGGCGAACAGAAACAAGAATCAGGAGAGTGCCATGGATATTCAAGCCGTCGATTACTCGACCAAGATTCCCAACAATGTCGGCCTCACCGAGGATCGCACCGTCCTGCGGGCGCTCGAAGGCTGGCATCCAGGCTATATCGACTGGTGGAAGACCATGGGGCCGGAAGGCTTCCAGGAGGCGCTGGTCTATCTACGTACCGCCGTCTCGGTCGACCCGAAGGGCTGGGCCAAGTTCGACTACGTGAGGATGCCGGAATACCGCTGGGGCATCCTGCTGGCGCCGCAGGAGGAGGGCCGCACGATCCCGTTCGGCCAGCACCTCGGCAATCCGGTCTGGCAGGACGTGCCGGGCGAATACCGCGCCATGCTGCGCCGGCTCATCGTCATTCAGGGCGACACCGAGCCGGCCTCGGTCGAGCAGCAGCGCCACCTCGGCAAGACCGCGCCGTCGCTCTACGACATGCGCAACGTGTTCCAGGTCAACGTCGAGGAAGGCCGCCATCTCTGGGCGATGGTCTACCTGCTGCAGAAATATTTCGGCCGCGACGGTCGCGAGGAGGCCGGCGAACTGCTGCAGCGCCGCTCCGGCGACGCCGACAAGCCGCGTATGCTCGGCGCTTTCAACGAGGCGACGCCGGACTGGCTGTCGTTTCACATGTTCACCTTCTTCACCGACCGCGACGGCAAGATGCAGCTTGAAAGCCTGGCGCAATCGGGCTTCGACCCGCTGTCGCGTACCTGCCGCTTCATGCTCACCGAAGAGGCGCACCACATGTTCGTGGGCGAAACCGGCATCGGCCGCACCCTGCAGCGAACCTGCGAGGCCATGAAAGAGGCCGGCATCGAGGATCCCAACGATATCGACAAGGTGCGCGCGCTCGGCGTCATCGATCTGCCGACCATGCAGAAGAAGCTCAATCTGCACTACACGCTGTCGCTCGACCTGTTCGGTTCCGAGGTTTCGACCAACGCCGCCAATTGCTTCAACGCAGGGCTGAAGGGCCGGTTCCAGGAGACCAAGATCGACGACGACCACCGGCTGGAGAACGCGATCTATCCGGTGCTGAAGTTTGTCGATGGCGAGATCAAGCGCGTCGACGAGCCGGCGCTGACCGCCATCAACATGCGGCTGCGCGACGACTACACCGCCGACTGCCAGCGCGGGCTCGACCGCTGGAATAAGATCATCGAGCGCGTCGGAGTTGCCTTCAAGCTGGAGCTGCCGCATGTCGGCTTCCATCGGCTGATCGGCGAGTTCAAGGATGTCAACGTGACGCCCTCCGGCCTGGTCATCGACGAGGCGACCTGGAATCGCGAGAAGGGGAAATGGCTGCCGTCAAAGGACGACGGCGATTTCATCCAGAGCCTGATGAAGCCCGTTACCGAACCGGGCGAATTCGCGGGCTGGATCGCGCCGCCGCGCGTCGGCATCGACAACAAGCCGGGCGACTTCGAATACGTGAAGATCGCGGCTTAGGTTGCTCGTCGCGGTCGCTTGTTCGAATTGTCGTCCTCGCGAAAGCGGGGACCCACATCGAGCCGCTGGATTGAGAAGCGATGGATGCCCGCCTTCGCGGGCATGACAAACGAGTTTGCCGCCTCAACAGCGTGCAGCTTACTCCGCGGCTTCGCCGCGTAGCATGCCGTCCCACCAAGGACACACGCCGGGCATGCGGTTGTAGTTGCCCTCGAGGACGTTGACCGGCTTGCGCAGCCCGGTCGAGGCGGCCTGGATGCGCAGCTGGCGCGACTCGACGCGCTTCTCGGGCGTCATCCACATGCGGTCGTGACCCCACATGCTGGGTCCCCAGGGAACCTCTTCTTCTTTCCAGTTGTCGACGTCGAGCACGCGCCCGCCCCAGCCGTACTCGAACATGAAGTTCGAAGGCGAGTTCGAGTAGAACGAGGTCACCTCGTCGTTGATGTGACGGCCGAGCGTGACGCCGATCAGCTTGTCGGGATCGGTCAGCGCGAGATCGTAGCACTGGCCGACGTCGTCGAGGCTGAACAATTCGACCATCAGATGGTGGGTGGCGCTGCGGCCGGTCTCGATGAACGCAATCGAGTGGTGGCGCGGATTGGCGTGAAAGAAATAGGCTTTGAACGGGCGCAGCATGTAGTCGGAGAGCCGGAAGCCGAGTACGTCGCGATAGAACGGCACCGCGTCGTTGATGTCGTTCACGTGCAGCACCGCGTGGCCCATGCCGAGCGGACCGGTGCGGAAGCCTGAGATCGAGCGGCCCGGCTTGAACGGCTCGCTGGTGGTCTCCGGCCCGTGGAAGATTTCCAGCCGGTTGCCGAGCGGATCGTTGAATACGATCAGGTCCTTGACCCGGCGCTCCTGCGCGAGCGCGCGCGAACCGCGGGCGACCTGGACACTGGCCTTTTCGAGACGGGCGGCGAGCGCATCGAGCGCGGCCGCATCCGGCACTTCCCAGCCGAAGAAGCCGACGCCTTCGCCGCCATCTTCGGTGACGACGACACGCTGCCTGCGGTCGTCCATGCGCAGCGCCAGCGTCTTGGCGCTCTTGTCGACGAGCTGCATGCCGAGGAAGTTGGTGCCGAAGCCCGACCAGTCTTCCAGCGACTTGGCGCGGACGCCGACATAACCGAGACCTTCGATCGACATGGCCGCCTCCGCTGAGCTATGGGCGTTTCTCTACGAAATATGGGCCTTCCGCACGATCTTGGCAATTCCCGCGGCGAATGGCTCGCCGGCGGGAATCGTGGTGCCGCCCGCCGCCGGCGCTATTCCGCCGCCACCTTGGCCGGACTGGCGTGCGCCGAGATCAAATAGTCCATCGCCGCCTGCACGCCGCCCTTCTTGTGCGGGATGCCGGCCAGCGCCAGCGCCATTTCGGTCGAGGCGAGCGCGCCGAGCAGCGTGCCGTCGTTGATGTCGCCCAGATGGCCGATGCGGAAGTACTTTCCCGAATAGGCGCCGAAGCTCGCTCCATAGGAGATGTTGAAGTTCTCAAGCGCGAGGCTGCGGAACGCGTCCGCATTGTGCCCCTCCGGCAGCATCACCGCGGTGATGGTTGGCGAGTAGTATTTCGGATCGCGGCACATGACCTCGAAGCCCCACGCTTTGACCGCGCGCCGCGTCGCCTCGGCGAGGCGATGGTGGCGGGCAAAGACGTTGTCGAGTCCTTCCTCGTGCAGCATGTCGATGCCGGCGGCGAGACCATGCAGCATTTGAGTCGCCGGCGTATAGGGGAAGAAGCCGATCTTGTTCATGTTGAGCATGTCGTCCCAGGCCCAGAACGACTTAAGGGACTTGGAGGTCTTCGACGCCGCGAGCGCCTTGTCGCTGACCGCGTTGAACGACATGCCGGGCGGCATCATCAGGCCCTTCTGGGCGCCGCCGACCGTGACGTCGACGCCCCACTCGTCATGGCGGTAGTCGGTCGAGGCGAGCGACGAGATGGTGTCGACCAGGAATAGCGCGGGATGGCCGGCGGCATCGATCGCCTTGCGGATGTCGGCGATCGGCGACAGGCAGCCCGTCGAGGTTTCGTTGTGCAGAACGCACACCGCCTTGATCTCGTGCGCTTTGTCTTTGCGCAGATGCTCCTCGATCGCCGCCGGGTCGGCGCCGGTGCGCCAATCGGTCTTGATGACCTCGGGCTTGAGGCCGATCTTCTCGGCCATGACCTTCCACAGCGCGCCGAACTGGCCGGTCTCGACCATCAAGACGCGGTCGCCGGGCGACAGTGTATTGACCAGCGCTGCCTCCCACGCGCCGGTGCCGGTCGCGGTGTAGATGATGACGGGGTTCGAGGTCTTGAAAATGGTCTTGATGCCTTCGAGGCAGCGCTTGGTGAGCTTGGCGAATTCCGGACCGCGGTGATCGATGATCGGCGTATCCATGGCGCGCAGGACCCGGTCCGGCAGCGCGGTCGGTCCCGGAATCTGCAGAAAGTGGCGGCCGACGGGGCGGGAAGAGTTTTTAGACATCAGAAATTCCTCAATAAGGCACGGTCGTTATTCAGGGTCATCCGGCCACGGCCGGCCCGGCCGCAGCTTGCCGCCATGAATGACGAATGCGACAGTCAGTCAAGGCTGTTTGGGGGGCGAGGCATGTCACGGGAAACGCTCTAAACCGATGGCGGAAACAGTCCTTCCCGGCCTCGAGCGGCGGCTCAAGGCGCAACTTGTGGGCGACGTCCAATTCGACGCGTTCGCGCGTGGGCGCTATGCTACTGACGCGTCCCACTACCAGATCATGCCGCTGGGCGTCGTCGCGCCGCAGTCGGTGCAGGAGGCCGAGCACGCCATCGCACTCGCGCGAGACGAGGGGGTGAGCGTCACCGCGCGAGGCGGCGGCACCTCGCAATGCGGGCAAACGATCAATTCCACGCTGATCGTCGACTGCTCGAAGTATCTCGATCACGTGATCGAGCTTGACGTTACCGGAAGGCGGTGCGTGGTCGAGCCCGGCATCGTGCTCGACGAACTCAACCGCCGGCTCAGGCCGAGCGGCCTCTGGTTCCCGGTCGACATTTCGACCTCCTCGCGCGCGACCATCGGCGGCATGGTCGGCAACAATTCCTGCGGTTCGCGCTCGCTGCGCTATGGCAACACGCGCGAGAACGTGCTGTCGGTCGACGCTCTGCTGGCCGATGGCAGCAGCGCGCATTTCGGCCCGGTGGCGCCTGACCTGTCGGACCTCCCTGACACTTCGCCGCTCAGGCCGATCGCGCACGACCTGCTGGCGCTCGGGGCGCGAGATGCCGAACTCATTAGGGAGCGCTTCCCGCAGGTGCAGCGCCGTGTCGGCGGCTACAACATCGATGCGCTCCTGCCGGGCCGCAACCAGCTTAACCTCGCGCACATCCTGGTAGGCTCGGAAGGGACGCTCGGCTTCTCGACCAGGATCGAGCTTAAACTTTCGCCGCTGCTCGGCCGCCGTGCGGTCGGCGCGGTGCATTTTGGCAGCTTCCACGCCGCGATGGATGCCGCGCAGCACATCGTCAAGCTCGGGCCGATCGCGGTGGAACTGGTTGATCGCACAATGCTGGGGCTGGCGCGCGAGATCGCGATGTTCCAGCCGACGATTGAAACCGTTGTGCATGGCGACCCGGCCGCAATCCTGTTCGTCGAATTCGCCGAGGACGATCCGAAGGAAAGCGTCCGGCGTCTGATGCGGCTCGGCGAGCTGATCGGCGATCTCGACATCGGCTGGGACAAGCCGGGCGCCAAGCAGGGCGGCGTGATCGAGGTGTTCGATCCTAACCTGCAGACCGCGATCACCGAGATGCGCACCGCCGGCCTCAACATCATGATGTCGATGAAGGAGGAGGGCAAACCGGTGTCCTTCGTCGAGGATTGCGCGGTGCCGCTCGAGCATCTCGCGGATTACACCGACAGGCTCACTGCCATCTTCGAGAAGCACGGCACGCGGGGCACCTGGTATGCGCACGCCTCAGTCGGTTGCCTGCATGTGCGGCCGGTTCTCAACCTTCGGCTCGACAAGGACGTCAAGGCGATGCGCGCCATCGCCGAGGAGGCGTTCGACCTGGTTCGCGCCTACAAGGGCTCGCATTCCGGGGAACACGGCGACGGTATTGTGCGCTCCGAGTTCCACGAGAAGATGTTCGGCAAGGAACTGGTGCGCGCCTTCGAGGAGGTGAAGGACCGTTTCGACCCGAAGGGGCTGTTCAATCCCGGCAAGATCGTGCGTTCGCCGAAGTTCGACGACCGCAACCTGCTGCGCTACCGCCCGGACTATCACGTTCACGACATGCGCACGCAACTCGACTGGTCGGCCTATGCGGGCGCTGGCGGCGGGTTCCAGGGCGCGGTCGAGATGTGCAACAACAACGGCGCCTGCCGTGCGCTCAAGGCCGGCGTCATGTGCCCGAGTTACCGCGTCACCCGCGACGAGCGCGACGTGACGCGCGGACGCGCCAACACCCTGCGGCTCGCCATCAGCGGACAGCTTGGAGCGGATGCTTTGACGTCCGACGAGATGGCGGAGACGATGAAGCTCTGCGTCTCCTGCAAGGCCTGCCGACGCGAGTGCCCGACCGGCGTCGACATGGCGCGCATGAAGATCGAGGTCAGTGCCGCGCGTGTGGCGAAGCAAGGGCTCACGCTGCATGACCGGCTCATTGGCTATTTGCCGCATTACGCGCCGCTGGCGGCGAAATTTCCGTGGCTGCTGAACGGCCGTAACGACCACCCGCGCCTGATGCAGTGGTCGGAATCGATCTCCGGCTTCAGCGCGCGGCGGAAGCTGCCGCGCTGGCGAGCCGACCCGTTCAGAGAGAATGCCCAGGTCGTCGGCGCCGGCGCCACGAACGGGCTGGAGGTCGTGCTGTTTGCCGATACCTTCAGCCGGTATTTCGAACCCGAAAACATCGCTGCTGCGCTCGACGTTCTCACCGCCGCAGGCTGCACCGTCCATCTGCCGTCGCCGCCGGCCGGCGAAAAGCGGCCGCTGTGCTGTGGCCGCACGTTCCTGTCGGTCGGCTTGGTGGCGCAGGCGCGCGACCGAGGCCGAGCGCTGCGTCGCGGCGCTTGCACCGTTCGCCGCGCGCGGCGTTCCCATCGTTGGCCTGGAACCGAGTTGCATTCTGGGTTTCCGCGACGAGATTCCGGCATTGGTCAAGACTGAAGCCGCACGGAACGTCGCTTCGCACGCAATGCTGTTCGAAGAATACCTCGCGCGCGAGGCCGATGCCGGCCGAATCACGCTGCCGCTCAGGCCCGTGGCCAAACAGGCGCTGCTGCACGGCCATTGCCATCAGAAATCGTTCGCCGCCATGGGCGCGGTCGAGGCCACGCTGCGGCTCGTTCCCGATCTCAAGGTCGAGACTGTCGAAACGAGTTGCTGCGGCATGGCGGGCGCCTTCGGCTACGGCGCCGCCACCTACGACACGTCGCTGGCGATGGCCGAACTGTCGTTGCTGCCCGCCGTGCGCGCGGCGGACGCCGACACACTGGTGGTGGCCGATGGCACCTCCTGCCGCCACCAGATCAAGGATGCGACCTCAAGGGAGCCCCTGCACGTCGCCCGCGTGCTGGCGATGAGCCTCGTAGCCAAGTAATCTTTCGGCGGGATTGGCCTCACGGTCCGCTGAGAGAGATCCATGCCTGCCAGATTGCTGCCCACCTCGCTCGTCGGTTCCTATCCGCAGCCCGAATGGCTGATTGATCGCAAGAAGCTTGCTGGCCGCTTTCCGCCGCGCGTGCGCGCAAAGGAGTTGTGGCGGGTCGCGCCCGAATGGCTCGAACAGGCGCAGGACGATGCCACCCTGCTTGCTATTCGCGATCAGGAGCAGGCCGGGCTCGACATCGTTACCGACGGCGAAATGCGCCGCGAGAGCTACTCCAACCGCTTCGCCACCGCGCTCGACGGCGTCGACATCGACAATCCCGGCACCGCGCTCGACCGTTCCGGCCATCCCAATCCGGTGCCGCGCATCGTCGGCAAGGTCTCACGCAAGCACCCGGTCGAGATACGCGATGTGAAATTCCTGCGCGCCAATACCGAGCGCATGATCAAGATGACGGTGCCCGGGCCGTTCACCATGTCGCAGCAAGCGCAGAACGACTTCTACAAAGACGAAGAGGAGATGGCGCTCGACTATGCGGCGGCCGTCAACGCCGAGATCAAGGACTTGTTCGCGGCCGGCGCCGATATCGTGCAGATCGACGAACCCTACATGCAGGCGCGGCCCGACAAGGCGCGGCAATTCGGTCTCAACGCGCTCGATGCGGCGCTCAGCGGCGTTGACGGCCGGACCGCGGTGCATATCTGCTTCGGCTACGCGGCGATCATCCACGTGCGGCCGTCGGGCTATTCGTTCCTGCCGGAACTCGCCGGTTCATCGGTCCGGCAGGTCTCGGTCGAGACCGCGCAATCGAACCTCGACTGCGCCGTGTTGGAAAAGCTGCCGATGAAGACCATCATCCTCGGCGTGCTCGATCTCTCCAATCCGACCGTGGAGAGTCCCAAAACGGTCGCCGACCGCATCCGCCGCGCGCTCGACTACGTGCCGCTGGAGCGGATGGTGGTCGCGCCCGACTGCGGGATGAAATACCTGCCGCGCGATGTTGCCTTCCACAAGATGCAGGCGATGGTCGCCGGCACCAGGATCGTGCGCGAGGAGCTTGGAGCGGCGTGACTAAACGGCGTGCGCCAGGATCAAGGCGCCGATCGCCGCCACGAGGCCGCCGCTGACCTGATAGCCGACGCGGCCGTAGGCGTCGCTGAGCCGCCCGATCACAAAGCCGAGCGCAATGCCGGCGGCATGCAACAGCGCAGTGGCCACCACAAATCCCGCCGCGTAGGTCAAGCCGGACGCGTTGACCGGCATCTCCGCGCCGTGCGCGTAGCCGTGGAAGATCGCAAATGCGCCGACCAGTCCCATGGCGGCCGCCACCGGCGTCTTGATTCCGATCGCGACAATCGCGCCGAGCACGATCACCGACGCGGCGATGCCGAATTCGACCAGCGGCACCGGCATGCCGGCCATTCCGGCTGCGCCGCCCGCCGCCATCATCAGCACGAAGCTCGCGGGCACCAGCCAGAGTGCGCGGCCGCCGAGTTGCCAGGCGAAGATGCCGACCGTGACCATCGCCAGGATATGGTCGAGGCCGCCGAGCGGATGGGCAAAGCCATGGACGAAGCCGTATCCATCGCTGTGGCCGGGATGTGCGAGGGCGGCGGTCGGGATGAGCAGAACGGCGGCGGTGGCGGCGCGGGCGAGCGCATTGCGCATGATGATGTCCTGTCGGCGGTAAGCGGAACGGGAGAGATTTGCATACCAAAGGGCGCAATGCGCCACAAGAGCCCGCCCGGATTTCATGCCGGCCTGCGGCGTTGACTTGGACGCGACCGGCGCATCATCGTTCCATCGAGGGAGTCGCGCACCATGGACAAGAACTCGCCGCCCGCCCGTTTCACCGCTGTCACGCTGGGCGTTGCGGACGTACGCGCTGAGCGCGCGCTTCTATGAAGCCCTCGGCTTTGCCCGCAAGATGCGGGCGACCGGCGACGAAGTCGCGTTCTTTCATACGGGCGGGACGGTGCTGGCGCTCTATCCCTGGGACAAGCTCGCCGACGAGGCACAAGTGCCGGACCTTCCGCGGCCACAAGCCTTTCGCGGCGTGACGCTGGCGTGGAACTGTGCGTCGCCGGCGGAGGTGGACAGCGCGATGACATGTGCGCTTGCGGCCGGCGGCCGTCTGGTAAAGTCAGCGCAGACGACCAGCTATGGCGGATATGCCGGCTATTTCGCCGATCCGGATGGCCACCTTTGGGAGATTGTCGTCGCGCCCGGTCTTTCGGTGAGCGACGACGGCCTGCTCGCCGTTCCGGACTGACATGATCCGCGTGCCGGAAGCGCAAACTGTCACCGTTGTTCACCGGACGCGAACCCCGCGGTTGACTTGCGGCTATCGGCGCGCACCATCGGGCTATGAGTCGCTCAGCCGCCGTCCGCGTCGCCCGTCTTCCGCTTGATGAGCAGGTGATCCGTCCGACCTTTCGCCGCGAGCGTGCGGCGCTCAAGCGCGGCGTCTGGCCGGTCGCCGGCTGCGACGAGGCGGGCAGGGGGCCGCTCGCGGGGCCGGTCGTCGCTGCCGCGGTAATTCTCGATCCCAAGCGGGTGCCGCGCGGCCTCGACGATTCCAAGAAGCTCGATCCCGAGACCCGCGAAAAACTCTACGCCAGGATCTGCGCCAGCGCGGAAGTCGCTGTCGCCATCGCGCCGCCGGCGCGGATCGATCGCGACAACATCCTGCGCGCGTCGCTGTGGGCGCTGGCGCGCGCGGTGGCGGCGCTGCCGGTAAAGCCGCAACTCGTCTTCGTCGATGGCCGTGACCGCATCGAGACCTGCTGCGACTGCGAGGCCGTGATCAGCGGGGATGCCATTATTTGCTCGATCGCTGCGGCCTCGATTGTCGCGAAGGTCACCCGTGACCGGCTGATGCGGCGCTTGGGTCTGCTGCATCCGGGGTATGGTTTCGAGCGCCACAAGGGCTACAGCGTACCCGAACACATCGAGGCCCTGGCCCGTCTCGGGCCAACCATTCATCATCGCCGTTCGTTTGCGCCGGTTGCTGCCTGCACAGGTCCGGCAAGCGCGGCAACGCAAGAGATTGCATTGACCTTGTTGCCTCTCTAGGTCTGCGGCCTTATCTCTGGCGGCCTGTCCCACCCAGTAGCCGCGTCGGCCTGATGCTTTATGTCTCCATCTTCGTTGAGCTTTTGCGGTCGCGTCCGGCGTTGGCCGTCTGGATCGCGGCGCTCGTGCAGGCGATGCTGTGGTTCCTGGTTCCGGTCCTGTTCTATGCCGGACCGCCAGGCGATCTGCCGAACGTGCTCGCGGTCGGACACGAATTCCAGCTCGGCACTTATCTCGGGCCTCCGCTCGCCTTCTGGCTCGCCGAACTAGCCTTCGACGCCGCGGGCGGGCGGCTGATCGGCGTCTACGCGCTGTCGCAGGTTTGCGTGGTCGTCACCTATTGGGCGGTATTTTCGCTCGGCCGCGCCGTTGTCGGTGCGCAGCATGCGGCGCTCGCGGTGTTGCTGATGGTGGGCGTCGCGGCGTTCACGGTGCCGACGCCGGACTTCGGCCCGGTGATCCTCACCATGCCGCTGTGGGCGCTCATCCTGCTGCACTACTGGCGCGCGGTGGGAGAAAACCGGCGCGGCTACTGGCTCGTGCTCGCCCTCGAGGTCGGTCTCCTGCTGCTGACGACCTATGTGGGCTTGATCCTGGTCGGCCTCCTGGTGTTGTTCACGGTGGCGAATGCGCGCGCCCGCACCGTGCTGCGCTCGACCGATCCGTGGATCGCGTCGGTCGTCGCCGTCATTGTGATGTTGCCGCACCTCGTCTGGCTCGCGGATTCATCCGACGGCGTGATGCCGATGCTCGCGCGGCTGCGCGCGCCCGAAGCGGTCTCGGAGAACTTCATCGCCTGGCTGCGCCAGATCATGCTGATCCTGACCGCGCATGCGGGCTTTGTCGTCCTGGTCGCGCTGGTGACGGGATGGCCTTGGCCGCAAGACGAACCGGCCCCGGTGATCGTACGTCCTGAAGTCGATCCGTTTGCCCGCCAATACGTCTATTTCTTCGCGATCCTCCCGGCGTTCGCCGGCACGCTTGCAGCGGTGATTATCGGTGTCACAGGACCGATCGGCGGCGTTGCGCCGCTTGTGGTGCTGTCCGGCCTCGGCGTGGTGATGGCGGCCGGCGAGGGCATTCACTTCGGTCGTCAGCATACCGTCATCGCCACCTGGTTCGGCCTGCTGTTCATTCCGCCGATCATGACCGTTGCGGCGCTCTACATCGCGCCTTGGCTCAACGTCGACCTCAAGGTGACGCAGCCGGCCGCCGCGATCGCCCGGTTCTTTGCCGAGAGTTTTGAGCGGCGCATCGGCGCGCCGCTGCAGATCGTTGCCGGTGAGCCGCGCACCGCCGCGCTGGTCACATTGGGACCGAGCCGGCCCAGCCTCTATCTCAATTCGACGCCCCAGCGTTCGCCGTGGGTGACGGCCGAAGCTATCAAGGCAAAAGGTGCAATTGTGGTCTGGCCGACCACCGATACTGCCGGGACACCGCCGGACTACATCAAGCAGAATTTTCCAGATCTCGTCCCGGAGGTGCCGCCGCATGCCTTCGAGCGCCGGCCGCAGGGCCGGCTGCCACTCCTCCGTATCGGCTGGGGCGTGATCCGCCCGCAGGGCCAGCAGCCGCCCCAGCCGCCGGCGACGACGCCGCAACCCGCTCCGCCTGTACCGAACGCACCGGCGCCAAAGCAGTGATCAGTGATAGCCTTCGCCGACCTGCACCTTGCCGCGAAACAGCCAGTAGACGAAGGCGGTGTAGCCGAGAATGATCGGCAGGAGCGCGACCGTGCCGACCAGCATGAACATCTGGCTCGTTGGCGCGGCGGCGGTCTGCCAGACCGTCAGGCTCGGCGGCACGATATACGGATAGCTTGAGATCACCAGGCCGAGATAGCCGAGCAAAAACATCGCAATCGCCGCCAGGAACGGCGGCACCTCGCGCCCGGTCTCCAGCCAGCGCCAGAGCAGCAGCGCAGTCAGTGCCGTCAGCAGCGGCACCGGCCACAGCCACAGGAAATTCGGTAGCGAGAACCAACGCTGATAGATGCGGTCGAAGGCGAGCGGCGTCCACAGGCTCACCACCGCCATGAATGCCAACACGCCGAGGAGGCACCACTTCGCGTGGGACCGCGCCCGCGCGGCGACCACACCTTCGGTTTTCATCACCAGCCAGGTCGCGCCGAGCAGCGCGTAGCCGGTGACGACGCCGAGGCCGCACATCAGTGCGAACGGCGTGGCAAAATCGAACGCGCCGCCCGCATAGATGCCGTTCTCGACGCGGACGCCCTGTACCAGACCACCGAGGATCAGGCCCTGGCAGAACGCGGCGAGCGTCGAGCCGGCGGCGAATGCGAAATTCCAATACTTCTTGCTGGTGACCGCGATCGAGCGGAACTCGAACGCCACGCCGCGAAACACCAGCGCCAGCAACATCACGATCACCGGCAGGTAGAATGCCGGCATGATCACCGCGTAGGCCTGGGGAAAGGCGACCCATAAGCCCCCGCCGCCCAGCACCAGCCAGGTTTCGTTGCCGTCCCAAAACGGCGCGACCGAGTTCATCATCTGGTCGCGCTCGTCCTCTTCTTCGGTAAACGGGAACAGGATCCCGACCCCCAGATCGAAGCCATCGAGGATGACGTAGAGTGCGACCGCGGTGCCGATCAGCGCGGCCCAGATGACCGGGAGGTACCATTCCATGTGTGTCGCTCCCTTGCGCGGTGTTACGGCGAGATCGCTTCGCGGCCGGCCTCCTGCGCCGCCGACAGCGGCCTGCGTGGCGCGCGCATGTCCGGTGGTTCGATCGCGGCGCCCTCAGGACCTCGCACGATCAGGCGATTGATGTAATAGATCCCCATCGTGAACACGACGCCGTAGACCAGCACAAACAGTGCGAGCGTCGAAGCGACGCTTGCTCCGGGCACTGGCGAGATCGCGTCGGCGGTGCGCAGGATGCCGTGCGCGATCCACGGCTGTCGTCCGGTTTCGGTAACGATCCAGCCGGCGAGCACCGCGACGAAGCCAAGCCACCAGGCGTGCGAAACCGGCCAGAGATACCATCGCGACGCATCGAGCCCGCCGCGCCACCACAGCCATGCGCCGGCCCAGCCGATCGCAATCAGCAAAAACCCGATGCCCACCATGATGCGGAAGGCGAAGAACACCGGCACGATCGGCGGCCGGTCGGCGGGCGGCACGCTTTTCAGTCCTGGGAACAGGCCGTCCAGCGAGTGGGTGAGAATGAGCGAGCCGGCGTGGGGAATCGCAATCTGGTAGAGGTTCGATTCGGTCTTCTCGTCCGGCCAGCCGAACAGCACGAGTTCGCCCGGCTTGCTGCCGTCCCAGTGCGCCTCGATCGCGGCGATCTTGATTGGCTGGTGCTCAAGCGTGTTGAGGCCGTGCTGGTCACCGATGAAAGCCTGGATCGGCGCCAGCAGCGCCAGCATGCCGATGCCCATGTGCAGCATGGTGCGGCTTTCCTCGCCGTGGCGACCGGCGAGCAGGTAGCGCGCGCCGACCGCCAGCACCACCAGCGAGGTGGTCAGGTAGGCGGCGGTCAGCATGTGGGCGAAACGATACGGGAAGCTCGGATTGAAGATGATCGCCAGCCAGTCGACCGGAAAGGCGATGCCGTCGCGCACTTCATGCCCGGCCGGCGTCTGCATCCAGGAATTGGCCGAGAGAATCCAGAACGCCGAGATCGCGGTGCCGACTGCGACGATGATCGCCGAGAGCACATGCAGCCATGGCGGCACCCGCCGCCAGCCGAACAGCATGACGCCGAGGAAAGA
Source organism: uncultured Alphaproteobacteria bacterium (assembly GCA_963756715.1). GTDB lineage: Bacteria > Pseudomonadota > Alphaproteobacteria > Rhizobiales > Xanthobacteraceae > VAZQ01. The sequence goes on from CAVWOV010000009.1 coordinate 27,153, forward strand.
CGCTTCCAGGAAAAAGGCGGTCAGCACCTCGTAGCCGATCAGCGGGCCGATGACGTTGCCGACCACGACCGAGAAGCGGCTCCAGTTGGTGCCGAACTGATAGCTGAGCACGATCCCCGACACCACGCCCATGCCGAAGGAGACGGCGAAAATCTTGGTCCAGAACCGCGCCAGACGATGCAGATGCTCGCGGCCGGTTACGAACCAGCGCACCAGCAGTGTGGCGATGAATGCCGAGAGCCCGATGGTGAAGCTCGGGAAGATGATGTGAAACGCGATCGTGAAGGCGAACTGGAGCCGGGCGAGCAGAACTGGATCGACGTCCATCGGTCATCATCCTCAGGTATTCGAGGAAGGTTTGAACTGTCCCGGCCGAATCAATGATCGCCGATCACGCACATCGGCGCCAGCTTGGCGATCATAGACGATGAGATTTGAAATCGTCACGTAGGTTGTCCTTGGCGGCGGACCGATCGCATCGCTACAATGGGGCTGCGGCTGTGGCTTCGCAAGCGGCGGATCGGTACCTGAAACTTATGTCCGCCATGCGATGATGATGGAGGTACTTTTTGCAACCGGTCGTGCGCTCCCGCTTCGTCATGGAGCGCGAATGCCGATCTGATTTCAGGTGGGGTGCCGACATGCCAAAGCTTTCCGGTTACAGCTCACTCGCCACGCTCCCGGAGGAGCGCATCACCGACAAGATCACCCGCCGCGTGGCCGCCGGCGAGCATGGCATGGTCGTCTGGTGGAACATCAAGGCCGGCGCGCACGCCGCCGCGCATCGCCATCCGCATGAGCAGATTTTCTGGATGCTCAAGGGCCGGATGGAATTCCGTCTCGGCAGCGAGCGGCGCGTCTGCGGTCCTGGCGACATCGCGGTGATTCCCGGCGGAGATCGAACACGAAGCCTGGATTACCGAGGATACCGAGGTGATCGACGTTTTTTCGCCGCCGCGCGAGGATTTTCTGGCCGGCGGCCCGCCGCCTTACATGCACGAGACGTGAATGAATGCGAGCCTGTTTTCGTCCTGGCAGATTTGGGCGGTGCTGTCGGCGGTGTTCGCCGCGCTGACTGCGATCTTCGCCAAGGTCGGTGTCGAGAACATCAATTCGGATCTCGCCACTCTCATCCGCACCATGGTGGTGCTGATGTCGCTGGCGTTGATCGTCTACGCGACCGACCAGTTTCAGAATCCGGCCGCGATTTCCGGCCGCACCTATCTGTTCCTGGTCCTGTCCGGGTTCGGCACCGGCGCGTCGTGGCTTTGCTATTTTCGCGCGCTCAAGCTCGGCAATGCCGGACAGGTCGCGCCTGTCGATAAGATGAGCGTGGTGCTGGTGGCGATCTTCGGCGCGCTGTTCCTTGGCGAGAAGCTTACGCTGCTCAATTGGGCCGGCGTCGCGTTGATCGCCTTGGGCGCGGTGATGGTGGCGCTGTAGGACCCGGCGCCGGACCGCACGCCGGGCTCAATCGATCACCGCTACCGCATTGATCTCGACGAGACAGCGCGGATCGGTGGCGAGCCGCACTACTTGTACGGTCGTGGTGGCGGGCTTGGCGTCGCGAAAATACTCGCCCCAGACTTTGGTTGAGCGCATCCTGGTCGGTGAGGTCGGTGACAAAGCGGTCGGCCGTCACCACATCGGCGAAAGTCGCGCCGACCGCGTCGAGCCCGCGCTTCAAATTCTCCAGCGCGGCGCGCGCCTGGCCAGCCATGTCGCGGGGCATGGCGTCGAACTCCTCCGGTCGATGCGGGTGGTGATGGTAGACGGGCGCCGCCGTCACGCCGGCGAGATAGACGGTCGTGCCGCCCTTGACCTTGATCGCGGGCGCGTACGGCATCCACATGTCGGGAGCGTCGGGCCAATGCACGTTCTCGATCGATTTTGCCATGCCGTACCTCCCGTCAACGTTGCAACCCTGCCACACACAAGTACATAGCGCCGATCGTCAACACTTCTTCATACTGAAGGCAGGTGAAACCACAAAGCTTGCACAAATCGAACTCTTTTTTATGTCGAAGTGACAGTGCTGGGTAGGGGGGCCTGTCATGCTCTTGAGTTTTGCCGACGGAACGTTCGCCGCGCTGGCGGCATTGCCGATCGCTTTGGTGTTTCTTCTGGCCTATGGCAATCGCGCCAAGTCCACGCGTCCGAGCATGATGCGGGTTCGCGCCGTCCGGCGCCGCCGCGAATAGCGCTTCATCAAGACGGCCGGCTCAAGCGTCGCGACCGACCGGACCGCGCTCCGCGGCCGCGTGGCGCAAATATTCCGGTTACGTACCGAGCGCTTTCTTGATCGCGAGAAAATCGCGCCAGGCGTAGCGTTTCTGCAGCGGGCTGCGCAGCAGGAAGGCCGGGTGATAGGTCGGCATGGCGCGGATTTCCCGCGTGCCGGTTTGGAACGTGAACCAGCGCCCACGCGTCTTGGTGATGCCGTCCTTGGTCCCCAGCAGCGTTTGCGTCGACGGATTGCCCATGCACACCAGAATGTCGGGGTCGGCGAGTTCGATCTGACGCAGGATGAACGGCAGGCAGATGGCGGTTTCCTGTGGCGTCGGCGTGCGATTGCCGGGCGGCCGCCAGGGCACGACATTGGCGATGTAGACCGACGTGCGGTCGAGCCCGATGGCCGCCAGCATGAGGTCGAGGAGCTTGCCCGAACGGCCGACGAACGGCAGCCCCTCGATGTCCTCGTCGCGGCCCGGCGCCTCGCCGACCAGCATCACGCGCGCCGCCGGGTTGCCGTCGGCAAAGACCAGCCGGGACGCGGTTGCCCGCAAGCCGCAGCCCTCGAAGCGTTCGAGCATGTCTCGCAGTGTCTGCAGGTCCGGCGCGCTGCGGGCGGCTTCCCGCGCGGCCATCACGGCTGCGTCGGGCGATGGTGGGGCTGCGAGCCCGCCGCCCGATGGGGCAGCCGGAGCGCGCATCATCCCGCCGGTTGGATCGGGGCGAGCGGGAGGCCGGACGGCGGTGCGTTCGGAACTGTCCGGAGCGCCCTGGGGTGGCGCTTTGTCGGGTCGCGACACCGGCTCGGCGAAGCGATCGACCGGCGTTTCGCCGACCAGCGAATCTACGCCGGCCTCCTGATAGAAGACGAGCAGTTCACGTGCGGAAGGCTGGTCGGACGTCACGTGGGCGATAGTCTCCAACTCGGCCGAACGCCAGGAAAATGCAAACCGCGATCCAAGATTTCGGCGCGGCGGATCAAATACCTGTTCCGCCAGCACGCCTGCGGCGCTTTGGTTGTTGGCCCGCAATTTGTATTAGCATTGCGTATGCTTGTCGTCATGTCGTCGCTGACATGGCCGGGCGCGAATCGATGGCATAAGCCTGACCGGACTTGGAGGAGCCATGAGCACGCCCGACATACCTGCCCGCGAGGCGATGGAATTCGACGTGGTGATCGTCGGCGCCGGTCCCGCCGGGCTCGCGGCGGCGATCCGCCTCAAGCAGATTTCGCCCGATGCGTCCGTGGTCGTGGTCGAGAAGGGCTCCGAGGTCGGGGCGCACATCCTGTCGGGCGCGGTCATCGATCCGGTCGGGCTCGACAAACTCTTGCCCGAATGGCGGAGCGAAGACACCCCGATCAAGACCGAGGTCAGCGAGGATCGCTTCTATTGGCTGTCGGCGTCGGGCGGGGTGCGGCTGCCGAATTTCATGATGCCGCCGCTCATGAACAACCACGGCAACTACGTGGTGTCGCTTGGCAATGTCTGCCGTTGGCTTGCGACCAAGGCGGAGGCACTCGGCGTCGAAATCTACCCCGGGTTTGCGGCCGCAGAGGTGCTCTACGACGGCAATGGTGCGGTCGCCGGCGTCGCCACCGGCGACATGGGGATCGGCAAAGACGACGAGCCGAAGGACAGCTTCACGCGCGGGATGGAATTGCGCGCCAAGTACACGCTGTTCGCCGAGGGGGCCCGCGGCAGCCTGACCAAGACCCTGCTGAA
>CAVWOV010000010.1:0-45577 GCA_963756715.1 uncultured Alphaproteobacteria bacterium
GCGTTTCAATCTCGATACCGGCCGCGAGCCGCAGAAGTTCGGCATCGGCCTCAAGGAGCTATGGCAGGTCGCCCCCGACAAATTCCGGCCCGGACTGGTGCAGCATACCTTTGGCTGGCCGCTCGACAATTCGACCGGTGGCGGCTCTTTTCTCTATCATTTCGACGACAACCTGGTGTCGGTCGGGTTCGTCGTGCACCTTAACTACAGTAATCCTTATCTCGCGCCGTTCGAGGAGTTCCAGCGCTTCAAGACTCATCCGCTCGTTCGTGGCACGTTCGAAGGCGGCAAGCGGCTGGTCTACGGTGCGCGCGCCATCACCGAGGGCGGCTACCAGTCGGTGCCCAATCTGGCGTTTCCGGGCGGCGCGCTGATCGGTTGCGCGGCGGGCTTCGTCAACGTGCCGCGCATCAAGGGCAGCCACAACGCCATGCTCACCGGCATGATGGCGGCCGAAGAGGTCGCCGCCGCGCTCGCGGCCGGCCGCGCCAACGACGAACTGGCCGGCTACGAGGCGGCGTGGCGCGGCTCGCCGGTCGGCCAGGATCTCTGGAAGGTGCGCAATGCCAAGCCGCTCTGGTCGCGTTTCGGAACCTATCTCGGCATCGCGGCGGGCGGGCTCGATATGTGGACGAACACGCTCGGCTTTTCGCTGTTCGGCACGCTCCGCCACGGCAAGCCCGACTCTGCAACGCTCAAGCCGGCCGCCGAATGCACGCCGATCAGCTATCCCAGGCCTGACGGCAAGCTGACCTTCGACCGGCTTTCGTCGGTGTTCCTCTCCAACACCAATCACGAGGAGGATCAGCCGCCCCATCTCAAAGTCGCCGACCTTGCCCTGCAGAAGTCGTCGGAGCACGACGTCTATGCCGGCCCGTCGGCGCGTTATTGCCCGGCTGGAGTGTATGAGTGGGTCGAGGAGGGCGGCGCGCCGCGCTTTGTCATCAACGCGCAGAACTGCGTGCACTGCAAGACCTGCGACATCAAGGACCCGAACCAGAACATCACCTGGGTGCCGCCCGAAGGAGGCGGCGGACCGAATTATCCCAATATGTGAAAATGGTAACCCGCGCCTGAAGTGAGCAAATGAGCCGCACCCGCGCGATTCCGCGGGGGTCCGTTCGCGTTGATTCGTTCGGTGGAAGGCCGCGGCATTTCCGCAGCCTTCCGAATATGGCGCCGGGCAGCGCCAGCTCTGTCTGTGCAAATATGTGCCCGGACAACGATTTAACCGTCACGATGCTGCCCTTATCCGGGCCTTCAAAGTCAAACGGACAGGAATAACCGGGGCAGTTGTTGCGGGGCGGGCCCAAACAGGCCATTCTCGCCCGGTCAACGCGGACGTAGCCGCAATCGCTCGTTCGCCAGATGGAGTTGACGAGCAGTGACCCCTTCGCCTCGATTCCGGCATGCGGCATTGGCCGCATTGGCCGTGCTTGCGTTCAATGCGACTGGCGCCGGCTCGGCGCGAGCGCAGGTCCCTTCGAGTTTCTCACGCGCCTCCTCGGCCGGCAGCTTCCTTGCCGCCCGGCACGCCAGCGTCGAGCGGGACGCGGCAGCGGCGGCGACCTACTACCGCGCGGCGTTGCGTGGCGATCCCCGCAACGGCGAAATTCTCAACCGCGCGTTCCTGGCGGTGCTGGCGAACGGCGATGTCGACGAGGCGACCAAGCTCGCTGAGCGGCTCCTGCAACTGGATAAGACCGATCGCATCGCGCGCCTCGTGATCGGTGTGCGCGCACTCAAGCAGAAGCAATACGCCGCGGCGCGTCGCGAATTCGCCCAATCGGTTCGAGGGCCGATTACCGATCTTGCCGCAACGTTGCTGGTGGCCTGGACGCAGGCCAATCCGCACGACGCGCGGCAGGCGGTCGATTCGATCGACAAGCTCTCCGGTGCGGACTGGTACGCGATCTTCAAGGACCTGCACGCCGGCCTGATCCTCGACGTCGCCCACAAGAAAGAGGCGGCCAAGCGTTACGAAGGCGCCTACAAGCTTGACCCCACGGCGCTACGCGTGGCGCAGGCTTATGGCAGTTACCTGTCGCGGCAGGGTAAAAAGGACGAGGCGCTCAATGTCTTTACGACGTTCGACGAGGCGCTACCGCGCCATCCACTGGTCGTGGAGTCGATTGCCGATATCAAGGCCGGCAAGAAACTGCGCAGTCTGATCGATACGCCGCAGGCCGGCGCCGCCGAGGTCCTCTACGGTCTCGGGGCAGCGCTCGGACGGCGCGGAGGCGAAGATCTCGGCCTTGTCTACCTGCAACTCGCGCTCTATCTCGTGCCTCAGCATCCGCTGGCGCTGTTGTCGCTGGCCGATCTCTACGAGGTACTCAAGAAGCCCGAACTCGCCATCAAGACTTATGAGCGGGTGCCGGCGAATTCACCGTTACTGCGCAACGCGCAAATTCAGGCGGCGCTCGACCTCGATACCCTCGATCGCACCGATGAAGCGAAAGCCGGCCTGGAAAAGCTGATCGCCGCTAACCCGAAAGATCTGGAAGCGATCATGGCGCTCGGTAACATCGAGCGAGGGCGCAAACAGTTTGCCGAATGCGCTGACGTCTACACCAAGGGCGTCGAGACCCTCACCAAGGACGAGAAGTCGAACTGGGTGATTTTTTATTTTCGCGGTATCTGCCTTGAGCGCTCCAAGCAATGGGCCAAGGCCGAGGCGGATCTCAAGAAATCGCTCGAGCTTTTCCCCGACCAGCCGCACGTGCTGAACTATCTCGGCTATTCGTGGATCGATCAGGGCACCAATCTCGACGAAGGCATGCGCATGATCAAGCGCGCGGTCGAGCAGCGCGCGGACGACGGCTATATCGTCGACTCGCTTGGCTGGGCCTATTACCGGCTTGGCAACTACGAAGAGGCGGTGAAGCAGCTCGATCGCGCCATTGAGCTCAAGCCTGAGGACCCGACGATCAACGATCATCTCGGCGACGCCTACTGGCGGGTCGGGCGAGAACTCGAGGCCCGGTTCCAGTGGTCGCACGCGCGCGATCTCAAGCCGGAGCCGGAAGAGCTGGTCAAGATCGAGGCTAAGATCAAGTCGGGCCTGCCCGAGGACACCTCCTCCGCGGCCAATGTCGAGCAGCAGAAGAAGCCGGGCGGCGGCTGACGCACAACGCGTGAAGCCGTCCGCGCGCGTCGAACCGGCGCCCGCCAAAGTCAACCTGACGCTCCGCGTGGTGGGCCGGCGGGCCGACGGCTATCACGACATTGAAAGTCTCGTGGTTTTTGCCTCGGTCGGTGATCGCCTGGCCTTTGCACCGGGCCACGCGCTGGCGCTGACGATGGGCGGGCCTACCGCTCCGGCGGCCGGTGAACTTGCCGACAATCTCGTGCTGAAGGCTGGCCGCGCTCTCGGCGAACGGGTCGAGGGGCTCAAGCTCGGCCGGTTCGATTTGTCGAAACGGCTGCCGGTTGCCGCCGGCCTTGGCGGCGGCTCGGCGGATGCTGCCGCGGCCCTGCGCCTGCTGGCGCGTGCCAACCGGATCATGCTCGACGATCCGCGCCTGCTGCAGGCGGCGGCTGCGACCGGCGCGGATGTGCCGGTTTGTCTCGATCCGCGGCCACGGGTGATGCGCGGCATCGGCGACGTGCTCTCCGAGCCGCTCGATCTGCCACGGCTCCCGGCCGTGCTGGTCAATCCTGGTGTGGCGGTGCCGACCAAGGATGTGTTCACCGCGCTTCACTTTGGAAACCCGAGCCCCGCTCCGTCCGCTCCCTCCCCACAAGGGGGAGAGGAGCGCAGCTCCTTTGTGGCGGCAGTTGCGGAATCGCGAAACGATTTGGAGGCGCCGGCAATCAAGCTTCAGCCCGTGATCGCCGACGTGCTGTCGGAGCTGCGGCAATTGCCGGGCTGTCAACTCGCGCGCATGTCGGGCTCCGGTGCGACCTGTTTCGGCTTGTTCGGTTCGAGCCGCGCGGCAGCGGCAGCCGCGCGGACGCTGCGGAGCAAGCATTCAACCTGGTGGGTACGCGCGACCGTGCTGAACGGGTGACCGTGCTGAACCGGGGACTCGTCTGCTGCGCCGGAACGGCGCGCGTCGCCGCAAGTCAGTTCGACCTGTCGATACAGAACTCGACCGTCTCCTCCAGCGCTTCCTTCATCGCGGAGTCCGGAAACAGTGCGAGCGCATCCTGCGCGATGGCGCCGTAGTGACGCGCGCGCTGGATCGTGTCCTCCAGCGCACGGTGCTTGGTCATCAGACCGATCGCCTGTTCGAGGTCGGCGTCGGTCGCTTCGCCCTCTTCGAGCGTGCGCCGCCAGAATGTGCGCTCGCTCTCCGAGCCGCGGCGAAAAGACAGCACCACCGGCAGCGTGATCTTGCCCTCGCGAAAATCGTCGCCGACGTTCTTGCCGAGCTTGGCGGCCTTGCCGCCATAGTCGAGCGCGTCATCAACAAGCTGGAACGCGATGCCGAGGTTCATTCCGAACGAACGGCAGGCCGACTGCTCGTCCTTCGGACGTGCGGCCAGCACCGGGCCGACCTCGCAGGCGGCGGCAAACAGTTCGGCGGTCTTGGCGCGGATCACCGCCAGATAGGCGTCCTCGGTGGTGGCGGTATTCTTGGCAGCGCCGAGTTGCATCACCTCGCCCTCGGCGATGACGGCGGCGGCCGACGACAGAATGTCGAGCGCCTTCAGCGAGGCCACCTCGACCATCATCTTGAAGGCCTGGCCAAGCAAAAAATCGCCAACCAGAACGCTGGCGTCGTTGCCCCATAGCATGCGGGCGGCCTGGCGGCCGCGGCGCATGTCGCTCTCGTCCACCACGTCGTCATGCAGCAGCGTGGCGGTGTGCATGAACTCGACTGCGGCGGCGAGCTTGATGTGACCGTCGCCCGGATAGTTGGCGAGCTTCGCCATCGCTAGCGTGAGGATCGGGCGCAGCCGCTTGCCGCCGGACGAAATCAGGTGGTTGGCCACCTCCGGGATCATCGTGACCTCGGACCCGGTGCGCGACAGGATCGCGGCGTTCACCCGCTCCAGATCGGCGGCGACGAGGTCATTCAGGCGGTCGATGGAGGTGGGAGAGCGGCTTTCGAAGGGGACGATAACGGCCAAATCGGCGTCTCCTGGAGCATGATCCCGAAAAGCTGCGGACATTTCGGACAGGATCATACGTTGAAACAAAGCGGCAGGCGGCGGATTTGAGGTTCCTGCCAGAGGTGCTGCTCGTCCTTCGCGGGGACGCGGGAACATAGAATCGCTATGGTGCACGGGCAAGTGCGCCAAAGCGCATATGTGCGTCACCGAGCGATTGCGGAAGGGGCGAACGGATGTCCAAGGTCGAGGGGATCGCGCCACGCGTGGACGGGCTGCTGCCCCGTGCCGGTCCCCGTGTGGCGGTGCTGGTGCCCTGTTTCAATGAGGAGGTTGCGATTGCCAAGGTGGTGGCCGATTTTACCGCCGCGCTGCCACACGCGACCGTCTACGTCTATGACAACAATTCCACCGACCGTACCGGCGAGGTCGCCCGCGCTGCCGGCGCCGCCGTACGGCACGAAACCCGCCAGGGCAAGGGGCACGTCGTACGGCGCATGTTCGCGGACGTCGAAGCCGACATCTATGTGATGGTTGACGGCGATGCCACCTACGACGCGCCCAGTGCGCAGGCCATGATCGCGCGCCTCATCGAGGATCGGCTCGACATGGTGGTTGCCGCGCGCGTCGACCAGGATGTGGCGGCTTACCGGCCGGGTCATCGCACGGGCAACCGTCTGCTCACCGGTTTCGTGGCCAACGTATTCCGCGCCTCGTTCACCGATATCCTGTCAGGATACCGGGTGTTCTCCCGCCGCTTCGTGAAATCGTTCCCGGTATTGTCGCGCGGATTCGAGATCGAGACCGAGCTCGTCGTCCACGCGCTCGAACTGGAGATGGCGGTGGCCGAGGTCCCGACCCCATATTTCGCCCGGCCGGAAGGCTCGGTTTCCAAGCTCAGCACCTGGCGCGACGGCGCGCGCATCCTTGCGATGATCTTCAATCTGTACCGCTCCGAGCGGCCGCTGGCGCTTTTCTCCGGGATCGGTGTGGCGCTCACGGTGGTGGCGATCGGGCTAGCGATCCCAATCTTCGTGACTTACTTCGAGGCGGGCATCGTTCCGCGCCTGCCGACCGCAATCCTGTCGATGGGCCTGATGCTGCTCGCCTCGCTGTCGGTCGTCGCCGGCCTCGTGCTCGACACCGTGACCCGCGGCCGGCGTGAAATGAAGCTGCTCGCCTATCTCGATCAGCGTGCGCCGGGGCAGGACTGGGACCGGCGTCAGACATAAGGAGGCGCGGCGTTGCGCGAACTCGTGCGCACCAACAATGCGGTCGCTGATCTCGGCCGTGCAAGCGCTGCTCGATGGCGCCGAAATTCCGCATGTGGTGCTCGATCAGCACATGAGCGTGCTGGAAGGCTCGCTGGGCGTGCTGCCGCGCCGCCTGCTGGTGGCCGACGACTATATCGCCGAAGCGCGTCGACTCCTGGAAGCGGCTGGGCTCGGGCATGAGCTTCGCCCCGATGGCAAGTGATCTCTGCGCGGATGAACTGACCCAGGATGCCGTGCTCGGCGGCCGATTGCGGCTTACCCAGCCCAGACGTGGGCATCGCGTCGGGCACGATGCCATCCTGCTGGCGGCGGCCACGCCAGCGCATGCGGGCGAACACGTTGTGGATTTCGGCGCCGGCATCGGTGCCGCCGGTCTTGCGCTGGCGACCCGGGTTGCCGATAGCCTCGTGACGCTGGTCGAAATCGATGCCGGTCTCGCCGCGCTGGCTGCCGGGAATGCGCAGGCCAACGGGCTCGCTAACCGCGTGCGTATCGTCACGCTCGATGTCGCGGCTCCCGCCCGCGCGTTCACGGCCGCCGGACTTGCACCCGGATCGGTCATGCGGGTGATGATGAATCCGCCGTTCAACGATCCGGCGAAGCAAAGGACATCGCCCGACCCGCGGCGGCGCCTCGCGCATGCCGCGGGGCGCGATGTGCTGGCGAAATGGATCCGGTCGGCGTCGCGGCTGCTGCGCCCGCGCGGCACGCTCACGCTGGTCTGGCGGGCGGACGGCCTCGCGGATGTACTTCGCACTCTGGAGCCGGCATTCGGCGCGATCCTGGTTCTGCCGGTTCATCCAAAAGTTGGTGCTCCTGCAATCCGCGCTCTCGTTCGCGGCACCAAGGCGAGCCGGTCGCCGCTTGCGCTGCTGCCGGGTCTTGTCCTCAATGATGCTGCCGGGCGCCCGACGGACGAAGCCGAAGCGGTGCTGCGGGGAGGCGCCGTGCTGCCGCTGGCCGAAGTTTGAGCGTCGCCGATTGCCTGCGAGGCAAACGGCAACAGTCCGCATGGCGGCTGGCTGGCGAATGGTGGCTTGAGGCGGCTGGACAAGTGGCTTCAGACGCGACATCACGCCGCGCAGCGCAAACGCAATTCCCGGCAATGCGACGCCTACATCTGCGGACATGGCTAAGGACAGGGTGAAAATGACCGATCGAGACGTGACCGAACATTGGAAGCAGCTTGTCGCCAGCGGCCGGGAAGGGCTGCGGGGGCTGCTGCCGCAGCGCCTGCGCGGCGATTCCGTGATTGTGCCGGTGGTGCGGCTCTCGGGCGTGATCGGCTTTTCGACGCCGCTCAAGCCGGGCCTGACGCTCTCCAGCATCGCCAAGCCGCTGGAGCGGGCCTTCACCATGCGCAAGGCGAAGGCCGTCGCGCTGCTGATCAATTCGCCGGGCGGCTCGCCCGTGCAGTCGCACCTGATCTACGGCCGTATCCGGGCGCTCGCCGCCGAGAACAAGCTGAAGGTGATCGCGTTCGCGGAGGACGTCGCCGCTTCCGGCGGTTACATGATCGCCTGCGCGGCGGACGAGATCATCTGCGATCCCTCGTCGATTGTCGGCTCGATCGGTGTGGTTGGCGGCTCGTTCGGTTTTTCCGGCCTGATGGACAAGCTCGGCATCGAGCGCCGGCTGTATACGTCCGGCGACAACAAGGCGATGCTCGACCCCTTCCTGCCGGAGAAGCCTGAAGACGTCGAGAAGCTTAAGGCCGTACAGCGCAAGATCCACGAAGGCTTTATCGCGCTGGTGAGGGGGAGCCGCGGTGCGCGGCTCAAGGGCCCGGACCAGACGCTGTTCTCCGGAGAATATTGGACCGGCGACACCGCGGTCGAACTTGGTCTTGCCGACGGCATCGGCGATCTGCGTTCGACGTTGCGCGCGCGCTTCGGCGACAAGGTTGCGACGCCGCTGGTTTCGCCGCCACGGAGTTGGTTCGGCCGCGCGCAACCGGGCCTTGCGGCGACCGGTTTGGCGCGGCGTTCGGATTTCGCCGAAGACGTGGTGTCGGCGATCGAGGCCCGCGCGCTGTGGGCGCGCTACGGGCTGTGAAGGGAACCGGCCGGCGCCAACCGCGATGGCATGTCCACATAGAAGTCTAGAAAAAACCTTGTTTTTGAGCGAATGTCTTAGCTGCGATATCAGCGTCCATGGCGCGTGTTTCCCGGGGTGCTGATTGATCCTTGTCTGCGTGTGGAACTTGAGACTTTCTGCCAGGAGCGATCCGCCATGCCACCCATCCTCTTTCCGCAACTCGTCAAATTCGCTTTCGGTGCGGTCGGCGCGGCCGCTGCCGTGCATTGGGTGGTGAAGGAAGTTCGCCGTATCAATGCCGAGCTGGATCGGGTGCAGCCGGCGCCCGTCGGCGAGCAAGTCTCCCGCGAGGGTTTGCCGACCTTGCGGCGTGATCCGCGCACGGGCGACTATCGGGTGATGTAACGGCATCTTGATGTGGCCGCCCCAGTTGTGTTCCATGCGGCCCCGAGCTCCGTTCATTCCCGCGTAGCCGGGAATCCAGTACCTTGACGATGCTGGGTCTCCGCCTTCGCGGGGACGAGCGGGGAAAGCCAGTCCTTTCACCCAAGCCGCCGCCCGCGCCAGCAAGCCCGCCGCACCCTCCGGATCATATGAGCAACGACCTTCCCGCCCACATGCGCCCGCAACGGTCGTTCCAGGGCCTGATCCTGGCATTGCAGCGCTACTGGGCTGACTACGGCTGCGTCATTCTGCAACCTTACGACATGGAAATGGGCGCCGGCACCTTTCATCCGGCGACCACGCTGCGCGCGCTTGGGCCCAAGCCATGGAACGCCGCCTACGTGCAGCCCTCGCGCCGGCCGAAGGACGGCCGCTACGGCGAGAATCCCAACCGGCTGCAGCACTATTATCAATTCCAGGTGATCCTCAAACCGTCGCCGCCCGATCTGCAGGACCTCTACCTCAAGTCGCTCTACGCCATCGGCATCGACCCCAAGCTCCACGATTTGCGTTTCGTCGAGGACGACTGGGAATCGCCCACGCTCGGCGCCTGGGGGCTCGGCTGGGAATGCTGGTGCGACGGCATGGAGGTGTCGCAGTTCACCTACTTCCAGCAGGTCGCCGGCTTCGAATGCGCGCCGGTCGCGGGCGAACTGACCTATGGCCTCGAACGGCTCGCGATGTACGTGCAGGGTGTCGACCGCGTCTACGATCTTAATTTCAATGGCTACGAGGGCGCGAAGAAAGTCACCTACGGCGACGTGTTTCTGCAGGCCGAGAAGGAATACTCCCGGCACAATTTCGAATTCGCCGACACCGCGATGCTGTTCGACCAGTTCAAGATGGCGGAGGCCGCCTGCCAGAAATATCTGGCCGACGGCTGGTCGACGCAGGGCAACACGCGCGCCCATCTGATGGCGCTGCCCGCCTACGACCAGTGCATCAAGGCGAGCCACGTCTTCAACCTGCTCGACGCCCGCGGCGTGATCTCGGTGACCGAGCGGCAAAGTTACATTTTGCGGGTGCGCGAACTCGCCAAGGCTTGCGGTGAGGCGTGGCTCGCGACCGAGGCGGGGGGCGCCGTTTGAGCTCACGGCGGCGGCTGGTCCTGCGGATCGTCTTTCTGGCCGCCGCTGCCTTGAGTTTTGTGTTCGCTCTGTTTGTCTGGTTGAATATCGACTCCGACCTTTCAGCCGAGAACTTCGCCGGCGAGGCGCTCGATTTCGTGCGTTACGTGTGGGTCGAGATCAACCTGATGCTGGTCGCCCTACTGGTGAGCGCGCTGGCTTTGCTGATAGCGTTGCGGGAGAACCTGCTGTCGTGGCGCGCCCGGTCGCGCAAGAGCGGAGGCGAAAATGACCAGCCAGGCTGAAATCGGCGGACGGCAACCGATCGTGGTCGAAGTCGAGACCGGCAAGAGCTACTGGTGGTGCGCCTGCGGCCGTTCGAAGTCGCAGCCGTTCTGCGACGGCTCGCATAAGGGCACGGACTTCACGCCGGTCGAATGGACTGCCGAGAACACCGGGCCGGCTTGGTTCTGCACCTGCAAGCGCACCGCGCGCCGCCCGTTGTGCGACGGCAGCCATAAGCGGCTTTGAAGCAGGTTCGCGGCGAGCACCCAGCTCAAATCGGAAGAACCCGGCACGGTCATTACAATTCGCTCTTGTCCTTACACCGCGCGCCAACCACCCGCGCAGCTTGCGCTGAACGGGCGCCCACTTCTGCCATTATCTCTGCGGGTGGGATGCGAGGAGTACCGCATGCGCCAACTCCGTTACGACATCATCCCTCATCACGACGGCTATGCCATCGTGCTCACACCCGACACGGCTGACGCGTTCGTCACCAGGCACGACGCATTCGATGCTGCTGCCGACCTGGCCCGCAAGCTGCGGTTCATCGGCATGTCGCTCGACGTGCGCCGCGGGCACATGGACGATGAGCCGGTCGAGCACGCCCAGGCATCCTGACTAAAGCCTCCTGGGCGCGGCAATCCGATTTGCGCCCCCGGTGATACGGCCGGGTGCGTGACAAGGTCGCCCGCGCCTGCTACCTGCGGTTACCCATCAGGTAACCATAGCCGTCATGCCCGACCTTCTGCTCGAATTCTTCTCCGAGGAAATTCCCGCGCGCATGCAGGCGCGCGCCGCCGACGATCTCAAGAAGCTCGTCACCGACCGGCTGGTCGAGGCGGGGCTCCCTTACGAGGGCGCCAAGGCTTTCGTGACGCCGCGCCGCCTTGCGCTCGCGGTGCACGGCGTGCCGGTAAAACAGCCCGACCTGAAGGAAGAGAAGAAGGGCCCGCGCGTCGGCGCGCCCGAGGGCGCCATCAACGGCTTCCTGCGCGCCGCCGGATTGTCATCGATCGAACAGGCCAAAGTGCAGCCCGACAAGAAGGGCGACTTCTACGTCGCGGTGATCGAGAAGCCAGGCCGGCCGGCGATCGAGGTGATCGGCGAGATCGTGCCCGACGTGGTACGCGGCTTCCCGTGGCCGAAGTCGATGCGCTGGGGCGCAGCAGTCTGCCAAGCCGGGCGCGCTCACCTGGGTCCGCCCGCTGCATTCCATCGTCGCGACCTTCGGTCCGGAAACCGAGGAGCCGGATGTCGTGACGTTTAACGTCAACGGCATCGCGGCGGGCGACGAGACGCGCGGCCATCGCTTCATGGCGCCTACGCCGTTCCGTGTGCGCCGGCTCGACGACTACATGGCCAAGCTGGAGAAGGCCAAGGTCGTGCTCGACCCCGAGCGGCGCAAGGAGATCATCCTGGCGGACGCCAAGAACCTCGCGTTCGCGCAGGGCTATGAACTCATCGAGGACGCCGGGCTGCTGGCGGAAGTCGCCGGGCTGGTCGAATGGCCGGTGGTGCTGATGGGTTCGTTCGACGAGGCGTTCCTGTCGATCCCGCCGGAGGTGATCCGCACCACCATCCGCGCCAACCAGAAATGCTTCGTGCTGCGCGATCCGAACACCGCGCGGCTCGCCAACAAGTTCATTCTCGTCTCCAACATCGAGGCCGAGGACGGCGGCGCGCAGATCGTCGCCGGCAACGAGCGCGTGATCCGCGCGCGGCTCTCGGACGCGAAGTTCTTCTACGAGACCGACCTGAAGACGCGGCTGGAAGACCGGCTGCCGAAGTTCGAGCAGATCGTGTTCCACGAGAAGCTCGGCACGCAGGCCGAGCGCATCGCGCGGATCGAGGCGCTGGCGGCGAACTTGCGCCAGATCGTCGGCTGCCGACATCGAGAAAGCGAAGCGCGCGGCACGGCTGTGCAAGGCCGATCTGCTGACCGAAGTGGTCGGCGAATTCCCCGAGCTGCAAGGCCTGATGGGGAAATACTACGCCGAGGCGCAGGGCGAGGACGAGGCCGTCGCCCACGCCTGCGAGGATCACTACAAGCCGAAGGGCCCGGACGATCTCGTGCCGGCCGATCCGGTGTCGGTCGCGGTCGCGCTCGCCGACAAGATCGACACGCTGGTCGGCTTCTGGGCGATCGACGAGAAGCCGACGGGGAGCAAGGACCCGTATGCGCTGCGCCGCGCGGCGCTGGGCGTGATCCGACTAATCATCGACAACGAAGCTTCGCTTGCGCTCGTGTTCGGCGACTATGGCCGACTTGCTCGAAGTACGATGGCTTGCGGCTTGATGGCCGATTGCGGCGCCGACATGATCCGAGGCTCACTCGTGGATGGTCTAAGCAGTGCTCGATCGGACGAGGGATCTGAGTCAAAGCTTGAGCAATTAGCGTTGCTGACCTCCTCGCGTTCTTCGCCGACCGCCTGAAAGTCCAGCTGCGCGAGCAGGGCGCGCGGCACGATCTCGTCGATGCCGTGTTCGCGCTCGAAGGCCAGGACGATCTCGTGCTCATCGTCCGCCGGGTCGAGGCGCTGGGCAAATTCCTCGACACCGACGACGGCAAGAACCTGCTGGCCGGCTACAAGCGCGCCACCAACATCATCCGCATCGAGGAGAAGAAGGACGCGCGGCAATATGTCGGCGCGCCCGATCCGCAATACTACCGCCAGGACGAGGAATGGGCGCTGGCGCGCGCCATCGACGCCGCCAAGGCGGAAGCCTCCGCCGCCGTCGCCAAGGAAGACTTCGCTGCCGCCATGAGCGCGATGGCGACGCTGCGCCCGCACGTCGATGCGTTCTTCGACAAGGTGACGGTCAACGTCGCCGACGGGCCCGAGAAGGACAAGCTGCGCGAGAACCGCCTCAAGCTGCTCAACGAAATCCGCGAGGCCACCCGCGCGGTCGCCGACTTCTCCCGCATCGAAGGCGGTTGAGACCAACGGCTTCAGACTTTGACTCGACTATTCCCGTCACCCTGAGGCGCGACCCCGGCTCTGAGCCGGGGGAGCCTCGAAGGGCGACGGCCCGATCGCGGCCGCGCATCCTTCGAGGCGCCTTCGGCGCACCTCAGGATGACGGGATAGGGATTTGAGGTGGGTTGCTATAGACACCTCGCCGGCGCAGGCCGCGGCAAGCGTCAGCACGTCGAATGAAGCGCCGCGGGAGAAGCCTACGCGTGCGCCGCGCGCGCTACTCGGCGGCTTCCATCGGCGGCGTGTTGCGGTTCGCGGCCTTGGCTTGAATGGCGGTCATCTCCTGCTCGACGTGGCGCGAGAAGATGAATTCCGCCGGCCGCTGTTTGTCGAGCGGGATTTCCGGCGCCATGTCGCCCTCGGTCTTCACGCCGAACAGCGCGACCTTGAGCGCCTGCAGCGGGTGCGCGATGGTGGCGGTGGCGGCGGTCGGCTCGTAGCCGCAATGCGCCATGCAGTTTGCGCACTTCTCATACCGGCCGGTGCCGTAGCTGTCCCAGTCGGTGGTGTCCATCAACTCGGTGAAGGTCTTGGCGTAGCCTTCGCCCAGGAGATAGCAGGGCTTCTGCCAGCCGAAGATATTGCGCGTCGGCATGCCCCAGGGCGTGCAGTGATAGGTCTGGTTGCCGGCGAGGAAGTCGAGGAACAGGCCGGAGTGGATGAAATTCCACTTCTTGCCTTTGCCCATGGCGAAGACTTTGCGGAACAGCTCCTTGGTCTTGCGGCGGCCGAGGAAGTGCTCCTGGTCGGGCGCGCGCTCATAGGCGTAGCCGGGCGAGATCGAGACGCCGACGTCCATCTCCTGCGCGAGGTCGAGAAACTTCGCAATGTCCTCCGCCGGGTGGCCGTCGAAGATCGTGGCGTTGACGTTGACGGTGAAGCCCTTCGCCTTGGCGGCCTTGATGCCGGCGATGGCCTTCTCGAAGCCGCCCTCCATGCACACCGACTTGTCGTGATGCGCCTTGATGCCGTCGAGGTGAACGGAGAAAAACAGGTAGGGCGACGGCTCGAACAGGTGCAGCTTCTTTTCCAACAGCAGCGCGTTGGTGCAGAGCGAGACGAACTTCTTGCGCGCGACGATGCCTTTGACGATCTCGCCGATCTCGCGATGGATCAGCGGCTCGCCGCCCGGGATCGCCACCATCGGGGCGCCGCATTCGTCGACCGCCTCCAGGCATTCCTTCGCCGACAGCCGCCGGTTGAGGATCGGGTCCGGATAGTCGATCTTGCCGCAGCCGACGCAGGCGAGGTTGCAGCGGAACAGCGGTTCCAGCATCAGGACCAGCGGATAGCGCTTACGGCCCTTGAGCTTCTGCTTCAGCAGGTAGGCGCCGATGCGGATTTCCTTGTGGAACGGAAAAGCCATAATGCCCCGTGTTTGTCCTGGTCGTTCTGTGCGACTTGAGCCCTATCGTCAAGCCGACCTAAGGCGCAGTTCCCTGGATTCGCTCTACCCGGACGTCTCTGCCGAGCGTCTCGAAGACCTTGGCGGCGATCGCGGTGGCGTCCAGGCCTGCTTTGGCATACATGGCGACGGGGCTGTCCTGGTCAATGAACTGGTCCGGGAGCACCATCGCCCGCACCTTGAGTCCGCGGTCGAGTCCGCCATGCTCGGCAAGCGCCTGGAGCACCTGCGCGGCGAAGCCGCCGACCGACCCTTCTTCAACGGTTATCAACACCTCATGTTCCCGGGCGAGCCGCAGCACCAGATCGGTGTCGAGCGGCTTGGCGAAGCGGGCGTCCGCCACAGTCGCGGATAAGCCGTGGGCGGCCAGCGCCTCGGCGGCCTTGAGGCATTCGGCGAGCCGCGTTCCGAGCGACAGCAGCGCGACCGAAGTTCCCTCGCGCATGATCCGGCCTTTGCCGATTTCCAGCGGCACGCCCGCCTCCGGCATGTCGACCCCCACACCGTCGCCGCGCGGATAGCGCAGCGCCGACGGCCGGTCGTCGATCGCCACCTGGGTTGCAACCATGTGGACCAGCTCGGCCTCGTCGGCCGCCGCCATCAGCACGAAGCCCGGCAGACAGCCGAGATAGGCGAGGTCAAACGAGCCCGCATGGGTCGGGCCGTCCGCCCCGACGAGGCCGGCGCGGTCGAGCGCGAAGCGCACCGGCAGGCGCTGGATCGCCACATCGTGAACGATCTGGTCGTAGGCACGCTGCAGGAAGGTCGAGTAGATCGCGGCGAACGGCTTGTAGCCCTCGGTGGCGAGGCCGGCCGCGAAGGTGACCGCGTGCTGCTCGGCGATGCCGACATCGAACGTGCGGTCTGGGAAGGCCTTGCCGAAAATGTCGATCCCGGTGCCGGACGGCATCGCGGCCGTGATGGCGACGATGCGCGGGTCCTTCGCGGCTTCCTTCACCAGGCTCTCGCCGAATACTTTGGTGTAGGAAGGAGCGTTGGACTTGGCCTTGGCCTGCTTGCCGGTGACGACGTCGAACTTCACAACACCGTGATACTTGTCGTCGGAGGCCTCGGCCGGCGCGTAGCCCTTGCCCTTCTCGGTGACGACGTGGACCAGGATCGGGCCATTCCTGGTGTCGCGGATGTTTTGCAGGATCGGCAGGAGGTGCTCGAAATTGTGGCCGTCGACCGGGCCGACGTAATAGAAGCCGAGCTCTTCGAACAGCGTACCGCCGGTGACGAGGCCGCGGGCATATTCCTCCACCGCGTTGGCGCGCTGCTCCAGGAAGGGCGGCAGGTGATGGGCGAGCTGTCGCACCGACCGGCGCACCGTGCGATAGGCTTGGCCCGAGACGAGCCGCGCCAGATAGGCCGAGAGCGCGCCGACCGGCGGCGCAATCGACATGTTGTTGTCATTGAGGATGACGATGAGCCGCGAATTCATCGCGCCGGCGTTGTTCATCGCCTCGTAAGCCATGCCCGCCGTCATGGCGCCGTCCCCGATGACGGAAATGACGTTGTAGTCCTGCCCGGTCAGGTCGCGTGCGACCGCCATTCCAAGGCCGGCTGAGATCGAGGTCGAGGAATGCGCGGCGCCGAACGGGTCGAACTCGCTTTCGGCCCGTTTGGTGAACCCCGAGAGGCCGCCGCCTTGCCGCAGCGTCCGAATCCGGTCGCGCCGGCTGGTCAGTATCTTGTGCGGATAGGCTTGATGCCCCACATCCCAAATCAAACGGTCCCTGGGGGTATCGAAGACGTAATGCAGCGCCACGGTGAGTTCGACGACGCCCAGCCCCGCTCCCAGATGCCCTCCGGTCACCGCCACAGCGTTGATGGTTTCGGCGCGCAGTTCCTCGGCCACCTGGCGGAGCGAATCCTCCGGCAAACGGCGCAAATCGTCGGGGCTCTTGATTGTATCCAAGAGCGGGGTCGGTAAGGTCATGGCCCGGATTTTCCCCCCCAGAGCGAACCAAACGCCTAATCCTCCCAGAGTAAAGAATTCGCGGCCGGGGGGAACAGCTACTTCCGCCTAAACTGTCGACCACGCGCCCCCTGTGGCTTGTAAGTCATACTGTTCCGGTTCGCTGCCACCTTTAGTCGTTGTCAACACACTGAATTAACTGATATTCCGCCGCTGCTCTCGGCTTCATCCCCCTGCTTTCCCGATCGTCCCGGTCGGCCGGACAACTCCCAGGACATGGCATGCTGAAGACGGCGATCATCGCAACGGTTGATGCCTGCACCCGCCGCGCGGTGCAAGTCATTGGCCTTGCACTCATTTTGGCAATTGGTAGCGGAGTTTACGCCGCCCGTCATTTTGCCATCGACGCCGATGTCAACAAGCTGATCTCCAAGGATCTGCCCTGGCGCCAGCGCGAGGCGGCGTTCGACAAGTCCTTCCCGCCGAAAGAAGAGACCATCCTGGCGGTGGTCGACGCCCCGACCTCCGAGCTCGCCGCTCAATCGACCGCGGCCCTGATCCAGAAGCTGTCCGGCGATACCAAGCTCTTTCGCGCCATCACCGAACTCGGCGGCGGGCCGTTTTTCCGCCGCAACGGGCTCCTGTTCCTGCCGACCCAGCAGGTCGTTGAGACGACGCGTAAGCTCGGCGAGGCCAAGCCCATCATCCAGGCACTGGCGCAGGATTCAAACCTGCGCGGCCTCACCACGGCGCTGAACTACGGTCTGATCGGCGCGCGGATGAAGCATTACACGCTCGACAACCTGGCGGGGACCATGAACATGGTCGCTAATACGCTCGACGAGGTGATCGCCGGGCGGTGGGCGAGCTTTTCCTGGCAGGCCATGCTCAACGGCCGGCCGCCGACGCCAAGCGAGGGGCGGCGCTTCATCGAGTTTCGTCCGGTCCTCGATTTCACCGCGCTGACGCCCGGGAAAGCGGCGACCGACGCCATCCGCAAGGCCGCGGCCGACCTGAATTTCGAATCCGAGTTTCACGCCAGACTACGCCTTACCGGCCCGGTGCCGATTGCCGATGAAGAATTCGCGACCGTGCAGGAGGGGGCGTTCGTCAATACGGCGGGGACCATCCTGGTCGTTCTCACCATTCTGTGGCTCGCCTTGCGCTCGTGGCGGATCATCGCGGCGGTCTTTATCAGCCTCCTCATCGGCCTCTCAATTACCATGGCACTGGGGTTGGCGATGGTCGGCGCCCTCAACCTGATCTCGGTGGCCTTTGCGGTTCTGTTCATCGGCCTAGGGGTCGATTTCGGCATCCAGTTCAGCGTGCGCTATCGCGCGGAACGTCACGACCACGACAACCTGCATGAGGCGCTGCTGAGCACCGCGCGCTATGTCGGCGCGCCACTGACGCTGGCGGCTGCCGCCACGGCGGCCGGTTTCATGTCGTTCCTGCCGACCGATTACAAGGGCGTCTCCGAACTCGGCCAGCTTGCCGGGCTCGGGATGATCGTCGCCTTTATTACCAGCATCACGGTGATCCCCGCGCTGCTCACCGTGCTCAATCCGCCGGGCGAGCCGAAGGAGATGGGATACAAGGCGCTGGCGCCGGTCGACCGCTTCATGGAGCGCCGCCGCATCCCGGTCATCGTGGGCACCGGTCTTGTGGTCGCGGCCGGATTGCCGCTGCTCTGGCACCTGCAGTTCGATTTCAATCCGCTCAACCTGCGCAGTCCCAAGGTCGAGTCGGTTGCGACATTCCTCGACCTGCGCAGCGACCCCGCGCTCGGAGCGAATTCGATCTTCGTGTTGTCACCCAGCATTACGGCGGCGAAGGCGGACGCCGGGAAGCTTGCCAAATTGCCGGAAGTGGCGGGCGTCAAGACCATCGAGAACTTCATTCCGGCCGATCAGGAGCCGAAACTTGCGGCGATCCGCCAACTTGCCAGCGTGCTCACGCCGGTGATGCAGCCCGACCCCGCCAAGAAGCCGCCCACCGACGCCGACAATGTCGCCGCGCTCAAGGCCGCGGTCAACAATCTGAACCAGGCCGCCACCGGACAGACCGGCCCGGGCGCCACCGCGGCGACGCGGCTTGCCGGCGATCTTGCCAAGCTCGCCGACGGCGACGAGGCGCTGCGGAACCGCGCGCAGACCGCGCTGGTTTCCCCGCTGAAAACCTCGCTCGATGAATTGCGCGATTACATGCAGGCACAGCCGGTAACGCTCGAAACGCTGCCGCCTGAAATCGCCGCCGGTTGGATCACGAAGGATGGCCGCGCCAAGATTGAGGTGCTGCCGAAGGGCGATCCGAACGACAACGAGACGTTGCGCACATTCGCCGCGGCCGTGCAGGCGGTCGAGCCGAATGCCATCGGCGGCCCGATCTCGATTCTGGAGTCTGGCCGCACCATGATCAAATCGTTCTTCGAGGCCGGATTCTGGGCGCTGGGCTCGATCGCGATTTTGCTTTGGATTGTGCTCCGCCGGTTCGGCGATGTGCTGCTGACGTTGATTCCGTTGATCCTGGCGGGCGTCGTGACGATGGAACTCATGGTGATCCTCGGCATGAAGCTCAACTTCGCCAATATCATCGCGCTGCCGCTGCTGCTCGGCCTCGGCGTCGCCTTCAAGATCTACTACATCATGGCTTGGCGGGCGGGGCAGACCAATCTGCTGCAGTCGAGTCTGACGCGCGCGGTGTTTTTCAGTGCATGCACCACCGCGACGGCATTCGGCAGTCTGTGGCTGTCAAGCCATCCGGGCACGTCGAGCATGGGTAAGCTGATGGCGCTTGCGCTCGTCACCACGATGTGCGCGGCGGTGCTGTTCCAGCCGGTGCTGATGGGACCGCCACGGGTGAAAGCCGAGCACTGAGACTTTGCAGTTCAGTCCCTTGGGCTGATGGTGCCGACGCCGGCGTCATCTCCGGCGTGCCTGCGCGTCCAACCCTGCCGCGCGCCGGCTTGCAATCGGAGCGCATTACGCCGCCGCCGGCGTATTCACATCGACGAATACCTGGCCGTCCTTCACTTCGGTTCTGAAGGTCTTGAGGTCGACGAAGCAGGGCGCCTGCAGGGCTTTGCCGGTCCGCACGTTGAACGCGCCGAAGTGCAGGCTGCACTCGATGATGTCGCCGTCGAGAATGCCGTCCGCGAGATCGGCGACGGCGTGCGTGCAGCGTGCCTCGGTGGCGTAGAAGGTGCCGTCAACATTGTAGACGGCGACGTTCTCGTCGCCGACATCGAAGCTTTTCACATTGCCGGGCGGAATGTCGGCGGCGGCGCAGACGGGAACAGGATCTGATGACATGTGCCGGGTTGATCTCGCGATGAACGACATGCGTGCTTTAGCGGGCCTTGGGAAAAGTGCAAGTGTCGCGACAATTCAAGTGTCGCGACGATTAAGGTGCCGCGACGATCTTGCGCCTGGTCAGCACCCCGTTCCCGCTACAGTCCCTTGAACAGGTTGCCGATCAGCAGCACCACGTAGGCCAGGATCGCAATCCAGAAGCCATGGGTCGTGAGAACGCCCGCAGAGGCGAAGTGCCCAATGAGCGCAAGCACGGCGAGCGCGACGGATACCCAAAATACCGGAACGGTCGGTGCACTAAGATTGAGCTTGTCCATGGGTCGTCCCCAAGCCCGGAACGCGCCTACGGGGCCGGGCTCATCTACAGCCCAATCTTAAGGTCGCCCAGCACGCAACGGCAAGTCGCATTGGACTTGATCGGCGCGCGCGGCGGTGCATGAGTGGGCGTGGCTGCAATTCCGCAGACCGCTCTCCCGGGAGTTTTCCATGACCCTGACGGTCGCTCACCTTTCGCCACTCATTTCGCTCATCGCCGGCATCCTGATCCTCCTCATGCCGCGGCTCCTGAACTACATCGTCGCGTTCTACCTGATCTTTATCGGGCTCGTCGGCCTCAACGCGATCCACCACTTCATGGGGTGATTGAAAATCTGCGGCGACCTTTCGGGCTTGCTTCGTCCGGCGGGGCCGTGGTCTTTAGCGGTCGGATCGTCTTCAACCCCATTGTTCCATGGCCAGATCGACTTCATCACGACGGACATCGAAAAAGCCGCCGGTGCGCGCTCGTAAGGCAGCGCAGCGCAAGCCTGCGCGGGTGAAAAGACCGGCGAAGACATCGGCCAAGAAACCTGGGGGTAAGTCCGCCGCTTCCAAGTCCGCCGCTTCCAAGTCCGCTGCCGCCAAAACGGCACCGGCCAAGGCGCGTTGGGTCTACGGCTTCGGCGGCGGCAAGGCCGCGGGCCGTCCCGGCATGCGCGATCTGCTCGGCGGCAAGGGTGCGGGCCTGGCTGAGATGGCCAATCTCGGCCTGCCGGTGCCGCCCGGGTTCACTATCACGACCGAGGTTTGTACGCATTACTACGCGAACGGTAACCGCTATCCGGCGGACCTCGAGCGGCAGGTGAATGCCGCGCTCGCCGAAATCGGCCGCATCGCCGGCAGAACATTCGGCGACAAGTCCAAGCCGCTGCTGGTGTCGGTGCGCTCCGGCGCCCGCGCCTCGATGCCCGGCATGATGGACACCGTGCTCAATCTCGGTCTCAACGACGAGACCGTGGTGGCGCTGGCGCGAAGAATCCGGCGACCAGCGCTTCGCCTACGACAGTTATCGCCGTTTCATCACGATGTATTCCGACGTCGTGCTTGGCGTCGGCCACCATCACTTCGAGGAAATCCTCGACGATCACAAGGACCGCAACGGCTACGATCTCGACACCGACGTGACCGCCGAAGACTGGGTCGAACTGGTCGGCCGCTACAAGGAACGAGTCGAAGAGGAGCACGGCAAGCCGTTCCCGCAAGACCCTCACGAGCAGCTTTGGGGCGCAATTGGTGCGGTGTTCGGTTCGTGGATGAACCAGCGCGCCATCACCTATCGGCGCCTGCACGCCATCCCGGAAAGCTGGGGCACCGCGGTCAACGTACAGGCCATGGTGTTCGGCAACATGGGCGAGACGTCGGCGACCGGGGTCGCCTTCACGCGCAATCCATCGACCGGCGAGAAGCAGCTCTACGGTGAGTTTCTCATCAACGCCCAGGGCGAAGATGTGGTTGCCGGCATCCGCACGCCGCAGGAGATTACGGAACGGGCACGGCAGGAATCCGGTTCCGACAAGCCGTCGATGGAAGCCGCGATGCCGGCGGCATTCAAGGAACTGACGCGCATCTACGGCGTGCTCGAGCGGCACTACCGCGACATGCAGGACCTCGAGTTCACCGTCGAGCAGGGCAAGCTCTGGATGCTGCAGACCCGCTCCGGCAAGCGCACCGCCAAGGCGGCGATCAAGATCGCGGTCGAACTGGCGAACGAGGGCCTGATCACCCGCAAGGAGGCGGTGACGCGGATCGATCCTGCCGCGCTCGATCAGCTTCTTCATCCGACGATTGATCCAGCGGCCGACCGCAAGGTGATTGCCACCGGGCTGCCGGCCTCACCGGGCGCGGCCTCAGGCGAGATCGTGTTCTCGGCCGACGAAGCCGAGGCGCTGAAGGCGCAGGGCCGGCGCGTCATCCTGGTGCGGATCGAGACCAGTCCGGAAGACATTCACGGCATGCACGCGGCCGAGGGCATCCTCACAACGCGCGGCGGCATGACCTCGCACGCCGCCGTGGTGGCGCGGGGCATGGGCAAGCCCTGCGTTTCAGGCGCGGGTTCGCTGCGCGTCGACTATGCGGCCGCCACCATGGGGATCGCCGGACAGGTGTTCAAGCAAGGCGACCTGATCACCATCGACGGCTCAACCGGCCAGGTGCTGGCCGGACGCATCCCGATGATCGAGCCCGAGCTGTCGGGCGAGTTCGGCACGCTGATGGAGTGGGCCGATCAGGTGCGCAAACTCGGTGTGCGCGCCAATGCCGACACGCCGAACGATGCCCGCGTGGCGTTGAAGTTCGGCGCCGAAGGCATCGGGCTCTGCCGCACCGAGCACATGTTCTTCGATGAAGACCGCATCCGCGCGGTCCGTGAGATGATCCTCGCCGATGACGAGAAGGCCCGTCGCGCCGCGCTCGCCAAGCTTCTGCCCATGCAGCGCGCGGATTTCGTCGAGTTGTTCGAGATCATGCGCGGGTTGCCGGTGACGATCCGGCTGCTCGATCCGCCGCTGCACGAATTCCTGCCGCACACCGCGGAAGAGATCGCCGAGGTGGCGGCGGTCCTGAACGCCGACCCGAAGAAACTCGCCGATCGCGCCCGCGAGCTTGCCGAGTTCAATCCGATGCTCGGCTTTCGTGGCTGCCGGCTTGCAATCGCCTATCCGGAGATCGCCGAGATGCAGGCGCGCGCCATCTTCGAGGCGGCGGTCGAGGTCGGCAAGCGCACCGGCCAGCCGGTGGTGCCGGAGGTGATGGTGCCGCTGATCACCGGCAAGGTTGAACTCGATCTCGTCAAGGCGAGCATCGACGCCATGGCACAGGCGGTCGCCGCCGAAACCAAGACCAAGGTTGGCTACCAGGTTGGTACCATGATCGAATTGCCGCGCGCGGCGCTGCGCGCTCACGAGATCGCCGAGAGCGCGGAGTTCTTCTCGTTCGGCACCAATGACCTGACGCAGACGACCTTCGGAATCTCTCGCGACGACGCTGCAAGTTTTCTCGGCACCTACATTGCGCGCGGCATCATGTCGGTCGATCCGTTCGTCTCGATCGATCTTGAGGGCGTCGGCGAACTGGTGCGGATCGGCGTTGAGCGCGGGCGCAAGGTCCGCCCCAAGCTCAAGGTCGGCATTTGCGGCGAACATGGCGGCGACCCCGCCTCGGTGGCGTTCTGCCACGAGGTCAAGCTCGACTACGTGTCCTGCTCGCCGTTCCGCGTCCCTATTGCGCGGCTCGCGGCAGCCCAGGCGGCGCTCGGCAAGGGCGCGGCCAGCCAAGCGTAATCTCTACCGCCCTGTACGTCCTTTAGTCGGGTACTCAGCCTCCGCGCTGCGTGATAGCGTCCGGCAACGCCAGTAAGAGCGGGAGCGAGGGGACGATGGCTGAGGACGGCAAACCCGCGGCAGCGGAACAATCCGCCATTCCCGATCCGAGACTGACGACGCAGGGCGCGATCTCCGACGAGGCGTTGCGCAAAGCGGAAGAATTCATCGAGCAGGAAGAGGGCGCCGCCAACCGTCTCGTCGGATGGGAGGGTGCTCATCGTCACCGCGATCGCGATAGCGATGACGCTGTTTCATCTTTATGCCGCCTACGACATCGTGCCGACGCAGCCGCTGCGCTACATCCACGTCGCCTTCGTGCTCGTGCTCTGCTTTCTGCTGTTCCCGATTGCCAAGCGGTTTCGCAACCGGATCTGCTGGTGGGACGTGATCGCAGCGGTCACTTGTGTGGGCATCCTGGTGTACGCCATCGCGGGCGGTGAGGAGTTCACCGACCGCGCGACCTCGCCGGACCGGCTCGACGTCGTGCTCGGCGTGATCTTCATCGTGCTGCTGCTCGAAGCGACGCGGCGCACTACCGGAGTGATCATGCCGATCGTCGGCCTGCTGTTCATCGCCTACGCGATGGCGGGGCCGCATCTGCCGCCGCCCTGGACCCATCGCGGCTACGATATTTCGCGACTCGTCGGCCATCTCTTCATCACGCTGGAGGGCATCTTCGGTGTGGCGGTCGACGTGTCGTCGAGCCTGATCATCATGTTCACGATCTACGGCGCATTCCTGCAGCATTCAGGAGCCGGCAAATTCTTCATCGATTTCTCGATGGCGCTGACCGGCGGCAAAACCAACAGCGCGGGCCGCACCGTCGTGCTCTCCTCGTTCCTTCTTGGCGGGCCGTCCGGCTCGGGCGTCGCGACCACGGTGACGATCGGCGCCGTCGCCTATCCGATGATGAAACAGGCGGGCTTCGAGAAGAACGCCGCCGGTGGCTTGCTCGCCGCCGGTGGATTGGGCGCGATCCTCTCGCCCCCGGTGCTTGGCGCCGCCGCGT
Organism: uncultured Alphaproteobacteria bacterium; assembly: GCA_963756715.1. Taxonomy (GTDB): domain Bacteria; phylum Pseudomonadota; class Alphaproteobacteria; order Rhizobiales; family Xanthobacteraceae; genus VAZQ01. The sequence continues at coordinate 24,428 of CAVWOV010000010.1, forward strand.
TCCTGATCGCGGAGTTTCTCAAGATCAGTTACCTCGACGTGATCTGGATGGCGACCATCCCGACCTGCCTCTATTACCTTTCGCTCCTCTTCATGGTCGAGCTCGACGCCAAGCGGTTCGGTTCGAACGCAGTTGCCTATGAACAGCCGCTGCCGCTCGGCACCTTGATGCGGCGTTATGGTTTTCACTTCACCTCGCTGATCGCCGTTATCGTGTTCATGGTCGCCGGATTCTCGCCGATGCTGGCGGTGTTCTATTGCACGCTGATGTGCTTTTTCCTCAGTGCGATCACGCCCGAGACGGCGCTCGGACCGCGGCGCCTGTTGCTGCCACTGCTGGCGCTCTCCGCCGTCATTTTGACCCCGGCATTGATCGACGTGCTGCTGCCGGCCGTCAACGCGTTGCTGCACGTCCAGATCCCGCCCGTGGCCTTCGCCGGAATGACCGATCTGGTCGGCTATTATTTGCCTGGGCTGATCCTGGTGCTGATCGGCGCGCTCGGCATTCTCGGCCTGACCAATATCGGCAGGGAAGAGACGCTCCACACCAAGAAGCTTGCGCGCACGCTGTCCGACGGATCGATCGGCGTGCTCAATGCGGCCACGACCTGCGCGTCGGCCGGGATCATCGTGGGCGTGGTCACCCTGACCGGGCTCGGGCTGAAATTCTCCTCGATCGTGCTCGACTATGCGGGCGGCAGCCTTCTCCTGACCGCGATCTACACTGCGTTGGTGGTATGGATCGTCGGTCTCGCCGTGCCGGTCACCGCGTCGTACATCATCTGCGCAGTCATCGCGGCGCCGGCGCTGACCAAGCTCGGCGTCCCCGACTTCGCCGCGCACATGTTCATCTTCTACTATGCGGTGCTTTCCGAAGTGTCGCCGCCGACCGCGCTGTCGCCGTTCGCGGCCGCCGCCATCACCGGCGGCGATCCCTACATCACGACTCTACAGGCGTGGAAATACACCCTGCCGGCCTTCCTGGTGCCGTTCGTGTTCGTGCTGGATCCGCAGGGTATCGGCCTCCTCATGAAGATTCCGAAGGACGGTTCTGTCTGGGACATCGTGCTGATCACTGCGAAGACCGCGGCGGGTCTGGGTGCACTAGCGGCCGCGGCGCAGAATTGGGCGCTGCGACAGAACACCACGGCTGAGCGAGTGCTGTGGGCACTCGCCGGACTTCTGCTGGTATTCCCCAGCCTGTTGGAAGCTCTGGCGGAACGCATTTCCGGCTACGACGTGCCGCATCCCGCGCCGCTCGGGCTGGCGATTTGCGTGGCTTTGTTGCTAAAACAATTCATGTCGCTCGCTCGTCCACCGGCGGCTGTAAAAGGATAAAAACAAGGGAGGAAAGCAAGTGTTTCAGCGAACCACACGTAGCACCATGTGCGTCTTAGCGCTTGGCACGGCGCTTCTGGCTGGCGCAGCGCTCGCGCAGCAAAAGACCATCGCGATCGCGACTGGCGGCACCGGCGGCGTCTACTATCCGCTCGGCGGCGGCCTCGCCAACGTCATCTCGAAGAACCTGCCCGGCGTGCAGGCGACTGCCGAAGTTACCGGCGGATCGGTCGACAACCTCAAGCTTATCGGTTCCGGCCAAAGCGAGCTGGCGTTCTCGATGGCGGATGCGGCACTCGACGCCGTCAATGGCGTCGACAAGTTCCGCGGCAACAAGGTCGCGGCCCGAACCCTGATGGTGCTTTATCCCAACCGCATGCACGTGGTCAGCATCGAGGGCACCGGCGTCACCAAGATGTCTGATCTCAAGGGCAAGCGTGTGTCGACCGGCTCGCCGGGCAGCGCAACAGAGGTGATGGCGTTTCGTGTGATCGCGGCCGCCGGCCTCGACAAGGACAAGGACATGAAACGCGAACGGCTCGGCGTCGCCGAGTCCGTCAATGCACTCAAGGACAAGAAGATCGACGCCTTCTTCTGGGTCGGCGGGCTTCCGACCGCGGCGGTCACCGACCTCGGCGCGACGCCGGGGGTCAAGATCAAGATGATCGACCACAGCGATACGGTCGACGCGATGAATGCCAAGTACGGGAAACTCTACGTGACGGACACAATTCCGGCGAAGACTTATCCAGGCCAGGACAGCGACAACAAGAACGCGACGGTCTGGAACATCCTGGTGAGCAATGAAAAGATGAGCAACGACGACGCCTACAAGATCGTCAAGCTGATCTTCGACAAGAAGGCCGACCTCGTCGCCGTACACAAGGAAGCCCAGAACTTCGACTACAAGTACCAGCTCACCGGCAATTCGCCGATCCCATGGCACCCGGGCGCTCTGAAATACTTCGCCGACAATGGCGTGAAAATGTAGACGGCGCGTGGCCCAAGCCGGGGCGAGCCAGCCTCGGCCAGTTGGGGCGCGGGCAATCCAAGCCCGTCGCCCGGATCGAAGGCGAGCCCGACCGAAGTTCCGTCATGCCCGGCCTTGTGCCGGGCATCGCATTTTTGGAGCTGCGAGGGTCGACCGGATGGCTGGCATCGATTCGGCCATGCGATGCGCCGAAGCGTTCGCCAATCATCGCCGGCAGTCAGGCCGCCGCATGGCAAATCACGGCTTGCCGCCTTCGTACGCTCGTCGAATTTGGACAAATCTTTGGCCACGCAATGATCGGGCGTGTTTGTGGAAACTGCCGTGTCGGTTCGGCAACATGCGTATTTTCATGCTTAACGATTGATATCCACAGCCTTAACGCCTCCGCAAGGTTACTCAACGAATAACCAAAACTGTCGCATTTGCGCCTTAACGCCGCCCTTTGCCGACGCAAATATCCCTCTGTCGTTTCGGGGGAAACACAAACATATGGCTGCGCCGGTGTACCGGCCGAGCGGTGTCCTTGCGGGCACGTTCGGCGTCGGAATCCTGACGTTCCTGTTGCTGCCGAGCGAGGTCGGATACCAGGACCTTGCGGCGCTGATCGCGCGTGATGCGGCAACAGTCGAACGCACTCAGAAGCACAGCCGCGTGTCGGCGCTCGGCGCCATGCATGCGTCGAACCTCAACTTGCCGCAGCCGGTCGGTTCGGGAATCCAGCCGTCGCTGGGCTACACGCTCGCCGGTCTCGATCCGAACAACGCGGAAATCACCGGGTCGATACGCGACAGGATTCTGCGTGAGAGCGGCGTCCTGTTGGCGCCCGCGGGTACAAACCCGTGGGTCGATCGCACGCGTAAGGGCGATCAACTCACCAGCGTAACGCGCAAGAACGAAATCATTGCCCAAAAGGGCGACCGGCTCGACGCCGGCTCCGTGAGGCAGGCGCAAGTCCAGCCTGGCGAAGCCGACCCGGTGCCGCAGGTGCCCGCGCCACAAGTGGCTGAGGCGCCGGCCGCGCCATCGGTCGAGCCGCAAGCTGTGGTGCAAGCGGAACCGCTTCCTCCGGCAGAGCAGCAAGACCAATCGCAGCGCGCGCAGCCGCGATTGGCCGAGCAGGCGGATCGCGAGCCATCGGCTCAGCAACAGGTTGCGCAGGCAGAACCGGCGACACCGGCGCAGCCACAGCCTGTCGACAGGTCTGAACAATCGCAGCCGGCCGAGCAGGCCGAAGGCACGCAGCCGCCACAGGCGAATGCGCCCGTGCAGATCGCCGAGATGGAACCTACGCCGGCTGCCGAACCATCGGAGCAAGCCGAGCCGTCGCGTCAGGCGAAGGTCGAAACGAAGTCCGCCGAACGGGACGCGCGAACGTCAAAGTCGCGCCGCGCCGAGAAGCCGTCGCGGTCGCGGCGGGCACAGTCGCGGCGGGCTGAACGGCTTGCGCGGCTGCAGGAGCAGAAGCAGCAGCGTGCCGAGAAGGCAGCCCGTATCCAGGAAGCCCGCCAGGAAGCGCGGCAGAAGGCGGCTGAAGAAGCCCGCCTGAAGGCCGCCGAAAAACTGGCAAAAGCCGAAGAGGCGCGGAAGGCCGAGGCGGCGCAGAAGCTTGCGCGGTCCGAGGAAGCGCTGCGCAAGCAGACGGCCAAAGTGGAACAACCGGCCGAGGCTTCGCAGCCGGCCGAGCAGGCCGACGGCGCAACGCCAGCCGCATCGCAACCGGTCACGGCCGCGGCTACGACCGCCGAAGTACAGCAAACGGCCGAGGAACAGCAGCCCGCCCGTTTCACCGTCGCCAGCGCCGGCGACTACCGGATCGGTCTCAATCCCAAGCAGTTCGAGCGCGACACCGCGCCCGCCGTCGCGGTTGCGCCGGGCGAGAGCGACGGCAAGGTCGAAGCCCAGGTTGCGAAGGGCAAGGCGGACGCGCTCAACGCCACGATCGCCTTTGCGGCGACCGAAGGCGGCCCAACGCAGCGCACGGAGCGTGTCTTCTTCAGCGTTGATCCGATGGGAAAGAAGGTCGGAGCAATCGAGCCATGGGCGCCCGGCAGCGAGCCGCGGCTGGCTGACGGATCGGTCAGCGACAACGCGGCCGGCAAGGAAGCAGAGGTCAAGCTCGCGTCATTGCCGTCGGCGGATGCGGTCCTGGGCGTGCCATCACTTGTGCCGGACGCGCCCGCCTCCGCGCCCAATCAGAGCGTGAACAAGGATCCGTCGGCCCATGGCGGCCAGAGCATCGCCCCCAAGGGGCAGGTCACCGGCGCCGACCAGCGGCCGAAGACGCCCGCCGAACGGCTCGGTCTCAACGACGAGAAGAGCCGCACCAAGTCGGTGAAGTGTCTCACCGAGGTGATCTACTTCGAATCGCGCGGCGAGGTCGTGCGCGGCCAGATGGCGGTCGCCCAGGTCGTGCTCAATCGCGCCTTCTCGGGCAAATATCCCGGTTCAGTCTGCGGCGTGGTCTACCAGAACGCCCACCGCCACCTCGCCTGCCAGTTCACCTTCGCGTGCGACGGCATCGCCGATCGCGTGAAGGAGCCCGACATGTGGGAACGCGCGACCGTAATCGCGAACGAGATGCTCGACGGCAAGATCTGGCTGCCGGAAGTCGGCAAGGCCACGCACTATCACGCCCACTGGGTCCACCCTGGCTGGGTGCGCGAAATGACCAAGCTGCACCGGGTCGGCGTCCACACCTTCTATCGCCCGCGCGCCTGGGGCGACGGCACCGACGCGCCGCAATGGGGTGATGTCAGCGAGACCCAGGAAGTGGCGAAGAAGCTCGTCGAAGTGGCGAACAAGCCCTAAGCGCGAGGTGCGTTACGGGTCGTCGTGATGACCGGGTATGCCGTCTGAAGGACGGTTTCCAGGTCATCGCGTGGATCATCGATACGTCGCGGAGTTCTAAATCCGCTCGATGTGCGCGTCGCCGATCACCTTGTTCCATCGGGCGATATCGGCGGCGATTCGATTCCTGAAATCATCCGGCGATCCGCCCTTCGGCTCGCTGCCGAGCTTGTGAATGCGTTCGATCACCTCGGGCTGTTTGATGAGTGTATTGAGTTCGCCGTTGAGCTTGCTGACGGTGTCGCCAGGCAGTTTCACCGGCCCCATCATTCCCATCCATGACGTCACCGAGAAGCCCGGGAAGCCCGCTTCGGCGATGGTGCCCACGTCGGGCAGGCTGGAGAAACGCTTGTCTCCGGTCACCGCGATCGCGTGCAGCGTCCCGGCCTTGATCTGGCCGATCAGGGCGATCGGCGGATCGATCAGGAAATCGAGCCGTTTGCCGAGAAGCTCGGTCAGCGCCTGATTGCCGCCGCGGAACGGCACCGGCTGCACCTTGATGCCGGCGAGCCGCGAGAAATATTCAATCAGCAGATGCTGCGGCGTGCCTTTCCCCGGCACGCCACAGAGCAGCGGTTCGGATCGGGACTTCGCGGTCTTGATCAGGTCGGTGATGTTGCGGATCGAATGGCCGGCATGGGTTACGACGACGAACGGGAATTCCAGCACCTGTCCGATGAACACGAAGTCGTCCAGCGGGCGGTACGGCAGCGTCTTGTACATTGCGGCGCTGACCGCAAAGCCGCTCGGGATATAGCCGAGCGTGTAGCCGTCGGCCGCCGCACGCGCGATCTGCGCCGCCATCAGCGTGCCCGCCGCGCCTGGTTTCGGCTCGACCACGAACTGCTGCCCAAGCTTGCGTGACAGGCCGTCCGCGATCAGCCGGCAGCTCACGTCCACCCCGCCACCGGACGTAAGTCCGTGCATCAAGCGTGACATTGCGGTCCGGCCAGGCGGCAAGCGTGCGTTCCGGCCGCAGCGCGGCGGCCGCCGTCAATCCCGCGAGCATGCCGCGGCGTGTCAGCCTGATCATGGTGTCCTCCCGTAGTTTCTTGGGGACACTCTATCTCAAGCGCCGGCCGTTTCATTGGGGCGATTGGCCTGCCGGTGGGGCCAAATGTCGCCTTTCGGTCGATCGCGTCGCAGTTGCTGTAGGCCGGAATGACGTTCGGTCGAGCGGTTGCTGCGGCGGCGGTGCGCTCCCCTGCCCTTGATAAAGGGCGAGTTGAAGCGGGAGCAAACGTGCGTGGCAAAAGCAGCGGGTCACATCTCGATGTCGAGCGCGACGTCGAGATTGGGTGCCGAGTGGGTGATCCAGCCGGAGGAGGCGTAGTCGACGCCGGTCGATGCGATCTCCGCGATATGGTCGAGCGTGACGCCGCCCGACGCTTCCAGCGTGAACCGGCCGCCGGCCATCTCCACGGCCTTGCGCATCGTCGCATTATCCATATTGTCGAGCAGGATCGCGTCCGCGATCCCGACCGCGACCACCTCGCGCAACTGATCGAGCGTATCGACCTCGATCTCGATCTTCACCAGATGCCCCGCCACCGCCTGGGCACGCTCCAGCACCGCGCGGATGCCGCCAGCGACCGCGATGTGGTTATCCTTGATCAGGATCGCATCATCGAGGCCGAAGCGATGATTGAAGCCGCCGCCACAGCGCACCGCATATTTCTCCAGCGCCCGCAACCCGGGCGTGGTCTTGCGCGTGCAGCAGATACGCAGCTTGGTATGCTGGACACGCCGCACGAATTCGTGCGTCGCGCTCGCGATGCCTGACAGCCGGCCGAGAATGTTGAGTGCGACGCGCTCGCCCGACAGCACCGCGCGGGCCGGACCCGTGACCGTCATCAGCGACGTCTTGGCGGCGACGTGCGCACCGTCGCGGGCGTGCGGGGTGATCGCGATGTCCGGCACGAGCTTCTGAAAGCTTGCCGCGACGAACGGCAGGCCTGCGATCACGCCGGCCTGGCGGGCGACCACGATGGCGCGTGCCTGGGTGTCCTCCGGGATGGTCGCGGTCGAGGTGACGTCGCCCGCCCGGCCAAGGTCTTCGGCGAGCGCGCGGGTGACGACCGCGTCGATCTCGAGCGGCGACAGGAAAGCGTCGGGGCAGAGCAGCGAGTGGGTCATGATCCTTCCAATGCGGGGCATTCGTCCGCGTTCGCCGGCAACATGCCACTAAACCGCAGCCGGCAACAATGGACTTGGCGGGCGCGCCGCACGAACTCGCCGATGCCGCAGATATCTCCCGAGGGAGGTCAGGACGCTCGACGGAATCAACTGATCGCAGTCCGCCGGGCGATGCCGGCGGACTGTCCGTTGATCTGGAGGCTGATGCCTCGGGGGTGGATATCCGGCGACTTACTCCGCCTTGATGCCGCGCGCTTTGACGATGCCGGTCCAGGTCTTGGTCTCGTCGTCGATGTACTTGGCGAACTCTGCCGGCGTCATGGCGTCGGCGGTTGCGCCACGCGCCTCGAGTTGCTTCTGCACGTCGGGAATTTCGAGGATCTCGGCGATCGCCTTGTTCAGTTTCTCGACCACCGCCGGCGGCGTACCGGCGGGTGCCGAGATTCCGATCCAGTTGCCGGTTTCGAGGCCGGGCAGTCCGGCCTCCGCGAAGGTCGGAATGTCCGGCAGCATCTTACTGCGCTTTTTCGCCGAGACGGCCAGCCCTTTGACCTTACCCGAAAGGATGTGCGGCCCGATCGTCGACGTCGAGCCGATGATGGCATCGCTGTGGCCGCCCATCACGTTGATCACCGCGGGGTTCGCGCCCTTGAACGGAACGTGCAGGACATCGATGCCGGCCTTGTCCTTGAACAGTTCGAAGGCGAGGTGCAGCGAGCCGCCGACCCCGCCGGAGGCGTACTGCAATTTGCCCGGCTTTGATTTGGCGAGCGCGATGAATTCCTTGACCGAGTTGACCGGCAGATCCTTTTTCACGGCAAATGCGTTCGGCACCGAGGCGATGAATGCGACCGGCGCAAATGCCGTTTTCGGATCGTAGGTCAGCTTGTAGAGCGCCGGGTGCACCGCGTTGGCGATCGAGGTGATGCCGAGCGTGTAGCCGTCCGGCGCCGCCTGCGCCAGCATCTCGGTGCCCACTACGCCGCCGGCGCCGGTGCGGTTTTCAGCGATGAATCGTTTGCCGAGCTTCTCGCTCAGGTGGTCGGCGATCAGCCGTCCGACCACATCGTTCAGGCCACCCGCCGAGAACGGGACGATGACCCGTACCGGCTTGGAGGGGTAGTCGTCGGCCCGAGCCGGCGCCGGAAGCGACCAGCATGATCGCGGCGATGGATAGCAGCAGACTGCGCAGTGTCTTCATGGGCAATCCTCCATTCCTCGATGTTTGCGCGCCTGGGAGAGCAAAATCGATGCACGCAAGAGCGCACTCAGCCTTCGCACGGCCGTTGAGGTCGCTCGGTACCGTCAAAATTCGCCAGGTGGCAAGGGGCATTGTCAAAGCGGCGAATTGTCTGCCTGGCATGGCGGCTGATCCGCGGTCGCGGAGACGTGGGCTCAAGCCCGAGTCGACGATCGATCGCCCGGCATGGCGGGAGCATGGAGCGCCAGCGTCTGGAACGCCGAGCGCCAGACTGATCGGTTGATCGCATGAAGGGCCTCTGACTATATCGGTGGCGCCTTCGGATGATGCGTCATCCGAGGTCAGGAAGCCTTCGGATGGACGAATTCCCGATCCGAGTCGAACGCAAGCTGGCTGCCGTCCTGGCCGCAGACATCGCCGGCTATAGCGGGCTGATGGGGGCGGACGAGGAGGCGACCGTCCGCGACCTCAAGACGCATCAAAGCGTCATTCTGCCGATGATCGCGAGTTTCAGCGGCCGGGTGATCGACACCGCGGGCGACGGCATCCTTGCCGAATTCGCCAGCGTGCTGAATGCCGTCAACTGCGCGGTCGCCATTCAGAAGACCATGGCGGAGCGCAACGCGTCGGTCGACCCGGCGCGACGCATGCAGTTCCGGATCGGCGTCAACCAGGGCGATGTGATCTGCGACGATACCCGGATCTACGGTGATGGAATCAATGTGGCCGCCCGGCTGGAAAGCATCGCCGAAGCCGGCGGCATCTGCCTGTCCGGCAAGGTCTACGAGGAGATCGAGGGCAAGATCGACATCGCTTGCGAGGACGCACGGCGCCCACGAGCTCAAGAACATCGCGCGTCCGGTCCGGGTTTATCGGATCGCGGGCCGTTCGTTGAGCGCTGACGAATGCGCAACCCGTGCCGTTGTCTGACAAGGCGCCGCCGCCAATGGCGGAAGGTCCGTCGATTGCGGTGCTGCCGTTCGCGAACATGAGCGGCGACCCCGACCAGGAGTTCTTTGCCGACGGCCTGACCGAGGACATCATCACCGCGCTGTCCCGGTTCCGGGAATTTCTCGTCATCTCCCGCAACTCGACGTTCGTCTACAAGGGCAAGGCGGTGAACGTCCAGGAGGTGTCGAAGGCCCTTGACGTGCACTATGTCGTGGAAGGCAGCGTGCGCAAGGTTGGCAACCGTGTCCGCATTACCGTCCAGCTCATCGACGCGCCGCGCGACCGCCACATCTGGGCCGAGCGCTATGACCGCGAACTGCAGGATATCTTCGCCATCCAGGACGAGGTGACATCATCGATTGTCGCGACGCTGTCCGGGCCGGGTCGAGGCGGCGGCCTATCAGCAGATCAAGCGAAATCCGACCGAGAACATGGCCGCCTATGAGCTCGTCCTCACGGCCAAGGTCCTGCACCATCGCTCGCGCCTGGAGGACAACATCGAGGCGCAGAGGATCATCGAACGCGCCCTGGCGCTCGATCCCAATTATGCGAATGCCCATGCTTGGCGCGGCTGCATCATCGGCCAGGCTATTGTCAACAACTGGTGTCCGGACAGTGACGCCGCGTTCCAGACGGTCAACGACGAACTCAACATCGCGCTCGCCTTGGATGCCGATGACAGCGACGTCCACCGCATTCTCGCGGGCGGTGAAGTTGATCGGCGACGAACATGAGGCGGCCGAACATCATCAGCAGCGCGCGGTCGCGCTCAATCCCAACAACGACCTGATCGTCGTCCAGCAGGGCGAACTGTACACTTGGATGGGTGAGCCCGAGAAAGGCATCGAGTGGATCAGAAAAGCGATGCGTCTCAATCCCTCACACCCGCAGCGATACTGGAGCCATCTCGGCCGCGCATTTTTCGTCGCGCGCCGCTACGGCGAGGCGATCGAATCATTCAGGCGCATCAGCCATCCCGACCGGTCGCACCATGCTTTCCTCGCCGCCTGCTTCGCCGATGATGGGCGACGAGACAGCCGCCGCGTCGCATGTCCGCTGCGTCCTTACGCTCGATCCGGGCTTTTCCACCGATACCTATTTGCGTACCCTGCATTATCTGCGTGACGAGGATCGCCAGCATCATCGCGACGCCTTGTTGCGAGCGAAGCTGCCGGCGTGAGCGAGTACGCTCTGCGCAAACCGCCCCCGAGCAGGGCGGGGGGGCGCCTAACTTCGCAAATTCACCATCCGCTCGACCGAGCGCCGCGCCTTGGCGGCGATCGCCGGGTCGATCACCACCTCTTCCTTGAGATAGACCAGGCTGTCGAGGATCTTCGGCAGCGTGATCCGCTTCATGTGCGGACAGAGATTGCACGGCCGCACGAACTCCACGTCCGGAAGTTCGGCCTGGACGTTGTCGGCCATCGAGCACTCGGTCACCATGACGACGCGGCGCGGACGGTTGTTGCGCACCCAGTCGATCATGCCGGCGGTCGAGCCGGTGTAATCGGCTTCCTCGATCACGTCGGGCGGGCATTCCGGATGGGCGATGATCTGCAGCGCCGGGTCATCGGCGCGATAGCGGCGCAGTTCATCCGCGGTGAAGCGCTCGTGCACCTCGCAGGCGCCGGTCCAGGCGATGATCTTCACCTTGGTGTGCGAGGCGACGTACTTCGCCAGATACTGGTCGGGGAGGAAGATCACGGTATCGGCCCCCAGGCTCTCGACCACCTGCACGGCGTTCGACGAGGTGCAGCAGATGTCGACCTCGGCCTTCACGTCGGCGGAGGTATTGACATAGGCGACGACCGGCACGCCGGGAAATTTTGCCCGCAGCAGCCGCACGTCCTCGCCGGTGATCGATGATGCGAGCGAACAGCCCGCCTTGAGGTCCGGAATCAGCACGGTCTTGTCCGGATTGAGGATCTTTGACGTCTCGGCCATGAAGTGCACGCCGCACTGCACGATGATGTCGGCGTCGACCTTGCTGGCTTCGCGCGCGAGCTGCAGCGAATCGCCGACGATGTCGGCAACGCAATTGTAGATTTCCGGCGTCTGGTAGTTGTGCGCCAGGATCACGGCATTGCGCTCCTGCTTGAGCGCATTGATCGCCTTGACGTAGGGCGCGAAGAACGGCCACTCGACCGGCGGGACGACGGCCTTGACCCGTTCATAGAGGTGCGCGGTTTCGCGCTCCACTTGCGGCGTCCATTCGAGTGTGGGCATGGCCAGTGTGCCGTAGCGCAGCGCGGCCGCCGACGAAGCGGCGGCCGGTTGGTGGAGAGCCGCGCGCGGCGTCGACGGGCCGAAGGTCTGCAGGATCGGCATTGTGGCCTCCTCGGATTATGCTCATTGAGAGCATAATCCGTTCATGACTATCCGGCGTGGTGCCGGTGTCGAAAGGAGGAACGCGATACTTATCCTCATTTCGAGCAAATCGTATATAGCACCCGCGTCCGTGATTTTCCAGTCACGCCCGTGCGATCTGCCATGCGTCCAAGGGTGGGCGGTCAACCGAAAGTTCGGTTGGGGAAGGGCGGACGAAGCCTTACAAGAACCGAACCGGGAGGCCCGCCGTTCTACGGCGGCAATCTGCCAATTGTCGCGGCATTCGCAGCGTGGCGCAGTCCGAAGGACTTTGCGCAGGCGCTTGTCGATGTCGCGTCGGATGCCGCTGCCGGTCGCGCGGCTTTGCTCGTCCACGGGTGCTTGATCATGGCAACGTCCGCTCCGTCCGCTGTCCGGGTGCCGTCGATCGGTTGGCGGACGCCGGCCATGATCGTGCTGTTCGGCTGCCTGTGCGCCATGATCAGCTTCGGGCCGCGCGCGACGCTCGGATTCTTTCTGACGCCGCAGTCGCAGGCCAACGACTGGGGCCGCGACGTGTTCGGCCTCGCGATCGCGATCCAGAATATTCTATGGGGCCTTGGCCAGCCATTTGCGGGTGCGCTTGCCGACCGCTTCGGAGTCATCCGGGTGCTGTGGGTGGGGGCGATCCTCTACGCCATTGGGCTCGTCATGATGGCGTATGCGACGACGCCGCTGATGCTCAACCTTTCGGCCGGCGTCTTCATCGGCTTCGGTCTCGCCGGTTGCGCGTTCAGTATCGTGCTGTCGGCGTTCGGCAAGCTGCTGCCCGAACGATTCCGGTCGCTCGCGTTCGGTGCGGGCGCGGCCGCGGGCTCCTTCGGCCAATTTCTCTACTCGCCGCTCGCGGTCTCGCTGATTGACAATGTCGGCTGGCAGAACACGCTGCTGACCTTCGCGGCGCTGATGCTGCTGATACTGCCGTTCTCTTTCGCGCTGGCGACCGGTGGACGAGGGCCGGCCCAGGGCCCGGCCTCGCAGTCGCTGCGGCAGGCGTTGTCCGAGGCGCTGCTTCACCGCTCCTACGTGCTGCTGGTGCTGGGCTTCTTTACCTGCGGGTTTCAACTCGCGTTCATCACCATCCATCTGCCGCCCTACCTGGTCGACCGGGGGCTTTCGACGCAGGTCGGCGGCTGGACCATCGCGGTGATCGGGCTGTTCAACATCGTCGGGTCGCTCACCTCCGGCTGGCTCGGCAACCGGATGCCTAAGCGCTACATCCTGTCGGTGATTTATTTCGGCCGCGCGATGGCGATCCTGGGATTCATCTTGCTGCCGGTCACGGCGGTCACGTCGATCGTATTCGGCGCCGTCATGGGTTTCTTGTGGCTGTCGACGGTGGCGCCGACACAGGGGCTCATCGCGCTGATGTTCGGCACCCGCTGGCTCGCGACCCTCGCCGGGCTCGCGTTCTTCAGTCATCAGGTCGGCGGCTTTCTCGGCGTCTGGCTGGGTGGCGTCGTGTTCGAGCGCACCGGCTCCTATGATGCGGTGTGGTGGCTCTCCATCCTGTTCGGCCTGCTCTCGGCAGTGATCAACCTGCCGATCGTCGAGAAGCCCGTGGTGCGCCTCGCCGCCGCGGCGGCCTGATCGCCGGCGATTTTGCGCAATCTCGCCGCGCGAACGCTGACTTGACTAAATAAAGCTATAACTTTACTTCCGTACTCTAGCGTTGTGCCGGATCGATGACGATGCGTTCCTATGGGCAATATTGTGCGCTGGCGAAGGCGCTTGACGTCATCGGCGACCGCTGGACGCTGTTGATCGTCCGGGAGCTGCTGATCCGCGGCGCCTGCCGCTACACCGACCTGCGCAATGGACTGCCCGGCATCGCGACCAACCTGCTGGCCGACCGGCTGCGGGAGCTCGAAGAGGCGGGGATCGTCGCGCGCGAGGATGCGCCGCCGCCGGTCGCGACCACCTTGTTTCGTCTGACGCCGCGCGGCGCCGCACTGGAAGCGGTTGTGGAGCAGATCGGCCGGTGGGGTGCGCCGCTCCTGGCGGAGGCACCAAAGAGTGATGCGTATTGCGCCCATTGGCTCGTGCTGGTGGCGCGCCACGTCCTCCGCGATCATGCGCCCGACCAGCCGCCGATCCGCATCGAGCTGCAGGCGGGCGAGGAGCCTGTCACTGTCGAAGCGGTGAACGGGACGGTCGAGGCGCATCTCGGTGCGGCGGAGAACCCGGATGCCGTGATGACAGGTTTGCCGCGTCTCATCTCCGCGGTGCTGCGCGGCGAAATGAAGCTCGCTCGGGCGCGCGCGAGCGGCTTGCATTTCAAAGGCAACGCGGAAGCGCTGCGCCGCGTGCAACCACTTGTCGTCGGTCCCAGGGCCGTTGTCGACGACGCAAAGACCGATGAACGCCGGAGTACGCAATGACAACCGCCGCATCCTCCTCCTCTCCGGCGCTACGCTGGCGCACGCCGCTCGTCATTCTGGTCTGCGGTTGCCTGATCGCAACCATCGGCTTCGGCACCCGCTCGGGCCTGAGCTTCTTCCTCACGCCGATGTCGCAGACCTACGGCTGGGGCCGCGATGTGTTCTCACTCGCGATCGCGATTCAGATGCTGTTGTGGGGCGCCGTGCAGCCATTTGCCGGCGGTATCGCCGACCGCTACGGGGCGGTGCCGGTGCTGAGCGCCGGCGCCGTCATGTATGCGCTCGGGCTCGCCGCCATGTCTTACGCGAGCACGCCGGGGATGATGTACCTCTCGGCCGGCATGCTGCTCGGCTTCGGGCTGGCCGGATCGTCGTTCACCGTCGTGATCGGCGCGTTCGGCAAGCTGATGCCGCCGCGGTGGCGCTCATTCGCATTCGGCGCCGGAACGGCGGCCGGCTCGTTCGGACAATTCCTGTTTTCGCCGATCGCGGTTGGGTTGATCGGCGGCGTCGGCTGGCATCAGACGCTGCTGATCTTCAGCGTGATCGTGCTGTTCATCATGCCGCTGTCGCTCGCACTTGCGCGTTCCGGGGCTGCGGCGCCGGCAGCCGGGGCGCCGGTCCAGCAGTCCGTTGTCCAGGCGCTCACGGAGGCTTTCGGCCACCGCAGCTACGTGCTGCTGGTGCTCGGCTTCTTCACCTGCGGCTTCCAGATATTCTTTATATCGGTGCATCTTCCGGCTTACCTGATCGACCGCGGTCTTCCGGCCGAGGTTGGCGGCTGGGCGATCGCCACCATCGGCCTGTTCAACATCATCGGAGCGATCAGCGCTGGCCTGCTCGGCAACATCATGCCGAAGCGCTACATCCTCGCCGCCATCTATTTCGGCCGTGCGGTCGTAATCCTGATTTACATTCTGTTGCCGACCACCGTCCTCTCGACTCTCATTGTTTGTGCCGTGCTTGGCCTGCTCTGGCTCTCGACCGTGCCGCCGACCTCGGGCCTTGTCGCGGTCATGTTCGGCACGCGCTGGCTGGCGATGCTGTTCGGTTTTGCGTTCTTCAGCCATCAGGTCGGTGGTTTTCTCGGCGTGTGGCTGGGCGGCTTGCTGTTCGAGCGTACCGGTTCGTACGATGTGGTCTGGTGGCTCTCGATCCTGCTTGGCCTGCTCTCGGCAGTGATCAATCTGCCGATCGTGGAGAAACCGGTCGTCCGCCCCGTCGCCGCGACCGCCTGACCGGAGTTCGTCCATGCACGGCAATACGCCTACCGGCATCTCTGCCGGTTCCAAGGCAAATTGGCGCACGCCCGCGGTCATCGTCGTTTGCGGCTGCCTGATCGCGATGATCGGCTTTGGGCCGCGCTCCGCGCTCGGCCTCTTTCTGACGCCGATGTCGAACGCGCACGGCTGGAGCCGGGAAGTGTTCGCGTTCTCGGTCGCCATGCAGACGCTGATCTATGGCGCCGCTCAACCGTTCTCCGGTGCGCTCGCCGACCGCTTCGGCATGATCCGCGTCATCATCGCGGGCGCGCTGCTTTATGCCGCCGGTATCTTCATGATGGCGCAGGCCTCGACGCCTGGGATGCTCTATATCTCCAGCGGCGTACTGATCGGCTTCGGGTTGTCCGGCTGCTCGTTCAACCTGATCATCTCGTCGTTCGGCAAGCTGCTGCCGGAGAGCTGGCGCTCGACGTCGTTCGGCGCCGGGACGGCGGCCGGCTCGTTCGGCCAGTTCCTGTTCTCGCCGCTTGGCGTCAGCCTGATCGATTCGTTCGGCTGGCAGGTGGCGCTGCAAATCTTTGCCGGCCTGCTGCTGCTGATCGTGCCGCTGGCGTTCGCGATCGCCACCCCGCGCGCGGACGCACCGGCGAGCGGGAGCACGGCGGCAAGCCCGGCACAGACGCAGACCTACAAGCAGGCGCTGGCCGAGGCGCTGGGCCACCGCTCTTATGTGCTCCTGGTCCTTGGGTTCTTCACGTGCGGATTTCAACTTGGCTTCGTCACCGTTCACTTGCCGTCCTATCTGATTGACCGCGGCCTCTCTGCCGAAATCGGCGGCTGGACGCTCGGTATCATCGGGTTGTTCAACATCGTCGGCGCGATGGCATCAGGCTGGCTCGGTGGCCGGATGCCCAAGCGGTACATCCTGTCGTTCATCTATTTTACCCGTTCGCTCGCGGTCGTTGGGTTGATCACGCTACCGGCCAGTCCGACCGTGACGCTGATCTATGGGGCGGTGACCGGCCTCATGTGGTTGTCATCGGTGCCGCCGACATCCGGTCTGGTGGCCTTGATGTTCGGCACGCGCTGGATGGCGATGCTGTTCGGCGTCGCGTTTTTCAGCCATCAGGTCGGCGGCTTTCTGGGCGTCCTTCTCGGCGGCGTATTGTACGAGCGCACCGGATCGTATGACGCGGTGTGGTGGCTGGGCGTGCTGTTCGGTGTGATCTCGGCGCTGATCAACCTGCCGATTGTCGAGAAACCGGTCGCGCGACTTGCCGCCGCGCGGGCGTAGATTTCGCTCTGATCATCCGCGAAAGCGGATGTTCCGGCTTCCATAAGAATCTCGATCTGCAACGGCTGGGCGACACAAGGGCTTTTGAGTTTAATCGGATGCCTGCTTTCGCGGGCGTAACAAGCGGAGAGCGACGGTGCCTTCATTCAAAGCGATCGTGGTGAATAAGACCGACGCCGGGCAAAGCGTCGCGCTCACCGACTTCGAGGAAGCCGATCTCATGGACGGCGATGTGACCGTCCGGGTCGAGTATTCGACGCTTAACTACAAGGACGGTTTGGCGCTCACCGGCAAGGCGCCGGTGGTGCGGCGCTTTCCGATGATCGCCGGTATCGACTTTGCCGGCACGGTCGAGGCCTCGACGAATCCGGAATGGAAACCCGGTGACCAGGTGATCCTGAACGGTTGGGGCTGTGGCGAAACTCACCTCGGCGGCTATGCCGAGAAGGCGCGGGTGAAAGGCAGTTGGCTGGTGCCATTGCCGGCCGGCATGAGCGCGCGCGACGCCATGGCGATCGGCACTGCGGGCTATACCGCCATGCTCGCCGTGCTCGCGTTGGAGCGGTACGGGATTACTCCGGCGAGCGGGCCGGTGGTGGTCACCGGGGCGGCCGGTGGCGTCGGGTCGGTCGCAGTTGCGATTCTTGCCAAGCGTGGCTTTGCGGTCACAGCATCGACCGGACGGCCCGAGGAGGCGGATTATCTGAAGCAGCTGGGGGCCGCCGAGATCATCGAGCGGAAGGAATTAACCTCGCCGCCACGGCCACTTGCAAAGGAACGCTGGGCTGGCGGCATCGATTCGGTGGGCTCGGTGACGCTGGCGAATCTGCTCTCGATGACGCGCTACGGCGGTGCCATTGCGGCCTGCGGGCTGGCCGGCGGCATGGATTTGCCGTCATCGGTGGCTCCCTTCATCCTCCGCGGCGTTTCGCTGTTGGGCATCGACTCGGTTATGCACCCGATGGCTGGCCGGCGAGAGGCGTGGCGGCGACTTGCAAGTGATCTCGATCGGGAAAGGCTTGCCGAAATGACCGGCGAAATCGGGCTCGCCGACGTGATCGAGGCGGGCCGCAAAATCGTCGAGGGACGCGTGCGAGGGCGGATCGTCGTCAAAGTCTAATAAAAGCGTTCAGAGTTTGGCGATAAAGCTCCTGTAGGATGATATCGATTCGAGCGGTTAATCGGCGGTTACCGGGGTTGCGGGCGGCCGTCAGGGGTAGGGGATCAGTATGTTTACGCGTGTTGCGATCGCGGTTGCGTGGCTGTCTGCAATTGGTCCTTCATTCGCCGAACCTTTGAATGCCGACGCGGCGCGGCACTTCATCACCGGCAAGCTCTTCGCCTTTCATTGCTACGATGGCTCACGCGGCGACGGCCGCATCTATGGCGATGGCTCGGTGATCGGCAGCATCCAGATGCAGGGGAGCGGGCCGGTGCGCAACATGTGGCTGCCGGCCGGAACCGTTCGAACGAGAGGCGAGGCGGTCTGCGCGACACTCAGAGGCTTGCCGTTTGAGCCGTGCTTCAGCCTCAACAAGACCAATGAGAAGAGCTTTCGCGGCGCGGTCGCGGGCATGGGATTCGCCTATTGCGATTTCACCCGTCGTAACAACGGCGTCGCCAGCCTGACCACGCGACCGTCGTCGAGGAAGCCGTTGCAGCTTGCGCCGCCGCCCGCCAATTGAGTCGTTTCGCCGTCACACCGAAGCCTCGATGACGTTGCGCCGCTTTGCGATCTCGGCCGCGCAATAATCCATGAACGCGCATACCCGCGCGGTGTTGCGCAGATCCGGGTGGGTCAGCAGCCAGAGCTCGCCCTCGAGTTCGGGCAGCGTCGGACCGAGTTGCGCCAGCCCCGGCACGTCGGCGCCCACGAAGCACGGCAGCAGTGCGAGGCCGATGCCCCCGGCGGCTGCTTCAGCAAGGCCGATCATGGTGTTCGTCCGGTAGACGATACGGTGCGGGTCGACGTGCTCCTTGAGCCACTTCAGCGCCCTGGCAATCGCTACGCTATCGCCGAACGCGATCCAGTCATGACGGCGGCCATCGGCAATGGGATCGAACGATTCTGCGGCCAGAGCTTGCGGGCCGTACACCGCCCAGGCGAGCCGCGAAACGAGCTGTCCGGTGAGCGCCTCCGGCTGCATGTAGGCCGCCCGCAACGCGATGTCGGCGTCGCGTCGCGACAGATTCAGCATGCGGTTCGTCACCACCAGTTCGACGACAATCTCCGGATAGGCCCGCCGGAATCCAACCAGCACATCGTTCAGAATGCGAAGCAGCACGACGTCGCTGGTCGTGATCCGGAGTTCGCCGGACGGCCGCAGATCTTGACCGGTGATCTTGCGTTCAAAGGTGACGATGTCTTCGCCCAGCCGCTGGGCGAGCTCGACCATTTCGTCCCCGCAGGGAGTCAGCGCGTAGCCGCCGCGGCCGCGCTCGAACAGGCGCGAGCCGAGTTGCTGCTCGATCTGCCCGAGCCGCCGAAACACGGTCGAGTGATTGACACCAAGCTGCTCCGCCGCGCCCGCAAGCGAGCGCGTGTCAGCAATGGCCTTCACGTAGCGGAAATCGTCCCAGGACAGCATTCAGCGCCATGCACGTACTCGCTCGCGCGACGGCAAGCGGAGCCTGTAACCACAAACAGCTTGTGTGATAAAAGGCAAGTGGGCAGCCAATGGGCAAGGGCCCGCGCGACAGGACCGGTGTTAAGATCCCCGCAACCGCCACACGGCGGGTTCACTCTCACGGTCAACTGAATCATCAGCTACCGGTTTGGGTGCGAAACGTCAGGAGGTGCTTACTATTCCGGGCACCAGACAGCCGAAAGGGCGCCGGCTTGCGCCGGCACCCTTGCGACATGTGTAGACTTAGCCTTTCGTCACGATCGGAGGCGGAGCCTTGCCTTTGCCTTTGCCAATAGCGGCGCAGCCGGCCACGCTCACGGCGACGAGAGTTGCAACAACAGCAACGAGAACTTTCTTCATAGTAGGCCCCTTTTTCCCCTGTTAAGCCTGCAGTAACTACATCACGACAATGCACGTTGCTCTAGTGCTGAAAGGCCACAGTGGGAGTGAAAGCAAGGATGGCGCACCGGATTCCGGCCTTCAGGCGCCGCAGTTCCTTGTGGGAACTCCGTCACGGCGGCGATACGCGCGGCCCCAATGAGCGAGATGAAGCGCCGTCCGCCGGCCGGTGGCGTGGCGGCGCATGCGCGCCGATTCTCGCATGTGCTTGCGGGTGCTGCTGGGGCTATGGCGAAGAGCGGCGGTCTGCTCAGGCGATCCGTCGAACGGCGACGCCGGCTCAGAAACCTTCCTTGAGCCACTCATCGAGTGGCTTCACGTCCGGGCCTTCGCCGTACTTGTGGGTCCAATTGTCGATCGCCCATTGGCGCCCGGTGGTGCTTTCGCGCAACACCGCGGTGGCGTGCGGCCAGCGATTATCGAACAAGTTGCCGCGCGCCCGCGGTGCATCGACTTTGTGGTGCCGCAACAGGCCGAGTTGATCGAGGATGAGCAGGAAGCTGGTATTGTTCCGGCTCATGTCGATGCAGTCCATCTGCTCGGGGCCCTGGTCGCTGCGCACGCCCGCATAGGCGACGCGCTTGGTGGTACCAGCCTCCGGGCCGACGCGGCGGTCGAACCAACTGGTCGCTGCCGCTACCGCCTTGCGCTCCGCCTCCGGCGACTTGCGCGCCGACGCGAACATCTGCTTGAGCTTGGCGCGATCGGCGTTGCTCAGGCCCACGGCGGTCCGGAACCGGCAGCCGAAGCCATGGCATACGACCACCAGACCGGTGGTCGGCGGCGAGATCGAGATCTGCGAGTACATCTCGTCAAGCGCGGCGTCGAGCGCATGCGAAGGCGTCAATCCGCCGAGCAGCACCGCCATCACAGCCCATGGCGTGAATGATCTGATCGCACTTCGGTGCGAATTGCGTGAACGGCCCGAGCCCATGTCCCGCCTCCCGCTTGACCCCCGCAATTTTGTCCCATGCCTGGACAGCACGCGCAAGCGGGGTGGATGGCCACAATTTTGACCGATTTTGCCGCGGCTCGCTGCGGGGGCCGAAATCGTGCCGCGAGCTATTGATGCTGCACTGAGGGCGAGGCAGGTGGTCGACGTGGAAAGAGCAGGCGCTGATAGAGCCAGCCGATCCCCAAGAGCACGGCGCCGAGGCCGATGAACGACAGCGCCTGCCAGATGCCGGTCAGCCCCTGCATATCGAGCAGAAAGACTTTGCAGACCGTGAGGGTCACCACCGGGTAACGCGAGCCGCACGGCCTGCGATTTCAGCGCCATGCCCGCGGCCAACAAGACGACGCCGAAGGCCAGCCAGACCGCCGAATAGGTGTAGCCCTCGGCGTCGGTGGTCGGCCCGCGCGTCAGCACCTCGCCGTGGAACAGCGTGCGGACTTC
>CAVWOV010000011.1:0-31919 GCA_963756715.1 uncultured Alphaproteobacteria bacterium
GTTGATGCAGCGCGTGAAAGACGTTGGGACCGAACTGGATGCCATAACCGATGGCGCCGAACTCCGGAGCGCCTTCAAGCACGCGCACCGCATGACCCCGCTGTCCCAGCGCGAGCGCCGCGGTGAGGCCGCCGAGGCCGCCACCGACAATGAGGATGAAATCGTGTGTCGGCATCGACGAGTTCTCCCTCACCCCTGACGCGCTCGGCCCCCAGGCCGAGCCTCGAAGGGCGGCGGCCCCGAATTGTATCCGCGCACGCGGATTCAAATCAGTCGCGACCCGTCACCCCGATGCGCTTGATTTCCCATTCCAGCTCTACGCCAGAATTCTCCTTCACGCGTTGACGAACGGTCTGCACCGAGCGTCTCGATATCGGCCGCGGTCGCAGCGCCGAGATTGATGAGAAAATTGCAGTGCATCTCGGAGACCTGCGCATCGCCGATCTTGAAACCGCGACAACCGGCGGCATCGATCAATTGCCAGGCTTTGTGGCTTGGCGGATTCTTCAACGTCGAACCGCCGGTGCGGCTCTTGATCGGCTGCGTCGCCTCACGCGACTCTGTGATCTTGTCCATCTCGGCGGCTATCGTCTTTGCGTCGCCACGCCCGCCCTGGAACAACCCCTCGGTGAAAATGACGTCGTCCGGCGCGCCGCAATGGCGATAGGTGTAGTGCATGTCGGCATTCTTGAAGACATGCACGCACCCGGCGTGATCAACGCCGCGCGCTTCGATCAGCGCGTCCTTCGTCTCGCGGCCATAAGCACCGCCGTTCATGCGCAGCGCGCCGCCGATCGCACCGGGAATGCCGCGGAAGAAGGCGAGCCCGCGAATCCAGGCCTCCTGCGCCGCCCGGCTCACCTTGACGTCGGGCACCGCGGTACCCACCCGGATGCGCTCGCCAGACTCGATCTTGATGGCGTTGAAGCCGCGTCCAAGTCTGATAACCACCCCGGGCACGCCGCCGTCTCGTACGATCAGGTTGGAGCCGAGGCCGACGACCGCGACGGAACGTCCGTCGGCAGATGTGCGAGGAAATAGGCCAGATCGGCCTCATCTTCAGGCATGAACAGCACCTGCGCCGGGCCGCCGACGCGGAACCAGGTGAGCGGCGCTAGCGGTTCGTTCGCGAGCAGGCGCCCGTGCAAGGCGGGCATCTTCGACTTCAGGTTTGGAACAAGGTCGGTGAAGCTCATGGCACCGAGCGCGCCACGTCGTCCCCTCCCCCCCTGCGGGGAGGGGACAGGGAGGGGGGTAACGGCGAACTCATACGGTCACAACCACCCCCCTCCCCACCCCTCCCCCTCAAGGGGGGAGGGAGCACAGCGGTGCGCGTTGCACGCGCCGTGCTCAAGCGAGAGACGCGGTGAAGCCTCACGCCACCGCTCCTAGCGCGGCGAGTTCACCCGGCAGCGCGTAAGCCCATTGGGTGATGTTGCCGGCGCCAAGGCAGACGACGATGTCGCCGGGCTGCGCCAGCCGCTTGACGATGCCCGCAAGGTCCTGCGCGCCATCAAGCGGGATGACCTGCCGGTGTCCATGCGCGCGCAAGCCCTGCACCAGCGCATCGCGATCCGCGCCCGCAACCGGGCTCTCGCCGGCAGCATAAACATGCGCGACGATCACGGTGTCGGCATCGTTGAAACAGGTCGAGAACTGATCGAACAGCGAAGCAAGCCGCGTGTAGCGATGCGGCTGCACGACCGCGATCACCTGCCCTTTGTTGACTCGCGCGCTGCGCGCAGCACGGCGGCGATCTCGACCGGATGATGGCCGTAATCGTCGATGATCGGAATGCCGTTCCATTCGCCAACGCGCGTGAAGCGGCGGCGAACACCTCCGAAGCCGCTCAGCGCTTTTCGAATACGCTCGTCGGCAATGCCGAGTTCATGCGCGACCGCGACCGCGGCTGTCGCGTTGAGGGCATTGTGTCGGCCAGGCATCGGCAGCGTGAGCGCGTTGATCTCGTGCATCGTCTCGCCGGCACGATCGCGAAACACGACCGAAAAGCGCGACTGTCCGCCGGCGTGGTCGAGGTCGATCAGGCGCACATCGGCCTGCGGATTCTCGCCATAGGTGATCACGCGGCGGTCGGTGATCTGCCCGACGAGTTGTTGGACCACCGGATGGTCCGTGCACATCACTGCAAAGCCGTAGAACGGCACATTCTCGACGAATGCGCGGAAGGCCTCCTGTACCGCCTCGAAGGTCCCGAAGTGGTCGAGATGCTCCGGATCGACATTGGTAACAATGGCGATATCGGCGGGAAGCTTGAGAAACGTGCCGTCCAACTCGTCAGCCTCCACGACCATCCAGTCGCCGGCGCCAAGCCGCGCATTGGTGCCGTAAGCCTCGATGATGCCGCCGTTGATCACCGTGGGATCGAAGCCGCCGGCGTCGACCAGCGCGGCGACCAGCGACGTGGTGGTGGTCTTGCCGTGGGTACCGCCGATGGCGACGCAATGCTTGAGCCGCATCAACTCGGCCAGCATCTCGGCGCGGCGGACGACGGGCAGACGCTTGGCGCGCGCGGCAACCAGTTCCGGATTGTCACGCCTGATCGCCGTCGAGACGACCAAGACTTCGGCCTCACCGAGATTGCCAGCCGCATGACCGACGGAAATCTTCGCACCCTTGTCGCGCAGGCGCTTGACGTTGGCGCCCTCGGAGGCATCTGACCCCTGCACCGTGTAGCCAAGATTTATCAGCACCTCGGCGATGCCGCTCATGCCGATGCCGCCAATGCCGACAAAGTGAATCGGGCCGATCTCGCTCGGCAGTTTCATCTCGAAGTCCTCGCGTCGTTCTGTTCGTCTTGTCCGCGCATGACGGTAATTCGCGGCGTCGCGTCTGCCAACATTACCGGCGCGAAACGTCCGCAACCTTCATCACCAGGTCGGCCAGCCGTTCGGCGGCATCGGTCGCGCCCTGGGAGCGGGCGGCGGCGGCCATTGCTACGAGTTTTTGCGGCGTCGTGGCAAGCGCGGTGATCTCAGAAGCCAGCCGGTCCGGGGTGAAGTCGTCCTGGCGCAATCTGATGGCCCCGCCGGCCTTTTCCAGCACGCCCGCATTGGCGGCCTGATCCTGGTCGAGCGCATGGGGCAGCGGCACCAGAATGCCGGGCCGGCCGATCGCCGCCAATTCCGCTACGGTCGAAGCGCCGGAGCGCGAGATCACGAGATGACTGGCCGCGATACGGGCCGGAAGATCAGTGAAGAACGGCGCGACCTCGGCCGCAACCTCCGCCCGCGCATAAATCTCGCGGACCCGCGCGACATCCTCATCGCGCGCCTGCTGCACAATCGCGAGCCGCATCTGCAAATGTGGTTCAAGCCGCTCGATCGCGGCAGGAACGATATCCGCCATGATTCGCGCACCCTGGCTGCCGCCAAACGCAACGAGACGGAGCGGACCGGTGAAATCGGGCGCCGTATACGGCGTCGCCGCCGCTGTCAGCACCAGCGGACGGACCGGATTGCCGGTGCGTGTTGCCTTCGCGGCCAGATGCGGTTCGCGATCGAGCACGCCCGCAAAGCTCAATGCAATCGCGCGGACGCGCGAAGCGAGCAGCCGGTTGGCGCGGCCCATGACAGCATTTTGCTCGTGGATGATCGCCGGAATGCCTCTCAGCGTCGCGGCCAATACCGGCGGCACGGTCGGATAGCCGCCGAACCCAACGACCGCTGCCGGCTTGATGCGCCCGAGCAGCCGCCAAGCCTGCATCGCGCCGACCGCCAGTTTCACGCCGGTGCGTGCCAGCGCGATCGGATCGCGGCCGCGCACGGTCTCGCTGGTAATGACGTGGATGTTTCGCGCGGGAAATTTCTTGCCGTAGCGTTCGGCCCGCTCGTCGGTGGCGAGATCGACCGTGACGCCGCGGGCGGCCAACGCCTCGGCCAGCGCCTCGGCCGGAAACAGGTGTCCGCCGGTTCCGCCGGCCGCCAGCAGAACGAGCGGCGCGCCGTTCTGTTGCATCAGGCCGGGCTCGCGAGCGGCAGCGGTTCGCCCGGGCTCGCCAGCAGTTGCGCCTGCGGACGTTCGCGGGTCAGCGCCAGCAGCATGCCCATACCGTAGGCCAGCGAGATCATCGAGGAGCCGCCATAAGAAATGAACGGCAGCGTCATGCCCTTGGCCGGCATCAAATGTAAGTTCACCGCCATGTTGATCGCCGATTGCAACCCGAACAGAATTGCGAGCCCTGCCACCGCAAAACGCGCGAATGGATCCTCATCGCGCATGGCGCGTTGCAGCGCCCGCAACACAATGAATGCGAACAACGCGACCAGAAGGAGGCAAAGCACGATACCGAATTCCTCGGCCGCGACCGCAAAGACGAAGTCCGTATGGCTCTCTGGCAGGATGCGCTTGACCGTCCCCTCACCGGGGCCGCGCCCGAACCAGCCGCCCCGCCAGAAGGATTCAAGCGCCTGATCGATATTGAAGGTATCGCCGGACCCCGGATCGAGGAAGCGCTGGATACGCCGTGTGACGTGCGGAATGGTGAAATAGGCAAGCGTGATACCCGCAATCGCGGCGCCACCCAGGCCGAACACCCAGATCACCCGCATGCCGGCAAGGAAGAACAGCGTCCCCCAGACCAGCGCGACCAGCATGGTCTGCCCGAAGTCCGGCTGCATCACCAAGCCCGCCAGCGCGAGTACCAGGAGAGCGAGCGCGATGCTGTTGGCCGGCATTTCCGGCCGGCGTGCTGTCTCTCCGAATAGCCAGGCGATGAGGATGACGAAGGCAGGCTTGAGAAATTCTGAGGGTTGCAGGTTGACGCCCAGGATCACGATCCACCGCCGCGCCCCTTTGACCTCGGCGCCGTAGATCAGCGTGGTCGCGATCAGCGCAAGGCTTACGACAAACACCACGAGCGCAAGCCGCAGGATGTGACGGCGCGGCAGGAACGAGGTGGTGAGCATCACCACCAGCACGGGCAGCAGATACATCACGTGCCGGTGGACGAAGTAGAACGGGTCAAGCCCGATTCTCGACGCCACCGGCGGGCTGGCGGCAAGCGACAGGATAATGCCCACCAGCATGAGCGAGAGCAGCGCGACCAGCATCAGGCGGTCGACCGTCCACCACCAAGCTGCAAAGGGCGTGCGTTCGACGCGCGAAACCATGGACTCCCCCCGGAGCGACGTGGGCCACAGTCGTGCACGGCAGTGGTTGACGGAGGATTAACGGGTCTCGCGCGTGCGAGACGGAATTTAGGCTGGCATCAGCCCCGGCAACGCCTGCACCAGCTTGCGAAACGCGTCGCCCCGGATTTCAAAATTGCGGTACTGGTCGAAAGACGCGCAGGCCGGCGACAGCAAAACGACCGGATCGCGCACATCCGCCGCTTCCGCATCACGCGCCGCAAGCGCAACCGCGCGATCCAGCGTGCCGGCGACGACATGCGGAACGCGGCCATCAAGTTCCGCAGCAAACCCCGCCGCGGCCTCGCCGACCAGATAAGCCTTGCGGATGCGCGGAAAGAAACCGGTCAGCGTCGAGAGGCCGCCGGTTTTTGGCTTGCCGCCGGCGATCCAGAAGATGTCGCCAAAGCAGGCAAGCGCCTGCGCCGCGGAATCGGCGTTCGTGGCCTTGGAATCGTTGACGAACAATACCCGGCCCTTGCGCCCGACCTGTTCCATGCGGTGCGAAAGTCCGGGAAATGACCGCAAGCCCTGCTGGATCGCCTGCGCGGAGAGCCCGAGGGCGAGTGCGGCGCCTGCCGCGCAGGCTGCATTCTGCGCGTTGTGCACACCGCGCAATGAGCCGATGCCGCCAAGAAGGGCGATCGCCTTGGCGGCCCCGCTTGCCGCCAGCATGATCTGCTCGGCTTCGACGTAGAGGCCGTCGGGTAGCGGCCGGCGCACCGACACCCGTACGACCTGCTTGCCGGACTGGTCGAGCCGGTCGGCTGTGGCTGCGCACCAGTTGTCGTCAACGCCGACAATCGCAAAACCATCGTCCGGCACGCCGGCCACCAGCCGCTCCTTCACGGCCGCGTAATGTGCGAGCGTGCCGTGGCGGTCGAGATGATCTTCTGTGACATTGATCAGGATGCCGACCGACGGATCGAGGCTCGGTGCGAGATCGATCTGGTAGGACGAGCATTCGATCACGTGCACGCGGCCCGCACCCGGCGGCTCAAGCGACAGGATGGCGGTGCCAATATTGCCGCCGAGTTGAGCATCGTAGCCCGCTGATCCGAGCAGGTGCGCGGTGAGCGCGGTTGTGGTCGATTTGCCGTTGGTGCCGGTGATGGCAACGAAGGGTGCATCGGGCGCGTGACTGCGCCGCTCCCGGCAGAACAGTTCGATGTCGCCGATCACTTCAATCCCGGCGGCGCGCGCAAGCCCGACTGGCCAGTGCGGAGCGGGATGGGTCAGCGGCACGCCGGGAGCGAGCACGAGAGCGGAAAGGCCAGACCAATTGACGTCACGCAGATCGGACGTCGGAATGCCGGCGCTCGTCGCCTTCCGGACGGTATCCGCATTGTCGTCCCAGCCGACGACGTCCGCGCCGCCGGCGAGCAGCGCCTTCGCGCTCGCCAGCCCTGAGCCGCCGAGGCCGAACACCGCGACCTTCTTTCCGGCAAAGGTGGTAACCGAAATCATGACCGCGGTTACGCAATAGACAGCGAGCGTCACGCGCGCCCGCGGCTAGCTCGGTGCGTCCCCTCCCCCCTTGAGGGGGAGGGCTAGGGAGGGGGGTAGCGAAAACGATAGAGCGCGCTTTGAAGTACCCCCCTCCCCATCCCTCCCCCTCAAGGGGGGAGGGAGCAGACTGTGCACGCTGCGCTGTCATTCCCCAATCCTCACGATCACCGCAGCTTCAGCGTCGAGAGGCCCGCGAGCGCGAGCACCACCGCAATAATCCAGAAGCGGATCACAATCTGCGGTTCGGTCCAACCCTTCTGCTCGAAATGATGATGCAGCGGCGCCATCTTGAACACGCGCTTGCCGGTAAGCTTGAACGACGCCACCTGCACGATCACCGATACCGCCTCCAACACGAACAGGCCGCCGATCACCGCGAGCACGACCTCATGCTTGGTGGCGACGGCGATCGCACCGATCATGCCGCCG
Organism: uncultured Alphaproteobacteria bacterium; assembly: GCA_963756715.1. Taxonomy (GTDB): domain Bacteria; phylum Pseudomonadota; class Alphaproteobacteria; order Rhizobiales; family Xanthobacteraceae; genus VAZQ01. The sequence goes on from CAVWOV010000011.1 coordinate 7,086, forward strand.
AGCGCGAGCGAACCGGTATCGCCCATGAAGATCGAAGCGGGCGGCGCGTTGAACCAAAGGAATCCGAGACCTGCCCCGATCACCGCGCCACACAGCACGGCGAGTTCGCCGGTGCCGGGCACGTAATGAATTTGCAGATAGTCGGCGAAAAACGCGTTACCGGCGAGGTAGGCAATGATGCCGAAGCTCAGCGCGGCGATAATCACCGGAACGGTCGCAAGCCCGTCGAGACCGTCGGTCAGATTCACGGCATTGCCCGCGCCAACGATGACGACCGCACCGAACACGATGAAAAACCAGCCCAGCGGCAACACCAGTTCCTTGAAGAACGGAAAGGTCAGCGACGTCGCAAACGGTTGGCGTCCCATCGAGACAATGAGATAGCAAGCAACAGCCGCGATCAGAACCTCACCCGCCAGCCGAAACCTGCCGGATACGCCCGCATGGGTCTGCTTGGTGACCTTGAGATAATCATCATAGAAGCCGATCGCGCCAAACATGAGCATGACGCCAAGCACGATCCAAACGTAGAGATTGGAGAGATTGCCCCACAGCAAGGTCGATACGACAATCCCGAACAGGATCATCAGCCCGCCCATCGTGGGAGTGCCGCGCTTGGTGACAAGGTGCGATTGCGGACCGTCGGTACGGATCGGCTGGCCTTTGCCCTGACGCAACCGCAGATGAGTGATGATGGTGGGCCCGAACATGAACACGAACGTAAGCGCGGTGATCATCGCCCCGCCGGTACGGAACGTGATGTAGCGCAGGACGTTGAGCGGCCCGATCGTGTCCGAAAATGCCGAGAGCCAATGGAGCATGGAATCAGCCTTAGGCCGGAGCCGCAGTGCGTACCGCTTGGCGATAGCGGCTTTCGAGCGCCTTGACGATGGGCCCCATCCGGGAACCGAGGGAGCCTTTGATCATAATCGCATCGCCCGGCTGGACGGCACCCAAAACCTGCGGCTCGAGCACCGCCGACGTTTCGGCATAGCCTCCCCGGCGACCGGTGGGAAGAGCCTCCCACAGCGAGCGCATCAATGGGCCGCAGCAATAGACCAGATCAACCGCATGAGCATCGATCGCCTCCGCGAGCGACCCGTGCAGCGTGGCACCTTGCGGGCCCAGTTCGAGCATATCGCCGAGCACCGCGATCCGCCGGCCGCGTACGCCAATATCGGCCTGGCCCAGCAGCGCGATCGCCGCGCGCATCGACGCCGGATTGGCATTGTAGCTCTCGTCGATCAGCAAGGCGGCGCCGCCCGGCACATCCAGCGCGATGCGCGTGCCGCGACCGGCCGCAGGCTTGAGATCCGAAAGTGCAAGAGCCGCAAGCGCAAGATCGGCACCGGCGAGCGCGGCCGACGCCAACACGGCCAGCGAATTGAGCACGAGGTGGCGGCCCGGCGCGCCGAGTTTATAGGTAACATCGCTCCCCAGGATGCTGGCCTGCACGGTCGAGGAATCGGACTGGAGGGCGCACTTGATCAAGCGCGCATCGGCGCTGTCGTGCTCGCCGAACGAAATGACGCGTTCGACGCCCGCCATGGCCGCCGCCCGGCTCAAGCGTTCGAACTGCGGGTTGTCGCGATTGATCACTGCCGCGCCGCCGGACGCGAGCCCCTGGAATATCTCGGCCTTGGCATCCGCAATAGCCTCAATCGAACCGAGGAATTCGAGATGAACCGGTTCGACCGTGGTGATCACTGCCACGTGCGGACGCAGCATCTTGGTGAGCGGCGTGATTTCGCCCGCGTGATTCATGCCGACTTCGAACACCGCATAGCGGGCGGATTGCGGACAGCGTGCGAGCGACAGCGGCACACCCCAATGATTATTGTAGGACGCGGCCGAAGCATGCGTCTCGCCGTCCTTCGACAGGGCGAGCAGCAGCGCCTCTTTGGTGCTGGTCTTGCCGACCGAGCCGGTGACTCCGACAATCTTCGCCGGCGAGCGCTCACGCGCCGCGCGCGCCAGGTCGCGCAATCCGTCGAGTACATCCGGGACGATCAGCAGCGGCGTATTGGCCGCGAAGCCGTTGGCGTGTTCCGCGGAAATGACCGCAAGCCCGGCACCGGCTTTCAAGGCCGCCGGTACGAATTCATGGCCGTCGCGACTGTCACCTTTGATCGCAAAGAACGCTTCGCCGGGCTGGACGCTACGCGTATCGATCGAAATGCCAGAAATGCCGCGCGGCAGGTCGCCGGTGCGCGCCGCGCGCATCGCCGCCGCCATCGCTTCGGCCGTCCACAGCGCCCGCTCGCTCATGCCCTGCCCCCCGTGAGCGCGGCCGCCACCGCTTCGTGATCGCTGAACGGCAGCACTTGCTGACCGACGATCTGGCCGGTTTCATGACCCTTGCCGGCGACCAGCAGCACGTCGCCACGCTGAAGCTCACCGATCGACACGCGGATTGCTTCGCCGCGATCGCCGATTTCAATTGCGTCCGGCGCCGCCTTGAGGATGGCGGCGCGGATCGCGGCAGGATTTTCGCTGCGCGGATTGTCGTCGGTGACGATGACGCGATCGGCAAGCTGCGCGGCGATCTCGCCCATCATCGGCCGCTTGCCGGGGTCGCGGTCGCCGCCGCAACCGAACACTACGACCAGGCGGCCGGTGACATAAGGCCTCAGCGCCTCGAGCGCCTTGGCAAGCGCGTCAGGCTTGTGGGCGTAATCGACGAATACCGGCGCTCCATTCACCGAACCGACAAGATCGAGCCGGCCTTTAGCACCTTTGAGATGCTCCAGCGCCGCAAATACCGCCGCGGGCTCACTGCCAGTCGCAACCGCAAGACCCGCCGCGACCAACGCATTCTCAACCTGGAAGGCGCCGACCAGTGGCAGCCGAACCGTGAATTCATTGCCCCCGTGCGCGAGGCGCAGCACCTGCGCGAAGCCGTCAATTGTCGCCGCAAGAAGTTTGATCCCCTCACCTCGCCGGCCGACAGTGAGCAGACGCAATCCGCGCCTCCTTCGCGGCCGAGATTACCGGCCCCGAATGCTCGTGGTCGGCGACGATCACCGCCGCACCGCCCGGCACGAGCAAGTCAGTGAACAGCCGCAGTTTGGCGGCGAGGTAGGATTCCAGCGTCGGGTGATAGTCGAGATGGTCGCGGCTGAGATTGGTGAAGCCGCCGGCGGCGATACGCACGCCATCGAGGCGGCGCTGATCGAGACCGTGCGAGGAGGCCTCCATCGCCAGATGCGTCACGCCTTCGCCGGCAAGTTCATCGAGCGAGCGATGCAAGGCAACCGGGTCTGGCGTCGTCAGTGAGCCATAGACTTCACGCTTGGGCGAGACGAGCCCGATCGTGCCGATGCTCGCCGCTTGCCAGCCGAGCGCGGTCCAGATCTGGCGCGCAAAGGCGGCCACCGAGGTCTTGCCGCTCGTGCCGGTGACGGCCGCGATTACCTCGGGCTGGCCCGGAAAGAATTTCGCCGCACCGAGCGCGAGTGCGCGGCGTGCATCGGCGACCTTCACGAACGCTACGCCGGCCGGCAACGGCGGTGCCGGCGCCCGTTCGGCAATAATCGCCGTCGCGCCCGCCGTGATGGCGGGACCGACAAAGCGCAGCCCGTCGTCCTTGCTGCCGGCGAGCGCCACGAACACGTTACCCGGCTTGACGGTACGGCTGTCGGCGCTGATGCCGGTCACTTCGAGCGCGGCAAAGCGCGCATCCGCGACGGCATCGGCTGTGAGCAGGCTGGCGAGCTTCATCGATCGCGGGTTCCGGGCTGACTGCGGACAAATACGCGACGATCGGCCGAGAGGAAAGGTCAGTTTGGCGGCCAGTATCCCGGTTTCGACGGTGCCGATACCAATAGGAATGTCAAATCCGCCATGCTACCGGCGAGCGCTGGCGAGGATCAGCTTGTCCGCCGGCGCAAGCTCAAAACGCGGCTCGATTCCCAGCAACGGCGCAATGCGGGCAATGACCGCCCCGCCGACCGGCACGGCGTTCCAACCCGATGTCGCATAGCCATGGGTTTCCGGAATCGGCTGCGGCTCGTCGAGCATGATCAGCAGTGCATAGCGGGGCTTGTCGGCTGGCAGGATCGCCGTGAACGAGGTCAGCACCTTGGTCTTGGAGTAGCGTCCCATGACGACCTTCTCGGCGGTGCCGGTCTTGCCGCCGACGTAGTATCCTTTGACATCGGCCTTGCTGGCGGTGCCCTTCTCGACGTTGAGGCGCATCAGATAGCGCATCTTCTCGCTGGTTTCAGGCTTGATCACGCGCTTGGCAAGCGCCGTTGCTTCCTGCTCGCCGCGCTTGAGAAACGTTGGCGGAATGAGCTTGCCGCCATTCACCAGAGCGCCGATCGCCATCATGGCCTGCAAGGGCGCGACCGAGAGCCCGTGGCCGAACGCGATCGTCACGGTGTTGAGTTCCATCCAGCGTTTCGGCACCAACGGCTCGGCGCTTTCCGGCAGCTCGGTACGCAACCGGTCAAGCTGACCAAGCTTCCTCAGAAACGCCTTGTGGTACTCGACGCCGAGGCTCACGGCCATGCGGGCGGTGCCGATATTGGACGAGTACGTGAACACCTCCGGCAGGCTCAGAAAACGGCTCTGCGGATGGAAATCGTGGATGGCGAATTTCCCATATTGCAGGGGCGCGCGCGCATCCAGCGACGATTTCAGCGTGAACTTGCCGGAGTTGAGCGCCATCGCCAGCGTGAGCGCCTTGAAGGTCGAACCCATCTCGTACACGCCGGTGGTGAGTCGGTTAATGCGGGTGGGATCGAGCGCCTCGCGTGGATTGTTGGGGTCGTAATCCGGGACCGAAATCATGGCGACGATTTCGCCGGTGCGCACATCAGTAAGGAGACCCGCCGCCGCCACCGCCTTGAATTTTTCACGCGCAGCGACGAGTTCGTCGCGTAGCGCATGCTGCACACGCAGGTCGACGGCGAGATCGACCGGCTTCTGCAGCCGGTCGGTGGCGAGCCCGGCCAGATGCAGATCGGCAAGGCCGCTCTTGTCGAGCCACTTCTCGATCCCGGCGATGCCCTGGTTGTCGATATTGACGTGTCCGATGACGTGCGACACATCGGGACCGTTCGGGTAGACGCGCTTGTTCTCCGGCAGAAAGCCGATGCCGGGAAGGCCGAGGCGATGGATGTCGGCGCGCTGCTTGGGCGTGATCTCGCGCTTGAGCCAGACGAACCGCTTCTTGGAGCCTAGCCGCTCGCGCAATTCGGGCGCATCAAGTTCCGGCACCACGGCGGTGAGCAATTCCGACGCCTCGTCCACATCGACGATCCGGTGCGGCTCGCCGAACAGCGAGGGTGTGCGCACATCCGTTGCCAGAATCTGGCCGTTGCGATCGAGAATGTCCGGCCGCGCCGTCGCCACGGCGTCCTGGCCGACCGCACGCCGCAGGCCGTGCCCCTCCGGTACGGTCGCGAACATGACGAGCCGCGCGGCGATCACCCCGTAGCCGATGACGAAGATCAGCATGGCAAGGCCAATGCGCGCTCTCGTCTTCACCGAGCGGTCGACATCCTCACCGTAGAGCAGCGTCCGCACCAAGCGTCGGCGCCATGGTTCTGTCGCGGCGGCCGGCGATTGCACTCCGGTCTCCGATCGCGGCCCGTCGTGTGCGTCGGTCGCATTCATCGTCTGGCCACCGGCGGATTAGCATTCCCCCGCGAGCCTTTGGTGGGTGGCAGGCTTGCGGTTGGCATACGGTCGATCAGGTCGGGATTGGCGATCACCGCTCCGATCGGATCGGGCTCGTTAAGCGGAACGAGGTCGGGCGGACGCTCCGGCAAATGGTCGAAATGGTCGAATTGCCGCGCATCAATGGGCTGCAACGCCAGGTGCCGCCGTGCCAGACCTTGGATGCGTGCGGGGCTGTCGAGCTTCGCCCATTCGGCGCGCAGCGCCGCGATCACATCGTGCTCGCGCCGGATCTCCTGGCGCAGCTTCGCCACACGCTGTGCCTGCCGGGTCGACTCGAACTTGATGTTGTAGACGTCGGCCGCGGCCAGAACGAGCGCCGCGATCACGCAGATATTGAGAAAGCGCATCATCGGTGCGCCTCCATCACGTCGGCGAGCGACGGCAGCCGCGGCAATGGAAGCGCGGGCGCACGGCCCGACGGCGGTGCATCGGTACGTTCGCCGGCGCGCAACTTCGCGGACCGCGCGCGCGGATTTGCGGTTGTCTCAGCCTCGTCCGGCACAACGGGACGCCGGGTCAATTCGCGAAATGTCGCCGCGGCCTTCACCGCCTCGGGCTGATGGCGGGAAGAACCGCCGCGGCCGCCACGGTCCGTGAAGAAGGATTTGACGATGCGATCTTCGAGCGAGTGAAAGGCCACTATGACCAGCCGGCCGCCGGGCGCGAGAATGCGCTCCGCGGCCTCGAGCGCCGCCACGAGCTCGTTAAGCTCCTCATTGACGAAGATGCGCAGCGCCTGGAACGTACGGGTCGCGGGATGAATCGCACCAGGACGAGCGTGGACGACGCGGCTCACGATGTCGGCAAGTTCCCGCGTGGTGCGGATCGGGGTCTCGGCACGCACGCGCAGGATAGCGCGAGCCACGGCGCGCGCGTGGCGCTCCTCGCCGAGGATCGCGATTATGGCGGCCAGATCGCGCTCCGAGGCGAGAGCCACGACATCGGCCGCGCTCGGGCCGTCGGCCCCCATGCGCATGTCGAGCGGGCCGTCGAACCGGAAGGAAAATCCGCGCTCGCCCTCGTCGATCTGCATCGACGAAACACCGAGATCGAGCACGATGCCATCGACCTTGTCGTAGCCCAGGCTGCCCGCAGCCGCTTCAAGATTGGAAAACCGATCCTCGACCAGGACCAGCCGGCCGGCGGCGGCATTCACCATGTCCGCCCCGAGCGCGATAGCGCGCTGGTCGCGATCGATCCCGATGACTTGGCAATTTGCCGTGGCGAGAATTGCGCGCGTATAGCCGCCCGCGCCGAAGGTCGCATCGACATAGATGCCGTCGTCCCGCGGCTGCAGGAACTCGACCGCGGGACGGCCGAGCACGGGAATGTGACGAGCCAGTCCGCCAGCGACAGCAGGGGGGCTGTCGCTGCTCGTCATCATTCCCGCGCTCCGGGCGGGCCCTCCGCCGCTCTCCGGGACCCCAGTTGCTTCTTGTGCGCGCGGACCTTCTCGGTGGCCTCCGCGAGCTCCGCGCGGAAGCGTCCGGGCTCCCAGATCTGGAACTTGTGGCCGAGGCCGGCGAACGCGACCTCGTCGGTGATTTCGGCATGACGCTTGAGCGGTTCCGTCAGAGTCACCCGCCCCTCGCCGTCGATCTTCAACACTTCGCTCGTCCCATAGAGTGCCGCAGAGAACTGCTCGCGCTCCTCCGAATAGGGCGGGAAACGCGCGATCAGCGTGTCGATCTCCGTCAGCAGCGCGTTGCCGCCGGCATCCAGCGCCGGACGGTCGAGAGTCGGGTAGCAGTACAAGCCTTCGAAGCCGTCGCGCGCCATCACAGCGCGAAACGATGCAGGGATCGAAACCCGCCCCTTGGCATCGAGCCGCAATGTGTAGTGCGACACGAAACGATCCATGCAGCCCCTGTTCGACCCTGGCCGGTTGCGCCGGCGCGGCCTGCTCCCGAGGAAGCAACAAGCCGTCCCCGGCGCGTCCCACCGCGACGGTATTCTGAACCGCCTGCCTGTATGGGATTTTATGGGATACCATGGGTTTTTCTGGGCGTCAATGGAATCTCCGGGCGCCGTCGCGCCGCGGATTGCCGGGCCTCAACCGCTCATTAACGGTACGCAGACTTAAGGAATGGTTGAGGGACCGGTCGCAAACCGAAGGCGGCGGCGCAGCCGGCCAGCAGGAGCAGGCGTCGATGTCTTGCTCGGGAGTCGCGAAGCTGGCCAAGCGGTATCGCGATCGAAAGGACCGGTTTCCACCGGCATCGCAGAACTGTCAGACCGTAGGATGGTACGCGGCTCGTTAGGCAGCGTCGGCTGATCACAATCAAGGTTTTGCGCGCGGAAATCTGCGCAGCGATCGAAACGAAAAAACAACGTCGAACTGTCAACTTAAATTTCCGATTCGAATCGGCGACTTAAATTCAAGAGACGAATGTTCCGCTCTCAAGTTCCGTTCGTGCGGAATTTAGTCTGAATCGGAACAAGCCTTTGCCGTCGTGCGTTGTCGTCACACAGGGAAACACTCTTCCTGTCTTGCTGACAGGGACGCTCTACAGACACTCTGTCCTGGACGATCAAACTCAATTAGGAGGCTTTAATGCTCAAGACGCTCATGATCTCGACGGCCGTCAGTACACTGATGGTGTCGGGCGCATTCGCGCAGGCCAATCCGCCCGCGCACCCTCCCGCAATGACCTCGCCGGCGGCCAGCCCCAAATTCCTCGCGCAGCAGAAGGCCGACCAGTGGACGTTTTCCAAATTCAAGGGCACTGACGTGCTCGGCCCCGACAATGCGCACATCGGCGACGTCGAAGACGTGGTATTCGACAAGAACGGCAAGGTCGAGGCGATTGTCGTCGGCGTCGGCGGCTTCCTCGGCATCGGCGAGAAGAACGTGGCGCTCGACATGAGCGCGTTCCAGATTGTGCCGGCTTCGACCAATAGCAGTACCAGCAACGATCCGAATGACATCAAGCTGAAGGTGTCCTGGACCAAGGATCAACTCAAGACGGCGCCGGGCTTCCAATACTACAAGGCACAGGCCCGACAGACCTCGCCGACGACCGGCATGGCGCCGCGGCCGGCCACTCCGCCGGCCCCGGCTCCGATGCAGCGCTAATGCGTATCGTCGCGCACTAAGGAAAGTTGGGACGGCTAGGTTCGATCCCAGTTCGGCAGTCCGGGTTGGTAGAAGCCAGCCCGGATCGCCGTTCTTGTCGCGAGTCTATTTTTCTCGAATACTCCAACAAATAAAATTCTTGGCTGTGACCTGATTGCCGCGACCGGCTGCGAGAATGCGGCGAATGCGCAACAGTCGTCGCGGATTCGCGGTGCACAATTGCTCGAAATCATCGGTACGCGCTTGTCTGCGTTAACCGTTTCTGCACAATCGATTCAATTCCGGCGGCACAAAAATTCGTGCTGATGCTGCCGCTGGTCGTGAGTCAACGCGAAGAGTATGTGCCGCGTATGGTTACGCTCGTGTCCCAGTTGCGCGCTAATTCCTGCGTTGTCGCAGAGGTCCGGCCGTCGCCGAACCACGGCGAACGCAAGGGCGGCGTCACGCCCGACATGATCGTGCTGCACTACACCGGAATGTCGGACAACGAGGCCGCACTCAATTTGCTGTCCTCTCCGGGAAGCGAAGTGTCCGCGCACTACGTCGTGCTGCAGGACGGCCACATCATTCAAATGGTCGCGGAAGATCGCCGCGCCTGGCATGCCGGCACATCGTCATGGGCCGGCGAGACCGACATCAACTCCTACTCGATCGGCATCGAGATCGCCAATCCTGGCCACGACCACAACTATCCGGAATTTCCGCGTCGGCAGGTCGCGGCCGTGACGGCCCTCTGCCGCAGCATCTTCACCCGTTACAAGATTCGCGCCGACCGCGTGCTGGCGCACTCGGATATCGCGCCTGCGCGCAAGCAGGATCCGGGTGAGAAATTCCCCTGGCGGCTCCTGGCCAACTCGGGGATCGGGTTGTGGGTCAAACCGGCGCCATTGAACATTCCCGGGCCGATTTTCGTGCTCGGCGAAAAGAATCCGACCATCGAAGAGGCGCAAAAGCTGCTGGCAAGATTCGGCTATGGCGTGAGTGCAAGCGGCTACTTCGATGGCACGACCCGCGATGCGATCGCGGCGTTCCAGCGCCACTTCCGTCCCGCGCGGGTCGACGGGGTGCTCGACGTATCGACACTGATGACGCTTCGGGCACTGCTTGCCGAGCGCGACGCCAAACTCACGCAGGCGATCGCCAAGCAGGCGTGATCTTGAGACACGGCGCAATTTGCGCGTCACCCTGACGCTCGCCCTTGACGAATGACCGCTTGCCCCCCATCCCTATGGCATCAGTCGGCCGGATGGCTGCTCGGGCCAACGCCGAAAGGTCGGCTCGAGAGGAAAGTCCGGGCTCCATGGATGTACGGTGCCGGATAACGTCCGGCGGGCGCGAGCCCAGGGAAAGTGCCACAGAAAACAAACCGCCGCGATCAAGTTGCGTACGATCGCGGCAAGGGTGAAACGGTGCGGTAAGAGCGCACCGCGCTTGCGGCAACGCCGGCGGCACGGCAAACCCCACCGGGAGCAAGACCGAATAGGGACGGCGCGGAGAGCAATCTCCGGGATCGATGTCCGGATCTTGCCGTCCGGGTAGGTTGCATCAGGCGGCGGGCAACCGTCGTCGCAGAGGAATGGCCGTCACGCGAGGGTGAAGCAGCCCTCGCCCTACAAAACCCGGCTTATAGGCTGACTGATACGCTAAGGGGGCTCGGTGGAAACTCCGCCGGGCCCCCGCCAATTTTGCCGGTCCGTTCGGCGCGAACGCGCGAACCCTCACACGAAATTGTCCGACAAACATGTTCCGCCGCGTGACGAGCGCGGCAGTGTGTGCAAGCTTGCCGCGATAACAATGGATTCCGCATGCGCGATACTTGGCCGTTGCTCGAGCAGATTGCGTTTCCGCCGATCCGTCGTGGCCGGATCGACACCCTGCAGATCAATGTCGGCTATCGCTGCAACCAGTCCTGCACGCATTGTCACGTCAATGCCGGTCCCAACCGCACCGAGGAGATGTCGGGCGACGTGGCCGAGGTGGTGCTCGCGTTCATCGAGCGGCACCGCATTTCGACACTCGATATTACCGGCGGGGCGCCCGAGCTCAACGCCCACTTCCGCCGTCTCGTCACCGGCGCGCGCGATATCGGCGTCAATGTCATGGACCGCTGCAACCTGACGATTTTCGATGTCCCGGGTCAGGAAGACCTGGGTGAGTTCCTGCGCGCGCATCGGGTCGAGATCGTGGCCTCGATGCCATGCTATTTGCAAGACAATGTCGACCGCCAGCGCGGCAAGGGTGTCTTCGACGGCTCGATCCGTGGCCTGCGGTTGCTCAACGCGCTGGGTTATGGGCACGACGGCACCGGGCTGACGCTCAATCTCGTCTACAATCCGCAAGGGCCGTCGCTACCGCCGGCGCAAGACCAGCTCGAGGCCGACTACAAGCGCGTGCTGGGCGAGCGTTACGGTGTCGTCTTCAACCGGCTTTTCACTCTGGCCAACATGCCGATTCAGCGCTTCGGCGCAATCCTGATCGCACAGGGTGAGTTCGATCGCTACCTCGGTTTGCTGCAGCACGCGCATATGGATGCCAACCTGGACGAGGTCATGTGCCGCCGCATGATCTCGGTCGATTGGCGGGGCTACGTCTACGATTGCGACTTCAACCAGATGCTCGACTTGCCGCTCCGCCACGGCGGGCGCGAACGCACGCGCCTTGCTGATTTGCTCGACACCGACCTGGAAGACGATCCGATCCGGGTCGCCGGCCACTGTTACGGCTGTACCGCGGGCCAAGGATCGAGCTGCGGCGGGGCGCTGAAGGAAGCGGCCGAGTGACCTCCGGCGATCTTTCGACACTGCAACTGCCGGCGGCTGACGCGATCGAGCCGGGCGGGCCGAACCTGCCCGGCAGACTACCGCTACCCGGCATCGGTGTTCGACCGCCCGGCCGAGCTGACCGCCGATGTGCTCTACGTCGTCGGCGGCCTCTACGGCAACCTCGCAGCGCTCGCCGAGATCGAACGGCTTGCCGCCGCCGAGCATGCCAGCATCGTCTTCAACGGCGACTTCCACTGGTTCGACGCCGAACCGGACTGGTTCGCCGAAGTTGCCCGACGCGTTGCGCGCCATCGTGCCATCCGCGGCAATGTCGAGACCGAGATCGCGCGCGGGGCCGATGTTGGCGCGGGCTGCGGCTGCGCCTATCCGGCTTCGGTCGAGGAGGACACGGTCCGCCGTTCGAACGAGATTTTGATCGATCTGCGCCGCACGGCCGTGACGCTGCCCGGCGTCGCCGCCCGGCTTGGCGAACTCCCGATGCACCTCGTGGCCGACGTCGGCGGACTTCGCATCGGTATCGTCCACGGCGATGCGACAGCGCTCGCCGGCTGGTCGTTCGCACACGATGCACTCGACCAGGCCAGCACGTCCGCGCTGATCGAAGCGATCCGGCGTGCCTCACACATCGACGTGTTCGCCTCGACACACACCTGCCTGGCGGCTCTGCGCGATTTTGTCGTGCCGGCAGGCCGCACGACTGTCATCAACAACGGCGCGGCCGGAATGCCGAATTTCAAGGACTCCCGGATCGGACTGATCACGCGCATCAGCCGCGCCCCCTCCCCTCACGCTCCGCTCTATGGCCTTATGCGCGACGGCGTACACATCGATGCCATTCCAGTGGCCTACGATCACACCCACTTTCTCACGCGTTTCCTCGCACGCTGGCCCGCAGGTAGCGCGGCACATATCTCGTATTTTCAGCGGATTTCATCGGGGCCGGCCTATGAGATCGCACAGGCCAAGCCAAATCCGACCGCCGTCGCATAGTGTGGCGCTTCAGAGTCCGCATCATTCTTGCCGACGAGTCCGACATGCGGACTTCTGAACCAAAGCCACACTAGATCAATAAGTTGCTAGTGGAGTTTTGGATTTGACGTTCGCTTCGTGGGCTCGCGGCGAGGCGGGTAGCGAACGTGAATAACAGAGCCCGTGGAATTGCTTGCGAGACCGGCGCCGTTCGCTGGTAGACTGCGGGAACGCGTCTGCCGGGGCACTGCATGTCGAACTCTCTCCATCATCATCCCGGTCCTGAATGAAGGCGAGCGCATCGCCGCTGCGCTCGACGCGCTTGCGCCCCTGCGCGCGCTTGGCGTCGAGATCATCGTGGTCGACGGCGGCAGCCGCGATGCCACGGTGCAAAGGGCACGTTTGCGGGCCAGCCGGGTAATCCCTGCACCGCGTGGACGCGCCTCGCAGATGAATGCGGGCGCCGAGAAGGCTGAGGGCAACATTCTTCTATTCCTGCACAGCGATACGCGCCTGCCGTCGGATGCCGATCATGTATTGCTCAATGGCCTCGAGAAATCAGGCCGCGCCTGGGGCCGCTTCGACGTCAAGATCGAGAGCGGGCGTCCGTTGCTGCGCATCGTCGCCTGGATGATGAACCTGCGCTCGCGGATCACCGGCATTGCCACCGGCGACCAGGCGATTTTCGTAAAGCGCGAAGTCTTCAAAGAGATCGGTGGCTTCCCGCCAATCTCACTGATGGAGGACATCGCGATTTCCAAGCGGCTCAAGCAGGTAAGCCGGCCGCTCTGCCTGCGCGAACGGGTGGTGACATCCGGCCGGCGATGGGAAAAACACGGCGTGTTCCGCACCATCCTGCTGATGTGGCAGCTGCGGCTCGCTTACTTCTTCGGCCGCGACCCTAACGAACTCGCGCAGCTTTACGGCTATGGCAACGACTGAAGCCGTCGCCGTCGCGATACTCGCCAAGGCACCCGTCCCTGGCTTCGCCAAGACGCGTCTCATTCCAATGCTCGGCCCCGATGGCGCCGCCGCGCTACAAGCCGCGCTGATAGCACGCGCCGCCGCGACAGCGTGCGCCGCCGGCATCGGGCCTGTCACCTTGTGGGGAGCACCGGACGAGACCGACCCTGCATTCGCGGCGCTCGTCCCACGCGGCATCGCACTCGCGCGGCAAGGTGACGGCGATCTCGGCGCACGCATGCTGACCGCGCTCACAGCCGCGAACGGCCCGGCGCTGGTTATCGGCACGGATTGTCCGGTCCTGAGTGCTGCCGACCTGCGCACGGCCGCCGGCGTGCTACGGGGCGGCACCGATGTCGTGGTGTTCCCGGCGGACGATGGCGGCTACGTGCTGATTGGAACGCGCCGGCCGGAGCCCGCATTATTTTCCGCCATGCAATGGAGCACGCCAGAGGTCATGGAGGAGACGCGCCGGCGATTGCGGCAACTCGGGCTCACCTGGCAGGAACCGGTTGCGCTGTGGGATATCGATCTGCCGCAGGACGTCGACCGGCTGCGCAGAACCGGATTGGGCGGCCTGATACCCTAAGCCAAGACAAATTGTCTCTGCCGCCGATCGCGCCGCGCCGACATCGGAGTTGTGATCCGAAATCGCTAACTCAATCGCGATAGGCGGCTGCCGGCCAGACCTTGGGCGCCGCGCGTTGATACTGCGGTGGACGTGGAATGTCGGCGCCCAGCGATTGCGCGGCGTGCCACGACCAGTGCGGATTGTCGAGAAAGGCCCGTGCCAGCGCGACCTGGTCGGCCTTGCCCTCGGCGACGAGGGCCTCAGCCTGCTTGGGCGTGGAGATCAGCCCGACAACACGGGTTGCGATGCCGGCTTCGCGCTTCACCTTTTCGGCCAGTGGCGCGTTGAGGCTTGCGGTCTGCGGAGGCCGTGAACCCGTGCTCACCCCGCCGGACGAAATGCAGACAAAATCGAGACCCGCGCCCTTGAGCGCCTTGGCAAAAGCCACTGCGTCCTCGGCCGTGAGCCCGCCGTCGACCCAGTCATCACCCGTGATGCGCGCACCGAGCGGCGTGGCCTTCGGCACGACGGCGCGCACCGCCTGGGCGATCTCAAGTGGAAAGCGCATGCGCGCCTCCAGCGAGCCGCCATAGCCGTCGTTCCGCTTGTTGGAGATCGGCGAAACAAAGCTGTGAATGAGATAGCCGTGTGCCGCATGCAGTTCGATTGCATCGAAGCCAACCCGTACCGCGCGCTGTGCCGCGGCAACAAAGGCCTCCCGCACCCGCTCCATGTCGGCCGCCGTCATCTCCCGAGGAACATGCCAGTTGGGGCCGAATGGAATGGCGGACGGCGCGATGGTCTCCCAGGGATCCTCTCCGGCCGCAAGCGAACGGCTGCCTTCCCAGGGCCGGGAGGCCGAGGCCTTACGACCGGCATGCCCGATCTGGATGCCTAGCTTCGCGGTGCCGTAGCGGCGGCAATGCGCCACCACCCGGGTCAACGCGGCTTCGCAATCGTCCGAGTAGATGCCGAGGCACCCATGGGTAATGCGGCCCCGCCGCTCGACGCCGGTCGCCTCGACGACGACCAACCCGGCCCCGGAATTGGCCAGCATGCCGAGGTGGTTGATATGCCAATCGGACGCGACACCGTCGTCAGCGCTGTATTGGCACATCGGCGAGACCACGATGCGGTTCGCAAATTCAAGTCCGGCGAGCCGGATTGGCGAGAATAGAGAGCTTTGCATGTCACACAAAAAGGTTGGAGGACGGGCCGTGGAAGGCAGACAGCATAGGGAACGGCACGACGGCAAGCGAGCCGATCTTCCGTTTACGAGGGCAGGCGATAGTTTGGGTTCAGGAGGATTCAGGCCGCGTCGCGGCGCGTCCCAGTTTCAGCGGGCACAACCGTTTCGGGCCGGGGCCCCTCCGCGGACGGCGGAGCGATCACCGACCAGCGCTCGGTGAGGCGGATCGCCTCGCGCATAAGGTGGAGAAAACGCTCCTCAGTGTAATAACGCTTCCAGCGACCACTATGAAACAGCGCAACGAAGTGCTCGTGGCGGCGCTCGGCCAGTCGCCGCCACTTATGCGAGACATCAACAAGCAATCCCGTCGTCTGCCATTCCGACATGGCAATCCCCGGCATCGTCCTGCGAATCGGACACGCCATCGTCACGTCGTGGCCGCGCCTACACAACAAAAGAGTGGGCGTCGCGACCGTTTGTGAACCGATTCCCCCCTGATCAGATGACGCGCATCTTGCCATTCGGACGCGGCCAATGAGCGACATGGATAGGGACGGATATTCGGCGGGGCGCGGTCAGATGAATCGGCCCTGATAGCTTATGGCAGGCCCGAGCCTTGGGGACCGCGTATCAATCTGGAGTCAAATTTGAATCCGGAGACCAGCCGCCACAAAAAAACTGACCCGCCCGGACGGGGAAATCCGGGCGGGTCGCAGATCGGCGCAGGGGATCGGGGGGGCGTGAGCGCCGATCGGGGCTGTGTATCTCGTCGGCCTTTTCGGCCGGTTCCGGTATTTGTCGCTGCCGGAAACGAAAAGGTTCAACATCATATAGGAATTATTGTTGCCGTTTCAAATAAGTCACGACCAGCGGACGTCCAATGCCGTAAGCTATTGAAATTACAAGAAATAGCATGATCCCAGGGAGGCCACCCAGGGGGCCATCTACCCCGCTCCTCCGCCAGATTCACTCCGCGACGGCGATAAAACTCACGACTTTTGATTGCTCCTGCATCCGCTTGACGATCTTGCTGACCTCATCCCGCGGCAGGCCGTTTCCGGCAATCTTGATGCGGTACAGGCCCCCGGCCTTCGGCCCATCAACCAGTGTCGCCATGTGGGCGCCAAGGAAATTGGTGATGTCCGCCGAACTTGCCTGCGGCGCAAAACGGACCACCGCGAATGCGCCTTCGGTCGCCGGCTGGGCGGCGGATGCG
Source organism: uncultured Alphaproteobacteria bacterium (assembly GCA_963756715.1). GTDB lineage: Bacteria > Pseudomonadota > Alphaproteobacteria > Rhizobiales > Xanthobacteraceae > VAZQ01. The sequence goes on from CAVWOV010000011.1 coordinate 23,541, forward strand.
GTTTCGTAGTTCGCCGGGGCACCGCGCTCCTTCACGGCTACAGCGGTGATGACGCCGGCCTGAACTACAATTGCCAGCGCGGCCGCCGCCGCCGACCAGGCAAGCGTGCGAGGCGCAAAACCAGCAAGAAAATCGGAAATCCTGCCAGCGAAATCGAACGACGCCCGCCGGCTCGGCGCCCGCACGCCTTCGGCATCGATCGCCGCAAACAGCTTCTCCATCGCCCGCGCCGACGGTGCACCCAGCGTCTCATTGAGATGGATCGTCTCCGACAGTTCCTCCCGGACAATGTCAAATCGCCGCTTGAGTTCGCGATCACCGGCGAGCGCCTGCTCGACGCGATCGGCGTCGCGGCGGCTCAGCGTGCCGGCCGCATGCCATGGCAGCAAAGCTTCAATCTCGTGGCGTTCTGGCTCTTTATTCATCATGTTCATGGCCAACCTCTTTCAATTCCTGCCACTTTGAGCAGTTCTGCCAGTTTCTTGCGCGCGTAGAACATGCGCGTTTTCACAGTGTTTTCGGGAATACCGACAATCTCGGCCACTTCTTCGACGGACTTCTCGTGGTAATAGACGAGATCGATGATCTCCCGATGCTCCGCAGAAAGTCCCGTCAGGCACTGACGGATCAATCCGCTCTTGTCCTTTTTCTCCAGCGAGGTCTCGGGATCGTCTGACGGATCCTCGATCGCTCCTGCAGCCTCCTCATCCAACGCCTCTTCAGGCCGGCGCCGAAGCGCCGAGAGTGCCTTGAACCGCGCGATCGACAACAGCCACGTCGAAACCGCGGATCGTCCTTCGAACCGACCGGCCTGACGCCATACGTCCAGAAAGACGTCGCTGATCAGGTCCTCGGCCATACTCTCGTTTCGCACAAGCCGCACAACGAACCGGAACACCCGGACGTGATGCCGCGCGAACAGCACCTGCATGGCAAGCCGATCGCCGTTCGCGATCCGCCCGATCAACACCTCGTCTGATGTGGCTTGCATCGGGCTTGGACGGTCAACTCGTGGGTTAGTCGCGGGGGATAGCGGTCCGGTTCACGGTTCCGCCACATAGATGACAGCCAGCAACACTCTCATTTGTCGGGCTTTTGCGCCATGATGAGGGCAACGCGAAGCAGCGTGGCGGGCATAAAATCACCCCGGCGGCAACGCCTGAAAATTCAAGAAATTGCTGCATATTCAATAGTTTATGTAAAATTTACGAGGCCTGATTAAGGCTTGGGCAAGACGCCGGAGCGGTATCCAAGGCCGGCCGGCCACCGTCGAACTAAGTCGATGAAAAATTTGCAAAAAAATAACCTAGGTTCCAACCCGTAGCGGCGCATCGAGCTTGCGCAGCGCTGCAAGCACCGACAGCGCCGTAATCCGCCCGGTCTTCGGGTTCTCCGAGGGAATGTTTTCGATCTTCAAGGTTAATCGGGCGGAATCGCTCTCGACCTCGATGGTATGGCAATTCCGTTCGACCGTCGGGTCGGCCCAGATCTCCATCATGGTACGGTCGGGCCCGATGCCGGCCAGCGCCAATGCGGCGGCCACATTGACATTGGCCGGGAAGCCCGCCGCTCCCTCGCGTGCGGTTCCGACGAACACCTGTTTGGGCGCGTTGAGGCCTTCGACCGAAATTCCATTGGCTTCGAGATAGGGCGCGCCGGCAAGCCCGCCTGGCGGCTTGCGGGTGACCATGCGTACCGACTCGATCTTTCCCTCGGCCGCCGCGGTGACGGCGTCGAAACCGAGCAGTGCGCCGGTCGGCACGATGATCTGCCCACCGCGCGCCTTAGCCAGTTCGACCAGTTCCGGCCGCGGCAGAAGTGCGCCCGCGCTGAGCACCATGACCCGCTTACCGGCCTCCAGCATTGGCCGGCAGATGCGATCGAGCAGTGCCCCGGGAGCGCACTCGACCGCCAGATCGGCATGGCCGGGAAATTCTTCGAATTCGACCAGTGGGCAGACGATGCCCTCGGCGTCGAGCCAAGCCTGGGCCTTGGCACGGTCGCGCGCAGCCGCGCAGGCGAGGGTAAGGCCTGGCATGCCGTCGGTCAGTTTACGCGCCAGCGTCCGGCCGATGGCCCCGAGGCCGGCAATCGCCACGCGGGTCATGGATGGAACTCGTTCATGAGGGGAACCCCGAACCGGATTAAGCACGTCGTCATACGCGGCAACGCCAGCCGTCACAAGCAAGGTGCGTCCCGCGTCATTGAGTGTCTTGACCGGCATTCCAACTAGCGCAAGTGTGCCGCGAATTCATGGAGGATTGAATGTCCAAGAGAATAACTGTTGCCGCTGCCCTCGCCGCCCTGCTGGCGGCCACCAGCATGGCGCTGGCGCAGAGTTACCCGACCAAACCGGTCACGATGATTATCCCGTTCGCGGCCGGCGGGCCGACGGACGTGCTCGGCCGCGTTGTCGCCCAGCGCATGAGCGAGGTCCTGGGTCAGCAGATCGTCGTCGAAAACGTTGGCGGCGCCGGCGGCACGACCGGCATGAAGCGCGTGGCCGATGCATCACCCGAAGGCTACACCTTCGGCGTCGGCACGGTCGGCACCCAGGCGCAGAGCCAGACGATGTACAAGAAACCGCTCTACAACTCGGTGACCGCCTTCACGCCGGTTGCGCTCCTCGCCGAGGTTCCGATTGTCCTCATCACCCGCAAAAACCTGCCGGTGAACAACCTCAAGGAGTTCATCGCCTACGCCAAGGCCAATCAGGCGAAGATGCAATATGGCTCCGCGGGCGCCGGATCGGCCACGCACCTTGGCTGTGTGCTGCTCAACTACCTGATCGGGGTCGATATCACGCACGTGCCTTATCGCGGCACCGGTCCGGCGATGCAGGATCTACAGGGTGGCCGCATCGATTACCTGTGTGAGGTCGTGAGCACGGCGAAGCCGCAGATCGACGGCGGTACCGTCAAGGCGATCGCGATCATGACCAAGGAGCGTTCACCGGCGCTGCCGAACGTGCCGACGGGCATCGAGCAAGGCACCCCCAAGCTCGAAGCCTATACCTGGAACGCGCTATTCCTGCCCAAGGGCGCACCGGCCGATGTTGTAAAGAAACTCAACGACGCCGCCGTACAGGCGTTGAAGACGCCAGCCGTGCGCGACCGGCTAACCCAGCTCGGCGCGATGGTCGTGTCGGGGGACCGCGCGACGCCGCAATATCTCGGCCAGTTCCTCAAAGAAGAAATCGAGAAATGGGCCGGGCCGATCAAGGCGAGCGGCGTCAGCGTGGATTGAGAATTACCGGTTTTGCTGGGCGCTCCCGATAGTGGGACGTCCAGCGGCTCACCCCAGTTCGATCTCGCCCTTCACTTCGTACGAGAAATCGATCCCGCCCAGGCTCACCACCGCCCGGGCGGGAAGCTTTTCATGCCCTTTGAGCTTGCCATCAGCGAGCGCCTGGCGCACCGCCTTCTCGATCTCACGCTGGGCGCCGACGCCCAGCGTCTTCAGAAATTTACGGATGCTGCCGTTGAAGACATCTTCGTTCATGATCGGCTCCTCGCTCGGCTTCCTGTGGGCGCGGTCGCGCACTTGCGGTAGGATGGGCGTCGCCGCCAGAATGGTTTAAGCATTCCAATGGCCGATGGAAGGATCATGAGCGTCTACGTCCTGCAAAAGCTGATCCGCGATGTAAACCGCAAGCCCGCTTGCCGCGGAGCCTACTTCCAGTCACCGGCGACGTTCGCCGAAGGCTACGACCTCACCCCAGCCGAACGCGATGCGCTCTTGAGGTTCGATGTGCGGGCGCTTTATGAGATGGGCGTGCATGGACTGCTGCTGCGGCCCTTCACCATCATGCACAAGATGAGTGATCCCGACTACATCAAGGCCCTGCGAGGAGAATAGCGATGCCCATCACGTTCGCATGCGCGGCAAGCCACGTGCCGGGGATGACGGCGTGGGCCGAGGCGGCGCCGGTCGAACAGAAGGATCGCGTCTTTGGCGGCTTCGACAAGCTGCGGCAGGAACTCGACGCCAGCGGGAGCGACACGCTCATCGTGCTGACCTCCGAGCACTGGGCCAACTTCTTCCTCGATCACATCGGCGCGTTTTGCATCGGCAAGGCAGAGCGCTACAGCGGGCCGATTGAGCCGTGGCTGAAGATCGAGAACCAGCAGATCGAGGGCGATCCGCAGCTCGCCGCCGAGCTGATCGAGGCGGCTTACGACAACGGCTTCGAGCCGAGCTTTGCGCACGAGCTTGAATTCGATCACGGCACGATGGTGCCGCTGCACTTCATCGCGCCGCGCATGGACCGGCCGGTCGTCCCGGTGATCTTCAATACGCTTGCGGCGCCGCAGCCCAACGCAAAGCGCTGTCTGGAGCTTGGACGCGTCATTGGCGAGGTCGCGGCGAAATCACCCAAGCGCATCGGGCTGATCGCCACCGGCGGGCTGTCGCATGACCCGGGCGAGAAGAACCACGGCATCATCGATACCGAGTTCGACCGACATTTCCTCGCCGCGATGGCCGATGGCGACGCCGAACGGCTTGCCCGCTACACCCGCGCCGAATTCGCCAAGGCCGGTGCCGGCGCCTTCGAACTATTGAGCTGGGTCGCCCTGACGGGCGCGCTTGGCGGCCGCAAAGGCCACGTCGTGGCTTACGAGGCAGTGCAACCGTGGGCGACCGGAGTCGGGCTGATGACGTTCAACCACGCGCTCGCCGCGTAATACTGCGCTGCTTTCTGCGGTGTGAATTGACAATCGTTCTTTTTTTGTTCTAATCCTCTGCGCTCCCAACCCATTGGGGTCATGCCAGCCTTTACGCCCCACCAGGAAAACGCACTCACCGCGGTCGCGGATTGGCTGAAATCCAAGCCGGGGCGCCGAGGCGCCTCGTCGGTATTCCGCCTGTTCGGCTACGCGGGCACCGGCAAGACCACGCTGGCCCGCCACATCGCCGAGGGTGTCGACGGCAAGGTGCTGTTTGCGGCCTTCACCGGCAAGGCGGCGCTGGTCATGCGCAGCAAGGGCTGCCCCGCCGCCTCCACCATTCACAGCCTGATCTACAAGGCCCGCGAAAGCGGCGAGGAGGTGCCGAGTTTCGACCTGTGGGACGACGCGCCCGCCTCGAAGGCGAAGCTGATCGTCATCGACGAATGCTCGATGGTCGACGCCGAGCTCGGCCGTGATCTCATGTCATTCGGCGTACCTGTGCTGGTACTCGGCGATCCGGCACAATTGCCGCCGGTCCAAGGCGGCGGCTTCTTCACCGACGCCGAGCCCGATGTGATGCTCACCGAAGTGCACCGCCAGGCGCAGGACGATCCGATCGTGCGGCTGTCGATGGAGATCCGCGCCGGCAACCAACTGGCGGAAGGCCAATACGGCATGACCCAGGTCGTGCGCCGGGAGGAATTGGACCCGGAGCGGGTCATCAAGGCGGACCAGGTTCTCGTCGGCCGCAACACCACGCGGCGCAAATACAATATGCGCATGCGCGAGCATCGCGGTTTTACCGATCCGCTGCCGATGGCCGGCGACAAGCTCGTGTGCCTGCGCAATAACCGCCGCAAGGGCCTGTTCAACGGCGGGCTGTGGCAAGTGAAGCAGGGCCCGAGCGCGCGCCGGTCGATCCTCAAGCTGCAACTCAAGCCGGACGAAGAACTGAGCGCGCGCGGCGTCAAAGTTTCGGTACGGCCGGAGTGCTTCACTGGCGGCATTGAGGCGTTCGAATGGCCGCAGCGCAAGCCCTACGACGAGTTCGACTATGGCTACGTGCTCACCGTGCACAAAGCGCAGGGCTCGCAGTGGGACGACGTGGTGCTGTTTGACAAGTCGTTCGCCTTCCCGGACAGCCGGGAGCGCTGGCTCTACACCGGCGTCACGCGCGCCGCGAAGCGGCTCACCGTGGTCGTGTAGTCCCTCGTGATATTATGAGGATGACGTCGCCGCAAACTCGGTGCATCCCCTCCCCCGCTTGCGGGGGAGGGTTAGGGAGGGGGCAGGCAAAGAAATAGAAATGCTGCAATGACTGACTTATCCAATTCCCCGCACTGGAGGGTGTCGCCGAAACAGCGGACCCGTGCGCGGTCGTTACGCCAGCGATCGACCGATGCGGAGCAATTTATTTGGAGCGCTCTTCGCGCTCATCGCATGAATGGAGCAAGCTTTCGTAGGCAAGTACCGATCGGTCCTTACGTGGCAGATTTTGTTTGCCACGGCGCAAACCTTGTTGTGGAAATCGACGGTGGGCAGCATTTTGAGGCACGCGGGCTAAGATATGATGCACGTCGAGACGCGTTCCTGACGTCGAAAGGGTTCCGCATTCTTCGCTTCAGCAATTCGGATGTAATGCACAATCGCCTTGGTGTTTTTGAAATGATTGCTGCAGCGATCGCATCTGCCCCCTCCCCACCCCTCCCCCGCAAGCGGGGGAGGGAGTAGACCACCCGCGCCGCCAAGGGCATGGCAAACCGCTACGTCTTCCCCTCCACCTCGCGCACCGGCGTCTCGGGCGTAAGCCCGCCGCGGCGGCGCGCGAAGGTCTCGGCGCCGCTCTGCTCCCATTGTCCGGCGACCGCGCGTGCGGCATAGACATCCCAGCGGTCCGACCAGTCGCCAAGCGAATAGCCGTGCCAGGGCGGCTGCGGCGTGAGCGTCGGCAAATTCAAGTCCTGCCAGATGGTGCGGGCGTGCTCCATGTATTCGCGCGCCGGCAGTGCGAGCGGCGGCGCAGTGTGCTTGAGCGTCGCATCGATCAGGATGGTCAACTCCTCATGGCGCGGTCCGGATTTCGGCCCGTGGCCGGCCGAGCGGTGCGGCGAGATGTGAGCATCCTCGCTCGGGTTCGAGCGATAGGCCAGCGACCAGAACACCGCGTCGGTATTGCTCGGGTCGATATCCTCGCTGACCGCGATGCAGATTTTCCCGCAATCGGCCAACAGCGTCGCGGCGCCATGTAGCCCGCGCCATACTTCGGTGCGCGGCGTGCCTTGCGCATACTGCACGAAGATCACCTTGCGCAGGTTCGAGAGCGGCTCGTGCAGAACCACACGCTTCACACCCTTGATGCCGAGATGGTCGCGCAGATGCGTCAGGAACAACGGCTCCATCGCCACCTTCTTGAGCACGCTCAATTCACTCGGCGTCACCTGGCTGACGATCGACACGAATACCGGCGATTGCCGATGGGTAATCGCCGTCACCTGCATGGACATGTTGAAGTCTTCCAGCGCGATGTGGCCGTGGCTTTCGCCGAACGGCCCTTCCGGCTCGAGCAGGTCGGGATCGATCAATCCCTCGATCACGATCTCGGCGTCGGCCGGCACGTCGAGATCGACCGTCACCGCCTTCGCGATGCGGATCGGCGCCCCCGCCAGCCCGCCCGCCACCGCCATCTCGTCGAGATCGATCGGCAGCTTCATGCCCCCGGTGAACATGGCGACCGGAGCGCAGCCGATGACGATCGCGCACGGCATCGGCGTGCCGCGTTTCTTGTGTTTTTGCCAATGCAAGTAACCGCCCGCGCCGCCAATGCGCGAAGCCATGCGCACGCCCAGCCGGTCGGTCGCTTTGAGTTGAGCCCGATAGGTACCCATGTTCTGGATGCCGCTATCGGGATCGCGCGTCACGCACAGCGTCGCCGTGAGATAAGGCGCGGCGTCGAACCCCGGCGTCGAGACCGGCACCGGTAACGCGGCGAGCCCCCTGCCCGGCCCGCGCAGGTTGTCGCCTTTGATCACGACCTGCTGGCAGGCCGGCGACGATACGACGACCGGCGGGATGGGCTTGGCAATTGCCGCGATCCAGGCCGCCTCGATCTCGGCGACCGGCCGTCCCATGCCGGTCGCATAAATGTGCGGCGAGGCTGAAAGCGCCCCGGCCACGACTGGGATGTCGTAATGGCGGCCCGACGAGTCGACGACGTTGGTGAACAGAAACGCGCGGCGCTGATCCTCCGCGAGCCCGCCCTGGAACTGCCAGCGCACCAGCGGATGCAACTCAGTGTCCTTGTTGATCGGCCGGTCGACGCGCACCAGCAAGCCCTGCGCATCCAGCGCGGCGAGGTGCGACTGGAAGTCGGGCGGCGGGCCGACGATCGAACCAGCGGGATGTTCCGATTTCGCACTGACATCAAGCATTGATCGCAATCTCTCGTCATTTCCGGGGCTGACGGCAGGTCGCAGCCCGGAGTCCATGGCCCACTATACCGGGCTGTCATCTGAGACACGATGGATTCCGGGCTCACCGCTTCGCGGTGCCCGGAACGACGGAGCGCAGATCGTCGCTTCGCAGCGCCCGCCAGCGATTGCAAAACTGCCCATTCGGTGTGTATCGTCCCAGCGCCACGTTGCGCTGTTCCGGGACTTAACCATGGGCGCGAAGCATTTCGGCGCCCGCGTCGTGCGCCTCGAAGACCCTG
>CAVWOV010000012.1:0-15858 GCA_963756715.1 uncultured Alphaproteobacteria bacterium
TCACCGCTTCAGCGACAGCACCCACGTCTTGATGAAGTCGAGCGCGGGGGCGCCGGCGCGGGAGAAGCCGTGATAGGTGCCGCCCTCGCACGGATCGGGATCGGTCGTGGCGCCGCCGGCGACCTCGTTGAAGGTCACGTCCGATCCCGCGATCATCATGTTGTAGGCCGCCGACGTGGCGTCGATATAGGGCGACAAGGTGCAGGCGTCGTTAACGTGATGGACGAACAGCGCCGGCTGCTTGACGGCGCGAGCGGCACATTGTTGATCGAGTCGCTGCCCGACGTGACCGACGCGGTGAGGCCGACACCGTGACGTTGGGATTGGGCGTGCTGCTGCCCGGCAGATTGGCGGCGAGTGCGGCCGACACCGCGCCCGAACTGGTGCCGACGACGGCGCCCGGAATGCGCGCGAACGGATCGCGGCTGGGAATCCGGAATTCGAACCAGAGGATTTTGATGACGATGAACTTATCGGGCACGAAGTGCTTCACCACGCCGGCGAGGTCGCGCGCGTGATCGGCCGTGGTGCGGAATCCGCCGGTGAGGCCGGTCGCGTTCTGCCGGTCGGAGGGCGCATCGACCAGCACGGTGCGGAAACCCTGCCCCAACAGAGCGGTGCGGGTTCGCACCAGGAAATTGCCGGTCAGCCGCGTCGGCTGGCCGCTGGCGATCGAGAGCCAGCCGTCGCCGCCCGGCAGCAGGATGACGGTCGCCTTGGCGGCGGGCGGCGTGAGCACCAGCGTGTTCACCGTGATGCCGGGACGCAGGCTGTTGACGACCACGAGGTCGTCGGCTGATGCCGGGACGGGAGCCAATGCGGCGAGCCCAATGGCGAACGTCATCATCCGCGATATCGCTGTCATCGTGACCTCCGTGAGCGGTGCGGAATCGGGACTCTCTCCGTTCGTCCCCGCGAAAGCGGGGACCCAGCGCTATTATCGAATGCATCTCCTGGGTTCCCGCTTGCGCGGGAACGAACGGAGGACAGGACGCCTTTGCGAATCCTACCGCCTTGCGGGATCATCCTGAAGCGTATTCATTTCGGCTTGGCGGCGCGTCCGGGCACCGCTTGGGGGATTCCGCATGCTCGCCAATGACGCCTTCCACATCGCGGTGCTGCCGGGCGACGGCATCGGGCCCGAGGTGATGGCGCCGGCGCTGGAGATTCTGCGCAAGGCCGCGGCCTTGACGCCCGGGCTCAACTTTCGCTTCACCGAAGCGCCGGCCGGCGCCGGTTACTATCGCGAGCACGGCAAGTCGATGCCCGACTCAACCATCAAACTCTGCGAAGAGGCCGACGCCATTCTGCTTGGCGCCTGCGGCTTGCCGTCGGTGCGCTATCCCGACAACACCGAGATCATGCCGCAGGTCGAGCTGCGCTTCATCTTCGACCTCTATGCGGGCGTGCGGCCGTGCCGGCTCATTCCCGGCATCCCGTCGCCGATCGTCGGCGCCGCCGAGCGCGGCATCGACCTCGTGGTCATCCGCGAGTCGACCGAGGGCATGTTCGCCTCCATGGGCAAGGGCGTGGTGACGCACGACGAGGCGCGCGAGACGCTGGTGATCACGCGCAAGACCTCCGAGCGGCTGTTCGAGTTTTCGTTCCGGCTCGCCGAACGCCGCAAGGCGCGCGGGCTGCCCGGCAGGCTCGCCTGCGTCGACAAGGCCAACGCATTCAAGGCCTATGCGTTCTTCCGCGCGCTGTTCGACGAAGCGGCGGCGAAGCATCCGGACGTCACCACCGACCGCATCTATGTCGATGCCTGCTCGGCGATGCTGGTGAAGAAGCCGTGGGACTTCGACGTGCTGGTGATGGAGAACCTGTTCGGCGACATCCTCTCCGACCTCACCGCCGGGCTGATCGGCGGCATGGGCATGGCGCCCTCCGCCGACATCGGCGATACCCACGCGGTGTTCCAGCCCTGCCACGGCACCGCGCCGGACATCATGGGGCAGGGCCTCGCCAATCCCACCGCGATGATCCTCTCCACCGCGATGATGCTCGACTGGCTCGCCGACAAGCACGACCATCCGGCCGCGGCCAGCGCCGCGCGGAGGATCGAGACGGCGGTCGACCAGGCGTTTGCGGGAGGCCTGAAGCCGAAGGAATTCGGCGGCCCGGACGGCACCGCCGCGGTCGCCGGCGCAGTTCTGGGCGCGCTCGACCAATCGGGCAGGCCTTAGCCAGTCGCAGGGATCGCCCGAGTGGGCAGCGTCCCTGCCCGTGAAGATGTCCCGGATCGCGGGACACGCCAATCTGCCGAAGCTCCATAAGTATCTGATCTAACTCAACAATCCAGGCTACGGGTAACTGCCCACTATGATTCCCACCAGGATAGTGGGACGATTTGTGGTTGACGCCGAGCGCCCTCCTTTGATTTGCTGCGCATCGGTCCCGACGTGCCGAAAGCCGTCCAGCTTAAGAACGCAGGCGCGGGACCGGAGCGAACACCCCAAGGCAGGCGTCGGCCATGAACGCCCAGGAACTGCTGATCGAGATCGCCGATTATTGCCGGCAGACCGGGCTCGCCAAATCGACCTTCGGGCGCCGCGCGGTCAATGACGGCAAGCTCGCGTCGCGGCTGCGTAACGGCGGCCGCATCACCACGGAGACGCTCGACCGTATCCGCGCCTTCATGGATAGCAACCGGACGGCCGCATTGTCGGCACGTCCCACCATCATCGAGCGTGCGAGAGAACATCGTCCGGTGGAAACCCCTGCCCCCATCCCTGCGCCTGCCGGACCGGCGGGCGCGCGCGACCCGCAGCACAATTTCCGCTTCTTCGACAACCGGCAGAAGTACCTGCTGTTCGTCAACACCTGCAGCGAAAAGTGGGTGGTGGCCGGCCGGGTCGGCCTGGAGCTCGCCAACATTCATCCGCGCCCGCCGGCGCTGCGGCTGTTCGACGCCGGCGTCGGCGACGGCACCGTGCTGATCCGGGTGATGCGCGCGATGCATGATCGCTATCCGCACACGCCGTTCTATGTGGTCGGCAAGGAGATCAGCCTCGAAGACGTCCGCATCACCATGCAGAAGATGTCGGACCGCTTCTTCGAGCATCCGGCGACCGTGATGGTGCTGACCAATCTTGCCTATGCAGACGCGCCGTGGCTGGCGGTGAAGTCGCTGTCGGCTGCGTCGAGCATGGTCTGGCACGAGGTGCCGCTCGCGGGCAATTCGGCCTATCGTTTTGAGCAACAAATCACCGACCTTGAGCCTTTCCTGGCGCAGAACTGGAAGGCCGGCGTGTCGCCGAAGACCGGCAATCCGGTCTACGAGCGGCCGGTGGTGCTGGTGCTCTATCGCGAGGACCACAAGTTTCTGCTTGACCCGATCATCCCGCGGCCGGGCGGCACGATGGCGAACTACGATCTGGTGATCGCCTCGCAGCCCTACCGGGCGCGCGCCTCGCTCGACTTCAAGGCCAAGCGCGTGATCGCACCGCTCGCCAAGGCGCTCGGGCCGGGCGGGCGCCTGATCGCGATCCATTCGCACGGTCACGATCCCGGCATGGAGATCATCCAGAAGGTGTGGCCGGGTGACAATCCTTTCATTCACGACCGCCACCAGATCATGAAGCTGGTGAAGCAGGAACTCGGGCAGGCCGGGCGCGACCTCAACTTCAACGCCTATGCGGATAACCGTTCGCTGTTCCGCTACGACATGCACACGCTGCCGACCGAAATCTCCGAGGCTTCGATCGGCACGTCGACGCTGTTCGCCGCCTGGAACGCGGCGATCTACGTGGCGCAGGTCGAGGACGACCGGCTCGCGGGCGCAGTCTCCGACCGCAGCTATCTGGAAGCCACCCGCGAGGTGCTGCGCGAGCACGGCGCCCTGTGGTTCTACGACAAGTCCTACGTGATCTCGCGGCGCCGCGAGTGACCGGCAATACTTGATGCAGCGGCCGAACGTGAGGCGAACGCCAAACGCGCGGCTCTTGCGTCCCCTCTCCCGCTGCCTCGGCCGATCAGCTCATGCCGGCCATTTTGCCTTGGTGCGCAGGCCCGCCGCCGCCTCCTGGGCTTCCCGCACGACCTTGGCGTGGTCGAGCGCGGTGAACTTGCCGGACTGGCGCAGAATGCGGCCGTCCACGATCACGGTATCGATATTGGTCGGCTGCGCCCGCGACACCAGCGCCTCGTAGGGATCGCCGGCCGGCGTCATGTTGATGTCGGTGGTGCGCACCAGGATGATGTCGGCCCGCTTGCCGGGGGTCAGCGAGCCGGTCTTGTCCGCGATCCCAAGATCGATCGCGCCGTCGAGCGTGGCGAGCTGAACGAGGCGCTTCAACGTCAGGGGCGGCTTGTTGCCAAGGCGGTGCTGATGCAGCGCGAACAGAATGCGCATGGCGACAAAGGGATCGCAATTGGAGTTGGTGGTGTGGTCGGTCGACAGGCTGACCTTGACGCCCGCCTCCAGCAATTCGCCGAGCTGGATGACACCGAGGCGGGACGGACGGCGTGCCTCGCCCGTGGGTGACGTCGAATAGCTGACGCCGCGCGCCTTCAGGATCGCGCGCTCCTCCGGCGTGGTGAGCAGCGGATGCACGAATTGCACATCGGGTCCCAGCAGCCCGGCCTCGTCGAGCTGCTTGATCGGGCTTGGGCCTGACGTGTGCACTGTGATTGGCAACCCAAGCGCCCGGGCGCCGCCCCAGTCCTTCTTCGTCATCTCGATCGTCAGGGTTCCGCGCGTGGCGCCGCCGACGCTCATGGCGCCGATGTTGCGCGAAGAGATGCCCAGCGTGAGCATGCCGTCTCCCGGCATCCAGTCACGCTTGACGCGCGCCAAGCCGTCGAGGTCCATCGGCTGGCTGTCCGGCATGCCCTGCGCGGGGCCATAGGCGAACCGGCCGCGGATGCCGGTATCGCGCATGGCGGAAAGCTCCGCATCGGCGTGTTCCGGACTGCGAACGTTGTGCGCCCAGTTGTGCACCGTCGTCACGCCGGCGTTCAATGCTTCGGCGATGCCGAGCCTTACGGCGCGGTAGCTGTCTTCGGGTGTCATGAGCACGCCGAGGCGGTTGGTCACCGGGAAGTAACCGACCTCGTTCACGTCCGACCGGATGAACGGCCGGAAAAGACTGGTCCAGAGATGCCAATGAGTGTCGACGAAGCCCGGCATGCAGATCATGCCGCGGCCCTCGATGACCCGGGCGTTCGCCGCGTCCACGCGTGGTGCGACGTCAACGATCGCACCGTTGCGCACATGCACATCGCCACTCGCCAAATCCGGGAGTGCCGGGTCCATGGTCAGCACGTTGGCCCCGCGGATGACGAACTCGCCGCGCGGCGGCAGCGGTGCGGCCGCGCTTGAGGCCGACCGCGCGGGGGCGGTCTGGGCGGCGAGGTTTCCCGATGCGGCGACGAACGTGGTGAGCGCGGTCGCTCCCTTGAGCATCGTGCGTCGGTTCATGTCGCTACGTGTCATCATCTCAACTCCTGCCTTGTTTTCTTGCAGACGCCATCAATAATCTGCCGACGCGCGACGCGCGGGCACCCCTCGCAGGCCGGTGACGGGAAGCGGGATGACCTCGCCGGCGTCGACCGCCGCGGGCGACATCTGCGCACGCCGCGCGACGGCTAGCCATCGACCGCGACTTGCGCGCATACATTTTTGAGAACGGCGCCGGACAATGCGGCAGCTAATCGCAAGTGTGCCGACGGTTTCCCGTCGCGTGGGCATTGCGACCTCCCGAAGAATGTTTTTTGGCTCGTTCTACCTTGCGGCGAAAGCATGCTTGATGCCGCGCGAAGGGTCAAAGCCTATTGTGCCATTGGGCACGCTCGCACGACTGATCAGCCGTTGTGGGCAGCTACCCACAGTCCAACTGGCTGGTGGATCACGCCACGCTCAAGGACACGGTGCGGCGCGTGTGCACGAAGAAGACTGCGGCGCGTCGCCACGCGGTGTCTGGCGCAGGCGCAGGACGGCGCCGGCACGATGCCACGCATCGTGCCGGCCTCATGAGCTACGCAGTGTCAGCAATCATGCGAACCACAACGTCAGGCCAAGGCCCAGAACTTTCGGATTTTGTCGGCCTCGCTCTTGGAACGCTCGTATCCGGCCTTCAATGCCGGCTTGATCTGCTTCGGATCGAGCAGGTTGACGCCTTCAGGCGTGCCCGCAATGATGAGCATGCCCTTGGTGCCGACGGCCTCAAGGTCCTTCATCTCTTTATAGATGTTATGCGGAATGCCGCTGAGCAAGCTGCCTTCGTAACCGTTGGTCAACGTGATGACCAATGCCCGCTTCGAGCCCGCGACCACATCGGTGTGCGCCCAGGTCTTGGAAATTCCACCATCCATGCAGTAGCGCTGTCCGAGCCGTGTCGGCCCGATCACGCCCGGGAGAGACGAACTGGCAGCGGCGGCATGCGCCAAGGGGATATTGTTTTTTCTCGCGGCCGTCTGCCCGACGACAAGACGTTCGCCGGTGTAGCAGTCGTTGGCGGTGGTGTACATTTTCGCAACGGGCCAGCCGGTCTTGCTGTCCCCGGTCAGCAGCCCGACCAGGCGATCGGCGCCATCGCCGTTGAGTTTATTGTCCGCGGCCAGTGCGGCATGGCCGATTGCGCGAATGGACTCCGGGTCGCCGCTCTTGACGCTGAAGTTGATCTCCTGCGCCCGCTTCTGGCTGATATTGGGCGTGGTAACGGGCGCGAGCTTGGCGAATAGCCCCGGAAAATGACCGAAAAACTCGAATGCCGTTCTGAGACGGTGAAACTCTCCCGAGGTCAGCGACGATCCCGCGTACGCACCGGCCGAGGTGCCAACCACCATCTCGGCAACATTGAGATCGACTTCTCTTTCCAAGAGACCGTGGAAGAAACCGCAGTACCAGGCGACGTAATACTCGCCGCCGCCACCGAGGACCAAGGTTCGATCGAGCCCTTTTGCCAGATTTGACACCGTAGGCTTCTCCGGTATCGGGCGCGCTAATCCATCGTCCGCGAACAGCTTCTCGGATATAGCTGCAGCCATTGCGGCCGGGTCCGCGCTCACTCCAATGGCCTGAGCCGGCGTCTGCGCCAGCGCATCAGCGGCGGTGGCGAGACCCGCTGCTCCGATCGTTGCCGACTTGAGAAACATGCGTTTTGAGAGCTCAGCCATGGACGCGAACCTCGCACAGGCCGATACGATGACGCCTCTCAATAAAATGTATTTCGATTAATGTTCTGGCGTGTCGCTGCGTTCATATTGTCGCGAATCCGCCGAAATGATCGCGCCGCGTGCGGAAACTTGCGCGAACTCGTAGGGCGAACGAATCCGACCGATCTAATTGATGCTGATGCCCGTCTCCTTGGCGAGTTGCTTCCAGATTTCGTATTGACGCGCGATCAGCGCTTTCATCTCTTCCGGCGTACTGGCCTGCGGGTCGCCACCCATTGCGATCAGGCGCTCCCTCACTTCAGGAACCGCAACGATCCGGTGCATCTCAGCGTTGAGGCGTTTCACGATCGGTTCCGGCAGATGGGCCGGCGCCGCGAGGCCGGTCCATGAAATGAACTCAAAGCCCGGAACGCCGGCTTCATCAGCGGTCGGCACGTCGGGAAAGAGCCCCCAGCGGGACTTGCTGGTCACCGCGAGCGCGCGGAATTCGCCGGCGCGAATGCGCGGGCTGATCGGTCCGGTGGTGACCGCGATGAAATCCACATCGCCTGTGAGCAAGGCAGTCGTCGCCTGACCTTCGCCGCGGTAGGGAACGTGCAGGAATTTGGACTTGGTCCGATGCGCGATCAACTCGACCACGGTGTGAAGTCCGGTGCCGGGTCCGCTCGACGCGTACTTCAAACCTCCCGGATCCGCGTGCGCCGCGTCGATCAATTGCTTGAGCGTCTGGAAGCGCGAGTCTTTGCGGACACAGATCAGAAATGGATAGAAGCTCGCCGTCGATATCCAGGTGAAATCGTCGACGACGTTGTATTTGACGTGCTTCGCCAGCCCGCCGTGCATGGGATGGGCGCTCGGCAGGACCAGCAAAGTGTAACCGTCGGGAGTGCTGCGTGCGACGGCTTCGGCGGCGAGCGAACCGGCGGCGCCGGGCTTCGCCTCGACCACGACCGATTGACCGAGCGAGCCTTGCAATTGATGGCCGAGAAGCCGGGCGATGATATCCACGTTGCCGCCGGCGCCGAAGCCTTGCAAAATCTTGATCAGGTGGGTCGGGTACTCTTGCGCGTGGGCCCCCGCTGCAAGTGCCACAACGAAAGCAGCCATCGACAAGAGCTTCGTCACCATGTCAACCTCCGCACTGGTTGGCTCGATTGCCTTGGGGCCAGGCACCCGGCTTCGATGATAGGCATCTAGCGATCCGGTTGAAAAGCCGAAGCTGCGAATAGCTCCTGCTACAAACGAACGCACGCCGATAAACGGAGATGACATGGTTCAGCTTGTCGACAGCGATATCAAGACCCGCGAAGTGCTCGACTGGAAGGGGGTGCACATCCTCCACTTCATGGGCTCGTCGTGTTCGCAGAAGCTGCGCATATTCCTCAACCTCAAGGGCATCCCGTGGGAATCGCATCCGGTCGATCTACCCGGCAACGAGAACTTCCGGCCGTGGTTCCTCGGCATCAATCCGCGCGGCCTGGTGCCCGTGCTGGTCCATGATGGTGCGGTGCACATCGAAAGCAACGACATCATCGGATATCTCGAAAAGACGTTTCCGACGCCGAAACTCGTGCCGGCAGGCCACGAAGACGAGGTCGCCGGGCTGCTCAAGCACGAGGACGATCTACATCTCGATCTTCGTACGCTGAGCTTCCGATTCGTGTTCGCGCCGCCCGGGCCGCCAAAGCCGGCGGATGCGCTCAAGAGCTACGCCGCTAACGGCTCCGGCACCGTGCAGGGCGCCGTCGACCGCGACAAACAGATCCAGATCGACTTCTGGGAACGCGCCGCCAAGGAGGGCTTCACCGACGACCGGGCGCGGGCGTCAGCGCAAAAATTCCGCGCCGAGTTCGACGCGATGGACAAGACGCTTGCGCGCCAGCCCTATCTGATGGGTGAGACGCTGAGCGTGCTCGACGTCGCCTGGCTGATCTACGCGCACCGGCTGTCGCTCGCGGGCTACCCGTTCGAGCGGCTGCATCCGCATGTCTTTGCCTGGAAGGAGAAGCTTTCGGCGCGGTCCGAATTCGCCAAGGAGATTGAGATGCTGCGCCATTCGCGCGAACAACTCGACGCCAATCGCCGTGCGCAGGAGCAGGCCGGCAAGACGCTCGAAGCCGTCGCCGGTTTCTAGACCCGCGTACTGATTGAGAGCCCCCTTCGAGCGCGCGACTACTTCTGCTGCAGTTTGGCGCGCTTGACGATGTCGGCCCACAGGGCAGTCTCGGCCTTGAGCAGTTCCTTCGCCTGGGCTGCCGACGTGCCGAGCGGCGTAATATCCATCGCCAGCCACTTCTCTCTCAGGTCGGGCGACTTCAATGCGGCCTGCGCCGCGCGCTCAAGTTGCGTGAGGACAGTGGGTGGGGTGTGCGCGGGCGCCAGCAGAACGAACCAGGTGTTGAGTTTCATCTGCGGAAAGCCGGCCTCCGCCATCGTCGGCACGTTCGGCGCCAAAGGCGAGCGCTTCTCCGACGATATTCCAAGCCCTTTCAGTCGCCCGGCACGGACATGAGGAATTGCACCGGCACTCGCGATGAACCCTGACTGCACCTGACCGGCTGCGAGGTCGTTCATGAGCGGCGCATTGCCACGATAAGGCACCGGCGTGCCGCTGAAGCCCGCGAGCATCTTGAAATAGCCCATGGCAAGGTGGCCGCCGCTGCCTGGTCCGGCATGCGCGTAGGTGATCGGGTTCTTCTTGGCATAGGCAACAAACTCGGCGGCCGTATTCACGGGCACCGACGGGTGCACCACCAGCATCTGGCTGGTGGTGGTCAAAAGCGAAATCGGCTCGAAGTCGCGTTCCGGATTAAACGGCAGTTGGGGAAAAACGGCCGGGTTGGCGACCAGCGTGCCGCTGAGAACGAGCAGCAGCGTGTAACCATCTGGCGGTGCCTTCGCGGCGGCTTCGGTGCCGATATTGCCGCCAGCGCCGACACGGTTCTCGATAATGATCGGCTGTTTGAGACTCGCCGACAGCTTGTCGCCAATGCTGCGGCCGACCAGATCGAGTGGCCCGCCGGCCGCAAATGGCACGATCAACTTGATCGGGTGATTGGGATAGGGCTGTGCAGCCGCGTTGGCGGCAAAGCCGGGCACAAGCCACGCGGCTGCGACCACGACACTGACCGCATGCCGAACTGCGTGATAAAGGTTGTGCTTCATGATCTGGCCTCGCTTCGCTCCCAGCGACCTGCTCGATTCAATTTGTTGGCGCGGGACTCTCCGCGCCGTTCTTGGCAGCATTTGCTGTCAAACAGGTCGCACTCAAATCTATCTCGCGAACGGGTCGATTGTCCGTGAGGCGGAATGTCGCCTCCGGGTCACGACGTCCTAGTCCGTCGCCCGATCGATCGCAGCCTCAATACGCCGCGGCGAGCAATTCCCTTGCGTCGGCGCCCGACACCGTCCGCGGCATGGTGATGGCGAGCTTCGCCATCTCGCTGGCCACGAACTCGATCTTGCCGCGGTCGAAACCGATGTCGCGCAGCCGATGCGGGATCGGGAAGCCGTTGAGCATCTCGGCCAGGCGATCGGCCGGATCGTCCGCACCCAGCGCAGTCGCGAGCCGCGCGCGCGCCTCCGGCGCGGCCGCAAGATTGAACCGCGTGACATGCGGCAATATGATTGCGTGGCATTCGCCGTGCGGCAGACCGAGCCCGCCGAGCACGTGCGCGAGCTTGTGCTGCAGCGCCGTTCCGGCGGCAAGCACCATACCGGCGAGCCAGGCCGCCACCAGACATTCAGCCCTCGCCTCGCGATCATTGCCTTCCGCTACCACGCGCGGCAGGCTTTCGGCGAACCGGCGCGCAGCGTCGGTGGCGAGCGCCACCAGCAATGGTGTGCGGTCGGCCACCCAGAGCCCTTCGACACAGTGGGCGAGCGCATTCATCCCGCTCGCAGCGCTCACCGCGGGCGGCAGCGCCAATGTCAGGTTGGGATCGTAGACGATGGTACGCGGCAGGACCCGGACATCCTTGGCGGTGAACTTGCGCTCGCCGTCGCTCATGCCCCAGATCGATGTCGCCTCCGAACCGGAATAGGTCGTCGGCACGGCGATGATCGGCAGCCCGGTTTCGCGCGCAATGAACTTGGCGAGGCCGATGGCGGCGCCGCCACCCGCGGCGACGAGCCCGTCGGCTTTCGCCGCCAGCGCCGCGGCGAGACCGGCCTCCGCAACCGTCTTCGGCACGTGCACGACCGCCTGCGCGTGAAGGCCCGCGGCGCGAGTCCCCATCAGATCGGACAGCCGTTGCCCGAGGCGCGCACCGCTGCCCGGTGTCGCGACCACCAGCACGCGGCCGAGCCCGAGTCGCTCCGCCTCGTCCGGCACGCGCGAAATCGCGCCGGTGGCGAACACCACCCTTTGCGGTGCGACATCGTGGACGAAGGACGGCATCATAGCCTCTTCTGCCCACCGGTTGAGCATGGGGGCGCGGCGTCATCAACCTCGCATTGTCCGCAACGGCGTGCAAATATTGCAGCACCGGTAACGGTCAGGCGGCCGGCTCGCGTAAGCGAGCGGTCACCAATGCAAAAGAACACGGAGGAACAGCATGAATACGGTCAAATCGAACCGGCTGACGTCAACGCTGATCGCGGCGCTCTTTCCGCTCGCGTTCTCGGGGCTAACGGCACAGCCGGCATCCGCCCAGACCTACGGCTTCGCAACGCTGCAGCCTGGAACGTTAAATCATACGACCGCCAGCGCGATCGCCAAAGTGCTGAAGGAAAAGGCCGGCATGAACGTGCTGGTCCAGCCGACCGCCGGCGACCAGGTGATCATTCCCATGGTCGCCCGCGGCGAGGCCGAGATCGGCATCTCCAACGCAATGGAGGTGCATGAGGGCTTGACGAAGGGCTTCAAGGATCTGCGCATCATCGCGGCCGCCCATGCGTTGCGCGTCGGCTTCTTCGTGCGCAAGGACTCCGGCATGACCAAGGTCGCCGACCTCAAGGGCAAACGTGTGCCGTATGGATTTTCGGCGATGCGCGGGCTCGAGCCGACGGTGCGCGCAATCCTGGCGACTGCCGGCTTGACCGAGAAGGACATCAAGCCCGTCATGGTGCCCAACGTGATCCGCAGCGCTGACGATTTCACCTCAGGGGCGGCCGACGCGTTCTATTTCGCCTTCGGCGCACCGAAAGTCCGCGAGGCCGACGCCACGGTCGGCGGCATTCGCATGACCGAAATTGACGAGGCGGGAATGCCAGCCGCGCGCAAGATCGAGCGCTGGGGCTACCTGACGCAGGTCAATCCCGGTCCGGTCTTCGTCGGCGTCGAGAAGCCGATGAAGGTCTACAGCTTCGACAACCTGATCATCACTGCCGCCAAGACCAGCGACGAGGTGGTCTACAAGATCATCGACACGCTGCTGAAGAACAAGAGCGACCTGATCGCCGTGCAGCCGGTGCTGCGCGAGTTTACACCGGCATTCGCCTACAAGCAGTATGACGTGCCTTATCATCCGGGCGCGCTGAAATACTACAAGGAGCACAATCTCGCGCCGACGAAACTGGATTGACCGCACTGCGTCGCGGCCAAATCGAAAGGCAACGAAAAGCCAGACCACGGAGGAACCGTTATGCCAGCCATGAGACATTTGATTGTTGCCTGCGTCGGAGCAGCGGCGCTCGCCCTGGCGGGCGACGCCGCGCACGCCCAGACGCTCGGCTTCGCCTCGATGCAGCCGGGCACCATCAACCACACCACCAGTTCAGCCATCTCCAAAGTGCTGAAGGAGAAGGGCCACCTCAATACCCTGGTCCAGCCAACCGCCGGCAAATCAGTGATGATCGCGATCGTCGGCCGCGGCGAGGCCGATTTTGCCATGGCAAACGCGCCCGAACTCGGCACCGCGCTCGCCAAAAACGGGCAACCCAACCTGCGCATGATCGGGGCAGTCTATACGCTCAAGACCGGTTTCTGGGTGCGCAAGGACTCGGGCATGCACACCGTCGCCGACCTCAAAGGCAAACGCGTGACCATGGGGTATTCGGCAATGCGCGCACTCGACCCGCTGTCGCGCGCCATTTTGGCGGCCGGCGGATTGTCCGAGAAGGACATCAAGCCGGTGCCGGTCCCGAACGTCATGCGTTCGGCCGACGATTTCGTCTCCGGCGCGGCCGACATGTTCATGTTCGCCTTCGGCGCGCCCAAGGTTCGCGAAGTCGACGTGCAAGTGGGCGGCACCCGCTATCTGGCAATTCCCGACAGCCCCGGAATGCCGGCGGCCCGCAAGATTTCGCCGTATGGCTATCTGAGCGACATTGCGCCCGGACCGATCTTCATCGGCGTCGAGAAGCCAATGAAGACCTACACCATCGACAATATCCTGTTCACCAACGCCAAGGTGCCGGATGACGTGGTGTACAAGGTGATCGAAACCATGGTGGCCAACAAGGCCGACATGGTGGCGATCGCGCCGAACCTCCGGGAATTCTCCGCCGCGGGGCTCAACAAGAGATATGACTTCCCCTACCACCCGGGCGCTTTGAAATATTTCAAGGACAAGAACGTCCCGGCTTCGGCATTCCAGTGAACGAAGAGCAACTGCCGGCGGAAGCGGCGACGCCCGCCGGGTCCCCATCGCGGGCGACCCTCATCGCGACGGACGTCCTGCAGGCGCTGTTGCTCGCATGCGTCGTCGGCTGGGTGCTCGACATCCCAAGGCGCACGCTCGGGCTCGCGTTCTATACCGAGCAGCTCCTGGCAGTGTGCATGGGACTCTCGCTCGCGATTTGCTTCATCGGCGGCAGCGCGCGCAAACCGTCGCGGATCGACTGGGGCGCCACCATCGCGTCGCTGGGGATCGCGGCCTACATGGGGTACCGCCTCAACACGGCGGCCTCGATACCGCCGATCTTGTTCCTTTGCTTCGCCATCACACTGGTCTGGACGGCTATTGGCGGCAGGGCCTGGGCGATGCGCTGGTTCGACTGGATCGCCGCCGCGCTGTCGCTCATCATCTGCCTTTACATCACGGTGCGCTACGAGCCGCTGACTTACGAGATCGCGATGCTGCCGCCCGAAGGCGTCATCGGCAGCGCCATCCTGGTTCTGCTCGTGCTCGAAGCGACCAGGCGGACCGCCGGTGCCACGCTCGTCGGCATCATTCTGATCCTGATTGTTTACGTCTTCATCGGCCCGCATCTGCCGGGCGATTTCCAAACGAGGCCGGTCACGCCCGAACGGCTGCTCGTCTATTTCGGTCTCGACGTCAACGGCATGATCGGACCGCTGCTCGGCGTTGCGGTGCTGATCGTGGTGCCGTTCACGCTCATGGGCCAGGTGCTCGGCCGCACCGGCGGCGCGGCCTATTTCGCCGACATCGCCATGTCGGGCATGGGCAAATTCCGTGGCGGCGCAGCCAAGATCGCGGTGGTCGGCTCGGCGCTGTTCGGCATGATCTCGGGTGCCGCCGTCAGCAACGTGGTGGCGGTCGGCATCGTCACCATTCCGCTGATGGCGCGATCGGGTTTCTCGCGCACGCGCGCGGCGGCAATCGAGGCGGTCGGCTCGACGGGCGGCCAGCTCATGCCGCCGGTGATGGGGGCCGCCGCCTTCATCATGGCGGAGTTTCTACAGGTTTCCTATGGCGCGGTCTGCATTGCGGCCGCGATTCCGTCGCTGCTCTATTACGCCGCCCTGTTCATGCACGTCGACCTCGAAGCCGCGAAACAGAAGATCGGCGCGGCCCAGGTCGAAGAAGAGATGCCCTCGTTCCTCGAGGTCCTCAAGTCCGGCTGGCACTTTCCGATCCCGATCGCGTTTCTCATCATCACCATCGCCTACCCGGAAGTTTTCCAAATTCCGATCGAACGGGCGGCCATCTACTCGACCGCCATCCTGATCGTGCTGTGCCTGTTCTTCGGCTATCGCGGCAAGAAGAGCTCGGTCGGCGAGATCGTGCGCGCGGTGCTGGATACCGGGCGCGCCGCGCTCGACATCGTGCTGATCGGTGCGGCAGCCGGCATGGTGGTGGGCGCGCTCAACATCTCGGGCATCTCGTTCGGGCTGACGCTCCAGCTCATCGCCATCGCCGGCGAGAACCTGTTCATTCTACTGCTGCTGACGGCCGTCATCAGCATCATCCTCGGTATGGGCATGCCGACGATCAGCGTCTACGTGCTGACCGCGACATTGCTCGCGCCCTCGCTGGTCAAACTCGGCGTCACGCCGATGGCGGCGCACATGTATGTGATGTATTTCGGCATGTTGTCGATGATCACCCCGCCCGTCGCCATCGCCGCCTACGCAGCGGCCAACATCGCGCGGGTGTCGGGCTGGACGACCGGATGGACGGCGGTCGTGGTCGGCTGGAGCACGTTCTTCATTCCGTTCCTGTTCGTGCTGGAGCCGGCACTATTGGCGGACGGTAGCCTGTCGTCGATCTTCTGGAACCTGGCGCGCAACCTGCTCGGCATCTACGTCGGCACCGCCGCGATCGTCGGCTACGGCTTCGGTCCGTTACCAACGCCATTGCGGCTGGTCTACGGCGCCGCCGCGCTGGCAATACTCATTCCGCCCAACGCCTTCCCGGGCGCCGGTATGATGGATTGGATCGGACTCGGTGTGGCGGCTGTGGTGGTGATCGCCGACTTCCTGAGGAGCCGCAGCCGGCCGGCGGCCATCGTGCCGCAGGTCGCAGAACCGTCCTGAGCGCAGCGGCACCGCCAAACAAAATGGCCGGAACAAGCCCGGCCATTTATACCAACCTTCGTAACGATCGACACTCT
>CAVWOV010000013.1:0-24228 GCA_963756715.1 uncultured Alphaproteobacteria bacterium
GGGAACGCTCTCCCGCTGAGCTAAGCGCCCGGGAATGGACAGAGGGTTTAAGGCAGCGGAGCCTCAAGTCAAGCGCATGCGGCCAGTCATCCGCCCGCCGTCGCTCAGTTCGCCTGCTGGACGCGGGCGGAGGCCCGGGTTTGCAGGGCACGGATTCGGTCGGCGAGCGAACCCTTCGCGTCGCCACCATTCGGCGCAATCGACGGGACGGCCTTTTCGCCGCTGCCGTTCGTGGGGGCGCCAACCTTGGCATCGTTGTTGACGATCGCGTCGATCGGCGAGTCGGGCCCCTCCAGCGTCGCGGTCAGGCGCGCCACCTCGGCGGCAACGTCGTTGATGCGCTCGCGCAATACGGCGTTTTCCATGCGCTCGCTCGCCCAGCCGTTCTCGGCCTCCCGCTTCATGCCGGCGATCTCGCGCTGCAGCTTGGCGCGCTCCTCTTCGGATTTGCGCAACTCGTCCTCGACTTGCGCTTTCTCGGCGCGCAGGCCCTCGGTGGCGAGGCGGTGGCGGTTTTCGCTCTGGGCAAGCGCAGCACGCACCTCGGCTTCGGTCTTCTGCGCGGTGGTTGCTTGGTTGCGCAGGCGGTCGGAGGCGAATTCGTTGTCGGCGAGAAACCGGCCCTGCTCGTCAAGCCGCGCGGTCAGTTCCTGGACGCGCCGGCCGAGGATCTCCGCTTCGGTGGTCTGCGCGATCAACTGGCGGTCGAGATCGCCGATACGGGTGGCGTAACTTTCCGCCCGGGCCTGCTCTTCGACGAGTTGCTGGCTGGCGGCGTCGGCCTCGGCGGACTTGCGCGCCAGGCGCTCCTGCAGCTCCTTGGCCTCTTTTTCGTAGCTCTCGATCTGGCCATTGAGCACCTCGGTGTGCGCCCGCATGGTGACGAGGTCGATGCGCTGGCTGTCGGCGGTCTGCGCATGCTCGTTGAACACCGCAGTGACGTCAGAGAGCTTCGCTTGCGCTTCGGCAAGCGCGCGTTCGGTTTCGCTGAGCGCGTTGATCCTGGAGGAAAGCTCGGACTGGGAATTCTGCACGTCGTTGTCGAGCTGCCGTTCCTTCGCCTCGAGCGCCATCAGTTGCGCGTTCCTTTCGCCAAGTTCGAGCTTGAGGCGGGCAATGGCTTCGCTCTTCTTGCCGATCTCGGTGAGCTGGTTGGTGGTCTTGGCCTTGAGCTGCTCGACGCTCATCTCAAGGCGCCGCGTCGACATCGCAAACTCGGCGCGCAACTGATCCTTGTCGGCCTGGATTTCCGCCATCGACAGCGGGTTCAATGCCTCCAGCCGCCGCATGGTCAGCCGTACTGCACGTGCGTGCACCAGCGGCAGGACGCCGATGACGAGCAGGCCCGCGACCAGGAACCCGATCCCCACAAACATGATCGGTTCGACCATGGATTCCGCCTCCGCGCCTCAGCGCCCTTTACCACAATTGACACAATGCCACGGCCGCCTTTGCGCTACCAGCACGGCCACCCGTTAACCTAAACCGGCGGGGGGGAGGCGCCTCAATCAACGGAAATTGCGGCACTTTCCGTGCGATGCCCGAATTCGCATCGAAAAACCACCGAGGGGCGCCGAATTCGCCGCCGAATTCATTGTTCAATGGCCGAAGTCGGCGAACTCAGAACGGGTTCCAGGTCGCCGACGGGGTGAACTTGAGATAGCCGACATTGGCGCCGAGACGGAAGCCGACGCCCGAGCGGATCGGCACCACCACCATGTTGTTGGCCGTCAGTGCGGTCATGCCGAGCCCGCCGACGAAATAGGCCGAGCCGTCGATGCCGACGAAGCGCTGGTAGATCGCCTCCGTGGTCGGAAGGCTGTAGACCAGCATCATCGTGCGCGCGCCTTCGCCGCCGACGTCAAAGCCGAGCGATGGCCCCTGCCAGTACACCCGTAGGTCGCCGGCGTTCTTGGTATAGAGCACGCCCTCGCCGTAGCGCAGTCCCGCCACGAAGGCGCCGCCGGCTTCCTGGCCGAGCACATAGCCGTTGGGAAGCCCCCACTGGCTCCCGGCTTTCTCGACGATCTGGGCAAGCCCGCGCGCGACCGTGCCGAAGAAGCGATGGCCGGTGTCGATGATTTCGTTCGATGAATAATGCTCAGCGCCGGGCTGCTGCTGTTGTGGTTGCTGCTGCGGTTGCGGCGGTGGCGGTTGCTGGGCGATCGATGACGCCCCCCAGCCAACAACAGCAACAACAACAGCAAGAGCGACTGTCCGCGAGACGGCGCGCATCAAATGCTCCATGGGAATCGAAGGGTCACCCAGCCTAACCCGCACACCCAGATACGGTACCTTTGCGGCTAAACCGCAACTAAATCGCCGCATGGTTGGCAATAGTATGACCGGACCACGGCGCCAGCGAAAGTTTTCCTCGCTGCGCCTCGCCGCACCGGCGCTTTCAGCGTCGCCGCCACCGCAATGGCCCTTGGTGGTAGACCAGCTCACACCGAAGGCAGACGGGCCGCCGGCCCTAAAATCTCCCCGCTGCCGACGGGTCGCCCCAGGCGATAAACCCTGGAACCCTAAAGCGTTCGGCGATCCGTCCATAAGGTAACGGCGTTCCCTCCGGTGTCGTGACGCTGCCGCCGGCGGCCGCCAGAACGGCATGGCCAGCCGCTACGTCCCATTCGCAGGTCGTCCCGAAACGCGGATAGATGTCGGCTGCGCCCTCGGCCACCTGACAGAATTTGACGGCCGATCCGCAGTTCAAGGTTTCGGTCACCGGCAGCCGGGCTAGAAATGCCTGGGTTTCTCCGTCCAGGTGAGAGCGGCTGGCCGCCGCAATGAGACCGGTGGCCGGCCAGGGGCGCGTCCGGATTTCGATCTGTTCGTAGGCCGTATCCGCGTGCGTACCGGGTGCAAGACGCAGGCGTTCGGCCCGCCCGATCTGGCCTCGCCAGACCAGGCCAAGCGCGGGCGCCGCGACAATGCCAAGGACGGGGCGGCCGCCGCTGACAATCGCAACATTGACGGTGAATTCGTCGCGGCCGGCCAGCAGTTCACGGGTGCCGTCGAGCGGATCGACCAGGATGAACTGATCGCCCAGATAGGCCGGTGGCGTGCGCCCCGCAGCCTCCTCCGAAACCACCGGGATGCCCGGGAGGACGCGGGCGAGACCATCAAGGATCACGGCCTCGGCCGCCTCATCGGCTGCGGTTACAGGAGAATGGTCCGACTTGGCGCGCGGATCAAGCGGACAGGCCCGAGCGGCCAGGATGGCCGCAGCGGCTTCCGAAACGATGGTGGTGAGATCGTCGAGGAGCCGATCTGCCCGGGTTCCGAGGTGGCCGTCGCCCATGATCAGTTCGAATCCTTCCGCCCGGTCGGTCCAGCGACCCGCCTGGCAATCTCTAGCCTTGGCAGGCCGAGCGGGCGCGGTGTATCACACCCGCACCGCGACGCCAGCCGCTGAGTCGCACCCAGCACCATAGTTTGCGTATTTGAGGCCCGCCCACCGGAGACTCTTTATGTCTGCAGCCGTTGCCCTTGATGCGCTCGATCTCGCCGCGTTGCTCTGCTCCCGCGTCTGCCACGACCTGATCAGCCCGACCGGTGCTATCGTCAACGGCTTGGAAGTCCTGGAGGAGAAGCAGAGCGACGAGGAAACCAAGACCTTCGCGCTCGATCTCATCAAGAAAAGCGCCAGGACCGCTTCCGCCCGGCTGCAGTTCTGCCGGCTCGCCTTTGGTGCTGCCGGCTCGTCCACCGCGCAAATCGATCTGGGTGACGCCCAGAGCATGGCGCGCGCCTTCATGGAGGACGACAAGACAAAGCTGTCCTGGAACCTGCCGCGGGTGCTGTTGCCGAAGAATCGCGTCAAGCTTCTGCTCAACATGCTGATCATCGCCGGACAGACGATCCCGCGCGGCGGCACGATGATCATCGACCCCGTGGGGGACGGGGAGGCGATGGGATTTCGCATCTCCTGCACAGGCATCAATGCGCGCATTCCGCAGGCTATTCCCAACCTGCTCGCCGGAACGTCGGAAAGCGGGTCGGTGGATGCGCACGCGATCCAGCCCTTCTACACCGGTTTGCTCGCGCGGGCCTGTGGACTCACCGTCGAACTGACCGCGTCTGGTGACGGTATTATCGTCGTGGCAACCCGTTAGCGGTCCGATTCTAACATTTGCATCCCGCTTCGGGGCATTTTGCGAATCAAAGGACTGCCAGTGTCCCGGTTCGGAGGTTTGCAGGGGCACTGTCATTTGCGAACGGCACCAGCAAATTATTGATCCAGTTCCTGGTCTTGCACCGTGAGCGTGCGCTGTTTGAGGTCAATTAGCCTCCTGGGCGGACCATGCCCCGAAAGCCGCGTTTGCCCGCTAACGGGCCATTAAGGTCTGCGGCAAAGTTCGCAAACTGCAACCAAAATTAAACCGTTTACCAACACACTACCTTGCTTGTGACAAAGCCGATTTGGCGCTCCACGAGGGCCAAACCGGTAAGTCGCATGCTGCGTCGAAGGCCAAGTCTTCATGGACGATCTGCTACGCGAATTTCTCACGGAGACGAGCGAAAGCCTTGATGTTGTCGATGTTGAACTGGTTCGATTTGAGCAGGATCCGAACAACGCCAGTATCCTCGGCAAACATCTTTCGCCTCGTTCACACCATCAAGGGGACCTGCGGCTTCCTCGGGTTGCCGCGGCTCGAGGCGCTTACGCATGCCGCCGAAGCGTTGATGGGCAATTTCCGCGACGGGGCACCGGTCACCAGCGAGGCCGTGACGCTCATTCTTGCGACCATCGACCGCATCAAGCTGGTGCTGGAGGAATTGGAACGAAATCGGGCGGAGGTGCCGGGTAGCGATCGGGATCTGATCGAGCGGCTTGAGCGCATGTCGGCTGACGCCGGCCGGCCGACGGCGGAAGGCAGAGACTTTGCGGGCGCGGGCAGCCTGGACGACCTTGAACGCTCGATTCGCGCGGCTCCTGGACCCGACGAAATCACGGCCAAACCGGAGGCGCCCGCCTCCTCCCCCCACAACGCTCCAGCCGGCAAGCGCCCGCAGCAAAATTCGGGCGAGCAATCGGATAGCCCCGATGAGGAGCGGCCGCACAGCAAGGTCGCCAGTCAATCGATTCGTGTGCAGGTCGACACGCTCGAGCGGTTGATGACGATGGTTTCGGAACTGGTGCTCACCCGCAATCAGCTTGTCGAGATCGGGAGCCGTCACGACGATTCCGAATTCAAACGCCCGTTGCAACGGCTCGCCAGCGTGACCGCCGAATTGCAGGAAAGCGTCCTGAAGACGCGCATGCAGCCGATTGGCAACGCCTGGCAGAAGCTGCCGCGGATTGTGCGGGACCTTTCGGCCGAACTCGGCAAGCCAATTGATTTTGCAATGATCGGGGCCGAAACCGAGCTTGACCGCCAAGTGCTGGATTTCATCAAGGATCCGCTGACGCACATGGTCCGGAATTCCGCGGACCATGGCCTGGAAACGGCGGCCGAGCGGCGTCTCGCCGGCAAACCGGAACGCGGCATGATCCGGCTCTCCGCCCGTCAGGAGGGCGGCTACATCATCATCGAAGTCGCCGATGACGGACGGGGCCTCGACATCGAGCGAATCAAAGCCAAAGTCATCGCTACGGGCCTCGCATCGCCAGACGAAATCGAGAAGATGTCCGAGGCGCAAATCCAGAAATTCATTTTCATGCCCGGTTTCTCGACGGCCGAAAGCGTCACGAGCGTTTCCGGCCGCGGCATCGGCATGGACGTGGTGCGCGCCAACATTGACCAGATCGGTGGTACGATCGATGTGAAATCGGGCCGCGGCAGCGGAGCGCGTTTTCTCATCAAGATTCCGCTCACGCTCGCCATCGTCCCAGCGCTCATCGTAGAGGTTGCCGGCGATCGTTTTGCGATCCCGCAACTCGCCGTGCTCGAACTCGTGCGCGCGCGCAGCGATTCGGAGCATCGCATCGAACGCATCAAGGATGCACCGGTCCTGCGGCTCCGCAACAAGCTCCTGCCGCTCGTCGACCTCAAGGTGCTGCTTGGGCTCGGCAAAGAAGAATCGCACGAAGCGGAGAGCAGCTTCATCGTTGTGATGCAGGCCGGCAGCGAAACCTTCGGCATTCTGGTCGGCTCTGTCTTTCATACCGAGGAGATCGTGGTGAAGCCGATGTCGAGCAAGCTTCGCGATATCCACATGTTCTCCGGCAATACCATTCTGGGCGACGGCTCGGTCATCTTGATCATCGACCCTAATGGGGTAGCGCGGGGGATTGGAATGGCCGAAGCGCCGCTGCGGGCTGCCGAGGAGGCGAAGAATGCGAGCCCGCCAAAAGAAGACGCTGCACTCGAATCGATGCTGGTGTTCCGGGCTGGATCGCCAAACCCCAAGGCCGTGCCGCTATCGCTCGTCACCCGGCTTGAAATGATCGACGCCGGCAGGATCGAGATGTCGAGCGGCCATCCAATGGTACAATATCGTGGCCAGCTCATGCCGCTCATTCCGGTCAACGGGGAAGTGCGGATCAGGACCAGCGGCAATCAGCCGCTTCTGGTGTTTTCCCACCAGGGGCGGTCGATGGCTCTATTTGTGGACGAGATCGTCGATATCATCGAGGGACAATTTGAGATCGAGTTGGCGAGCGCGCAGCCCGGCATCATCGGTACGTCGGTCATCGAGGGTCAGGCGACCGAAATCATCGACCTCGCATACTTCCTGCCGATGGCCTTCGAAGACTGGCTCGGCTGCGACGCTGGACCGGCGCGTCGCGTACTGCTGATCGATGATGCGGCGTTCTTCCGCAACATGCTTGCACCGGTGCTCAAGGCCGCGGGATTTGCGGTCACGCCGGTGGCCTCCGCACAGGATGCGTTGGCGCTCTTGCGAAGCGGCCGGCGTTTCGACGTCGTGATCACCGACATCGAGATGCCCGGCATGGATGGGTTCGAACTGGCGGCCGCCGTGCGCGCCAATCCCGGTTCCGCCGATGTCCCGGTCATAGGTCTGTCGACCATAGTCTCACTAGAGGCGATCGAGCGGGGCAAACGCGTCGGCCTGCACAATTGTGTGGCCAAGTTCGATCGTCAGGGCTTGATCGCGGCGCTCAAGGAGCAGACCGCCGACATCGTCCGCGCGGCGTGAGG
Source organism: uncultured Alphaproteobacteria bacterium (assembly GCA_963756715.1). GTDB lineage: Bacteria > Pseudomonadota > Alphaproteobacteria > Rhizobiales > Xanthobacteraceae > VAZQ01. The sequence continues at coordinate 7,107 of CAVWOV010000013.1, forward strand.
GAATGGCGATGACCACGATCACCGAAGACTCCGCCGATTACGTCACCGCGACGGTCGGCGATCAACTGTTCGGATTGCCGATCTCGCGGGTGCAGGACGTATTCGTTCCCGCGCGAATGACGGCTGTACCGTTGGCCGCACCGGAGATTACGGGTCTGCTCAACCTGCGCGGCCGCGTCGTAACCATGATTGACATGCGCCGTCGGCTCGATCTGACGGCGGGCAATCGGCGCAAGCCCATGGCGGTCGGCGTCGAATACCGTGGCGAATCCTATGGCTTGCTGATCGATGAGATCGGAGAGGTCTTGAATCTTACAGCCGCGAGTCGGGAGAGCATTCCGGTCAATCTTGATGCACGACTAGCGCGCGTGTCAGCCGGCGTCCATCGGCTTGAGGGAAGGCTTCTGGTGGTTCTCGACGTGGACCGCGTGCTCGAAATCCCGACAAGCGCGCAGGCCGCATGAGATGCGCTGGACTAGTGTCCCGATTCCGAAGTTCGCATCATTCTGCGGCACTGTCGTTTGCGAACTTCGGAATCGAAGGACACTAGCAACTTATTGATCTAATGTGGCTTTGGTTCAGAAGTCCGCATTTCGGACTCGTGGCAAGAATGATGCGGACTTCTGAACCGCCACACTAGGGAGTGATGACGCCTAGCGGGTTCAACCGCGGAGCAAGGGAGGATGTGATGAAGACTTGTTTGATCGTCGATGACTCGAGCGTCATCCGCAAAGTGGCGCGGCGCATTCTTGAAGGTCTCGATTTTCAGATCGCCGAGGCCGCGGACGGACAGGAGGCGCTTGAAGCCTGCCGCGACAAGATGCCGGACGCCGTCCTGCTCGATTGGAACATGCCGAGAATGGATGGTTACGAGTTCCTGCGCATGCTGCGCCGGCTGCCGGACGGCGACCGCCCCAAAGTCGTGTTCTGCACGACCGAAAATGATGTCGCTCATATCGCTCGCGCGCTGCACGCGGGCGCCAACGAGTACATCATGAAACCGTTCGACCGGGAGATCGTCGAAGCGAAGTTCCAGGAAGTCGGATTGCTCTGACGGCGTTCGGTCGCTGCCGACGTAGCGCAACAGGAGTGCGCCTCCGCAATGGGTGTCATAGCCGTCCCGTCATCTTCGAGCACTGCGCACGCGCCGGAACCCCTCCGCGTGATGGTGGTCGACGACGCCATCGTCGTCCGTGCCATGGTTGCGCGCTGGGTCGAGGCCGAGCCGGACATGCGAATCGTCGCCTCGTTGCGCGGCGGCCGCGAGGCGATCGAGCAAGTCGAGCGAGCGGCGCCGGATGTCGTCGTCCTTGACGTCGATATGCCCGAGACCGACGGGATTACTGCGTTACCGCGCCTTCTTGATAAGCAGCGCGACCTTGTTGTCCTGATGTCTTCGACGCTCACCCGCCGCAACGCCGAGCTTAGCCTGCGTGCGCTGGTGCTGGGCGCCACCGACTATATTCCGAAGCCGCAAACCAACCGCGAGTTCAGCACCTCTCCGGCGTTCCGCCGCGAGTTGATCGACAAGATCCGTGTGCTCGGGTTCCGCAAGCGCCGGAAGGCCGGCTTATTCAACACGCGCCTTGAAGTGCCGAGAACGCACGCGGGCGCTGCTCCCGTCCGTGATCGCATTGTCGAGACCATTCCCAGTCTCGTTCCCGACCTGATGACGGATGGCCACCACGCCGGGTCGCGCAGGTTGCGGCCGTTTCCGGCCACGGTCCCGCGTGTTTTGTTGATCGGTTCGTCGACCGGCGGCCCACAGGCCGTCGACGCCGTGATTAGCGGTATCGGCGCGGTGATGGACGGCGTACCCGTGCTGATTACCCAGCACATGCCACCGACCTTCACGACCATCTTCGCGGAGCGTCTGGCCCGGATCAGTGGACGGCCGGTTGCGGAGGCGCAGCACGGTGAACCGGTCTGCGCCGGTCACGTCTATGTCGCCCCCGGCGGCCGGCACATGCGGGTTGTTCGCCGCGACATCGGCGGGCAAATCGTGCTCGACGACGGCCCGCCGGTCAATTTCTGCAAGCCGGCGGTGGATGCGCTGTTTTCCTCGGCGGCGGAGGTTTGGGGCGGAGCGTGTCTGGCGCTCGTTCTGACCGGCATGGGGTCCGATGGTACGCGTGGCGCCGCCGAAATCGTGGCGGCCGGTGGCGGCATCATTGCGCAGGACGAAGCAACCAGCGTGGTCTGGGGCATGCCCGGTTCGGTGGCGAACGCTGGATTGTGCTCGGCAATTCTTCCTCTCGATCAGATCGCACCCAGGATTGTCCGTTTGTTGTCTAGAGGCCGGTCGTGACGCCGATCCGAATACGACTATCTGCGCCAGATGTTGCGGGAGCGCTCCGGCCTCGTTCTGTCCGCCGACAAGCAGTACTTGGTCGAGAGCCGGCTGTTGCCGGTCGCGCGCCGGGCTGGCATTGCCGGTCTCACCGAACTCGTGCAGGAACTAAACAGGGGCGCGAAGGCCGAAGCGCTCGCCGTCACGGTTGTCGAGGCGATGACGACCAACGAATCGTCCTTCTTCCGTGACAAGCTGCCATTCGAGCATTTTCGCAACGCCATCATGCCGGAGCTACTTGCGGCCCGCGCAGCCTCGCGCCGCATCCGGATCTGGTGCGCCGCGGCCTCGACAGGTCAGGAGCCTTATTCGCTCGCCATGTGCCTCAAGGAAATGGCCGACTGCATCGCGGGCTGGCGTATCGACATCCTCGCCACCGATCTGTCGCATGACGTTCTGGACAAGGCCAGATCGGGAATCTACAGCCAATTCGAAGTGCAGCGCGGCCTGCCGATCGCATTGCTGATCAAGTATTTCAGTCAGATCGGGGACACCTGGCAGATCGCGCCCGATATTCGAGCGATGGTCCAGTATCGGCCGCTCAATCTGTTGAGGGATTTCTCGAATCTCGGGACCTTCGATGTCGTTTTTTGCCGGAACGTGCTGATTTATTTCGATCAGGTGACAAAGACGAGCGTGCTCGAGCGGATCGCGCGAGTGATCGATCGCAACGGCTACCTCGCGCTCGGTGCGGCCGAGACCGTGGTGGGACTAACCGAAAGCTTCAAGCCGACTCCCGGACGCCGTGGGCTCTATACGCCGAGCGCGGCGGCCGTCAGGCCGCCACCGTCGCTGCGGATCGTCGCCGGTGCGCGCTGAGCGCCGGCATCACGCCGTATCCATCACGCCGCACCCACGGTCAGTCCCATGCCGGTGCCCTGCCGGCCGGGTTGGCAACTCGGCCGTTCGTACGCTTGAGGGTTGCGATCTGTCGCATCTCGTCGTCGGTCAAGGCAAAGTCGAAGACATCAAGGTTCTCGCGCATGCGCGTGGGATTCGACGAGCGCGGAATCGGAATGACGTTGCCTTGCTGAATCAGCCAGCGCAGCGCAACCTGCGCAAGCGACCGCCCTTTGCGTTTCGCGATTTCCTCAAGCAGCGCGTCGCCGATGATACGGCCACGGCCCAGCGGGCAATAGGCGGTCAGCACGATCCCGCGCTGGCGGCAGGCGGCCAGTAATTTCGACTGATCGAGATACGGATGGTACTCGGCCTGCAGGTTCACTAGCGGCTCTGGGCACAGACTGATGGCCTGGTCGAGCAGCGCGATGTTGAAATTCGCCACGCCGATCTGCCGCGTGAGGCCGCGCTGCTTCGCCTTGGCGAGCGCGCCCATCGTTTCCGGCAGCGGAATTTCGGCATTCGGCCAATGCACCAACAGCAGGTCGACATAGTCGACGCCGAGATTGGACAGGCTTTCATCAACCGAGCGGGCAAAATCGTCGGCGCGCAGGTATTCGTGCGAGACCTTGGTGCAGAGGAAGATTTCGTCGCGCGGCACGCCGGACGCGCGCATGCCTTCTCCGACCCCGCGCTCGGTTCCGTACTTCCATGCGGTGTCGAGATGGCGGTAGCCCAGCTTGAGCGCGGTGCCGACGATCTCGCCGCAGTTGCCGAGCGACGACGTGCCGAAGCCGATCGCCGGAATCTCAGCGCCGCCGGCCGGCAGCTTGGGGATTGCTGGAGTCGCCATGGGCTTTCCGTGCGTGGGCGGGGAGGGCGGCAAGTAATGTTGTGCACTTTAGGGCCGGTGTCGTGCCGGTCAATCGCGCCTGCACCGATTCTTCGCGTGCCTGCAGCGGCTATCCCGATTGAGCCATCCGCAAGTGCCCGCGCGTAATCAGACGCTTCTGCGGAAATACTTTTGTCTGTTTGGCAAACTCGCACCGGCGACCATTCGCCGAGGCAATGGACGCGAATGTTAGAATTGGACCACTAGCGGAAGCGACGCGCGACCAAGTGGTCGAGCGAAAGGGGCCCGGCTCCACGCATCATGAGCAGAAGGAAGCAGGCCGCCCATGTTCCATGTGTCGGCCACGCATCTGGATAAACGAACACCTCGATGATGATGGTCATGAACAGCAGCGCCAGCGCGGCCAAGCGTGTCGCAAATCCGATCACCAGCAGCATCGGGAACAAGTGCTCGGCGAACGCCGCGAGATAGGCGGCCGCGACCGGATCGATCAACGGCAGCTTGTATTCGTAGCGAAACAAGTCGATCGCGGAGTCGGACAGGTGCCAGCCGTCGACTTTGGTTTGTCCTGATCGCCAAAATACGGCGGCGATCGAAATCCGCGTCAGCAATGCGAGGAGCCAATACGGGATCGAACTCAATCCTGCGATCAGTTGTTGGATCGGCCGGGCGAGTGGTTGTGCGGTGGCGGAAACAGAAATGTCGGACATCGTGGTCACCCCTTGTCCGTATCGGAAGGCAGGATATCTGCGAGAGCGCCGGAACCGATCAGTGCCGCAAGGCTGGTCGGCAGATCGAACGCGACGTGATCCGCCGCCGCTCGTTCTATGGCCTCGCCGAACGTGGCGCCCGCGACGAATGAGTTCAGCAAGACCGCGCCGCCGGCGGGCAACTGGCGCACAAACACCGTGAGATGCGGGCGGACCACGAGCGCGTCTTCGGCGCGGCTTTCGTCAACGGGTGCGGGTTCAATCTCTCCGCTGTTCATGGCCCAGATTGTTACGATCGGATGGCGGGATCGCACAATCTGCGCCGACGGATGAAGGGCGACTCGAGCATTCAGCAGATCCTCGGGGTTGATCGCCTCGATCCGTGACGCATCGATCGGCTCGGCATCCGCTGCGTGATAAGCCCGGGTACGCGCCGCCTCCAGCCGCACCACGTCGGACAGATAGGCAAGCTCGCGGGCCGGCTCGAAGGTTTCGACGAAGGATGGAAACTCATCGCCATATTGCATCAGTACGGGCGAGCGCGGTGGCTGCGCGATGACGAACATGTGTGCCATGGCGGCGAAGAATTCCGCACCGACGATCCGTTCCGTCGCAGGAAAGCGCGCCCGCAACGCTTCGACGAGACCGACGACGACATTGTTGCGATAGACCGCAAACCGCTTCTGCGGTGTGCGCGAAGTGTGCGACGTGACTGCGTTCGGCGTCGCGCGATCCGGATCGAGCACGGCAGCGGCGAATTCGCTCTGAAGGGCGGCAAGCATGCGGTGCCTCATGCCGCGAGGTCGCGCGCGGCGCGTCGCAGAATTGCGGCGGCTGCGCTAGCCTCGGACGCGAGAACTGGCCAATCCGGCACGTCATTGTCCCACTCGATCAGCGTCGGCAGCGGTCCGGTGCGCGCAATCACGCTTTCGTAGAGCGCCCAGACCGGGTCGGCGACCGGCGAGCCGTGCGCATCGATCAAGAGCGGTGCGCCAGCATCGTCAGTCTGCTCGTCATGCCCGCCGAGATGGATCTCCTGGACGCGGCTCAGCGGAAACGATTTCAGATAAGCATGCGGGTTGGTGGCGTGATTGCGTGCGGACACGAAGACGTTGTTGACGTCGAGCAGCAGGCCGCAGCCGGTACGCCGCGACACTTCGGCGAGAAAGTCGGGTTCGGGGATCGTGCTTTGCGCGAACACAACATAAGTCGAAGAATTTTCGAGCAGTATCTGCCGCCGCAAGGTTGTCTGCACCTCGTCGACGTGCGCGACGACATGATCGAGCGTTTCGGCCGTATAGGGCAGCGGCAGCAGGTCGTTGAGAAAGCTGTCGCCGTGAGTCGACCAGGCGAGATGTTCGGAAAAGCTCGCCGGTTGATAGCGTTCGCAGAGCGCCTTGATGCGGGAGAGGTGTTCGCGGTCGAGGGGTTGCGCCGAACCGATCGACAGGCCGACGCCGTGAATCGACAGCGCAAATCGCTTGCACAGCATGCGCAACTGCGCGTGCGGGGCGCCGCCGGCGCCCAGGTAGTTTTCGGCGTGAATCTCGACAAAGCCGATCGGCGGGTCTCCGGCCTGAATGGCATCGAAGTGTTGCGGCTTGAAACCTACGCCCGCGCATTTCGGCAGTTGCGGCAGTTCGCTCATCGTCGGCCTCGTCGTCTGTCCAGGACGGAGGGGCGAGGCACGCGAAGGCGCGCGCCTCGCCGCCATCTCACGACTTGATCGGCGTGAGCGAGCCCGAGCCCTTCGGCGTCTTCATGCTGACGCAGGTGCCCTTGGGGACGTACTTCCAGGCGTTGCCCTGGTAGTCGGCCTTGGACGTGCCGGCACAGGTGGTGCCGGCGCCGGCGGCGCAGTCGTTCTTGCCGGCCATCGCGACGCCGTAACATTTGTCGGCGTTCGGCTGTGCGGGCGCCGGGCCGGCAGAGGCCGAGGTGGCGATCATGGCGAAAGCGGTCGCCAGCGAACCGGCGAAGGCCGCGGCGGTCAGGGACGTCTTTGGCATCGGTCACATCCTCCTGTCAGATCGGTGCACTGTCTGTTGGACCAGGCAGCGGCGATCCGGGTGTTCCGGTCTCGCAGATCGTTCTTCGGAAGGAGCACCCGCGCTATTACAGCGTCGCGGCGGCAGGTCGGTCACAACCCCGTGATTTCCGTGGATGAAGGTAACAATGGCATTCATGACCACGAAACTGAGGACGGAACGCGCGTGAACGAACGCGAGCAGCGGTGGACGGAGTGGCTGCGGGCGGCGAACGCCGGCGACGGCGCCGCATACGAGCGGCTGCTGCGTGACGTTGCTGCCGCGCTGCGACCAGTAGTCCGGCGCGGGTTGGTGCGCGCGGGCCGGGCGGTGGCGGATGCGGAGGACGTGGTGCAGGAAATTCTGATCGCGATTCACGTCAAGCGCCACACCTGGGATGCCGCGCGGCCGGCCGGTCCGTGGTTGCGCGCGATTGCGCAGTACAAGTTGATCGACGCGCTGCGCCGCCGCGGCAGCCGTGGTCATGTGCCGATCGATGATTTTTGCGAGACGCTGCCGGCGGAGACCGCGGAGCCGGCAATTTCGGAACGCGACATGGACCGGCACATCGAGCGGCTGTCGGCGGGTCAGCGCTCGGTTGTCCGCGCGGTCGCGTTAGAAGGTCGTTCGATCGGCGAGGCGGCGGAACGCCTCGACATGACGCCCGGCGCCGTACGCGTCGCGCTGCATCGTGCGCTCAACGGGTTGGCCCGCAATGCGGGATCGAAAGACGATGCCGATGCAAACCGATGAACTGATTCACGCCTTGACGGCAGACGTGCGGGGCGCGCCGCGCTCGCTCGAACGCAGCCTGGCGATTGCGGTGGCGGTCGGGTTTGCCGCGTCCGCGTTCTTGTTTTGGATCACGCTCGGTCCGCGGGCCGACATCGCCGCGGCGGCTGCGACGCCGCGTTTCGATTTGAAGATTGTCGAGATGTTGTTGCTGGCGGGAGTGGCCGGCGCCCTCGTGCTGCGGCTCGCGCGGCCAGGAATTGACGTTGCCACGGCATCACGCATGCTCCTGATCGTGCCCGCCATGCTTGCAGGCGCGGCCGTGATCGAGCTGATGCTGGTCGGTCCGCAATGGCAGGCCAAGCTGGTCGGCAGCAATTCGCTGGTCTGCCTCACCGCGATTCCACTGCTGTCGCTGCCGTTGCTGGCCGCGATCCTTTACGCCCTTCGGCAAGGCGCGCCGACACGGCCGACGATGACCGGTGCGGTGGCAGGACTTGTTGCCGCCGGTCTCGCGGCGGCGCTCTACGCGCTGCAATGCACGGATGACTCGCCGTTGTTCGTCGCGGTGTGGTACCCGATCGCCATTGTCGCCGTCAGCCTGCTTGGCGCCGCGATGGCGCAGCGCATGCTTAGGTGGTGAGCGATTAGCGTACAGCGATTGCTTCCCGGCAAGCCGGTGCTCAAACAAAAACCCCGCCATTTCTGACGGGGTTTTGTTTCAATGGATTGCCGGGTCACCAGGGCGTTTACGCCCGTCTTCGACGGGCTAAGCCCGGCAAGGACAGCAGAGAGCTAGGCCGGAATGCGGGCCTCGTCCTCGTGCGGCTCGCGCAGCACGTAGCCACGGCCCCACACCGTCTCGATGTAGTTCTTGCCGTCAGACGCATTCGCCAGCTTCTTGCGCAGCTTGCAGATGAACACGTCGATGATCTTCAGCTCCGGCTCGTCCATACCGCCATAGAGATGGTTCAAGAACATCTCCTTGGTCAGCGTGGTGCCCTTGCGCAGCGAGAGGAGCTCCAGCATCTGGTACTCCTTCCCGGTCAGGTGCACGCGGGCGCCGTTGACCTCGACGGTCTTGGTGTCGAGATTGACGCAGAGATCGCCGGTGTTGATGACCGACTGCGCGTGCCCCTTGGAGCGGCGCACGATGGCGTGGATGCGCGCCACCAGCTCGTCCTTGTGGAACGGCTTGGTCATGTAGTCGTCGGCGCCGAAGCCCAGGCCCCGGACCTTGTCCTCGATGCCGCCCAAGCCGGTGAGGATCAGGATCGGCGTCTTGACCTTCGACACCCGCAGCGACCGGAGCACCTCGAAGCCCGACATGTCGGGAAGGTTCAGGTCGAGAAGGATGATGTCGTAGTCGTAGAGCTTGCCGAGGTCGACGCCTTCTTCGCCGAGATCGGTGGTGTAGACATTGAAGCTTTCGGACTTCAGCATCAGCTCAATGGATTGAGCGGTGGCGCTATCGTCCTCGATCAGCAAAACGCGCATGCCAGTCCCCTTCCTCGCCGCACCGGCTTAAGGTCGGCACGCCGCAGCGGCGGCCCCTCGAAAACGCTTTGGGACAAACTGAGTTCGAAACATTAACAACACGTGGTTAACAAATCCTGATTCCCGTGTGCAAACCACTTCTGGGCAAATTCCGACGAATCGCCCTAAGATATTGCACAGAACAGGTTTTTTAGCCAAGCGCCGGTTCATGTTCAGCTTTAGGACTCAGGTGTAACCGATTCAGGAGACACACACCCCCGTCCAGGCCAGCGATAGCCGCCCCGAACGCCCCCAAAACAGTGACGCAATGATTAACGACGCGGGTAAACACGAAGTTAATAGCCGGTGCCGAAATGCGGTCCCGGCGCCGGCTGTGACATGAAAGCACTAGCGGCGCAGATCGACGAAATCGACGGCGCGGAGATCTGCGGCCTGTTGGGGGGCAGATGGCCGAGGAGGCGGGGCCGATTCAAGCGATATGCGTCGGCGCGGGCGCTTATCGAGTGGGGCTAAGGATGGCGGATACCGTGCGAGGCGGTGGGACGGGAGCGCGATCGGCGGCAGTGATGGCGACTTAGGCCGACATGGAGGACTGATCCGGCTCGGCGGCTGCCGGGCGGGGCCTTAGGCCGACAAGGCGATCTGGCTCCAAAGGCCGCTCGAAAGCTCGCCCCGCGAGGTAAGGAAGAAGCAACCACGCCGGGGCAAGCCTATCTAAATCTTAAGGAAATTCTCGGTACCGCGGAAACCGAATGATAACACTGTGGGGCCAAACTCCCAGTCCGGCTCGTGCCATGTGACACCGCGTGGCGTCGATGCCGGCAAGCTACCGCGGCCTTTGGCAAAGGGGCTTCGGCGTACAAGGTAGTCCCAGGGGGCTGGGGCGGCGGGGAGTAAAAGCCGATGAAATCACGTGACACCCTCATTCGCCTGAAGAAGTTTCAGGTCGACGAAAAGCGCCGCCGGGTCGCGCAGATCGAAGGCATGATTGCGGAGTTCGACCGCATGGCCGGCGACCTCGAACGCGAGATCAAGACCGAGCAGGACCGCGCCGGCATTCACGATCCGGCGCACTTCGCCTATCCGACCTACGCCAAGGCTGCGATGACGCGGCGCGAGAACCTCAAGCGCTCGGCCGACGAGCTCAAGGCCCAGCTCGACGACGCACAGGCGCAGCTCGGCGAAGCCTTCGAGGAGCTCAAGAAGGTCGAGCTGCTCGACGAGCGCGACCAGGCGCGCGAGCGCATCGAGCTGGAGGCGCGCGAGCAGGCCGAACTCGACGCCATCGGCCTGATGCGGAGCCACGCGCGGGCTTAGCTGCGCAAGGCATTATATTGGGAGAGCAAGCTCCCCGGTCCGCGAAGGTCTCGCGCGAACTCTCTCCTCGGGTCATTTCCGCGCAAGCGAACGCGCAAGCGGGAATCCAACTCGCTCGAAAACCGCGAACGCCACGATTCACTCGATGTGAATCAGCGAATCGTTTGCTGCGGCGTTGTCACCAGACGTTGTGTCGAAAAAAAGAGTGTCGGCACGTTGGGCGCTTGCAGATCAGCGACGTACCCTGCTGGTGGATGAACCCCTCACAGTCACAGCGTGTGCACGAGGTGAAGTCGTCCTCACTCCGAAATCCGACGGCGGCCATCTTGGATCGGGCCTCATCGAATGCGCGAGTGAGCGTGGCTTCCACCTCTTTGAAGGCATCAGTCTGTTCGCGCGTAAGGTTTTGCTTCGCCACGGCCCGCTCCTCCTGTTGGTCCGAAATGCGGAGAGTGTAACGGGAGCTTCAGCGGCGAAATGTGAGGTAGCTCACATCACCGGAAGCGGTTCGCGATTTATGGGTGCCGTCGTCAGCGTCGTGCGACGCCCCCCCAAAATTGACCCCATGCCCGTTCCGCCCGCGTGCGGGCTTTGCTACAAACACCGCCGTCGTTTGCGGCAGGTCGTGCCGCGCATCCATTGGAGCAAACATGAAGCTGTATCGGTATGTCCCACGCATTGCGGTGTCGGGCTTGGCGCTCGTCGCGCTGTTGAGCTTGGCTCAGGCGGAGCAGGTCGCGGAGTATCAGCCCGACGTCGGTCAGGAAGGCAAAGACGTTGTCTGGGTCCCGACGAGCCAGGCCGTGGTGGACAAGATGCTCGATATGGCCAAGGTCACGGCTGGCGATTTCCTCTTTGATCTCGGCTCTGGCGACGGTCGCACGGTGATCACCGCAGCCAAGCGCGGCGCCAAGGCGATCGGCATCGAGTACAATCCCGATATGGTCGAATTGTCGAAGCGCAATGCGGCCAAGGAAGGTGTCACTGGCAAGGCGACTTTCCTCAAGGCCGACATCTTCGAAAGCGACTTCTCCAACGCCACCGTAGTTACGCTCTTCCTGCTGCCCGATCTCAATCTCCGGCTGCGTCCCCAGATACTGGACATGAAACCCGGCGTTCGCGTGGTGTCCAATTCGTTCGACATGGGCGACTGGACGCCGGAGCAGCGGGTCACCGTGTCTGACGACTGCAAGCGGTTTTGCACCGCCTATTTCTGGATCGTTCCCGCGAAGGTCCAAGGCACATGGAAAATGCCGGACGGTGAGTTCGCGTTGAGGCAGAAGTATCAGATGCTGTCCGGCACGGCGAAAGTGGGCAACGTCTCGGCGCAGATCAGCGGCGGCAGGATGACCGGCGATCAAATCACGTTCTCGGTCGGCGACACCAGTTACACCGGCCGGGTGGACGGCAACACCATCACGGGAGTCGGCAAATCCCGGACGGGCGAGACACAATGGCGTGCATGGCGCGCTGATTAGCAATCGTCACGCGTTCACCGATCTGTGAGGTGGAGGATTGGTCGCCCGTCATTTCGATTTCCATTTGCTCGATAGCCGCTGCGCTTCGAGGATCTGCTCGCGCGACATCCGGCTCGCGGTCAGATCCCGGTTGCTGATCGCCACCCGGCGTCGGTCGGCTTCAGACGGCGGAAATCGCGAGGCGGCGAGGTTGAACCACATATACGCGGCGACATTGTCTTCTTCGACGCCATAGCCCTCGGCATAAGAAACACCGAGATTGTATTGCGCACGAGGCTCGCCGTGGTCGGCAGCGAGCCGGTACCATTTGACCGCTTCGGCGTAATCCTGTGGGGCGCCTTGACCCTCGGCGGACATGACGCCGAGATAGAATTGTGCCTCCGCCTGACCCTGGTCAGCGGCGCGGCGAAACCATTTCACGGCCTGCGAGTCGTCCCGCTTCACGCCATAGCCATGGTAGTACATCAACCCCAGCAAGGATTGTGCCTTGGGATCGCCGACTTCAGCGAGCGGCGGCAGGAGCCGCAGCGCGAGCGCGTAGTTGCCCTGCTGATAGGCGTTGTCGGCTGCATCGACGCCACTGGCGGTGTGCGCAATTCCGAAAGCTCTCGCCAGATGAGAAGCGATTTGCTTGACCGGGGCAGAGTGGAGGCTCAGGGCCAAGCCTGACGTCAGGACGAGCACCGCAATGCCCAACGCGAGGGCCTTGATGAGGTTCGCGCGACGATCGGCGAGCGACTTGTACTTGGCGAGATCCGCCTCCAATTCCAGAACACGTCGCTGAAGGGCTGCTTCGGCGCGTTCGCCGGTCGCTGCGAGTCGGTGCCGTCCTGTCAACAGCTGGAACATGCGGGACCTCGGCGCAGCACCTCAGCCCCCTCGGCTTCTGCATGGCATCCGTCTATTTCGGAGCCGCGAACTCAAGGCGGCGTCAAGAGCGTGCTACCCGCGCATGACGCCGCGCGCAAGAGAGAGGCCGGCGCTGAAATGCCAGCCGACTACATGCGGCGCATGCCCATCGGCCCGTGCATGAACTGGCGGTCCATGCCCATTGGCCCCTGGATGAGCTGATCTGCCACCTTCTTCTGCGCGTCGCTCAGGACTCCATAGAGCGGCGTCAGGGTAGATTTCGTTGCTTTGATCGTTTCGGTCATGGCGGTCGTCATCTTTTCCATCCGATCAAGTCGATCGAGCGCGCTGATCGAAGCATCGCCTGCCCTGCCATTCTGCATCATTCCGCCTTGCATCATCGAGTTTCGCATCTCGCTCATCCGCTTGGCATTTGCGCGCAGCGTGTCCGCGAAGGCGGTCCATTGAGGCATCTGGGCGTCCGTTATTTTCAACTCGGTCTTGAGGAAGGCAATGCGGCCCTCAATATGCTCCGCCATCCCCATCATTTCGTGATTCATCATGCCCATCATGCCACCGCGCATTTGCGGGGGCATCTGGCCGCCGGGCCCCATCCGCCCTTGCGGTGCCGGCTGCGCCGCAATCGGGGACGTGAGGGCCGTTGCCGCGAAAGCGGCTGCCGCCAGGATGGGAGTTGCCAATTTAAAGGGGGTCATGGTGTTTCCTCTCAGTGATGCATCGCCCCGCACTTAAGACAGCTATGTCCGCACACACCTTCGCGCTTGGGCCGGGCATGCGATGAATGCTGATATTTGAGGCTGGCCCATCGCATGGCCGCGAGAAGCGTCCAGATTTTATGATCTTCAGATGTCGGTGTTCTGACGCTCTGTCTTTGATCCAGCGCAATCCGCTGCCGCTGGATCCGAATGTTGGGCGCGCGCCTAATCGTCGGCTGGCGCGCCACAGCGACGCCTCGTGGCGCGAATCTTGGGAGGCAGGCCGGGATCGGACGGCGCAAGGAACCTCGGACATTGGCGGGCGGGTGCGCTTTGCCGCACCGCCAGCTTATTGTAACACTCCACCCATGGGACGCCTTCCGCACCGCCCGAGGATCGCCAGTCTCGCGCTATTGGCCGCGATGCTCGCACCGGCCGGTTGCAGCAGCCTGCCGTCGATGCTGGCGCAAGGGCCGACCAATATCGAGCCGCTGGAAGGCAACTACCAGACCCTCGCGTCCTGCGCGCTGACGGAACTCACCCGCCGGCAGGCCGGGAAGCTGCGCAAGACCGAGCAGCCGGGTGTCGTCCGCCTGACATCTGATGCCGGCTGGGTACTGTCGTTCGTCGACGAGGGCCCTGGCGTGACCCGCATGGAGGTGACGTCGGGCCAGGTGAGCGAGCATTTCCTGGCCGTCGCCCGCGCCTGCTCGGCCTAAGCTGGGCCCACTCCGGTACGTCCTCGCCAACGGAGCCTAAAACGGAACCCGCGCCGGCCTGCTCATATTCGTTCGGCGCCGGGGCGATTGGCCGCAATTGCGTCTCGACGACGGGCTGATTCCCCTGCGATAATAAACCCCTTCGATGGGAGTCCAGGAGGCGGGGTGGTTGAGTCCGTAGTGTCGTCGACGCCGGTTGAAATAACGTGGCTCCTGGCCGCCGTTGCCAGGGGCGACGCGGAAGCCTTCGAGCGTCTTTATGCAGGGACCTGCGCCAAGGTTTATGGCGTGGTGCTGCGCATCCTGCGGCGGCCGGACCTTGCCGCCGACGTGATGGAGGACGCTTACGTCCAAGTCTGGCGGCGTGCCGGCGAGTTCGATCCGACCATCCAGACGCCGATGGCCTGGATGGTGGCGATGGCGCGCAGCCGGGCGATCGATCTGGCACGCCAGCCGCGCGGCGGTGAGGGCGACGCCGAGCCCGAAATTGCCGATGACGATGACGGCCCCGGCATCGTCCCGCGCAATGCCATGACAAACGATTTGCGGCGGCTGCTCACCTGCATCGGCCGGCTTGAGCCGGATCGTCAGCGCATGCTGCTGCTGGCTTATTACGGTGCGTTCACCCATGAGCAACTGGCCGGCAAGCTCGATATGCCGATCAATCTGTTGCGGACGTCGCTACGGCGCAGTCTCGCTGAAGTCGATCAGTGTCTGAACCAATGAGCGAAAACGGCGACATCGATGCGCTCGCCGCCGAGTATGTGCTCGGCACGTTGGACGCCGGCGAACGCGCCCGGGCGCAGGCGCTGCTGCCGGTCGATCACGAACTGGCCGCCAAGGTTCGCATCTGGGAGCGGCGGCTGAGCGAGTTGCACCTGATGGTGGAGCCGGTCGAGCCCGACGGTGACGTGTGGGACCGTATCGAGGCCAAGGTCCCGCGGGCCGCACCGGCGTTTGCCGCACCACTGCCGCAACCCGTCGTCGAATTGCCGGAGCCGGTGATCGAGATACCGGAGCTTGCCGCCGACCTGCCGCAACCGTCTATCGAATTGCCAAAGCCGCCTGTCGAGGAGGCGAGGAACGAGGCCGAACCCGTGCCGGATGCCGCCGAGAATGTCGAGGCCGCCAAGGCCCCGGAAAGCGTCGATGCTGCGACGAGGGCGGAGAGCGTCGAGAGAGCCGACAGAATAGAGAGAGTCGAGAGAGCTGAGAACGATGCTTTCGCCCGCGTGGACGATAGCATTGAGGTCGCCAAGGCGCTCGACGAAGCTGTCAGGAGCATTGGGATCGGCAGGAGCAGCGAAAGCGTCGAGCTCAAGCCCGCGACCGTTACTGAGACGCCAGACGACGAGCCAACGCCGAGCGGTGTGTTCGACGACATGCCGGAACCAACTCCGTCCGGCCCGCTGGCGGCATTTCCAACGTCCTTCACGGCTTCAGCGCCAGCGACCGCGCCGGTGGTGCCGCCCCCCGCCGCGCTGACGGTGCCGATACCACCCCCTGCGGCGAAACCCAGTCCGTCGCTTGCCGTGCGGCCAAGCGAGCGCCTCAGGCCCGCGGCGGCGGCGCGCCCCAGCCGGTGGTTGTCGCGCATGATTGCTACGCTGACGACCTTGATCCTGGTCGCGTTGGCGGCGCTGGTTGCCGCGTGGCGCTTCGTCCCGGATCGCGTGCCGCCGCCGCTGCGGCCGGTGCAGGTGTTGCGTGCCCTGGGAATTGCGACGCCCGTGACGGTGGTCGGTCCGCCGCCGCGAAAGCCGGCGCCGCCGGAATCCCGCTACGACGAGTAGCCTGCCGGACACGACCCGGACAAGAAAAAGCGCCCGCGAGGGGCGCTTTGAGTTTGGGGTTGAGAACGGAAAGGGTCAGCGCACGACGATCTTGTCGTCGACGGAAGCGGTAATCGGCTTGCCGGCCTTGACGATCGGCCCGGTCGCCACGAGGCGCCCAGCCGTTCCGGTGTCGGTGATCCGGGATGCGATGCTGATCCCGGCCACCAGCGTGGCGCAGGCCAGCGCCAGCACCACGATTTTCAGGTGCGTCATGCGATCGGCAGTGAATAGCGAAGCATTGTTCATCACACCCTCCCCAGGGTTCTGTTCATTAGTCGCGGGGGATAGAAAAAGGTTCATACGGTTATCGAGCAGCTTCGATAAGAACGTGTGAACCCCCGGCGGCGTTCCCAAGGGCGCTCACAAAGGGTTGAATACCTCGTGATTCCAAAGGGTTAACAATTATGACAAGGCCGATCCGGCCGCGCCTCCTGGGGCCGCCCGGTTGAAAGCGGCCCAGTTGAAAGCGTCCAGATATGTCTGTCCTCATAGGTCGCCCCGCCGAAACGATCCGAAACGCCTGCCGATCGGCTGGGGCAGCCCGGGCGGTATGAAGGTAGGGACCCTTCAGATGTGTTGTCAGAGGCGCAAAAATAGGAGCAAGGCGTGATTAGGTCGCTCGGTTGTTGCGTGGTTGCCGTAGTGATGGCTGCCGGCCCGATGGTTGCCCTCTCATCAAATGCTTTGGCCGATGGGCTGCAGGCGGGACTTTGGAGCGTGCGGCAGTCGCCGGTCATCAATGACGTCGCTGGTCCCGTGCAGCAAAACATGCGCTGCCTGACCGCCGAGGCGGTGGCCGACCTTGAAAAGACCTTCAGTCCCGTCAGCCGCACCACCAACTCTAACTGTGAGCAGGTCGAGCACGAGTCGACGCCGCAGCGGCTGAAATGGCATCTCCAGTGTGTCGGGCAGATCAACATGGACGTAGCGGGAGAATTCGTGTTCGAGAATCCCCAGCGCTATACCGCGACCGTCACGACCCAGGCATCGATGGCCGGCCAACTCATGCAGAAGTCGCGCGTGACCATTGAGGCGGAATGGACGGGCGAGTGCCCCCATTAGGGCGCCCCGCGACGGCCGTTGGCGAATTGAGACGGACTGTGCCGTCGGCCTTTGCACTCCGCCTGGCGTGCGCGCGTCCCGGGAATCAAATGTGCATGTCCCCGTGAATGTGCGGTTGCCGGCTTCGAGGCCGGGTT
>CAVWOV010000014.1:0-37224 GCA_963756715.1 uncultured Alphaproteobacteria bacterium
ATCCCTTCGCCCGCTCCAATAACTCTCTGATTTCTCATAATTTGTCCAATTTCCGCGCCGGCGATCTTGCGCCGGAGTGTCGTCGCGGACTTCGCTTCGGCGAGGATTTGGCGGCGTGCTCCTAGGGCTGCCTCATTTTTTCGCGGCGGGCGGCGGGGGCGAAGTTTCCTTCACCAGCTTGGCGATCTCGCCCTGCCGCACGATCTCCTGCCGAATGAACGCGTCATACTTCGCCGGCGTATTGTCGGCCGGCACAGTCATGCCCAGCGCCGCAGCACGCGACTTGAAGGCGTCGGACTGCACCACCGCGTTGAGTTGCTTGTTGAGATATTCGATGATCGGCTTCGGTGTCTTGGCCGGAGCCGAGAGACCGACGAAGCCACGGAAGTCGACCTTGTAGCCCAGCTCATTGAAGGTCGGCACATCGGGCCAGGCGGCGACCCGTGTGGGTGCGGCGACCGCCAGCGGGCGGACCTTGCCGTCGTCGACCAGCGGCTTGGCCTGTGAGAAGAAGGCGAATACGCCCTGGATCGCGCCGCCAGCCACCTCGCGCGCCGCATCGCCGGAGCCGCGATAGGGCACCGCAACGATGTCGGTCTTGGCCGCCTGGTTGAGCTGCGCCAGCGCCATCGCGGGCGAGGAGGCGGGGCCGGAGGTGCCAAAATTGACGCTCTTCGGATTTGCTTTCGCGGCAGCGACCAGTTCCGCCAGCGACTTGTAGGGCAGGCGGGCGTTGATGATCAGCACGACCGGTGGCCCATCGACGATCCATCCAATTTGCGCGAAGTCGGCAACCGGACTGTAGGTGAGCGATACGAAGTGAATATTCTGCGCGTCGGCGAGCGAATTGGCGAACAGCGTGTAGCCGTCCGGCGTCGCCCGTGCCGCCAAGGCGGCACCGATCGTGCCGGAGGCACCGGACTTGTTCTCGACAACAACGTTCTGGCCGATCTTCTCCGACATCATCGTCGCCGCGATGCGGGCGGGTACGTCGGTCAATCCGCCGGCCGGAAACGGCACAATCATGGTGATCGGCCGGTTCGGATAATCTTGCGCCTGCGCAGCCAGAACTCATTCCGATGAGCAGCGCGCCGCACAGCGGCACCCAGGATCGCGGCCAGGTTGTCATGTGTCGCTCCTATTCAGTAAGAACTGTACCGAAGGCAATTCGGACCACGCAAGCGCCATGCCAGCCCCACAACCAGAGCCCTGCGTATTCGTGACCATTTTCTCGTGGCCATTTTCAACGGCCGAAGGTGGCTTGCTCCCATCGTCATCCGAAGGATAATGGAATTATCAGGCTGTAGATCGGACCCGGCGTGTGACAAATAATCTGGTGATCATCGCCGGTGGCGGCATTGGCGGGCTGGCAACGGCGCTCACGCTCCACCAGATCGGCGTGCCCTGCATCGTGTTCGAAGCGGTCCGCGAGATGCGCCCGCTCGGCGTCGGCATCAATCTGCAACCCAATGCGGTGCGCGAACTCTATGATCTCGGCATCACCCAGGAGGATCTCGACCGTGTAGGCCTGCCCGCAACGGAATGGGCGCTGGTCGGGCTGAATGGCAACGATATCTATTCCGAGCCTCGGGGTGTCCTCGCCGGCTACAACTGGCCGCAATATGCGGTTCATCGCGGCGAATTTCACATGCTGCTTCACGAAAGGGTTGTGGAGCGGATCGGCCCGGAGGCGGTGCGGCTGGGCAGCCGTGTGACCGGCTACCAGAAGACGCGCGACGGCGGCGTGACCGCGCGGATCGAACACGCCGACGGCTCGATCTCCGAAGCGAACGGTGCGCTGCTCATCGGCGCTGACGGCATCCACTCCGCCATCCGGGCGCAGATGCATCCCGATCAGCCGCCGATCCATTGGGGCGGCGCCGTCATGTGGCGCGGCACGACCTGGGCGAAGCCGATCCGGACCGGCGCGTCCTTCGTCGGCCTCGGCACGCATCGCCAGCGGGTGGTCTTTTATCCGATCTCCCATCCCGACCCGCAGACCGGCCTTTCGATGATCAACTGGATCGCGGAGGTGACGATGGACAACAGCGAGGGCTGGAAGCAGGCCGGCTGGTTCCGCCAGGTGAGCACTGCCGACTTCGTCCACCATTTCGACAACTGGACCTGGGACTGGCTCGATGTGCCGGCCCTGATCAGGCAGGCGGACAGCGCGTTTGAAAATCCCATGATCGACCGCGACCCCATACCCACTTGGCGGGACGGCCCGGTGGCGCTGCTGGGCGACGCCGCCCATGCCATGTATCCGACCGGCTCCAACGGCGGGAGCCAGGCCATCATCGATGCCCGAGTGCTGGGGAGCGTTATGGTCGCGCATGGGGTCACGCCGGAGGCACTCGCCGCCTACGATGACAGGCTATGCGGGCCGATCTCCCAGCTTATTCTCCGCAATCGCGGGGCCGGGCCATTCGGCCTGCTCAACATGGTGGACGAACGATGCGGCGGCACGTTCGACAACATCGACGACGTGATCCCGCCCGGGGAGCGCACCGCGTTCATGGCTGGCTATAAGGCCGCCGCGGGCTTTGCGACCGAAAGTCTCAACAAAGCGCCACAGACAATCCCGAATGGCGCGCGCGCTCCCGCCGCCGCACAATTCGCGTGATCTCTTTTCTATCATCGGTCGGCGATGATCTTTTTATCGGGACCGGCTCCAACCCAAGCATCGGACCGATGTGTCACAATCTTTCTTCCAGATACCCCGCCCAGTGTGAGCGCGTGCATGCCGCCGCTCGATCACCCAAGCCGATCGTGAGGACATGATGGCCGCGAACGAAACATCATCGGCGGTGGAGCCGTTGCTGCCCGTCGAACTTGGTTCCGGCAAGGTCAAGTTTGCCCAAGGCATCAAGGCGGGCCGCTGGGTCTTCGCCACCGGCCTGATGGCGCAAGACTTCTTGAGCGGCATCGCGCCGAGCGTAATGGCGGAGCATGCGCCGCATGCCGGCCGGCCCAAGCGCGAGAAGGAAGCCGCGCGCATCTTCGAGAACCTCGACGCGGTGCTGCGCGCGGCCGGAACTGATCCCTCGAATCTTGTCCGCACCGACCAGTACTACACCACCGTCAAAGCGGTGCCGCCCTATCAGCAGGTGCGCCGCGAAGCCCTGAATGGACGGATTCCGCCATCGACATCGATCGCGCAACAGCGATTGCTGCTGCCGGGCGCCGACATGAACATCCAGGCGATGGCGATCATTCCCGACAAAGCCTTCGAGGTCGCGCACCTCAAGCACGAACAACTCCAGGGCCGGCCCACGTCCGGCTATTCGCCCGCGCTGACGGCCGGCGATTTCATCTTCATCCCCGGCATCACCTCGCTTGCGGTCGGCGACGAGCCGCGGCGCAACGGGGTCGCGTCTGAGGCGCTGATGACCGAAGGCGCGCAATGGGCCGGTCTACCGATCAAGCTTGAAACCGAATTCATCATCACCAAGCGCATGGTGCAGTCGCTGGCGCTGGCCGGCGCCAAGCTCGAGGACGTGGTGCATGCTCAAATCTATCTCACCGACCGCGAGGATTATTCGGCCTTCAACGAGACGTGGATAAAGCACTTCGGGTCATCGGGGCCGAGCTATTCGATCATTCCGTGCATCGACCACGGTCTGGCGCCCTTCGACGGCAAGATCGAGATCAACATCATCGCGGCGAAGCCCGGAAGTGCGGCAAGCAGACGTCCCGTCGACGCCGGCGTTATCACCGCATTCCGCAATCAGCCACAGGCGGTGAAGGCCGGCGACCTGTTGTTCATTTCGGGGCTCATGGCGATCGACCGCGAGGGGCTGGTGAAGGGCGCCGCCGTTGATCCGCGCCAGCCTTGCTTTTCGTCGTCGCCCGAGGCGCAGGCGGAATACATCATCGACAACATTGCCAAGATTTGCCGGGCGGCCGGAACCTCACTCGCCAATGTGGTGCGGGTGCTGCAGTTTCACACCGATATCGGCGAGTTCTATCCGGTCTACAAAGTCTGGGAGCGCCGCCTCGGCGGGCGGCCGGTGCCGTTCTCGGCGGTCGAGGTGCCGGCGCCCCTGCCGGTGCCCGGCGCGACGCTGCAGATCGAGGCCTGGGTTTACGCGCCGTGAATCACTTTGCGGTCCGCGCTGCGCAAACTAAGGGCTCGCAGCGCACGTCTTGCGAGACAGTCAATCCAAACGCAGCGTCCGCCTCAATCGAATTTAGCGCCCGAGCGTTTCACCACGTCCGCCCACTTGGCAGAATCCTTGGCGATGGTCGCGGCGAAATCCTCCGGGGTGCCGCCTGCGGGCTCGTCGCCGATCTTGCCGAAGCGCTCCTTGAAAGCCGGCGTTGAGATCGCCCGATTGACCGCCGCGTTGAGCTTGTCGACGATCGGCCGCGGTACGCCAGCGGGCGCGATCACGCCGCTCCAGGTGCCGGCATCGTAGCCGGGCACGCCGGCCTCCGCGATCGTCGGCAGTTCCGGAAAGGCCGGCGAGCGCCGTGGCCCGCTGACGCCGAGCGCACGCACCTTGCCGCCCTTGGCGGTCGAGGAAATCGAGTTGAGGCTTTCGAACATCAGGTGGACGTGGCCGGCGATCAGATCGTTGATCGCCTGTGCGCCACCCTTGTACGGAATGTGCAGGATGTCAGTGCCGGTCATGTACTTGAACAATTCGCCGCCGACGTGTCCTGGCGAGCCGTTACTCGATGATGCGTTCATCAGCTTGCCGGGATTGGCCTTGGCGTAGGCGACAAGCTCCTTCACCGAATTGAACGGCATCGAATTCGACGCCGCGAGCAGCAGATGGCCGCGGCTGACCAGCGCGATCGGTTGCAGGTCACGTTCGATATTGTAGGGCAGCTTCGACACCATGTGGCGGGTAATCGCGAGCGCGCCGATCGGCCCCATGCAGAGCGTGTAGCCGTCGGGCGGAGACTTTGCGGCGAGGTCGATGCCGAGCGTGAGCGCGCCGCCCGGCCTGTTGTCCACGATGATGGTGGCGCCGCCAAGTTGCGGCCCAAGCTCAGCCGCGAGCAGTCGCGCCAGCACGTCGGTGGCGCTGCCCGGCGCCTGCGGGACGATCAGCCGGATCGGCTTGTCGGGAAATTCGGCGGCTGCCAGCGTCGGAAAGGTCCAGGCGATGGCGGCCGCGAGCAGCAGGCCGGCAGGTCGCACGAACAGGCGTGAGGTCGCGGATGGAGTCTGAGTCAGCGGCGCCATGGTCTCTCCCTTTTGCGTTCGAGGCCGCCGAGACGATCCGGCGTTGCTGATGCTCGAACTTGCGATGACCTTAGCAATCCCGCTCATCGCCCGGAAGCGGCCGCGACGCCGCCTCCAGGCGAAACGGCCGGTCATGCGCCGGCCGCTGTCATGTCGAAAAGTCGCGATGCGAAGTGTGCGACGGCCGAACGGCCGGCAAGGTTTGCGACCGTTCGGCTTGCGTCATGGGCCGGTTCAGCTCTGGGCCGGTCCGAGCCGATTGAAGCGCTCCTTCTGCTCGTCCGACAGCGTGCCGTAGAAACGGTCAAGCGCCGGCTGCAGCGTCTGCACCGCCCGCGACATCGCGTCGAGGCGTTGCTCCATGGCTTCGACCCGGCCGACCGGTGTCAGCGCCCGATAGGTCGGACATTCCGACTTCAGCAGATTGACGGAGGCCGTCATCGCATCGCGCACGTCCTTGAGGGCTACGCGCTGAACCTCATTCGGCCGCACCGTCTGCTCGATCCGGTCGATCGGCACGCTCGTGACGCCGGCCGCCCGTTCGTTGCACACCTGAGTCAGGTCGCGTTCATTGGGCTGCGCCGCCTCATCCGGGGTGATCGCGTTGAAGCGCGCCTTCTGCTCGTCGCTGAGGGTTTGGTAGAACGCGTCGAGCGCGGGCTTCACGGTGCGCACCGCCTGCAGCATCACACCGAGCCGCTTCTGCATGGCCGCGACACGGCCCGTCGGCGTGCTCGGCAGGTCGTTCGGGCAAGCCGACTTGAGCACGTCGAGGGCCGTCCTGGTCGCGATCCTCAAATCTTCGAGCGCCGCGTGCTGGGCGTCGGTAGGTTCGACGGCCTGGGCAATCTGCTCAATCGGCCAATCGGTCAGATTGGTTGCGGTTTCGCCCTTACAGATGTCGGTGTGCGTACGGACTGGAGCCGCAACGGCCGCGGTTTGTCCCGGTGCAGGCGCTGCGCCGGTCACGCGGACCGGCGCATTGCCGTAGGCATAGCGGCCGAAGATACCGTCATAGACGTCGTCGTAGGCGTAAGGCCAAAACGTATCGTCCGCATACGGATAGAAGGTGTAGCCGACGAAGTCGTCATAGGCATACGGCCAGAACAACGGGCCCGCCCAACCAAGGACGATCAATCGCGGGAAATGCCGGTGCCAGGACCGGTGCCAGGTGTGGCGCCAGGCTTGGTGGACGAAGTGACCGCGGAAGGTCGTCGCCTGCGCGAAGGCGCGGCCATGGTTTCCAGCGACCCCGGCGCGGCCCGCAATGAACTTGTTATGCAACGCATGTGCGCCAAGCGAATGAGCCGCGGCGTTTGCAAGATGGTACCCGTTCCGCCCCGCGTGAACGTTGCCCGGTCGCTGCATGCCGGCGAAGCTCCGTTGCACGGCGCCGGGATGCCGCCCCTGGACGCTTGGGGTGGCATGGCGAGCGACATTGGCGTGCGCGTTCGACCCCGGATTGCCGTTTCGCGGCGTGCCGGCGTTCGGCCGAGCGATGTGCTGGGGTGCCGAACGGCGCGGGGTCGCGACCTGACGTGGCGCCGAGTAACTGCGCGTCACCGCATGATTGCGTGGCGCAGAGTAGCTGCGCGAATAGCTGCGTGAGCCCGAATAGCTTCGCGTCGAGTAGCTGCGCGACCCTGAGTAGCTGCGTGAGCCCGAATAACTGCGCGGCGCCGAATAGCTGCGCCCACCGGAACTGCGTCCGGCGGAGAAGCTCCGTCCGCCGGAAAAGCTATGTCCGCCGCCCGAGAAGCCATGGCCTCCGGAGGAGTGTCCGCCGCCACCGCCGCGAGCGATGGCATCAGGAACGACGATGAGGAGTGAGAGCGCTATCAGCGCCACAATTCGCATGCCCGTCCGTAACATGACGCGAACTCCCAGTTCGCCCGCCCGAGCCGGCCGAAAGGTTGCGCGTTTAACTTCGCGGTGCAAGCCAAGAGGCGGTCGCTCGACCGATAAATTTTATGACTATCCGTTCATAAATCTCAAAGTTCCGCACAAGCAGCGCGAAACTCAAACGGCTCGCGAAAGCTAGTAGCCGGCGGCGCGCGCGCCGCGGGTGCGCGGGTCGGCAGCGCCGATAAGGCCGCCGGAGGTGACGAGGATCGAGTTCGCCGAGGACCACGACGTCCCTTGCACCACGTGGTGTCCCCGCGCCTCCAGCGCGCGGATCAGTTCCGTCGACAGCCCGCGCTCGACCGCGACCTGGTCGGGCAGCCATTGGTTATGGACCCGCACGGCAGCGACCGCATCGCCGATCGACAGCTTGCGGTCGATGACGTTCGCGATCACCTGCAGCACCGTGGTAATGATGCGGCTGCCGCCGGGCGAGCCGGTGACGAGGAAGGGCCTGCCGTCCTTCAGCACGATCGTGGGCGTCATCGACGACAGCGGGCGCTTGCCGGGCCCGGGTGCGTTGGCTTCGCCGCCGACCAGGCCATAGGCATTCGGCGCTCCGGGCTTGGCGGCAAAATCGTCGAGTTCGTTGTTCAGCAGAATGCCGGTGCCCTCTGCCACCAGACCGAGGCCATAGCCGAAGTTGAGTGTCGTGGTGTTGGAGACCGCATTGCCGAAGCGATCCACCACCGAGAAATGTGTGGTGTTGCCGCCTTCGCGCGGGCCTGAAATGCTGGAGCGGATTTCAAGCGCCGGCCGCGCACGCTCCGGATCGATCCGCGCGCGCAGGCCCGCGGCATATGGCTTGGACAGCAGGCGATCAAGCGGGGCGTCCACCGTCGCCGGATCGCCGAGGAACGCCGCGCGGTCCGCATAGGCGAGCTTCATCGCTTCGATCATCAGGTGCAGGCGCCTCGCCTCGTCACCGGCGAGGTCGTCATAGCCCTCGATGATGTTGAGCATCTCGATCAGGATGACGCCGCCGGACGACGACGGCGGCATCGACACGACGTCATAACCGCGGTAGCGGCCGCGTACCGGCGTCCGTTCGATCGGCCGATAGCGCTGCAGGTCTTCGCGCGTCATGATGCCGCCGGCCGCCTGGACGGCGCTGGCGATGCGATCGGCGATCGCGCCGTCATAGAATGCCCGCGGGCCATCCTGCGCGATGGCCGAAAGCGTGTCGGCAAGATCGCGCTGCACCAGCGTGTCGCCCGGCGCGAGCGGCGCTCCGTCCGGTTTCAGGAATATCTTGGCCGAGGCCGGCCAGCGCGCCATGCGGTCTCGCGCGCGCGGCAGGGTGTCGGCCACATCATCTTCAATCGGCAGGCCGGAACGTGCGAGTTCGATCGCCGGGGCGATCAGGTCGGCGAGTGTGAATTTGCCCGAGCCATATTTCGCGTGCGCGAGCGCAAGCCCCGCCACCGAGCCGGGCACGCCGACCGCAAGTGCGCTGTCGCGCGACTTGGAAGGGTCCGCCTCGCCGTTGGCGTCGAGGAACGTATCACGCGTGATAGCGGCGGGTGCGGTCTCGCGATAGTCGATCGCAATGTCGCGTCCGTCAGCAGTGTGGATCAGCATGTAACCGCCGCCGCCGATATTGCCGGCGCGCGGATAGGTCACCGCGAGTGCAAAGCCGGTGGCGACCGCCGCATCGACCGCGTTGCCGCCCTGCTGCAGGACGTTCGCGCCGATCCGTGCCGCACGCGTCTCCTGCGCGACTACCATGCCGTCGCGCGCAACGACCTGTTCGGCGCGCCGGACCGGCGCCGGCGCCGTAGCATCCTGCGCCGACAGCGTCGCGGCGCCCGCGGCGAGCGCAACCAGCAGCAGCGTCCAACGGGCAGCAGCGGCGATCATCGCAAATCCTGGCGGCTGGCGAGAAGGCGTCCCGCGAGCGGGATCGGAATGGAACCCGACAATCGAGTATCGGGACGACGGCGGTGTTGCAAGCAATGCGCCAAGACGCATCGGGCGCGTTGCGGTTGAGGATACGGCAGGTTAACGCAATCGCCGCTGGCACCTGCCATTCGCCTGTAGCACATGCAGGCATCCTGCTATGTATGCGCCGTCGCTTTTTGGAGGTCTCTCATGAACTGCTCACTGCGGTTGTTTCATTTCGCGCGGATCCCCGCGCTGGTCGTGCTCTTGGGGCTGATGGTATCAGGATGCGGCGTCAACACCATCCCCACCCAGGAAGAGGCCGCCAAGGCAAAGTGGTCAGAGGTGCTCAACCAGTATCAGCGGCGCGCCGATCTCATCCCGAACCTGGTCGAGACCGTGAAGGGCTATGCGGCGCAGGAGCGGCAGGTGCTGGAAGCAGTGATCAATGCGCGGGCGAAAGCCACGCAGACCACGCTCCAGGTCCCTCCCGATATCCTCACCAACCCGGAAGCGTTCAAGAAATTCCAGGAGGCGCAGTCGCAACTCACCGGCGCGCTCGGCCGCCTGATTGCGGTGTCGGAGAACTATCCCGACCTCAAGTCGAACCAGAATTATCTCGCGCTGCAGTCGCAGCTTGAAGGCACTGAGAACCGCATAGCGGTTGCGCGCCGCGACTACATCCAGGCAGTGCAAGCCTATAATACCGAGTTGCGCACATTTCCGGGTGTGATCTGGGCAACAATTCTCTACCGCAACAACAAGCCGATGGAGACATTCACGGTTCCGGACGAGACGACCAAGCCGCCGGCAGTGAAGTTCTGATGTTCGAATTGATGGTTCAGGGTGGTCGGCGTGGGTCGTTGGTTTGATCAAGGTGTTTGCCGCGCACTCGGTCTGCTCCCTCCCCCCTTGAGGGGGAGGGGTGGGGAGAGGGGTGGCTGCGAGCGTCTGAACGCAAGCTGCAAGTCACCCCCCTCCCGGCGGCCTTCGGCCGCCGACCTCCCCCGCAAGGGGGGAGGTGGCGCACGCGCTCGCGATCGTCAAGCTTTGGCCGCTATTCTTCTGCTTGCGGCACTTGCGCTGCCTGCGCTGGCGCTCACGTTTCCGACGCTCACCGGACGCGTGGTCGACGACGCCAATATTCTTGACGCGGCGCAGCGGGCGGCGCTGACACAGAAGCTCGCCGACCTCGAAGCCAAGTCAACCGATCAACTCGTCGTCGTCACGCTCAAATCGCTGCAAGACACTTCGATCGAGGACTACGGCTATCAGCTCGGCCGCCAATGGCAGATCGGCCAGAAGGACAAAAACAACGGCGTGCTGCTGATCGTGGCGCCGAACGAACGCAAGGTCCGCATCGAGGTCGGCTACGGCCTCGAAGGCACGCTCACCGATCTGGTCTCCAATTTTATCATTCAGAATTCGATCCTGCCGCGTTTCCGTGCCAACGATTATCCGGGCGGGATCAACCGCGGCGTCGACGACATCATCCAGGTGCTCACCGGCGACGCCGAAGAATGGAAGCAGCGCGCCGCGAAGCGGCCCGACACCCAGTCCGACTGGGCGTCGGTTCTGCTGATCATTCTGTTCATTGTCGTGATCGTGGTGGTGTTCATGGTCATTGCCAATAACTCGAACACGCCACCCGGCGGGCGCCGGCGCGGCAGTCCATGGATCGTCATTCCGAGCGGCTCGGGCTCATCGTGGTCGTCGGGTTCGGGCGGGTTCGGCGGCGGGTTTTCCGGTGGAGGCGGTTCGTTCGGTGGCGGCGGCTCGTCGGGGAGCTGGTGAGACCATGATTTCGCAGAACGACAAGGATCGCATCACTGAGGCGATCCGCCAGGCCGAAACCAAGACCTCGGGAGAAATCTTTTGCGTGCTGGCGCATCACGCCAGCGACTACCGCCTTGTGCCGATCGCCTGGGCGGCGGTGATTTCGCTGGCAGTGCCGTGGCCGCTGATCCATTTCACGCTCTGGCCGGCTTCGGTGATCTACTTCCTGCAGCTTGCGGCCTTCATTGCGGCCGCGATCGCGCTTTCCCAGCGCTCGATCCGTTTCCACCTGGTGCCGCGCCGGGCCAAGCACGACCGCGCGCACTTCGTCGCCATGCGGCAGTTCTCCGCGCAAGGTTTGCATCAGACCGAAAACCGCACCGGCGTGCTGATCTTCGCGTCCATCGCCGAGCGCTACGCCGAGATCGTGGCGGACGCCGGCATCAACGCCAAAGTGACGCCGGAGGTCTGGGACAAGGCAGTCGCGGCGTTGATCGCCGGGATGAAGCGCGAGCAACCAGGTGACGGTTTCGTCGCCGCGATCGAGCAATGCGGGGTCGTGCTGGCCGAGCACTTTCCGCCCGGCGCGCTCAACCGTGACGAACTGCCGAACAAGCTGGTGGAAATTTGAGCGCGCGGATGACCGTACCGGCTACCGCGCCTGGCCGTGATAGGCGGTGTTGGGCCGCATATCCGTGGCTGATGCGAGGCGGTTGGTCATATTGTAGAACGCTGCCACCGAGGCGATGTCCCAGATGTCGCGGTCGGTGAAACCGACGCGGCGCAGCTTCTCGCGATCCTTTTCCTCGACCGCCCATGATTTGACCGTGAGCTTGACGGCAAAGTCGAGCATCGCGCGCTGGCGCTTGCTGAGCTTCGCGGCGCGATAGTTCATCACCATCATTTCGCCGAGGATCGGGTCACCGGACAGCGCCCGCACGCCGTTGCCATGCACGGTGATGCAATAGAAGCAGCGGTTCTGCGCCGACACCACGGTGGCGATCATCTCGATCTCGAGCTTGGAGAGGTTCTCGGCGTTCTGCACCAGTTCCTGCCGGTAGTCGACGAACGCCTGCAGCTTGCCGTTTTCGAAGCCGAATGCGCGCAGCACGTTGGGCACATAGCCGAGCTTCTCCTGGCACTTCGCGAAATAGGCCTGCATCGCGTCCGAGAGCTTACCGTGTTCAATCTTGAGCGCCATGAACCTGGTATCGTCTTCGGAACCTTGCCGGGGCGCCGGGGATTGTTTTTTGCCGCCCTTAAGGGGAGCATGCTTGGTGGGGCTGGGCCGCTTCTTGGCCATTGTCTTTGTCTGCTGAGGCACGGGCATCGTCTCCCTATCGTCGATCAACAATCCTATCTGTTCTGGGGGCAAAGCGGTATCGCTTCAAAATGGGGGCGTTAAGGCTGAATTTACCCTCGACGACAGCCCGAGGAATCGGAAAGATTCGGCCCTCGGGCGATACGGGAGCGCCCGCCAGAGGGAACCAAGGATAGAACATGACCCTCGACCGTCTTGCTGCCGGTGATGAGAAGAACGCGGTACAGGCGTTGATCGCCGCGGCCGGGAAGGTCCTGGCCGGCGAGCGCAGCGACGTGCCCGAGGCCTTCATCGCCGGGCTGTTCGAACGCGCGGTGCCGGACGATCTCATGCGATATGACGCGCGTGAGATCGCCGCGCTGGCGGCGGACGCCTGGGACCTGTTGTCGGCGCGCAAGCCCGGCACGGCGAACGTCCGCCTGTCCTCTCCTGTAGAGGACGTCGCGCACGAACGCCTCAAGGCAACATCGGTGCTCGAGGTCGTCAACGACGACATGCCGTTCCTGGTCGATTCGGTGATGAGCGAACTCGCCGATCGCGGCCTCGACGTTCATTTCGTCGTGCATCCGATCTTTACGGTGGAACGCGATTCGAACGGGCGGCTTCGGGCGTTCAAGGGAACGCAGCCGGCGGGCGAGGGCTCGCGCGAGAGCTTCATCCACATTCATCTCGCGCGGATCGACGACGAGGCGAAGCGCAAGGAAATCGTCCGGGCAATCGAAGCGGCTCTGGCTGACGTGCGGGTCAGCGTGCAGGACTGGCGTGCGATGCACGAGCGTGTCACCGGCACGATCGCCGGGCTCAAACGCAATCCGCCGCCGCTGCCGGTTGGCGAGATCGCCGAGGCCGTGCAATTTCTCGACTGGCTTGCCCACGACAACTTCACGTTCCTGGGGATCCGCAATTACGAATTCTCTCCCGGCGAGGACGCACTCGATCCGGTTTTCGCGACCGGGCTCGGCATCCTGCGGGCCCAGGAGATGCGCGTGGTCCAGCGCTGGAACCAGCCCCTCGTGATCACGCCCGCAATCCGGGCGTTCCTGAACGAGCCGACGCTGCTCATCGTCACCAAGGCCGCGGTGCGCTCCCGCGTTCATCGCCGGGTCTACATGGATTACATCGGCGTGAAGCGGTTCGACGGCGAGGGCCGCATGGTCGGCGAGTTGCGCATCGTCGGCCTGTTCACGTCGACGGCCTATACACGCTCCGCCCGCTCGATTCCCTATCTGCGCCGCAAGATCGATGCGGTCATGCGGCGCGCGGGCTTCGATCCGGAAGGACATTCCGGCAAGGCACTCATCAATGTGCTGGAGACCTATCCGCGCGACGAACTGTTCCAAGTTGATGAAAACGAACTGTTCGAGTTTACCGAGACGATATTGCGGCTCGAGGAGCGCCCGCGAGTCCGTGTCCTGCCGCGGCGCGACCGGTTCGACCGCTTCGTCTCCGTGCTCGTCTATGTGCCGCGCGAGCGCTATACCAGCGCGGTGCGCGTGGTGATCGGCGAGTATCTTGCCCACGCCTACAACGGCCGGGTCAGCGCCTTCTACCCGTTTTTTCCGGAAGGGCCGCTGGTTCGCGTGTATTTCATCATCGGCCGGCTGCAAGGCGAGGAGCCGAGCCCGGAACGGAGGGAACTGGAAGCCGCGGTCGCCGACATCGTGCGCACCTGGGCCGACGAGCTTTGCGACAAGCTCCTGCAGAGCCACGATCCGATCAAGGCGCGTGCGCTATTCGAGCGTTATCGCGATGCGTTTTCCAACGGCTATCGCGAGAACTATTCGCCCACCACGGCAGTCGGCGACATCCGGGTCATCGAGGGCTTATCGCCCGCCAAGCCGCTCGGGGTCGACTTCCACCGCCGCAACTCGGCGGAGGCGGGAACCGTCGGGCTCAAGATTTGGAGCTACGAGCATCCGATCCGGTTGTCGGACCGTGTGCCGGTGCTGGAAAACATGGGCTTCAAAGTCGTCGACGAGCGCACCTACCGCATCGACCGCGGCGGCCCAGGCGACGCCGCGGTATGGTTTCATGACATGGCGCTTGAGGCGGCCCGGCCCGGCATGGTGGATATCGAAGCGAGAAAATCCAGCCTGGAGGCGGCCTTCCTGGTGATCATGACCGGGGTGGCTGAGAACGACGGCTATAACGCGCTGGTACTCGCCGGCGCGCTGATGTGGCGCGACGTCGCGCTGATCCGCAGCATCTCACGGTTCCTGCGGCAGATCCGGGTACCGTATTCGCAGGACTACATGTGGACGACGCTGGTGAAGCATGCGCCGATCGCCGCCGAAATTGTGCGGTTGTTCCAGGAACGTTTCGACCCGCGCAGCACCATCGCCGCCGAGGAACGCGCCAGGCGCGAAGCCGAGGTCGCGGCCGCGATCGAGACGGCACTCACCAAGGTCGAAAGTCTCGACGAGGACCGCATCCTGCGCCACTTCGTCAATGCGGTGCGCTCCGCGATCCGCACGAACTTCTACCAGCTCGAAGCGAGTGGCCAGCCAAAATCGCTGATCGCCATCAAGTACGCCAGCAAGAAGCTCGATGGCCTGCCCCTGCCGCGTCCGCTTTACGAAATCTTCGTCTACTCGCCGCGCGTCGAGGCGGTGCATCTGCGGTTCGGCAAGGTCGCGCGCGGCGGCATCCGCTGGTCCGACCGGCCACAGGACTTCCGGACCGAGGTGCTGGGTCTCGTCAAGGCGCAGCAGGTGAAGAACGCCGTGATCGTGCCGGTGGGCGCCAAGGGCGGCTTCGTACCAAAATGGCTGCCGCGGATTATCGCCACCGGCGGCGCCCGCGACGCCGTGCAGGCGGAGGGAACCGCTGCCTACAAGCTGTTCATTTCAACGCTGCTCGACATCACCGACAACCTCGTCGACAACAAGCTGAAGCCGCCCGACAACGTCATTCGGCACGACGACAATGACCCGTATCTCGTGGTCGCGGCCGACAAGGGCACGGCGACATTCTCGGATATCGCCAATGCGATTTCCGCCGAACACGACTTCTGGCTGGATGACGCCTTCGCGTCCGGCGGCTCGGCCGGCTACGACCACAAGAAGATGGGCATTACGGCGCGCGGCGCCTGGGAATCGGTCAAGCGGCACTTCCGCGAGATGGACGTCAACGTCCACGACACGCCGTTCACGGTCGTCGGCGTAGGCGACATGTCGGGCGACGTGTTCGGCAACGGCATGCTCCGCGAAAAGACCATCAAGCTCGTGGCCGCCTTCGATCATCGCGACATTTTCATCGATCCGGACCCCGATCCGGAGCAAAGTTTCGCCGAACGCAAGCGGTTGTTCGACCTGCCGCGCTCAAGCTGGCAAGACTACGACAAGGCCTTGATCTCGCCCGGTGGCGGCGTGTTCCCGCGTTCGCTCAAGGAAATAACGCTTTCGCCGGTCGCGCAGGCGGTTCTCGGTTTCACCACCGACAAGGCGACGCCCGCCGAGGTGATGAGCGCCATCCTCAAGGCGCCGGCCGATCTGCTCTTCTTCGGCGGCATCGGCACGTACGTGCGCGCCACGACCGAAACCGACGATGCGGTTGGCGATCGCGCCAACGATGCGATCCGCGTCACCGGCAACGATTTGCGCTGCAAGGTCATCGGCGAAGGCGCAAATCTCGGCATGACCCAGCGCGGCCGGGTCGAGGCTGCGCTGCATGGCGTGCGGCTCAATACCGATGCCATCGACAATTCGGCCGGCGTGAACACCTCCGACGTCGAGGTCAATCTCAAGATCGCGCTGGCGCCGCCGATGCGCGACGGCAGGCTCACCCGCGATGCCCGCAATGCGCTTCTGGCGGAAATGACCGAGGATGTGGCGGCGCTGGTCCTGCGCAACAACTATCTTCAGCCGCTCGCGCTCTCGCTCGCCGAGAAGCGCGGCCTGGAGGACCTCGGCTTCGAACAACGGCTGATGCAGTCACTTGAGGTGGCGGGCGAACTTGATCGTTCGGTCGAGTTCCTGCCCGACGACATGGCGATCGCCGACCGCCGCCGGCACTCCCAAGCCCTGACCCGCCCCGAGCTTGCGGTCTTGCTCGCCTACGCCAAGCTCTCCCTCAATCATCACCTGCAGGCGTCTCAGGTGCCGGACGATCCCTATTTCGCCCGTGAGCTCAGCCGCTATTTTCCGGACGCCATCGAGGAGCGCTTCCCCGATGCCATTGCGCAGCATCGGCTGCGCCGCGAGATCATTTCCACCCAGCTTGCCAATGCGATGATCAATCGGGGCGGGCCTTCGCTCGTGGTGCGCATCGCCGATCAGACCGGCGCCGCGGCCGCCGACATCGCGCTCGCGTTCGCGGCAGTGCACGACAGCTACGGCATGGGCGAACTCGACGATGCGATCGACAAGCTTGACAACCGGATGTCCGGCAAGCTGCAGCTCGATCTCTACATGGCAGTGGAGGAGCTTTTGCTGGACCGGCTGGTCTGGTTCCTGCGCAACGTGGATCTGACAAAAGGGCTCGCCACCATCATCGACCACTATCGGACTGGAATCTCAGCGGTCGAGGCCGTGCTTGATGGGGCGCTTTCCGAGGACGCGGCCCAGGCCCGGCAGCATCGCGAAGACGAGTTGAAGGCGGAAGGCGTGCCGGACGATCTCGCTCGCCGCATCGCCAGTCTGCCGGCACTCGCGTCCGCAACCGATATCGTGGCGGTCGCCGAACGCACCGGCCGCAAGGTGGCCGACATGACGACCACCTATTTCGCCGCCGAGGCGTTCTTCCAGCTCGACCGCATCGCCCATGCGGCGCGCGGCATCGTCATTTCCGACTACTTCGACCGGCTGGCGCTCGACCGTGCGCTCGATTCGATCGGCGATGCGGAACGGCGGCTCACCGTGGCGATGGCGGGCGACGGCTTGGCGGGCATACCTGCGGTCGAGGCCTGGGTCGCGCCGCGCAAAAGCGAGGTCCATCGCATCCGCACCTCCGTCCAGGAGATCGCCAACTCGGGGCTGACGCTGTCGAAGCTGTCGGTGGCCGCGAGCCTGCTTGGCGATCTGGTGAAGCCGTAGCAGTTCAAATCGCTGTCATCTCCCTGGGCCGAACACTTGACCCGGCGATCCAGTCTCTTTCGCAACAAGGTGGATGCCCGGGTCAAGCCCGGGCATGACTACGGCGCGAACAACGCTCGTCGGAGTCAATGCAACGATCAATGCCGGAAGTGCCGCGTGCCGGTGAACACCATCGCGATGCCGTGGTCGTCGGCGGCCGTGATGACCTCGCTGTCGCGCATCGAGCCGCCGGGCTGGATCACCGCAGTGGCGCCGGCCTCGATCGCCACCAATAGCCCGTCGGCAAAGGGAAAGAACGCGTCGGAGGCAACGACCGAACCCTTGGTGAGCGGCTCCTCATTCCCCGCTTCCTTCGCGGCATCCTGCGGCCTTGCGCGCGGCGATGCGCGCCGAATCGATCCGGCTCATCTGCCCGGCGCCGATCCCGACGGTGGCGCAATCCTTGGCGTAAACAATGGTGTTCGACTTGACGTGCTTGGCGATGCGGAACGCGAACGCAAGGTCGCGCAGCTCCGCGTTGGTCGGCGCGCGCTTGGTCACGACTTTCATGTCCATGTCGTCGACCACTGCGTTGTCGCGCGATTGCACGAGCAGGCCGCCGGCGACCGACTTGACCGTCAACCCGCCCGCGCGCGGATCGGGCAGACCGCCCGCTACCAGCAGGCGGAGGTTCTTCTTCGTCCCCACAATGGCGACCGCCTCTTCGGTGGCGTCCGGCGCGATGATCACCTCGGTGAAAATCTCCGTGATGGCGCGTGCCGCCTCGGCGTCGAGGGTTCGGTTCAGCGCCACGATGCCGCCGAAAGCTGAAACCGGATCGCAGGCCAGCGCTTTGCGGTAGGCGTCGACAGGCTCGCGCCTTCGGCGACGCCGCACGGATTGGCGTGCTTGACGATGACGCAGGCGGCGGTGCGCTTGGCGTCGAATTCGCCGATGCATTCGTAGGCGGCGTCGGTGTCGTTGATGTTGTTGTAGGAGAGCTGCTTGCCCTGCAACTGCCGTGCGGTCGCGACGCCGGGCCGCAGGCTGGCGGTGCGGTAGAACGCCGCCGACTGGTGCGGGTTCTCGCCATAGCGCAGGGGCTCGGCAAGCTGCCCGCCGAATGCCCGATAGGCTGGCGACTGTTCGTTAAGCTGTTGCGCGAACCAGTTGGAGATCGCCGCGTCGTACACCGCCGTTCTGGCGTAAGCCTTGGCGGCAAGTTTTTGCCGCAGCGCCAGCGAGGTCGCGCCGCCGTGCGCGGACAGCTCCGCCAGGACGGCAGCATAGTCGGCGACATCGACCACCACGGCGACGTCGTCATGGTTCTTGGCGGCCGCCCGGATCATCGCCGGGCCACCGATGTCGATGTTCTCGATGCAGGTGGCAAAGTCGGCGCCTTTCGCGACGGTCGCCTCAAATGGATAGAGATTGACCACCAGCAGGTCGATCGGCCGGATGCCGTGCGCCTGCATCGATGCGGCATGTTCCTTGTTGTCGCGGATCGCCAGCAGTCCGCCATGCACGCCGGGATGCAGTGTCTTCACCCGTCCGTCCATCATTTCGGGAAAGCCGGTGAGGTCGGATACGTCGAGCACCTTGAGCCCGGCGTCGGCCAGCGTCTTGCGGGTGCCGCCGGTTGAAACCAGTTCGACACCGTGCGCCGCCAGCGCACGGGCGAACTCGACGAGGCCGCGTCTTGTCGGACACGGACAGGAGGGCGCGCGAGACGCGGCGAAGTCGATCGGTCATGTCGGTTCCAGCGGCAATTGCGGTTCGTCGCCGCGCCCGCGGCGGGGAGCTGGCGCGGGGGCGGCGGTGGTGAGCGCGAGTGTCCATTGCACCCGCATAACCTTGCGGGCGCGGCCGTAGATGACGATCTGCACGGAGCGACGGGGTCCATCGTTGCCGGCGAGATAGACGCTCTCCTCGATGTCGATGCGGTCCTCGTAGGCGTTGAAGCTCCATGCATCCTTGTTCGGCATGACCAGCACGGCGCTGCGGCCGTCGGCCAGGCGGTTGGCCTTGACCGACGGATGGAGATGAAAGCGGACGGCGAATTGGTCGCGGCCAGCCGGCAAGGTGTCGCCCTTCGCCGGCACGAAGGTGTCCTCGCCGTCGAGCCGCTGCCCGTCGGGCGCAAGCATGAGCACGCGGTGATGGACGATATTGAAGATGTCGGCATAGCCGTTGTGCGATGTCCGCACGACTACGCCGCTCGTCGTCTCTTCGCGCACGGCCGTCACTTCGCGCGGACCTCCGATGATCGGAATGCCGTGCATCATGTGCTTGACGGTGCCCAATTCAATGAACCGGCACGACGACGTGTCGTTGAATGTAACGGTCGCATGCGCCGCGGTGGCGCGCGCCGCCTGCCGCCAGTTTTCGCAACTCGTCGCCGGCAGCCCGCAATTGACTACGATGCGCTGCTGCCTGACCGACAGTTCGAATGACAGGCAACCGGCGTGAGCGTCCTGGCTCACCGAAATCGGCGGCGGGGGGCCGGTATCCATCAGCACGAGGGTGCCGGCGGCTTCAACCCGCTGATAGCCGGAATGCGGCGCGTTCGAAAGCGGGGCGCCGCGCGCATCGTCATAGGCGAGCACAGTGGTGAGCACGTCGGTTGCCGTCGGGCCCATGCCGTTGAACAACGCGAAGTTGCCGTCGCCGTGACGGAAGAACCGCAACATCGGCATCATGCGGTCGATGGCGTTGAGCAGCGGCGGCGGCGGTGCAATGTTGCGGGAGGTGAAGACGGTGCGCAGGGGCAGCAGGTCGATCATCAATTCCAGCAGCGCGCCGGGGTTGCGGCTGATATGCCCGCCGTCCGGCAGGATCTGCCGCTGCAATTCTTCGTTGAACCGCTTGGTGGCGCCGCGGACATGGCGCTGCTGGCCCGCCATGCACAGCGCCGCCGACAGCAGCGCGATCACCACCTGAAACCGCGGTACGCCGTCGCGCGCGTCGGCCACCGAGTGGCGCAGGTGGCGGACCTGGCGGGTCAGACTGCGCAAGAAGCGGCGATAGAACCGCGCATCGGATTCATCGAGCACCAGTGGGGCCTGGGTCAACCAGGACACAACACGCCGCGCAACCACCTCGGCGCGCCAGGCGATCGGATCATGCGCGCTGTTGAGCGTGATCCATTCGTCGATCAGCGCGCGGGCGTTGGCGCGGGTGATCGCAGATTCCGCGGCGCGCAGGTGCCGAAGCCAGCCGAAGCCGTGCAGCGCGACGGCCCAGTCCTCGGATGGCGGTATGCCCTCGAACGGCGAGCGGGCGTCGCAGATCACCACCTTGCCGGCGAACGCGAAGCGACCGGCATAGATTTCACTCGCGCGGGTTACGTCGGTGGTGCGCAGATCCTGCGGCGCGATCAGCAGTCGGTCGGGCTTGCCGAAGGAAAACGGCCACTGCGCGATAGGATGCGTGATGATACGGCTGGCGAGCCTGCGAAGCCCGCCGCGCACCAGAAACACGGACAGTCTGCTCCGTTCCGCGACTGAAACGCGCGACATCGGCTAGTGACCCGATTCCGAAGCTCGTAAGGTCTCGCTGCACCCTTTGATACGAACTTCGGAATCAAAGGGGCACTGGCAATTATTCAAAGGGGCACTGGCATTTAGTGATTCTAATGTGGGCTTGGATCCGAAGTCCTGCGCGAGCCTGCTGCTACCCCGATAAGAACTTTAAATCCACCACAGCACATCACCCCCTATAACGGGCATTCCTAGTCCCGCCGGCGCAAGATAGCGGAACCGCGGGCGCCCGGCCAACTGCGGTAAGCCATTCAAATCCTTATCAGACGTGCGGCATAGAAGCCGTCAAGGCCGGCCATGCGCGAATCAGGGTCCGGCAGGTGGCAGGGCAGCGTCCGCAAGTCACCGTCCGGAGTTACGAGTTCCCCGAGGCCATGCACCTCACCGGCCGAAATCGGCCGCCGGGTGACGCGAGGCTCTCGATCCAAAAGTTCACGCACTACGTCGATTCCCTCGTCCGGTTCGAGCGAGCAGACGCAATAGACCAGGACGCCGCCGGGTTTCGTGAGTTCGACGGCGCTCGCCAGCAGGCGCCGCTGCAGTGCGGCGAGGGCCGCAATGTCGGTCTCGCGCTTCAGCCAGGGAATATCCGGATGGCGGCGGATGGTTCCGGTCGCCGAGCAGGGTGCGTCGAGCAGAACGGCGTCGAACGGCCCGGCGCGCCATTCCGCGATGTCGGCAACGACGGTCTCGGCGGAGAGATGCAGCCGCGTCGAGGTTTTGCGTGAGGCGCTCAAGGCGCTTGGGCGCGCGGTCGACCGCGGTGACGCGCGCCCCGGCGGCCGCAAGCTGGGCGGTCTTGCCGCCCGGCGCGGCGCACAGATCGGCGACCGAGCGGCCGGCAATGTCGCCCAAGAGCCGGGCCGGCAACGCCGCTGCGGCATCCTGCACCCACCATGCGCCATCCTCGTACCCCGGCAATGACGGCACCGGACCGTGCACGACGGCGCGCACCGAACCGGTCGGCAGCACGCGCCCGCCGAGCGTGTTTGCCCACAAGTCCGGTTCGTTCTTCACCGTCAGATCGAGCGCCGGCTCCTGACGGTTGGCCAGCGCAATGGCGCGGGCGACTTCACCGCCGTACGTGTTGGTCCAGCGCGCCATGAGCCACTCCGGCGTATCCAGGGTAGCGGTGTCGATGGCGGTCAACAGCTCGGCGCCACTGCGGGCGATACGGCGGAGCACCGCGTTGACGAGGCTGGCGTAGCGAGAGGCGCGACGGTCGGCCTGCACGAGCCGCACCGAGAGATCGACGGCGGCGTGATCGGGAATTTCGAGCCAGAGAATCTGTGCGGCACCGATCAGCAGCGCAGTTTCGACCTGCGGAGCGTCGGCCGGCAGGCCGCGTTCGAGGAACCGTCCGAGCAGATATCGCAGTGTGCCAAGCCGGCGCAGCACCGATCCAACAAGGCTTCGCACCAGCGCGCGGTCGCGCGCGCCTAGCGCGGTGAGATCGGAGGACCGGTCATCGAGCTGTTCATCGAGGGGACGGTGGCGGCGCAGCACGCCGTCGAGCAGGCTCGCGGCGATCGCGCGCGCAGCAAGGCCGGGCGGTTGCGGTTGTAGTGTGGCTCCGGCGGAGATCATCCGCGTCATGTCGCACGAAACCGGCCACCG
Organism: uncultured Alphaproteobacteria bacterium; assembly: GCA_963756715.1. Taxonomy (GTDB): domain Bacteria; phylum Pseudomonadota; class Alphaproteobacteria; order Rhizobiales; family Xanthobacteraceae; genus VAZQ01. The sequence goes on from CAVWOV010000014.1 coordinate 22,243, forward strand.
GCGACCTGCCGAGCAGAGGAAGAACAGCATGGCTCAAAGGAACGGGCGTCTCAGCCCCAGGCCCGCGCGACTTGACGTGTCCCCACGCGCCGCTCGGAGCGGCTTGGCTGTTGCCGCCCCCACTCCACGGGCCGCCCGGATAGTTCGGTGCCGCCTGCGGCCGGCCGAACCCGCCGCGGCCCATCTCGGCGGCCAGTTGCGCAAGCGCCGCAATGCGGTTCTCGGTCGACGGGTGGGTGGAGAACAGGTTGTCCATGCCGTGACCGGTGAGCGGATTGACGATGAAGAGGTGTGCGGTGGCCGGATTGCGCTCCGCCGTCGGGTTCTCGATCTGGTGCGCTGCGCCGGAGATTTTGACCAGTGCGGAGGCGAGCGACTCCGGCCGGCCGGAAATCCGCGCGCCGAGTTCGTCGGCGGCATATTCGCGCGAGCGGCTGATCGCCATCTGCACGATCATGGCGGCGAGCGGCGCGAGGATCACCATGGCCAGCGTGCCGATCACGCCGAGCCCGTTGTTGTTGTCGCGGTGGCCGCCGAAGAACAACCCGAACTGCGCGAGCATGGAGATTGCGCCCGCGATCGTCGCCGTGATGGTCATTGTCAGCGTGTCGCGATTGCGGATGTGCGCAAGCTCGTGCGCAATCACGCCTGCGATTTCGTCGCGGCTGAGCATCCGGAGCAGGCCCGTGGTCGCCGCAACGGCCGCATGCTCGGGATTGCGCCCGGTCGCGAACGCGTTGGGCTGCGGATTGTCCATCAGATAGACGCGCGGCATCGGCAAGCCGGCCCGCTGCGCGAGGTCGCGCACCAGCCGGACGAAATCGGGCGCGGTCCGCTCATCGACCTCCTGCGCGCCGTGCATGGACAGCACGAGCTTGTCAGCGTTCCAATAGCCAACGAGATTCATCCCGGCGGCGAGCAACAGGGCCAACATCGCGCCGCTCTGTCCGCCGATCAGGAACCCGACACCCATGAACAGGGCGGTCAGCCCTGCCAGCAGGATGGCGGTCCGCAAATAGTTCATTCTCATCCTCCGCCGTTGGGTCGGCGCGCCTGCGCCGCTCCAACGCTTGAAACAAAATGTCGGGATGGAACCGGCCGGTTGCAAGATGCCGGCACCCGGGCGGGATACTTGACCTTCACGTGGCGGCACGCATCTACTCGGCATGGACCCGGGAAAATCACCGCCGCCGGATGTGTCGGCATCTTCGCCAAAGAAGCCGCTGTCGCCCGCCGCCGCGCGTGCTCTTGCCGAGGCTGCGGAGCGGCGCGCTGCCCGCGATGCCGCTGCCGTTGAGCCGCCGAAGGAATTGAATGGCCGCGGCGGGCTCGATCCTGTCCGCTATGGGGACTGGGAAAAGGACGGCCGTGCGTCCGATTTCTGATTGCGCAAACAGGCAAGATTTCTCTTTATAGTTGTATTTAATTGTGACGCACCCTATGATAGTATTGCCAGACTAGGAATAAATCACCTATAATTGTGATTATGTTCTTATCATTGCGGACGCTCTCGCATCCTGCCCGCGGCGGCACCGCCATCATGGTGGCGGCGGTGTTTCTGCTCGGGCTCGCGGCCGGCGCGGCGATCCGTCCGGAGTTGTCCAATCGCAAGGCCGCGGCGCACGCGGCCCCGCCAAACGCGCCGCCGGACCGCCCGGTCGAAAGGCCGGCGGCGAGCAGCGCCAATCATCCGGTGCAGGTCGTGCGGGTGCTGGACGGCGACACGTTCGAAGCGCGCGTCAGTGTCTGGCCCGGAATCGATATCACCACCAAGGTAAGGTTGCGCGGCATCGATGCACCGGAACTTCGCGCCCGCTGCGCGGAGGAGCGGACCAGAGCGCAGTCCGCCCGCGATGCGCTCATCGCGTTGCTGGCGGAGGGCACGGTCGGCATCTCGCGCGTGTCGCCCGACAAGTATGGCGGGCGCGTCGTCGCCGATGCGGCGACCCGCAAGACGGCGGACATTTCGGCGGCGTTGCTGCACGCCGGATTGGTGCGGCGCTATTCGGGCGGCCGGCGCCAAAGCTGGTGCTGAAACGCAAACCGGACGGCAGAGCTTTGCTCGGCCGCCCGGTCTATCGACAATAATTCTTCGCTCGCCCGACTCAGCGCGTCACCACGACCGTGGTGCCGAAGCCGACGCGGTTGTAGAGGTCGAGCACATCCTGATTGTACATGCGGATGCAGCCATACGACACGAAGCCGCCGATCGAGCCGGGGTTGTTGGTACCGTGGATGGCGTACTGGCCGCGGCTGAGCGTCAGCGCGGCCGCGCCCATCGGATTGCGGCCCGAACCGCCTGCGATCACGTTCGGCAGGCTCGGCTTGTCGCGCTTGACCTCGGCGGGCGGCGACCACGCCGGCCGCAGATGCTTGCCGTCGATGAACGCGGTGCCGCTCCATTGCTTGCCGGCGCGGCCGACGCCGACCGGATAGCGAATCGCCTTGCCACCGCCGAGCACATAGTAGAGATGGCGCTCGCCCGTCTTCACCACGACGGTGCCGGCCGAGTAATTGCTGTTAAACCCGATGATCTCGCGAGCCTCGACGGATTGCGACGCCCCGGCCGTCACAGCGAGAACGACAGCGGCAGACGAGGCTGCCAGCCAGCGATTGAATTTCATGATTGCACCGTAAATGTTGCCGGTTATTCCCCTGATCGTGAATGCCCGGCTATCCTCGCCCCGGCCGAGCATCGATCAATAACCTTAATAACCGAAATGCGGTGCGCACTCAGCCAAAACTGCGGATTACGGTTAGCGTCCGGTTAATTTCCGGCAGCACTGTGCCGCTCACGCCACAGCCGCGGTGCATAACCTCAGCTATGTTGGTCGGATGATCGCGGCGACGAAGCGCGTTCGCGCATTGCCCCGCAGGCCTTTCTTAGAGTGCTTGGCGTGGACCTGCCGCCGCGGCGAATCGCTGCGCGTCAAGGGCCGTAGACATCGGCGATCGCGATCTCGATCCCAGGGGGATCGAGATCGATGATGCCGCTGGTCACAACGCGGGTGAGGATGGTGTCGCCCGAGCCGCGGGCGTGGTGAATGATCGACGGTCGAGCGGGATCGACGATCAGATAATGCATCACGCTCGGCAACCGAAAGTAGCCGGCAAGTTTGAGCGACAGGTCGACGCGGCGCGTGGAAGACGACAGCACCTCGATCACGATCGCGGGGTTCGGAACCTCGACGGCCGTCGGCGGAAGCACCTGTCCGCAGTAAACGAGGGCATCGGGCTCGTATGCCGTCGCCTCATCAGATTCGAACCGTTGGCCCGTCGGGAAGCACATGGCACGGCAAGCCCCGCTGCCGGACATTCGCCAGCAAGGTCACATATACGGCGCCTTTGACATCGCTATGTCTGACGGTTTCAGGCGACATGGCGTAAACCTCGCCGCGGAACAACTCATAGCGGCCCGGGCTGCTCGACCGCCCAGGCCAGAAACTCGTCGACCGTCATGCGCGGCTTCGTCTGTACGTTCATGGCGTCCAACATATGCGCCCCGGCCGGCCGAAACCACCCTGAACGCCCTACGCACCCCTGCGGTTCTGCCGGTTGCCGACGAGATCGTCGACCACGGTCGGGTCGGCAAGTGTCGAGGTGTCGCCGAGATTGCCGTATTCGTCCTCGGCGATCTTGCGCAGGATGCGGCGCATGATTTTGCCCGAGCGCGTCTTCGGCAGACCGGGCGAGAACTGAATGAGGTCTGGCGAGGCGATCGGACCGATCTCCTTGCGCACCCAGGTCACCAGTTCCTTGCGCAACTCTTCGCTCGGCTGCTCGCCCGACATCAGCGTCACGTAGGCGTAGATGCCCTGGCCCTTGATATCGTGCGGATAGCCGACCACCGCGGCTTCCGACACCTTGGCGTGCGCCACCAGCGCCAACTTCGACTTCGGCGGTGCCGAGCCGGTGGCCGGCGACGTTGATCACGTCGTCCACGCGGCCGGTAATCCAGTAATAGCCGTCTTCGTCGCGCCGGCAGCCGTCGCCGGTGAAGTACTTGCCCGGATAGGCGCGGAAGTAGGTATCAATGAAGCGCTGGTGGTCGCCGAACACGGTCCGCATCTGGCCGGGCCAGGAATCCGCGATGCAAAGGTTGCCGCTGGTCGGGCCCTCCAGCACCTTGCCTTCGGCATCGACGATCTGCGGAATGATGCCGAAGAATGGCTTGGTCGCCGAGCCGGGCTTCTGCGGAATGGCTCCCGGCAGCGGCGTAATCAGGATGCCGCCGGTCTCGGTTTGCCACCAGGTATCGACGATCGGGCAGCGCCCGTCGCCGACGACGCGGTGATACCACTCCCATGCCTCCGGATTGATCGGCTCGCCGACGGTACCGAGCAGCCTGACGGAAGCGCGCGAGGTCTTTTTCACCGGCGCGTCGCCGGCCTGCATCAGCGCGCGGATCGCGGTCGGCGCGGTGTAGAATATGTTGACCTTGTGTTTGTCGATCACCTCCCAGAACCGCGACATCGACGGATAGTTCGGCACACCCTCGAACATCAGCGTGGTGGCGCCATTGGCGAGCGGGCCATAGACGATGTAGCTGTGCCCCGTCACCCAGCCGACGTCGGCGGTACACCAATAGATGTCGCCGTCGTGATAGTCGAAGACGTATTGATGTGTGATCGAGGTGTAGACCAGATAGCCGCCGGTGGTGTGCAGCACACCCTTCGGCTTGCCGGTCGAGCCCGAGGTGTAGAGAATGAACAGCGGATCCTCGGCGTTCATCTCGGCGCACGGGCATTCGCTCGTCACCACCGCGGCGGCCTCGTGGTACCAGACGTCGCGAACCGGATCCATGTCGACCGGTGCGCCGGTGCGGCGTACGACGATGACATGGTCGACTGAAAACCCAGAGCTTGCGACCTTGGCAACCGCCGCGTCGGTGTTGGCCTTGAGCGGCACCTTGCGGCCGCCGCGCAATCCTTCGTCGGCGGTAATGACCACCTTCGACTGACAGTCCTCGATGCGGCCGGCGAGGCTGTCCGGTGAAAATCCGCCGAACACCACGGAGTGCACCGCGCCGATGCGCGCGCAGGCGAGCATTGCGTAGGCCGCCTCCGGAATCATCGGCAGGTAGATCGTGACGCGGTCGCCTTTCTCGACGTTGCGGTTGCGCAGGATGTTGGCCATCCGGCAGACCTCGTCGTGCAGTTCCTGGTAGGTGATCTTCTTGTCGTCCTTCGGGTCGTCGCCTTCCCAGATGATCGCGACCTGATCGCCGCGCTTCGCCAGATGCCGGTCGATGCAATTATAGGCCGCGTTGAGCGTGCCATCCTCGAACCATTTGATCGAAACGTCGCCGGGGCCGAACGATGTGTTCTTCACCTTGTGGAATGGCGTCATCCAGTCGATGCGCGTGGCCTGATGGCCCCAAAACTCATCCGGGTCGGCGAGCGAGCGGGCATACATCTCCTGATACTTGGCGTCGTCAATGAAGGCGCGCTCGCGCCACTCGGCCGAAACCTCATAGACCTTCTCAGACATATCCCTTGCCTCCACCCGGCGCGCACCTCGACCGGACGTCGCGCGCATTATGATTGTTTCAGTCTCCCGTCCATTATGCGACGGTAGGCTGACGAGCGACAAGACTCGGAATGTTCGACTTTGGTTGCCGAATTGCCGCGTGCGGCACCCGGTGATCGGCGAACCCTAGGGAGAGAGAGTAATGACCCGTCTGACCCGGTTCGCTTTTGCGATTTTGGCCGCGATGATCGCGACCGCGGCTTCGGCCGAAACCTACCCCACGCGGCCGATCCGGCTGATCGTCGCATTTCCGCCGGGCGGCGCGGCCGACCTCGTTGCCCGTCTGGTAGGGCAGCCGCTGTCGGTACGGCTGGGCCAGCCGGTCGTGATCGAGAATCGCCCCGGCGCCAACGGCAGTTTGGCGGGCGAAGTTGGTCGCTCGCGCCGCGCCCGACGGCTACACACTGCTGGCAGGACCGAGCGCGCTGTTCGTCATCAACCCGCACCTTTATGCCAAGATGGCGTTCGATCCGCTCAAGGAATTCGTGCCGATCGCCAGCGTGCAATTCAATACGCTGCTGCTCACCGCCAATCCGTCGCTCGGCTCGGTCAAGGACTTCCGCGACTTCGTCGCGCTCGCCCGGAAGACCAAACCGCCGCTGTTCTATGCCTCTATCGGCAACGGCAGCGAGCATCACCTGGCGATGGAATTGCTGAAGCGGCAGGCCGGGATCGATCTCGTCCATGTGCCCTATAAGGGCGGCGGTCCGGCGGCGCTCGGGGTTATCGCGGGCGACGTGGCGGCCATGTTCGGTGGCGGCTCGGTCGGGCCGTTGGTGCAGTCCGGCAAACTGCGGGGGCTGGCGACCACCGGCCAACGACGCTCCGCGCTGGTTCCCGATTTACCGGCAATCGCCGAATTCTATCCCGGATACGAGGTCTCGCTTTGGCAGGGACTGTTCGCGCCGACGGGAACGCCGCCGGCCATCATCGAGCGGCTGCGCAGCGAAGTGAATGCCGTCCTGGCGCAACCCGAATATGGCGCGAAGCTCGCCGCCGCCGGAGCGGGCGAACCCTTCATCACGACACCGGAGGAATTTGCCGCGCGCATTCGCAGCGATCACGAGAAATACGGGAAGGTGATCAAGGATATCGGCGTGAAGGTGCGGTGAGCCGTCGGCAGCCGTTTCTGCTGACGAGAACGGCGCAAGTGGTTGCAAAATCCGAGCCGCAGGTGGTTGTCACCGCCGCGGCTTGAACTCCTGATCGGGGTATTCCGATACGGCCGGCGCCTTCAGGACGATAAACGATTGGTCCGTGGTGGCGTGGCAGGCATTGCATCCCGAGGTCAACTGGCCAAAGGCGTCACCGAACTGGCGCACGTCCTCGGTCTTGATTGCAGCCTCCAAGGCTGCGAGCGGTTCGGTCAACGCGGCATCGAACAGATCGGGCACCGGCAATCCTTTCCACCGCGGGACGGCGGCCGACACCTTCGCGAGCGCTTGCTTCAACTGCGTGACTTCGTAGCCGGCAAGGATCCAGTTCGCGTCGTGTCCGGCAAGGCCGAGCTTGGCGTGGCGCGGTTGGATGAACATGTTCATCAAGGCCCCCATCATTGGATTGAACGCATTGGGAGCATCGGCAGCCGCTTTCGGCGCACTTTGTGCCAGACCGGACCGGTTCACGGTCGATGCGGCGACAGCAAGGATTGTCAGGGCGATCAGCGGATAGATAAACTTGCGCATGGCGGCTGCCTCTTCGGAATCCCAGCGGTGGAGATCGCAAGCGCCTATCGCTTCGGTTGGAAATCCTGGTTTGCGAACGCCGCTCCGTCCGGCACTTTGATCACGATGTAGGGATGGCCGGTGGACGCATGACAGGAATTGCATCCGGCCGTCAGCTTTTTGTAGTTCTCGGCGAACTGGCGCGGCTCGCCGGCCTTGATCGCAAAATCAAGCGTCCCAATCTGCTCGCCCACCGCGGACTCGATCAGGTCCGCCACCGGCGCACCCTTCAGTTGCGGAATGCCCGCTGCGATCCTCGCGAACGATTGCTTGATCTCCTTGAGCGCATAGCCGGCGAGCGCCCAGTTCTCCTGCTGACCGGCGAGCCAGAGCTTGATGTGGCGCGGCTGGATGAGAATATTCATCAGGTCGCCCATCATCGGATTGTACGGCACCGGCGTGGCATCGGCCGGCCGCGTCTCCTGCTGCGCGGCGCCCGGGCCTGAAACGGCGAACGTCACGATCGCCGCCACCATTGCGGCCGAAGCGATCAGGCACGTGAGCTTGCGCATGAATTTCCTCTCCAACTCGTTTTGTTGTTTTATTGTTGTTTCTATGCGGTCGCGACGGCCGGCCGCTTACACTCCCATGGCGCCCATGATTGCTCCCATCAGCAGGAGCACGACCAGCCAATGTCCGCCATCGATCCACATGAGGCGCCAGTCGCGCCGCGCAAAGCTGTTGTTGACCAGCATGCTGGTGATGACGAAGCCGAGCCAGCAGAATGCCGCACTGATCATGCCGGTCCTGATCGTCAGCGGAATGCTCGCGCTAAGGTGCAGCAGCAGACCCGCGAGCATCCAGGCCATCACAACTTCGGCCGTGAAGGCATAGAGGAACGGCAGGTAGGCTCCCGGCTCCTTGCGCACGGCTGCCATCTTTTCCGGCGTAGTGCCGAGCGCCGCCATCCAGGTGTTGCCGAATGCCATGTACCAGGCTGCGCCGGCGAGCCACGCGGCAACCGCGGCAATCAGAATGGCCAGATAGAATTTCATCCCGTCCTCCCGGCGAAGGTCGGGTCAGCCTATCCTTCGGCGGGCAATCTGGGGAGGGGGCGGCGCGTGACAAGCGCGCCACGGTGCTTCAGTCCTTCAGGCCGCCCATGCGGCAGACCAGCGCCCATTCCGACGCCGTCACTGGTTGCACCGAAAGACGGCCGTACTTGACGAGCGCCATCTCCTTCAGGCGGGGCGCCGCCTTGGTCGCCGCCAGCGTTACCGGCTTCGGCAGCGGCTTGATCGCTTTGACGTCAACTGCGACGAACACCCCCTTCTCGTCCGTGGGGTCGGGATAAGCCTCGCGGATAATTTCAGCGACGCCGACGATCTGCCGCTCGTCGCCAGTATGATAAAAAAATGCCAAGTCGCCCTTTTTCATCGCTTTCATGTTGGACCGCGCTGTGAAATTGCGCACGCCGGTCCATGGCTCGCCCATCGCGCCGCGCTTCATGCAATCGTCCCAGGAAAATTCCTCGGGCTCGGTTTTCACCAACCAGTGAGCCATTTATCCCTCCGCACGAAATGGTCGCGTCAGCAAATTCTCGATCGCCTCCTCAACGTCAATCCGGCCGTCGAGAATATCAGCGACGGCGCTCGCGATCGGCATCTCGATGTTCTTGGTGTCCGCCATCTTAACCAGAGCGGACGCACTGAAAATCCCTTCGGCAAGCTTGCCCTCGTTGCGAGCCTGGTCGACTTTCTGGCCTTTGCCGAGGGCGATTCCAAGCGAATAATTGCGCGACTGCGGGCTGGAGCAGGTCAGAATCAAGTCGCCGAGACCGGAAAGGCCCATCAAGGTTTCGGCGCGTGCGCCGAATGCCCTACCAAACCGGAACAGTTCTGCAAAGCCGCGCGTGGTCAGCGCAGCCGCTGCACTGGCGCCCAGGTGGCGGCCGACGACGATGCCGGCCGCGATCGCGAGCACGTTTTTGGCCGCTCCGCCGATCTCGACACCGCGCATGTCCGTCGAGTGATAGAGCCGGAACGTGGTCGACCCGAGTCGATGTGCGAGCTCAGTTGCCAGCTTTCCATCGCGTGCAGCAAGCGTCACCGCGGCCGGCAGGCCGCGCGCAACGTCGGTGGCGAAACTCGGACCTGAGAGGATCGCAGGGAGCGCATTCGGTGCGGCTTCCGCGATGACTTCGGTCATGAACTTGTGCGTGCCGCGCTCGATGCCCTTGGCGCAGGCGATCACTGGCGTGCCCGCGGCGAGCACCGGCGCAAGCATGTTGGCGGCCGTGCGCATCTGCTGAGACGGCACGGCAAGCAGGATGACATCGTATCGACCGATGGCGTCACCGGCCGCAGCGATTCCGATACGGTCGTCGAGCTTGATGCCTGGCAGATACGGGCTTTCGCGGCGCTCCTCCAGCAAGTCGGCGCTGGCCTGGTCGCGCGTCGCGAGCAACACGGCGCGGCCGGCGCGCGCGATCACATTGGCGAGGGCCAAGCCCCAGGCACCTGCTCCAACGATGGCAATATGGTCAAACGTCATGAGGGCCCGATCGTCATGTGCAAGTGCAATGCAGAATGAGCGAGCGCTCGTCAATCATCCTTTCGCACAGAAACGGATGGTGCGTGACGTGACTTGATGGCGTCGAGCGGCCAGCGGGCATGGGGTATGGTTTCGAGCGTATCGGTCAGCCCGAGCGCGAGGCGCTCCGCGCCAGCCCAGGCGATCATGGCGCCATTGTCGGTGCACAATTCCACAGGCGGCGCCACCAGCATGGTGCCGGTTTCGAACGCGATGCGATGCAGCACTTTGCGGATCGCCTCGTTGGCGGCAACGCCGCCGGCGGCGACAAGTGCCGTAGGGGCGCCATAGCCATCCTTGAACATCTTCATGCCCATGCGCAGCCGATCGGCCACGACGTCGACGATCGCCTGCTGGAACGATGCACATAGATCGCGGACGTCATCGTCGCTTAACGGCGCGACCTTTTCGGCTTCCAGCCGCAGCGCGGTCTTGAGTCCGGAGAGCGAGAAGTCGGCGTGCGGCCGGCCGTGCATGGGGCGCGGTAGAAGGAATCGTCCGACATTGCCCTGCAATGCTTCTTTCTCCACTTGCGGCCCGCCCGGATAGCCGAGACCGAGCAACTTCGCGGTCTTGTCGAACGCTTCGCCGATCGCGTCATCAACAGTTGTGCCGAGGCGTACGTAATCGCCGACGCCTAGCACCGCGACAATCTGCGTGTGTCCGCCCGAGGCGAGGAACAAGCAATACGGGAATGGCGTGGCGTCGGTGAGCCTCGCGGTGAGCGCATGCGCTTCGAGATGATTGACCGCGATCAGCGGCTTCTCGCAGACTAATGCGATCGCTTTGGCAGTCGTCAGGCCGACGATGACGCCGCCGATCAATCCGGGGCCGGCGGCTGCCGCGACACCGTCGATCTCGTCGAACCTCTTGTCTGCCTCCTGCATCGCGCGCGCGATAATGAGATCGAGGGCCTCGACATGGGCACGAGCGGCAATCTCCGGCACCACGCCGCCGAAGGCGGCGTGTTCGTTGACCTGCGACAGCACGATGTTGGACAGAATTCGGCCGGGACCAGCCGGCGGTCGTTCAACCACCGCCGCTGCGGTTTCATCGCAGGTCGTCTCGATCCCGAGGACAAACATCCAGGTTCAGTCCGATGCCACATCGCAAGCCGGGAAGCCGCTTTTCGGACCCTGAAGCGGGCCCTATGATCGTGCACTCCCAGCCGGCCTCGATCCGGCCTAGCATTGCGAGGTCATGAGGTGCAATCCTCGCCCGCCGCCGCAAGCTTGCACCGTGGCGTGGCCGTGCATGACGGTGGCGGCAGCCAACGTCGACGCGATTCCGCTTGCGCCGTCGCTTCGGCTTGATTGGCGTGCTGTTCCTCGTCACCCGGCCCGAGCCCGATGGCGAACGCACCGCGGCGGCCTTGCGGGCGCGCGGCCATCAAGTCGTCGTCGCTCCTTTGCTTCGCGTCGAAGCCGTACCGGACGCCGGCCTCGGGGCCGGGTCCTGGGCCGGTATCATCGTGACCAGCCGCAATGCGATCCGCGTGCTTGGGGGGCAGGCGCGCGCTCGTGACCTCTTCAGATTGCCGGTGTTCGCGGTCGGGCGGCGCACCGCTGAGGCCGCCCATGCCGCAGGCTTTACCGACATCGTCTCGGCTGACGGCGATGCGCAGGCTCTCATCCGACTTGTGCTGGGGCGGCGACGTCCGGGTAGCGATCCGTTGCTCTACCTCGCCGGCGCCGACCGCACCGGAGATGTGGCCGGCGTGCTGACCGAAGCGGGCGTGCCGGTCGAGACCGTCGGTAGTTTATCGTGCCGTGATGGTGAAGGAATTGCCAATGGCGGTCCGAGCCGCGCTGGCGGCCGGCGCGATCGATGGCGTATTGCATTTTTCGCGGCGCAGCGCCGACATTTACGTTAAATGCGCCCATTCGGCCCGAATGCTCGACAGTGCACTGGCACCCACCCAATATTGTCTCGCGCCGCAGGTAGCCGAGCCGCTCGCAGCGGCAGGCGCAAAGAAAATCGCCGTCGCACCCCGTCCCGAGGAGGCCGCGCTGCTGGACTTGCTGCGGCCATGATGGCGGTCAAATTGCCGCCCCGCCGATGCACTATGCGGTAGGATAGACTGTTCGGCGAATCGGCAGGGACCATACTGATGATCGGCGACGACGCTCCATCCTCCGGGCTGCCGGGCAGCGAAGCTCGTCGCCGGCCGGCACCGACGATCGAGCTTCCGGCGGTCGAAATCAAAAGCCGGCCGCAGCAAACAACCGAAACGGAGGCAAGTGTGCCCACAGGTGAAGGTCCCGAGCGGGCGGATTCGCCGCCACAACCGGCGTCCGCTCCAACCGCAGGACCCGGTTTGGGGTCCGCCGATGGTATCTGGCGCCTTGCCGGCGCGGCCGTCGGAGGCGGGCTTGTGGTGCTTGCCGGATCGCTCCTCATCGGCACCGCGTTCCGTCCGGACAGCAGCAGCCCAGCGACCGATACGCGGTTGACGCAAATCGAGCGGCAGATAAGGGAACTCGCCAGCCGCCCGGCGTCGAACAGTACCGATCCCGGCACGATCGAAAGTCTGGCGAGCCGCCTGGCCAAGCTCGAAGGCGCGGCCGCGGGCTTGCGTGCGATGACCGGCGATCCGTCATTCGCCAACCGCATCGCGACGATCGAGGGCGAGGCAAAGGCCGCCTCCGAGATCATCGCGATCCTGGGACGGCGCACGGATGAAACAGCGACCGCCGCGCGCGACTCGCGGCAGCGAGCCGAGGTCAATGCGGCCGCGATCGCCGAACTCAAACAGACGATCGCAGGGTTGGGTGCGTCTCCGGTCGGACGAAGCGAGCTTGATGCGTTGTCGAGCCGCGTCGAAGCGGTCGAGCGCAGCGAAAAAACCCTCGAGGCTGCGCTCGCCAAGCGTCAGGCTGAGGGCACGCCCGATCGCTCGGTGCGCTTTGCGGTCGCCGCCGCCGCGCTGCAACGCGCGGTCGAGCGGGGTGAACCGTTTGCTCCGTTGTTAGCGACGACGAAGCCGCTCATGCCGGACGCCAAGGCGGCCGCTCCGCTCGAGCCTTTCGCCGCCACCGGCGTGCCGTCGGCTACCGCGCTCGCGCGGCAGCTCACCAAGCTTGCGCCGGCGCTGTATCAGGCCGCCGGGTCGCCGCGCGACACCGGCCTGTTGGATCGATTGACGGCGAGCGCCGAGAAGCTCGTTCGTATCCGGCCGATCAACGAGGTTCCGGGTTCCGATACCAGCGCCGTGATCGCGCGCATTGAGTTCAAAGCCGCACACGCCGATCTCAATGGCGCGCTCGCCGAACTGGCAAAGCTGCCGGCCGACGTGCGTGCGCCGGCCGATGCTTGGATCAAGGCGGCGCAGGCGCGTGCGGCCGCCATTGCGGCCAGCCAGCAGATCGCCGCCGGCGCGTTGACCGCGCTCGGCAAGTGAATATTCACAGACTTGAAGTAAGGTCTCGATGATCCGCGTCATCCTCTATCTCGTCATCGTCAGCCTCCTGGCCCTCGCCGCGGTATGGCTGGCCGACCGGCCGGGCGAAGTCGCCGTCACCTGGCAGGGCTGGCGCATCGAAACGTCGGTCATGATGCTGGTGGTCGCCATCGCGGCGGTCGCGGTGTCGGCCGTGATACTGTGGTCGATCTTACGCGCCATCATGCGTCGCCCGATCTGCTGTGGCGCTATCTCAGCGCCCGCCGCGGCGTGCGCGGTTATGTTGCGGTGTCGCAGGGTCTGATCGCTATCGGATCGGGCGATGTGCGCGCCGCCCGGAAATATGTCGACGACGCGAACCGCAATGCGCCCGGCGAGCCGCTGACCCTGCTGCTGAGCGCACAGACCGCGCAGTTGGCGGGCGATCGCACCGCGGCAGAGCGCACGTTCCACCTCATGGCGAGTCGCGACGATACCCGGTTGCTCGGCCTGCACGGCCTCTACATCGAGGCCCAGCGGCGTGGCGACGTTGCGGCGGCACAGCTGTTCGCCGAAGAGGCCGCCAAGCACTCGCACGCGCCGGCCTGGGCCGGACAGGCGGTACTTGAATTCCGCTGTGTGACCGGCGATTGGGCCGGCGCGCTCGATCGGCTCGACAGCAACATGAAGAGCGGCCTGATCGACAAACCCACCTACCGGCGCCAGCGTGCCGTATTGCTGACCGCGCGCGCGCTCGCGACCGAGGAGATCGATCGCGATCGCGCCAAGCTGCTCTCGCTTGAAGCCGTGAAGCTTGCGCCGTCGCTGGTGCCGGCGGCGGTGCTGGCGGGCCGGCTGCTCGGCGAGTCCGGTGATCTGCGCAAAGCCGCGCGCATCATCGAAACGGCCTGGCAGGCCAATCCGCATCCCGCTTTGGCGGAGGGCTATGCGCATCTGCGGCCCGGCGATTCGGCGCGTCAGCGTCTCGTGCGCATTCAGGCGCTTGCCGAGAAGTCACCCGGCAATATCGAGGCAGCGTTGGCGATCGGACGTGCAGCGATCGACGCCCACGAATACGCGGCCGCGCGCCGCGCGCTTGCACCGCTCGCGATCGTACCGACGCGGCGGGTTGCGGCCCTGATGGCCGAGCTCGAACAGTTGGAACACAACGACGAAGGCCGCGCCCGGGAATGGATGACGCGCGCGTTGCGCGGCCGCCGCGATCCGGCCTGGACGGCGGACGGTTTCGTCTCTGATCGCTGGATGCCGGTGTCGCCGGCGACCGGCCGGCTCGATGCGTTCCAGTGGAAGGATCCCCTCTCCGGTATCGAGGGCGAGGTCATCGAGAGCAGCAAGGTTTCGGGCAGCCTGGGTGACGATGGGCGCGGCGATCGAATGCCCGCGCCGGGAACGTCGCAGGTCGATGTTCCGCCCGAACCGAAACCGACGCCCGAGGCGCCCGCGGTCGAGACATCGCGCGACCAGCCCGTGGTCGAGTCTCCGTCCGCCGAAGAGGCCCGCGCGCGTCGCACGCGCGGCGATGCCACGGCCGTACGCCCGCCGGCAATCATCCCGCTCGTTCATGTCCCGGACGACCCCGGACCCGAGATCGAGGGCGCAATCGAGCCGATTACGGACCCGGATGCGCCGCCCGACCGCTGGGGCCGGCTGCGACAGTATTTCAAGACCTGAGAGGATGCCGGACCGCGCTGCGGCGCGTTGCTTGCCAACCTGCGCCGCAGCCGATATCAGGTCGCCGATGGGCCGCAATAGCTCAGTCGGTAGAGCACGTCATTCGTAATGACGGGGTCGGGGGTT
>CAVWOV010000015.1:0-427400 GCA_963756715.1 uncultured Alphaproteobacteria bacterium
CCTGTTCGACAAGAGCCGCCCTCGCCGACCCGATGCGCGCGTGATCGCGATCCGCGGCGCGCGCGAGCACAACCTCAAGAACATCGATGTCGAGGTTCCGCGCGACCAGCTGGTGGTGTTCACCGGGCTGTCGGGCTCGGGCAAATCCTCGCTCGCCTTCGACACCATCTATGCCGAGGGCCAGCGCCGCTACGTCGAGTCGCTCTCCGCCTATGCGCGGCAGTTCCTGGAGATGATGCAGAAGCCCGATCTCGACCAGATCGACGGCCTCTCGCCCGCTATCTCGATCGAGCAGAAGACCACCTCGCGCAATCCGCGTTCGACCGTCGGCACCGTCACCGAGATCTACGACTACATGCGGCTGCTCTGGGCGCGCGTCGGCGTGCCCTATTCGCCCGCGACCGGGCTGCCGATCGAAAGCCAGACCGTCAGCCAGATGGTCGACCGGGTGATGGCGCTGCCTGAGGGCACCAGACTTTATCTCCTTGCGCCTGTCGTGCGCGGCCGCAAGGGCGAGTACCGCAAGGAACTCGCCGAGTTCGTGAAGAAGGGCTTCCAGCGGGTCAAGATCGACGGCAAGTTCTACGAGATCGCCGAGGCGCCTGCGCTCGACAAGAAGTTCACCCACGACATCGACGTGGTGGTCGACCGCATCGTGGTGCGCGCCGACATCGCCACGCGGCTGGCGGACTCGTTCGAGACCGCGCTGAAGCTCGCCGATGGACTGGCGGTGGTTGAGTTCGCCGATGCACCGGCTTCTGGCTCCCCACGCCCCGCTCTCTCCGACGCCTCCCCCCTTGAGGGGGAGGCCGGCGCGAAGCGCCGGGAGGGGGGTAAATCCAAGGCGCCGGCATCGCATCCACCCCCCTCCCCAACCCTCCCCCTCAAGGGGGGAGGGAGCGCACCGCCGCCGCTGATAAAAAGGTGGCCAAGATTCACGGGCAGCTTGACGGGCCGGAGCGGCTGATCTTTTCGGAGAAATTCGCCTGTCCGGTGTCGGGCTTCACCATTCCGGAGATCGAGCCGCGGCTGTTCTCGTTCAACAACCCGTTCGGCGCCTGCCCGAAATGCGGCGGCCTCGGCGTCGAGCAGCACATCGATGCCGAGCTGGTCATCTCCGACCGCGAGCGCACACTGCGCGCGGGCGCGATCGCGCCGTGGGCCAAGTCGTCGTCGCCGTATTATATCCAGACGCTGCAGGCGCTCGGTAAGCACTACAAGTTCACGCTCGACACCAAGTGGAAGGACCTGCCGAAGAAAACTCAGGACGCCATCCTTTATGGCTCGGGCGAGGACGCCGTCCGCTTCGTCTACGACGACGGCTCGCGCTCCTACGAAACCAAGAAGCCGTTCGAGGGCGTCGTCACCAACCTGGAGCGGCGCTGGAAGGAGACCGAGAGCGACTGGGCGCGGGAGGAGATGGCGAAGTACTTCACCGACGTGCCGTGCGAGGCCTGCAACGGCTTCCGCCTCAAGCCCGAAGCGCTGTGCGTCAAGGTCGGCGGCAAGCACATCGGCGAGATCGCCGAGATGTCGGTCAAAGGCGCAGGCCAGTGGTTCACTGAGCTACCCCAATGGCTGACCCCGAAACAGAATGAGATCGCCGTGCGGGTGCTCAAGGAGATCCGCGAACGGCTGAAGTTCCTGGTCGACGTCGGGCTGGAATACCTCACGCTCGGCCGCGCGTCCGGCACGCTGTCGGGCGGCGAGAGCCAGCGCATCCGCCTCGCCTCGCAGATCGGCTCCGGCCTCACCGGCGTGCTCTATGTGCTCGACGAGCCGTCGATCGGCCTGCACCAGCGCGACAACGCGCGGCTGCTCGAAACGCTGAAGCGGCTGCGCGACCTCGGCAACACCGTGATCGTGGTCGAGCACGACGAGGACGCCATCCGCACCGCCGACCACGTGCTCGACATCGGCCCGGGCGCCGGCATCCACGGCGGCCATATCGTGGCGCAGGGCACGATCGACGACCTGATCGAGGCGCCGAACTCGTGGACCGGCAAATATCTCTCCGGCGAACTGATGGTCCCGGTGCCGGAGCGCCGGCCGCCGACGCGCCGCGCGCTCAAGGTCGTCAACGCCCGCGGCAACAACCTCAAGAACATCACCGCCGAAATCCCGCTCGGCCTGTTCACCTGCGTCACCGGCGTCTCGGGCGGCGGCAAGTCGACCTTGCTGGTCGACACGCTCTACAAGGCGATCGCCCGCAAGCTCAACGGCGCCAGCGAGGCCCCTGCCCCGCACGACCGCATCGAGGGGCTCGAACACCTCGACAAGGTGATCGACATCGACCAGTCGCCGATCGGCCGCACGCCGCGCAGCAACCCCGCGACCTATACCGGCGCGTTCACGCCGATCCGCGAATGGTTCGCCGGCCTGCCCGAGGCCAAGGCGCGCGGCTACGAGCCCGGCCGCTTCTCGTTCAACGTCAAGGGCGGGCGCTGCGAGGCCTGCGAGGGCGACGGCGTCATCAAGATCGAGATGCACTTTCTGCCCGACGTCTACGTCACCTGCGATGTCTGCAAGGGCAAGCGCTACAACCGCGAGACGCTGGAGGTGATGTTCAAGGGCAAGACCATCGCCGACGTGCTCGACATGACGGTCGAGGAAGGGCTCGACTTCTTCAAGGCGGTGCCGCGGGTGCGCAACGTGCTGGAGCTGCTGCACCGCGTCGGCCTCGACTACATCCACATCGGCCAGCAGGCCACCACGCTGTCGGGCGGCGAGGCGCAGCGGGTCAAGCTTGCGAAGGAACTGAGCAAGCGCGCCACCGGCCGCACGCTCTATATCCTCGACGAGCCCACCACCGGGCTGCACTTCCACGACGTGGCGAAGCTGCTCGAGGTGCTGCACGAGCTGGTCGAGACCGGCAACACCGTCGTGGTGATCGAGCACAATCTCGAAGTGATCAAGACCGCCGACTGGATCATCGACCTCGGCCCCGAAGGCGGCGACGGCGGCGGCGAGATCGTCGCCCAGGGCACGCCCGAGGACGTGGTGAAGGCGAAGCGCAGCTACACCGGCGCATTCCTCAAGCCGGTGCTGGCGCGGCGCGCGGCGGGGCGGAAGCGGCGGACAGAGGCGGCGGAGTAGCGGAGTGCATGAGCGCTACGTTCGAAAGGATTCGCGACCTTGTTGGCAAAGACGATTGGCGAGCATCGGACCATGCCATGCAGCGGCTCACCGAACACAACATAGTCGCATCAGACCTCGCAGATGCCATAGAGGGCGGAGTGGTCGTCGAAGACTATCCAAGCTATCATGCCGGTCCGTGCGTTCTTGTGCTTCAGGCTGATAGAAGCGGCCCGGTTCACGCTCTGTGGGGTTTGGAGCTGGGTACGGAGCAGCCCGCGGCGCTGGTGACGGTCTATCGTCCCGATCGAGCGCGCTGGCACGAAGACAATAGGACACGCAAATGACCACCGAGCGCCAGACTGTGAAATTAGTCCGCGAGGGCCCCTACATTGCCGAGGTGGAGGTAACGCTCATCGAGACCGATCACGAATGGTCTCCCTATATTGCGGCCGCAGACGTTCGAAAGCTCGACACCGTTCGGCTGGCATTGCAGCGCGGCGATCTTGCCGAGGCAGCAAAGCATGGCCGGGTCTTCGAGTTGACCCCTGTTGCCGCCAAGTAATTCGAGGCGGCAACACCGGACCAGATTGAACGAAATAGCCAGTGGGCTTTCTTGGTTCGGAGATGGGGTATTTCGCCGCATCATCTATGGAGCTTGCATTACCTCGCTGATCGAGCAATTTAAATACGGTAGTGAATGTTCCAAAATTTTGCAATTTTGTGAGCACAGCCGCTCAGGCGATAACATCGGTAGCTCGCCTTGGCGTCTCTGCTGTTGTTCGTCGTCGGTCTCCCGACGTTCGCGAGTCAACCGGCAATTTGCACTTTGTAGAACCACCGAGATCGCCAGCCTTTCTGGCCCCGGATAAAGCTCGAGCACGGCTGTCGGAATGGGTAACCCACCATCGCGATAATCGCGACACCCTGCGAATGCAGGCGGTCGACGGAGCTCCCTCAGAACCAACGACTTATTTCTTCCAAGACCTGGACTGGATCAAAATCCAAAAGATCATCAAGTGTGAAATAATTACGATGGGAGCGTAAAACGTATAGATATACCAAGCGGTACCCAGGTGGAAGCGCGGGACATTTATTTGCAGGACGCCGCGTATTCCGTTTAGCAGGTCCACGAATTCCCACGTGTTGGCCAGCCAAACCAGCGGAATGGCAAAACGCCAGTTGCTCCGCAAAGCAAAGATGGAAGCGAGGGCCAGCGCCGCCGCTAAGAGATCACCGTAAGCGGCACTGGAAAGGAATTCTCTGGGCAGTCTTGGATCGACCATACCCGTAACCAACAAGGTCATTCCCACATAGCGAAACACATGGACAAAGAGCAGCGGAATGAGTGCGGAATTACGGGACAGTTGGGTTAGGAGCGGCCAAACGTACCACACCGCGACGATGCCGAAGACGAAAACGCTCGTAACAATCTGCATCCAGAATATTGTGACGCCATTCATCGCGGTCATCGTCCCATCTTGCCGCGCATCCGTAGCATGCGCAGTCGGGAATGGCGGCGGAATTACGCAGACACTGCACTGAATTTTGGTGACAGTGCACTGGTGAAAGGTCGGCTCCGCACAGGAGGCGCGACGTCGGGCATGTTCCGCGCCGACGAGAGCGCACAGATCGCCCGTAGGCCACAATAAACTGAGGGTGGGTTCGGCGCGAAGCGCCGTAACCCACCAATCGAACTCGCGGAAAGCTCAGCCGGTGGGTTACGCGCCTCCGGCGCTAACCCACCCTACGCAGTGGGTTTCGCCAATCGCATTGAGCCCGCCTGCATCTCCGTCCATCATCCGCGATGCCCGACCTCACCCGCATCACGCCCGGCCTCACCGGCACCGCCGAGACCGTGGTCACGCCGGACCAGACCGCGCCGTTCGTCGGCTCGGGCCGCATCGCCGTCTTGGCGACGCCGGTAATGATCAACCTGATCGAGGCTGCGGCGCTCGCGGCGGTCGAGCACCTGCTGCCCGAAGGCCACCAGAGCCTCGGCATCCATCTCGACGTCAGGCATTTCGCCGCGACCCCGGTCGGGCTGCGCGTCACCGCCACCGCGGAGGTGACGCACGTCGAGGGCCGCACCATTACGTTTCGTGTTGAAGCCCGCGACGAGCGCGAGCGGATCGGCGGCGGCACCCACCAGCGCGTCGTCGTCAGCGTGGCGCGCTTCGACGAGCGCGTGCAGCGCAAGCTGCGCGGCGATTGACGGCCTCTACGCAAACGTCGCCGTAGACCGGGTGGAGCGCAGCGCAAACCCGGGACCGCATTCCCGGCGCCGCGGCCGCCCCGCATTTCGCTTCGCTCCATGCGGGCTACAAGCTCACAGCGGGCTCGGCGCTTCCGCAAATCGCACGCGCACGCGACCGGCCGGTCAGCGCACGCCGGTGCCGCCGCAGCGCTGACACTTCACCACCTTATCGCCCTTCTTCAGCGTGCCCTTGCCTTCGCAATTCTTGCACTTCGGCTTCTTCTTGATGTTGGGGCCTTTTTCGTTGGCCATGAGATTTCTCCGGCGATGATCGCCCTGACGGCGCGGCGCGCTGTTCTGCGGCCAGTATAGCAAGCCCGTAGCCCGGGTGGAGCGCAGCGAAACCCGGAACAGCGTCCTCGGCGGACGCAGCCCGCAGCCCCGCAGCGTAACCTGGGACCGCTCGCCCCGCGGCAGCAGCCTCCCGCATTTCGCTTCGCTCCATGCGGGCTACGCGCTCAACGCGAACTACGCGCGCATCCACTCCGACGAAACCGCCGCATGCCGCTTGGCACGCAGCGTGCACTGCTTGCAACAGTCCGACCATGAAAGGTGCAAGCCATGCTCAAAGTTTTCGCGCGTGCCGTCTTTGTGGCCTGCGTGTCGTTTGCAACCGCTGCGAACGCCGCCTGGCCCGATCGAACCGTCACGCTGATTGTTCCCTACCCCGCCGGCGGCATTACCGATGTGTTGTCGCGCCTGACGGCGGAACTGCTGCAGACAAAGTTCAAGCAGAGCTTCATCGTGCAGAACGAGACCGGCGCCGGCGGTACCATCGGCGCGGGCAACGCGGCGCGCGCCAAACCGGACGGCTACACGCTGTTCTTCGGGCCGATCGGTCTCCTCACGCTGTCGCCGCTGACCACCAAGATCACCTACCAGCCGAGTGACTTCGAGCCGATCTCGATCGTCGCCTCGACGCCGTTCGTGGTGACGGTCGGCAAGAGTTTTCCCGCCAGCACGCTCGCCGAATTCATCGCCGAGGTGAAGAAGAAGCCGGGCGGCTATACCTACGCGTCGGCCGGCGTGTCGAGCACCACGCAGGCCGCCTCGGTGCTGTTCCTCAAGAGCGCCGGCCTCAACATGGTGCACGTACCCTATCGCGGGCTTGGGCCCGCCTTCACCGATCTGGTCGGCGGCCAGGTGCAGATGCTGTCGGCGAGCCCGGTCGAGCTCAGGCCGTTCATGGGAACCGACAAGGTGAAGCCGCTCGGCATCAGCAGCAAGCAGCGCTCGCGCCATATGCCCGACGTGCCGGCCATCATCGAGACTTTGCCCAGCCCCTTTGTCGCGACCTACAACGGCCTGATGGCGCCCAAGGGAACGCCGAAGGAGATCATCGATGCGCTCTCGGCCGCGATCGTCGCCGCCGAGAAGACGCCGGAGTTCCTGGCCAAGCTCGACAAGATCGGCGTCGAGCCGGGCGGCACCACGCCGCAGGAAATGGCGGCCGAGATCGCTGCCGACACCGAACGCTGGCGCGCCGTCGCCGACGACCTGGCGCCGAAGGTGCAGTAGCCTTCGGGGCGGGTAAGCGCCCATCAGGGCGTTTACCCCCGTCTTCGACGAGGCTATGGGCGCGTACGCAGCTCCGGCGGAGCCCTATCGAAAGAGCCCAGCGCCTGACCTCGCAGGCGCTGGCGGTTTCCATCAACAGGACTTTTTGACCGGACCTTCGCGGCAGGTGGCGCGCGCGCCGTGCGGTTGAGCAAGGCGGCGCAATTGGCTATGCATGCGCCTCGCCTCGCAACGCGTTGCGCTTTGCAGCCAGGAAGGATCCCCACGATGCCCACGACGGTCAAACAGTTGATGGAGGCCGCCAACGCCGCGGTGCCGAAGATCACGCCGGCGCAGGCGCAGGAGATGATCGCCAAGGGCGACACGCTGGTGGTCGATGTGCGCGACGCGGCCGAAGTCGCCGCCAGCGGCAAGGTCGCCGGTGCGCTCGCGGTGTCGCGCGGCCTGCTGGAGTTCAAGGCCGATCCGGAATCGCCGACCGCCGACAAGAATTTCAGCAGGGACAAGACCGTGATCGTGTACTGCGCCTCCGGCGGGCGCGCCGCGCTCGCCGGCAAGCTGCTGAAGGATTTCGGCTACGACAAGGTCTACAGCCTCGGCGGCTTCAAGGACTGGGTCGAGGCCGGCGGCAAGATCGACAAGCCGGGCGCGTAAAGGCGCCACGCGCCAGCCGCGTGGATCATCACATTGGGCGAGCAGCAAGCAGAAGTCCTCGCCTGCGTTGTGCGGCGCACGCGCGCCGCACATCTTTCGTCCACCCGACCTCTCAAATCTGCTTGATGGCCGCGACGGCGCCGGCCGGCGGGATTATACTCGCCGTTAATGCGGGGCGCAGCTTGACGTGACCCGTCAAACCTGAAGGCTCGCGCTCGCGTCGTGCCCGCTTGAACCGAGAGTTCAGGAGGACCGCCATGACGTATCAGGAGAGCATCGGCCGCGCCGACGTGGCGCATGAGTTGCCGCGTGTGCGCACGATCGGGCCGCGCGATCTGTGGGATGCGCTCGCCAAAGGCTGGGACGACTTCTGGGCGATGCCCACGCACCTGGTCTTTCTCAGCTTGATCTATCCGATCATCGGCCTCCTCATCGGCGGCGCGACCTTCGGCTATAACCTGCTGCCGCTGTTCTTTCCGATGGCCGCGGGCTTTGCGCTGCTCGGCCCGCTCACCGCAATCGGCCTCTACGAACTCAGCCACCGCCGCGAACAGGGTCTGGACGTGCAGTGGAGCCATGCCTTCGATCTGCTGCAGGCGGATTCGTTCCGCTCCATCCTGGCGCTCGGGCTCGTGCTGCTCGCGCTGTTCGGGCTGTGGATCGCGGTGGCGCAAACGATCTACACCGCCGAATTCGGCGACGCCCCGCCCCCGGCTTCGCTTGAAGCATTCGCGCGGCAGGTGCTGACCACGCCGGCCGGCCACCGGATGATCCTGATCGGCAATGGCGTCGGCCTGCTGTTCGCGCTGGTTGCCTTCGCCATCAGCGTCGTCGCCTTCCCGCTGCTGATCGACCGCAACATCGGCGCGACCGCCGCCGCGCTGACCTCGGTGCGCGCCGTGCTGCGCAATCCGCTGACCATGCTGCTGTGGGGCCTGATCGTCGCGGTCGCGCTGCTGATCGGCTCGCTGCCGTTCTTCCTCGGGCTGGCGATTGTGCTGCCGGTGCTCGGTCACGCGACCTGGCATCTTTATCGCAAGGTCGTGGTCGCCGATCTGCCACCGCGCGAAGTCCATCCGGCGCCGCCTCGCGGCAAACGCTACGCGGCGGATTTCCCGGCCGTGCTGTTTCCGGTGCACGACAGGGAGCCGTAGCGCCGTAGCTCCCTCTGTCTCCGTTCGTTCCCGCGAAGGCGGGAACCCAGGGCCGCGCATTCTGTGCGTCGTAGTACTGGGTCCCCGCTTTCGCGGGGACGAACGGGGAGAGGATCGCGAACTGCGGAGAGAAGCCGGCGAAGCGAGGCTTATTCCAACGCTCAGCCTTTGCCCTGCGCCTTGATCTCGTTGAATCTGGCGAGCGCGCGTTCGAACTTCTCGTTGAACAGCCACATCGCGTCGAGAATTTCGCGGTAGTTGGCGGACGTCTTGGCGCGGTCGGCGCGGCCGTAGGTGAACATGCTGTTGTTGCGCAGGTATCCCATGATCGTCGGATCCGAGACCCGGAAGCCGGTCAGGTTGCTCGACCGCAGCGCCGATTTGGTCGGACTGGGCACGATCTGGATCAGCTCGAAAAATTTCATCTGATCGATCGGGTCGGGCAGCGCCTTCATGATCGCGGGAATTTGCAGGAACAGTTCCGCGTGCGCGTTCATCAGGCCGTTGCGCACCGCGGTCCAATGGTTGTAGCGGCGATCCAGATTGCCGGCCCGCGCTTCTTCCTTGTTGTCGCGCGCGATCAGCGCCGGATCGAAGGCGGCGATTGAACCTTTGATCGCGGCCCATTTCTTCTGGCCGTTGCGATCTTCCGCGACGCCGGTCTGCAGGCTGCCCTTGTATTTGTTCGAGCGCGCGTTGCCCATGTTCTGGTTGCCGTTGGTCTCGGCAAAGAACAGCCCCAGGCTGATGCGGCCCGCCGCGTCGGCGTTCGCCGCATTGAGGCCGCGGGCGCGCGCAATGGCGGTGGCGAGATCGACCACGTCCTTGAACGGCGTCGCCGATTTCTGCGCATTGGCCGGCGGCGCCTGCATGACGTTGAAGATCGCCAGATACTCATCGATCAGCGGCTCGTTGTCGGCATCGAAGTACGCCGGCGGAATGCTGAACTTGTTCGGCCGCCCGATCTTCGCCGGCACCGCGTCGGTGAGATCCTTGTAGGTGCTCATCATGGCGTTGCGCGCCAGATAGAGCGCCTGCCCCGGCCGCTCCGGCAACTGCTTGGCATTGATCTGCGCGCGCCGCTGGCGCAGCACTGCGCGGAAATCGTCGACCGCCTTGTTGTAGGCATCGAGCGCATCCGCCTGCGACTTTGTCAGCGCGCCCGGCTGGGCCTGCGCGGCGGCGATGAAGCCCGGATGGCCGATGCCCGCCGGCACGAGCAACGCGACCGCAACTGCGCCGACGATCACGGCCGTAGCCGTGCCCGTAGGGCGCAATAAGCGAAGCGCATTGCGCCGCTTCGATGCGAACGCCGAGTGATCCGGCTCATGGTCGAATCTCCCGCGCGCATGCCCGTCCTTCGATGTTGTCCTTTTCTCGTCATCGCCATGCCGAATGATCGCCTGTGTCGGTGCCTGGGTAAGCCGGCGCAATGCGATTCGCCTGTTGCGCCTTATGGTCACGAGGGATCACGATTATGGTCATTGAACGGCATCCCCCGGCCCCCGCGCGCGACCCCCTGCAACACAACGGCGCACCCCGTAGCCCGGATAAGCGAAGCGAAATCCGGGGCGGCCCTCTCCTCCGCATGACGGTCCCCGCACGTCGCGGCGCTCGGTTACTCCAGACTTGTAGGGCGCAATAAGCGCAGCGCATTGCGCCGCGCCGGTGCAATGCCGGACGACGTAGCTCGTTCTCGAACCGCTCCGCGATTGCCGCTCTCCGATACTCCGCGCCTCGAAGCAATTCACCCGCACAAGCCATTGCGAGGCTTGTACGGCGCACATGAAAATAATCCTTGACCACAGCTTAAGAGGAATATATCCACATCGCCGTCCTGCTCGCTGAGGGGCGCCCGTCCGGAGGCGTTCGGCGGATGGAGCAGGATGCGGCGCCCGCGGGCTGGCTACGCAAGCCAGCACCCGGGCGGCTCCGGGGCTCCGCCCGCCTGGCCACTATGAGCCGGCCGCGAGGAGCTCGCTGACGGAGGCGCAAATGCCTCCGCAAAGCGCGGCCCGGAGCCGAGTGACCGTCCAGAGCGGGCGGGAGCGAAACCGCAAGCAGTCAAGCATGCGCAGACTGCGCAAGCTTGTCTGCGGTGGAGCGTCGGGCGGCGAAGCGTCCTCACCGGACGCACGCGTCGCAAGACGCGGACAGAAGGCTGGTGCGCCGCCCGGCGCTCCACCTCCCCTCGCTTTCTTGGCGGGGGTTCGGACCAAGCCTCGGGCGCAGCGCGCCGCGAGCACAAATCCATTCGCCGAGATCGGAGATGAACATGAGCGGCTCGATCACCCATGCAATGAACACCACCGCCGAAACCTGCGTGCTGCGCGGCCTCGCCGCGATGCTGCGACTGGATGGTCTGTGCGGGCGCACCGCCTGCCGCCGCGCAGGCGCCTGCCGCGGCGAGCCGCGCGACTGCCTTCGCCGCTACGCGCCGCTGGTGCCGGCCGACGCGCGCGACGGCGCCAAGGCCATCATCGAAGGGCAAGCGCGCGGCCTGAGCTTCGAGGAACTCCTCGACGACGCCCGCGACGAGGTGATGGCGCTGGCGGCATGGGCCGAAGCCGTCGCGGCCTCGCGCCGCCGCCGCGTGGCGTGAGTTGCGGCTCGATGTGGCGACGATGCGGTTCGTTCGATGCCGCAATCGGAAACCCGCGATCCGACAGCAGTTACGGCGCCACTACCGCGCCGCTGCCGAGCCACTGTTCGATCAGCCGCGCCAGCGTGCCGTTATCGCGCAGCGTCCGCTGCGCCCGGTCAATGGCATCGCGCAATTCGGCATCGCCCTTGCGCACGCAGATGCCGAGCAATTCACGCGTGATCCCGGTCTGCACCACCCGCAACTTGGGCCGATCGCGCACCAGCCAATGCGTCACCGGCGCAAGCTTCATGAAAGCGTCGCAACCACCGTTCGACAGATCGTCCAGCGCCTTGCCGATGTCGTCATACGCGTAGACCCGCACGTGCGCCGCGCGCCCCTCGGCCACCAGGCGATCGGCAACCGGCTGGCTGGTGTTGCCTTGCTGCACACCGATGACGAGGCCGCGCAGGTCGTCGACGGAGCGCACATTGGGGTGCCGGGTCACATCGACGACGAGGGATTGCCCGGAGAGCACATAGGGCGCGCAGAAATCGGCCACGGCCTGGCGCTGCGGCGTGATCGTGGTGCCGGATGCAATGCAGTCGTAGTCGCCCGACTGCAGGCCGGCGAAGATGCCGTTGAAATCGCCGCCGGTGTAGCGCACGAGCTGCCAGGAGCGGCCCAGCGCCTTGGCGATCAGCCGCATCAGGTCGATGTCGAAACCGGCGGGCCCGGCTTCGGTCATCAACTCGAAGGGCGGGTCCGGCAGCGCGGCGCCCACCCGAAGTGTCATCGGCTCAGCCTGCCCGGATGGCATGACATCCCTCCGCCACGTGAGGCGCTCAACCGCGATGGTTCGCTTGATCCGGAAACACCAATGCCCGGGCGAACCCGGGCATGCGTCCGACCTCGATCATCGGGACGGTCAGCGCGACCGCCGCTCACGGCGACCGGAATGTCGGGACTTCGGATTGGTCACCTCCGGGGGCAAAATGGTTTCGGGCAGAGCTGCCTCGACGACCTCCGCCTTGGGGGGCGGCGCAATCGCCAGCGACGCCGTCGTATGCACCCGCAGCCCAGAGGCGGCCTTCTCCGACTCAAGATGCGTACTGAGCGCGTAAAGACCCAGCGTCAGCGCCACTCCGACGGTGAGAAAATACTTCAAGATCAACATGGAAACCGCTTCCTCCAGATCGCAATGTCAGGCCGCCGGCGGAACGCGCCGGCGCCGCGCGAACGTCAGTCCTCGGCCGTCGCGGCGATTATGCCGGCAACTGCTAAAGTAATGGTGCAAGCCATCCAGATTGCCACGACGGGAATGACGGTCAGCATGATGAAGCCCCCTGGTAGCCGCCAAACGCGGCGTTCGGGTATTGGTCGCGCCAGCCCTGCGATTGGTTCATCTGCCCGCCGCGGTCATTGGCCGCTGTGGCAATTGGGCAACAAAGCGGGGATGCGGCGGGCTTCGAGCGGCTGTGCGGCCGGATTGTCGGGGGACGACAATCCGCGTGGGTTCCCGGATTTCACCGGCGTCCGGTTCGGGTTACGGTGCCCGCTTCAAGGTTCAGCAAACGACAGGAGCCTCCCTCATGCCCGGCAAGACCATCCAGATCCGCTCAAGCTCCGGCGGCGTGTTCGACTGCTACCTCGCGCTGCCCGAAACTGACGGCAAGGTTCCGGCCGTCGTGCTCGCCTCGGCGGTGCACGGCGTCGATACCGATCTCCAGGCGATCGCCGACGAATTCGCCGCGCACGGCTATATCGCGGCGGCGCCCGATCTGTTCTCGCGCTCGGTGCCGGGGCCGCTGCCGGCCGGCGATCCGCGGGCGGCCGAGCGCTCGCAACCGCGGCTGGACAAGATCAAGGCCGGCGAAGCCGACATGGCGGACACGCTGGCGGAAATCCGCAAGCTGCCGCAGCACAACGGCCGCGCCGCCGCGATGGGCTTCTGCTTCGGCGGACCCTACGCCATCCTTGGGCCGAAGCGGCTGGGCTACGAGGCCGGCATCTCCTGCCACGGCACCCGCATGCTGGACTTCATCGGCGAACTCGAAGGCGTGACCGCGCCGGTCTGCATCATCTGGGGCGACCAGGACCACGCCGCCCCGGCCGAGGTGCTCGAGGCCTATCGGGCAGTACCGCCGCGTCTGCCGAACGTCGAGGTGCACATTTTCCCGGGCGTGCTGCACGGCTACATGATGCCGGGGAACACCAAGGCGTTCTCGGCGCCGACCCGCGAGTTCTCCATGGGGCGCGCACTGGCGCTGCTCGCCGGCCTGCGCGGCGACAAGCTGCGCAAGGCCTCGTGACCGGGGTCGGAGGGAACCCGATCGGTCGACGCGCGGCGGTGGGCGACCTTCGCCTACGCCGCCGCCAGTTCGTCATCCATCTTGGTCGCCCGCTGCAGCGCCGGGCGCGCCGCGAGACGCGCGGCGTAGGCGGTGAACTCCGGCCGCTCCGGAATGAGCTTGAACATCACCCCCCACCGCAAGGTCGATCCCACCACGACGTCGGCGGCGGTGAACTGCTCGCCCATGAGGTAGGGGCCTTTTTCCAACGCCTTCGCCATGACGTCCATCACGGTGTCGAAATCGCCGTAGCCGACGGCGCTCTTGCGCGCCTCCTCCTTGCGCGGGAAGGCGCGATCCATCATCGCGGGCTCGATGCAGCTTGGTCCGAAGAACAGCCACTTGAGATAGGTGCCGCGGCGCGGGTCGCCGATCGGAATATTGAGGCCGGCCTTGGGAAACTCGTCCGCCAGATAGGCGCAGATCGCCGCCGCCTCGGTGATGATCGCCTCGCCGTGCTTGAGCGCCGGCACCTTGCCCATCGGATTGATCGCCAGATAGCCGGGCGATTTCTGCTCGTTCTTGCTCAGACTGAGGAGATGCAGGTCGTAAGGTTCGCCGATCTCCTCCAGCATCCAGCGGGTGATCGACGAACGCGACGGTGCGGCATGATACAGCGTCAACTTGGCCATGCGATAAATCTCCCTGGCGTTAGCGCAGGTGCTATCGGCCGAACATGGCAGCGGCGTGAACGTAAGAGGCTAGATTCGGGGCGGCGGCCGGCCTCCCGCGGACGACGATGGAACCTTTACCCAGGCTTCACCGTCCAGCACCACCTCCTCACCCACCAGGCAGGTGCAGGCGAGCCGCGCCCGCAGCCGTTCCGGAATGAGTTCAGCGACCTCGACGATCACGTCGACGGTGTCGCCGATCTTCACCGGCGCGCGAAAATTCAGCGTCTGCGAGATGTAGACCGCGCCCGGGCCAGGGAGTCGCGTGCCGAGCACCGCCGAGATCAGGCTTGCCGTATAGAGCCCGTGCGCGATGCGCTTCTTGAATTGGGTCTTGGCGGCGAAGTGCTCCGACAGGTGGATCGGATTGCGATCGCCGGTGACCTGCGCGAAGCCCACCACGTCGGAGGACGCGACGGTCTTTGTCAGCCGTTCGGTCATGCCGACTGCGAGGTCTTCGAAATGCAGGATTTGCAGCGCCAGCGTCATAAGTTCGATTGTCTGTGCCAGGCCATCGGATCAGCCACCATATCGCATTTCCGACAAAACGAGGCGCAGCAGCGCGTCGCCGCCTCATGCGAAGGCAGCGGACAACTCACGCAGCAGCGTCACCTGCTGCGGCATGTCACCTGCCGTCTCGTTCTCGTATCCGGCGACCCGCAATACGCCGTTCGCCGGACACATCTCGACCGCGATGCGCGTGAAGGGGTTGAGCACCGGTGGCGTCACCCAGGCAAAGCCCGGCCGGGCAATCGAATCTTGCCAGCCGGCCAGCGTCTCGCGCCGCAGCCGGCTGTTGGCCGCGGCCTCCTCGTATGTTCGCGTCAACATCACCGCCGAACTGACGCGCGCTTCCCAAGGCGGTGTGCTGTGCAGCCAGTCGTTTGCCGCCGAAGTGTTCTCATCATGCGTGACAAAGCCGTCTACGGTCCGTTCGATCACGCAGCGTTCGCCGGGTTTGCAGCCCACCAGGGTGAATATGACCGGACGCGCGATCGGTGTCGTTTCAAGCAACCATTTCGCCTCGTCGAAATTCCGGCGGGTCTCGAACACCTGACGCAGCAGATGGTCCGGCGGGCAGGCATGAATGCCCCAGGTGCGGACCGCGTTCAGTATGATGTCCATTGGCCGCAGCCAGGGCTTGCGTGTCCGGCGCCAGAGCGGCGCCTGGTTGATCGCGGCCGCAAACCGTCCCGGCGCCGACGCCGTCAGCGTGCCGACATAGCCTGGCCACGTGACGTTGAAAAAATCGCCCGCCTCTCCCCGCATCTGTACGACCTCGACATAGCGGCCGAGGCCGGGAAACGGCCAATCCAGCGTGCGCGCGAGCCAGGGCGCTCCGTCCTCGTCGCGCGCCAGCGAGGTGCAGCCCCATTCGTACGAGCCATTGAGAAACCAGATCCCCGGAAAGCCAAGCGCTGCAGCAATCGCCTCGACCTCATTGACGTAAGGCGACGACGAACGCCGGAGCCATCCGCGCGTCGCCGCGTCAATGACAGGCAACAGCGTCCGGACCGTTCCCGGCAACCATCTGAGGCATTCTTCGCTCAGCGCGCGCGCCCGCAGATGTCCTTCGCTCGCATGGCGGACCGGGCCGCCCGATCGCGCGTCCACGACCGGAATTGGAGTGACATCTGCTGCCGGTCCGTTCACTTGAGCGTCCTCGTCAACCGTCTGACTGACTTACCGCCCGTCACCATCGGGCAATTTGCCCGTTGGCCGCAACTCCGACATTCATTACACTCGCGTGCAAGACAGTGCGATGTGCACGCGTGTGGGAGACGAACGTGATCAAGTCCTTCGTCGTGGTGGTGGGAGCTTTGGTGCTCGCGGGCATGACTGCAACGCAACTGCGGGCCGAGGACGAGTTCTTCCCCATCCTGGGGACGTACACCGAAAACCAAGTCTGCAAGAACGACGGTTCGGACGCCGGCGTGTCGCGCGTGAAGATCAGCGTGAAGGAAATCGAATCGTCGGTCTTCGGCATTTGCACGATCTTGAGCAGAAAGCGCGAGGCCAGCAAGTTCACCGTCCATGTGGAATGCAAAGGTCCGGGCGGCTCGGTCATGCTGGGCGATGTCAGCTTTACGATCCGCGACAGCAATACGCTCGATTTCGCCGACCAGGATAATACCTACAAGGCCGTGCTCCATAAGTGCCCCGGATAAGTGCCCAATGTGGCGGCCGACTCGATGCGTCGCATCGCCGGTGGTCCGTCGCCGCAGCCTCATGCCGCGCACAAAGTCCGCTCGATTTGTCAAATGGATATGTATGATTGCTCCCGGTCACAACAGGGTCTTGGGTGAGGAATGGCATGACGTATGAGGGTATGTTGGCCGAAACGGTCTCTTTTCGTGGACACAACGGAGATGTCGGCGAGGCTTACTATGCGCGCCCGCTCGGCGCCGGGCCCTGGCCCGGTGTCGTGCTGATCCATCACATGCCCGGCTGGGACGAATGGATCAAGGAAGCGACGCGCAAACTTGCGTATCACGGCCTGGCAACGATCTCCCCTCACCTCTATTTCCGCGACGGGCCCGGAAGTCCCGACGATGTCGGCGCGCGGGTGCGCGCCGCAGGCGGAGTGCCTGACGCGCAGGTGGTCGGTGACGCGGCCGGCTGCATGGAGTTCCTGCGCGCGCAACCCTATTCCAACGGCAAGGTCGGCGTGATCGGATTCTGTTCCGGCGGGCGGCACGCCTATCTGATTGCTTGCTCTCTGCCGAACGTCGATGCCGTGGTCGACTGCTGGGGCGGGAGTGTCATTGTGGACGATCCGAAGCTCCTCAACGCCAAACGTCCGGTCGCGCCGATCGATCTGACCGAGAAGCTGCAGGCGCCGCTGCTCGGGCTGTTCGGCAATGAAGACCAGAACCCTAACAGCGATCAGGTGAACCGCACCGAGGCGCTACTTAAAAAGCTGGGCAAGAATTACGAGTTCCATCGTTACGATGGTGCCGGCCACGCATTCTTCAACGTCATGCGCCCGGCCTACGGCCCGAGCAGGCGCTCGACGGCTGGGCGAAGGTCGTCGCATTCTTCCACAAGCATCTCGCCACGACCGCTGCCGCGCGCGCGGCCTGACACGTCGAGGAGAACGCCATGTGCTCTTACATCGTCGAAAAGGCCAGGCTCGTCGGCAGCGCAAAAGGACCGAACGGCTGGATGCGGGTCGATACTGCTAATGTCTACTTCGATCATCCATTCCATGCTCCGCTCGATCATGCACTCGGCATCGACTTCATCAACGAGGCCGCGGGCGGGCGTGAACGCGTGGCCGTCGAGCTCAGCGCGGAATCGGCCCGCGAACTGGTAGCAAAAATTCTCGCGGCGCTGGAGAGTGGTGAAGTCGCCCACGCGGCCGCCGCGAACGAACCGGCAGTTTTTCTGACGTGACACTGGGTTAGTGCGCCGCGCCAAACGACGGCCACACCGAAACACGCAAAACTGGGAGGATAAACGATGCGTCTCGACGCAATAACCATGATCGGCGTGATGCTAGGTGCCGTGCTCGCCGGTGCCTCGCCCGCAATGTCACAGGACTACCCCAAGAAGCAGATCGAGCTCGTGGTGCCGTTTACCGCCGGCGGCACCACCGACAATATCGCCCGCCTCATTGCGCAGCGGTTCACCGAAAGCTGGGGCGCGACAGTGGTGGTGAACAACCGCCCCGGCAGCGGCGGCACGATCGCGACCGGCATTGTCGCCAAGGCTCCGCCCGACGGCTATACGCTGCTTGTCACCACGATCGGCTTTGCGATCACACCCGGCCTGCAAAAGCTGCCCTACGATCCGATCAAGGATTTTGCGCCGATCACTGAGCTGGCGTCGCTGCCGCTGATGCTGGTGGTGCATTCCTCGATGCCGGTGAACAATCTGCGTGAGTTCATCGCACTGGCGAAGTCGAAGCCCGGCGGGCTCGATTACGCTTCCGCGGGGATCGGTACCTCGCCGCATCTTGCCGGCGAGATGTTCAAATCCATGGCGGGAGTCGATCTGGTGCACGTCCCGTTCAAGGGCAACGCGGAAGTGGCGAACGCCATCCTGGGCGGGCACGTGAAAATCTATTTCAGCCTGGTGCCGGCGTCCCTGCAGTACGTCAAGAACGGCACCTTGCGCGTTCTCGCCGTTACCACCGACAAGCGCCTGCCCTACCTCCCCGACGTGCCGACGATCGCCGAACTGGGCTTCCCCGGCTACGAGATCAGTTCCTGGCAGGGCGTTTTCGCGCCAGCCGGCACGCCGCCGGCCGTCATCGCCAAGATCAACGCCGAGCTTGTGCGCATGCTCAACACGCCCGAGGTGCGCGCCCGCATCAAGCGAGAAGGCGCCGACCCGGTCGGAAACACACCGGAGCAGTTTGCCGAACGCGTCAAGAGCGAACTCGCCAAGTGGGCGAAGGTCGCCAAGGCCGCCGGTATGCCGGGTCCGAAATGACCGCGGGACTCAGTGCTCCGGGCGGCGAAATGCGGCGCAGAGAATTCCGATCAGCAGTGCGTTGACAATCGCCAGGCCGGTCAATGCCGCCACCGTCACGATCGGCCCGGAATATTCGATCAGCAGCGCGCCCGCCGACGGCGCAAGCGCCTGCACGATGAGACTGGGAAATGCCAGCCGCCCCATCAGCGTCGCATAGCGGTCCGGGCCGAACAGCGCGAGCGGCAAGGTGCCGCGCGCGATCCACATGATGCCGTAGCCGCCGGCGTAGACCAGGATCGCGACCGCAAGAAACGGCAGCAACAGCAACAGCAGCAGTCCGGCGGCCATCGCGACGCACGAGGCCACCATGGTCCAGATCGGATGGTAGCGCTCGCCGAAGATGCGCTCGACGAACCGCGCGCCGACCTGCGCCGGCCCGAACAGCGTGCCGAGCGTGACCGCCGTTGCAAACGCCACGCCCTTGGCCTGCAGGAACGTCAGCAAATGCACCACGACGACCGCGCCGATGCCGGACGAGATGGTGAGCACGAGCGCGAGCATCACGAAGGCGGCGAGTTCACGCCGGGAAGTTGTCACGCCCGATGCCGCCGCAACCGTCGCAGGATCGGCGTCAGGGCCGGCCGGCGACGCGGATCGCACCGGCATCACCGCCATCTGCAACGGCAGCGAGATGACGAGGTGCATCACCGCATAGATAAGACAGGCTGCGCGCCAGCCATAAGTCTCCGCGAGGAATGCGCTCAGCGGCCAGCACACCGTACTGGCAAAGCCGCCGAACAAGGTCAGGTTGGTGATCGGCGTCCGGGCATCGCGGCCATAGAGCTTGCCCAGCGCGGCGAACACCGCGTCATAAAGTCCGGTGCCCATGCCGCCACCGAGCACCACCCAGGCCAGCAGATAGACCGGCAAGGATGGCGCCAGGCCGATGCCGGCAAGACCGGCGGCATAGAGCAGCGAGCTTGCGGCCAACACCGGCCGGCCGCCGCGTTGATCGATGATGGCGCCGACCCGCGGCGCGATCAACCCGGCGGTCAGCAATCCGATCGATACGCCGCCGACGACCCAGGCCAATGACCAGCCAGTGTCGGCGACAATGGGCGCGGCAAGCACTGCGGGGAAATAGAACGAGGTGCCCCAGGCGAAAATCTGCGCGATGCCGAGCGCGGTGACGACGACCGGCCGCGACGCGCTTGTCATGCGCCGAGCTTTGCCGCCAAATCTTCCAGGCTGCTCGATGCAACATCGACCGGCACCTTCGGTGCCGCCTCGCCGGTACCGGGACCATGCTCGTTGGCGCGTGCAATATGCGCGGTACGCAGCCCGCACTTGGCCGCATGCGCGAGGTCGTTGCTGTGCGCGGCCACCATCATGCAGTCGCCGGGCGGCAGATCGAAGGCTTCGCAAGCCGCAAGGTAGACTCGCGGCTTGGGCTTGAAATCCCGCGCCACCTCCGACCCAAGGATGGCATCCCAGGCCAGGCCGTTGCGGCGCGCCAGATCGACCATCAGCGAAATGTTGCCGTTCGATACCGGCGCCAGCCAGAAGCAGCACTTGAGCCGCGCAAACCCCGGCGGCACATCCGGCCAGGCATCGAGCCGATGCCAGGCCAGATTAAGATTTTGGACGGCGGCCTCCGGCAGGCCGCTCACACCGAAGCGCGGCATGATCCGCTCCAGGTTTTGCCGGTGCAACGCGTCGAGCTTGCAGAATGGAATGCGGCCGGAGCGGACTTCATCCATCGCCGGCTGATACTCGGCGCGCCAGGCGTCGGCAAAGGCCAGCCAGTCGAGCGAAAAGCCGCGCGGCTCGAGGATGAGTTGCGTCTCACGTGCAATGCTGGTGCGCCAGTCCACCAGCGTGCCGAACACGTCGAAGAACAGCGCCTTCACTCCGGGGATCATGGCAGGCGCCAACGGCTTACGATCCCGCGACGTCCATCCCTTTCGATTTCAGCACGGCCGCCGCCGCCGGTCCCGACAGCGCCTTGATCAGCGCCTTGGCGGCTTCCGCCTGCTTGGCATTGGCGCCGACGCCGACCGCATAGACGGTGTAATTCTGGATGTCCGCCGGCAGCGGGCCGACCAGCGTAACGCCCTTCACCGGCAGGATTTCGCTGATCTGGTGGATGCCGACTTCGGCCTCGCCCTTGGCGATGTGCTCGGCGACCGCGCCGCCGTGGATCAACTTCGCCTTCGGCTTGACCTCGCCGGCAATACCGAGGCGGTCAAGCAGGCCCGAAACATAAATGCCGCTGGAGCCGCCGGCGGCTGGATCAATATAGGCGACGGACTTCGCCGCAAGCAGCGCCTTCTTGAACGCATCGACCGAGCTGATGTCGGGTTTCGGCGTGCCGTCCTTGACCACGACACCCACGCCCACGCGCGCGAGGTTCTGCCGGCTGCCGGCCGCAAACTTACCCTTGGCGGTGAGTTCATCGACGGCCTTTGGCGTCAGCACCGCGACGTCGAATGCTTCGCCGCCTTCGATCCGCTTCGTCAGCGCACCGACGGTGGCGTTGTCGAGTATCACCTTGTGGCCGGTCTGCTTTTCGAATTCCGGCACCAGCGCAAGCAGCACCTGCTTGAAGGCGCCCGCAGTCAGCACTTTGATCTCCACCGCCGCCGCGCCGCGCGCGCTGCCGATAGCGGCGATGGATACGACGGCGAGACTCAACAACGTCATTTGCATGGGGCGCTCCCTGTTTTGCGGCCATCTTACAGCATTCCCATGCCGCAAAAGCCATCGCCGGCTGATGCCGCGGCCCGCAGGCGAGCCGTCGGAACCTGCCTCCGCGCGGCGCGAAAATTGTTGCGGCCGCGACACATAAAATTGCCGCATTGGTGCAATGCAATATTTCTGTATTGCAGTGCGGAAGGTTCGCTTTACACTGCCAAATCAGAGGGTTGATTCGTTTCACACCCGAGAATCGGGGTTTGTGGAGCGGCAATTCACTCGTCCGGTCGAACGGTCCAAATCGCTCGATCGGCCAGATAACGGTCCAAGGAGACTTCGCACTGACGGATTGATCAATCGCCTGCCGGGACAAACGAAAGGGATGTGCCCATGTTCGGATGCCTCGCTAGGTTTTTGCTTGTCTTCGCTGCTCTCGTGATTGTCTCACCCGACCTTCTTGCGCACGACAGTTGGATT
Source organism: uncultured Alphaproteobacteria bacterium (assembly GCA_963756715.1). GTDB lineage: Bacteria > Pseudomonadota > Alphaproteobacteria > Rhizobiales > Xanthobacteraceae > VAZQ01. The sequence continues at coordinate 21,852 of CAVWOV010000015.1, forward strand.
TCACGCGGTGGACATCGCAATGCCGCCGGCGAATGGTGCTGCGGCGAAGGGGATTGCTTCATGATCCCGCCCGCGCAGGTCAAGATTGGCGGCGACGGCTATCTGATCTTCGGGGCCGAAAAAATTCCCTACAGCGAAGCGCAGCCCTCGCCCGATGGCGCCTACTGGCGATGCAAGCGACCAGATGGCACCCGCCGTTGCTTCTTCGCTCCGCCGCCGAACACCTGACGGCCGCGGGAGCAAAGCCGCATTCTTCGGAGACGGCGCCGCGGTTGGCGCAGGCCAAACCTCATGTTACGCCTCGCCGATGCCGGCACTGATCCTCCCGCTCATCGAGGCGGCCGAACACCTGCCCGCGCGCGGCGCGTTGATTGGGCTCGACCTCGGCAGCAAGACGATCGGGGTCGCCGTCAGCGATCCTGACCGGCGGCTTGCAACCGCGGTGGAGACGGTTTCGCGGACCAACTTCACCGCCGACGCCTCGCGCCTCCTCGCGCTTGCCGCGGAGCGCAAGGCTGTCAGCTTTGTCCTCGGCCTTCCGATCAACATGGACGGCAGCGAGGGACCGCGGGCGCAATCGACCCGCGCCTTCGCGCGCAATCTTGCGCGCCGGACCGAGCTTCCGATCGCGCTCTGGGACGAACGGCTCTCCACTGCCGCTGTCGAGCGCGAACTGATCGCGGCCGACGTAAGCCGCGCGCGGCGCGCCAAGGTGATCGACCAGCACGCGGCTGTCTTTATATTGCAAGGCGCACTCGACCGGCTGCGCCACCGCCTCGACGCCGCGGACGCGGAGGGATAAAAGACCCTTTCCTCCCCCGAAAGCGTCAATGTCAGCCGCCTTCTCCGCTCTCGTTCCCATTATCCTGTTGATCGTTGCCGGGTTCCTGCTCCGCCGCACGGTTCTCCCCGACGAGATGCAGTGGAACGGCATCGAGCGGCTGACCTATTACGTGCTGTTTCCCGCGCTGATCCTCGACACCTTGGCACGCTCCGACCTGTCACGTGTGCCGATCCTCGGCGTCGGCGGCGCGCTGTTTCTCGCGATCGTGTTGATGGCGGCGCTCTGTCTCGCGCTGCGTCCCTATCTTGCGGCCCGTTTCGCCATCGGCGGTCCGGCCTTCACCTCGGTGATGCAGGGCGCAACCCGCTGGAACACGTTCGTCGCGCTCGCGCTTGCCGCGAGCCTGTTCGGGACGCTGGGCGTTGCGCTCACCTCCGTCGCCATCGTGGCGATGATCCCGCTGCTCAACATCATCAACGTCTGGGTGCTGGCGCACTATGCCTCCGACCAGCCGCCTTCGGGACGCGCGATCACACGCATTCTGTTGGGTAACCCGCTGATCTGGTCCTGCATCGCCGGATTGGCGCTCAACGTCCTCGGCGTGCCGATTGCCGAGCCGATCCACGCCTTCGCCGACGTGCTGGGACGCGCTTCGCTGTCATGCGGCCTGCTCAGCGTCGGCGCCGGATTGCAGATCGCCGGCTTGATCCGCCCATCGCCCGCCGTGCTGATTTCGACGGTGCTCAAGCTCATGCTCATGCCGGCCCTGGCAATCGGGCTCGCCCTCCTGTTCGGCGTGACCGGATCAGGGCTCGCGGTTGTCGCTTGCTGCTCGGCCGTGCCGGCGCCGCCCGGCTCCTACGTCATCGCGCGACAACTGGGCGGCGACGCGGTGCAGATGGCGCAGATCCTCACCTTGCAGACGATGTTCGCGATGTTGACCATGCCGGTCGCGATTGCCATCGCGAGCCTGTACTGACGCCGCGGCACGTCACTCCGTCACGACCCGCCGCGCCTGCGAGCGACGATGCGTCCACTCGACGACCTCCGGGCGATGACGCAGAATGATCGCGGGAAACCCCGATCATAGGGCGATACAAATGAAAAACACGCTCGCACGTCTCCTCTCAAGGTTCGTTCGCTCAAGTCTTGGTGTCTGCGCTCTACTCGTTGTTGTCGCAGGCGCCAGTCACGCACAAACCGCCGGCTATCCGACGCACGCGGTACGCGTCCTCGTGCCATATCCGGCCGGCGGTCCCACCGATCTGATTGCCCGCCTCGCCTCGCAAAAGCTCAGCGAAAAACTCGGCCAGCAGTTCTATGTGGAGAACGTCAGCGGCGCGAGCGGGTCACGCGGAGCCGCAATGGCGGCGGCGGCGCCCGCCGACGGCTATACGCTGATGTTCGTCACCAACGACCTCGCCATCACGCCGGTGATCTCCAAGAACGTCCAGTATGACGCGATCAAGAGCTTTGCGCCGATCAGCATCGTCTCGTCCTCGCCTTCGGTCGTGCTTGTGCACCCCTCGGTGCCGGCGAAGACGTTGAAGGAATTTGTCGACCTCGCCCGCGCGGAGCCGCAAAAGTACAGCTTTGCCGGCATGAGCCTCGGCCAGAACCTGCTCACCAGCGAACGGCTGTTTCGCCTGGGCCTCAAGCTCAGCATCGTTCGCGTGCCGTTTCCGGGCGCAGCCCCCATTCTCACCTCGACGGTCGCCGGCCATACGCTCGTCGCCTATATCGGGCTGCCGGCAGCAACGCCTTTCATCAAGGACGGCCAACTGCGCGCGCTGGCGGTGACGAGCCCGAAACGCTCGCCGATCGTTCCCGACGTTCCGACCATGACCGAAAGCGGCTTCAAAAATCAGGATACCGAACTGACCATCGGAGTCGTGGCGCCAGCCGCCACGCCGAGGGCGATCGTCGATCTTCTGTCCAAGGAACTGGCCGGGATCGTCGCGCAGCCCGACATACGCGCACGGCTCGCGGCATTCGGCTTTGTCCCCGTCGGCAGCACGCCGGAGGAATTCGGCGCGCTGATCAAGTCGGATATCGACACCTGGACGGCCGTCGTGCGGGACGCCGGCATCAAGGTCCAATGACGGCGCCGCTTGCCGGCCCCTCCTGACCCGGCTGCCCAGCCCAAGTTGTGGAGGGCGGCCGAGGAGCCTTGCCCTCAGCGGTGTGCAAGCCTATAGAACCGGCTTTAATGAACATCGCCCAAAAGTCCTCGTTCGTCCTCGGCCAGCGGCATCTGTTGGGGATCGAAGGACTGTCGCGTGACGAGATTCTGGGCCTGCTCGACCTGGCCGAGGAGTATGTCGAGCTCAACCGCCAGATCGACAAGAAGCGTGCGTCTCTGCGGGGGCGCACGCTGATCAATCTGTTCTTCGAAGCTTCGACACGCACCCAGGCCTCGTTCGAGCTCGCCGGCAAGCGGCTGGGGGCCGACGTCATGAACATGTCGGTTACCTCGTCCTCGATGCGCAAAGGCGAGACTCTGATCGACACCGCGGTGACGCTCAACGCCATGCGGCCCGACCTGATCGTCGTGCGCCATCACGCTTCGGGCGCAGTTGAACTTCTGGCCAGGAAGGTCGACTGCTCGGTGATCAATGCCGGCGACGGCTCGCACGAGCATCCGACGCAGGCGCTGCTCGACGCGTTGACCATCCGCCGCGCCAAGGGCCGCATCGAGCGCCTGATCGTCACCATCTGCGGCGACATCCTGCATTCGCGGGTCGCGCGCTCCAACATCATCCTGCTCAATGCGCTCGGCGCGCGGGTGCGGGTGGTGGCGCCTTCGACGCTGCTGCCGCCCGGCATCGAACGCTTCGGCGTCGAGGTCTCACGCGACATGCGCGAAGGGCTGCGCGATGCGGATATTGTGATGATGCTGCGCCTTCAGCGCGAGCGCATGAACGGCTCGTTCGTGCCCTCGACGCAGGAATACTTCCACTATTTTGGCCTCGACCAGAAAAAGCTCGCCTATGCCAAGCCGGACGCGCTGGTGATGCACCCCGGCCCGATGAACCGCGGGGTCGAGATCGACACGGCCGTCGCCGACGGCGCGCAATCGCTGATCCGCGAACAGGTCGAGATGGGTGTGGCGGTGCGCATGGCGGTGCTCGAAGCGCTGTCGCGCAACCTGCCGAATGCGTGATCGCATGCTATCCGAACGCCGGCCGATCCTGCTTGCCAATGCCCGCATCCTCGATCCGTCGCGCAATCTCGACATCGACGGCGACCTTCTGATCGCCGATGGCCTGATCCGCGAAGCCAAGCGCGGCATCGGCGCAGCCGGCGTGCCGGAAGGCACCGAGATCATCGACTGCAAGGGCAAGCTGGTGGCGCCTGGCCTGATCGACATGCGCGCCTTCGTCGGCGAACCGGGCGCGGAATATCGCGAGACCATCGCATCCGCGAGCCAGGCGGCAGCCGCCGGGGGCGTCACCACGATCGTCTGCCAGCCCGATACCACGCCGGCCATCGATGCGCCTGCGATCGTCGACTTCATCCTGCGCCGCGCCCGCGACACCGCGATCGTTCATGTCCACCCGATGGCGGCCCTGACCAAGGGGCTCAAGGGCCACGAGATGACCGAGATCGGCTTGCTCAAGGCCGCGGGCGCCCTCGCCTTCACGGACGGCGCCAAGAGCATAACCAACGCGCAGGTGATGCGCCGCGCCCTGACCTACGCGCGCGATTTCGATGCACTCATCGTGCATCACACCGAGGATCCGGAACTCGTCGGCGAAGGTGTGATGAACGAAGGCGAGTTTGCCGCCCGCCTCGGCCTTGCCGGCGTGCCGCGCGCGGCCGAGACCATCATGCTTGAACGTGACATGCGTCTCGTGGCGCTCACCGAAAGCCGCTATCACGCCGCTTCCATTACCTGCGCAGAGGCACTCGACGTGCTGCGGCGCGCCAAGGACGCCGGCCTCAAGGTCACCGCCTCCGCATCGATCAATCATCTCACGCTCAACGAGATCGACATCGGGCCTTATCGCACCTTCCTCAAGCTCAGCCCGCCGTTGCGCGCCGAAGAGGACCGCGGCGCTCTGGTCGCCGCGCTGGCCTCCGGCCTGATCGACGTGGTGATGTCCGACCACAATCCGCAGGACGTCGAGGGCAAACGGTTTCCGTTCGCCGAAGCGAGCCATGGCGCCGTCGGCCTCGAGACCATGCTCTCGGCCGGGCTTCGCCTCGTCCATTCGGACGAACTACCGGTCATGACGCTGATCAAGGCGATGTCGAGCACGCCCGCCGAGCTTCTCGGCCTGCCCGGCGGCACTTTGCGGCCGGGCAGCGCGGCCGACGTCATCGTGCTCGATCTCGATGTCCCCTGGATACTCGATCCCACTGAACTCAAGTCGAAATGCAAGAACACGCCGTTTGACGCGGCCAAACTGCAAGGCCGCGTTGTCCGCACCATCGTTGCCGGCCGCACGGTCTACGAATTCGTTTGAATCTCGCTCGCCGGAAGGCATCAGGCGTCCATGCTGCAATCACTCAACTGGTCGCTGATCCTCACCTGCACGGCAGCCCTCGTTTTTGGCTATCTGCTGGGATCGATTCCGTTCGGGCTCATCCTGACGCGGTTCGCCGGCACGCAAGACATCCGCTCGATCGGTTCCGGCAATATCGGCGCTACCAATGTGCTGCGCACCGGACGCAAGGGCCTCGCCGCTGCGACGCTCATCTGCGACATGCTGAAGGGCACGCTCGCCGTTTTGGTGGCGCGCTGGTTGTCCGGCATGGATGCCGGCGCCGCTGCCGCGGTCGGCGCGTTTATCGGCCACCTGTTTCCAGTCTGGCTTGGTTTCAAGGGCGGCAAGGGCGTCGCGACCTATATTGGCGTGCTGCTTGGGCTGTCGTGGCCCGCAGCGCTGCTGTTTGGTGTGGTATGGATCGCCGTCGCTGCGGCGACCCGCTATTCCTCGCTCGCCGCGTTGATCGCGAGCGCCGCAACGCCCGTCTTCCTCTGGCTTTACGGGCAACACGGGCGCGCGATCCTGTTCCTCATCTTGACGGCGGCGCTGTGGCTCATGCACCGCGCCAACATCGTCCGGCTCCTGAGCGGCAGCGAAGGCAAGATCGGGCAGAAGTCCTCGCTCAGCGCCTGACGTATTGTTCAACCGTGATCTATTTCCGGTTGTGGCGGCCGCTCTCATAGGCGATGCTGATCCCACGCATTGCCGATCCGAAGGGCGACATGAGCGGCAACGAGGGCGCAGGCGTCCGGCTGACCGACGAGCAGCGGCTCGATTGGCTGCGGCTCATCCGGAGCGACAATGTCGGTCCGCGCACGTTTCGCGCACTGGTCAACCACTACGGCGGCGCCCGCGCCGCGCTGTCGGCGCTGCCCGATCTCGCCCGCCGCGGCGGCGCATCGGGCCCCGCCCGGCTCTATCCGCGGGAAGCTGCAGAGCGCGAGATCGCAGCAGCGAGATCGCTCGGCGTTCGCTTTGTTGCGCTCGGCGAGCCTGACTATCCGCGCCGCCTGCAGATGATCGACGACGCGCCGCCGTTGCTTGCAGTGCGCGGTAAATTCTCGACGCTGGATTTACCGATGGTCGCGATCGTTGGTGCGCGCAACGCCTCGGCAGCGGGACAACGGTTCGCGGAGAAACTTGCGCACGACCTCGGCCAGGCCGGTTTTGCCATCGTCTCGGGCCTCGCGCGCGGGATCGATGCCGCCGCCCACCGCGCAAGTCGCGCAACCGGTACCGTTGCGGTGTTGGCCGGCGGCCATGACCGCATCTACCCCGCCGAACACGCGGGCTTGCTCGCCGACCTGCTGGCAGAGGGCGCGGCGGTTTCCGAAATGCCACTTGGCTGGGAGCCGCGGGCGCGCGATTTTCCGCGGCGCAATCGCCTGATCTCGGGACTCGCAGCCGGCGTCGTAATCGTCGAAGCCGCACGGCGATCGGGCTCGTTGATCACTTCGCGGCTGGCGCTCGAGCAAGGCCGCGAGGTGTTCGCGGTGCCGGGTTCTCCCATTGACCCGCGAGCCGAAGGCACCAACGGTCTTCTCAAGCAGGGCGCAACGCTTGTGACGGAGGCCAACGATGTGATCACCGTGCTGCGCCCAATTCTCGGGCAATCGATCGAACTGCCGATGGAGGAGCCGGAATCGGACCTGGGGTCCGCGCGTGAACCGGGCGACGACGAGCGAACGCGCATCATCGAACTGCTCGGCCCGACCCCGGTGCTGATCGACGATCTGGTGCGGTTATCGGGGAGTTCGCCGGCCATCGTGCGGACGGTGTTGTTTGAGCTTGAGCTTGCCGGTCGTCTGGAGCGTCAGGGTGGTGGCCTGGTTTCGCTGCAATGACGCGAACGTGAAGCGCGGCTCCGCGCGAGTCGTCCCGGCGTGAATCCACCTCATTCAAGTGGCCCGCTACCGTCACCGCCCTTGGACCCGATCAACTTATGGGACGCATTCTCAGCTTCGAGCCGCGCCATTTCGAGGAGAAATCCGAGGGCATCCAACCCATGATCGCGGGCAAGGACGGACAGTTCAGCCGTCAGGGTCGCGACGTAGCTGGCTACCGCGCCCGGTTCGGTAAGTTCCTCGGATTTTGGTCGGTCCGCCATTTTTAGCCTATAAAGGACGGAATCGACATATCCTAATAGATGATTTGCTTTATAGTTACTCTTATAAGTTGTATATCGCCGCGACATATCTCCTTCCCGAAAACCGGAGCTTCGGGTCGTCACAACCGGCCCGGTTCCGACCGCCCTATTTGACAGGCGGGGGGTGCTGACCCCATATCGCCCGGCACAGACGGTCTGGTCAGCCGCCCTCCGGGGCCGGGACTTTACCGCTAAAGCATTGGATTTTCATGAATATCGTGGTCGTTGAATCCCCCGCCAAGGCCAAGACCATCAACAAGTACCTGGGTCGGGACTACGAAGTGCTGGCGTCGTTCGGGCATGTCCGAGACCTGCCGGCGAAGGACGGTTCGGTGGATCCCGAGCACGACTTCCGCATGATCTGGGAGATCGACGACAAGTCGCAGAAGCGGCTCAACGACATCGCCAAGGCGCTCAAGGGCGCCGACAAGCTCATTCTGGCGACTGACCCGGACCGCGAGGGTGAGGCAATTTCCTGGCACGTGCTCGAAGTGCTGCGGGAGAAAAACGCGCTCAAGATGCAACCGGTCGAGCGGGTGGTGTTCAACGCCATCACCAAGCAGGCGGTGCTCGACGCGATGAAGCACCCACGCGCAATCGACCAGGCCCTGGTGGACGCCTATCTCGCCCGCCGTGCGCTCGACTACCTCGTCGGTTTCAACCTCTCGCCGGTGCTCTGGCGCAAGCTGCCGGGCGCGCGCTCCGCGGGCCGCGTCCAGTCGGTCGCGTTGCGGCTCGTCAGCGACCGCGAGCTTGAGATCGAAAAATTCGTTGCCCGCGAGTACTGGTCGTTGGTCGCAACGCTCGCAACCCCGCGCAACGAGACCTTTGAGGCGCGCCTCGTCGGCGCCGACGGCCAGAAGATCCAGCGGCTCGACATCGGCACCGGCGCCGAAGCCGAAGCCTTCAAGAAAGCATTGGAGACCGCGGCCTTCACCGTGGCCAACATCGAGGCGAAACCCGCCCGGCGCAATCCGCCGCCGCCCTTCACTACCTCGACCCTGCAGCAGGAAGCCAGCCGCAAGCTCGGCTTCGCCCCTGCACACACCATGCGCATCGCGCAGCGGCTCTATGAGGGCATCGACATCGACGGCGAGACCGTCGGCCTCATCACCTACATGCGAACCGACGGCGTGCAAATCGCGCCCGAAGCCATCACGGCGACGCGCAAGCTGATCGGCGCCGACTACGGCAACCGCTACGTGCCCTCCTCACCACGCGAATATCAAACCAAGGCGAAGAATGCGCAGGAGGCGCACGAGGCGGTCCGCCCGACCGACCCCGCCCGCCGGCCGCGCCAGGTCCGCTCGATGCTCGATCCCGACCAGGCCAAGCTTTACGAGCTGATCTGGCTGCGCACGGTCGCGAGCCAGATGGAATCCGCCGAGCTTGAGCGCACCACCGCGGATATCGCTGCGAAGGTCGCAAGCCGCCTCATCGACCTGCGCGCCACCGGCACAGTGGTGAAGTTCGACGGCTTCCTCACGCTCTATCACGAAGACATGGACGATCCGTCCGCGGACGATGACGAGTCCAAGCGCCTGCCCGAGATGAGCGCCGGCGAACCGCTGGAGAAGCGCAAGATCGACGCCAGCCAGCACTTCACCGAGCCGCCGCCGCGCTATTCGGAAGCCTCCCTCGTCAAGCGCATGGAAGAGCTCGGCATCGGCCGGCCGTCGACCTACGCGTCGATCCTGCAGGTACTGAAAGACCGCGGCTACGTGCGCATCGACAAGAAGCGGCTCGTTCCGGAGGACAAGGGCCGCGTCCTGACCGCCTTCCTGGAGAGCTTCTTCGCACGCTACGTGGAATACGACTTCACCGCCGGGCTGGAGGAACAGCTCGACCGCATCTCCAATAACGAAATGGCGTGGCGCGAACTGCTGCGCGATTTCTGGCGCGACTTCACCGCCGCGGTCGGCGACATCAAGGAACTGCGCATCGCGCAGGTCATCGATGCGCTCGACGAGATGCTGGCGCCGCACCTGTTCCCGCCGCGCACGGACGGCACCGATCCGCGCAAGTGCCCGAATTGCGAGACCGGCAAGCTGTCGCTGAAGCTCGGCAAGTTCGGCGGCTTCATCGGCTGCACCAACTATCCCGAATGCCGCTACACCCGCCAGTTCGCGGCCAATGGCGCGAACGGCGATGGCGGCATGAAGAAGCTCGGCACCGATCCGGCGACCGGGCTCGACGTGACGTTGCGCTCCGGCCGGTTCGGTCCTTACGTGCAACTCGGCGAACCGACCCAGGACGAAGCCGGCAAGGCGGAGAAGCCGAAGCGCGCCGGTCTGCCGAAGAAGCTGTCGCCTGACGACGTCGATCTCGACCGGGCGCTTGGCCTGCTGTCGCTGCCGCGCGAAGTCGGCAAGCATCCCGATGATGGCGAGCCGATCCTGGCCGGCATCGGACGTTTCGGCGCCTATGTCCAGCACGGCAAGACCTACGCCAATATCGGCGCCGACGAGGACGTCCTGACCATCGGCCTCAATCGTGCGGTGACGCTGATAGAGGAAAAAAAGCTCAACCCTGGCAAAGGCCGCCGCTTCGGCGCCGATCCGGGCCGGGCACTTGGCGATCACCCCGACAAGGGCGGCCCGGTGGTTGTGAAGAGCGGCCGCTACGGCCCCTATGTCAGCCACGACGGCGTCAATGCTACGCTGCCGTCCGACATCGCGCCGGAGACGATTACGCTGGAGCAGGCCATTCCGTTGCTGGACGCGCGCGCTGCGCTTGGCACCGGCAAGAAGGCCGGCGGCAAGAAAGCCGCCGCGAAGAAGACCGCCGCCGCGAAAAAGGAGGCCGCCACCAAGCCTGCAACCGCCAAACCCGCAGCCGCCAAGCCGGTGACCATGCCCCGCAGCACTGCCCGCAAGGCCCCAAAGCCGAAGGCTGCCGCAAAGCCCGCGCCGCCGCCGGGCGTCGACAGCCAAGCCGGTCCGCAAGGCCAAGGCCGGCAAAACCGCCTGATAGGCCGGACGCTGGCGAAAATGCCCGGTCGTGACTAGGTTATACGTGTAAGCGAGGATTGCTCGCGGAATCGATTTGTGAAACGCCCTAAAACCTCCCTCCCCTCGAAAGACGATCTGCTCGCTTTCATCGGCAAGCAACCTGGAAAAGTCGGCACGCGCGAAATCGCCCGCGCATTCGGTCTTAAGAATGCCGACCGGGCGATGCTCAAACAAATGCTGCGCGAACTCGCCGACGAAGGCCGCGTCGAGCGCCGCCGCAAAAAGCTGCACCAGCCCGGAACGCTCCCCCATGTCGTGCTCGCCGACATCACCGCGCGCGACCGCGACGGCGAACTGATCGCGGTCCCGGTCGAATGGGATGAAGAGGAGCATGGCGAGCCACCCAAAATTCGTCTCGCCGCATCGCGCCGCGCCCGCCCGGGCGAGGTCGGCGGCGTCGGTGACCGCGCGCTGCTGCGCATCGAGGCCGCCGGCGACGACGGGGAAGCCATCCGCCACACCGGGCGCATCATCAAGATCATCGACCGCGCCAAGCAACGCGTGCTTGGCGTTTTCCGGGCGCTGCCTGGCGGCGGCGGACGGCTTGCGCCGATCGACAAGAAGCAACTCGGGCGCGAGCTTGCGATCGCGGAGGATGCCACTCTCGGCGCCAAGGACGGCGATCTGGTCGCGGTCGAGGTTGCCGAACGCAGGAGCGGCTATGGTCTTGCCAGCGCGCGCATCAAGGAAAAGCTGGGCACACTTGAGAGCGAGCGGGCGGTCAGCCTGATCGCCATTCACGCCCACGGCATACCGCACATCTTTCCGCCTGCCGTGTTGAAAGAGGCGGAAGCTGCCGTCCCGGCTGGGCTCGCCAGCCGGGAGGATTGGCGCAAGCTGCCGCTCGTCACCATCGATCCTCCCGATGCCAAGGACCACGACGACGCGGTCCATGCCGAGCCCGACCCCGACCCGAAGAATCCGGGCGGCTTCATCATCAGCGTCGCGATTGCGGATGTCGCCCACTATGTGCGGCCCGGATCGGCGATGGACCGCGAAGCGCTCACGCGCGGCAACTCGGTCTATTTTCCCGATCGCGTCGTCCCGATGCTGCCGGAGCGGATTTCAAACGATCTCTGTTCGCTCCGACCGTCCGAAGACCGCGCCGCTCTTGCCGTCCGCATGGTGATCGACGCCGACGGTCGCAAGCGCAGTCACGGCTTTCACCGGGTGATGATGCGTTCGGCCGCCAAGCTGCATTACGCGCAGGTTCAGGCCGCCGTCGATGGCTGGCCCGACGACACCACCGGCCCCCTGCTCGGCACCATCATCGAGCCGCTCTATGCCGCCTACCGCGCGCTCAAGCGTGCGCGCGACGATCGCGCGCCGCTCGATCTCGATCTGCCGGAACGCAAGATCGTTCTGACCGCGCACAATACGGTCGATCACGTGGTGACGCCCGAGCGGCTTGATGCCCACCGATTGATCGAAGAGTTCATGATCCTCGCCAATGTCGCAGCGGCCGAAGCTCTGGAAAGGGCGCACGTGCCGCTGATCTATCGCGTGCACGACGAGCCCGATGGCGAGCGGGTCAATGCGTTGCGCGAATTCCTGCAGAGCATGGACATCTCGCTGCCCAAGAGCGGCGCGCTGCGGGCGGCGCAATTCAATGCCATTCTCAGCCGGGTAAAGGGACAAGAAGCGGAGAAACTGGTCAACGAGGTGGTGCTGCGGACCCAGGCGCAGGCCGAATATGCCGCCGAAAACTACGGCCACTTCGGCCTGAACCTGCGGCGCTACGCGCACTTCACCTCGCCGATCCGCCGCTATGCCGATCTCGTGGTGCATCGCGCGCTCATCCGCGCACATAAACTCGGGACCGACGGGTTGCCCGAACAAGTGGACATGAAATCCCTCGGGGAAGTCTCCGCCACCATTTCGGCGGCCGAGCGGCGCGCCATGAAAGCGGAACGCGAAACCTTCGACCGGCTGCTGGCGCATTTCCTGGCGGATCAGATCGGCGCGACCTTCGAAGGGCGAATTTCGGGCGTCACCCGCGCGGGGTTATTCGTCAAACTCGACGACACCGGCGCCGATGGATTCATTCCGGCACGCACCGTCGGGGGCGACGAATATTTTCGCTATCACGAAGACCGTCATGCATTGATCGGCGACCGCAGCGGCGAGAGCCACCGCCTCGGCGATCGCGTCACGGTGCGCCTGGTTGAAGCGGCGCCGGTCGCCGGCGCCTTGCGATTCGAACTCCTCAGCGAGGGCAGCTATAAGGGCGCCGCAGGGGAGCAGCCCAAACGCACGGCGCGCAAGCATGCCGCGAGCGGGCACGCCCGGCGCGCGGTCCGCGAACTTGGCAGGAAGAAAAAACGCCGATGAATGACAAGCAGGCACACGAAAAGCAGGCCGAACATCTCGATCGGATGAACCGCTACGTGCAGCGCATGAACGCGGTCGAGCGCGACCTCACGCCACCCTTACGTCCGGCCAAAGGATGCGGCGACCTTGATCCTGGTCGATCGGTCCGGCGCGACCCCGAAGGTGCTGCTCGGAAAGCGGCATGCTCGTCACAAATTCATGCCCGGCCGGTACGTCTTTCCTGGCGGCCGCGTCGATCCCGAACGACCGCCTGATGCCGTTCGCCCGTCCGCTGCATCCACAGGCCGAGGCGCAACTGATGAAGCGGTTGCAGCGCGCCAGTCGCCGCGAAGGCGCGCGCATTTGCCCTCGCGGCCATCCGCGAAACGTTTGAGGAGACTGGGCTCATTATCGGCGCGCGCCACGATGAGCCGGTCAAAGACACCGGACGGACCTTGGTCGGAGTTCGCGCGAGCAAAGTTTCTGCCGGATCTCAGCATGCTGCGTTTCGTCGGCCGCGCCATCACGCCACCCGGCCGCAACCGGCGGTTCGACGCCCGCTTCTTCACCGCGGACGCCAGCGCGGTCGCGCACCGGATCGAAGGGGTGACGGGACCCGATGCCGAACTGGTCGAACTGGTCTGGATGACGCTCGACGAAGCCGAGCAGCTCGACATGCCGGCCGTCACCGGGGTGATGCTGGAGGAACTCGACGCTCGCATTGCCGATGGGTTCGGCCACGACCTGCCGGTGCCGTTCTATCAGCATCCGCGCGGCCGTTTCGTGCGTGAATTGCTGTGATACCGGTGAAGTCCCGCGCCCGGATTCCTTGACATTATGAATGCAGCGGCTAGGGTCCGCCCGAATTAACGAGTTGAGGTTTCCCCATGGCCAAGGCCACCACCATCAAGGTCAAGCTGGTGTCGAGCGCCGACACCGGCTTTTATTACGTGACCCGGAAAAACTCGCGCACCATGACTGAAAAGCTGGTGATGAAGAAATATGACCCGGTTGCGAAGAAACACGTCGAATTCCGCGAATCCAAGATCAAGTGACGGGCGCGGCCGGGCGCCAAGAGAAAGGGCGCTATGTGAAAGGGCGCCCGCCGGGCGCCCTTGGTGTTTCTATTGCACAGACGGAACCGCGGAATTAACAACCAATTGCAAAGGTGGCCGGTCGGGAGCGGTGTCATGAGGAGGCCACTCGTACCGCCCCCGAACCGGCCGAACCCCACGGACCCAGGAGATGCGGCGGACCTGAGCATTCCGTAGGGTTATCAATTAGATAGCAGAAACCTCTAAACCCCTGATCGAGCCGCTGTGTCGCAGGCCTTTCGAAGCCCATTCAGCCTCAGCAGCAGCACCGTGCAAACTACCGTAATTGCCTTGCAAAGCAAGAATTTACCCTATGAAAAATGAAGAGAACCCGGTCAACCTAAAGCATTAGGGTTGACCATGCCGCTGGTCCGTCAGGGACTGAAGTAAGGATGCTGCCCTAAGCCGCGTCAGGGACGACCCGGTTACGGCCGTCCCGCTTGGCGCGATAGAGCGCTTGATCGGCGCGCTTGATGACGCTGGCGGCATTGTCATCGCGGCCAAGCGTGGCGATCCCAATCGAGATCGTCACTTCAATGCTGCGGGCGCCTTGCTGGATCGGGAACGCCTCGCTGGCGATGCGCCGCCGCAGCCGCTCGGCCACCATCGTGGCAACCGCGAGATCGGTTTCCGGCATGACCACCACGAACTCCTCGCCGCCATAGCGGCAGGCGAGATCGATCCCGCGAATAGATTTCCGGATGCGGATCGCGAACTCGCGTAACACGTCGTCGCCGGCGTCATGGCCATGACTGTCATTGATCGACTTAAAGTAATCGATGTCCAAAACGAGCATGGTCAGGGGCTTGCCACGTGCGGCGGCCTGCTCAACGAGGGTGCCGACGTGACTCTCCATGTAGCGTCGATTGTAAAGGCCGGTGAGCGCGTCGGTGATCGCCATCTCGATCGACATCTGCACATTGTCGCGCAGCCGCTCGGTGTAACGTCTTTTGCGGATCTGGGTGCGCACGCGCGCCAGCAATTCGTTCTTGTCGATCGGCCGCAGCAGATAATCGTTGACGCCGATTTCCAGCCCGCGAACCAGCCGGGTGCTGCTGTCGGCGTCGGCGACCGCGAGGATCGGCACATTGCGGGTACGATCGAGCGAGCGAATCTGGCTGCACAGCCGCAGTCCGTCGAAATTCTCCAGCCCAAGCGAAACGATCAGCAGATCGAAGTTTCCTTCTGCCGCACGAAACAGCGCCGCGCTCGGGTCGGTTTCGATTTCCGGACGATGCTCCGTGGCCAGCATGGTGGCAAAATGTTCGCTGGACAACGTGCGGTCATCGACGATGAGGATATGGCCGTTGCGCCCGGTCTCCGCCACGGCTTCCCGTTCCGGACTTTCAATGCCGATATCGCGCGACGTCACCGCGCGCATGCGCAACTCGTCCGTCATCAGCTTGAGCCGCGACAGCGACCGCACGCGCGCGATCAGCGCCACGTCCGAAACCGGCTTGGTGAGAAAATCGTCGGCTCCGGCTTCCAGTCCCCTGACCCGGTCCGAGGGTTGGTCGAGCGCCGTTACCATCACCACCGGGATGTGGTGCGTCGCCGGATTCGACTTCAGCCGCCGGCACACTTCGAAGCCATCCATGTCGGGCATCATGATATCGAGCAGCACGATGTCGCATCCGGCGCGTTCGCAGATCGCGAGACCCTCCGAGCCGCTCATGGCCGTGATGACGTCGAAATACTCCGCCGACAGACGCGCCTCCAGGAGCTTGACGTTGGCCGGCACGTCATCGATGACGAGAACGCGTGCGGTCATCGACGGTCCTCCTTACGCATTACCGAGAAAATGGCGAATGGTCTCGATGAATTTCCCGACCGAGATCGGCTTCGAGAGATAGGCCTCGCAGCCGCCTTCGCGGATGCGCTCCTCGTCACCCTTCATCGCGAAAGCCGTGACCGCGACCACCGGTATCGCGCGAAGCTCCGGATCTTCCTTGAGCCACTTGGTCACCTCGAGTCCCGAAACTTCGGGAAGCTGGATATCCATCAAGATTAGATCCGGATGATGGCGGCGCGCGAGATCGAGCGCCTCGATCCCATTACGCGTGCCCACGGTCTGGTAGCCGTGCGCCTCCAACAAGTCGTGGAAGAGCTTCATGTTGAGCTCATTGTCCTCCACGATCATGACAGTCTTGGCCATCCCCCACCTTCCAGCAGCCGCACCCGCGCCTAATGCCCCCCACGGGATTTGGCTACATGCCCGTGCTTTTACATGGGCACATCGCGAAAAGTAGTGCCGATTTGTTACGGAAACGCAAACATCGATCGCAGAAACCGGTTATTATGACGTGTCGATCAGACAAAAAAGACAAGCATTCTCAGTAGATTGCAGGCCTCTTTCGGCGCGCGCGCATACCATGGGTTAAGCTCGTCCGGCATCACCCCGGGATCGGCTTGCTGTCCATCTTCCTGCCGCACATGCGATACGATTTCGGCCGTCGCGACCGCGATCAACCGTGCATGCCAGGACCGACATCCATGGTCCGGCGACTGAGCGCGATGTTGAACGTATAGCCGCCGAACAAATCGACCATCGTTACGAACATGAGCAGAAAGGCAGTCTCCCAACGCTGCTCGGTGTTGAGCAGATGCGGCTTGCCG
The DNA here is from genome assembly GCA_963756715.1 of uncultured Alphaproteobacteria bacterium. GTDB lineage: Bacteria > Pseudomonadota > Alphaproteobacteria > Rhizobiales > Xanthobacteraceae > VAZQ01. The sequence continues at coordinate 38,306 of CAVWOV010000015.1, forward strand.
AATACGACAATCACCAGGACGCCAAGCGGGACAAGAGAGGCCATGCCGTCGACGACGCCGACAAACCGGGTATTGCCCGACGGCAGACTGAAGGGAATCGAGAGCAGTTGGAAGGTCAGGTAGAAGGCCGCAAGCCATGCCAGGTTGAACCCCAGCCGGTCGGGCGTAAACAAGCCGAGCCTGCCCTCCATGCCCTTGAAGGAACCCGCATACCAGAAAAAGTACACTTCCCACGCCGCCAGCGCCAACGCGAATAGGACGCTCATTCCGGCAACGGATAGACGGGCCCTGTACATCACTGTCTCCTTCTGCCTAGTGTGGCGGTTCAGATGTCCGCATCATTCTTGCCGCAAGTCCGAAATGCGGACGTCTGAACCAAAGCCACACTAGATCAATAGGTTGCTAGTGTCCTTCGATTCCGAAGTTCGCAAACGACAGTGCCGCAGAATGATGCGAACTTCGGAATCGGGACACTAGCTTGCACCCACACCTATCCGACATTTTGGCCTTGCGTCGAGAGCGATTTCGCGCCTCCCATTGCGTCGCCGATGAACCCCGGATTCGAAGGAAAAGGCGGCAAATGCGGACCGAAAAGCCCGATCGCAAGAAAGGCCGCGAGACAGCCGAGGCCCTCGCAATCGCGGCGCTCACCTTCATCGCGCGAGGAACCGGAGCGGCTGGGCCGTTTTCTAGCACTGTCCGGAATCGGCCCCGAATCGCTGCGCGCAGCCGCGAGTGAACCGGGATTCCTGCTCGGCGTGATCGACTACGTGACCAATGACGAAGCCTTGCTGATCGCGTTCTCCACCGATCGCGCGTTCGATCCAGCCGAAATCGGCCGCGCCCGCGAACAACTCGCCAATGAAAGGGCGCAGTCGCCGTAACGAGGCGTGCTAACGTGATTCTGCCGTGACCGGTTTGAGCGAGGTGCAAGGGCTCGGTCCATCATGCCTGGCTTCTGCCGCGATTGCCGCTCTGACGCACCGGACCGGGCGCTGCGCTGTCCGGCGTGTGGATCGCCGCGGCTGTTGCGTCATGACGATCTCGACACCTTGCCGATCGCCCACGTCGATTGCGATGCGTTCTACGCCACGATCGAGAAACGCGACGATCCATCGTTGGCCGACAAGCCGGTGATCGTCGGCGGACGCCAGCGCGGCGTGGTGCTGACCGCCTGCTATGTCGCACGCACCTATGGCGTGAGGTCGGCAATGCCGATGTTCGAGGCGCGGCGCCTGTGTCCGCACGCCAGCGTCGTCCGGCCGGACATGGCGAAATACGCCGCGGTCGGGCGCGAGGTGCGCGCGCTCATGTTCAAGCTGACGCCACTGGTCGAACCGGTGTCTATCGACGAGGCCTTCATCGACCTTGCCGGCACCACGCGCCTGCACGGCATGGCGCCCGCCAAGTCGCTCGCGGCCTTTGCGAGCGAGGTCGAAAGGACGGTCGGCATCACCGTCTCGATCGGACTCTCGTCCAACAAATTCCTTGCGAAGATCGCTTCGGACCTCGACAAGCCGCGCGGGTTCACGGTCCTGGGTGCAAGCGAGGCGGCCGCGTTCTTGGCCACCAAGCCGGTGTCGTTGATTTTCGGCGTCGGCAAGGTCGCTCAGCAGCGGCTTGCGCGCGACGGCGTGCGCACCATCGGCGATCTCCAGCGCACCGGTGAAACGGAATTGACGCGGCGCTACGGCACCGAGGGGCGGCGGCTTGCCCATCTCGCGCAGGGTATCGACGACCGTCCGGTCCGCTCCGGGCGCGAAGCCAAGAGCATTTCGGCGGAGACCACGTTCGACCGCGACCTCGCGGAATTCCGGCCGCTCGAAGTACGCCTGTGGCAGCTCGCGGAGAAAGTCTCGGCCAGGCTCAAGGCCGGCGAGCTCGCAGGTTCGACCGTCACGCTCAAGCTCAAGACCGCCGACTTCCAAATCCGCACGCGCGCACATTCGCTCAACCATCCCACCCAGCTCGCCGCACGGATATTTGCCGCCGGACGCGACCTCCTTGCGCGCGAGACCGACGGCACGCAATTCCGGCTGATCGGTCTTGGCCTCTCCGGCCTCGCCGCCGCCGATGGCGCCGACCGCGCCGACCTGCTCGACCGCCGCACGGCTGAAGCCGAACAGGCGGTCGATCAATTGCGGAAACGATTTGGCGATGAAGCCGTGGTCAAGGGGTTCGCACTCGATGGCCGCAATGAAGAGGATTAGGACGTGAATTGAAAATCCGATTCTGCATGTGCGGGGTGTTAACTTCGCTTCGTTTCGAACGCGACCGGACCGTTGGGTCGCCGATGAAGCCTGTCCTGAGCGCCAATTCGTGCTTGCCAAATCAAGCGTGGGATCAATTGCGAATGTTTAAAGGAGGCACCGAATGAGACCGATCGTTTTCGCGCCGGCTGCGGTTGCGGCGCTGGCCGGACTGCTCGTCTACATGGCTCCGGTATCCGGACAGGCCGATGGCGACGTGGCGCCGATCTTCGGGGTCAAAATCCCCCCGGGATACCGCGACTGGAAGTTGATCTCCGTCGCCCACGAAGAAGGCAGCCTCAATGATCTGCGCGCCATTCTGGGCAACGACATAGCACTCAAGGCATCCCGCGAAGGCAAGCTTCCGTACCCCGACGGCGCCATCATCGCCCGGATCGCCTGGAGCTACGACCCGTTGGCGGAAAGCGAAAAAGCCTTTGGCCGTCCCCAATCGTTCGTGGCCGGGCAGCCCAAGAACGGGGTGCAGTTCATGGTCAAGGACTCAACGAAATACGCCTCGACCGGCGGCTGGGGGTTCGCTCAATTCGACGGCGGCAAACCCGCCGGCGAGGCGGCGCACAACGCCTGCTTTGCCTGCCACGCGATCGTCAAAGATCGCGACTTCATCTTCAACCGTTACGCGCCTTGAGCCGAAAGTTGGGTGCGATACGATACCGGGACATCCGGTCACCGGATGGGCACGAAGCTCACGTCATCTATGAACCACGCCGGGCTGGGCGCGTCTGCCGTCGCGGCAAATACGATCTCAATGTACTGGCTCTCAAGCGCAAAATCCTCGGGTGTGCTCTCCTGCTTATAAATTTGGTTCGGGCCTACCTTGCCATTTTCGTAGACGGTGTAGATTTTCCGAGGCTCCGCAAGTCGGATTTCCGCCTTGACGGCCACGGTCCGACCGCCTCCGCCGCCATCCGTCGTGTGCCAAAAAGAAAATCTGTATCTGCTGCTGAACGGAATGAAGATGCGTTGGCTCACGGTCCCGCTCTCGCCTCCGACATTCACGCGCGCTGCGTATTGCCCGGTGCGCTGGCAACTGACGTCAACCTTGGCCGACCCCGTGAACCACCAAGGGCTGTTTTCAAACCCGCCATCGCGAACCAGTTCATCTGACATCTGCAGCTCCCCCAACAAACCGTCAATGATAAAACGCTCGATTTTTTAAGGCTATTCCGACAGTCGAGCAAGTCGGCGCGACCCGCGGCGTCGCCGCGGAATGACACTTTGTGCCAACAACCGGCATCTGCCCGATGCTGTGGCAGTCAGTGTTCTGTCGGGCCAGGACCGCGCCGTTGTACCCGACATGCGCCTCTGGCGGATGACGCAGCCCGACGACTGGAGCGCGGTCATCACAGCCGTGGCGGATGCGTTTCTGCCTATTCAGGCACACCCGCGTTCCGCAAGCCGATGATCATCCGCTGCCGGTGGGCATCTTCGCGAAACGGATAGAAGCCGCAGATCTTGGCGATGCTGACCTGCGGATCGGCGCGGAGATAGTCGCGCAGTGCGCGGTTCGTTTCGTCGAGCCGGCCGCGTATACCATTTGCGGCGAGCGCAATTCGCAGTGCCGGATGCCATCCCGGCTTGAGCCGCAACGCCGAGGCAGCCCAGTCGGCCGCGAGGTCATCACGACCCGCAATGAAATGCGCGAACGCCATCGCCGATTGGGTAAGGAATGCTCGCGGGTCGAGCGGATCGAGCCGGATGGCATTGTTGAGGCTTTCAATGGCGCCTTCAGCGTCGCCCGCGTAGCCACGCACCCACCCACTCCGCTGCCATGCGGACGCGAGATTGACGTCGAGCTCCAGCGCGCGATCGATTAGCGACAGCGCGCGATCGACGTCTTTGAAGAAGAACGCGTGAACATGCCCTGCCCAGCACAGCGCCACCGGATCGTCGAGGCCGATTTCCGCGGCCCGGTCGACCAGCCGTCCGACCTCGTCCACGTCGACCTCCAGCTGCCAACTGTTGACCTTGGCAAAGAAGTGGCAAGACGCCGCCAATCCGTAGGGGGTCGAGTAGTCGCGATCTTTTTCGATCGCAGCGTAGAAATGCCGCAACGCCTCCGTGTTGTTCTCCTTGGTCCAGCTGTTCCAGTCAGCGAGGCCACGGAGATAGAGGTCGTAGGCGGCGAGATCGCCCGTGGCAATGTGCCGGGCGCGATCGATCTCGGCCTTCTCGAGCCGGGGCGCAATCGCCCCCACGACGCGCGTGACGATCTGGTCCTGCATGTCAAAGATGTCGCCCACATCTCCTTCGAACCGATCGGCCCACAGATGATGTCCCGACGCCGCCTCGATCAGCTGCCCGGTCACGCGGACCCGCGGACCGGCTTTTCGGACGCTGCCTTCCAGCACATAGCGGACGCCAAGGTCCCGGGCTGCCTGTTGAATGTCGATCCCCTCCCCCTTGTATGTGAAGGACGAATTGCGTGCGACGACCAGAAAAGCGCGATTGCGCGACAGCGCCGTCGTGATGTCCTCGACGATGCCGTCCGAGAAATACTCCTGCCCCGGATCGCCGCTGAGATTGGTGAAGGGCAGCACCGCAATCGATGGCCTGTCGACAGCGCCGGGCGGAGGCCTATCGCAGTCCGCGTGAGCTGGCTTGTGATCCTCCCGGACGGCTCCCACAAAGCGCACGCCGCGGCGCGGGAGTGTCTTAATGAGCCGCTGCTCCTCGCCATTGTCGCCGAGCGCCACGCGCACGGCATTGAGCCGGGTGCTTAGTGCGGACTCCGACACGATGCGCCCGCGCCAAACCTTGGCGATCAGCTCGTCTTTGCTGACGACGTGCTCCCGACTCTGGATGAGGTAGAGCAGGAGATCGAAGACCTGGGGCTCAAGTTTGACCAGCGTGGTGCCGCGACGGAACTCGCGGCAATCCAGGTCGAGCGCACAGTCTTCAAACAAATACTGCACGAGGCTGTTCCAAGCCCAGGCACCCCGGCGTTGAAGATTAGCACAGCTCCGCGCCGGAAAATAAATGGTTTCGTGACCTCTTCGTAAGGACTTCTCAAAGCCAATTCAGACGCCATCGGTCACCGTGAGCCGCAAACACCACCCGCTGCATCGCAGCACACTGTCGCAGCCCGCTGGAGGATGGCCCATGAGACCTCAGCCGTTCAGTTCTAGGCATCTCGCCCTTTCGGCAATGTTGCTCACGGGGGCCTCGTTCGGCGCAATAACGTTGGCATCGCCGGTGGCCGCGGATGAGCGATACAGCGTTAAGCCCGTCGCCGAGATGAAGATCAAACAACTGCCGCGCGGCTCGCTGTACTGGCGCGTCGAAACCTTCCCCACGCTGGCTGAGGCCAAGGCTGCCGCCGGCCCCTACCAATGGAACCCCAATACCGTGTCCTATGACGGCTCGCCGTCGCTTGTCGCCGAAGTCGCCGGCAAGGCCTGGCTGTTCACACTCGGTGCAAAGGGCGGTATGACGCCGGGCGGTAGCAAGGTCGCCGAAATTGGCCCGGTCCCGACGGTTCCCGCCCCGGAATACCTGCTGCGCATCAATCACGGGTCCGGACCGCCCGGCTCGAAGACCCCCGTGCACATGCATCCGGGCTCGGAAGCCTTCTACGTGGTGGCCGGCCGGCTGGGACAGCAGACGCCGCACGGGACCAAGTACGTGGAAGCCGGTCACACGATGAATGGGCATGCGCCCAACTTGCCCATGCAAGTGTTCAACGGCGGCACCACTGAGCTGACGGCGCTGATCATGTTCGTGGTCGACGCGACCAAGCCGTTCTCCGTGCCAACCAAGTTCAAGTGAGGCGCCGCGTAACGGAGCGCACCACGCAGCGGACCGTTCACCGGACTTAAAGCGGACATTAAAAAACGACGCGAAGGATCATTCGCGATCAAGGCGAGCCAGCATCAGCAGGGTGCAAGCATGTCCGCTTCGCGCCGAAGGCGGAAGCAAAATCAGCGCATCAAATGTCGTAAGACGGCTTTAGCTATACACAACCTACAACAATCGCTTCGCCGGATGGCGCGCATCAATCAGGCTGCAGCTGTCCATTGCGCAATCAGAATGTCACCCTGGAACAGCTCAAATCGAGTTATTTGCAGGGCTTGGTGTCGCGAATATCGAGCGTGGTGAGTTCGCCGCTGATGACGAAATCGTTGTAGTCCAGCACCAGCGCCCGCGAGATGCCGTTCTCGTAAAGCTCGAACTTGATCGAATAGACCGGCGCCTGTTCGCCTCCGGTCTTGGCGCGGTCGAAGTAGCTCACCGTGACCGGCCACCGCTTCATGCCGGCGAGCGCCGCCTTGCCAACCGTCGCGTCGGTCGGAACGCGTTCATCGGGCGCAATCACCCGGCCGATCACCGTCAACGTATTGTAGACTTTCTCGCCGGTTTCCGCGCCGTCATAGACCGGAACTTCGAGGACGGTCTTGTGCTCGCGCGCCGCCTCGAGGATGCGGCGCACATGGTCGGTGGGGAATGCAATCGATGACGTGAGTTCGACCTTCTTGTCCTTCGGCTTGGTCAGCGTCACGTCGATCTTGTCCGACGCACGCTCGGCGCGGCCGTCGACGGTATCGACCAGCGCTTCGTTGAGACGGTTCTGCGTTTTGAAAATGTAGCTGGTCGCGGCGCCGTCCTCCCACGTCGTCGAGCGCATGTCGCTGAGTACGGTCTTGCCCTCGCCGTTGTCGAGCAGCGACACTTGTCGGAACTGCAGTGCATAGCCTTCGCAGGCGTTGCCGGAGAAGTCGTAAAGAATTCGCCCGTGCGCATCGACGGCGGTATTGCTCCGCGACTGCACCAGCTTGAGTTCGTAGACCGCCCGATGCGAGGCAAGCTCATTGGCAGGCGTGAGCGCAACGGCCGGTGGCGACGCGAAGCCGCCGATCATGGCGCCGGCTGCCAACGCAACCGCTGTCGCCCGAATCATCGAATTGCCGAGGATCGTCATTGGTGTTCATCTCCTCGCCGCCCGCTTGCGGCGCAACATAAGGTCGTCGTCGGTGGGCTGCAACGATGCAATCCGCATGCCTTCAGAACGGCTTGCATGCAAGGCTCCGATCGGCGAAGACAGGGCAACCGCTGTCAGGATCAAGTGCAGAAATGCTTGAGGACAGTGTCCGCATGGAGCACATCATGGCTGGAATGATCGAAAAGAAACTTGCAGAGATCGGTCTCACCCTTCCGACTCCCGCTACCCCGGTAGCCAACTACATTCCCTTCGTCCGCGTCGGGTCGCTCTTGTTCGTATCCGGCCAGATCTGCCTCGACGCCAGCGGCAAGCTCGTCGCCCAGGGCAAGCTTGGTGGTGGCGTATCAGTCGAGGACGGCCAAAAAGCGGCACGCGCCTGCGCCGCCAACCTCCTTGCGCACGTCAAATCTGCTGTGGGCGACCTGGACAAGGTGGTGCGGGTGGTCCGGCTCAGCGGGTTCGTCAACTCGGCCCCCACTTTCCTGGAGGGTCCGAAGGTGCTCAACGGCGCATCCGACGTGATGGTCGCGGTGTTCGGCGACAAGGGGCGGCATGCCCGCACCACCGTCGGCGTTGCCGTGCTGCCGAACGATGCCGCCGTCGAGGTCGAGGGCATCTTCGAAGTCGCCTGATACCGCGTGCGCCGATGTCCAGCCTCGACTGGCTGATCGCTCGCCCGGTGGCGCATCGCGGCCTGCATGACGCAAAAAACGGCATCGTCGAAAATACCGCCTCGGCGTTCGCGGCCGCCATCGCCGGGCGCTACGGCATCGAGTGCGATCTGCAGGTCACCGCGGACGGCGAAGCCATCGTTTACCATGACGATGCGCTTGGGCGGCTGACCGAGGGCAGCGGACGGCTCGACGCCATGACGGCCGCCGAGTTGAAGCGCGTGCCGTTCAGATCGACCGCCGATCGCATGATCACGCTTCGCGAGCTATGCGAACTGGTCGCGGGGCGTGCCACACTGGTGATCGAACTCAAGAGCCATTTTGACGGCGACCTGCGGCTGGTGCGCCGCGCCGCCGAGGTCCTCGCCGGCTACGCCGGACCGGCAGCGGTGATGTCCTTCGATCCCGCCCAGGTCGCGGCGCTGCGCGCGATCGCGCCGGGGCTGACGCGGGGGATCGTTGCCGAAAGCCACTACCAGCACGGCGAATGGGACCAGTTGTCGGCCGCCGCCAAGCGGGCTATGGCCTATTTCGGCCATGCGCTGCGCACGCGCCCACAATTTGTCGCCTATTCGGTGAAAGATCTGCCGGCAGCCATTCCGTCCATGGCGCGCAGCTTGTTCGGGCTGCCGCTGCTGACCTGGACGGTGCGCAGCGAAGAGGACCGGCAAAAGGCCGCGCGGTTTGCGGATCAGATGATCTTTGAGGGATTTCGACCGTAACGTCGCAGGAACCGTCGGCACGAGGGTTGCACATCAACGTCTATGACTTCGATCGAACTTTCACTCCGAATAGCCCGCGCTATCACCGAGGTCGCCGCCGAAGAGTGGGATTCGTGCGCGAATCCGCAACCTTTTGTGGTTCCCGACCTGGTTGCTGGGGCCCCTGCTACCGCCGCACCGGCTTTAAGTCTGCCCTATAACCCTTTTATCTCGCACGATTTTTTATCCTGCCTCGAAATCTCGAAATCGGTTCAGCCGCGGGTCGGCTGGGAGCCCATGCACCTCCTCGCCGAAGACCCCGATGGCCGACTGATCGGTGCCGTGCCGTGCTACGCCAAGTCGCATTCGCGCGGCGAGTACGTGTTTGACCATGGCTGGGCCGAGGCGTTCGAGCGCGCCGGTGGCCAATACTACCCCAAGCTCCAGGTGTCGGTGCCGTTTACGCCGGCAACCGGGCGCCGCCTGCTGGTCCGCAACGGGCCGGGAGCGGACGCCGTCCGCTCGGCGCTGGCCGATGCGCTCGTCGACGTTTGCCGGCGCTCTGAGGCGTCATCTGCGCACGTCACCTTCCTCACGGAGCCCGAATGGCAGCTTCTCGGCAACCGCGGGTTTCTCAAGCGCACCCACCAGCAATTCCACTGGGAGAATGCCGGTTATGGAACGTTTGACGACTTCCTCACCGCCCTCTCTTCGCGCAAGCGCAAGACCATCCGCCGCGAGCGTGAGGATGCGCTGGCCAATGGCATTACCGTTCACTGGCTGACTGGGGCAGACCTTACGGAAAGCGTGTGGGACACGTTCTTCGATTTCTACATGGAAACCGGCTCGCGCAAATGGGGCCGGCCCTATCTCACACGCGAATTCTATTCGCTCGTGGGCGCGAAGATGGGTGACCGCATCCTCTTGGTAATGGCCAAGCGCAATGGCCGATGGATCGCAGGGGCCATCAACTTCATTGGCTCCGACACGCTCTTTGGCCGGCATTGGGGTTGCGCCGAGCATCACCCCTTCCTGCACTTTGAGCTCTGCTATTATCAGGCGATCCAATACGCCATCGAGCACAAGCTCGGGCGGGTAGAGGCCGGCGCGCAGGGCGAGCACAAGATTACGCGCGGCTATCTGCCGACGACGACCTATTCGGCGCACTACATCGTCAACCCGTCGCTGCGTCGCGCGATCGATGACTTCCTCAAGCACGAACGCGCCTATGTGGCGGCAGCCGCTGCGCAGCTTGAGGAGGCAGCTCCGTTCCGCAAAGGCTGACCGGAGTTGGCGTACGGATCGCGACTTGACCCGGCTTTGGCGACCTGCAATCGAAGGGAAGCCTGTCGGAGGCCCAACGATGCCCGCTTACGATCAGAACAACATCTTCGCCAAGATCCTGCGCGGCGAACTGACCTGTCACAAGATTTACGAGGACGAGAAGACTTTCGCCTTTCTGGACATCATGCCGCGCGCGCCCGGCCACGCGCTCGTTCTGCCCAAGGCGCCGGCGCGCAATCTGCTCGACGTGATGCCGGACGATCTCGCCGCCGTGATCAAGGTCGCGCAGAAAATCGCCAAGGTCTCAATGCAGGAATTCGGCGCCGACGGCGTCACCATCCAGCAATTCAACGAGAGTGCCGGCGGCCAAGTGGTGTTCCACCTGCATGTTCATGTCATCCCCCGCAAGGAAGGCATTGCGATGAAGCCGCCGGCGGCCGTGAAGGAAGCGCCGGACGTGCTCGCCGAGCAGGCGAAACGCCTCGCGACGGCGCTGCAAGGGAAATAATTCCGGTGGGACCGGCGCCCGATCCGTTGGGCAAGGAATGCCTGAGACCGAGGGATTGGGCGCAAGCGGATTCTGCCGCCCGATTGGCTTGACGAGCACCCTCGGACCAGCACATTTGAACCTGTAAGCCTAAGCAGGCGCGCCTGGGGCGACCACACCCTGCCGCCCTGATTGTGATGCGTAAACGGGGATTTAAACCATGAGCCGAAAAGACCGGCGGGTCGGCAGCGGTGCTCCTACGATCGGCGGCGGTCCGCCCCCGCGGTCGGCCGACCATCTGTTCGACCTCGCGGTCGCGCACCACCAATCCGGTCGCTTGGCCGAGGCCGAAAGCCTGTACCGGGACAGCCTTACCCTCGAACCCAATCACTCCGACAGCCTTAACTGTCTGGGAATTCTTGCTCACCAGTGCGGGCGTAACGACGCTGCACTCGAACTCATCGGACGGGCGATCGGCGCCCAGGAGCGCAATCCGCAATATCACTACAACATCGCATTGGTGCTCGCCGCGTCCGGCCGCATGGACGATGCTGTGACTCACAACCGGCGCGCGATCGCACTCAAGCCGGACTACACCGACGCCCATACCAACCTCGCGAGCGCGCTTGCCTCCCAAGGCAAGTGGAGCGAGGCGGAAGTGCATTTCCGTCGCACGCTTTCGCAAAGTCAACAATCGCCGCAGGCTTACGGTAACCTCGCCGGCGCCCTACAGGCGCAAGGCAAGCAGGACGAGGCGCTGGGTGTCCTTGCACGCGGCCTGGCCGTGGCGGAGACCGACGATCTCAAGGCAATGTTTGCGCTTTGCCTTCAGGAACAGCAATCGGTTCCGAAGATCGACCGGCTGCGGACATTCGTCGAGCGCGCGATCACTGAGGCTTGGGCTCGGCCCAGCGATCTTTCCAATTTTGCGACCATGCTTATCAAGCAAAGCGACACGGTTCGTCATGCCATCCCGCCGGACAATCCGCAGGCTGCGGCATCGGCGCAGGAACTGTTCGGGCCTCGCGCCCTCGCGGCGCTGGCTGGCGATCGTCTGCTGCAGGCATTACTGGTATCGACGCCGATCTGTGACGTCGAACTGGAACGGCTGTTGACCATCGCCCGTCACGCCGTGCTCGATCTGGCCGCCGCGTCCGACAAAACGGCGGTTTCCGACGATGTACTGAACGCCTGCTGCGCGCTGGCACAGCAATGCTTCATCAACGAGTACGTGTTCGATGGCGGCGCCGAAGTAGCGGGCGCAAAAGCGCTGCGCGAGGAACTCGTCGCCGCGCTGGCTTCCGGTAAGCCCATCGCGGCAGTCGCGGTCGCTGGGGTTGCTTGCTTTGTCCCCCTCCACTCGCTTCCCGGTGCGGGAACGCTGCTCGAACAGCCGTGGCAAGACCCGGTTGCCCGCCTCGTCACCCAGCAGGTGCGCGAGCCCGCGCTGCAAGAGCGGCTGCGCTCATCGATACCCGTCCTGACGGCTATCGACGATAGTGGTGTGTCGGCCGCGGTGCGGCAGCAGTACGAAGAAAACCCTTCTCCGCGCTGGGTCAGGTCCGCCACACTGGTCAGGCCACTCACGATCGACGATCACATCCGCACGCGGTTCCCGCAGACCGCCATCCATCCGCTCGGAAAATCCGAAGTGGAGATTTTGAGCGCAGGCTGCGGGACGGGCCGGGATGCCATCGAAATGGCGCGCTGGTGCATCGGCGTAAAGATGCTGGCGATCGACCTGAGCCTTGCCAGCCTCAGCTATGCCCGCAGAAAGACCGAGGAACTGGGGCTCGGCAACATCGAATACGCGCAGGCCGACCTTCTGAAACTGGACTCGCTCGGACGAACGTTCGATGTGATCGATGCAATCGGCGTATTGCACCATCTCGCCGATGCCAACGCGGGCTTGCGTGCGCTGGCATCGATCTTGCGGCCGGGCGGCTTCATGCGCATCGGGCTCAACCGGGCCGCCGGTCGCGATGACGTCCACGCCGCGCAAGCGTTGATTGCCGAACGCGGCTATCGACCGACCGCGGACGACATCCGGAGATTCCGGCACGACATTACCGGTTCGGAGACGCCTGCGATCGCCAAGGCCGTCACGCGGTATCAGGAATTCTTCACGACCAGCGAATGTCGCGACCTGCTGTTCCCGACTCAGGACCGTCAATTCACGATCGCGGACATCAAGACGATGCTGGATGACATTCGCCTGAATTTCGTCGGTTTCGAGGATGCGGCATACGGCGAATATGCCAAGCGCCATCCGGAGGATCAGGCCATGACCAAACTCGATCATTGGCAGGCATTGGAGGCGGAACAACCGGCGTTCTTTGCAAGCATGTACGTGTTTTGGGTGCAAAAACCCGCCGAGGGAGCCAGCCCCGGTTGAAGAGCGCTCAGCGCCACGATCATTAACGCCACAACAGCATTCCAGTGAATAGGGCGACCTCGCCGACCGCAACGCCGGCAAAAACCGAACGACGGGCTGCGAGGAAGCCGAGCATACCAGCCGCAACCGCGCCGACCCGCACTACCGCTGGAACGCCGGCCAGCGATCCGGGTGGGAACAGCGTGAGCTTGGCGATGACGCCGGCCAGTACGGCAACCGCGACCGCCCGCACCCAGACGACCAGTTCGGATTCTTCATCGACGCCGCGCCCCACCACCAGACCGAACATGCGCCATATCTCGGTCGGCAGAAATCCAACCAGCAGCAGCACCAGATAGGGCGCAAGCCCGCCGAATGCGTTCATCGCAACGCCTCGCGTAAACGATGAATGCCGTAAGCCGCGGATCCAGCGATCACGCCTGTCCAAAGCAGATCGAGGCCGACCTGCCACCATATCAGCAGCGGCCCAAGGATCAGACCAAAGACCAGCGCGAGACGATCCACCAGCAGCCGTGCATTGCGCGCGGTCGAGCACAGGAACGACATCGGCGTCAGAAACAGGAGGCCCGCCGTCAGCATCTTCGGCAGCGAGCCAGCGAGATAAAACCCAATGACCGACCCCACATGCGCAGCAAGCATGAAGCCGGCAGCAAGCCCGATACAGAATTGGATGCGGCCCTCGCGTGGCCGCGCCGGCAACAAGCGGAGCCCCTCTACCCACATGCTCACCGCAGTGAGATGCGCCGGCAACAGCAATTCGCGATAGCGGGTCGCCGGCGTCTTGATGAGAGGCAGCAGCGTCACGACCATTGGAAATAGTCGCACGCTGCTCAGCCCCACCGCTAAAGCGACCTCCATGTAGGGTGCACCAGTGCCAAGCGCCGAGATCAGGATGACCTGTCCCGGCCCGACCCAGACCAGAAAGGTCGAGAGCACGACCCAAATGAGGCTAAAGTCGTAGTCGTGCGCCAGCGCGCCGATGCCGATATAAGTCCCGGATATCACGTAGATGAAGATCGAGGTCGCGGACGCCCGCATTCCCTCAAGGAATGGGACAACGCCGGAGCGCGACGGATCGATGTCGGGTGCGGATGCCATGGGACTTGAGTGCATGTCCCACATGGCGGCGACCGACACAATCACACGCTGGCGCCCGTCACGCATTCCAAAAGCACGGTCGACAAGCGGGAGATCAGCTTTGAGAAGCGGCAAGCCAGTCAGTGACAACGATTTGCTGGATATCCTGCGGCGACGCACCGGCAAGCAATTCGCGATAGAACGCGTCGTAAGACTCGATTGATCGTCCCAGCAAAAAATGCTCAGCCGTCGGCAACGCGGCGTTTCCCAGAGCAGCACGCAATGAAGGTTTCTTCGCCAATCGCACTACTGCATCGGCGAGGCGGACGGCGCGCAACGGCTCGATATCCGACGACGAGCTTAACGCCGCGATCGCACAAGGTGAGCGTGTGCATCGCGCGCTCGGCCGGAACCGACCGCGCTCACTCAGACCTTGACGAGCGGCACCTTTGGCACCGAGCCACGCCGCGGCGGCGTGTCGTCGCCACCACCCTTCGGCCCGGGTGGCTTGCCGCGACGGGGCGAGCCAGGGCGGCGCTTCGGCTTGGCACTGACCGGCCGCGGAATTTTCTCCGGCTTCGGCGTGACCGGCCCATCGAGATACTCGAAGCCGAGTTGATCCGCGCCGTCCTCGTCCTTGACGAGAATCACGCGCACATGCCCGCCGGCCTTCAGCTTGCCGAACAGAACCTCGTCCGCGAGCGGCTTCTTGATCGTCTCCTGGATGAGCCGCGCCATCGGACGGGCGCCCATCTGCTGATCGTAGCCGTGCTCGATCAGCCACTTGGTGGCTTCTTCCGACAGCTCGATGGTGATGTCGCGATCGCCAAGCTGCGCTTCAAGTTGCAGCACGAACTTGTCGACGACCTTGGCAATGATTTCCGGCGTGAGATGCGCGAATGTGATGGTGGCGTCGAGCCGGTTGCGGAACTCGGGCGCGAACATGCGATTGATCGCTTCGACGTCATCACCCTCGCGCTTGTTGCGCGTGAAGCCATAGGCCGCCCGCGCGAGATCCGCCGCGCCCGCGTTTGTGGTCATGATCAGGATCACGTTGCGGAAGTCGACCTGCTTGCCGTTATGGTCGGTGAGCTTGCCGTGATCCATGATCTGCAACAGAACGTTGAACAGATCCGGATGCGCCTTCTCGATTTCGTCGAGCAGGAGCACGCAGTGGGGATGCTGATCGACGCTGTCGGTCAACAGGCCGCCCTGATCGAAGCCGACATAGCCGGGAGGAGCGCCGACCAGACGCGAGACGGTATGACGCTCCATGTACTCGGACATGTCAAAGCGGACCAGCTCGACACCGAGCGCGACCGAAAGCTGCTTTGCCACTTCGGTCTTGCCGACACCCGTTGGTCCCGAGAACAGGTAGCAGCCGATCGGCTTCTCCGGCTCGCGCAGGCCCGCACGCGCGAGCTTGATGGAAGACGAAAGCGCCGTGATCGCCTTGTCCTGACCATAGACCGTGGTCTTGAGCGTTTGTTCGAGATGCTGCAGCACCGCCGCATCATCCTTCGATACAGTCTTTGGCGGAATCCGCGCCATGGTGGCGATCGTGGTCTCGATCTCCTTGATGCCGATCGTCTTCTTGCGCTTGCTCTCGGGCAGCAGCATCTGCGCCGCTCCCAATTCGTCGATCACGTCGATTGCCTTATCCGGCAGCTTGCGGTCGTGGATGTAGCGGGCGGACAGTTCGACCGCCGCTTTGATGGCATCGTTGGTGTACTTGAGCTTGTGATAGTCCTCGAAGTACGGCTTGAGTCCCCGGATGATGTCGATCGCATCCTCAACCGTCGGCTCGTTCACGTCGATCTTCTGGAAGCGGCGGACCAGCGCGCGATCCTTCTCGAAGTACTGCCGGTATTCCTTGTAGGTGGTGGAGCCGATGCAGCGCACGGAGCCGGACGAGAGCGCCGGCTTGAGAAGATTGGACGCATCCATGGCTCCGCCCGAGGTGGCGCCCGCCCCGATCACCGTATGGATCTCGTCGATGAACATGATCGCGCCCGGATAGGCTTCGATCTCCTTGATGACCTGCTTGAGCCGCTCTTCGAAGTCGCCGCGATAGCGCGTGCCGGCGAGCAACGTGCCCATGTCGAGCGCGAACACGGTGGCGTTCTTGAGCACGTCCGGGACTTCGCCGTGGACGATACGACGAGCGAGCCCCTCGGCGATCGCGGTTTTGCCGACGCCGGCGTCGCCCACGAACAACGGATTGTTTTTCTGCCGGCGGCAGAGAACCTGGATGGTCCGGCTGATCTCAGCATCGCGCCCGATCAGCGGATCGATCTTGCCCTCACGCGCCTTCTTGTTGAGATTGACGCAGTAGGCGTCGAGCGCGTCGCCCTTTTTCTTGGCGTCGTCGCCGCTGCCCTTGGCCTCGTTCTCCTCTTCGGAGCCGCGCACCGGCCGCGCTTCGGACATGCCCGGCCGCTTGGCGATGCCGTGGCTGATGTAGTTGACTGCGTCGTAGCGGGTCATGTCCTGCTCTTGCAGGAAATAGGCAGCATGACTCTCACGCTCGGCAAATATGGCGACCAGCACGTTGGCGCCCGTCACCTCCTCGCGGCCTGACGACTGCACATGAATCACCGCGCGCTGGATGACGCGCTGGAACCCGGCGGTCGGCTTCGAATCTTCGTGCCCCTCGCTGACCAGGTTTTCGAGTTCGCTCTCAAGGTAAGCGGTCAGGCTCCTACGCAACTTGTCGACGTCCACATTGCACGCCCGCATGACCGCCGCGGCGTCCTGGTCGTCGAGCAGCGCAAGCAACAGGTGCTCGAGCGTGGCGTACTCATGGTGCCGCTCGTTAGCAAGCGCGAGCGCCCGGTGGAGGGACTGTTCAAGATTGCGCGAAAAAGTGGGCATGTGGGTCTCGTGTTTGCTGTTCGATCCCTAATATGGCCCCGGCGCTACTTCTTTTCCATCACACATTGGAGAGGATGCTGATGTTTGCGGGAAAAGTCCATGACCTGCGTCACCTTGGTCTCGGCGACCTCGTAGGTGTAGACGCCACATTCCCCGATACCGTGCTGATGCACATGCATCATGATCTGATTGGCCGCCTCCTGGTCCTTATTGAAGAACCGTTCGAGCACGTGGACCACAAACTCCATCGGCGTGTAGTCATCATTCAGCAGCAGCACCCGATAGAGCGATGGACGCTTGGTCTGTGGCTTGGTCTTGGTAATGACCGCCGTACCGGGAGCACCGGGTTCGTTGCGGCGCTTATTGTCGTCATTGGCCAGACGCGGGGCGGGCATCCCGGAGGTTCCAAATCTCACATTGCTGCTTCGTGGGCTCATGGCAACTTCTTGGATCGAGGCCGACCCGAAGGGCGCGGCGGTAGGTTTCCTTCTGCGCATCATAAAAAGACCTCAAGGGCGACGTCCAGTGCCTCCCGAACCTTCAAATTGCTGGGGAAATTCGCGAGAAGTCGCAAATTCGGCACGATCGTGCCGCGCCGGGCTGATCGAGCGCGAACTCATTTGCCGAAGGTCCTTGCCAATTTCGATTGAGATTAGCGAAGTCTGTCTCACGAAGCCGCCGTGTTCCCCAGCAGAACTCTGGGCGACGATGCGATTTATTTGTGCTCTGTTTCCACGATCGCAAGAGTGGCGGTAGTTCGCCAGCAGCGTCATACCACCCGCCAGTCTCGCGACGATGCGTCGAAGAGGCCAGGCCGTACGCGCTGGTGGGAACCAACTGAATCCTCGACAATAGCGTGACAGAATCTGCGAAGGTGCCCAGGTTGCCCGCTCCACCAGACCAGCGGGGCAATGTGGAACAGGTCTACGGTGGCCCCCTCCCCGCATTCGGAATTGACCTATCGATGTCGGCAGACATTCGCCCGATGTCCCGTAGACGCCTACTTGCCGGCGCTGTCGCGGCCGCATGTTTCAATCTGCCGGGTCGGCCGAAAGCCGAAATCGCGTCCGCCGGCCCACGCATCCTGCGCGCTCAGGCGGGTGCCGCGCCGCGCCGGGGCCAGGTCCAGTCGACGGCACTCGGTTATAACCGCACCCTCCCCGGCCCGACGCTAAGGGTGAAACGCGGCGACGAACTGTTCGTACGGCTTGTCAACGAACTGGCCGAGCCCACCGCCATTCACTGGCACGGCGTTCGTGTGCCAAACCCGATGGACGGCGTGATCGGTCTCACCCAGCCTGCAGTGACGCCGGGCGCGAGCTTTGATTACCGCTTTCGCCCGCCGGACGCCGGGACCTTCTGGTACCACGCACATGCCGCCGGCCAGACAGATCGGGGTCTATACGGAGCACTCGTCGTCGAAGAGGCGCAGGGACCAGACGTCGATCGTGACGTCGTGCTGGTGTTCGGAATGCCGACGATCCCAGGCGATACCAATCTCCCCGTCATGGTCAACGGAACCGTAGGCCCCGACATCGCGGTGAGATCTGGCGAACGATTGCGTCTGCGGCTGATCAACGCCACCGCCGCACGCGGCGTCGCGCTGAGATTGGATGACCATCCCGCTTGGCTTGTGGCAGTCGATGGCCATCCGTCCGAGCCTTTCCTCTCGCGTAACGGCCGCGTGGCGCTTGGACCCGGGAGTCGAATCGATCTCATCATGGATGCCCATAGCGATGGCGGAACGGCCTACCCGATCCTGGCCGGTGGGCGCGAGGAAGTGTCGATTGCGCGGCTGGTCTATGCCAAGGACAGCAACGCTGCCGCAGCGGTCCGTGTGGCGCCGGCCCCCTTGCCACCTCATCCGTTGCCTACGCGAATCGATCTGCGGACTGCGCTGCGCCTTGATCTCACGCTCGGCAATGCCAAATCGCTCGACGTTACCGCTCGACCGCTCTTTGCCGCCCGGCGCGGCCGCGCGATCGCGTTGGCGCTGCGCAATCCGTCCGCTCATCCGCATGTCGTGCATGTGCACGGCCACGCATTCAGGCATCTCGACCGTCTCGACGATGGTTGGAAGCCCTATTGGCTCGACACCATCGTGGTTGGTGGAGACACCGAGCGCATCGCCTTCGTGGCCGACAATCCCGGCAAATGGCTGATCACATCGCGGATGCTCGACCGCCCCGATGCAGAGGCACAGCAGTATTTCACCGTGACCTGATCGCGATGACATTTTCACTTTGCTTCTCTGATCCAGACCGGCAAGCGCTTATCTTGACTGACTCGGGCTGGTCTCAACGATCGCGCGATAGTTCGGCAAAGAAGCGCCGGTAGACCTTGGGAACCGCCTCCGGAAGGTCCTCGGAGATTAGGCCTGGACCGACTTCGATCCCGGCCTCGCCGTGCAGCCAGACGGCAGCAGACGCGGCTTCAAAGCCCGCCATGCCTTGGGCCAATAGGCCGGAGATAAATCCGGCCAGCACATCCCCTGAGCCGGCGGTTGCGAGCCAGGGCGGGGCGTTTTCGGTGATCGTCGCGCGCCCGTCAGGGGTGGCGACAACGGTGTCGGAACCCTTGAGCAGACAGATGGCGCCAGCCGCCTGAGCCGCCAGACGTACCTTTTCGAGCTTCGACGGCGCATTGACGATATGTTCCATCGCATTGAAAAGCCGATCGAACTCACCTTCGTGGGGGGTGAGGATGGTGTCGGCCCCACGGTCCCGTATGGCGGCAGAAAGCGATGGCAGTTCGCCCGCGAAGCTGGTCAGAGCGTCGGCATCCAGGACAACCGCGCACTTGGCCGCGAGCGCCGTGAACACGAGGTCGCGCATCGCTCGACCGACTCCTCCTCCTGGCCCCAGCACAACGGCGTTGCGCCGCGTATCGGAGAGGAATTCCCCAAGCTGGGCGGCGCCATCCACCGTGCGCACCATGACGGCGGTGCTCGCCGCCGCGTTGACCAGGAGCGCGTCTCGTGGGCTCGCTATGGTAACGAGGCCAGCACCGGCCCGTAGTGCCCCCCGCGCCGCCAGCCGCGCGGCACCGGTCGTGGACAGCCCGCCCGATACAACCACTGCATGGCCCCGGGCGTATTTATGGCCGCCGGCGCTCGGCACCGGGAAGGACCTGCCCCAGAGGCCTGGCACGTTGAGAAATGTCCGGGGCTTGATCTCTGCCAGTACGCTTTCGGGGATGCCGATCTGGGCCACATGAACGGGCCCGCAGTGAAGCCTTCCCGGCAGCAGCACATGACCGGGCTTGCGGCGGAAGAAGGTGACGGTCTCGGCAGCTCTGACGGCAACGCCCATTACCCTGCCGCTGGTCCCGTTGATGCCGCTCGGGAGGTCCACCGCATAGATGGGCCGCGCCGTATCGTTCATCGCTTCAATCAACGCCTGTGCGAGACCTTCGATCGGGCGGTCCAGTCCGGCCCCAAACAGCGCGTCCACGACGGCGTCAGCGGGCGCCATTCCCACGGGAGTCGCCGGCTCGGTCGGTCCCGCCCAACGTGCGGCGGCAATTGCGGCATCGCCCTTGAGTTGCTCGACACGGCCAAGCAGGAGGACCCGCACTCGGTAGTTGCACTCGGCCAGGATGCGCGCCGCAATAAAGCCGTCGCCGCCATTGTTGCCGGGCCCGGCGACGACCACGATCGTACTTCCAGGCCGGTGGCGCGCCCCGACAAGGTCGGCAACGGCTCGGCCTGCGCTTTCCATCAGTTCGATCCCGGGGATGCCACCGGCGATCGCGAGACGGTCGGCCTCCGCCATCTCGGCTGTGGTCAGAAGCTCGATCATGTCCATCGCACCGTAGGTAGGATGGCTTAGCACGGCGCACCAATTTCGGCAGAGTGGCAAGATTCAGCGCAGACCCGATCAATTCCTGTGCTCTCAGGCAACACGGAATCAGTGTTGCTCGTGCTATTAGCAGGTTGCTTAAATTTTAATCCGCAGGCAGTGATAAGTGACTGCCGCGCATAGCCGCGGAGCGCGCAACCGCCTGATTGGCGGCCACTTTTCCGGTTTATCGGGGCTTGGCACGGACCCTGCTAACCGTAAGCCCGGCTCGACCCGGGTACGACAACCGGCCAGCCGAAGAAGGAAACGCGATGAAAAAGATCGAGGCGATCATAAAACCCTTCAAACTGGACGAGGTGAAGGAAGCTCTGCAGGAGGTCGGATTGCAGGGCATTACGGTAACCGAGGCCAAGGGTTTCGGCCGCCAGAAGGGACATACGGAGCTTTATCGGGGCGCCGAATACGTCGTGGATTTTTTGCCGAAGGTGAAGATCGAGATTGTGCTTGGCGATGACATCGTCGAAAAAGCGGTCGAGGCAATCCGCCGCGCCGCTCAGACTGGGCGGATTGGCGACGGGAAGATTTTCGTCTCCAATATTGAGGAAGCCATTCGGATCAGGACGGGGGAATCCGGTTTAGACGCGATCTAAATCGCCGATCCCGAACGCCTCAAAGCGCCTCGCCAGCACTGAGATCAGCCAAGCAAAGACAAAGCCATACGAAAGGTAGGCAGTCCATGACAACGGCCAAGGACGTCATGAAGATGATCAAGGATAACGACGTGAAATACGTCGATTTCCGATTTACCGACCCGCGCGGCAAGTGGCAGCACGTCACGTTCGATGTCTCGATGATTGAGGAAGACACCTTCGCCGAAGGCCAGATGTTCGACGGATCCTCGATTGCCGGCTGGAAGGCGATCAATGAATCCGACATGTGCCTGATGCCGGATCCCGTGACCGCCACCATCGATCCGTTCTTTGCCGAGACGACCCTGTCGCTGGTCTGCGACGTCCTCGAACCGACCACCGGCGAGCCCTACAACCGCGACCCGCGCGGCATCGCCAAGAAGGCCGAAGGCATGGTCAAGGCCATGGGCCTGGGCGATTCGATCCTGTTTGGTCCGGAGGCGGAGTTCTTCATTTTCGACGACGTGAAGTACTCGGCGCAGCCCTACAACACCGGCTTCAAGCTGGACTCGATCGAATTCCCGACCAATTCCGATACCGAATACGAGGGCGGCAACCTTGGCCACCATATCGGATTCAAGAAGGGATACTTCCCGGTTCCGCCCCAGGACACCGCACAGGACATCCGCTCCGAGATGCTCGGCGCCATGGCGCGCATGGGCTGCGTGGTCGAGAAGCACCACCACGAGGTGGCGTCCGCCCAGCACGAGCTCGGTCTGAAGTTCGCGCCGCTCACGATCATGGCGGACCGGATGCAGATCTATAAGTACTGCATTCAGCAGGTCGCTCAAATCTACGGCAAGACCGCAACCTTCATGCCCAAGCCGATCTACGGCGACAACGGTTCGGGCATGCACTGCCACCAGTCGATCTGGAAGGACGGCAAGCCGACCTTCGCGGGCAACAAGTACGCCGACCTATCGGAAGACCTGCCTGAGCTATATCGCCGGCATCATCAAGCACGCCAAGGCGATCAACGCTTTCACCAACCCGACGACGAACTCCTACAAGCGGCTCGTCCCGGGCTTCGAGGCGCCGGTGCTGCTCGCCTACTCGGCGCGCAATCGCTCGGCTTCGTGCCGCATCCCCTACACCACCAACCCGAAGGCCAAGCGCGTCGAGGTGCGCTTCCCCGATCCGATGTGCAATCCGTATCTCGGCTTCGCTGCGATGCTGATGGCCGGCCTCGACGGCATCAAGAACAAGCTCGATCCAGGCGCGGCGATGGACAAGGACCTGTACGATCTGCCGAAGGCGGAGCTCAAGACCATCCCGACGGTGTGCGGCTCGCTCCGGCAGGCGCTCGAAGAGCTCGACAAGGATCGCGCTTTCCTGAAGGCCGGCGGCGTGTTCGACGACGACTTCATCGACAGCTACATCGAACTGAAGATGACCGAGGTGATCCGCTTCGAGCACACCCCGCATCCGGTCGAGTTCGAGATGTACTATTCAGCGTGAGTGCGTCCTCCCAACATCGCAAATAGCGATGCAACTTCCGCAAGGGCGCTCTCCGCACGCGGTCCATGCTGGAATTTCGGATCGCCCGCTCGACGGGCCCGGCGGACAGCATCCCGCGCAATGCAATGTCAAGGCTCGGGTAGACCCACGGACATTCGACGTCGATCACGTCGATCGGCGTGAGGCCAGCCTCGGACGCCAGCGCCTTCAACTTGGTTTCGTCGGATAGCGCGAATGGGCCCGGCGCTCCCGGCGGCGGTGGCGGCATGAGCGCACCGAGCGCTTTCAGGTGCCCGGCCGCCTCGCAGTCCTCGGGCAGGCCCCAGGTTGCGATCACGATCGTGCCGCCCGGCTGCGCCACTCGGCGCGCTTCGCGCAGCGCATTGCCGGGCGACGCGGCATATTGGAACGCATTAAAGCCGGTCACCACATCGAAGCTGTGGTCCGCATAGGGCAGCGTTTCCATCTCGCCGACGCGGAAATTGCGACCGGGCAGGCGCGAGCGCGCGATCTCAATGAAGGTGGCCGAAGCGTCGATGCCGGCGACGTTGGTTATCTTCTGAGCAAAGACTTGCACGGCGAGACCGGGACCGCAGCCGACATCGAGGCTGGACCGTGCCTGCGCGAGTTCGGGCCGCCGCAGCACGCTCTCATACAGCGGCCGGAAATGGCCCTCCTGCAATTCGGCGTAGTCGCGGGCGCGGGCGCTCCACAGGTCGCCTTGCATCTGGGCTGAGCCGGCGGCGCGGGGCGGTGTGACGGCTTGGTTCATCGTCATCTCCTCAGGTGTTGAGCATCAGATCGAGAATTCAGATTGCTTGGGAGCGGCGTTCGACTGCGGCTACCGAGGCATTCGCAGCACGGGCCGAACGGCCGTTACGGGTTACGGCGGTCTTGCGGGCCGTGACATCGTGCATACGATGCACGGCTATCACCGCCGTGAGCTGCCCAGATATCAGCAGCGCAAACGCCAGTTGGCCGAGAACGTCCTGGATGATCGGCATGGCTGCACCTCCCAGCGGTGTCAGCCCATAAGCTGATCGAAACGGCCAAATTCGTCATGAGGCCCTTGGCCCAGGCCCCATTCCAAACTGTGCGAATTTGCCGAAAGGCTGGGCCAGAGGACCTAGGCGAGGCGTTTGGTTGGCTCGCTTCCCAATCCCGCCTCCCGCGCGCGCACAATGGCTTGGGCGCGGTTGGGAATATCCAGCTTGTTGAAGATGCTGTTGATGTGATTGCGCACGGTCTTGGGGCTTAGCGACAACTCGCTCGCGATCTGCGCATTATCGAGGCCACGCGCGATCAGTTCGAGCACCTCGCGCTCGCGCTCCGTCAGCGCCCCGAACACCATGTCCGCAGAGCCCGAGCCTCCACCGTGAACAAACCGATTCATCTCGGCAAAGAACTGTTTCCACGCCGGTTGATGCTCCAACAGGATGTGATTGCGGCTCTCCAGCGGAACGAATTCTGCGCCCGGAATTGAGCTTGCGACCATGCGGCCTTCCGCGAAGGGAATGCGAGCGTCGTCGCGAGCATGCAGGACAAGGGTCGGGCAACTGATTATCGGCAGCAGGTCGCTGACATCCATCGCCTCAAATCCTTGAATCATCCGAACCGCATTCTCAGGCGAAGTCGCCATCCGTTGCATGTCGGTGAAGTAGCGGAATTGCTCCGGCGTGCTGTCGGGAATGAACAGAGTCGTATAGACCTGACGAAGCGCCGGGTTTTCGCGGCCCCAGCCAAGCTCGATGAGCTTCAGCATGGTCTTGGCTTCATCGAGCTCTTGGGCCGACGGGTTGCGCTTCAGCCTGCCGCGCGCGAATGCGCCGTACAGAACGAGATTGCTCACGCGTTCGGGGTGGCGCGCCGCATAGGCCATGGCCAGACCGCTGCCCTGGCAGCAGCCGAGAAGAACGAAGCGTTTGAATCCGGCGGCATCCGCCACCGCCTCGAGATCACGAAGGTTGGCTTCGAACGACAGGTCGTTGACGTTTCGATCCGACAGACCGCATCCGCGCATGTCATATCGCACCATGGTGTAATTCTTGGCGAATTCGACGAGTCGAGGGCGCCAAATCGGGCTTTGCCAGTCAAATTCGAGGTGGTTGAGCCAGAGCGAAACCTCGATCATCGCCGGACCGCGGCCGGTCGTGGCGTAGGCAAGGCGAACGTCGTCCGAGGCCTTGCAGAAACGGATTTGGAGCGCCTTCTGCATGCCCGCAAGGTTGCTCTGTAATTTGTGCCTTGGCAATCGGCATGGAGCCGACAGACGTCAGCGCCCAAAAGCGGCGGGCCGAGCCGAGCGTACCGAACGGGTTTATGAGTCCGCGCCCCTTGAGCGGCGAGTGTCAGGACGCCGGCACCGGTTCCTTCGAGTGATCGGCGGCCCAGCCGGCGACCTGCTCCGCAGGTGCGCCTGCCGGCGGGAGCAACGGCTCTGCCGGCGCTCCAAGCTCGGCGCCTTCGACGCGGTTGCGGCCGTTCGACTTGGCGCGATGGAGCGCACCATCCGCCGACACGATCAGCGCCGTCACGTCGAGGCTGCCTGAAGCAGCGCCGATGCTGACAGTCGCCTCGATATTGGAACCGGCAACGGTGCCGGCAGCCGCCTGAAACTTTTGGCGGATGCGCTCGGCGGCGATGCTCGCCTCTGCGAGGCTCCCCGGCAGCATGGCAATAAACTCTTCGCCGCCAAAGCGCCCGATCACATCGCCATCACGCAGACTGGATGACACCGTTGCAGCCAACAAACGCAACACCTCGTCACCCAACGCATGACCAAAGCGGCCATTGATCGACTTGAAGTGATCGAGGTCGAACATCAACGCGCTTACCGGCTCACCGCGCTTGGCCTGCCGTTGTACAAGTTCATGGGCGCCTGCAAAGAAACCGCGGCGGTTGAGCAGTCCGGTCAACTCATCGGTCATTGCCGCATCCCGCAGGACGCGCACACTGCGCTCCTTGGCAAGCACCAGCACGATGAACGCGATGCCAACGATGTAAAGCGTGGCCTCGAGCACAAACACGGCAATCCATCCCGTTGCCAGGGTGACCATTCCTCCGTCAGACGGCAGCAGGCTGGCAAGCGGGATCGGGAGTAGGAACACCGTGCCATGCAGTATCGGCACAAAGATCGCAGGCCAGCCCCGCAACAATGTCCTCCGCCGCTCACGCCATAGCTCGGCTGCGGTCAGAAACATATAGCCGGACACAATCAGTGAACTCAGGACGATGCGCGCAGTCGTCCAATGTGCGAATTCCGGATAGAAGCACGCCAATAGCCAAACGCCCGCCCCGGCGAACAGCCAGCCCCAAAGCACCCGCCGGCCGTGGGACAGGCGCGCGGCGCTCCAGATCATTCCGCAGGCGATGAAAATCAACGCATCGGCAGATCCAAGCGGCAACGGCGGCGAAATCGCGGTTTCAATGCTCCACAAGGCAACCGAAAAACCACCGATCAGATAAGCGGCGCCCCACCAAGCCAAGGCTCGGATGCGCTCTTGCGCCCAAGTCGAAAAGAGCAAGATCCCAAGCAGCGCGGCAATGCAGGTTGCAACCACAAAGAGGATCGTCACGTCCAAATTAATCGGCGCCTGCGCCGCGGACAATTGCATGCGATATCCCCCTCAGGATTTCTGCTGACCCCGCCCCATAGCAGCAATCCGCCGGTGAACGCGGAGACTCCAACTCTTACGTTTGCAAAGCCTTTCACTGACCATGTCGGTTTATCGGAAAAAAGCCGGAAAACCATCGAGGAGCGAAGAACAATTTGTTGGCAATTGTGGGTCGCAAAACACCAGCGAAATTGCGCAGACGTTTAATCTGACTGAAATCGGAGTTCGTTCATTGGGTACGACCTTGTCGGCGCGCATTCACCTCGCGGCCCGACGACGCGCAATGCCTGCGTCCGCTGCCATGAAAGCGGCCTTATCCGTTCCAATCAACGGCACGATCGACGGCGCGCGGGCAACAACTTCATGTTGCTGTTCCTGCTGCTCGATGGCCTCGACGCGATTGCGTCCATTGGATTTGGCGCGATAGAGCGCCTGGTCGGCAATCGCCAGGAGGACATCGACACCGGCCGTCGGATCGAGCCCGATCGTGACGCCGACACTGACCGTCGGCGCGAGTGCTTCGTCGGCAAAGCGCGACGCCGCATCGGAAAAATTTCGCCGCACCCGGTCCGCAACCGCGTAGGCTTCGCCGAGATCACCGACAGGCAAGAGCGAGGCAAATTCCTCGCCCCCAATTCGCCCGAACAGAACATCCGGCCCCAGCGTCGCGGTGGCGGATTTTGCGAATGTCTCCAAGACGCGATCGCCGATTGCGTGGCCCATGCGGTCATTGATGTCCTTGAAGCGGTCGAGATCGAACAGCAGAATCGCCAGGGGCTCGCCATCGACGGATTGCTGCGCAAAAAGCTCATGCGACCCGTTGAGGAAGGCGCGACGGTTGGCGACTCCGCTGAGCGGATCGACCAGCGAATTGATCTTGTGCTGCAATTCCGTTCGCTCCTTGGTCATGTTCAGAAGCAGGAACGACATGACCACGGTGAAGAGCAGCGTACCGAACGCGAGCAACGCAAACGACACTCCGCCGACGAGCGACCGATCATCGGCAAACGGCGAGAAGTAGGTTGCCGGAATTCGCGCCAGCAATGCGGCCGAATAAGCGAGCAGTACAATAACGGTCGGCCAGCGCGACATCAGCGGCTCGTTACGCCCGCGCCAGAGTTCTTCCGCGGTCGCCGCGGCGAGCATGGCCATCATCGCCGAAATAACCGCCACGCGCAGATTGGGGTCGTGGGCGAAGGCGGGAATCCGGCATGCCAGCAGCCAGAGAATCGGCGCAAACACGACCACAATCGGTAACACTCTGCGTCCGTCGAAATTGCGCGCGCCCGCCCACGTCAATCCGTAGGCAAGCAGAATCAGCGCGTTGGCGATATCGACCGACACAAAATCGGGAATCATGCCGCGCGATGTCACCAGAGCAAGGCCGGTAGCACCGACGATTTGCGCCGCACCCCACCACATCGGGGCCCGGATGGTCCGGTTCTGCAAGCCGGCAAACACCAGCAACGCGCCAAGCAGCGCGGTCACAAATACTGTTACGACCGAGAGGGTCCCGACATCGAGATGCATGCAAACTCACCGCCACGCCGAATTGGCGGCAATCTAGACCGGCAAGTATTCCGCAGGGGTTACCATTGTCTCGGCGGCAACGATCAGGCTTGCCGAGACGTAAACCGAATGTGTGCAATTTGAATAAATTTTGAACGGCAAATTTTAGACTCCGGTCGTGCCTAGCGGCACAACCGGTTCCCGATCGGTAGCAGATGCGCGGCTGCGCCGGCTTATCGCTTGGAGAACTGGAACGAGCGGCGCGCTTTGGCCTTGCCGTACTTCTTGCGCTCGACGACGCGCGAGTCGCGGGTCAGGAACCCGCCACGCTTGAGCGCGCCACGCAGATCGGGCTCGAAGTTCATCAGCGCCTTCGAAAGACCGTGGCGAACCGCGCCCGCCTGGCCCGACAGTCCGCCACCAGAGACGGTACAGACCACGTCGTATTGACCGTTGCGGTTGGTCGCGACCAGCGGCTGCTGGATCAGCATGCGCAGCACCGGACGGGCAAAGAAAACCTCTAGCGTGCGGGTATTTACCGTGATCTTGCCGGCGCCCGGCTTGACCCAAACGCGCGCCACCGCGTTCTTTCGCTTGCCGGTCGCATAGGCGCGACCCTGCTGGTCGATCTTCTGGATGTATTTCGGCGTCTCAGGCGCGGCTGCGGTCTGGAGCGTGGAAAGCTGATCGAGCGATTGCATGGTTTCGGCCACGGTCACGCGCTCCTTGTGTTTTTGCGATTCAGGCCGGCGACATCGAAGGCTTCAGGCTTCTGCGCCTCATGCGGATGGGCGGGGCCGGCATAGACCCGCAGATTGCCGAGTTGCACCCGCGCCAGCGGCCCACGCGGCAGCATGCGCTCGATCGCCTTCTCGACCACCCGTTGCGGGAACTTGCCATCGAGGATCGACTTCGCCGTCCGCTCCTTGATGCCGCCGATAAAACCGGTGTGGTGATAGTAGACCTTGTTTTCGCGCTTCTTGCCGGTCAGCACGATCTTGTCCGCATTGACAATGATGACGTTGTCGCCGTCGTCGACGTGCGGCGTATAGGTCGGCTTGTGCTTGCCGCGCAGCCGCATCGCCGCAATCGTCGCGAGCCGGCCGACGACCAGCCCGGTTGCGTCGATCACGATCCACTTCTTCTCGACCTCGGCAGGTTTGGCCGAATATGTTCCCATGGGATGAGCTTTCGGTAGAAACGCGGCAGGCAAGAACCTGCTTCGCTGATCGGGTGGCGGGTGAGTACACCAGCGAACGAACCCGGTCAACGCCCTTCGTCATCTATTTCTATTGCGAAAACAGCGAGTTAAGAAATTGGTTTAATAATACCGTCCGCTAACTCCCGCCCTGGGGCGGGATCGAATAGGTCGAGGTGACGTGCGCCACCGCCTCCGCGATGCCCTCAGAGCGGATGACGACCTCACCCACCGCCAACCGCCGGCCAAGCTTCAATAAGCGGGCTTCCGCCAACAGGTCTCGCGGCTCGGGCTTGCGCAGGAAATTGATATTGAGATTTGTGGTCACCGCGAGCGGAACCGGGCCGATCGCCGAGAGCACGCCCACGTACATGGCAAAGTCGGCGAGCGCCATCATGGTGGGTCCGGAGATGGTCCCGCCAGGCCGGATCGAGGACGCGCTGTAAATCTGGCGGACCCGGCAGCCGCGGTCCCAAACGGCCTCGATCACTAGTCCGCTTGCCGGATGAAAGACCTGCGGAAATTCCATCGCCAGGAAGCGTTCAAGCTCGCCGACCGTCATGACCGGTTCCGCCATTGAGCCTCCCATCCTGAATTCCGTCGCCCGCGCATCGCCGCACGACGCGGGATCGGATACAATGGTCTTGGCACAATCGCAAAGCCCGCGGACCAACGGCCATGAACCTGCAATCCCCGGTCACCCACAATGAGGCCGGTCCTGTTCTCCTGCGCGAGGACAACGGCGGCATCGTCGTGCTCACGCTTAACCGGCCGGCGACGCGCAATCCCCTCTCCGATGCCATGCTGGCAGCACTGGCGGACGAATTCACCGCAATCGCTGCCGATCGTTCGGTGCGCGTCGTCGTGCTAGCGGCGCGGGGGCCGGCGTTTTCTGGGGGCCACGATCTCAAGGAGATTGAATGCACGGCGGAACGATCCCGATCGCGGCCGCGGCTACTTCGAGCACATCATGCGGACCTGCAGCGCAATGATGATGCAGATCGTCCGGCTGCCGCAGCCGGTGATCGCGGCCGTGCAAGGGACCGCCACGGCCGCCGGCTGCCAACTGGTCGCAAGTTGCGATCTCGCGGTCGCTTCGGCGGAGGCAAAATTCGGCGTCTCCGGCATTAATGCCGGGCTGTTCTGCTCGACGCCGATGGTCGCGCTCTCGCGCAACGTCGCGCGCAAGCACGCCATGGAAATGCTGCTCACCGGCGATTTGATTTCAGCCGAGCACGCGCTGCGTATCGGCCTGGTCAACCAGATCGTGCCCGCAGGCGAAGAGCTGGATGCCGCTTTGACCCTCGCCCGCAAGGTGGCGGCGAAATCATCTCATGTGGTCAAGATCGGCAAGCAGGCATTTTACCGTCAGCTCGAAATGGGGCTCGAAGACGCCTATCGCATGACCGCGGAGGTCATGGTGGAGAACATGCTGGCGCGCGACGGCGAGGAGGGCATGACGGCCTTCATCGAGAAGCGGCCGCCGGCGTGGGAAGATCGTTAGGCCCCTCGGATAGACATCCGCACCCGCGGATATTGCGCACCCGCGGTTATTGCTTCACCGCCGGCAATATTCGATCCGCACGCCGCCGCAGGCGCGGAACAGCGAAATCAAGAAATGCCCGCAGCTTCGGCGGAGGATGCCTGCCGCCCGGATAAAGCAGGTGGATCGGCAGGTCGGGCGCCCTCGTGATCTTCCAGCAATCTCAGCAATGAACCGGCCGCAACAGCGTCAGCCGCCTGGTAGCTCAGAACGCGGGTGAGGCCGAACCCCGCAGTCGCCGCGTCGATTGCCGCTTCGGCAGTGGTCACGATCAGGCGGGGCTTGATCGCGATGCTGCTTTCGCCGACACCGTCGCGAAATACCCAGCGTTCAACGCTCGACATGCCCGAAAAGCCAATGATCGTATGGGTCGCGAGATCCGCGGGCACGCGGGGCATCCCGTGCTTCTCCACGTAAGCGGGCGCCGCAACGACAATCTGCCGAACGGCGCCGACGCGCGTGGCGATCGCCGAACTCTCAGCCAGCGTCCCAATTCGGACGGCGGCATCGAACCCCTCCTCCACCAGGTCGATCGGGCGGTCAACCAATGTCAGCACGATCGTGACGTCCGGATAGCGGCCGAGGAATTCCGTGACGATCGGCATCACGTGCAGCCGGCCGAACAGAATCGGCGCCGTGAGGCGCAATTCGCCGCGCGGGGCGGTTCCCTCCCCGGCGGCTGCTCGTTCGATCTCATCGAATTCGGCGAGCACGCGCCGCGCACCGATCAAAAACCGCGCACCGGCTTCGGTGAGGCTGACGGCACGTGTTGTGCGGTTGAGGAGCCGCACGCCCAGACGCGCTTCGAGCTCAGCGACCGCTCGGGTAACGGCTGCTGGCGACCGATGGAGCTGCCGGGCCGCATCCGCAAAGCTGCCGCGCTCGGCCACCTCAATAAAGATAGAAACGCCGTCGATCCGGTCCATGACACTGTTTCCAATATCGCAATAATAACTTCCAAAGAATGCATATTATCATCCCACAAGAAATAATGATCTTTGAGGGCGAAGGCGATCCCGTCCACCAGGAGACACCGCCAAATGACCATCCTGACTCGCATCGATCCCGAAACCGCCGAACCCAAGGCTAAGGCCCTGCTCGACGGCATTCACAAGAAGCTCGGCGTCACGCCGAACATGATGAAGGTTCTCGCGAACAACCCGACCGTATTGGGCGCTTATCTGGGCTTTGCGGGAGCGCTGAGCGGCGCGGGTCTCGGCTCCAAGCTACATGAGCAGATCGCCCTCATGGTCGCCGAGACCAACGGTTGCAACTACTGCCTTGCCGCCCATACGCTGCTCGGCAGGAACGCCGGCCTGACTGGCATCGATATTCTTGCCGCCCGTTCCGGCACCGCGCCGGGCGCCCGCGATGGCGCCGTTCTCGCCTTTGCGCGCAAGCTCGTGGCCAGACATGGCCGCGTCGCCGCCGCCGACATTGCGGAAGCGCGGGCCGCTTCGCTCACCGACGCGGATATCGTCGAGATCGTAGCTGCAGTCGCACTCAACGTGTTCACCAACTACCTGAACCTCGCCGCCGACACCGACATCGACTTCCCGACCGTCAAGCCGCTCTCGGCTGTCGCTTAGCCTCTCACCGTCAATGCGTTGAACCCGGCATCGCCGGGTTCACTCACGCCGGGTTCACTCACAAGGACCGTGCCATGACCGTCATCGCGCCGACCAATAACAGCGAGCTCGTATTCACGCCGGCCTCGCGGCGCGCGCAGGCGGAGCGCGGCTCCGCCCGTGCCTATGAAAGGAAGGTGGCGCTGGGATTTCCGGACCGGGTCACTGCCGAGTTAGCCGGCTTCGTTGCCGAACTCGACACGGCTTTCCTCGGCACGACCTCGGCGGCGGGCGCACCCTACATCCAGCATCGCGGCGGCCCCAAAGGCTTCATCAAAGTGATCGACGAGCATACGCTGGGCTTTGCCGACTACGCTGGAAACCGCCAATACATCAGCATCAGCAATCTTGCAGAGAACGACCGCGCGTTTCTGTTCCTGCTCGATTTCGCCGGCCGGCAGCGGATCAAGGTCTGGGGCCATGCACGGGTCATCGAGGACGATCCAGCCTTGCTCGCAAAACTCAGCGACGCGGGCTACCGGGCGCGGCCGGAGCGCGCGATCCTGTTCACCGTCGAGGCCTGGGACGTGAATTGCTCGCAGCACATCACCGCGCGTTTCAGCGAAGACGAGGTCGCCGAAGCGACCGTCGTGCTGCGCGAAAGGATTGCGGCGCTTGAAGCCGAGAATGCCCGGCTGCGCGCTATTGTCCCCGGTTGCGCCGCAGTAGCGGACGACGCAAGCGTACCGATCGGCATAAGCAAGGCTTGCGCTCGGGTCTTCGCCGATCGCTGGTATTCACGGCCTTTCGCCGATCGCCCTCGCCCACCTATGTTGGACCGAAAGGATCGGCGTCGCGCATGAATCACGACAATTACGATGACAGGTACATCCGTGGCATTCTCAACACGGTGAAAACTATCGCCATGGTCGGCGCGTCAAACAAGGAGAGCCGGCCAAGTTACTTCGTTTTCAAATACCTGCTGCAGCGCGGCTACAACATGATCCCGGTCAACCCGGGCCTCGCCGGCAAGGAGATGCTCGGCCGCAAGATTTACGCCCGGCTTGCCGACATTCCCGAAGCGATCGACATGATCGATATCTTCCGCGCCTCGCAGTATGCGCTGCCGTGGTGCAGGAGGCGCTCGCGCTGAAGCCCCGGCCGCAGGTGATCTGGATGCAGATCGGCGTGCGCAATGACGAGGCCGCGAAACTCGCTGAGGACAACGGCCTCAAGGTGGTGATGAACCGCTGCCCCAAGATCGAATACGGCCGCATCTCCTCGGAAATCGCCTGGATGGGCGTCAACACCCGAACCTTGAGTGCCAAAAAGCCCAAGCTCGGCGGCGGCGTTCAGCGCATGGCGCTTAACCGGACGATCATGCGGGGCGGTTCGACCGACGCCGCGACGCAGGCGCAGAAGGACCAGGAAAGCACGCCTTAGCGTCTTCGCCGAGGGGCATCGCAAGATCGTTGGACTGTGGCAGCCGCGCCATGGCATAGACGATGAAAGGCGCGGGGGGCGCCATCAGCGGGGCATTATGCGGCGACATTTCGCGTTCGTTATCGCCATGACCCTGGCCTCAACCGGCGTGTCATTGGCTCAGCAGGTGGACGAGCGCACAGCTCAGGCCGCGTGTCAGGACGATGCCTTCAGATACTGCCAGGCGACGATCCCCGACCGCGAGCGGACATTGGCGTGCCTTGTTCGCAGTAAGGATGGATTGTCGGCAGCCTGCCGGACCGTGCTGGCAAGCTTCTTTCCGCCCGAGCCTTCCAAGAAGAAGAGCAAGCGCACCAAGCGCGCGCCCGTCAGTCTGTCGCCGGCGGCCAGCCGGTGATCCTCGCCGGAGAACGATGACGGTCCTTTTTGAGACCGTCATCCACAACTCAAGCGGCGATCACGCCGTCGCGCCCGCGAAAAGGCTTTTCTTGATGACGGCGTGGACGCCCCAATTGCCGTCCACCACCTGCGTCACGCCGAAGTCGACCGCGATCGAGATGAGTGAGATCGCTTCATCCTCCGTGAGCCCCTTGGTCGACATCAGGAACGCGCGCATCTTGCGGAAAGCGTCTTTGAGCGCGAGATCGACTGAGGATTTTTCGTAGATCTGCGACTGCGCCTTCTCGCCCAGTTCGGCCAGATAGTTGGCGTAGCTGAAGCCGTGCAGCACCCATTCGTCCTGCGTCTCCAGCAACGGATAGTCGAGGGTCGCGAGCGATGTGCCGCCGAGCGTCGCCTTTTTGTGCAGAATAAGCTGGAACGTACCGGTGAGGGAGCATTCGATCGCGGTCCCGCACAATTCCGAATCGCCTTGCGACGCGTGAGAATCGCCGACCGACAGCAGACCGCCCGGCACCGCGACCGGGTAATACATCGTCGCGCCCTTACCGATGCGCCAGTTGTCGATGTTGCCGCCAAAGTATCCCGGCGGGATCGAGTCAACGACATCCGCCTCCTTGGGCGCCAGACCCAACACGCCGAAGTGCGGCCGGATCGGGATCCGCACGTTCTTGAGGATGCCGTGGTTCTCCTTGACGGTCTTATGGTCGACCGGAACGCCGGGATAATCGATGGTCTTGTGCACGACGCCGAACGGATCGGTCTGCGGCGTCCATTGGAAATTATAGACCGCACTTGCCCAGTTGCGCTGCCCGGTGGCATCGATCTCGTAGATGGTGATGACTTCGCGCGGCTTGGGCTCGGTGAGAAGCTCCTTGTAGTGGAATCCCCACCAGGCGGCGGCGTTGCTGCCGAACGCCTTGCCGACGTGTTGCGGATTGGCGGAAGGCCGCGGCTTGACGTCGATGATGCGCACTTCGAGGATGTCGCCCGGCTCGGCGCCGCGCACGTAGACCGGGCCGGTGCAAATATGCACGCCGAGCCCCTCGCCGGCGCCGCGACCGAGCAGCTTGCCGTCGATCGGACCGGCCCCGCGGCGGTTCACGCCCTTCTTTTCCTTGGTCCAGAGGTAGACGCTTTCGGCGCCCGGATCGCCCTTGATCATCCGCTCGGCGTCGTCGTTGGCATGATGCGTCAACGCCTCGATGGTGACGTAGTCGCCGGAATCGACCTCGATCTGCGGCTTGAGCAGCTTGCTGAAATAGCCCCAGTGCACGGTATCGGCGGTTGCCGGCAGATAATGGTGACTGGGCTTGCCCTGCCTGGCCGCCGCCGTCTGCGCCGCTGCCGGCGCGACCATGGCCGCTCCGCCGGCGGTGAGCGCAGCCGCTCCTCCGGTCGCGACGAATGCGCTTTTCAGGAAACTGCGACGTTCATGATCGAGATCAGCGAGCAGTTGTTCGCGATGCAGATCGAATTGCGGACAGGAACGGTCGTCACCTTGGCACATGTTGCCTCTCCATGCTGTATGCTGCGGAGTGTGGCGTTTCCGAGCATGAGGACGAGGCACGAGGAAGCAATGAACACGCCAATCTCGCCCCGGCGGGAAAATTTTACCGCAAGAAATTCAATGGCGTAGCAATATGACGCGGGTTCTTTGCAGTCCCTCCGGGAGTCCTTTGCACACCTGCCCAAATATGCGCCAACAACCAAACGGCCGGAGCGGCGAACCGCACTGCCGACACTCTCGCTGCGCCCGCATTGCGTCTGACGCCAAGGCGTCTCAGCCACTGACCTGTTCCGCACAAGGAGAAGATGATGACGGACCGCATTCCTGGCTTCGCCACCCTCGCCATCCATGCGGGCGCACAACCCGATCCAACCACCGGCGCACGGGCGACGCCGATCTATCAAACCACCTCGTTCGTGTTCGAGGATGTTGACCACGCCGCGTCGCTGTTCGGTCTGCAGACCTTCGGCAACATCTATACGCGCATCGGCAACCCCACCAATGCGGTGCTGGAGGAACGCGTCGCGGCGCTGGAAGGCGGCACCGCGGGCCTCGCGGTCGCCTCCGGCCATGCGGCGCAGGTTCTCGTCATGCACTGCCTGATGAAGCCGGGCGACGAATTCGTCGCCTCAAAGAAGCTCTATGGCGGTTCGATCAACCAGTTCAATCACGCCTTTAAGAACTTCGGCTGGAATGTCGTGTGGGCGGATCCGGACGATATCGGCAGCGTTCGAACGCGCCGTCACGCCCAAGACCAGGGCGATCTTCACCGAGTCGATCGCCAATCCGGGCGGCGTCATCACCGACATGCAGGCGGTGTCGGCGATCGCCAAGAAGGCCGGCGTGCCCTACATCGTCGACAATACGCTCGCCACGCCCTACCTCTGCCAGCCGATCGCCCACGGCGCCGACGTCGTGGTGCATTCGCTGACCAAGTTTCTTGGCGGCCACGGCAATTCGATCGGCGGCCTGATCGTCGATGGCGGCACCTTCAACTGGTCACGCGACAAGCGTTATCCGATGCTGTGCGAGCCGCGGCCCGAATATCACGGCATCGTCTTGCACGAAACGTTCGGCAACTTTGCCTTCGCCATCGCTTGCCGGGTGCTGAGCCTGCGCGACATCGGACCCGCACTCTCGCCATTCAATGCGTTTCTCATTCTCACCGGAATCGAGACGCTGCCACTACGCATGCAGCGGCATTGCGAGAACGCGCTGGCGGTCGCGGAGTGGCTCGCCAAGCATCCGAAGGTGGCATGGGTGAGCTATCCGGGACTGACCGGCGACCGCTATTTCAGCCTGGCAAAGAAATACGTCCCGAAGGGCGCCGGCGCGGTGTTCACCTTCGGCCTCAAGGGCGGCTACGACGCCGGCGTCAAGCTGGTCTCGAACGTCACGCTGTTCTCGCATCTCGCCAATATCGGCGACACGCGTTCACTGATCATCCATCCGGCATCGACCACGCACCGCCAGCTCTCCGACGAACAGAAGGTCCAGGCCGGCGCCGGACCGGACGTGGTGCGGCTCTCGATCGGGCTTGAGGACAAGGCCGACATCATCGCCGACCTTGAACAAGCACTCGCGGCGGCGTGAGGGTTGCGACGCGCTCATGATTTCTTCAGGGTGCGCGTGACGTAGTCCCTGATCCGCTCGAGCGTATCGTACGCGCACCAGATCCGGGTGACCTCGTCGTCGATGCGTTGTCCATCCCGATCCAGCCGCTCAAGTGAAGGCTGGCGGGTCTGCCGTTTGCTCAAGGCGAACGCCTCCGGCGAAAGCGCGGCAAGAGTTTGTGCCACGGCGATCGCCCGGCCGAGCAGCGCATCTGGCTCCACGATTTCATGCACCAAACCGCGCGTCATCCCGTCGCCCGGCGCATAGGTCTGGCCGCTGAAGATCGCATCCTCGAAGTATTGCGGCGCCGTGGCGTTGCGCATGATCTCCATCGCGCACGCCGGATATGGCACGCCCACAAGTAGTTCGGTGACACCGATGCGGCCCGGTTCTAAGGCCATCAGCCGCCGGTCGGCAGCGCACGCCAGCACGCATCCGCCCGCAATGGCGTGACCGTTGATCGCGGCCACCACCGGCTTCGGATAGGAAAAGACCGCGGCGAACATCGCGTTCAATGCCGGCAGGAATGCACGGATATACGGCGCGCCGCCTTCCAGCAGGTGCGGAAGATCGACGCCGGCCGAAAAAATCCGACCGGAGCCGGTGATAACCACAGCGGACGCCGGCGAGGAGCGAACCTCCTCCAGCCGGGCCGCGAGGACTTCGCAGAATTCGGTGGTCATGGCGTTGGCTTTGCCGTGCGCCATCTGCAGCACCGCGATATTGCCGCGATGGGCCAGCTCGATCATGTCGCCTGCTCTGCCCGCTCTGCGGGTTTACCAATCCGCACGGCGCTGTCGCGCGGCACGAGGTTGGCCGCATGCAGGACTGCAACCGTCAACGCCACCATCGCCATCCCCTGGTGCGCAAGCGCCAGATCGATCGGCACGCTGTGAAGCAGCGTCAGAATGCCGAGCCCGATCTGGATCGCGAGCGCACAGACGAGCAGGACTGCTCCGGTCATGGCGGATCGCTCGCGAGCGTTACGCATCACGTCAACGACGTGCAATACGGCGGCGATGAAGAGCGCGTACGCAACCATGCGGTGGTCGAACTGCACGGTGAGCGCATTTTCGAAAAAATTCCGCCAGTACGGCTGCTGAAAAAACAGCCGCGCAGCTTCCGGCACCAGTCGGCCGTCGATCAACGGCCAGGTGTTGTAGACCAGTCCGGCGCGCAGGCCCGCTACCAGCGCGCCAAGATAGATCTGCAGCAGCACCAGCAACACCAGCCCAAACGCGCTCCAGCGGATGCGCGCCGCTGCAATGACGGACGGCTGCGGCAGAAGCCGCGCTGCGGTCCAAACGATTGCAGCAAAGATCGCGCAGGCGAGCGTGAGATGAAATGCCAGCCGGTACTGCGAGACGCTCACCCGCTCCGTGAGGCCGGACGACACCATCCACCAGCCCACGGCGCCAAGCGCCGCCCCGAGACCGAAGATCGTCCACAGTCGAACGCGTAGTTCGGGATCGACCCAGCCGCGCCAGAGAAACCACAGAAACGGCAGGAGAAACGCCGCGCCCACCGAGCGCGCCAGCGCACGATGCACCCACTCCCACCAGTAGATCAGCTTGAATTCGGGGAGCGTCATCGCGGAGTTGCGCTCGCGGAACTGCGGAATGGTCTTGTATTTGTCGAACTCGGCCTGCCACGAAGTTCCGTTCATCGGCGGAACGACGCCGGTCAGCGGCTTCCACTCGACGATGGAGAGACCGGATTCGGTGAGCCGCGTCGCGCCGCCGACAATCAGCGTCACGAACATCAGTGCGGCCACCGCCAGCAGCCACAGCCTGATGGCGCGGCGGCGGACGGGAGGCGGCGGGATTTTGGTCATGCGCGATCATTCGCTTGCTGGCGACCGGCGGACCATATAGTCATCCGCCCTGCCCTCGCAATCGGCGCGATCGATCCATGCCTATTCGCATACGCAAGCTCATCGGCGGGATAGCGCTCATTATTCTGGTGACGACGTGGGCGCTTGTCGCGATGGCGCTGGCGCAATCCCCCGCCATCAAAGCGCACCGCATCGTCGAGACGATCTACTACGTCGTCGCGGGGCTGGGCTGGGTCCTGCCGGCAATGCCGCTCGATCCGCTGGATGTCGCGGCCGGACCACGGATAACCACTTACTTTGTCCCGGGCGCGACGCGGCACGCAGTAATGCGTTGCAGACCCGGGATCGTATCGCACAGCGCCTTTGGGAAGGTCCCGGATCTGCGGTGCACCGCTTCGCGCTGCGCCGCGTCCGGGACACCAAACGCTACGCCGCATTGACGCGGCGAAACCCGTTCCAGACCGCAGTCGCGGCGCCCGAGAGCAGCACCCGCACATAACGCAACTGCTGGTGCTCGCCGTTCAGCGAGACGCGCGGCAACGCCATCAAATGGTGGCGGTGCTCGGGAAACAGCACACCCGGCCGGGTCGTCACCGCGGTCTTGAAGCCCAGTTCGGCCGCGATGTGGAACTCGCGCGGGCCCGCCGAGGTCGGGTCGCCGACCGGGTAGGACAGGTGATCGGGCCGCACGCCAAGCGCGGCCTCGATCACCGAGCGGCTCATCTGCATCTCGGATCGGGCCGTACGCTCCGGCACCTTGGCCAGCATGACGTGATTGACCGTATGAGCGCCGATGGTCACAAGCGGATCGGAGGCCAACCGCGCCAACTCCTCCCAGGTCATGCACAGTTCATCGCAAAAGGCCGCTATGTCGACCCGATAGCGGGCGCTCAGATCCCGCACGACGTGCCTCAGCTCTTCTTCAGTCTTGAGGCTGCGCAGCCAGCCGTAAAGCTGCCCGAACAGGTGGCGCTTCTCGGCGACGGTTGCGCAGTCAAATCCTTGCTCCTCACCGTCGATCAGAAGCGTGATGCGCTGGTTTCGGGCGACGACGGCTTCAAGCGCCAGCCACCACAACTCTCCGAGGCGATCCGGGAAGCTAGTGGGGATGTAGACGCAGAACGGAACCTCATGCTTTTTGAGCAGCGGATAGGCCCACTGCAGCGTATCGCGGTAACCGTCATCAATGGTCACGCAAACGAAGCGTCGTGAAAAGTCTTGCTCGGTCAAGCGGCGATACATCTCGTCGAGGCTCACGAGGTCGAGCCGGCAGCGTCGCAGATAGCGGATCACGTCCTCGAGGAAACCCGGCTGTACCTCGAGCAGCCGGTTCGGCTGGAACCGGTCCGACCGTGGCGGCCGCACGTGGTGGAGCGTGAGGATCGCCCCCACACCGGCAACGAATGGCCGCATCAGGACATGGGCGGCACTGAAATACAGCGTTTCGAGGCCGCCGCGGATGATCGTTTTCTTCAATGCGGACAATGATCTAATCCCATCTCAAACTCGGGGAATATCCCAACTGTTTATTGATAATTGTTTGCCAAGGTCCGCACCTAGTCGAACGAAGGGGCGTCGGGGCTCGAAATGAGCCGCGCATTGGCTATGGATGCTGCCGTAAACCATCTTCCCGGTCGAGAAGACGCGAAGCTCCCCGCGAACGTCCCGCGCGTCTGCGAGGTCAATTCGGTCGAAGTCTTCAGCGACTTGACGGCGGCCGAACCGTTCTGGCGCCGGATCGAGGCGAGTGACGCGCTCGGAACCCCCTATCAACGCTTCGACTTCCTCGCCGCCTGGCAGCAGCATGTCGGGGCGCGGAACGGCGTCACGCCGTTCATCGTCATCGGCTTCGGTCACCAGGACGAGCCAGCGTTCGTCTGGCCGTTCGGCCACACCCGCAACGGGCCGCTGGACGTCATACAGTTTCTCGGATCGAAACATGCCAATTTCAACGTTGGCTGGTGGCGTCGGGATGTCGCGGCAACCGTCACGGCTCAGGACGTGAGCCGCATCTTCGAACGCATCCTTCTTGATGGCAATCACGTCGACTTGCTCGCGCTGTTCAGCCAGCCCTTTGATTGGGCCGGAGTGGCAAATCCATTTGCGCTGTTGCCGCACCAGAACTCGGTCGACTTCAGCATGCGTCTCACCATCGACCGGCCGGGGGATGCGTTGATCGAACTCCTGCTGAGTTCGACGATGCGTGGAAAATTGCGCGGCAAGACCCGCAAATTGCAGAAGCTGCCGGGCTACCGCTATGTTCGGGCGGACGAGCCAGCCGACATCGACCGGATTCTGGATGCATTCTTTGCGTTCAAGTCGGTCCATATGGCCCAACAGGGTCTCACCAATGTGTTCGCGGCTCCGGGCGTGCAAGAGTTCTTGCGCACCGCTTGCCACAGCAAGCTCCCAGACGGCCGCTCAATCATCGAGATCCACGCACTGGAAGCCGACGCCGAAGTGCTGGCGATTTTTGCCGTCGTCAGCGACGAACACCGATGCACGTCGATGTTCAACAGCTACACGCTCAGTGAAAATTCCCGTCACAGCCCCGGTCTAATTCTGATCCACAATATGGTGCTCGACTGCGCGGAGCGCGGCCTACGGGGTTTCGATCTCGGCGTTGGCAAGGCCGATTACAAGTCGATCTTTTGCAACCAGGTCGAGCCTTTGTTTGACACCATCATCGGCCTCACACCGCTCGGCAAGATGGCCGCGCCAGGCATCCGGGCGGCAACCGCGGCCAAGGGTCTCATTAAGCGAAAGCCCGCTTTGTGGGGAGCCGTACAGGCGCTCCGCCGCCTCCGTGCCCATCGATAACCATCCCCCTGTCGAGTGCGGCGGCGCACTCAGGCCGCGGCCATATCACCTGGGGAATCCGGCGACTGGCGCACGCCTGTCAAGACAGTGAAATCGGCAAACCCTGCCTTCGTCAGACTTTCCTCCGCCGCGACGGTCGCCGGGTCATCGACGACCTCACCCGCAACCAGCAGCA
This sequence comes from uncultured Alphaproteobacteria bacterium, assembly GCA_963756715.1. Taxonomy (GTDB): domain Bacteria; phylum Pseudomonadota; class Alphaproteobacteria; order Rhizobiales; family Xanthobacteraceae; genus VAZQ01. Next base: position 80,178 of record CAVWOV010000015.1, read on the forward strand.
CCCGCTGCGAGAATGTCGCCAGCCGGTCGAGTTGCGCGTCAGCCACCGTACCGGCATCAACGACGACGTGATCGTAGCTTCGTCCGAGCGCCTCGAGGGTGATTGCCAGGCGTTGCGACGCCATTATGGCTTGTGCGTCAAGGTCCGCCTGTCCGGCCATGATCAGGTGGACGCGGGAGTGGCGATCCCGAGTGATGATCTGCCCGAATGATGCCGAGCCCCGGACGAGTTCGGCGATTCCAGGAGCCGTCGGATCGCTGGCGATAGCGGAAAGGTTGGGCGCCCCGAGCGCGAGATCGATCAGTACCACCCGCCCCTGTTTGGCAAGGCTCCGGGCGAGCGCAATTGCCGCCATCGTCGCGCCGGCATTGCGCGATGCGCCGACGACCGTAATCCGACGCGCCGCCCCACCGGCAGCACTGAGATCGTGCGCAATCGTATCGATCGCGTCAGCTTCGACCGGTTCGCTAACGACCGGCTCATTGACGATCGGCGGCCCTTCGGGTGCATCGGCGTCCTTGGCCTGCGGTTGCGATGACTCCTGCGGTTGCTGCGGCAGGACAACATTCGCTGCAGCCGTTTCGGCCGGAGGAACGACGCGCGACATAACCCGCGGATTGAAGGCCGGACGGGCCGGCACGGCTCCAAGCAATTCACTCGCCAATACGAAGCCCGACGACAATGCGAACGTCGCAAGCGCGGCGACTAGAACGATCGGCAGCTTTCGTGGCCAGGCCGGTGTGTTCGACACGACAGCGGTCGAGATGATGCGCGCATCGGGCGACACCGCGCCGATGCTGTCCCGCGCGGTGGCCTCACGATATTTGGCCAGATAGGATTCGAGCAGGTCTCGCTGCGACTTCGCATCGCGCTCAAGCGCGCGCAACTGCACGTCCTGCTCATTCGTTGACGCCGCCTGCTGCTTGAGCTGGTCGAACCCGGAGCTCAGCCCATCGACCTTGGCACTCGCAAGCTTGGCATCGTTCTCCAATGAGCGCGCGATACGGTCGGCCTCGCCGCGCATCTGCCGCTCGAGATCAGAGATCTGGGCACGCAACTCCTTGATGCGCGGATGCTGACCGAGCAAGGTCGAAGATTGCTCGGCCAATTGCGCACTAAGCGTGACCTTCTGCTCGGAAAGCCGCCGCATCAGTTCGGAATTGACGACGTCGGTGAACTCGACGGGGCCGCCCGATCTCAGTGCCTCCCGGATCAACCGCGCCTTGGCTTCGGCATCGGATTTCTGCGCGCGGGCGGCACCAAGCTGCGCGTTGTATTCGCCGAGCTGCTGGTTCGAGAGCGACGTGTTGTTGGTGCCGATCAAAAGATTGGTCTTGGAGCGGTACTGCTCAACGTTGGCTTCGGCTGCCGCGACCTTCTTGCGCAGCGAATCGATCTCGCCGGAAAGCCAAACCCCCGCAGACCGAGTCTGGTCCTGCTTGGCTGCCTGCTGCAGCACCAGATAGCGCTCGGCGATCGCGTTGGTCACACGAGCCGCAAGTTCGGCATTTTCCGAATCGAATTCGATCGCGATCACGCGGGACTTTTCGACCTGAAAGACCGAAAGCCGATCATAGTAGCTCTTGAGCACCCGCTCTTCGGGCGTCATGCTCATCAAGTCCTTAACGACTCCGGTGAAGCCGAGAACAGTCCGCAGCAACGACGGACCACGCAGAACCGGATCGAATTCCGGCAATTCTCCGAGTTTGAGCTTCTTGATGATCTCGCGTGCGAGGTCGCGCGACAAGATGAGCTGAACCTGGCTCGCTACTGCCTCCTGATCGACGGTGGCGCTGCGCTCGGCAGCGTTCTTTTCGGCATCCGGGCGAAGAAAAATGTTTTCCCGGGTCTCGATCAGAATCCGGGCTTCGGAGCGGTATCTTGGCGTAACCAGATTGACCCCGACGAAAGCCAGCAGCGTTGCCGCGAGCGTGAGGGTGATGATCTGCCGCTTCTTTGCCCAGAGCGCACGGCCCAACGCGCCAAGGTCGAGTTCGCCGTTGGCCTGTAGGACGCCAGGCTCGCCATCCAACTGCACGCCGGTCTTCATGACCACTCCACAATGCGCACCACGCGCGACTCGTAACCTAATTCCAAACGATTATGGTTGATGGCCGGTTAAAGGAGCGCACGGAACGTCGCCAATGGCAGAATGATGTAGATTTCCTTAACCACACGAAGCGCTAATCGCCCTCAAGCATCGCTCGCCACCGAAATGCACCATCGCGGCAGCAGAATGGCTCTGACACCATCCATGGCACCTGTGTGTTCTCAGCCCGATTGTCCACGGCCCACGGCGCATTGCATTAAGATAGGGTTAACTTCGCATGGCCGTTGAGCCTCAACCGAGCCTGAACATCCTGCACGTGCTGCGCGCGCCGGTCGGCGGCCTGTTTCGCCATGTCGCGGACCTGGCGCGCGGACAGGTTTCGCGCGGACACCGCGTCGGGCTGATCGCCGACGTAACGACCGGAGGGGCGCGCGCCGAAGCCAAACTGACGGAGCTGATGCCGGAACTGGCGCTCGGTCTGACCCGCATCGAGATGAGCCGGCAGATCGGGCCGGGCGACGCGAAGGCGATCGCGCATGTCACACAGCGCGCCGCCCTGGTTAACGCCGACGTGGTTCACGGTCATGGCGCCAAGGGCGGCGCCTATGCACGGCTTGCGCGCGTCGGCCATGCCATCAGGGTCTACACGCCGCACGGCGGCAGTCTGCACTATCGTTGGAATTCGCCCACCGGCTTTCTCTATCTCGCGCTGGAGCGGATACTGATGCCCCGCACCGATCTGTTTCTGTTCGAAAGCGAGTACGGGCGCGATATTTTTACCGCCAAGGTCGGGAAGCCGGGAGTGTTGACGCGCGTGGTTCACAACGGCGTGAGCGCCAGCGAGTTCGAGCCCGTAACGCCCGGTCCGCGCGCCACTGACCTCGTCTTCGTCGGCGAGTTGCGGCTACTGAAGGGTGTCGACCTGTTGATCCAATCGATCGTAGCATTGACACAGAGCGGACGGCCGGTGACAGCAACGATCGTCGGCGAAGGGCCCGATCGCCATGCCTTCGAGGCCGCCGTCAAATCTCATGGTCTCGGCGGCACCATACGATTTGTCGGCGCCATGCCCGCGCGTTTCGCCTTTGCGCTTGGCCGCCTGCTGGTGGTGCCTTCCCGCGCGGAATCGCTGCCGTATATCGTGCTGGAGGCCGCCGCGGCTGGGCTGCCACTCATTGCGACCCGCGTGGGTGGACTGCCGGAAATCTTCGGTCCCGATGCCACGGAACTGGTTCCACCGGACGATGCCGCCGCGCTCGCCCGCGCCATCAGCGTTGCCTTGCAGGATCCCGACGCCATGCGCGTAACCGCGTTACGCCTCAGGGAGCGCGTGCGCGGTGCGTTTTCTGATGACGCGATGACTGATGCCGTCCTCACCGCGTATCACGAAGCGTCGGCATTGCGACAAAGTTCGTTAGCACTACGACAGGGTTAATGACCCCGCCGATCTTTACTATCTCCCTAAGCATTCCTTGAATCTTTTGCTCTAGTCCCGATCTGTGAAACAGCCGGGCTACGGCCCCGGCTCGCGCTTCATCGAGCAAGGCATGATCGAGTTGGATTCACCTACGATGTTGAGTGCCGCCGCCGCATCTACCGCAACGGCGGAATCGCTTATTTCCGGTGTCGCCGGTAACAAGAAGCGCGCCAAACAACTCTCTCCGGCCGCGCTCAAAGCTGCCGCACAGCCGATCGCAACAGCCTGGTCGCCGATCGTCGTCGCGGGCGTCGTTCGAATGATCGAGTTTGCGCTCACGGTACTCGTCGGCCTTGCGGTGTACGCGGCCTATGTCATTCCCGTTGACGGCTTCGAATGGCATTACGTCGCCGCGATCGTCGGCATCGCGACGCTGGCAATGCTCGCCTTCCAGGTCGCCGACATCTACCAGGTGCAGGCATTCCGCGGTTTCGAAAAGCAATACTTCCGGCTGGCGTCGGCGTGGTCGCTCGTTTTCCTGCTGGTGATCGGTGCAACATTCTTCGCCAAGGCGGGAGCGGATTTTTCCCGCGTGTGGCTCGCTACGTTTTACGTGGTCGGCCTGATTGTGCTTATCGGTTTTCGGCGCGGACTGTTTCTTTTGGTTCGACGCTGGACGCAACGCGGCCGGCTCGACCGTCGGACGGTGGTGGTCGGTGCCGACGAACGCGGCAATGCGCTGATTAGATCGCTCGCGGCGCAGAAAGATTCCGACGTCCGCATCGTCGGCATGTTCGACGATCGGGGCGATGATCGTTCGCCCGCAGCCGATGCCGGCCGTCAGAAGTTGGGCACCGTGGACGATCTGGTCGAATTCGCGCGCCGCACCCGCGTCGATCTGGTGATTTTCTCGCTGCCGATCTCCGCCGAGGGCCGCATTCTCCAGATGCTCAAGAAGCTATGGGTGCTTCCGGTCGATATCCGGCTTTCGGCGCACTCGAACAAGCTGCGGTTCCGGCCCCGCGCCTACTCCTACATCGGCAATGTCCCGGTGCTTGACGTCTTTGACAAGCCGATCACCGATTGGGACGTCGTGATGAAGTGGCTGTTCGACAAGATCGTCGGTTCGCTGCTGCTGATCGCCGTCTCACCGATTATGCTGCTGACGGCTATCGCCATCAAGCTCGATAGCCGGGGACCGATTTTCTTCAAGCAGAAGCGCTACGGTTTCAACAACGAGTTGATCGAGGTCTACAAGTTCCGGTCGATGTATGTCGATCAGTGCGATGCGACCGCCTCGAAGCTCGTACGGAAGGGAGATCCCCGGGTCACGAGGGTCGGGGCCTTCATCCGCAAGACGTCGATCGACGAATTGCCGCAGCTTTTCAACGTCGTCTTCAAAGGCAATCTTTCGCTGGTTGGACCGCGGCCGCACGCGGTGCACGCCAAGGCTGAAGACCGCCTCTACGATGAAGCCGTCGACGGCTATTTCGCCCGTCACCGGGTCAAGCCCGGCATCACCGGCTGGGCGCAGATCAGCGGCTGGCGTGGCGAGACCGATACCAACGAAAAGATTCAGCGGCGCGTCGAGCACGATCTCTATTACATCGAAAACTGGTCGGTCTTGTTTGACCTTTATATTCTGGCGAAGACGCCGCTCGCGCTCGCCAGGGCCGAGAACGCATACTGATGTCCGTCGCGGCGGCCTCAGCGGGCACCGCCGCGTTCGCCGGGCCGCGCATCGCCGTCGAATCATTGCGTCTCGGCCTGCTCTGGCTGATGGGCTTTGCCGGGGCATTCGTCTTCATCGAGCCGAGCCCTTACGAAATCGTCGGTATCATTGCGATCTTTTTGTTTGCCTTGACTGGACTGACGCTGCGAGCGGCGCTCATTCCGCTGGCGCTGCTGCTCATCTTCATGAACATCGGCTATGCGACGGCGGTCTTGCAGGTGTCGGATCAGCAGAAGCCGGTCGTATGGGTTCTGATTTCAATCTACCTGGCCGCTACCGCCGTTTTCTATGCGGCGATCCTAGGGACCAACACGCAGCGTCGGCTCGATCTGCTATTGCGCGGCTACGTAGCGGGCGCACTTGTGGCCTCGGTTGTCGCCATCGCAGCCTACTTCCGGTTGTTCGGGGGCGCCTCCGAAATGCTTCTGCTGTACTCCCGTGCGCGCGGCACATTCAACGATCCGAACGTGCTGGGTGCGTTCCTGGTGCTGCCCGGATTGCTGGTGTTCCACCGCATCCTGGCCGGGCGCCTGGTCATCCGCAGCGTCGTGATGCTCCTGGTGATGCTCGCGGCTCTGCTGCTGACGTTCTCGCGCGCCGCCTGGGGCCAGTTCGCGTTCGCGGCCATGCTGATGATGCTGTTGACCTTTGTCACCAGTCAATCGGCGAACGAGCGCGTCCGCATTGTTCTGGTGACCCTCGCCGGCCTGATGGTCATCGCCATATTCATCGCCGCGTTGCTGTCGATCAATCAGGTCGCGGACCTTTTCAAGGAACGTGCCCAGCTCGAACAAAGCTACGACGTGGGGCACTTTGGCCGGTTTGGCCGCTACATCCTGGGCGCCGACCTCGCGCTCCAGCGGCCGTTCGGGATCGGTCCGCTGCAATTCGCGAATTACTTCCCGGAAGATCCGCACAATTCCTACCTGAACGCCTTCATGTCCGGAGGATGGACGACCGGAGTCACCTATCTAACTCTGATCCTCGTCACGGCGACGATGGGATTGCGCTTCATCTTCGTCGCAACGCCGTGGCAGTCCACCTATCACGCGGTCTACGCCACCTTCCTTGGCACGGCGTTCGAGAGTGCCATCATCGATAGCGATCACTGGCGTCACTACTATCTAATCATCGGCGTGATGTGGGGCCTGATGGCCGCGTCCAGGTCGTTTGCCCGGCAGGCTCAGGCGCCGCCCTTGCGACATGCCCATTGAGGTCACTCCGAACCTGATCGGTGCCCCCCTGGCGCCTACCTTGCAAAGAACCGTTTTCAACACCTGCCATCGGGCTTGCGTTCCCGATCCGGCACAGGAGACTAACGTGTCAGCCCCTGTCACCGCGCCAAACGCCTCGCATGGACGCGTCGAAGTGCTCGATCTGCTGCGTCTGCTCGCCGTCGCGGCCGTTATCCTGTTCCATTATGGGTTTCGCGGCGCGGCCGCCGATGGCTTTACCGAGGTTTCGCTTCCCGATTTGGTACCGGTTGCGAAATACGGTTACCTTGGCGTTCAGCTCTTCTTCATCATCAGCGGTTTCGTGATCGCCTACTCGGCCGAGGGCCGTACGGCGTCGGCATTCGCGATTGCCCGGGTGTCGCGCATCTATCCCGGCTTCGTGCTGTGCATGACGCTCACCTTCATCGTGACGCTCGCGATCGGCGCGCCACGCCTTCAGGCCGGCATCACGCAGTGGCTCGCCAATCTTCTCATTCTATCCCCTGCCCTCAAGCAGCCGTTCATGGACGGCGCCTATTGGTCGATCGTATACGAACTCACCTTTTACGGCTGGGTCTTTTTGTTGCTGCTGGCGGGCCTGTTCCGGCGCGAGATCGAAGCGATCGTGTTCGCGTGGCTCGCGATCTCAATCGTGAATGAGACGATCCTGCATTCCGGACTGGTGCTGCGGCTGTTCCTGACCGACCAGAGCGCGTTCTTCTGCGCCGGCCTGGTGCTTTATGAGATTTTCCGTGGCAGGCGTGATCGCACCATCATGCTGCTGCTCGCGCTCAGCACCATCACGGCGATCAGCCAGGCATTCACGGGCGCTGACTGGCTCAGGGGGCACTATCATACCGAGTTCAACAACTGGGTGATCGCCGCCGTGTGCGTTGCCTCGATCGGCGCGGTGGCGCTCGCCATGAACGTGCGCCGCGTCCCACTGCCCGCCGGGATCATCCTTGCCATTGGTGGACTTACCTACCCGCTTTATCTCTTGCATCAGCATATCGGCTACATGCTGCTCAACAGGTTTCAGGGTGTGGCGTCCGCTCCGGTCCTGATCGTGTCGACGGCGATCGCGATCGCCGCGGCGTCACTTTTGATCTGGTGGCTCATTGAGAAGCCGTCGCAGAAATGGCTCAAGCGGATTTTGACCGGCGCGAGAGAACGTCTCGGCGAACGGATGACCGCACTCGCTGCCCCGCTTACTGCCCTCCCCAAACGATTCAAGCGCGCCCGGCCGGAAACCGCTGCATGACCGGCGCGACGCCCGCGTCCCCTATCCCAAGCGCCACGCTTGCGCCTGCCATCGAGGCGTCGTAGACGTTCGCGATTGTCGGAGCGTAGCGCAGCCCGGTTAGCGCACCAGTCTGGGGGACTGGGGGTCCCGAGTTCGAATCTCGGCGCTCCGACCAATAACTATCTGTAACTATTCACTTATTGTGCCGCGACGGTCGCGGCACCACGTCCGTTTCAAGCTTGCACGGCTTGAAGCGGAGATGCGCGGAATCCTCGATTTCGAGGGGAAACATCGCGTCCTCAGCGCAATCCCGCCTGCTGCATCAGCGGATGGATCTCGCGCTGGAACCAGCGCATGTCGTCGATGTAGCGGGGCCACGACAGCACGACACCGTTCAGGCCGATATCGGAGAGCTTGGCCAAGCCTTCAACGATCTGATTGCGATCGCCGATCAGCGGATAGCCGCCCCAGCCGGCGATGAAATGCATCTTCAGCAGTTTCAATAGCTCCGGAGAGCGTGGCGTATTGAGGCCCATGGTCTCGACCAGGTTGCTCCCTGCCGTCCAATCGCCTTTCTGATGGACGTATTCGTCGAAATAATCTTTCGCCTCCTTTTCAGTCTCGCCTTGGACGATGTAGCCGTGACCCCAGATCTGCAGATCACGGCCGTACTCCTCGCGCGCCAGCCGGCGGTAGTCGGCGATGACCGCTCGGGAGACCTCGGGGTCGCCACGGTTGATGTTGACGAAGGCGATATCGCAATACTTCGCCGCGTAGTGTCGCCCGGTTTCCGAACTTCCGGCATTCATCACGACCGGAAACGGCTTTTGGATCGGTTTCGGCGCGAGATAGCCCTTCTTCACTTGAAAGTGCTTGCCCTCGAAATCGAACTCTTCGTCCTCAGTCCATAGCCGCTTGATGATCTCGAGCCATTCCACAGCGAGACCGTAGCGAATTTCATGATCGAGCAAAGGCGCGCCGAACATCTCGATCTCGGAACGGTGCCAGCCGGTCACGACGTTCAGCGCAAACCGACCGCCGGTGATATGGTCGATCGTTGCCGCCTGTTTGGCCGCCATGATCGGATGGATCGTGAGGACGTGTGCGGTCGAAAAAACAGCGGGGTTTTGCGTTGAGGCGCCAACGCCCGCCGCCCAAGAGAAACATTCGAATCCCGGCCCGTTGAAATTGGTGACGCCGCCGAACCCCTTCCAGCGGCCGACCGGAACGAGTGCTTCGAAGCCCATTTCATCCGCCATTCGGGCGATCGCCATTGTGTTCGGCCAGTTGATCTCCAGCACGCCATCGATGGTCGAGATTGCACAACCACGATCGAGATTCTGCCCGAAGGTCCCGAGCTTGAGCTTGCGATCGTTATAGAGCGGGTTGGTCTGCCGTCGCAGTGCGTCCATCGTTTCAACCATCGCCGTTCGGTTCCTTAATCTAACAAAATGGACGTCAAACTTTCGCGATTACCTCGGCCCAATCCTCCAGCATCGCCATTTCGTGCCCGGTCCGGATATGCATGCCGAATTGACTATAGCCGGCCTGCTTCATCGCCCGCAGGTCATCCACCAGCGCGGCGCGCGTCCCGGTGAACGTGAACGCGCGGATGATGTCGCCTGAGATGATCTCCTGCTCCTCCGGGCGCAGGAACATCAAATGACCGCGATGGTTCGTCAGGTAACGCGCGTCCGGCGGCTGGTAATTACGATAGATCGCCTTATAGGCATCGAACTTCGCCTTGAACTGCGGCGGCGTCGGGAAGCCGATCGAACCAAGCTCTTCTTCCTCGGCGTTATTATGAAAAACGATTGCGGCCGCGGGGCCAGCCTGCGCCTTGGCCCGCGGGCTGTCGGCAGGCTCATCATCGGCCAACACGCAGCCGCCACCGAACGCCGTGGAATAAAGTGTCTGCACATCGTGGCCGGCCGCGATCCACGATTTCTGCATCTCAGCCAGTGCGGCGTTGGCTGATTGCGCCCCGCGCATCGCGGTGAGCCAGTGAGCGCCGAGCTTGGCAGCCAGTTGCCGTCCACGCGGTCCGAAGGCCGACACATGCAGCGGAATTGGGTCTTGCAGATTGATCAGTTCGAGTTCCGGATTGAGGAAGCGGATCTTGTGCGGCTTGGCCTCCGCGCGCCATTCGACCGTTTCACCCTTGAGCAGGCCCCGCACGACGCGGATGTGCTCCTCCAGGCTCTTGAGCGAAAGAGCGCGCAAGCCCATGGTTCTGCGTGCCGTAAACCCGGTTCCGACGCCAAAATGAATGCGGCCGGGCGCAAGCGCATTGAGCGAGGCCAGCGCGCTCGCCACCACTGGCGCAATGCGGTTGGAGGGAATGAGGACTCCGGTGCAAAGCTGAATGCGCGACGTCTGCAGGGCGGCCGCCGCCATGGCGACGAACATATCCGCATTCAGAAGCTGGGTGTCATAGAACCATGCATGTGTGAAGCCCAGTTCCTCCGCGCGCTTCGCGACCTTCCAGGAATGGGATGACGTCGCGAGCTGAATGCCGAAGTCCACTAGCCGCCTCCTCGTGTGCCGGTCGCCGCCGCGAAAAGCGGCGCCGGTCTTTTTGTAGTCGTCATGGATTCAAATCTGGCCGGGTTCCGCGTTGTCGACGGAATCGCCGCATTGGCTATTGTCGGCTATTATCGCCGCCATCAGTTGAGATTGCAGCCTTTCACCGGGTCCTCGAAATTCGGAAAGGTATCGATCACTTCGAAGACAACGTTGCCGCCTTTTTCCACCGTCTTGACGATGTAGACATTCATGGTGGCCTGGTGGTTCTTCGCCATCTTCATCGGGCCTCGCGGCCCCGTATAGGCAACCTTCTCAATCGCCGATACCAAGGCCGCTCGGTCTTTGGTGTCGCCACCTCGCGCCTTGACCGCTTCGAAGATGAAACGCATCGCGTCGTAGCCCATCACCGAGAATTCCTCGGGATCCTCGTTGTATTTCTTCCGGTAGGCTTCGCGGAACGCATGGTTCACTGGCGTGTCGAGCTCGACCACATAGTTGGATGGCGAGATGACGCCGAGCGCCGCCTTTCCTTGCGCTTTGCGCAGCAAGGGCGGCGTCAAGCCGATCGGGCCGAACAGCGGAAAATTCGCCTTCATCCCGAACGAATCGTATTGCTTGACGAACGTCAGCGCCTCGGCGGCGAAATAGACTGCAAAGACGGCGCCAGGATTGGCACTGCGCGCCTGTGAGATATAGGGGCCGTAGTCCTGTGTGCGATTGAACGGCGTATAGGTCTCACCGACGATGGTCCCGCCGCCCGCGGTGTAGCCCTTTTTCATGGCCGCCACGTATTCGTGCGGTGCGACGTAGTCCGACGCCAGGACGTACAAATTCTTCGGCGCGTGTTTAGCCATCCACATCCCGATCGGCTCGGTGATCTGCGAACTCGAATACGAAACGCGGAACACGTAACGGTTGCATTTCGCGCCGCTCAGGACGTCGGTCGATGCGTTCGAGATCACGAGCGGCACACGCTGCGATGACAGATATGGCGCAACCGCGAGCGCGACGGCCGAATTGATGATACCGGCCATCACGTCGACGCGATCCGAGAGCACAAGCTTGCGGGTCTTGGCGAGACCAACGTCCGGCTTGCCCTCCGAATCCTCATGCAACATTTCGATCTTGCGTCCGGCGACCTCTCCGCCCGCCTCTTCGATGGCGAAGCGCATGCCGTTGAGCTGGCGCTGGCCCAGCACCGCAAACACGCCCGACGTCGGCATCAGAACGCCGATCTTGAGCGGGTCGGCCGCGCGCGCAGGGGTCGTGGCCAGTGCCGCAATGATTGCGGCGAACGCGCCGACGGCGATTGAACGCATGATGCTCCTCCCGTGTGGTCTTTGCGTTATTGTGATAAGCTTAGCAGCCTCGCGGCCCGCGCGCCAAGTCTCTGCCCCGCATGCGACCATGCGTCATTGAAGCCGAATACCGACATCACACACGTATAGTCTGGACTTTCGCGTGTGCCGCGACCGCGGTTGATCGCATCGATCGAGAGTCTGTAAGCTTAAGGGACGTCGTGGGCTCCTCTGGACCAGCCGGCACCGAGCCATGAGATTCGGAGTTTGGACACCGTTGCCGCATACGATCCGGCCTGAGCCGCGGATGAATGCGGCCATCCGCGAGTCCGGTACCCGCGGCCTCACGAACGGGCCAGACAAAGCTTTCACGCTTTGCGGTCGAGATGATCACGCGCGCTGAGGAGCTTGGCTTCAAGACCACTCTGCTGGCGGAGCGATGGATCGGCACCGATCACCCGGCCTGGATGCTCGCCGCCGCGCTCGCTGCGCTTACCAGCAAAATCGAACTGATGGTGGCGGTCCATCCGGGCATCATCACCCCACAGGTGGTCGCGAAGTTTACCGCTTCGCTCGACCGGATCAGCGGCGGGCGTGCTGCCGTCAATATCGTCAACGGCTGGTGGAAGGAGGAATTCGAGAATTTCGGCCACGCCGGCTGGCCCAAAGACGACGATGCGCGCTACCGGCGGATGGACGAATTCGTGCGCGTCATGCGCGGGCTGTGGAACGAGGACACGTTCGAATTCCACGGCGAGTTCTATTCGGTTGACCGGCAGGGACTGCCATTGAAATCGATCCAACTACCCAACCCGCCGATCTATGCCGGCAGCCGGCACGAGCCGGGGAAAGAGGTCATTTCTCGAGAGTGCGATTGCTGGTTCGTTGATTGCCTCGCCGATTATCGGACCTGGGAACAGAATGCCGAACAGGCGGCCGTGACGATCACGGACATGAAAATGCGCGCTGCTCGCTACGGCCGCGATCTCGGTTTCGGCATGTCCTGTCACGTAGTCTGCGCTGATTCCAACGCGGAAGCGATAAGGCTCGCAAACGAACTGGAGGAACACGGCAAAACGAACCGGGTTGCCTTCATTGCCGCCAAGGCGCTCGGACCTGGCCTCGTCGGCACACCCGAGACAATCGTGGACCGCGTCGGCCGCTATGAGGCAGCCGGGGTGGGAACGCTCATGCTGCACTTCCACCCGATGATCGAGGGAATGGAACGATTCGCACGCGACATCATGCCGCTCGTTGCAAAGCGGGCAGCCAATGATGAACGAGAGCCTGCTACAATGAACTCTCTCTCTTGAAGTCTGCGTCAAGATCGGCGCCGCCGCATTGATTAGAGACCAGCGCCAGCTCTTCCTGCAACCGTCCGCCGGATCAAATGCTCCTCAATCCAGAGTTCCTTGCCGAGCAGGTTCTCAATTCCCTGCAGTTTTCGATGCTGTTGTTCCTGCTCGCGATCGGGTTGTCGGTCGTGTTCGGGCTGATGGACTATCTCAACCTCTCCCACGGCACGATCTACATGTTCGCCGCCTATGTGGCGTTCAGCATCACCCAGTTGGGCGGCTCGTTCTGGGTGGCACTTGCGCTAGCACCCGTCGCGGCGACGGCCGCCGGCATGGTGCTCTATTTCCTATTGCTCAAGCGGGCCGAGCGTACCGGCCATCTGACCCAGGTCCTGCTCACCGTGGGCGTGATCTACATGGGCATCGACCTGATCCGTATCGCTTACGGCGACCTGCCCAAGGGGGTGTCGCAGCCGGCAATCCTCAGCGGCCCGGTCGATCTTTTGGGTATCCTCTATCCAGCCTATCGGCTGTTCATCATCGGGGTGGGCCTGGTGGTCATGACCGTGCTCTACTTCTTGCTTGAGCGCACGAAGCTTGGCGCACTGGTACGCGCGGGCGTCGATGACCGCGCCACCGCCGAGACACTCGGCATCGACATCGCCAAGGTATTCGCACTCGTCTTCGGCATCGGCACGTATCTGGCGGGCGTCGCCGGCGTGGTCGCGGCGCCGATCTTCGGCGTCTATCCGGGCATGGACGTGAGCATCATCATCCTGGTGTTGATCGTGGTCGTTGTCGGCGGCCTGGGCAGTCTCAGAGGCGCGATCCTCGGCTCGCTCCTGATCGGGTTCGCCGACACCTTTGGCAAGCTTCTGCTGCCGCAGTTCGCCATGATGATGATCTATCTGGTCATGGCGCTCGTCCTCATCTTCCGTCCGAGCGGTCTCATGCCGGCGCGGCGTTTCACGATGTCGGGCTGAGCCATGGTCAGCCGCACGTTCGTCCGACGGTCGATTGGGGTGGCCCTCGTCGTGGTCGCGCTCGTTGGGCATGGCGTGGCCGGCTTCTTCACCCAGGAACTCATCGCCGAAGCGGCGATTTTGGCCATCCTGGCACTCAGCCTCGATCTCATCGCCAGCGCCGGACTGGTGTCTTTTGGACATGCCGGATTGCTCGGCGTTGGCTGCTACGTTTTCGCCGGTCTCACGGTGCTTGCGAGCGGTAGCCCCAACTTTGCCTTCCCGGCCGCGATCGTTGCCGGCGGGCTGGTGGCCTTCGTGGTCGGTCTTTTTGCCGTGCGCACGGCCGGCGCTTTCTTCATCATGGTCACGCTCGCCACCGCGGAAATGCTGTACGCCTGGGGCTTCCGCAATAAGGCATACAACGGCGCCGACGGCATGGGTGGCGTTCCGCGACTAGACTTGAGCGCGATCGGGATTGATCTCAACGATCCAGCGATATTTTCACTTGCCGCGATCATCATCTGCATCGTCATCTGGCTGCTGCTCGAACTCGTCATGTCGTCGCCATTCGGCCGGACGCTGCATGCCATCCGGCAAAACCCTGCTCGCGTCGCCGCGCTCGGAGGACGTGTCTATTTCTACAAGCTTGCAGCCTTCACGGCCTCTGGAATGATCGCGGCGCTCTCAGGAGCGCTCAAGGTCCAACACATTAATTTCATCTCACCGGATCTGGTGAGCTGGTTCGTGTCGGGGGATGTGCTGATCGCGGTCGTCATCGGCGGCATCGGCACACTGGTTGGTGGGCCGCTCGGCGCAACACTCCTGGTGATGCTCAAGGAGGCGCTTTCCTCGACATTCGGACATTGGTATTTGTTCCTGGGCATGATCTTTGCGGGTGTAGCATTGCTGATGCCAAAGGGCATCGTCGGCTACCTGCTCGACCTTTACGATCATTACAGCCGACGCATCACGGCCTCCGGCAATCCGGAGGACGAAGAGTGATCGCGCTCGAAACTCGTTCGCTCAACAAGTCATTCGGCTCGCTGCTCGTCACGCAGGAGGTAAGTCTTGCGTTCGAGAAGGGTCGGCGCTACGCGATCATCGGCCCCAATGGGGCCGGCAAGACCACCTATTTCAATCTTCTTGCCGGCAACCTTCGGCCGGATTCGGGCGCCGTGCTGTTCGAAGACCGGGAGGTGACCCGCCTCGACGTTACTGCCCGATCGCGCATTGGTATCGCGCGATCGTTCCAGCGCAACAGCCTGTTCCCCGAGTTCACCGTGCGCGACAATCTCACGCTCGCTTGCGCGCTGCGGGAGGGCCTGGCGCCGGTCTTCTGGCGGCCGATGGGGCGCCTGACCGCCATGCACGCGGAGGCCGACGCGATTGCCGAGCGGGTTGGTCTCGCCGATATGCTGGATATTCAGGTTCGCCAGATCAGTTATGGCAGCCAACGCCAGCTCGAGGTCGCGCTCGCGCTCGCCTGCCAACCGCGCGTGCTCCTGCTCGACGAGCCGACCTCCGGGATGAGCCCGGAGGAAACCGCGCGCATGCACACCCTCATCGCGGACTTGCCGCGCAGCTTGACCGTCATCGTCATCGAACACGACATGGACATCGTGCTCGATTTCGCCGACCGCATCATCGTGCTCGATTATGGTCGGGTGCTCGAACAGGGCACGCCCGCCGAAATCCGCAACTCGCAGGTCGTACGCGAGCGCTATCTCGGCGAGCAGGGCTTTGCGCATGATGAAGGGCGTTCATCATGAGCGATACTTTGCTCCGCGTCGATAACATCCATACCTATCTCGGCAATTCGCACATCATTCAGGGCGTTTCGCTCGACGTGCCCGCCGGCAAGGTGGTTGCGCTGCTGGGGCGCAACGGCGCCGGCAAGACCACGACGCTACGCTCCATCATGCGCATGGTGACGCCCCGGCGCGGTACCGTCACCTTCGAAGGACGCGACATCAGCCGGCTCGCAACTTTCGAAATCGCTCGCGCCCGCATTGCCTTTGTGCAGGAAACACGCGCAATTCTTCCTTCCCTCACGGTCGAGGAAAATCTTGCCGTCGCGGCACGCCCAATCGCGGAAGGCGGCTGGACGATCGAACGGATCTTCGACGACTTCTCCAATCTCGCTGCCCGGCGCCGCAACGGCGGCACGCAATTGTCCGGCGGCGAGCAGCAGATGCTGGCGATTGCGCGCGCACTGGTCGCAAATCCACGTCTTATGCTGCTCGATGAGCCGAGCGAGGGGCTCGCGCCCCTGATCATCCGTCGGATCGCCGACATCATCCACGGTCTCAAACGCGCTGGCATGACAATGCTGCTGGTCGAGCAGAACTTCGCACTTGCCACGGAGCTTGCCGATCACGTCGTCGTGCTCGGCAAGGGCCGGGTGCGCTGGACCGGTTCCAGCGAAGAGCTACGCAGGGCCGATAAATTCGGCAGACTTGGCTGGGCGTCTAAGCAACGACCTGATCCGACACGGAGAGTCGTGGTCGTTGCTTTTCGCTTTCTGCCGCCGGTCGCCGTTATCCTTGCTTGCCGATCAACTGCACGGCCTCGTCGGAGCGCTTTGCATCCGCAGCCCAGAATTTGGCGAAATCCGCGGCGTTGAGATAGGCAAACTCCTGGCCAAGGCCGCTGACGACTTTCTTGAACACATCGGAGGCCGCGGCTTTATCAAGGGCGGCGCTGAGCGTTGCGACGACCGGTCCCGGCGTTCCCTTTGGCGCGAAGATACCGACCCAGAGGTAATATTCGGCGTCGTAGCCAAGCTCTTTCAAAGTCGGAACATCCGGCAGGACTTTCGAGCGCGTTCCGCCGAATGATGCCAATGCGCGCAGCTTACCCGCCTTGATGTGCTGAAGCGTCGCCGAAACGGTTTGCACGCTGGCCTGCGCGTTATTGCCGAGAACGGCGGTGACCGCCGGTCCGCCGCCATTGGTCGGCAAGTGGCGGAGCTTCGGAATGCCCGTGGCCTTTTCGAAAATAGCGACCGGCAGATGAGTGGCGCCGTACAGGCCGCCCGAACTATAGACGATCTCCTGGGGGCGCTTCTTGGCGTCATCGATGAATTCCTTCAACGTCTTGTAAGGCTGCTTGGCATTAACGACAAGCAGCACCGGGTCGGCGATCAGCCGTCCCAATGGGATGAAATCGGCGCGAGTGGTCTTCGGTTGCCGGCCGAACAGCTTGTCGACCTCGGCATAACCGGAGATTCCATTGTTGTGCGACAGCAGCGTGTAGCCGTCCGGTTTGGCCGAAGCCGCAACCTGCGCGCCGACCTGGCCTCCGGCGCCGGCCTTGGTCTCGACCACGACCGGCTGCTTGAGAACGGCTTCGAGCGCCGTCGCAATTGGCCGTGTGACGATATCGTTAGCGCCGCCGGGCGGGAACGCATTGATGATCGTAATCGCGTGCGAGGGAAACGCCGCTTGCGCGAATGCCGGTCCGGACGCGAATGCTGCGGCGGAAGCTACCGTACCGATGACGAAATTGCGGCGATCCATGTTATCCTCCATGCGCTTTTTGATCCGGCGTTGGCCGGTTGGCTTCCGATTAGTCCGAAATTCGTGCCGTGCGAATTCTGCAAGTTAGCAGACAGTTTCTGCCCTGTGTGTCGCGAATTGTGGCCTTGGGTGTAGTCAAATCTTTGAACCACACAAAGTGAAGATTCCGTCAGAAAGGCGTTCTGGCCCCCTTCGCCCGCCTCCTATCCCACGACCCGCCCCAGCCGACATCGCGCCAGGAACCGGCGCCAGTTGCCCTGCCCCACAAAGGGAACACGCTGTGCCGATCCGCGTTATCAATACGCACAATCACGTTTTCTGCTGCTCAATATGAGCATCGGGCTCGTCTTGGAGATCGCGATGGCGGACCACATTGCAGTCATAATCGAAGCTATCCGCCGCACGCAAGCAAAGGTGGCGTATTATCTTGAGCCGGGGCGCGATCAGCGCCAAGGATTGCAAGAAATCGGCGCCATCGTGGAGGACCAGCAGTTGCTCTTGGTATTAAGAGCTGTTGCGCCTCAAGATCAAAATCCGTCCCTGGTTCCAGATGAACCAACCGAGGACGTCGCCCCTGCACCACCGCTATCGCGTTAACGGAGCGTACGCGCTAACGCAGCGTAAGCGTATCCCGCGATCAATTCTCCTTACAGTCAACGTACACTGTTGACCGGTTCCCTGCGGAACGTAGTGGGACTGTCGGAGTTTTATAATTGTAACTGGCGCCGCTGACCCGCGCGCCTGCCTTCCCGAACGAACTCCCACGCCCACTCCCGAGAGGTCTAGTCATGCGATCGCCCGTCGCAGCGTTATTTCTTTTGCCGATCGCAGCGTTGTTTCTTTGCCTTCTCCACAATCCATCGGTCGCGGAGGAATGCATTGCTTCTGTCTATGCCACTGGCGACGCATCTCAACCTGGAACGGAAACGGCGAGCGGTATTCCACTCGACGACAACGCCATGACGGCGGCTCACAAGTCCTTGCCATTCGGCTCCAAGGTGAAAGTGACCAACAAGAGCAACGGCAACTCCGCAATCGTCACGATAACTGACCGAGGACCTTACGTGAGCGGCCGTTGCATCGATGTCACCAAAGCCTGCGCAAAGGCTCTGGGGCTGTCCGGGCTTGCACCGGTAAGTGTCACAACTCCCGAAACCGATTGACCGCTCCATCACCTTTGCCAGGGGGCTCCTCACCTTTTTCGCCAGAGGGCTCCTAACCTTTCACCAGCCGGCAACGGCCGGGCGCATGCGTTTATCAGCATCGCGCTTGCCTGATGTCTCATTTCTCACCCCAGTCGAGCATCTGCCCGCATTCGATCCACGAATTGTCCACCCGATGTTTCATTACTGGAGCAAGTGCCTCTAAGGCTTCCAAGAAGCCTTTTTTCGTTCGCTATCGTCCGACCAGATCCGTATCATTAGAAAAAAAATTTGAGGGCCTAGTCGCAATCTCAATAGCGGCAGGTCCATTCAGTGGGGAGGCGCGCGGGCATGACGGGAGATACCCGAGGCGGCTTACGCGATAGTGGCGATCTAACCGGCACTTCGGCACCGCAGCCATCCGCAGAAGTGATCGAGCAGGTCGTGGCGCTCACGCCTTTAATGGCGCGTCTGGATGTCTTGGTGGCCGCGGTTTTGGCGCTGATTGCCGCCACGCTGACCGTTGCGATGCCGCAGTTGATCGCCTCTGGCGGCAT
This sequence comes from uncultured Alphaproteobacteria bacterium, assembly GCA_963756715.1. GTDB lineage: Bacteria > Pseudomonadota > Alphaproteobacteria > Rhizobiales > Xanthobacteraceae > VAZQ01. Next base: position 99,135 of record CAVWOV010000015.1, read on the forward strand.
CGATACCGAGCGCGACTTTTCGACGCTGTCTCCAGCGTTGATCCCGCGCCTGGCGTTTGGGCTCCTCACCGTGCTTGCGGTCGCCGCGCTGATCTCGGCCATACAAACCGTCAGGAGCGGGGTCGGCCGGCCGCGCGCCGATGAGCTCACCCGGTTACAACGCGCCGGCATCGCGGCGATCATCGCCATCGCCTACGCGGCCAGCGTGACCTGGCTGGGTTACACCCTGTCGACCATGCTGATGACCGCCGCGATGGCGTACTTTCTCGGCTTGCGTAACCCGCTGGCCTTCATTCCAGGGGTTATCATTGTCCCGGTTGTTATCCGTTTCGTATTCGAACGGCTGCTGCTGATCTCGTTGCCGCGCAGCTCGATCGAAAGCATCGGCGGCGTGGAAGATGCCGTGATGCGCTTCCTCACTCACGTTTTCATCCCATAGGCATCGCCGCCATGCTCGCAACTTTGGGTCAGAGCGTCGAACTGCTGCTGCGGTGGGACATTTATTTTTACATCTCCGCCGGGCTGGTGGTGGGAATGTTCGTCGGCGCCATGCCGGGGCTCACGACGATTCTGGCCATGGCGGTGCTGCTGCCGATCTCGTTCAAGCTCGACCCGATGTTGGGCATTCCGTTTCTGATCGGCGTCTACAAGGGCGGCATCTACGGCGGCAGCATTCCGGCGGTCCTGGTCGGCATTCCCGGCACCGGCGCCTCGATCGCAACCACCTTCGACGGGCCCTCGCTCACGCGACTCGGCAAGGGGCGAAAAGCCCTGGAAATGGCGCTCTACGCCTCGGTCATCGGCGACGCGCTGTCCGACATCCTCACGCTGCTGCTGATCGGACTGATCGCGCGGGTCATTTTGCTGATCGGCCCTCCCGAGGTGTTCGCGATCATCGTTTTCTCGCTGATCCTGATCGCCAGCGTGTCCGGAGGGTCCGGTGTCAAGGGCGCGATCGCCGCCTGCATCGGCGTCGGGTTGGGATTTGTCGGAACCGAGTCGGTCGACGGCGAGGCGCGCATGACGTTCGGCCTTGAGGCGCTGGTCGGCGGTATTCCGCTGATCCCGCTCGTCATCGGCATCTTTGCCATACCGGAGGTGCTCGAAGCCGTCGAGACCCGCGCCCGGGGCTTCATCACCGAAGCCGTCGACGCGTCCAAGAGCGGAGAACCGCTGCGTTGGCACGAGTTCAAGAATTCGATCCGCACCATCCTGCGTTCGACAGTGATCGGCACCGGGATCGGCATGGTCCCAGGCGTTGGCCAGGTGGTTGCCGCCTTCATCGGCTACAGCGCGGCCAAACGCGCATCCAAGCATCCCGAGACGTTTGGCAAGGGCGATCTCGATGGCATCGCCGGGCCGGAGGCCGCCAACAACGCCGTCAACGGCCCCACGCTGGTTCCGCTGCTCACACTCGGCATTCCGGGCGACAACATCACCGCGATCCTGCTCGGCGCCTTCGTGGCGCACGGCCTGCGTCCGGGGCCGCAGATCTTCGAGGAACAGGGCCCGTTGATCTACGCAATTTTGCTGGCGGCGGTCATCGCCAACATCCTGTTCGTGGCCATCGGCTACGTCCTGATCAAGCCGTTCGCCAAGGCGATCCAGCTACCGAAGGCGTACCTCATTCCCGTGATCCTGGCGCTCGCCTTCGTCGGCACGTTATCGACCGGGTCGGCATCCGACCTCGGGATCATGCTGACCGCAGGTATCTGCGCCTATATCTTGAAAAAGCTGCGCTATGATCTGGCGCCACTGATCATCGGCTTCATCCTGGCTGAGCCAATTGAACTGCGGCTCAGCCAAAGCATTCTTTATGCACGCGGTGATCTTTTAGATTTTTTCTTCTTACAGCGACCAATCGCCTCATTCTTTTTGCTCGCCAGTATCGCTTGGATTGCCGGCATGGTCCTCGTGCGTTACCGGCGTCGGCCCGGCAAATCCACGACGCCATAAAGCTCAAGCAAATTGGCAATCAACAATAAGGGATGAAACGCCATGAGAACCCTTCAATTGTCGAGCCTGATAGCATTAATCGTAGCGTCGCTGGCGCCGCTGACCGCACGCGCGGAGTATCCCGATCGACCCATTACTGTGGTGATCCCGCTCGGTGCTGGCGGTAGCCACGATCTGCACGCGCGTGGCATCACGCCGATCTTGTCCGAGATTCTCGGCCAGCCCGTGGTCGTCAGTCTGGTCCCGGGCGGCGCCGGGATGAAGGGCACCACGCAGGTCGCAAAAGCCAATCCGGATGGTTACACGATCCTTTTTACCCACAATGCTTTCGATCAATTGACGCCGCAGACTCGCAAGGTCGAATTCGACCCAAAAACGGCGTTTAAATCTCTCGCACGCATCAATGCATCCGAACCCATGTTGGGTGCCCACGTGGGCGTGCCCTATAAGACGCTGGCCGAATTCATCGACTACGCCAAGAAAAATCCCGGCAAGGTCAACATCGGACATACCGGCGTCTGGGGCGTCGGCTTCGTTCCGACCGTGCAGTTGATCAAGGCGGCGGGGATCAAGGTCAATCTCATCCCGCACCAGGGCGGCGGGCCGTCGATGCGCGCGGTGCTTGCTGGCGAAGACGACATGACCTTCGGCTTCGTCACCCAGTATCGGCCGCACTACAAAGCCGGCAAGATGATCATGCTGGGGATCGCCGGCGACAAGCCGCTCAAGGACGATCCCGACTTCAAAGACGTCAAGACCATGGCGCAACTCGGTTACCCCGGTGTCGACTTCACCATGGACCGAATCTTCATGGCGCCAGCGGGCATTCCGGCCGACCGGCTGGAGAAGCTGCGCAAGGCATTCGACGAATTGAACAAGAAGCCCGCGTTCAAGGCCTTCCTCGCGAGCATCGGCGAGAAGGTCGATTACATGAACGGCGCCGACTATGATGTTTATCGTGCCAAGCGCATCAATCAGTTTGCCGACCTGATCAAGGAGATTGGCGCGAAGTAACCCTGGACGGACGGGAAGGCACTGCACCGAGGCTCACCCGCAAGGGCGTTTACCGGGGCGACTCCGCCGTCCATCCGGCATTTTTGCTTGCCCGGTCGGTTAGCCCCTGATGGATTTCAAACCGCATGCTTCAAGCCGCTGTGGCGTTCTGTCCGACATAATTTTCCTACAAGGACAATACTGCTGACTTTTTCCCAAAGGCGCGCCCGGTCATTCTAGTTCCCGTCACCAACACTCAGAAAAAACCTAGGGAACGCACCATGGGATTTCGGATACTTGCAACATCGCTGGTATTTGCCGTTGCGGGCGTGGTCTGCGCGACAGCCGAGCCATATCCGTCGAAGCCGATCACCCTTGTCGTGGGATTTGCTCCGGGCGGTCCGACGGACACCGTTGCGCGAATACTCGGCGAACACATGAAGTCGACGCTCGGCCAAAGCGTCGTGGTCGAGAACAAGCCTGGCGCAGCCGGCACCCTCGGCCTGAACTCTTGTCGAGCGTGCAGATCCTGACGGCTATACGCTCTACGTCGGAAATTGGACCGTCAACGTCGGGGCGGTCAGAACATTTCCGATCTCCTACGACCCCTTGAACGATTTCGCACCGATCGCGCTGCTGACGTCATCCAAGCTCTGGATCGTGGCCCGGAAGGACTTGCCCGCCAACAACGCCAAGGAATTGGTCGAATGGCTGAAAGCCAATCCAGGCAAGGCCAATGCGGCGTCCGTCGGCGTCGGCAGTGCCGCGCACGTGTGCCTTGTCGATCTGATGCACAGGAGCAAAACGAACTTCCAGCTCATCTCCTATCGCGGTGGCGCGCCGGCCGTGCAAAACTTGGCTGGCGGGCAGGCTGATTTCGGTTGCCTCGAAGCCGGACAGACGCTTGCGCTCTATCGCGCCGGGAAGGTCAAGATCATCGGCGTGGCGTCCGACACCCGCTGGTTTGGCGCGCCCGAAGTCCCGACGCTCGGCGAAGGCGGTCTGCCCGGTGTGGAGATTGAGTTCTGGCACGGGCTATGGGCACCAAAGAACACGCCGAAGCCCATCATCGCCAAGCTCAATGATGCCGTCGTCAAAGCGTTCGCCGACCCGACAGTGCAGAAGCGCTTCGGCGAATTCGGTCATACGGTCCCGCCGAAGGACAAGATGACGCCGCAGGCGCTCTACCAGCATCACAAGGCGGAGCTTGATAAGTGGTGGCCGATCATGAAGGCCGCCGGAATCAAGGATGGCCGATCATAAGGCCGGCCGGCCCAATGACGCAGCGAATTGAGCGCTGACCCCGGCTGAACCCACCTAGGCCAACGGAGCGCCGGCGTACAACCCGGCGCTCCGCACCTTATCCCTTGAACAGCATGTCGCGCGTGAGTTGATCGAGGTGACGGACTGCATTGAGCGCTGCACGCAGCCGCTCGCGGTCACGGCGCGACAGTCCCTTGACTGCCACCGCATTGGACGGCGGCGTTCCGTGCTCCACGTCCGCGACCTGCTGCATCAGGATAAGGTCGAGGAAGGTGCCTTGCGCTTCGATCAACGCTTCCAGATCGTGCGCTCCCCCGATGCCAAGCGCCTTGACGCCGGCCAGCCTGGCCGGCGTCGAACGCTCCACCACGTGATAGCGGATGGCGAGCACGCGCGCGGTGGTCACGATGGCGAACAGTCCGGTCTTCTTCAGATCGATACGGCCTTCCGTAGTCTTGAATCCGCCGAACAGGCTGAGCCCGGGGTGGACGCTGCCGGCAGCATCGGCGAGCAGCTTGGCGAACCCGACCTCGCCTTGTGCGGCGTCGAAGCCGCTGCGCCAAAGCGACGTGCACATGCCGCCGTCGCCGTGAACTGGACGCATGTCGAAGAAAATATCGACCGACATCAGGGCTTCGGGCGTCGAGCGTCGGATCCAATCCGCCACCCGTTCGTGCCACGTCGCGATCGAACCGCGCCATTGCGGGCTGCTGGCCATGATGCCGCCCTTGCAATAAGGGACACCGACCTCATGCAGAATGTCGGCAATATGGGTGCCGAGCCTCCCGAACCAGGCATCTTCCGGACCGCCGGGTAGCCCCTCGGCAAAGACCAGGGCGTTATCCTGATCCATGGCGAGCAGGCTCTCACCCCGGCCGCCCGAACCCAGCAGCGCGACCGCAAATGGACAAGGCGGATCGCCCAGGCCGGCGTCGCGCATACGCGCTTCCGCGATCACGGCTGCTTGGCGGGTCAACGCGCCGAGTTCACGCGAAATAACCGCCGCGACGTCACGCGCGGTCACCGCCTCATCCACCAGCGAAGCTGCCACCCCGGGCAACCTGGCCCAGGCCGCCGCCAGCGCGTGAACGTCGGCAGCTACATCGATCTCATCTCCCAGGGAGATCGCCTCGCTGGCTCGCAACCGCAACAGGTCGCGCGCCGACAGCGCGCCGATGACGCGGCCTGCCTCATCGGCTACGCCAAGATGGCGAACGTTGAGGCGACTCATCCGGCCGACGGCGCGATAAACGAACGCGTCGGCCGGCACCACCGCCAGCGGCTGGCTCATGAATTGTCCCACCGGCAGCGCCAACGTCGCAGTTCCTTGCGTGGCAATTGCACGCAAGATGTCGCGTTCGGTGACAATGCCGGTTTCCGTCGCGAGCGGGTTTTCACCGTCCTCCCTGAACGAGCGCACGTAAAGCGACGAAATCCGCTCCGCCATCAGGCGCGACAGCGCCTCGCCAAGCGTCGCCTCGGGGCTGATGAACTGTGCAGGCGCGCGCATCACATCGCGAACGCGATGACGATAGGGATAACTATCGATGCGGTGCAATGTGCGTTCGGCGTCAGCCTGGGCCGGCACCGCGGAGGTCTCGACCCAGCCCGCACGGTGCTGCCGGTCGAGCACCTCAGTCAGGTTTCGGCAAGCCTGCATCGCCTCGCCAAGGGTACGGACCCCGCGCTCGCGAAGCTTTGGCACGAGCGCGACGAAGATGCGCGCCGTGGTCATGGCATCGCCGAGCGCGGAATGCCGGTCGGTCATCTCGACACCAAGCCACACGGCGAGTTGTTCGAGCGTGAAGCCGGCAAGATTGGGTTCGGCCACTTGGGCGAGCAGTTGCGTGTCGAGCGCACGCGGCAGCCGGAAGGTCATGTTGGCGCGCTCACACTCCTGTTTGAGGATTGCTAGGTCGAAGCCGAGCGTGTGCCCGATCACGACGGCGTCGCCCGCAAATGCTTGCAGCGCCGGCCAGACCGCCGCAAAGGTCGGCGCGTCGGCCACCATGCTATCGTCGATGTGGTGCACGGCGCTCGCCACGGCGGGGATCGGCACGCCGGGCCGGACCAGCCGTCGAAACCCATCGGCCGCGCTGAGGCGTCCTGCCGTCAACCGCACGGCGGCAACCTCGACGATCCGGGCTTTTGCGGGGTCCAGCCCGGTCGTTTCGGTATCGAGTACCACCGCATCCAAGGCGATCAGCGGAGTGGCGGTCATGGCGTACCTCGTGACGCGCCGCACCCGACATGGCAAATCAGGCGTCTTCGCCGGCAAGAATGTTTGCCAGCGCGGCCGCGTCCATGCGCTTGATCAATTCGTCATGAATGTTGCAAAGCGTCACGCGCAGATAATTGCGGGTGGTCGGAAAATCCGGGCCGCGCAGCTTCTCATGGATCGGCATCAGTTCGAAATAGGTTTCCGCCCACGGGATGCTGATGTCGATGGCCCGCTTGGGCGCATGCATGCCGATCAATTGCAGGCGGCGTACAAGCTCCCGGCGCTGTTCGCTCCAACCGTCTTCGCCCAGCGCCTGCGGAACGGGATATCGATCGAACACCGACAGCGTGAGCTTGTGCAGTGCATCAAGCTGCCTATCCCGATCCGCCGCATAAGGATTGAGGACGCCCTCGACCAGCTCCGTCACAAGTGCGAGCCCCAGAGGAAAGGCCCGCCAGCGCGACTGCTCAATGGCAGCCTGGAAGGTCTTCTCCCCGAACAGCACCTTGGAGTAGTGACCGGCCCGCGCGCGCGAATACTCGTAAAGGCCCTTCTGTGCCAGAAAGGCCGATTGCTCATCGATGAAATTGGCGAGCGCGGACGCATCACGGATGGACGTGCGTCGACGAAAAAAGTTCGGCAAACCCCAATCCTTCCTCCCACCTGTCCCGCAGCCCGGTAGCGCAAGTGCAATGCAACGTATTCAACAGTTTAAAACTGCGGCCTAGTCCGAAAGTCTTATAAGGGGCGCCGCTGCCGCAATGATACCTTTTTCGTGCGTCTTGCGGCCTGGCTCTCGTGCCAGACCGCAGGAGTGGCACCTGGGGGTTGCCACAGGCGTGCTGATAGCGGCGCCCTCGCATCACATCGGGACTGGCCCCTGAGTCCGATAACGATAAGGGAGGGGAGGCACATGGCTGAACCCAGTTCACAGGCCAATGACGAAGCCCACTGGAGAAAAACAAGCAACTTGATGTTCACGCATCTCGCGATCTGGTTTTTCTTTGGCTACATCGTCCAGATGTTCGTCGTTCCGCTCAACAAGATCATCATTCCGGTACTGCAGTTCCCACTCGGCTTCTACATGGCCGCGCAGGGCTCGTTGATCGTGTTCGTTGTCCAGCTGTTCCTATTCGCTAAACAGCAGGACAAGATTGATCGCGAGTTTGGCGTCGCCGAAGACGACTGAGGGAGAACAAAATCATGGCTACGCAAACTTCTGCGGATGGCTCGGATTTCATCAAAAATCTGGGCAAGATGTACGGTACCTATACCGGCAGCTTCGTCGCGTTCATCATCCTGCTGGCGATTCTCGAACAGGTCGGCGTGCCGAACAAGATCCTCGGCTATCTGTTCGTGGGCTTCACGATTGCGGTTTACGCCGTCATCGGGATCATGACGCGGACCGCCCAGCTTTCGGAATATTATGTCGCCGGCCGCCGCGTGCCGGCCTTCTACAACGGCATGGCGACCGGCGCCGACTGGATGTCGGCGGCGTCCTTCGTCGGCATGGCGGGCACACTGTTTCTGCTCGGCTATGACGGACTGACCTGGGTGCTGGGCTGGACCGGCGGCTACGTGCTGGTATCGCTCCTCATCGGTCCCTACTTGCGCAAGTTCGGCGCCTACACGGTGCCCGACTTCATGTCGTTCCGGTACGGCGGCAACTTCGCGCGCTTCATTGCGGTGGTCGTGCTGGTCTGCTGTTCCTTCACCTATGTGACGGCGCAGGTTTACGGCACCGGCATCATCGCCTCGCGCTTCCTCGGCATGCCGTTCGAATGGGCCGTTTTCGCCGGTCTCGCCGGCATCCTGCTGTGCTCGATGCTCGGCGGTATGCGCGCCGTTACCTGGACGCAGATCGCCCAATATATCGTGCTGATCATCGCCTACCTGACGCCGATCGTGATCCTCTCGACCAAGCACTACGGCATTCCGATCCCGGAACTGACGTACGGTCACGCCATCGCGGAAATTACTGCACGCGAGAAAGAGATGGTGGCGACGGGTCTGGCAACAGTTGCGGCGCTGAAGCCGCACATCCAACCGTTCATCAACTACAGCCCGCTGAACTTCTTCGCCATCATGTTCTGCATGATGGTGGGAACCGCCTCGCTGCCGCACATTCTGATGCGCTACTTCACCACGCCGACCGTGCGTGAAGCCCGCCAGTCGGTGGCCTGGTCGCTGTTCTTCATCTTCCTGCTCTACTTCTCGGCGCCGGCCTACGCGGCGTTCTCGAAGCTTGAGGTCTACACCAACATCATCGGCAAGGATCTGACCGCGGTCCGTCCGTGGCTGTTCACCTGGGGTGACCTCGGCCTCATCAAGATCTGCGGCAAGGATGCCATCAACGTCGACGCGATTGTTGCCGCTTGTAAAGCCGTCGCTGGCCACCCAGGCGTCGTGCGGCTGCAGGACTTCTTCATCAATACGGACGTGATCGTGCTTTCCACGCCGGAAATCGCGGGCCTTCCGTATGTGATCACCGGCCTCGTTGCGGCCGGCGGTCTCGCGGCGGCGCTCTCGACCGCTGACGGGCTCCTGCTCGCCATCGCCAACGCTCTGAGCCATGACGTCTACTACAAGATGCTCGATCCGAATGCGCCGACCATCCGTCGGCTCACCGTAGCGCGGGGCCTCTTGCTGTTAGTCGCTGTGGCTGCGGCCTCGCTGGCGGCGACCAAGCCCGGGGATATCCTGGCCATGGTCGGATGGGCATTCTCGCTCGCCATGGCTGGAAACTTCCCAGCGCTGGTGATGGGCGTGTGGTGGAAGCGAACGACCGCAACCGGCGCCGTCTGCGGCATGATCGCCGGGTTCGGCCTGTGTCTTTTCTACCTGTTGACGACGCGGTACTTCCCGGGCTTCGGGGTGAAGTATTTCGGTATGACGTCGCTGCTTAACGCATCCACTGGCGCACCGCTGGTGGATGTCGCTAAGGCAATGGCCATGCCGAACGCCATGGAGGTCTGGCCAACGCTCGCACACCCGTTGGCCAACAAGGTCGGCTGGTTCGACCTCAACAACATCGCTTGCGGCCTCCTGGGGATGCCGCTCGGCTTCCTGGTAATCTACGTTGTCAGCCTGATGGGCAAGGAGCCCTCCAAGGAGATGCAGGCCTATGTGGACGAGATCCGCAAGCCGCGCGGAGGGACGATACTCCAAGAGAAGACCTGATCGGGATTGTGATCCGGTCGCGAGCGGGGCCCTCACGGGCCCCGCTTCATTTTACTGTGCCGGCACTGACTTGCTTGCCGGCCGGAATTGCCGCAGTGATCCTGGGACGATCTGAGGACGGGCCGTGAGCGTCTCGAACCCCTTTTTCACCTATTGGTACTTCCACCTGCCGAACTTCGTGCTGGCGGCTCTGATGTACACTTTGGTTGGCCGAGTATTGCTTGGATTGATCGTGCAGCCGGATTCCTCGAATTACATCTGGCGGTTCTTTTGCCGGATCACCGATCCGTTCATTGCGCTTATCGCTCCGATAACGCCGAGAGCCGCCGCGCCGGTCATCGTCTGGCTATTCGGCGTCGTCTGGCTGTTCTGGCTGCGCGTCGGTCTACTCTATTTGTTTCTATTACTCGGCGCAGTTCCCCGGTCGAATTGAGCCGCGCCATGGATCGCAATTTATACTTCGTCGCCATCGCATTCTTCGGAATGATCAACGGTCTGTTCAACCAGTCCTGGCTCGTATTCTCGTTGATCCACATGCAGATTCTGGCGCCTTCCCTGCTCTTCGGCAGCGTTCCGCTGACGCTGATGTTTGCTTCGTTGATGGTCGCGACCGCGACGATCATCCTCGCCGGCATCCCCGCCGCCATCTACGAGCGGATTATTGGCGCCAAGGACGACTCGACGGACGCGTCGCTTTGGATATGGCTCGCCGGAACGGCAATTCTGACGCTGCCGGCCATCGGGAATTTCTTTACGTTCCGGTTATGAGCCTGATGAAAATTCCGTTCGCGACCTGTCACCATGCAAGGACACTTGCTTTTGATGGCGGGCCTCACCGATTCACGGCAGAATGCCTGCGCCGGATCGACGTCCTGATACGGGGGCGATATGGAACACATGCGACGCATCGCGTACGAGACGGTGCTGCGCGCCTGCAGTTTCGGCTCGCTGGCGATCTTTTGCATCATGATAGGCTTGTCGTTCGAACCACGCGCCGCGTTCCAGGCCGGCGGCTTCCTCACCATGCTGATGACCGCCATCCTCGTGCTCAAGGCCCATGAGGCGCGCACGAAGAACTACCGCCGGACCGAGATGTGGCTCTACTTGCCGAAGGAGCTGCGACCACCAGAAGCCTATGCGCAATGGGCGAGTGCGACCGTGCTGCGCGAAACCTACCTCACCTTCGCCCGCTGGACCGCCGGTCATTTCGATCGTCATGTGGGTCGTGGCGCTGTTCTTCTCGCTGACCGGGAAATAGCCGACAGCGCGGTCGCCGAGGCCGCGCATTATCAGCGCTCGTCGAGTGCGACGTCGAGCAGCTTGCGGCATTCGCCGAGGTCCTGCAGCACGGCCGTCAGCCGTTGCGAATCTTCCGGCGCCAAGCGGCGCACGGGCGCGGCCGGCGCAACGCTGCGGGTCGGCGCTGCTGGCGATGGCATGACCGGCACGCCGCCATCGGACGCACCGCCTCCGCTCGGCGGAATGAGAGATGGAGCCAGGCGCGGCAGACTGCTTTCCTCGTGAACTGCTTCGGTAGCCTGGTCAGGTGTGTCGTCGGCAACATCTTCGCTCGGCTGATGAGCAGGCCGTGGCGCGCCCGGCTGCCAGACGGTCTGAACAAAGCGTACACCTTGGTCGCGCAAAATGCGCTGGACGCCGCGGATGGTGTATCCTTCCCCGTAGAGAAGGTGGTGGATGCCGCGCAACAGGCCGATGTCGTCGGGACGGTAATAGCGTCGCCCGCCGCCACGCTTAAGCGGCTTGATTTCGCGGAACCGACTCTCCCAGAAGCGGAGCACGTGCTGTGGCACGCTGAGCTCTTCGGCGACTTCACTGATGGTACGAAACGCGTCCGGCGACTTCTCCACCGTCGCACACCTCCCCTTGCAATGCGTCCGCGATTACTTGTTCTCGACGCCATCGGCGGTATCAACGCTATCGGCGTTGATACGGTGCTTGAGGATCGCGGACGGCTTGAACACCATCACGCGTCGCGGCGAGATCGGCACTTCCTTGCCGGTCTTCGGATTGCGGCCGACACGCTGGCCTTTTTTGCGCACCACGAATGAACCGAAGGAGGATAGCTTCACCGTCTCGCCCCGCTCGAGGCAGTCGGTGATCTCCTTGAGAACCAGCTCAACCAACGAAGCCAACTCGGTGCGCGACAACCCTACCTTCTGGTAGACCGCCTCGCACAGATCAGCGCGTGTGATTGTTTTTCCCGCCATCGCCAGCCCCGCTCTCGGCGAGCCACATATCCCTCTGAAATTACACGGTATTAGCTTGAAGGGAGGCGGTCAACCGGGCTGGGGGGCTGGAATCGCCCGGTCGTGGGGGAAAGCGCTACCAGCGCAGCAGGGTCGATCCCCAGGTAAATCCCCCTCCCATCGCCTCCAGCATGACGAGATCGCCGCGCTTGATGCGGCCGTCGGCGACCGCCACCGAGAGCGCCAGCGGGATCGACGCAGCGGATGTATTGCCATGACGGTCGACCGTCAGAACGACCTTTTCCGGCGCCAAGCCGAGTTTCTTCGCGGTGTCATCGATGATGCGCTTATTGGCCTGATGAGGCACAAACCAGTCGATGTCGGCGGCGTTGTAGCCCGTCGCCTTGAAGGCGTCTTCGATCACATCGCTGACCATGGCCACCGCATGTTTGAATACCGCGCGGCCTTCCATGCGCAGGTGGCCGACGGTCTGGGTCGAGGACGGCCCGCCATCCACATAGAGCTTGGACTTATAGCGGCCGTCGGACCGCAGATGCGCCGTCAGGATGCCCCGGTCCTCCCGCGTGCCGGGCTGCATTTGGGCGTCGAGCACGACCGCGCCGGCACCATCCCCGAACAGCACGCAGGTGCCGCGGTCCTGCCAATCGAGGATGCGTGAGAAGGTCTCGGCGCCGATCACCAGCGCACGCTTGAACCCGCTGGTTTTCAACAGCCCGTCGGCGGCCGCGAGCCCGAACACGAAGCCGGAACACACCGCCTGCAGATCGAAAGCCGCGCCTCCGGTGATGCCGAGACCGGCCTGCACGGTGACGGCGCTCGCCGGAAAAGTATTGTCGGGGGTCGACGTCGCGAGCACGATGAGGTCAATCGATTGGGCATCGACGTCGGCTGCCGCAAGCGCCGCACGTGCTGCAGCAAGCGCCAGATCGGACGTGGTCTCACCTTCCGCAGCAATGTGCCGCTCGCGAATGCCGGTGCGCTGCGTGATCCAGTCGTCGCTGGTGTCCACCATTTCCGACAGTTCAGCGTTGCTGAGAACCCGGCTTGGCAAGTAGCTGCCGCAGCCGAGCACCACCGATCGCAGCATGGTCACGATGCCGCTCCCCCGACGAGCCGGGGCGGGTCGACCTCGGTCGCTTCACCACGGTGCCTGGCGAGCGTCTCGCCTATTCGGGCAAGCATTTCGTGGCGCACCAGATCGTGTCCGACATGGATGGCGTAGGCGAAACCTTCGGCATCGGTGCCGCCGTGGCTCTTGATGACGATGCCATTGAGACCGAGGAAGACCCCACCGTTCGACTTGCGCGGGTCCATTTTGTTGGCGAGCGCCTTGAAGGCGTTACGTGCGAACAGATATCCAAGCCGGGTCCAGATCGTACGGTTGAGTTCGGTCTTGAGAAACTGAGCCATCTGGCGCGCTGTCCCCTCAGCGGCCTTGAGCGCAATATTCCCCGCAAATCCTTCGGTCACCACCACGTCCACGGTCCCCTTGCCGATATCGTCGCCCTCCACGAAGCCGGTATATCGGAATTGCGGCCAATTGCCCTCCCGCAGAATGCGGCCGGCCTCGCGCACCTCCTCCAGCCCCTTTGCCTCCTCGACCCCGATATTGAGAAGCCCCACGGTCGGGTGTTCGAGGCCGAACAACACCTGCGCCATGGCTCCGCCCATGGCGGCGAGGTCGACGAGGTGCGGCGCATCTGCCCCGATTGAGGCGCCAAGGTCGAGCACGATGGACGATCCCTTGAGCGTGGGCCACACCGCCGCAATCGCCGGACGATCGATCCCTGCCAGTGTCCGCAAGTGGAATTTGGCCATCGCCATCAGGGCGCCAGTATTGCCCGCCGAAACCGCCACATCGGCCTCACCCTTCTTGACCGCATCGATCGCGAGCCACATCGAGGATTTCCAGCGCCCCTTGCGCAGCGCCTGGCTGGGCTTGTCGTGCATCTGGACGACCACGTCGCTGTGTACGATCTGCGAGGCCGCCTTAAGCCGCGGACGCGATTCCAGGAGCGGCGCCAGGACGCTCTGGTCGCCGAACAGCAGGAACTCGATATCCGGATGACGGGAAAGCGCGAGCTCGGCGCCTGGAACGACTACCGCCGCCCCATGGTCTCCCCCCATGGCATCGAGCGCGATGCGGACCTTATGGGACATGAGTTGACAATACCGTCTCCGCGCCGGGCGCAACAGGGGGCATACTTATCACCCCTCTTTGCCGCCTTGGCGCTTTTTCAGGGTGGCAAGGGCCGCAAACGGATGAGCGGCCTCGGTTCCGATCTGGGGCGCCTGGAACACCGCACCGGCCTTGCGCGGATAGGGATCGATCCCCAACAACAGGAATTCGGTAGCGATCGCTCCGAGGTCGACAACTCCGCCAATCAGGGGTTCCGTGGCGTCGTCGGCACGCGAATCGGCCTCTCCGCTGTCGGCCAGCGTTTCTTCTGGTACGAAGATCAGATCGATCGGCTCGTTGATTTCATTGTCGACAGGCTCGAGGGTGACCACGCAAATCTGACCGACCGTGGCCCGCACTTGGCCGGTCACGTGCAACCCGCCGTGTCCGCGCAACACGACGTCAAAGACCGCCTCTAGCCGCGACACGTCGCGCAGGTTGGCAAGCTCGGCGATACCGGCACGAACCACTTCGTCCGCCATCAGGTCGAAATGTCGTCCCGCCTCGGGGACGTCGCTGAGCGCTAGCGGCACGCTCCAGGGGTGTATTGCAGCGGCTTTGGGCATTCTGTCTTCTGACCTGCTTTCCGAAGTCCCAGTCTCTAATCAATCAGGAGTCGTCACGAATATGCTCTCGCCCGCGACGTTCGCGGCCCTTTCTGGATCGGTAAAATGGAGTTCCGACCGGGCGAACGCCTCCCCATCCTGGTCCGCAAGCGCGCGCGCGGCCGCACGGACATAGCGGGCGAGACCTTCAGCCTGACTAGACTGCGGCGGCCCATCAAGCACGTTGCGCGCGAGCGCCGCTGCCAGCGGGCCGTCGTCCGGGACCGCAAGGGCTTTCCGGTATTCCGCTTGCCGATCATAGAAAGCAGACCCGATCCGGCGCATTTTCTTTGGGACGGTCAGATCGCCGATCCCCATTTCACGCATGCTTGCGTCCATGTCGCGGCAGAACAGGTCAAACACCGCCTGGCCCAGACGGCGCAGGTCGGCGGCCTCCCCTTCCAGGCGGCGAAGAAACAACACGGCATGGAGTGCGATCATCTCAAAACGCCCGTTAACCGTATCCGGAACGCCGTAATCTTGGTAAAAGATCGGGGTTCGCGCCTGTGCCACGATCGTGCCATAGAGGGACGCGATATTGGTGGACCGCGGGGTGCGGCGAAACGGGTGTAATATCATCAGGATAGCTCGGTGGCCGGACGCCGCTTTTTGAGGGCGGGCCGCAACCCTCGTAAAGTGGCACTGCCCGGTATGTCAACGCGTGATCGAATGCAGCCGAATATGGGGATTCTTTCCCGAATGCCTAGCCGCCAACTGGAACGCCCTCGTAGAATGGCGGCCGCCAGGACAGTCGCGGCCGTGATGGCCCTTGGGGTTCTGCTCGGTGGCTGTTTCGGCGAGACCTTTCAGCGCGGGTACATCGTGCCGGACGGGGCGCTGGAGCAGATTCCAGTTGGATCCAGCCAGGAGCAGGTCCTGATCGTGCTCGGAACGCCTTCGACGGTCGCGACCGTTAACGGCGAAGCATTCTACTATATCTCTCAGCGCGACGAGCGGCCTGTGGCCTTCATGACGCCACATCTGGTCGATCAGCGCGTCGTCGCGGTTTATTTCGATCGGAACCGCCGTGTTCAGCGGTTGGCAAACTATGGCCTGAAAGACGGCAGGGTATTCGACTACGTCAGCCGGACGACGCCAACCACTGGCAAGGAAGTCAATTACATCAACGCCATGTTCAAGATTTTCTAAAGCTCGCCAACGGCATCCGGCGAGTGCGCCTGCGGGACTCGGCGGCGCCTGCCAAGGAAGTCCTCTCTCATTATTGCTCAAAACGCCGATGGCCGGGACAAGCCCGGCCATGAAGCAGCGAGAGTGTGGGTGCTCGCGAACCGCGGTCAGTGCGCCGCCAGGACGGCGAGCAGCAGCAACGCGACGATGTTCGTGATCTTGATCATCGGGTTGACGGCGGGTCCGGCCGTGTCCTTGTAGGGGTCGCCGACGGTATCGCCGGTCACGGCGGCCTTATGCGGCTCAGAGCCTTTGCCGCCGTAGTGGCCATCTTCGATGTACTTCTTGGCGTTGTCCCAGGCGCCACCGCCGGAGGTCATCGAGATCGCGACGAAGATGCCGGTGACGATCACGCCGAGCAGCATGGCTCCGACCGCCGAGAACGCGGCGGATTTACCGACCGGGCCACCGCCGGCAATCCAGTAGATCACGAAGTAGACCACGATCGGCGACAAGACCGGCAGCAGCGAGGGAATGATCATTTCCTTGATCGCCGCCTTGGTGAGCAGGTCGACGGCGCGGCTGTAATCGGGCTTTTCAGTGCCGGCCATGATGCCGGGCTTCTCGCGGAACTGCCGGCGCACTTCCTCGACGATCGCGGACGCGGCGCGGCCGACCGCTGTCATGCCCATGGCGCCGAAGAGGTAGGGCAAGAGCCCGCCGAACAGCAATCCGACCACGACGTACGGATTGTTGAGCGAGAAATCGAGCTTGATGTCCTTGAAGTAAGGATGACCGGCGGAGTCGCCGATGAAGAACAACAGGTCCTGGTTATAGGCCGCGAACAGCACCAGTGCGCCGAGACCGGCGGAGCCGATAGCATAGCCCTTGGTCACCGCCTTGGTGGTGTTGCCGACCGCATCGAGCGCATCGGTCGATTTGCGCACCTCCTTCGGCAGGCCCGCCATCTCGGCGATGCCGCCAGCATTGTCGGTCACCGGACCGAATGCATCGAGCGCCACGATGAAGCCCGCGAGCGACAGCATGGTGGTCACGGCGATCGCGATGCCGAACAGGCCAGCGAGCTTATAGGTCACCAGGATGCCGGCGATAATGACGATCGTCGGCAGTGCAGTCGATTCCAGCGAGACCGCAAGGCCCTGAATGATGTTGGTGCCGTGGCCGGTGACAGAGGCCTTGGCGATCGACTGCACCGGACGGTAGTCGGTGCCGGTGTAGTATTCGGTGATCCAGACGATCAGCCCAGTCACTGCCAGGCCGGCGATGCCGCAGAGGTAAAGCGCCGTCCCGGTGTAGGTCTGCCCCGGAACAGTGCCGAAACCGACCAGCCACCAAGTCACCAGGGCGACCCCGACAAGCGAGAGCAGGCCCGTCACGATGAGGCCCTTGTAGAGCGCGCCCATGATCGACTGGCTCGCGCCGAGCTTGACGAAGAACGTGCCGATGATCGACGTGATAATGCAGATGCCGCCGATCGCGAGCGGAAAGGTCATCATCTTGAGCAGCACGTCGGCGCCCGCGGTCCGGAAGAAGATCGCCGCCAGCACCATGGTGGCGACGGTGGTGACCGCGTAGGTCTCGAACAGGTCGGCCGCCATGCCGGCGCAATCGCCGACGTTGTCACCGACGTTGTCGGCGATGGTCGCGGGATTGCGCGGGTCGTCTTCCGGGATGCCGGCTTCGACCTTGCCGACGAGATCGCCGCCGACATCGGCACCCTTGGTGAAGATACCGCCGCCAAGACGGGCGAAGATCGAAATCAGCGAAGCGCCGAATCCGAGCGCTACCAGCGCATCGATGACGGTGCGATGGTCGGGCGCCAGGTGCTTAGTGCCGATCAGGAAACCGAAATAGACGGTGACGCCCAGCAGCGCCAGGCCGGCGACGAGCAATCCAGTGATGGCGCCCGCCTTGAAGGCGAGTTCGAGGCCGCCTGCGAGCGAACCAATGGCGGCCTGCGCGGTACGGACATTGGCACGCACCGAGACGTTCATGCCGATGAAGCCGGTGAGGCCCGACAAGACCGCGCCGATCAGAAAACCGAACGCAACCAATTGGCCGAGGAAGTACCAGACAATGGCGAAAATCACGATGCCAACGAGGCCGATGGTAAGGTATTGGCGCTTGAGATAGGCCTGCGCGCCTTCGCGCACCGCGGCCGCGATCTCCTGCATCCTCGCATTGCCGGCGTCAGCCGCGAGCACGGACTGGGTCGCCCAGCCAGCATAAACAATGGCGAGAACGCCACAGGCCACGATCAGCCAAAGAGCTGTCATCTGAATTTACCCCGGTTGATAAGCGCGCCGACGATAGGCCCGGCTGCGGCACATGACTGGTCCGATAGGTCGCCCAGGACCAGGCGGAAAGTGGCGCGGATATAGCCAAAAATGGACGGGCGATGCAACGCTCGAAATGCGCCAATCCGCCCCAAATCCTGGAATTAATGGGGGAATCCCGCCAACGGCGGCTCTCGCGCCCCGGGGATGGGCGGCGGCAAGTCATCAGGCAGGGCGCCGGCCGGGAAACCGGCGCCCTGCCCGAACGTCACTGCGCCGTAAGCGGCGGAAGGTCTTCGTGTTTCGTGATCGCCGGGGGTACCCAGCGGCCAGTCAACGCCTCGGATTTGGGAGCATAGAGGCGCATCGTCAGGTTGAATGGCCCCTTCGGCGCCGGCAGCCAGTTCTGCTCCTTGGCCTTGCCCGGGCTCTCGTTCTGGAAATAGAGATCGAGACGAACCATCGGCATTATACTTGAAGGGCATCCAGCTGCTGACGGCAAACCGGTTGAGGCTGTTGCGCGACCTGGAAGCCCTGCGGATCATAGAGCGTGACCGACCAGAATGCCTCGACCGGCGGCGTGGCACCCCTCTCGAAATGCAACACGTACTTGCTGGCGCCATCGAGCGGCCGGCCGGCCTCGTCGCCCAGATTAAGCGGATAAATCGCGTCTTCCGGCAGGTTCGCACCGAGACCAAGCTGCGAAACAATGGCCCGCTTGAGGTAGTAGTTGCCGTAGACGCCCATCGTGTCGGTGTTCAGCGACCAATGGTTGACGACGCGGGCAAGGGTCGCGAGCTTCCATTCCATCAGCTTCTGCGCGGCTTCCGGGACACTCGTCAGTCCGCTGCGTATCGCCGGCGGCAGCTTGCCGAAGTCGAAGCTCTTGCCACGTTCGATTCCGATCAGCTTCATCCGCGCCAGGATGGGCTCGTCGGTGATGTGCGGCGGATGCAGTTTGAGCAATTCGGCTGCATACGCGAAGTATTTTGCTGCCGACATGGTATCGACCTGGACCTTCGGCGGCGTTTTCATGTCGATGCTGGGATCGATCTTGACTTCGACCGGCTTGGGCGCCCTGCCCCATTCGGACAGCGGCGTGACTTTGAAGCCGGCCTGAACCTTATGGACCGCATCGTAATCCGCTGGGCCGTCGGTCTTCGTTCTACCGATGGTCCAGACAATCGGGGTCGGCGCCTCGATCCGCTGCGTATCCTTCGGCAGCTTGAATTCATCGATGAAACGATCGCGCAGGTCGGGCCGCCAGCCCGGCGGCGTCACCAGGAACGTGCCCGCCTTCGTTCCGGTCGTGCGCCAGCCCGGCGAGGCAAAAACGTCCGTCCACATGTCCAGCATCGGCAGCAGGTAGTATCGCCCGTTGGTGTCGGGCACCGACACGACAACGGGCTCCTTCGTCATATCGAGCCAGGCGATTGAATAGAGCGTATCGAAGTTGGGCCGCACCACGGTCTTGAAGTTCGCGGGTGGAAATTCGGGCACGTTGACGAACGTGTTCATCGGACCCTTGCCGAATTCTTTGCCGGGCTCGACGTTGGTGGACTGCTTGCGCGTCAGGTCCATCGTGATCATCGAATAGAAATAGACGTAGGCATCGACCCCGATCGCGTGGGCCTGCAACTCTGAAATCGGCATCGACGCCCCTTGGGCCATGGCGGCAGGCGCCAGAGCGGGAACGGCAAGCAGCCCCAAAGTCAGCGCGAGCGTGCGTCTCATCATATCGGCTTACTCCATGGTTCGTTGATACATCACGGCCGAACTGCGGTGCGGATCGCTCCTTACGGAGCGCGCCGCCAGATCGATCCTCGGTCAAACTGCAGCGTTGTCCCGTCGGGGGAATAGATTGCGCCCTGATTCGCCCGCTCGACCCAGATACGGCCGGGATAATCGACCCAGGCGCGCGAGGGCTCTCCTGCGTCGTTGACGATGTTGAGCTCCCAGCCGTTTTGCGTGATGTAGCCAAAGCTGCCGGGAGGACCGAGGCAGAGCTCAACGCACCGCCAGCGGCCGGTGAGGTTGACTCCCTGCGCGGATGCTTCGCCGGCCGCCAGTGTTGCGATCACGGTAGCGATGCCTAACATCGTGAGTCTCATGTACGATCTCCTTAGAGAACCAGACGGCCACGGTGATCACTTGACCGCCCCAGCCGCGATCTAGCGTTCGCGCAATCCGGACCGCGCGTCAATCACGGTCGCTGTGCCGATTTACCGCCATGCGTCACCGACATAATGCATGAGCGTGCAAAGCCAGCTCGAGGACTTCTCTATCCGACGAAGAATCACAAATCTGTGACGCGGCGAAAAAGGGTGCGCCTTCCGCCGAACCCACCCGCTCGCGGGATATCTGCAAGGTCCCGTCCGGCTTTGAAGCGCAACACGTAAAGAACGTGACGCGAGGGCCACAGCCGCCGAGAAATCAACCAAAACTTCAAGTCAGTGCCCCTCACGTCCATCCGCCGCCATAACTTCGTGCGCGAGTATCGCCGGAAGACGCTAATAAGGCGGCGGGGGGCCAAAATGGGCGAATTGAGAGATCAGAAAACGGCGCACACCTCACGTCGCGCTGCTTCTTTGCGATCGCGCACGTGGCGGTCGCTCCTTTGCAGCACGCTCGCCGTTGCGGCCGTCGGGCTGACGTCCGGAGCCTCACGGGCCGATGAAGGCGGTATCAGCTTCTGGGTACCTGGCATCTTCGGCAGCCTGGCCGCGGCGCCGCAGCAACCTGGCTGGTCGCTGACCTCAATGTACTGGCATGACTCAGTGTCGGCCGGCGGCGGAGTGGCGCTCGCGCGTGAATTCACCATAGGCAGGGTACCCGTGGGCCTATCCGCGAACATCAACGCCACCGTGAACGCCAACATCGATATTGCTATCATCACCCCAACCTATACGTTTGCAACACCGGTCCTGGGCGGCCAAGCAACGTTCGGTCTCATGAGTATCTATGGTCGCAACAACACGACGCTGAATGGCACCCTGTCGGGCATTTTGTCGGTGCCAGGATTTCCGCCGATAGGGTTCAGTCGCTCCGACGCGTTCGACAGTTCGGTGACCGCGCTTGGTGATCTCTATCCGCAATTCTTCTTGCGATGGAACAATGGCGTTCACAATACGATGTTCTATCTGACCGGCGATATACCCGTCGGCGCTTATGACCCCACGCGTTTGGCGAACATCGGCATCGGTCACGGCGCGATCGACAGCGGTGTCGGCTACACCTATTTCAATCCCCAGACCGGCCATGAGTTTTCTGCGGTTATCGGCGCGACCTACAACCTCACGAACGGGGCCACGAATTATCAGAACGGCGTCGATATGCACCTGGACTGGGGTGCATCCCAGTTCCTGACCAAACAGGTGCAGGTCGGATTGGTCGGATATGTTTACAAGGAAGTCGGTTGCGACAGCGGCTCTGGCGATAAAGTCGGTTGCTTCCAGTCGCAGGTGGTCGGCGTCGGCCCGCAGTTGGGCTTCATCATCCCGGTCAGCACGGCGACTCAGGCCTATCTTAACTTCAAGGGTTACAAGGAATTTGCGGGTGAAAACCGACCGTCCGGTTGGAACACCTGGGTGACTCTCGTCCTTTCGCCCGCCGAAGCTCCGCCGCCGCCGGCGCGTCGGATGGTGACGAAGTAGCACACAGCGTCCTTAGGCTCCGTGTTGAGGAATGGTCGACTGGGCGCTTAGATCGAGTTCGCGAGGCTCTACCAAGCGCGGTTCAACTTACGTGCAGCCGCGTATGCCCGCTTAGCGCGCCCCATAGCAGCAGCGCACAAGCCGCGAGCACGAACGGGATGCTCACCTCGTTGACCATTTCCCAGCCGTAGTTCGCGAGCAGCTTGCCGGAGGAGAACGAGCCGATCGCCATCGAGCCGAAGATCAGGAAATCGTTAAAGGCCTGAACCTTGTTGCGTTCGTTGCCGCGGTAACATTGCGTCACCATCGTGGTCGCTCCGATGAACGCAAAATTCCAGCCGACACCCAGAATCGCCAGCGCAATCCAGAAATTCCAGAGCGAAATCCCGGCGATCCCGATCACTGCAGCGACCATGAGCAGCGCGAGCCCGAGCGCCATGATGCGCGCGACGCCGAACCGGTTGATCAGCGAACCGGTCAGGAAGCTCGGCGCAAACATGCCGAGCACATGCCATTGCAGGCCGAGCGTCGCGTCAGTGACCGTATGACTGCACATGACCATGGCGAGCGGTGCCGACGTCATCACCAGGTTCATCATCGAATAGCTCACGACCCCGCAACCGACCGCTACGATAAACCGCGGCTGCCTGGCGATCACCGACAGCGGACGGCCCTCGCTCGTCGCAGTCGGCGGCGGCAGCTTCGGAATATTGAGCAGCATCAACACGCCGCCCGCGACCAGCGCGATCGCCGACTGCGCGATGTAGGTCGCGGCGAAGAGATAGGGCGGCCACATATCCTTGGTGGCGATGACCAGTTGCGGACCGATGACCGCACCGAAGATGCCGCCCACCAGCACCCAGGAGATTGCCTTCGGCTTGAATGCGTCGCTCGCGGTGTCGGTTGCGGCAAAACGATAGGATTGGTGGGCGGACGCGTAGAAACCGCTGAAGATCGCCCCGATATTGAACAATAGAAACGATCCCTGCAGCACTGCTACGCAGCAGATGAGCCCGGTCAGTACGCCCGAGACCGTCCCGATCTGCAACGCCGTGCGCCGGCCGAGATTGCGCGCGAGCCAGCCCATCGGCAGTGTGCTCATCCACATGCCGAGGACAAAGACGCTGATCGGCAGGGTGGCTAATCCCCGTTCAGGCGCCAGCATTGTGCCGACGATGCCGGCGGTCGCGACCAGCACGGCGTTGTTGCCGCCTGCCAGCGCCTGCGCAACCGACAGCACCAGCGCGTTGCGTCGCGCGAGGCTGTCACTGGTGGCTGCTTCTACGGCCGGTTCGGCGAGCGCCGACATCGCGTTCTCCAGCAAGGGGCGCTTGGAACAGAATTGCCTTTTAACCCCCTGCCGGAGGCATCGCTACCGTAGCGGCGCAGGTCAGAGATGCGCGGGGTAGCACGCGGAATTTGAGCTTTCGCAATGCCGGTCAGATCGAATTCCGGGAGAAATCGAACGCGCCGGGATGACGTATCACCACCGAACGCGCCTCCGCCGGATTGCGGGCGCCGATCTGACCGAACGCGGATTTCATCTCGTCCACCATCAGGTCGATCACATGACCGGGGCCGTCGGCACCCAACGCGCCAAGGCTCCACAGAAAGGCCTTGCCGGCGAATGCCAGATCAGCCCCGAGGGCAACCGCGCGTACAACGTCGAGTCCCGAGCGGATACCGGAGTCCATCGTCACAGCCACCCGTCCGCCGGCGGCCCTTGCGATCGCCGGCAGCACGTCGATCGCCGCCGGCAGCCCCTCGACCTGCCGCCCGCCGTGGTTCGACACCACGATGCCATCGACCCCGAGCGCCACGCATTTCTCGGCGTCGGCCGGATGCATGATGCCCTTCACGACCAGCGGCCGCTTCCAGCGTTCGCGGTAGCGCGCGACCTCATCCCAGGTGAAGGCGCCGCCCATTTCCCGGCGCACGAAGGCCGCCACCTCGTTCACGTCGGCGTTGTTCTGGGTGTAGGGCTTGAGATTGCCGAAGCGCGGCTGGCCGTTCTTCACGAGCGACCGGAGATAACCGGGCGAACTCAGGATTCCCGCCATCATCTTAAAGTCCGGCCGGAACGGCGTCGTGATCCCAGCCGCGACTTCGCGTGAGCGCGTGGTACGCACCGGCACGTCGAGGGTGAGCACCAGCACCTTCACGCCGGCCGCGTCGGCGCGTTTGACGAGATCGAAGCCGATCGCGTGCTCATTGCGCGAACAGCGATAAAGCTGGAACCACAAAACGTCGGGCGCGATCTCGGCCGCGCGCTCGACCGTCATCCCGCCGACGAGGCCAAGCGTATAAGGCACGTTCGCGCGCTGCGCGGCCGCCGCGAGATACTGATCGGCGCCGGGAAAGACCAGCGATGGCCCGCCCATCGGGGCGACGCCGAACGGCGCGGCGTAGCGGTGCCCGAACAACTCGACGTCAACCGGTGGCAGGGCCGTGGTGACGCCATAACGCGGCACGAGTTCGACGGCGTTGAGCGCATTCCAATTGCGCGCAATGCCACCATCCGACCCGGCGCCGCCGTCGCTATATTCAAAGGCGAAGCGCGGCAGGGTCCGGCGAGCCTTTTCACGCAGATAGGCGACCGTCGGGAAGCGGCGATGCAGCGCGACAAAGCGCGGATTATTGTTGGTCGAACCCTCCGGACGGCGCAAGGCGGTCGTGTCGTGCATGGCGTGCCCTTCCCTTTACCCGCGACCTTATCGTGCCGAGGCGGGTGCAGCCAGTGGTTCAGAAATGACTGAAGGAGGGATGCGCAAAGCGCAGCGGCTTGCCATCGGCACCGAAGAACCGGGGCGTGGCCTTGCCCGCCGCGATTGTTCCGATCTCGGCAACCGCGACGCCCGCATCGGAAGCGGCCTGTTGGAACGCTGCGACCTTGGCGGCTGGTACCGTCGCCAGTACCTCGTAGTCGTCCCCACCGGTCAGGATGGTTTCGAGCAGCGCCGGCTTTTTCGCCAGCGCCGCCCGCGCGGCCGCAGACAGCGGTACACGCGCGGCGTCGATCTCGGCGGTGACGCCGGACACCAGGCAGAGTTTCGCGAGATCGCCCGCGAGACCGTCGGAGACGTCCATCGCGGCCGACGCGTGATCGCGGACGGCTTCGGCGATTGCCGTGCGAGGCTGTGGCAGCAGATAACGGTTCGTCAGGTGATTTTGCTGGCGCGGCCCAAGGCCCCAGCGCTTGCGCTCGCCGGCATGACGGCGCAGCAGGAGGCCAAGCGCGGCGTCGCCGATCGTTCCCGTTATCATCACCCGATCGCCAGGCTGGGCGCCGGCGCGGCGCACCATGGTGCCGTGCGGCACCGCACCGAACACCGAGACTGACAACGTGACAGGTCCCAGCGTCCGCACCGTATCGCCGCCGAGCAGTGGACAGCCGAAATGATCGGCATCGGCGCCCAGTCCGCGCGCGAACGGTTTGACCCACGTGTCGCCAACAGCCTTCGGCAGCGCAAGCGTCAGCAGAAAGCCCAGCGGCCGAGCGCCCTTCGCGGCCAGATCGGAGAGATTGACGCGCAGCGCCTTCTTCGCAACCGACTCCGGGGGATCGCCTGGAAAGAAATGCACGCCGGCGACAATCGCGTCGACCGTCAGCACCAGATCGCACCCCGCCGGCGGTGTCAGCGCGGCGGCATCGTCGGTGAGGGCAAACGCGCCGGAATGTTTCGCCAACGGCTTGAAGTACCGCGCGATCAGGCGGTCCTCGCCGGACGATTTTGGCTGCTTGGCGGTCATTGCGTCCAATCACCTTGAACCCAGCCGACAAGCGTGACGGCATCTGACGGCCATGATAGCTTTTGCCGGCTGCAGTTTAAGCGCATCCAAGTGGGCCCTGGCGGTGGAAGCATTCGATCTCTACTCACCCGAAATCGACGCCAATCCGTTCCCACATTACGCGGTCCTGCGCGAAAAATATCCCTGCTACTGGAGCGAGAGCGGCAAACTCTGGATTCTGTCACGCTATGACGACATCATTCAGGCCACCCGCGACTGGGAGACATTCTCGTCCGCCCAGGGCAACTTGATCGACGAATTGCCGGGCCGCGCCGGCGCGACGCTGGGCACCACCGATCCGCCGCGGCACGACCGCCTGCGCGCCTTGAGCCAGGCGGCGTTCACCCGCAAGTCGGCCGAGCATCTCATCGCGCCCACCAACGAGCTCGCGGACCGCGCACTCGATCGCATCTGCGACCGCAAGACCTTCGAATTCATCGACGACTTTTCCAGCCAGATCACCGTCGGGCTGCTGTTTCGCACCATGGGCCTGCCCGAGCGCAATCATGCCGACATCCGGCGCAAGGTGATCCTCGCGGTGTCGACCGACAAGGCCGTCAAGGGCCGCACCGCCGAGCACATCGCGGCCTTCAAGGAACTGAGCGACTTTCTCACCGCCGAAGTGACCGCGCGCCGCGCCAATCCGAAGGACGACCTCATCACGCATCTGGCCGACGCCGAGATCGACGGCGACCGGCTGAGCGAACGCGAGATCGTGCTGACGACCGCAACCTTCGTGATGGCCGGCGTCGAATCGCTGTCGAGCTTCATGAGCATGTTCGCGCTGAACCTGCACGATCATCCCGACGCGCGCCGCCGCATCGTCGCAGACCCCGCACTGATCGCGCCGGCCATCGAGGAATCGCTACGATTCAATACCTCGGCACAGCGTTTCAAGCGCACGATTGCGCGCCAGATCGAGTTGCACGGCGAGACATTGCAGACCGGCGACAAGGTCGCGCTCGCCTTCGGCTCAGGCAACCGCGACGCGCGGAAATTTCCGAATCCCGACGTCTACGATATCGACCGCCGGCCGCTGGGTCATCTGGGCTTCGGCTCCGGCAAGCATTTCTGCCTGGGCAGTCAGATGGCGCGGCTGGTGACCGAAGTGGCGATGAAGCGCTTTCTAGAACGGGTACCGGACTATCATCTGACCGCCGACAAGATTGCGTGGAACTCGTCGTCGAATTTCCGCAGTCCAACCGCGCTGCCCTTCGCCATCGGGTAGTCTGCGCGGCTCACTGCTGCGCGCGGTCGAACTCCGCGGCGCGAAGTTGCCGCGCGATCTGATCCAGCACTGCATTGATCATGCCGGTCTCGTCCTTGTCGACAAACGCATTGGCGACGTCGACATATTCGGAAACCACCACGCGCGCCGGGACATCGTTGCGATGGCCAAGCTCGTAAGCACCGGCGCGGAGCACCGCACGCAGGATCGCCTCGATACGCTTGAGCGGCCAGCCTTGCGCCAGCGCGGTATCGATCAGCGGATCGAGTGCGCGCTGTTCGCGCACGACCCCCTCGACGACGTCGCGGAAGAAGGCGGCTTCCGCCGGCAGATACTGCGCACCCTCGACCTCGCGGCCGATCCAGTGGCGCTCGAACTCGGCGAGGATGTCGTTCACGCCGGTGCCGGCGATATCCATCTGGTAGAGCGCCTGGACGGCGGACAGCCGCGCCGCGCCGCGCCGGTTGGCCTTGCGCGCTTCACTTGGCTCACGGGCCATTCCCTCAGCCTCTTGCGAGGCGGCGTTTGATGCGCACGAGCGCGAGTGCGGCACGTGCCGCTTCGCCGCCCTTGTCGCCCTCCTCCGGGCGTGCACGCGCCCAAGCCTGGGCGTCGGTATCGACGGTAAGAATGCCGTTGCCGATCGGCAGGCCGCGCCGGACCGACAGTTCGATCAGCGCGCGGGCGGATTCCTGCGACACGATCTCGAAATGCAGCGTCTCGCCGCGGATCACACAGCCGAGGGCGACCGCGCCCTCGATCGGCTTGCCGGCGCGTTCGCTGGCGTCGAGTGCCATGGCGATCGCGGGCGCAATCTCGAGTGAGCCCGGCACGCTGAGCCGTTCAAAGGAGACGCCTGCCTCTTCCAGCGCGCGCGTCGCGCCCGTGAGCAGGGCGTCGGCAATGTCGTCGTAAAAGCGCGCCTCGACCAAGACGATGCGCGCGCCCTTCAGGTCGCCTGGGTCTTTTGCAGCGGACCGGCGCGGCTCGGCCATGACTTGTCGTCTCCTGTTGCCCCCTCGTACCAAGTGGAGCGGGCCCCACGCAAGCGAACTGCGATAGCTCGCGCCAAATGCCGATGGGTTGAATCGAATCTTATGGCACAATCCGGCGTGATGTCATCGCTCGATGAACCAACCACGCAGTTGCGCCATGCAGTCACGCTTGTTGCGCTGCTCAATCTCAGCTATTTCGGCGTTGAATTCGCCGTCGCCACCGCAATCGGCTCGGTTTCGCTGTTCGCCGACAGCATCGATTTCCTGGAAGACGCCTCGATCAACCTGCTCATTCTCCTTGGACTGGGCTGGAGCACGCCCAATCGCGCCCGGCTCGGCATGGTGCTGGCGGCGATCCTGCTCGTCCCCGGCCTAGCGACGCTGTGGACCGCCTGGGACAAGTTCTGGCTCCCCCTGCCCCCGTCGCCGGTTCCGCTGACGCTTGCGGGCGCTGGCGCGCTTGCGGTCAACCTCACCTGCGCGATGGTCCTCGCACGCTATCGCAGCCATTCCGGCAGTCTCACACGCGCCGCATTTCTGTCGGCGCGCAACGACGTCTTCGCCAATGTCGCCATCATCGTCGCGGGCTTCGTCACCGCCGCGACCCTCTCGGGCTGGCCAGACCTGATCGTCGGGCTGGCGATTGCGGCGATCAATGCGGACGCGGCGCGCGAAATTTATCTGGCGGCCTGCGAAGAACGTCGTTCGGCTTCTGAAGAGGCCCGGCCCTGAACCTCACCGGGTCTCCATCAGCCGGGCGGCATAGCGCGCCATCAGATCGATTTCGAGGTTGATCTCGTCACCTATTGCGAGCGCGCCGATGGTCGTGACCTCCAACGTGTGCGGAATGATCAGCACCGAAAAGTCATCCCCCGTGACCTCGTTCACGGTCAGGGATACGCCATCGATCGCCACGGAGCCCTTCTGCGCGATAAACTTGGCGAGCGCAGCAGGTGCCCGGAAGGTCAGCCGGGCCATTTCGGTCAGATTCTCGCGCGCGACCAGCGCAGCCACTCCGTCGGCGTGGCCGGCCACGATGTGGCCGCCGAGTTCGTCGCCGACCTTGAGCGAGCGTTCGAGATTGATCTGTCGTCCCCTCACGCCAGCGGCCGACGGTTGTGAGCCGCAACGTCTCGGCGGCGGCATCGACCGCAAACCAGTTGCGATTGCCGTCGCGGCCGCGCGCCACCACGGTAAGGCACACGCCGCTGCAGGCGATCGAGGCACCAATCGCAATCGTGTCCGGATCGTAGGCGCAGGCGATGCGAAGACGCTTGAGCCCTTCCGCGCGGGATTCGACCGCGGTCACCTCGCCAACATCGGTCACGATTCCGGTGAACATCCCTCAAGCCCGTTCGAATGTTTCGGCCACGTCGGCGCCGATAATCTCGTTACCGGCCGCCTTGAAGGTAGGTGATTGCGTTAGCGCGGATAGCGGCAGGCCGTCGAGGGCGTCGATGCCTTCCGGTCCGATTGTCGTCGGCGAGCGGAAGACCACGGCCTCGTCGACGTAGCCGGCGCGGAGAAAAGCCGCGGCGAGAATCGGTCCGGTCTCGACCATGAGCCGCGTAATGCCCCGGCCCGCCAGTAGCTTGAGGACCGCGCCAAGATCGAGCCGTCCGCCGTCTTCCGCCACACGCATCACTTCCGCGCCCTTCGCCACCAGCGCCTGTTCGCGCTCGCGCGGTGCGCCTTCGGCGGTGACGACCCAGAGCGGCGTCTCCCGCGCACTTGCGACCAGCTTGCTCTCGATCGGCAATCGTAACCCGCTATCGAGCACCACACGCACCGGCGAGCGCTCCGCCATGCCGGGAAGCCGGCAGGTCAGCAACGGATCGTCCGACAGCACCGTGCCGATGCCGGTCACGACCGCGTCGCTCATGGCGCGCATCAGATGGACCCGCTCGCGCGCCTGCTCCCCGGTGATCGCAGCCGGCCGCCGGCCGGCGAAGCCGGCCTTGCCGTCGGCCGAGACCGCGAGCTTGAGCGTCACGTGCGGTCGGCCATCCTGCACGCGGCGGATATGGCCGGCATGCGCGCGCCGCGCCTCGTCGGCGCCGAGCCCGACCTCGACCACGATACCGGCTTCCGCCATGCGCCAATGGCCGGCGCCCGCCACCTCCGGATTGGGATCGACCAGCGCCGAGACGACGCGCTTGATGCCGGCCGCGATGATGGCGTCGGCGCAGGGCGGCGACTTGCCGTAATGCGAGCAAGGCTCAAGCGTCACATACATGGTTGCCCCGCGCGCCGCGGCGCCCGCCCGGCGCAACGCCTCGACCTCCGCATGCGGACGGCCGCCCGGCTGCGTCCAGCCGCGACCGACGACGACCGGCCCTCCCCCGTCGTCCCGCACGATCACCGCACCGACCGCCGGGTTGGGCCAGGTCCGCCCCAGCCCGCGGCGTCCGAGCGCCAGCGCCAGCGCCATGAAGCGCATGTCCGTCTGATCCGCGTGCGGCTCCATCATCTCCAGATGCCCGGCTCCGAATTTCAGCGAGCGACGATGCTACACCTCTCTGCCGCTGCGTTCCATGATATCACCCGCGAACATGACGTCACGGAGCCCGATATGCTGATCAATGGCAAGGAAAAGCTCGAACGGATGCGCGACGGCCGCGCGATCTATATCGGCGCGGAGCGGGTCGACGACGTTACCCGTCATCCGGCGTTCCGGAATGGCGCCCAGACGATCGCCGGGCTCTATGACCTCAAGGCGGATCCGGCACAAACGCGACCTGTTCACGTTCGAGGAAAACGGCGAACGCTACGGGTTGCCCTGGCTGCGCTGCCGCACCCGCGAGGAACTGGCCCGCCGCATGCGAGCGATGAAGGCGATCGCGGACGCAACCTACGGCCTGATCGGCCGCTCGCCCGACCATGTGGCGGGGCTCATCACCGGACTGGCGATGAAGTCATCCGTCCTCGACGACCTGCGGCCCGGGTTCGGCGACAACCTCATCCGTTACTACGAATATGCCCGCAAGAACGACCTTTACCTCTCGTTCGCGGTGACGCCGCCGTCCGGCATCCGCAGCCGGGAAATCTACACCGGCGAGATGCGTGACGATCCGACGCTGCAGGTGGTCGGCGAGGACGACAATGGCGTCATCGTCTCGGGCATGAAAATGCTGGCGACCGGCGCGGTCTTCGCCGACGAGGTGTGGATCGGGAATCTCACCGCCATCGACGACAAGCGCCAGAGCGAGAGCATCACGGCCGCGATCCCGAACAATGCGCCGGGCGTTTCGTTCTGGGCTCGCGAGCCGTACGAGCGCCATGCCCGGCACGAGGCGGACTATCCGCTGAGCTACCGCTTCGACGAGACCGACACGGTGCTGGTCTGCGATCGCGTCAAGATTCCGTGGGAGCGGGTGTTCCTGCACAACAACGGCGGCATGTCGCGACGCATCTACATTGAAACGCCGGCCAACTGCTATCAGAACCACCAGTCGAATACGCGCTTCTGGTCGAAGATGGAACTGATCGTCGGCCTCGCCAGCCGCATGTGCCAAGCCAACGGCGTCGACAAAATTCCGGCCGTGCGCGAGACGCTCGGCCGCCTCGCCGCGCTCGAAGCCACCATCGCCGGCCTCGTGAACGGGCAGATCGAGGCGTGCGAAGCGTGGCCCGACGGCTATGTCACGCCGAACCGCCGTATCATGTATGCCACGCTCAACTGGTGCCAGGAGCACCACACCGAGATTATCGACACGTTGCGTACGTTGGCGGGTGCAGCGCCGCTGCAAATGCCGGCAAGCATCGACGTCGTTACCGATCCTGAACTCAAGGATCGCTTCGAGCGCTGGTGGTCGACGCCCGCGCTCAACGCCGTCGAGCGGCTGAAGCTCTACAAGCTGGTCTGGGATCTGATTGGTTCGGAATTCGCCGGCCGCCACATGCTCTATGAACGCTTTTACGCCGGCAATTCCATCATCGTGCGTAACCAGAGCGACCGCGAAGCACCGTGGGAAAAGTTTCATGCGACGGTGGATGGGCTGCTCGCGCGCGTCGAAACACCGCGTTGACCGTCAACTCGCCATTTTAGAGACCTGATGCACGATCCCGGCGACTGGCCTCGCACTGGCGGGAACCCAGCGTGGTCCCGTCGGATAAATTTGGCGATCGGTTACGAATCAGGCACCTGGAGTGCCAGATTACCGCTCGCGATCCTGCAATCACATCTCAGCATGGCCGATAAACTTCGAGTGAATGCGTCAACGAAAATGACCTATTCGGAGCCAAATTCATTAAACCGACTTCCCGGGCGGACTTGAAAACCTTGCACCATTGTCATTGACTCAATCTATGGTCCATCCGGGAGGCAGACTTGGACGCGCCATCGACCGAATTACAAAGTCGCACGGAGGCCTCCGCGCCCGCAAACATGGCTTGGATTCCAGGCGCCACGTTTCGCATGGGTTCGGACAAACATTATCCGGAAGAAGCGCCGGTTCACCGTGTTGCCGTGGATGGGTTCTGGATCGACCGCACGCCGGTAACCAACCGGGACTTCCGCAAGTTCATCAACGCCACGGGCCATGTCACATTCGCGGAAATTCCGCCCAACCCAAAGGACTATCCCGGCGCTCTGCCGCACATGCTCAAGGCCGGTTCGCTGGTGTTCAATCCACCCAAGCATCCGGTCGATCTGCGTGACTGGAGCCAATGGTGGACGTTCAAGTTCGGCGCCAACTGGCGGCGGCCTTATGGGCCGCGCAGCTCGATCAGCGGGCTTGACGATCACCCGGCAGTGCACGTCGCGTATCGGGATGCGGAAGCTTATGCCAAATGGGTCGGCAAAGAGCTGCCGACGGAAGCCGAGTGGGAACTGGCCGCGCGCGGCGGCCTCGAAGACGCCGAGTTCGCCTGGGGCGACGAACTCACGCCCGGCGGCAAGCAGATGGCGAACACTTGGCAAGGCGCATTTCCGAATCAGAATCTGAAGCTCGACGGCTACGAACGCACGTCCCCGGTGACGGCCTTTCCGGCGAACGGCTACGGCTTGCACGACATGATCGGCAATGTCTGGGAATGGACCTCCGACTGGTACACGCCCAAGCACGAGGGCGATGCGCCGAAGGCCTGCTGCATCCCCGAGAACCCGCGTGGCGGGCGGGAGGAGGCAAGCTACGATCCGTGCCAGCCGAACATCCGGATCCCCCGTAAGGTGCTCAAAGGCGGCTCGCATCTGTGCGCGCCGAACTACTGCCGCCGGTATCGCCCGGCCGCACGTCATGCCGAACCGATCGACACCTCGACGAGCCACGTCGGCTTCAGATGCGTCATGCGCGCGAGAGGGAAAGCCGTCATGAGGGACGAGGAGCGCCGCAGCGAAAGGTCGCGCAGAACGACCGAGCAGCTTGCGGAGCGCACGATCGGCGTGACTGCGAAGCGTCACAGGCAAGAGACCGGCAGGCGTGACATCCGACTACGACACCACGTAGCGCACGCATTCATGGCGTGGCTGGTCGTTCGCGCTGGCCGCGGCCTTCATCGCGTATGGTGGGATTTCGGTACGGCTTACTCGGCCGAGCGTACAGGGAACGCATTTGGACCGATCTGATCGCCCGGCCGGGCGGGCACTCCATGACGTTCCGGCTTCATTCTGCAGCCGGCAAGGCCTCAATCTGCCGCAATCCATCACGCCATCAGGACGCGCGTCTCGGCAGGATCGCCTTATGTCTGGACCGTCAAGAGCCATCCGACACGGAAAGCGCCGAGCCGTAATCGTGCGGCGAGCTGGTCTCGGTTCGCATCCTCCTCGGCGCGGTCCATCCTGTTCGGCGATCGTCGATGGATCGGCGATCCTACTCAATCGTCCCGGCGGCCGAAGACGTTCTTATCCTGCAGCCGACCATGGCCGCAATTGCGGCTTGATCGACGGCATCAGGGACGCCGGCTCGGCGTTCGCCTATTCTGGACCATCGTGCGATGGACAGCGGCGCACACGCCGCCTGCGCGAGGGTTCATCTCGACCGCGCGGATCATCCTGCTCGGCGTCGGCATGGATGCGATCTATCATATAAAAGTGCTCAAGACTTTCTATCCGGACGAAGCGGTGATCGTCGCGCTCGCGCTCGCGTCGTCCCCTATTTGATCATTCGTGGACCGGTGGCAGATTGCGCGCCGCTGGCATTCGTCCCCGGCATCGCAATAGCCGGGCACGAGGAGAGCCGCCATCATGGAAGCCGTCACATCGAAATCATCCTCCGCCGAGATAACACCGAACTCTCGGCGCGCCGCACGGGCATGTCGTTTCAGCGCACCCGCATGAGCGCCGACCGCACGTTGATGTCGGTGATCCGCACCTCGCTGTCGTTGATCGGCTTCGGCTTCACGATCTTTCAGGTCTTCGAGAAGCTGCACGAGGGCAAGCTGGTCGCCGGCGCAACTCACGCGGCGCGCAATTTCGGCGTCACGCTGGTGGCGCTGGGCATCCTGATGCTGATCGGCGGGATCGTCTTTCACACCAAGTTCATGATCGAGCTTCGCAAGGAACGCCGCCGCATGCGCGACGACGGCCTGATCCACGGGGAAACCAGCTTCCCGGTGTCGCTCACGCTCATGACCGCGCTGCTGCTCCTGGTCATCGGTGTCGCCGCGATCATGAGCATGCTGTTTCACGCCGGGCCATTCGGATGAGAGCGCCCCGGCAGAATGAGCCAACGAGTACCTAATCGCAATTTCCCGAGACAATGAAGGAGGAAGCGTATGGCGAAGGCACCAAAGAGCGGCAAGCCCAACATTCTGGTCATCTGGGGCGATGACATCGGCATCTCAAACCTGAGTTGCTACTCGCACGGGCTGATGGGCTACAAGACGCCGAACATCGACCGCCTCGCCAAGGAAGGGATGATGTTCATCGATTCCTACGGTGAGCAGTCCTGCACCGCCGGCCGCTCCTCGTTCATTACCGGCCAGAGCGTACTGCGCACCGGACTGTCGAAGGTCGGCTTTCCGGGCGCGCCGATCGGCATGACCGAAAAGGCGATCACGATCGCCGCAGCTCTCAAGAACCAGGGCTACGCGACCGGGCAGTTCGGCAAGAACCATCTCGGCGACCTCAACCACATGCTGCCGACCAACCATGGCTTCGACGAGTTCTTCGGCAACCTCTACCACCTCAACGCCGAGGAAGAGCCGGAGATGTACGACTATCCGCCCGAGAAGGACTTTCCGAACTTCCGAAACATATTCGGCCCGCGCGGCGTGATCCATTCTTTCGCGACCGACAAAGACGATCCGACCGAGATGCCGCGCTGGGGCAAGATCGGCAAGCAGAAGATCGAGGACACCGGCCCGCTCACGCGCAAGCGCATGGAGACCTGCGACGAAGAATTCGTCGCCGCCGCCAAGAAATTCATCAAGGCGCAGAACGACGCCGACAAGCCGTTCTTCGTGTGGCTGAACACCACCCACATGCATCTCTACACGCATACGAAGAAGGAAAGCCTCGGCCAGGCCGGCCGCTGGCAGTCGCCCTATCACGACACCATGATCGACCATGACAAGAACGTCGGCGAGATGCTCGATTTCCTCGACGAGCTCGGCCTCACCGACGATACCCTCGTGATGTATTCGACCGACAACGGCCCGCATCGCAACTCCTGGCCGGACGGCGGCATGACGCCGTTCCGCAGCGAGAAGAACACCAACTGGGAGGGCGCGTTTCGCGTTCCGCTCCTGGTGCGCTGGCCAAGCAAGATCGCAGCGGGTTCGATCTCGACCGAGATCGTGCAGCATCATGACTGGTTCCCGACCTTCCTGGCGATGGCGGGCGATCCTGACGTCGTCGAGAAGCTCAAGAAGGGCTACCAGGCCATCGGCCGCACCTACAAGAACCACATCGACGGCTTCAACCTGCTGCCCTATCTGACGGGCGAGACCAAGGAGAGCCCGCGCAAGATGTTCGTCTATATCAGCGACGATGGCGACATCATCGCGCTGCGTTACGACAACTGGAAGGTCGTGTTCATGGAGCAGCGCTGCCCCGGCACGCTGCAGGTCTGGGCTGAGCCGTTTACGCGGCTTCGGCTACCCAAGCTCTACAATCTCAGGACCGATCCCTACGAGTTCGCCGACATCACGTCGAACATCTATTGGGAATGGTTCATCAGGCACGATTACATCATCTTCGCGATCAACTTCGTCGCCCATAAGTTTGCGGAGACGTTCAAGGAGTTCCCGCCGATCCAGAGGCCCAATAGCTTCACGATCGATGATGCCATCGGGAAGATGAGGGACGCAGTCGCCGGCAGCTGAGCGTCGTGACGGGCGGCGAGCAAACCTCGCCGCTCGTCTCGATAAGTTCCAGGAACTGCGGGATCCGCGCAATGAAGGAATGGCTTGTCTTCGCCACGCAGCAGGCCAATATCATCATCATCGATGCGATGGCGCTGATCATTATCTTCGTCGGGACCGTCGAAGCGTTCTTCAACGGCATTCGCGTCATGTTCTCGTCGCGGTCCGGTCATGAGCGGCGCGACATCTGGCTCCGCCAGGCGCGCTGGCTGATTGCCGGACTGACCTTCCAGCTCGCCGCCGACATCATCGAGACCGCGATTACGCCGTCGTGGGAGGACATCGGCCGGATCGGCGCAATCGCGGCGATCCGCACGGCGCTCAACTACTTTCTCGAGCGCGATCTGACCGAGGTCCGCGACCGGCAGCACGAACCGTCCAGCCAGCCAACCTAGCGAGACCGTCACGATGCATTTGAAGCAGGCAACGCGATTCGCCCTGACGATCATCTTCCTGGTATTCGCCTGCTCACAGGGGCTGACCCAGACCGATCCCCTGCCCTCCTGGAACGAAGGCGCGGCTAAAAAATCCATCATCGACTTCGTCGCCCGCACGACCACCGAAGGCACACCCGACTTCGTGCCGCTCGATCAGCGCATCGCCACCTTCGACAACGACGGCACGCTCTGGAGCGAGCAGCCGGTCTATTTCCAGATCATGTTCGCGCTCGACCGCATCAAGGCGCTGGCGCCGCAGCACCCGGACTGGAAGACCAAGGAGCCGTTCAAGACGATCCTGTCCGGCGACCGCGCCGCGCTCGCCAAGCTCGGGCAAAAGGGCTTGCTCGACGTGGTGGCGGCGACCCACTCCGGCATGAGCGTCGCCGAGTTCGAGAAGCTGGTGCAGGACTGGCTCGCCACCGCGCGCCATCCGCGCTTCAACCGGCCCTACACCGACCTCGTCTACCAGCCGATGCTGGAACTGCTCGCCTACATGCGCGCCAACGGCTTCAAGACCTTCATCGTATCGGGCGGCGGCATCGAGTTCATGCGCGCGTGGACCTAGAAGACCTACGGCATCCCGCCCGAGCAGGTGGTCGGCTCTTCCGGCGTCACCAAGTACGAATGGCCCAAGGACGGTAACCCCGACGTTGATGAAGCTCCCCAAGGTCGAGTTCATCGACGACGGGCCGGGCAAGCCGGTCGGCATCAACCGCTTCATCGGCCGCCGCCCTTACTTCGCGTTCGGCAACTCGGATGGCGACAAGGAGATGCTGGAATGGACCGCGGCGGGCGACCACGCGCGCTACATGGGGCTCGTCCATCACGACGATGCCGTTCGCGAATGGGCCTACGACCGCAATTCGCCGGTTGGCCGGCTCGACAAGGCCTGGGACGAGGCGGTGAAGCGCGGCTGGACCGTCGTCAGCATGAAGAACGACTGGAAGGTGATCTATCCGTTTGAGATGAAGTAGACCTCGGTAAACCGCGACTGAAGGGCCGCTCGATGTCGATTTTAGGAGGAAGGCCATGTCCATGCTCGACATCTTCGCCTGGGTCGTCTTGGAATCTCGACAAGACCGTCGTGCGCGCGCCGACCGATGGCTATGTGACCAATCTCGCGCTGCGCAAAGGCGCGCGCGTCGCCAACCTTCCACTTTCACCAGTGATGGCGTTCATCGACACCTCGGATACCATCCTCGGGGTCGAGATCGCGCAGATCGATGCGCGTTACATCGAACCGGGGCAGGACGTTGAAGTGACATTCAAATACATGCCCGGCCACGTCTACACCGGAAAGGTCGCCGCCGTGCTGCAAGCCGTAGCCAGCGGACAAGTCCAGACATCGGGACTCGCCGTCGCGCCAAGCAAGGTCGAGTCGGTGCCCTTCGGAGTTCGCGTCGTGCTCGACGACAAGGAATTCGCGAAGCGCCTGCCGCCGGCAGCACCGGGACGGCAGCGATCTTCACCAGCCATATCAAGGTCGCTCACGTCATCCGCAAGGTCCTGTTACGGTAAATCGCCATCCTGAATTACATCAACCCATTTTGAAGCGAAGCTTGTCGATGCGCCGGAAGACGAAAGCCTCGCAAGCGGAAAGTGCCCTTGATCGATGACCAAAGCCTTGCTCATCCTCACTGCAATTTTCGAAGCAGCGACCGGAGTGTTGCTGATCATCTGGCCATCCGAGGTATTGGCGCTGTTGTTCGGACCGGCCACCACAGCCCCGCTAGGACCAGGCGGCGCGCGCGTGGCGGGCGTCGTGCTGCTCGCTCTCGGCGTCGCCTGCTGGTTAAGCCGCGATCGCGCGCAAAGACCGGCGGGCAAGCGAATGGTCGCAACAATGCTCGCGTACAACGTCGCTGTGGCGGCGGTGCTCGCCGCGGCAGGTATTCGGTATGCCCTGGTCGGCATCGCCCTGTGGCCGGCAGTTATTGCGCACATTGCCCTGGCCGTCTGGTGCGCGTCATCGCTCAGGCGTGGCGTACCGGTCGCCGGCGGCTGACGCTCATGTAACGCCAGCGCCAATTTCTTAAGGCGAACTTTGCTGTTTCGCCAGCACTCGTCGAACAATGCCTCGCAGTCCCTGCCTCGCGGAAATTGCTTAGCGTCGCTTGCTCCGACGCGTCAGCCCGGCTCAAGGCCCCTCGTTTTGAACGCCGGGGCGGCCGCGGGCGACGTGATGAATTTGACGAATTCGTCGGCCGCCGCTCCAGCCTTCGGCGCCGCCGGCAGGCCCGCACTGAAGACAATGACGTGCTGGATTTCCGCCGGCAGCGGGATCGCCTGCACACCGGGAACCGCCATCAGCTCGGACATCTGCTGCGCGGCCAACTCGACTTCGCCTTTGGCGACAAGCGCCGCGACATGACCTTGCCGGACCAGCGTGCTCTTCCCCTTCATCGCTTCGGCAATTCCCAGCCGCTCCAGCAAGGCGACCATGAAGCGGCCGCTGTCGGCGCCTTCGTTACGCGCGAACGACTTCGCCGCCAGCAGCGTTTGCTTGAATTTCTCGGCAGAGCCGATGTCAGGCTTCGGCGCACCGGCCCGCACCGCGAGACCGATGGTGGACCGCGCGACATCGATGCGGCGCGCGAGCAGTCTGCGCTTGATCAGGTCGTCGCTCTGCGCCGCAGTCAGGAAGACGACGTCGGCCGTCTCGCCCTTCTCAAGCCGGCCGACCAGCAGCCACGAGGATTCATATGTCGCGACCACCTTGTGGCCTGAGGCCTGCTCAAAACGCGGGATCAAATCGTTGAGGATCTCGCGCACCGGCGGCGGGATCATGACCTTGATTTCGGCGGCGTTGACCTCACTCAATGACAAGAGGCTCATCACGCCAGCCAACACAGCAAGACGCATCGTCGATCCTTCCCCTGTTCGCCGGCGCGCCGCCCGCACCGACCTACTTCCGCCCGGCCCCCGAGGGCTTGCCCTCTTCGTCTCCCGAGAGTTCATCGAGCACCGCCTCGAAATCCTTGGCCTCGCGGAAATTGCGGTACACCGAGGCAAATCGCACGTAGGCAACGTCGTCGAGCGTGCGCAGCGCCTCCATGACGAGTTCGCCGACCGCCTCGGACGAAATCTCGGCTTCCCCCTGGCTCTCCAGTTCGCGCACGATCTTCGACACCGACTGCTCAATGCGCTCGGGTTCGACCGGGCGCTTGCGCAGCGCGATCTGTACCGAGCGCAGCAGCTTGTCGCGGTCGAAAGGCACGCGCCGGCCGTTGCGTTTGATCACGGTGAGTTCGCGCAACTGCACACGTTCGAAGGTGGTGAAGCGGAAATTGCACGCGAGGCAGACGCGCCGGCGGCGGATGACAGACGAGTCTTCCGTCGGGCGAGAGTCCTTCACCTGGGTATCGAGGCTCGCGCAGTTGGGACAGCGCATGGGGGATTACCCCTGATAGATCGGAAACCGGCCGACCAGCTTCTTCACTTTCTCGCGTACCGAGGACTCGGTGAGCGAGTCCTCTTCGGTGCTCTTCTGCGATAGTACATCGAGCACTTCGGCAATCAGTTCGCCCACCTCCTGGAACTCGGCGATACCGAAGCCACGGGTGGTGCCGGCCGGCGTACCGAGGCGCACGCCGGACGTGATCGCGGGCTTCTGCGGGTCAAATGGGATGCCGTTCTTGTTGCAGGTGATATGAGCGCGGCCGAGCGCGAGTTCTGCGACTTTGCCGGTGAGGTTCTTCGGCCGCAGGTCGACCAGCATGAGATGGGTATCGGTGCCGCCGGAGACGATGTCGAAACCCTTCGATTTCAGCGTCTCGGCGAGCGCCTTGGCGTTCTCGACCACGTTCCTGGCGTAGAGCTTGAACGACGGCCGCAGCGCCTCGCCGAACGCCACCGCCTTGGCGGCGATCACGTGCATCAGCGGGCCGCCCTGCAGGCCGGGGAAGACCGCCGAATTGATCTTCTTCGCCAGTTCCTCGTCGTTGGTCAGGATGAAGCCCGAGCGTGGACCACGCAGCGTCTTGTGCGCCGTGGAGGTGACCACATGCGCATGCGGGAACGGCGACGGATGGGCGCCGCCGGCCACGAGCCCGGCGAAATGCGCCATGTCAACGAGCAGAAGTGCGCCGACTTCGTCGGCGATGTCGCGGAATCGGCGGAAGTCGATCACCCGAGGATAGGCCGAACCGCCCGCAACGATGACCTTCGGCCGGTGCTCGCGGGCGAGTTTCGCGACCTCGTCCATGTCGATGCGGTGGTCGTCGCGATTGACGCCGTACGGCACCGGCTTGAACCAGCGGCCGGACATATTGACGGGCGATCCGTGGGTCAGGTGGCCGCCGGCGGCCAGATTGAGGCCCATGAAGGTGTCGCCGGGCGCCATCAGCGCCATGAAGGCGGCGACGTTGGCCGACGCCCCGGAATGCGGCTGGACGTTTGCGAATTTGCATCCGAAAAGCTTGCTAACCCGTTCGATCGCCAGGGTTTCCGCCACGTCGACATACTGGCAGCCGCCGTAATAGCGCCGGCCCGGCAGCCCCTCGGCATATTTGTTCGTCAGGCAGGAGCCCTGCGCCTCCAAAACCGCTTTGCTGACAATGTTTTCCGACGCAATCAGCTCGATTTCGTCGCGTTGACGGCCGAGTTCCTGGCGCACCACCTGGGCGATCTCGGGATCGGTCTCTGCCAGCGGCGCGGTAAACGGATTTGGCCCGGACGCCGGAGCGGACGCCTGGGCGGGCGACGGTTGGGTCATTGAGATTACACCGTTTTTTCCGGCGGCGGCCGTCCGCGCCGGGAGCACCCGGGCGATAGCATACTCGGCCGGGACCGCCAAGCTGTAGGCGCCGCGCGCCGCCCATTGCCCACATATGGGGTCGCCGAAGTCGGCACCCCGGCCGAAGGTTCGGCCCGCTTCGGGCGCGTTTCGGCCCGCTCCGTCGTCGGCTTCGCCGCAGTCGGCCGCCGACTTCGGTCGGCGCGTCCGACACCCTGAAACCTCGACCGCCACATCGCGCCCGGCGCGGGTCGGTGGACAAATCCAATCCGCCTCTGTCACTCTCGCGCCATGAGCAACAACGAATTCAACGTGCGCGCCATCCTCGCCGGCGAGGCGCCGCAGGACCAACCCGTCACGATCAAAGGCTGGGTCCGCACGCGGCGCGACTCCAAGGCCGGCATCTCGTTCGTCCATCTCTCGGACGGCTCCTGCTTCCACCCGGTGCAGGTGGTCGCGCCCAACACGCTGCCGAACTACGCCGACGAAATTCTTAAGCTCACCGCCGGCTGCGCGGTCGAGGCGACCGGCACCATCGTGCCCTCGCCCGCCAAGGGCCAGCCGTTCGAAATGCAGGCGGCCGCCATCAAGGTGATCGGCTGGGTCGACGACCCCGACACCTATCCGATCTCGCCCAAGCACCACACGATGGAATATCTGCGCGAGGTCGCGCATTTGCGCCCGCGCACCAACGTGATCGGCGCGGCGACGCGGGTGCGGCATACGCTCGCCAAGGCGATCCACCGCTACTTCGATGACAACGGCTTCTTCTGGGTCAACACGCCGATCATCACCTCGTCCGACGCCGAGGGCGCGGGCGCGCTGTTTCGTGTTTCGGCGCTCGATCTCGCCAACCTGCCGCGCACGCCGGACGGCAAGATCGATTTCGCCAAGGACTTCTTCGGCCGCGAGTCGTTCCTCACGGTGTCGGGCCAGCTCAACGTCGAGGCCTACTGCCTCGCGCTCTCCAAGGTCTACACCTTCGGCCCGACGTTCCGGGCCGAGAATTCCAACACCAGCCGGCACCTCGCCGAATTCTGGATGATCGAGCCGGAGATCGCGTTCGCCGATCTTGTCCGACGACGCCACCCTGGCCGAGGGCCTGCTCAAGTCCGTGTTCGAGACGCTGCTCAACGAGCGCGCCGAGGACCTCGCGTTCTTCGACGAGCGGGTCGAGAAAGGACTGGTCGGCGAAGCTCGAAGGCATCGTCGCGCTCCGAGTTCGTGCGCATGGACTACGGCGAGGCGATCGCGGTGCTGGAGAAGGCCCAAGGGAAAGGCGAGAAGTTCGAATTCCCGGTGACGTGGGGCATCGACCTGCAGTCCGAGCACGAGCGCTATCTCACCGAGAAGCACGCCAGGAAGCCCGTGATCGTGATGAACTACCCCAAGGACATCAAGGCGTTCTACATGCGCGTCAACGACGACGGCCGCACCGTCGCGGCGATGGACGTGCTGGCGCCCGGCATCGGCGAGATCATCGGCGGCAGCCAGCGCGAGGAGCGGCTCGACGTGCTCGACGCGCGCATGACGGAGCGCGCGATCGACAAGGAGCACTACGCCTGGTACCGCGATCTCCGCCGCTACGGCACCGTGCCGCACGCCGGATTCGGCCTGGGCTTCGAGCGCACGCTGGCCTATGTGACGGGACTGGCGAACGTGCGCGATGCGATTCCGTTTCCGCGGACGCCGGGGAATGCGAGGTATTGAGAGGGACGACGCGTAGGGCGCAATTAGCAAAACTCGTATGGCGGATTAGCGAAACGTAATCCGCCGTTCCACCCTCCCAAAGAAGGCGGGTTACGCCTTCGGCTAACCCTCCCCAATTGCTGGATTCCGACTGACCCAGGCCCGGGGCGCCGGCCTTGGCCGCGCCGGCACCATAATCATGCTATAATTCGAAATGCGGCCTGGGGCGCGGTCACGAGCCGAGGGGATATGGCGACCTACGACGCGTTCATTTCCTACAGCCACGCCAGGGACAAGCCGGTGGCGGCGGCGCTGCAATCGGTGGTGCAGACGCTCGGCAAGCCGTGGTACCGCCGCCGCGCGCTGCGCATATTCCGCGACGACACCAGCCTGTCGGCGACGCCCGAGCTGTGGCCCTCGATCGAACAGGCGCTCGGAAACTCCCGCTTTCTCATCCTGCTGGCGTCGCCCGAGGCCGCGGCCTCGACCTGGGTCGATCGCGAAGTCGCGCATTGGATCAAGCGCAACGGCATCGGCACGCTGTTGATCGCGGTGACCGACGGCGAGCCCGCCTGGGACGCCGCCGCCGGCGACTTCGCCCGCGGCCCCAACTCGCCGCTGCCACCGTCGCTGACCAAGCGCTTCGCCAGCGAGCCGAAATGGGTCGATCTGCGGCCCTATCGCGAGCGCACGACGGACGACCGCAGGTTCCTCGAGCTCGGCGCCGACTTTGCCGCCGCCATCCACGGCATGCCGAAGGAGGATCTGCTCTCCGAGGAGGTGCGCCAGCAGCGCCGCGCGCTGATGCTGGCGTGGTCGGCGGTCGCCTCGCTCGTGGTGCTCGCTGGCGCCGCCGCCTGGGAGTGGCGCGCCGCGCTCGTCGCCGAGCAGGTGGCGGTCGAGCAGCGCGACCGCGCCGAAGCCGCGCTCGCCCGCGCCGCGGCGCTGATCGACGGGACCTCCCGCAGCACGGCCGTCATCGGCGACATGTTCGATTCCGGCAGCCTGCCCACGGCCGTGGCGCAGCAAATTCTCGACGTGCTGCGCGGCACGTTCAGCAAGCTCGTGAGCGACAAGCCCGATCCCGGCATCACCCCGGCACAGCTTCGCACGCTCGACGTGCTGAGCCGCAGCCATTTCGCCGTCGGCCACATCCAGGAGGCGCTCGCCACCGCCGACACCGCGCGCGGCCTCGCCACGAAGCTCACCGCGCTCGATCCGAGCAACGACGACTGGCAGAACCTCTTGGCGCAGACCCACCGCCGCACCGGCATCGCGCTGCGCCGGCAGGGCAAAGTCGCCGACGCGCTCGCGCAATTCCAGGCGAGCCGTGCCATCACCGCGAGGCTCGGCGCCGGCCATCCCGGCAACAAGAGGCTGCAGCGCGATCTCGCGCTCGACCTCGAAATCATCAGCGATACGCTGAAAGCGCAAGGCGACCTCGCCGGCGCCTATGCGGAGAACGCCGCCAGCATGGCGATCTACGACCGGCTCGGCTCGCGCTGGGACGTCGCCAACTCGCTGCTGCGCTCGGGCGACATCCACTGGGACAAGGGCGAGCTCGACAGCGCGCTCGCCGAGTACCGCAAGGCATCGGCTATCAACGCGGCGCCCGCGGAAGCGAGCACGCCGCCGATCGAACGGGAGCGGAACTGGAAGTGGAGCGCGGCGCTGTCCTATCTGCGCGTCGCCAATGCGCTGCGCGTCAAGGGCGAGACCGCGGAAGCGCTCGCCGCCTATCGCGACTACCAGCGTATGGCGATGCA
This sequence comes from uncultured Alphaproteobacteria bacterium, assembly GCA_963756715.1. Taxonomy (GTDB): domain Bacteria; phylum Pseudomonadota; class Alphaproteobacteria; order Rhizobiales; family Xanthobacteraceae; genus VAZQ01. Next base: position 143,784 of record CAVWOV010000015.1, read on the forward strand.
GCTCGAGGCGCGCGACCCGGTCAATGAAGTCTGGCAGCGGCATAAGGCGCGCAGCCACGCCATGATCGGCGACATGCTGTTCGCCCGCGACGAGATCGCCTTGGCCGCGCGGGAATACGAGGCGGCGCGCACGATCGCGCGATCGCTCATCGAGCGCGACGCGCGCAACCGGCTGGCGCAGCAGGAGCTGGCGCAGAGCCACCGCCGCCTCGGCGAAATCCTGCTCAGGCAGGCCCGCGCCGGCGAGGCGCTCGGCCAATTCGAGCTGTCGCTGAAGCTCACCGGCGACCTGATTGCGGCCGATCCGTCGAACGTGCTCTGGCGGGAGGACCTCGCGGTCGCGCACGAGCGCATGGGCGATGCGCTCGCCGCGGCCGGCAAGCAGGACGGCGCGCTCGAACAATACCGGATGGCGTTGCGGCTCAACACGCGACTGGTGAAGACGGCATCTGCGCCACGCGCGGTCTGGCAGGCCAACCTCGCCCGCGTCGGCGGCCGTATCGGCGCCCTGCTCGCCGCACAGGACAAGCCCGGCGATGCGCGGGCCGCACTCGCGGAATGTCTCGCGATCGAATTCGTCGGCCCGGCCTTCGACCTGCGCAGCATCGGTTCGCACCGGCCGCTCGACGACTGCCGCCGCGAACTCACGGCGCTCGACCGTACGCTCGCACAAACGCCGACTGGCTCGGTCGCGCCGTCATCGGACGAGGCGCGCGCGCGATGACATCTGCGCCGCCCCCGCAGAAGCGGGGGCGAACGCAGGGCGATTACGAACTCGAAATCTGACGATCACTTAGGCTTCGGATCGGGTGGATCTGCGTAAGCCGTCGTGATCGATCCAACCATCGCAGTCGCTAGTCCGGCCAAGAGTGGCACGGCCAGCATCGCCATCAGTACCAGCTTCTTCATGGTGAACCCCCTGCCCGGTAACCCGAGGCAGGTACAGGTTCCACCCCGATTGCGGCGGTATCCGGGCGCTGCCGGTCTGCAAGTATGACCTGCCCCCTATCGCCGGCGTCTGTGGGGTTGGATCGAGACGCGGCGGCGCGACCGCCTCGATCGCGTGCCAGAATTTCTCGTTGCCCTTCTTGGTGATGCAGTTCGTAGGGCGTATTAGCGAAGCGTAATCCGCCGCTCCACCCGCGTCGCAAAGGCGGCGGGTTACGCCTTCGGCTAACCCGCCCTACAAAGCTTCGTCGAACTCGCCGTCGGTTGCGACATTGCCCGCCCAATCGAGCGGGACAATTCCCCGCTCAACGTGGCGGTGAAAGGACGAATGGGGCATCGCGCACGCGCGTCACGAGGCTGTGCTTCACGGGATTGATGTAACAATACGCGATGTGCTTCGCGTCGTCGGTTGCGTTGCGGATCATGTACTCCCAAAATCGCCGCTGCCAGATACCGCGCTCGTTGCGCGCCTTGCGGACGGCGCTGAGGCGCTCCTGCTTCGGCAACGATTTCGCGAAGGCGGCCTTGACGAGGCGTCAGCAGGGTGGAGAAATCCGCGCTGCCCTTACGGATCGGGCTCGAAGGTACTCCTGAAGAACCATCGCACGGTTGCGGCGCAATGCGCTGCGCTTATTGCGCCCAATGGCCTTCACACGGAGAGATCGGGGCTCAAGAAGCTTGGGATATCCAGCACGCGGTCACAGGATGACGCCCCCGTCGTTGAAGGGACAAGCGCCGGTCGAGCCGATCACTTCGTCGGACAGGTACGTCCAGAGGGTGTCGACCCATGGACCGTTGCCGGTGCCGAACGGGGACCAAGTCCAGTAGGACCATGCGAACAGCGCGCCGCCACAGCAGCCCTCGTAGCTACGGCGGAAGGGAGACCAACTAAACCGAGTGCGCCAGGGACGGAAGTCGTAGTGATAGCGTGTCTCTTGGGTCGTTTTTTTACAGGGATAGGGAAAGATCCACTTCCAGCAAACGCCCCAGTGAGTCACCGTCACTGTCTCACGCACTCCACAAGTCATGATGGATTCTCCTCCAACTAGACGAGGGCTCGTTAATCTCTCGACTGCTTGATGCCGTGCGTCATGCAAGTATTTTGTTGGCCTCCACGATAAACTCGTAATACCTATTCAAACATATCCCGATCTGCGCGCATTTAATTCATCTACTCTGGAATTCCGCAGATAAAACCCTGAGCCGGCGCATGTTTTTGTTGCTTCTTTCCGTCCAGGCCGTAGCCCGCAGGGGAATAGCGAAGCGTAGAGGGAGCACGTAGGGCGCAATAAGCGCAGCGCATTGCGCCGTCTGACAAATGCGCGTTTCAAAAGCTGACAGCTTTGCGGATCGGTCTCGAAGCGCCGCAATAAAGCGATTGCGCCCGGCCTACGTTTGCTCAAACGACGGTGCCGAAGATCTTGCCGATCCCCGCCGTGAGAGCCATTGCCAATGCGCCCCAAAACGTCACCCGGACGGTGGCACGCAGAATGTTGGCGCCGCCGGCTTTGGCGCCGATCGCGCCGAGAACGGCAAGAAAGCCCAGGGACGCAGCGGACACCGCTGGGATCAGCACATCGGCGGGTGACACCACCACCATGAGCAATGGCATGGCCGCGCCCACGGAAAACGCCGCCGCAGACGTCAGGGCGGCTTGGATGGGACGCGCGGTGGTGATCTCCGAAATCCCAAGCTCATCGCGCGCATGCGCCGCCAGGGCATCCTTGGCCATCAGTTGCTGGGCAACCTGCCGCGCCAGGACCGGGTCGACACCGCGCTTGACGTAGATTTCGGCAAGCTCTTCCTGCTCGAACCCGACGTTCTCGCTCAACTCCCTGCTCTCGCGTGCAAGGTCCGCCTGCTCGGTGTCGGATTGCGAACTGACGGAGACATACTCGCCCGCCGCCATCGACATGGCGCCAGCCACCAAGCCTGCCACGCCCGCGATCAAGACGGCATTTTGCGTTGCGGCCGCCGCGGCTACGCCGACGATCAGGCTCGCGGTCGAGACGATGCCGTCGTTGGCCCCGAGCACCGCGGCACGCAACCACCCGATGCGACCGACGAGATGGCTCTCCGGCTGGACGCGAAGACGGCTCACGCCGCAGCCCGCCGGTCAGATCAGATTTTCCCCAGGAGCAGCAGGACGACGAGAATGATCACGATGATGCCGATGATACCGACGCCACCGTGACCGTAGCCATAGCCGTAGCCGCCGAAGCGACCGCTGAAGCCGCCAAGCAGAAAAATGACAAGAATGATGACCAGTATCAGTCCGATCGACATGATTGAACTCCATTGCAGAGCCTAAAAGAGCATTAAACCCCTTCGTACTCCAACTGTGAAGCTCTTGATTGGATTCTTCCCGAGGATGCACAATCGAGCCGTAGCAAGTAGCCAGCATGAGCCTAGCGACATGCGGGGATACCCGCCGTGAGGTTGACCCCGGATATCGCTGCGCTTATCCGGGCTACGCGCTCATTCGGGCGACGCCTGCTCAGATCGGCTCGGCCAGCGTCAGTTCGTGCGGCCGCGGCTGCGGCGTGGCGAAGATGCGGCTGATGCGTTCGTTGCGCTCGCGGCACTTGTCCGGGTCGGACATGTTGCCCTCCTCGCCGACCTGGCGCGAAAGCTCCTGCACGAACTTGCAGCGCGGAAAACGCCGCTCGCACGAAGTCATCGAGCATCTGCGGCACCGCGCCGCCTTCGGCGGCAAGCTCGGCCAGCACGACGGCGTCCTCGACCGCCATGGCCGCACCCTGCGCGATGTGCGGGCCCGAGGCATGCGCCGCATCGCCGATCAGCACGACCCGGCCGACGTGCCACGGCGGCGGCACGGTGACCTCCTCGATCGGGACATAGACCACGTCCTTCGGATCGCTGAGACGTTCGCGCGCGGCCGCAACCATGCCGCCGAAGGACGCCAGGCGGCCGGCCAGCAATGCATGCAGCCGCTCGGCGGCCATCCGTGGATTGCCCGGCTCGTTGGTGACGAGCAGCAGGTACATGGTGTCTTGCGTCAGCGGTATGAGCCCGGCCTTGACGCCGACCCCGAGATACATCGCCTGGAAGGTCAGCGCCGCGGGGCGCGACGTGGTGAACCGCCAGACGCCGTGGCCGGTGTACGTGGGCTCGAACGCGTCGCCGAACAGCATCTGCCGAATGCGCGAGCGAATGCCGTCGGCGCCGACGACAAGATCGTACCTTGCCGACCGGCCATTCGAGAATGTCACCGTGACGTCATCGTTCGATTGCGACAACGTTTCGACGGTCAGGCCAAAGGTGATCGTCGCTCCGGCGGCTTCGGCTGCGGCCGTGAGGATGCGATGCAGCGCCGGCCGCGGCAGCATGTTGGTCGCAGGGGTGGCCGGGTCGACGATACGCAGGAGGTTCAGGGTGGCGAGGTGATGCTCCGCGGCGTCGAAATAGCGGTACTCATTGATCGGAAAGCCGGCATCCAGGCATGCCTGCAGCACACCCAGAGAATTCAGCGCCCGCAGCGCATTGCCCGGCTGGATGATGCCGACGCCATAGACGGCCGGCTCGGATTTGATCTCGACGACCTCGGCGCGAATGCCCTGCTGCCCGAGCGCAGCGGCCAGCGTGAGGCCGCCGATGCCGCCACCGACAATCAAGACGGACTTTATCCGTGACATCGTTCCGAAGTAACGCTTGCGCGTGGGAACGGCAAGTCGCGTGGTGCCCGCTCGCGATCTTTTGGGACGAGACTACCCCGCGATGGCGCCGGCCGGCGTGACGACCTGCAGCGGCTTGCGCTCGGCCTCGACGCGATCGCGGCCCTTCGACTTGGCGCGATAAAGCGCGCGGTCGGCGGCCGCGAACAGCGCCTGGAGGCCGCGCCCGGTCTCGTTCGACATCGCCACGCCGACGCTTACCGTCACCTGCCGCTGTTCGAGTCCGAGATCAAGTGGAGCGGCGGCAAACGCGATGCGGATGCGCTCCGCCACCGCGAGCGCTTCGCCGATCGACACCGCCGCGATCAGGCAGCCGAATTCCTCGCCGCCGAACCGGCCGAACAGATCGCCGGGCCGCAACACCGGTTGCGCCACCCGGCAGAATTCCGACAGCACGCGGTCGCCGGCCTGGTGGCCGAACGTGTCGTTGACTTCCTTGAAGCGGTCGAGATCGAACAGCAGCAGCGCCGACGGATAGCCGTCGGCGGAGGTCCGCCGAAGCAGCTTCTCGCCCTGCTCAAAGAAGGCGCGGCGATTGGCGATGCCGGTCAGCGGATCGCGCAGCGAGTGCTGGCGCTGCTGCAGTTCCGCGCGCTCTTTCGCCATGTTCACCAGCAGCACCGACATGCCGAAGGTGAAGAACAACAGCTCGAACACCCCGGCCGGAAACCAGCCCGGGTCGGCGGGCAGCACGCCGGCGGGATACGGCATGGTATGGACGAACGCGACGCGCCCCAGAAACATGCCGCCATTCACCAGCAGCAGGATGATCGCCGGCCAGCGCGACATCAGTTCACGGTCGCTGCCACGCCATATCTCCAGGGCGCAGAGTATGAGGTAGGTGCCGACCGCCCCGCTCGAGAACATCATGCGGGCTGCCGGCGAGTTATAGAAGCTTTCCAACTGACAAGCGGCGATGAAGATCAGCGCGCCCGCCAGCGTCCAAAGGAGCGGCGTGCGGTGGCTCTCGAAGCTGCGCGCCGCCGTCCACATGATGCCGTGTGCGGTGATCCAGAGCACGTAGGCCATGGTGAGCGGCGAGGAGACGTCGGGCGACAGGCCGGCCATCAGGAAGAACGCCATCGCGGCGCTGCCCATGAGGTAGGCCGACCCCCACAGGCCCAGCGCCATGATCGCGGGATTCTGCCGCCACGCAAACAGCAGCAGCACTCCGGCCACCGCCAGAATGAACATCGTCACGACAAACAGCGTGTGGAAATCGAACATCGATCAGTGGCCGCCAAGCAGTGTTGGCCGTGCGCGCTGGCCCGACCGTCCCGGCGGAATTTCTAGCCGACAACCGGTGACCGGCGATTTGCGGGATCGATTAAAGCTTTAATGAAATTCGCCAGCACCTACCGTGTGGCGGTCACGAACTGATAAGCGCCGCGCTCGAACGCATCGTAGACCGCGAGCGCCTTGGCGTCGGCGAACGGCAGATATTGCATCATGATCACGCCGGCGATGCCGCGGGCCGGATCGAGCCAGAAGTAGGTGTTGTTGATGCCGCCCCAGCTGAGACTCCCGGGCGAGCGTTTGCCGGGCACCTGGTCGGTCGTGATCAAAAAACCGAGGCCCCACTTGTCGCGGCCATCGGCGATGAAGGTGAAATCGGCGCTGCGCGGCAGCGCGCTCTTGAGCGCCGGCACCGAGACGGCGCCGATATGGTTCTGGCCCATCAGTGCCACGGTCTCGGGCTTGAGCACGCGGGCGCCATCGAGCTCACCACCGTTGAGCAGCATGCGCAGAAAGCGACCGTAGTCGCCCGCGGTCGAGGCGAGACCGCCGCCGCCGATCGGCGCCGGGAATGTCAGACCCGGCTGCGGCGACTGCAGCACGATTGCGCCATCCATCCTGTCGCCGGCGCGCTGCTGCGCGGGCACAAGGCGTGCGGCCTTATCCTGCGGCACGTTGTAGGAGGTATCGGTCATCTTGAGCGGCGTGAAGATGTGCTCGCGGAAGTAATCCTCAAGCTTTTGCCCGGAGAGTTCCTCGACCAGCCTGCCGACCACATCGGTGCTCGTGCTGTACTGCCAGCGCTCGCCCGGATCGAACAGCAGCGGCCCGCCGAATGCGAACTGTTCGCCGTCGCGCGGCTTGAAATCGCGCCAGATCGCGCTGGTGAAGGGATAGGCAAGCCCAGACGTGTGGGTGAGGAAATGCCTGACCGTCGGCGGCTTCGCCACCGGTCGCAGCTTGTAATCGCCGGTCGCCGCATTGAACGATTCGATCACCTTCAGGTGCGCGAGTTCCGGCAGATATTTTTCGCCCGGATCGTCTAATCCCATGCGGCCCTGCTCGATGAGTTGCATGGCCGCAACCGACGTGATCGCCTTGGTCATCGAGGCGATGCGGAACAGCGCATCGGCCGTGAGCGGGCGGCCGCTGGCTACGTCCGTGACCCCGAAAGCGCCCTGATACAGCACACCCTGGCTGTCTGTGACCAGCGCGACCACGCCAGGCACGTCCTTGCGTTCCACCGCCGCACGCAAGCTTGCGTCGATCGCCGCACCCACGCGCGCATCCTGCGTCATCGCCTCGCCTTCCGAAACACCCATCGCGATCCCCATCGTCACAACCATCAATGTCCATCGATTCATGAACGTGCTCTGTTGCGGTCCGGCTCACGTTTGTGCTCCGTCCGCATCTGAATTTCGTTTATGTCATATTGTCTTTCGTCCGCGAAGTCAGGGACCGGCATCCGCCAGCGTTGCAAAGCGCCACAATAGCCTACGGGACCGCGCCGTCGTGTCCCGGCCGGACGACAATCGTCGCGACGGCTGCGTGATCGATTGGATGGGCGAGGCCGCTGCCGGTCGGGCAAAGCCTTCGGAACAGCCGCGGGCACTCCCGTTCCGTCGATTTCAGTAGATGCAACGAATCCACCGGTCGCGATAGGCCTAATAATTGCGAAACGGGTAACCTCCGCCTTACTTGTAGTGTGGGATGTTTGATGCGGAAATCATGGAGTGAAACATGAAGACTCTTGTGTGCGCCGCTATGCTCGCCGTCCTCGGTTCAACACCGGTGTTTAGCCAAGATTCGTTATCCCTGGTCGGCACCTGGACCGGCCAGCGGGATCGAATAGCGAAAGTGGAAGGACGACGCGCCGGCCTCGCGACCCTGATCATCACTGAACAACAAGGGATGACGTTTACCGGGCGGCTGAAGCGCTCCAATGCCACCGGCGACGAGGAGGAGCCGCTCTGGGGCGCCTTCACGCCCGGCGGCAAGCTGATGATGGGATCGGACGACGAAGGCACCTACATGTTTGCGCTCGTCGATCAGAACACGCTGGATTATTGCTACAGCGAGACCGGCGCTTCGCCCCGAACGGTATGCGCGAGACTGTCCCGGCAGCGTTGACGCGCGGAGCGGGGGGTCGCGCTGGAAGACCGGAGACGTAACCACCGTGCGGCGGACGGCGCAGGTCTCAGCCTGTCACGCGGGCACGATGTCCGGACACGGAACGGCGTTCGGGATACAAGACATTGTCGTCGGGCAGTACTTGTATCCCGGGCAGCACTGGACCGACTGACCGAACAGGGCGAGATCGCCCATGATCACGGTCAACAAGGGGTAGGACGGAATGTCCTCCCACTGGCCGTACCAACTCAACGTGACCTGCGGCATCTCCACGATTGCCAATTGCCAGTGGCTGGGCGCACCCGAAATGCAGGATTCCTGCTCAACGACGATCGCGAGCCAAGGGCCGTATTTCACGCCGCACCAAAACGGCGTCGTCAATTTCGCGCCCTTCAATTTCGTCAGCTTGTAGAATCGCTCGCGCTTCGCGATTGCGGCCACGTCGGCATTCGGCCCGTCGGAGTCGCGTGATCCTTGCTCGACGAACAGCGCGTCATGGTCGGCGAACACCTCATCCGGACGATGACAGATGACGCGCGGATACGTGACCTGGGTCCAATACTTCCGGAGCGCGGCATCGCTCTTGTTGATGGCCGCAAGCGGACCAGGTGGCTTTGCCGGCTCGGGAAACTTGTGCGGCCGGATGGTCACGACCGGAACGTTGTCGGCGTAGCCGAGTTGGCCCGCGACCTCGAACGTCTCAACGGGCAAATCCGGCAACTGGTCGATTCGTTCTTTCAGCGTCGGCTTCTTTGTCATGCCGTCTCTCCTCGGTTTTTGCTCCAAAGGTTCGACAGTGAACGTTCGGCGAACTCATCAACGGTGCCGCCACCGGCGGGATAGGCTTCGCAGGTCGTCTCATCCCGCGAGTGTGCCGATGAACGAAACCGCAGGCGACAATTCTGAACGTTTGTTATGCAAGATCACCCAAATATGCCTTCCGCCCGCTTTAATTTTGCCGCCGCAATTGCGTCAAATCTGTTCGGTCCCCGCGCGGCGGGCTGACGCAAGAGAGGGCAAGGAAAATGCGTGACTTCGCGAGGCGGACGGCCGCTGCAGCCGTCGGAGCAATCGCATTCGGCTGCGTGGGAGCGGGCGTGGCGATGGCTGCGGACTTTGCCGTTCCCGCCGCGCCGCCGCAACAGTATTACGGCGAGCAGGAGTATTACGAGCCACCGGTAGAGCAAGGTTACATCGTCCGGCCGCCGGCGCCGGTCTATGCCTATCCGCCGGTTTATCCTTACTACGGCCCGCCTGCGGTCGCGGTGGTGCCCCGCCCCTATTACCGACCGTACTACTATGGCGGCGGCTACCGCTACCGGCCCTACGCCGCCCGCGGCTATGGACCGTATCGTGGCGGCTACCGGCACTACGGCCGTTACCGCTGACGCAGATCGCGAAGGCCAGCGTCGCGCTATTGTAGTTCCGTCTGCCATCCAAGCGGTGTTGCTCCCACAGCCGTGATGCTGGCCGGCTCGATCTCCACAAGCAGGTGCGCTCATGTTCCGCCCCGGAGCCACCACGACATTAGATGTTCTCGTACGGTACTGATCCTCGCTCTTACGACGAGCCGGGGCGCATCCGCATTGCCTCCAACGGGACAAGTGGCCGCAGCTTCGTGGAAGACTATGCGCGTTACTCCCATGGGCAGCTATAAGCTGCTCTCGATGCGCCGTGGCCGGCAGCATCACGAAAGCTGGGAGAGGTTCGCGCGTGAACTCCAAACTTCAGTTCCTGTTCAGGCGGCTGAGCGAGAAGCTTTGGGTACGTCCGCTGGTGTTTTCGCTCTTAGCGGTGCTGGCCGCCTTCGCGGCGACGGCCGCAGATAATCTCGGACTGGGAGACCTGGTCCCGAAGATCGACCATGATACCGTCGAAAAACTGCTCTCGATCATCGCCGCCAGCATGCTCGGGGTTGCAACATTTGCCGTTGGATCGATGGTGTCGGCCTACGCATCTGTCAGCAACAGTGCCACCCCGCGCGCGTTTCTACTAGTGATCTCGGATGACATGTCGAAGACCGCGCTGTCGACATTCATCGCCGCGTTCATCTTCAGCGTGATCGCGCTGATTGCGATCAAGACCGGGTTCTACGGGCGGACCGGTCTCTTTCTGGTATTCGTGATGACAATCGCGGTGCTCGTATGGGTGGTCTTGACCTTCATCCGCTGGGTCGATCAGATCGCCCGGCTTGGGCGGCTGGGCACGACCATCGAGCAGGTTGAAAGGGCCGCTGAAAACGCGATCGAGCGGCGTCGCCAACATCCAAATCTGGGCGCGCAGCCGATCACCGACGAGACCGATGCCGGCGATCCGATTTTCGTCGACGCCATCGGCTACGTTCAGCACATCAATGTTTCCGCGCTGCAAAGCTGCGCGGAGAAGTACAAATCCATTGTCACGGTGGCGGCGGTTCCCGGCACCTTTGTCGCTCCTGGCCGCGCGGTTGCATTCATCAAGGATGCCGGCGGTGGAATTCCTCCAGAGTTCGATTCTACCCCGATCAAGGACGCGTTCCTGATCGACCAGCGGCGAACCTATGACGAGGATCCGCGCTTCGGTCTGATCGCGCTGTCGGAAATCGCCGGACGTGCACTGTCGCCGGCCGTCAACGATCCCGGAACGGCCATCGACATCATCGGTACGTTCGTGCGGCTGTTTGCACTCTGGGCCTCCCCGCGCCCGGACGGCAAGGATGCGGAGGACATCGAGTATGATCGGGTTCGGGTACCGACGTTGACCGCGGATGAAATGTTCGATGACGCGTTCACGGCGATCTCACGCGATGGCGCCGGCACGCTGGAGGTCGTCATCAGGTTGCAAAAGGCATTCATATCCCTGTCATCGACCGGAAATGAAGCGCTCGCGCGCGCGTCCCGCCGTCATTCCAAGCTTGCCCTGGCGCGAGCGGAATCTGCCCTCAAGCTTCCCTATGAACTTCAACGCGCACGCGAGTTGGCCGACAAAGTTTCGCTAGCGCACTAAGGAAAAGGCGCTGGCGGGAGCTTACGAATTGTGCAGGTTCTGAGGGCAGACGCTGGTGGCCTCCGGTTTGCCAACGAGCCTGCGTTTTGCAAACGAGCCCGTGTTTTGCAAATGATTGTTTGAACGCCAACCCTTGATGGGAGTTCGAACCTTGCTGTCATTGTTTCAAACCGTAGCGGTATTGCTCACGATTACGGCGGTGTTCGCCTGGACCAACCACAAGGTGTTCAAACTGCCGAATACGATCGGGCTCCTCGTCATGGGCCTGCTCGCGTCCCTGGTACTGGTGGGATTCGAATTCGCATTTCCGCAGGTCACGATCTTTCATCAACTCACCGACAACGTGCGCAGCATCGATTTTTCCCTGGCCCTGCTCGACGGAATGCTCGCCTTCCTTCTTTTTGCCGGCGCGCTGCACGTCGATTTTTCCAAGCTGCACAATCGAAGCTTGATCGTCGGCTGCATGGCGACGATCGGCGTCGTCATATCAACGGTGATTGTCGCGCTTGGTGTGTGGTGGATGAGCCGCCTCCTGGGCGTGCCGATCCCATTCATCTGGGCGCTGGTGTTCGGCGCGCTGATCAGTCCGACCGACCCGGTCGCGGTGCTCAGCACGCTGAAGGCTGTCGCGGTGCCGCAGACTCTGGAAACCGACATGATCGGCGAGTCGCTGTTCAATGACGGTGTCGGCGTGGTGCTGTTCGCCATCCTGCTTTCGATTGCCGTCGGCGGACAGGACGAATCAGCTTTGACCGTGACGCATGTCGCCCACCTGTTCTTCGTCGAAGCGCTCGGTGGTGCTGTCCTAGGTCTCGTCACCGGCTATATCGCCTATCGCGCCATGCGGATGATCGACGAATACGGAATAGAGGTGCTGATTTCGCTCGCGCTCGTCACCGGCTCATACACCCTTGCCAGCAGCCTTCATCTCAGCGGCCCGATCGCGGTGGTCGTCGCGGGACTGATCATCGGCAATCGCGGCAAGAAGGAAGCGATGAGCGAAACGACGCGCAACTACCTGTACGCGTTCTGGACGCTGGTGGACGAAATCCTCAATTCTGTTCTGTTTCTGATGATCGGCTTGGAAGTTCTGCTCTTGCAGTTCGACGTGAGTCACATGGAGGTTGCGCTCGCGGTCATTCCGATCGTCCTGGCGGCACGCCTTCTGGCGGTCGCCCTTCCCGTGCTGGCGTTGATGCCGTTCACGCATTTTGTGCGCGGCACGATCGCGGTCTTGACCTGGGGCGGCATTCGCGGCGGCATTTCGATCGCGCTCGCACTGTCGCTCCCCGACGTTCCCGAGCGCCCAATCATCCTGGCCGCGACCTATTCGGTCGCCGTCTTCTCCATCGTGGTACAGGGCCTGACGCTGGCGGCAGTTGCCAGGAAGCTGGTGCGCAAGGAGCAACCGGCGGCGGCGTAAGAACATCAGCGCCCGGTGCCTCGCGCAACGCGGGCCCACCGGCTATCGCGAGCGCGCGGCGGGTGAATTGCGCGGAGCGGCGACGGCGCCCGCCACCTCTTTCGTTTGCAGCGCCATGATCTCACGCTCAATCTCGCCCTGGATCTTGGTGCTCTTGTCGATGGTGATATGGAATACGGTCAAATCGCTCGCCATATCGTTGTTGGTGAGCTTGCCGTGGAAGCCCGGGGCTGTCGTCAGCGGCGCCCCCCAGCCGGGCGATTGATAGTAGTTGATGGCGTGCAGCACATTGGCCGGGACCGGATTCTGCATGAACGGCGCGAGCGTCACCAGCAGGTCGACCGGAACGTTGTGCGATCGAGAGCGACTGCGCCATCTCGATCACGTTGTTCGCGCCCTGCGAATGCCCGACCAGGACGAGTGGCCCGGTCTTGCCCTCGGCCCGCGCCTTGAGAATGTCCGATACGGCTGTCGACCAGGAGAGATGGCTCGCGACCTCGGCGTCGATGCCCTTCGCCTTCAGTTCCTTGGCGAGGGTATCGAGGCCGGTCGAGAACACGCCGAACCAGCCCCGGAAGAGCAGCACCTTGGGCTCCGCCGCGCTCGCGGCAGCGCTCCACAACATGGCGGCCGCCAAGACGAGCGCCGCGCATCCCGCGTGATACCTGAAAGCCGAACAGCGAGCGCGCGCCGCTCGCGCGTACCGCGCTCCCAGTCGCCGCAACCGCTCGGCTGTCCCGGTCTTTGCCCCGTGTGATCATTTCAGCCCCCGCCCCTGTCCCGTTGCAGCGAGTGCCCGCCCCCTCAGCCCTTCCGGCTCTGTTGTCAGGAGCGGCATCGACCTCGCCTCGGTTCTGTCGTCCGTTGCTCTCGGTCGGGTTCTTCCGCACAATCGCGCGGTCGCGCCCGTGAGCTGGCGAACATCGAGAACCGTATGTCCCTTGTCTTAGTAGTCCCCCTGATTTCCCTCGGACTCTATCTCGTCCCCGTGTACCTCCTGCGACAGCCAAGCCTATCCGCGTGCGCAGGATTACTTCGTCTCGTCCGAACACACCCCGCCCGGGGTGATACAAAACTCATCGATCGCGTACGCCTTAAAGATGGCGACATTCGGCCCGCTCTTTGCCTGGGGCGCGAGCGGCGACTTCTGGCCGGCGATCATCATCTCGGTTTTCTTTGGCCTGGGTGTGGGCCTGATGTATGTCCTGCGCCGCCCAATGCTGGCCTTTTTGAATAATGCGTTGAGCCGTGACAGATCGGTCACAGTGCACGAATTTATGGCGTGCCGGCACGGCAACGATCCGCGAGTCCGCCTGCTGGCGTCAGGCTTGACGATCTTTTCCCTCGTCGCCCTCATGACCGGCGGTGCGATCGGCATTGCGACCGTATTCAAGCCGGTGCTGCCGGCTCACGCCGCCTCCACGCCGGCACTGATCGTCGTCATGTTCGTCCTGGTGGCGGTGTACACGTTGACGTCCGGCAATTCCGGAGTCATGCGCTCCAACCAGGCCCAACTGGGCATGCTGTATCTCGGCCTGTTCGGCGCGAGCGCGCTGTTGCTCTATCTGCAGATCTCTGCGCTCCGGCCGATGCCACCCCAAGGCACATTGGCCGTCGCCTGGGTGGCGGTCTTTTGTCTGGTGCTGATTTGCTATCGCCGCTCCCGCTACGTCGATACCAGCCCGGTGCGCGCGACGAATTCCGAAGCAGTTGATTCGCGGCGCGGGCGTCGGGGCGTCAACCTGTTCCGGCGGTTTGAAAAAATTCTCAATTTCTGCATCTCCGTGCTCGTCGTTCTGGTGATCGTCCTGGCGCTGATGGAGATGTTCGCCGAAGGGCCCGCTGCTGTGATGCACGAAAGCGCCGCCGCGCTAACCGCTGGAACGCGGATGTCCGACGATCGGCTGGCGGCTCTCGTTCTGCTCCCATTGTTCTATCCGCTTGTCGACATCACGAACTGGCAACGGATCGCGGCCTTCGAGAAAAGCGCCGTCGAGCCGAGCCAGCGGCCCGCGGCATTTCTCAGATTTCTTCCGCATCTACGCCGTCGAGAGTGCGCTGATGCTGCTGTTCATGTGCATGTTCGGCACCATCGCGGTCGTCGCCGCCGCAGTGCCGGGCGATACCGCGGACGGTTATCCCGGCGTTCATTCTGCGATTGGCCGCGCAGAACAATCTGGTGGCGGACTGCGCTCTATCGTTGCTGCTGGTCGGCGCGCTTGCGCTGGCGCTGTCGACGATGAGCGCGGCGTTCTCGGCGAGCCTCTGCGCTATCCGCTACGACATCGTGCCGGCATTCTGGCCGGACCTGGGATCGTCGGAAGCATCAGCGAAGCAGCGGCGCGACCCTCGCGAGTGGAGTCGGGCTCCTCGTCGTGGTCGTGGCAACCTCTTGCCTGGCGGACGCCTATCTCAAGATCAGCTTCACCAGCAGCGCGTTCCTCGCTTTGCTGTTCGCCTTCTGCTGCGCACAGCTTTCGTTTGTACCCCTCATCCTGGGGCCGCTCATGGGACGCGCAGGCGACGCCTCGGGCACCGTGAGCCCCGGATGGGCGCTGGCCATTCTTGCGGTCGGCGCCGCTGCCGGGGTCGGCGCGGTGGCGATCTACGTCGCGACCGGAAACGAGCCTTGGCTCTGGGCCGCGGTTCCGGCGTGCCTCGGATCAGGCCTTGTGCTTTTCGCCATCGCGCGGATGACGTCTACTTCTTCACCCGGTTCATGACGTAGCACGTCGCCACCACCGAATGGGTCGGGCTGGTGCCGTTGTGCGCGTAGCACTTCTCCATGCGGTCGGGCGAAATCAGCGTGATCCGGAAGTAGCCGTCCATGTCGGCGCCGACGATCGACTTGTTGTCGCTCGCAATCGCCCAGGCAAACGGCTCCTTGGTGTCGGCGACCGTCGACGAAGAATGCCCCCAGGCGACGCGGCCATCCTGACCCTCGACGGTGTGGGTCGCCTCGATGTCGCGCACGCGCGGCGGCGCCGAGGCGGTCTGCGAACCGGGATGATAGAGATTCTTGCCGAAGACGACCGATTTGCCCTTCCCGGTCCAGGTGCCCTTGAGATCGGGAATGGCGTCTTGCGCGAACGCGGCAGTTGCCGTGGCGCCAACAAGCATCAATGCGAGGAGCAAGGATTTCATCGTTGCTCTCCCGTGCGGATTTCGGATTGTTCAATAAACGCAAATCATGACGGTACGACGTTAAGCGACCGGCATGTCGTCCGCTACAATTTGCCCTCCCCGGCAGCGCCCGGCTTGCGGATCAAACCTCGATACCTGATCGCTAATCCGCTTTGATATTGGCCGCCGCCGCGATCTCCTTCCAACGGGCGATCTGCGCCCGCATCCAGGCGTCGAGCTCTTGCGGCGTGTTGCCCAGCGGCGTGATGCCGAGGTTGCGGGTCTTCTCCGCGAACTCCGGCGAATTCACCACGGCACGGATTTCAGCCGACAGCTTGTCGAGCACGGGCGCCGGCACGCCCGCGGCCGTGACCATGGCGTTGAACGCGACCGCGTCGAAGCCCGGATAGGTCTCCGCGATGGTCGGCACCTGCGGCGCATCGGGCAGACGCTGGAGCCCGGCGCCGGCGATCAACTTGAGCCCGCCGGAGCCGAGATAGCGCCGCGCCGAGTGCCAGATGTCGAACATCAGCGGCACGCGGCCGGCGATCACGTCGGTCAAGGCCGGCGCACTGCCGTTGTAGTTGATGTGCGTCATCGCGATGCCGGCACGCTGCTTGAGCATCTCGCCCGCGAGGTGACCCACGCCGCGCGGACCGGGCGAGGTGTAGTTCAGCGGTGTCGTGCTCTTCTTCGCGACCGCCACGACCTCGGCAAGCGTATTGGCCGGAAACGAATTGTTGGCGACCAGCGCCACCGGCTGCGTCGCCACCATGCTCACGGCGGCAAAGTCCTTCTCGGTATCGTAGGGCAGCTTCTGGCCGATCGCCGGATTGATCAGCAGCGAGTTGGTGGCGACCAGCAGCGTGTAGCCATCGGGCGGCGCCTTGGCGACGGCCGCCGTGGCCACGATGGTGCCGGCGCCCGGCCGATTTTCGATCACCACCGACTGGCCGTTCCAGCGCGCGGAGAGCAGGTCGGCCAGAATGCGCGCAACCACATCGGTCGGCCCGCCGGCCGCGAACGGCACGACGAACTTGACCGGTCGCGACGGGAAGTCGGTGGGCGCCTGCGCCAACGCAACGGCAGGGACGATAACCCACAACACAACAAACAACAGTGCCCTGACGGCATTCATGCGCATCCTCCATGATCCGGGCGTCGGCCGTTTCAACCCGGCCGCAATTTTATGTTCGGCAGTATAGAGGGAAGGATCGCCGGCCCGCGATGCCCGGCGCCGACAGGCTACCCGGGCGAAGTCGCAGCGACCGGCCCATCGAGCCCGTCCCGCTCGTAGATATCGTCGCGGAACTGCACCACGCCGTCGGCGGTCGCCCAGGCGGTGACATAGACCCAGTGCAGCGGCACCGGCTTTGCCAGCCTGGCGTCCTTGCGCTCCGCCGATTTGATGACCCGGTCGATCTCAACCCGCGGCCAGCCTACCGTGTCGGAGAGCAGCCAGTACACCAGTTCACGCACATTCTGGATGCGCACGCAGCCGGAGGAATGAAACCGGAAGTCTTCGCCGAACAGATTCTTCAGCGGCGTGTCGTGCATGTAGACTTGGTGCGCGTTGGGAAAATTGATCTTGATCGCGCCCAACGAATTCAGTTCGCCCGGATCCTGCTTGAACTGGTAGTTCACCGCCTCCTGCGTCTCCCAGTTGACGTCGGTCGGCTGCAGCTCGTGGTTTTTGCGGTCGAAGATGCGGATGCGATTGCGGGTGAGATAGTCGGGCTCGCTCTGCATCTTCGGAATGAGATCGCGCCGGACGATCGAGACCGGCACCGTCCAATACGGATTGAAATTGACCTCGACGATGCGGCTGTTGAGCTCCGGCGACGGCCGGTCCGGCTTGCCGACGACGCCGATATGACGCGACACGCAAACGCCGTTCTCGATCGCTTCGATCTGCGCGGCGGGAATGTTGCAGGTGACGAAGCGCGGCGTCGAGATTCGCGCTGAAGGTCCGCAGCCGCGTCACATTGGTCTTGAGCTGCGCGACCCGCGCCGCGGCCGGCACGTTGAGCGCCTTGAAGGTTTGCTCGCGCACCATGCCATCGGCGCTGATGCCATGACGCGCCTGAAAGCGGCGCACGCCGGCCTCAACATAGGAATCGAAGATGTCGCTCGAGCCGGATGAGGCGCTGAGGTCGCCCGCCGCGATCAGGCGCTGGCGCAACGGGACGACGCTGCCGTGCCGATGACCCACACGCAGCCCCTGCACCTGCGGTACCGCCGGCCAGCCGCCGCGGCTCAGGATGCTTCGTATTGCGCGGCCGCCCGTTCGGTCGCTTGCGCGGTCGCGGGCGACAGCGTCGGCAGCGACGACTTCGGCATCACGATGGTGCGGGAGGCGGAATCAAATCCCTGACCGAAATCGTTGTGCTGGTTTTCCCGGATCAGCGCCTGCAGGATAGGGTCTTCGGCGGCAAGCGCCTGTTGCGCGAATGCAGCACCGGCAACGCCGCCCGCAAGCTGACGAAGCACGCTCCGCCGGTTGATCTGTGCGTCCCCGCGATGGCTCCGATCAGCCATAGTCTCAACATTACTCGAAATCGCCACCCCGACCAGAAACTTACCATGAACGGGTGGGGACACCAACCCCCGCGCCCCGCCGCCTATTCCAACAAAAAAAGGCGCAAGCCGGCAATTGCCGACCTGCGCCCAGACAAGGCCCGTCCCCCGTGGTGCGAATTAGAGCCGATAGAGGATCTGGTCGGTCCAGAACCGCTCGAGGCGGTGCAGCGACTTGTTAAGGGTCGCGAATTCCTCGGAATTGATGCCGCCGACCTGTTCCACCGTCCGCACATGCTTCTGATAAAGCGTGTCGACGATGTCGCGCACTTCGCGGCCCTTGTCGGTGAGCTTGATGCGCACCGAACGGCGATCGACGCGCGAACGCTGATGATCGAGGAAGCCCATCTCGACAAGCTTCTTCAGGTTGTACGAGACGTTGGAGCCAAGATAGTAGCCGCGCGTGCGCAGCTCGCCCGCGGTCAACTCCTTCTCGCCGATATTGTAGAGCAGCAGCGCCTGTACCGAGTTGATGTCGGCGCGGCTGCGGCGATCGAACTCGTCCTTGATGACGTCGAGCAGGCGGCGATGCAGCCGTTCGACCAAGGTCAAGGCTTCGAGATAGAGCGGGCGGATGCTGTCGAACCGAACTTCGCGCTCGGCCGGCTCCACCGTCTTGGCAACGGCTTTCATCATGACGCTGACGCCTTCCTGTGTTTTGTCGTTGTATTGTTTTGGCGAGGCCCTGTTTCCCCCGCTCTGTGCACTACATTAGGCCGCAGGGTCTAAAATCGGCTTAAACAACACAATAAAGATAGGGTTTATTTGCCACGGTGAATGCTTGATTGATCATCGATTTGTCGCGGTGAAATTTACCGCGCGTTGACCAGGATGAACCGCACCGCGCTCCATCGTTTTTGGGCTATCACCCGGCAAGATCGTCGGATTTGATCTTCTTGACGCCCGCCTTCTCCATCGCGGTCCATGCGGCCGCAAGCGATCCGCGGTTGTCGATTCCCCGCGAAGCATCATCGAGCACGAACGTCTCGAAACCGGCGCGCCGTGCATCCATCGCTGTCCAGGCGACACAGAAGTCGGTCGCAAGACCGGCGACGAACACCCGTGTGAGCCCGCGCTCTTTCAAGTAACCGCCCAACCCCGTCGGCGTCTTCTGGTCGGCTTCGACGAACGCCGAGTAGCTGTCGACATTCTTGTGGAAGCCTTTGCGCACGATGAGCTCGGCGTGCGGGATGGAGATGTCTTTGGAAATTTCGGCGCCCGGCTGTCCCCTGAATACAGTGATCGGGCCACAGCACCTGATCGCCGTAGGGTAGCTTGATGACCTCGAACGGCACCGTGCCGGCGTGTGTCGACGCGAACGAGATGTGACCCGGCGTGTGCCAGTCCTGGGTGAGCACCACGTGCGCGAATTTCTTCGCCACACGGTTGACGATGGGAATAACCTGATCGCCATCCTTCACCGCTAAGCTGCCGCCCGGCAGAAAAGAGTATTGCACGTCGACAACGAGCAAGACGCTCTCCTCGTCGACCGCGATGTTGCCCGCGCCGGATGCAAGCGGGCTTGGTGTCAGCAGCACGCTGGCAAATCCTACCTTATGGTGTGAAGCACCGGAATTCGATCGAACATCACGACGATCATTGTGCACTGACGCGCGATCATCCTAGCGAATTTCGCACGCCAGCTCAAAGCAACACATGGACCGCGCGCATCATGTCCCGCGCAAAAACCGGATGATGCCGGAGAAATCCACACCGCTGTCGCCGCTTTCCACGAACTGCTCATAGACCGCGGCGGCCCCTGCTCCGAGCGGCGTCCGGGCGTGCGAGGCCTTCGCGGCCTCCTGCGCGAGCTTGAGATCCTTGAGCATCATCGCGGCGGTGAAACCAGCTTTATAGTCGCGGTTGGCCGGTGACGCCGGCACCGGTCCCGGCACCGGACAGTAGCTCGTCATCGACCAGCACTGGCCGGACGATTTCGACGCAATGTCGAACAGCTTCTGCGCGTCGAGGCCGAGCTTCTCGGCCAGCAGAAACGCCTCCGACACCACGATCATCGAAGCGCCCAGCACCATGTTGTTGCAGATCTTCGCTGCCTGGCCGGTCCCTGCCCCGCCGGCATGGACGACGGTTTTGCCCATGGCTTCCAGAATCGGCTGCGCCCGCGCGAAAGCGGCATCCGCGCCGCCGACCATGAAGGTGAGCGTGCCGGCCTGCGCGCCAGTGACTCCGCCCGACACCGGCGCATCGACCATCGCGAGGCCGCGCTGTTCGGCAGCCGCCGCGACCGCGCGCGCGCTCGCCACGTCGATGGTCGAGGAGTCGATCAGCAGTGTGCCGTCTTTCACCGACGCAAGCACGCCGTGGGCGCTGAGATAGACGTCGCGCACGTGTTCGCCGGCCGGCAGCATGGTGATGACGATCTCGGCATCGCTGCACGCACCGGCCAGCGTGTCAGCCACCGAACCGCCTGCTGCGGCCAGATTATCGGCCGCGGCCTTGGTGACGTCGAAGCCGCGCACCGTATGCCCGGCCTTGATCAGATTCTCCGCCATCGGCAACCCCATATTGCCGAGCCCGATGAATGCGATTGTCGCCATGGCATTCCTCCGCTTCGATTCCTGTCATCGCAACCTGTCCGGCGAACCGGCGCTACGATGGCTGCGACCGCGCGGCCATGATAGCCAAAAAGAGATACGTACCGAGCAGCATGACCTCGATCACGGTAACGACCATGCTGCCGCCATAGACCTGCGGAAACAACAACTCGACCGCTATCATCGAGATGACCGACGTCAGCCAGATCACGGCGCCCCAAGGCGCAGCCAGCCACAGGCCGACTGCCGCCACCAGATCGATCACCGCGAAGAACGCGGTCGCGATCTGATACGGCAGTGCGTAAGAATCAAACCCGGTGTGGCCCGGCGCATCCATCCCGCAGACCACCGCCCAATGATAGAGCCCCTTGAGCAGCGACAGCCCGGCCATCACGCGCAGGAAGACGACGAGCCAATACGGCCACCTTACAGCGCCCCTGCCCTCATCCTCCTCACCGGCATGGACCGGCTCCAGCGTCCGCACCTGTTTGGCGTCCGTCATGGCAACTGAAGCTCGTTCTCGATCGGCGCGAAATGCCGCTCGACATCGGCATCGCTCACGGCCGCCAGCGTGGCGGGCTGCCAGCGTGGGGCCTGGTCCTTGTCAATGATCACCGCCCTGATCCCTTCATAGAGGTCGTGTCCATGTACGACGCGCGAGACAATGCGGAATTCCGTGCGAATGCAATCGTCGAATTCGCACGATACGCCAAGCCGCAGTTGCCTGAGTGTAATCTTGAGGCTGAGCGGAGATTTGGTGCGCATCAAGGCGGCGGCCGAGCGGGCGAAATCCGCGTCAGCACCCCCCGCCGCCGCCTCCCGGTCAAGCGCAGAGAGAATATCCTCGACATGGCCGCCTTTAAAGGCCTGGTCAATGACCGCCTGCCGCGCGATCGCCGGTCCTTCCCCAGCACCCTGCGCGAACGCCGCGAGGATCGCGTCCACCGAAACGGCGCCACACAGCGCCTCGACGAGTTCGGGGAAGCGCGCTGTAGCCACACGATGAGTCGCGAGACCAGCCCCGACGCCGTCGGCGGCGTTGAGCCGATCGCCGGTCAGTGCGCAATAGACCCCCAGTTCGCCAGGCATGTGCGTGAGGAACCAGGTCGCACCGATATCGGGAAAAAACCCGATGCCGACTTCCGGCATGGCGAAGGCAAACCGGTCACCGGCCACACGGTGTGAACCATGGATTGAGACGCCGGCCCCGCCGCCCATCACGATGCCGTCGATCAGCGATACGTACGGCTTGCGATAGTGCTTGATCAGGGCGTTCAGCGCATATTCTTCGCGGAAGAACGCGAGCGCCTCATCGTAGCGCCCGGCGCGGCCAAGGTCGTAGAGCCCACGCAGATCACCGCCCGCCGAAAACGCCCGGCCGCCATTCGCCGTCACCACCACGCGCGTCACCGCCGGATCGTGCTGCCATTCGGCGAGCTTGGCAGCAAGCGCACGCACCATCGCGTGGCTCACGGCATTGAGCGCCTGCGGCCGGTTGAGGGTGACGAGCCCTGCCGTGCCGCAACGATCGAACAGGATGTCGGCGTCGGAATTCATCGGCCTAGGGATACATGATGCCGCAAGTTAGTGCATCGCCCAGAGATAGGTGAGCGTGGCGGCAACGCCGAGCACGCTGCGCACCGCGTGGAGCAGGCCCCAGCGCTCGATCAGGCGTCGCGACTCGTTGCTGGCGCGATCCGGCAGCGTCGCATCGAGGCTCTTGTTGACAGGCAGAATCACAAACAAGGTGTAAGGCCAATTGGCGAAAATCAGCGCAGCGCCGGCGAGCCAGCGCCAATCGCGCGTCATCCAGAATGCCAGCAGCCCAAACATGGTCGAAGCGAGCGCAAGACTCGCCTGCATCGAGAAGCCGCGCGCGTAGCTCGGCTTCCACTGCGCAAGCATCGCCTTGTGATCGAGCGACAGCCGTGCCGGCTGCTCGGCAACATTGATGTAGATCGCGGCGCCCGCAAACAACGCCGCGGTAGTCAGCGCCAACTGCTCGCTCAACAAGATGAAATCCGGCATGCCGCTTAGTTCCCCAGAAGATCGCGGCTTATAATCAACCGCATCACCTCGTTCGTCCCTTCAAGAATTTGATGCACCCGCAGGTCACGCAACACGCGTTCGATCGGATGATCGCGCAGATAGCCGTAGCCGCCGTGAAGCTGCAGGCAGCCGTTGACGACCTCGAATCCGGTATCGGTCGCAAGGCGCTTGGCTTGCGCCGCAAGTCTGATCGCGCCAGGCTCGCGCCGGTCAACCGCGACGGCTGCCCGCCACAACAGCAAACGCGCAGCCTCAATGGCAGTGGCGTAATCAGCCACACGAAAGCCGAGCGCCTGAAAATCGGCAAGCCGTGTGCCGAACTGGCGCCGCTCCTTCATGTAGGCAATGGTCCGGTCGAGGCAGAACTGCGCGCCGCCGAGCGAACAGGCCGCGATGTTGAGGCGCCCGCCGTCGAGACCGCTCATGGCGATCTTGAAGCCCTGCCCTTCGGCCGAGAGCCGGTTTGCCGCCGGCACGCGGCAGTTCTCCAACATGACCATGGCGGTCGGCTGCGATCTCCAGCCGAGCTTTTTCTCCTGGGCGCCAAACGAGAGGCCGGGGGTGCCGTTCTCGACGATGAAGCAGGAGATGCCGCGTGCACCAGCTTCGCCGGTGCGCGCCATCACGACGTAGATGTCGGAAACGCCGCCACCGGAAATGAACGCCTTGGCGCCGTCGAGCACATAATGATCGCCCTCGCGCGTGGCGCGGGTCTTGAGGCTTGCGGCGTCCGAGCCGGCATCGGGTTCGGTAAGACAATAGCTGGCGAATTGCTCCATCCGACAGAGCGCAGGCAAATACCGGCGACGCTGCTCCTCGCTGCCGTAAGCCTCGATCATCCACGCCACCATGTTGTGGATGGAGATGTAGGCAGCCGTCGAGGGGCAGCCCTGCGCCAGTTCCTCGAAAATGATAGCGGCATCGAGCCGCGACAGCGCCGAGCCGCCGACATCGGCGCCGACGTAGATGCCGGCAAATCCGAGCGCCGCCGCCTGGCGCAGCGTCTCGACCGGGAAGTGCTCCCGTTCGTCCCAGTCGCGCGCATACGGTAACATCTCCTCGCGCGCGAACGCGCGCGCAGTGTCCTGGATGGCGCGTTGTTCTTCGGTAAGGTCGAAGTCCATCTGGCGAAGGGCGCCCGTGCCTACTTGGACACGACGGCGATGGGGAAATCCGGAATAGTATCGGGCTTGGTCATCACCGGATGCTGACGGCCGCCGGTCAACTGCTTGACCCGCTCCGCCACGAACACGTCAAGCATCGAGGCTGTGATCTTGCCGGTGTTGAGCAGGTTGGCCCTGCCGTCGCGCAGACCCTCGACCACGGCTTTGGTGAAGGCGCCGTTCTGCCAGTCGTCACGCTCGAGCGACACTTCCTTGCCTTTCGAGGAGGCAAATACCACCACACCGTTCTCAGCCGTGACGAAGTCGTTGATCACTCCGTCGATATCGACCGATCCGCGCCGCAGCGCGGTGTCCGCCATCGCCTGCCCGGCGTGGCAGGTATCGAGGAACAGCACCGCCTTGCCGGCGAGATTGCGCAACGTCCGCCGGATGTCGTCCTGCGGCACGCCGCGCAGGCGCACGCGGTCCGGCGTCGCGTTCGCCGGCAGAAACCAGTAGGCGTTCTTCTCGTCGGTCCAGCCGTGACCGGCCAGAAACACCACGCCGACATCCCGGCTGGTGACTTCGTTCTCCAGCCACTCCAGACCCTCAACAATCGAATCGCGCGTCGCTTCGTGGTCGCGCAGCAACCGCACGGTGACGTCGCCGTAAAGGAGGCCGCGCTGCGCTTCGAGCGCCGCCGCAAAGTCGGTCGCATCCTTCGCCGCATAGCGTAACGTGTAGGCCTTGTCATTGTGCTTGCTGACGCCGACCACCAGCGCGTAGAGCTTGGGCTTGAGCAATTGCTCGCCGGTAAGCTGCCGTCCGCCCCAGGTCATCTTGATGCGCGCCGGCTCGCTCGCAAGGTCGCCGGACCATGCGATCAGCGACACTTCGACATCCTGTGCGGGGAGCTTGACCTTGACCTCATCGGATGGCGCCGAAATCGCACCGCGCTCCTGCTGGAGCCGCCCGTCGATGAACACCTCAACACGATCAACCTTGAGCCCGGAGGGCGAGCGCAGTTCGTAGCCCAGGGTCACCTCGTCCCGGGAAAAGTGCGTGCCCTCCACCGGGCTCGTGATGCGCAGCACCGGCGGGAGTACGGCGACCAGCGGCTTGGTCTCCTCCTTGCGCTTGCCGGTGTTGTTGGCGCGCCTGACCGCCTCGTCCTCGTCGAGGGTCTGCAGCGTGAGGCGCACGATATCGGGGCGGTTGAAGCGATCGCGGAAAGCGCGACGCCGGGAAGAAGTCCGCCGGCTGCTCCCAGCCGCGATTGATGTGCCAGCCGATCAGGCTTTCTCCGCCGGGCGAGGCCATGTAGTAGCCGGTCGGCGTCCACGCCACCCAGCGCTTGTCTTCCTTGTGCACAAACAGGGCCAGCAGTTCCTTGCCGTCCGACCAGCGATGCCAGCGGATCGTACCGTCGGCATAAGCCGCAATCACCAGCGCGCCGTCACGCGCCAGATTGACGCCCCAGGCAGTGCCCGGAACGTCCATGCGCCAGCGCTGGCTGCCGTCGGCGGCAAATGAGCGCAACGACCAATCCGCCCCGAGCACAAAGCCGCTATTATCCGGCCTGATCACGACACTGCGGGATTCTTCGAGCGTCGCCAGCGTGAGCGGTTTGCCGTCGAGGGTCGGTTTCGTGCTGTGCAGCCAATCGGCGATCTTCAGCCCCGCAACATTCGGCTTGATCAGGTCCGGCAGCGCGTTTGGCGCTTCGTGCAGTGTTCCGGCCGCGAGATCAAAGACAACTGGATCGGTCGCGAAAGTCTCGAGCCCAAAGCGCAGCTTTGTGCCATCCGGCGACACGGTGAAGCTATCGTCACGCTTGCCGCGCATATCCGGGATGGGACGCACGCCGAGCTTGGTCACCGTTCCCGCATAAGGGTCGATCCGTCCGAACACCGGCCCATGGGCACTGTAGTAGACCGCATCGCCACACGGCACCATCGACAGAATGGTATTGTCGGCGACCATGATCTCGTTCAACTGCCGCCCGTTGGCATCCCATATCCGCACCGGATATTGCCACTGGCCCTCGAAGAGCCGCTGGTAGCGCCCGCCGCCGAGCAGCCGTTTGCCGTCGGACGACCAGGCGACGGCGAGAAGGTTGCCGTACTCGATGCCGGTGTTGTCAGCGACGGCAATACGTTCGAGCGTTGCCGCGTCGAAGATTTCGACCGTGGGCGCGTCGTCGTAGCCGACTGCGACCCGCTTGCCCGTCGGATCGACGGCGATCGAATGCGGCCGCCCGCCGCCCGGCGAGCGCACCTTCAGCGTGCGCTTGAAGTCGCGTCCGTAGTGCCGAAGATATCCGTCGTAAGCCGCCACGTAGAGCGTGTCGTCCGGCCCGAAGGCGAGGCCACGGCTGCGCTCGCTGTAATCGCGATCGGCCATCAGCACCCGCCCGGTCGCCACGTCGACGACGCGCACGCCGTTCTTACCGTCGAGCGAGGCGGCGTACTTTGTCCCATCGGACGTGAATGCCAGATGATGGATGACTTCCTCGGACAAGCCGGTCCGCCGGATCGCTCCGTCGGTCACGCTGTCCATCAGGTAGGTGCCGTTCTCATTCCGGTTGTAGTAGGCGTCCCAGCCCCCGGCCACGATCCGCCGCCCGTCCGGAGAGATGGCAACGGCATAGACCTTGCCGTAGTCGCCCGGCCCGATGGGAAATCGATAGGTGCGCAGCGGCTTGCCGTCCGGCAGCGACCAGGTCCGTACCGTCTTGTCTTCGCTGCCGGTGACCAGCGTCTTGCACTCGCGGTCCACGGCAAGGCGGTACGTCACCGCGGTGTGCATGCTGGTTTGAATGCGCAGGACCGGATCCTGGGCCGGGCAGGTCTTCACCGCCTCCGCCAGCGTGGCCGTGACTTTGCCGTCGAGCGGCGCCTTGAAGCAGCCGGCATCCCGCAGCCGCTGCTGTAGCGACCAGACCTCCTCCTCGCTCAATGCCGCGAGATCCTTGGCGGCGGCGGAATGCGCCGCCAATCCAAGGAATACTGCGACTGCGAGGGTCCGAATGCGCATTACGATCCCACAACAACTCTTGAGATAGCCTGCATCAAATCCCGCCGGGAGGAAAGCCGCACAGCGCCGCAACCGTGCCGGAACCCGTAGCGGCCCACATCCGGAAGGGGTAAAAGACCGCCACATTGGAGTGGCAATATGGCAATCAAATATGGGCGCCCGATCGAAGCCCGCCTTGCCCCGGTCGCGGTCGAGCCGAACCCCGCCAGCCGGCTCGATCTCACCACCCGCCCCCGCCGCAACCGCAAGGCCGACTGGGCGCGGCGCCTGGTGCGCGAGAATGTCCTCACCACCGACGACCTGATCTGGCCGCTGTTTCTGGTCGACGGGACGAAAACGCGCGTCCCGGTTGCATCCATGCCGGGCGTTGAGCGGCTGTCGGTCGACGAAGCCGTCCGCGATGCCGAACGGGCCGCGAAGCTGAATATCCCGTGTATCGCGCTGTTTCCCTATACCGACCCGGCGCTGCGCGACGAGCACGGCGGCGAGGCGCTCAATCCGGACAATCTGGTTTGCCGCGCCATCCGGGCGATCAAGCGGGAACTGCCGCAGATCGGGCTGCTTTGCGACGTCGCGCTCGATCCCTATACCAGCCATGGCCACGACGGCCTGATCTGCGACGGCGTCATCCTGAACGACGAAACGGTCGACGTCCTGGTGCGGCAGGCGCTGGTCGAGGCCGAGGCCGGCTGCGACATTATCGCGCCTTCCGACATGATGGACGGACGCGTCGGCGCAATCCGCGCCGGGCTCGATGCCGCAGGCTGCTGCGACGTGTCGATCATGGCCTATGCGGCGAAATACGCCTCGGCGTTCTATGGACCGTTCCGTGACGCGGTCGGCTCGTCGGCGACGCTGATCGGCGACAAGCGCACCTATCAGATGGACTTCGGAAACTCCGACGAGGCGCTGCGCGAGGTCGAACTCGACATCCAGGAAGGCGCCGACATGATCATGGTCAAGCCGGGCATGCCCTATCTCGACATCCTGCGCCGGGTGAAGGATCACTTCGCGGTGCCGACCTTCGCCTATCAGGTGTCGGGCGAGTACGCGATGATCATGGCAGCGGCGCAGAATGGCTGGCTCGACGGCGAGAAGGCCATGATGGAGAGCCTGATCGCCTTCAAGCGCGCGGGCGCATCGGGCGTGCTCAGTTATTTTGCGCCGCGCGTCGCCGAGATGCTCAAGGCCGCCGGCTGACCGCGCGCACCGTGCCGATGGACATCATCGATTGCCAGGTTCACGTATGGCCGCCCGAGCGGCCCGACCGCATGTTCCTGCGCGACGGCCAGGGCCGGGAGCACGCGCCCTACCCTTGCGAGCAGTTGCTCGCCGACATGGCGCGGGCCGGTGTCGATCGCGCCGTGCTGGTGCCGCCGTCGATCGAAGGCGACCGCAACGACTATGCGCTGCAAGCCGCGCAGCAGCATCCCGACCGCTTCGCCGTCATGGGGCGCTTTCCGTTGACCACTGGCAAAGGGCGCGATCTGCTCGCGGGCTGGCGCCAGCAGCCCGGCATGCTCGGCGTGCGGCTGACCTTTCACCGCGATGCCGACCGGCCGTGGCTCACCGACGGCACCGCCGACTGGTTCTGGCCGGAGGCCGAGCGCTACGACATTCCTGTGATGGTACACGCGCCGGAGCGGCTCGCGGAGGTCGGCGCAATCGCCGCCCGCTACCCTGGCCTCAGGCTCCTCGTCGACCACATGGGCTTTGCTCGCGCCACCGTGGACGACAAGACCGAGCCCGCAGCCGAGCGCATCAGCGCGCTGGCGCGCCATCCGAACGTCTACGTCAAGGTTTCAGCGCTGCCCTGCTTTTCGACCGAGCCGTACCCGTTCCGCAACCTCACCGAGCCGCTTCGCCGCGTGATCGACGCGTTCGGGCCGCGCCGCGCATTCTGGGGCAGCGACATCACGCGCGTCCCCAAGAGCTGCAGCTACCGGCAGACGGTGACGCACTTCACCGAGACGCTCGACTTTCTCTCCGCTGACGACCTGACCTGGATCATGGGGCGCGGGCTTGCCGAATGTTTGCGCTGGCCTGCGGCAAAGCCATAACGCCGCTGCTTCGCGCATTATGCGCGATGGGAAGCGCAATCATGTCGCCGGCTCGTTGCCGATCTCCGCGACGCGGCTGCGTAGCGCGGTGATCAGGTCCTGGCTTTGCGCGAGATGCTTTTCCTCGGTGTCCAGGATCCGGGTGAAGCCGCGCTTTTTCAGCGCCATGATGTCGACCTGGCCACGCAGCGCCTCGCTGCCGGCCGAATCGCAGACGATGTCGATCAGGCGATCGAGCGCATGCAGGCGGCCGAGTAGATAGTCGTTCTCGCGGTAGGCGCGCGAGAAAAACGCCGCAAAGTGACCGAAGCCAATTCCCCGCAAGCTCTCGACGCCGGTAAAGCCGCGCAGCGCGCGCGCATCCTGCGGACTGATGCGGTCGACCAGAATCTCGTTGAGCTCGCCGACCTCGCGCCCGCTCGTCACCGGAAAGGTCAGCACGTCCCAGAACGGAAATCCAAGATAGTTGACGATGACCTCGCGCCGCGCATCCGGATGCCAAAGCTTGGGATCGAGCGTCGTCAGCAGTTCATCGAGATCGTGCGTGGTCCGGTCGAGATCGATCTCGGCGGCCAATCGTTCGATCAACTGATCGATCTTGCCGGCGTTCTTTTCAACGAATGCCGCCGCGTAATGACGGAGGTGCTTGACCTCTCCGGTCGAAGGTGCGGCCGGGAAAATGTCCGCGACCAGTTCGCGAACGCCGGCGCTGTAGAAGGCGACATCCTCCCGCCGGCGAAGCTGATCGAGGCGGCCATAGAACTCCCGCTTGAGCCGGTCGACCACACGCGGATCGAGGCCGGCGAAGTGCTCCTGACCGAGCAGTTCGTAGAGCCGGTTCTGTCCCTCGATCAGAAAATGCAGCCGCCGTTCGCGGTAGGTGACATCGAAGGCGAGCAGATACTTCACCCAGCCCGGCAGCTCGCCCTTGGTCTGGGTATCGAACTCAAGCGCCGCGCTGTCGGCGCGCTCGTAGACGACGCCTTTGTGGATGGCCCAGGCGTCGATGATCTCCGCCACCACTCGCGACAATGGCGATTGCGCCGGCACGCCCCGCAGCTTGACGATCAACTGGGCGCCAAATTCCCGCACCGAGGCGAGCTTGAGGCGGACATAGGCCTGATAGGCAAAGCCGGCATCCTGCGCGACCCGCGCATTCACCTGCTCGCGCCAGGCGCGAATTTCGCCGGTCGCGATCGGCCGGTCGAAGTCGGTGGTAATGACTTTGGCGACCAGTTCGCTGACCTGCGGCCGCGCGCTGTCGATAATGGCGCGCAGCCGCCGCACACGGTCGTTGAACGCAAGCACCCAGCTCAAGCTCGTCGGTCACCGGCTGCGAACTCGGGATGTCGGACAATGCGCCGCGCATGGTCGCAAAGAAGCCTGGGACATTGTGGTGCCGAGGCGCGGCCGGCGACGGCGGATGCGGGTCGATGTAGACCAGCCGGCGGTCGACCTGGCGGTAGGCAGGCCGGCCGTGGATCGCCGAAATGGCCTGCTGGAACGGCCGGTTGTTGAGGATCGAGCCGTCGAGGAACGAGGCTTTCGCCGGATCGATGCCGGCTTGCAGGTGACCGGGAAAAGCGTTCGCGATGAACCGCGCCCGTTGCGGCCAGTTGCCCAGCCTTTGGGCGACGACCTCGTCCATCTCGACGATACGCGCCGGTGGAAACGTACCCGGGAACGACGAGGTCGCGCGCGCCGCAAAGGCAAGTCCGGGCGCATTGTCGAGTTCGAAGTCGCTGTCGACTTCTCCACCGGGATGGCGATGGTAGGCAAAATGCAGAATGTGGTGGTGATCGAGCTCGTGAATCAGCGGGGGATCGTGAATCTGAACAAGCTGCTGGTAGCCGTAATAATCGGTGACGGTCACGAACAGATCGAGCGAATGACCGGAAGGAAGCAGCGACGCCGTGGCGCTCTTCGGCGCACCCAGGGAGGTGACGGCGTCGTACATCAGCGCCGCCATCACGCGCCCGTCGAGCGGCGGCTTGAACCAGCGCGAGCGCACAAACAGCGAGAGCTTCTGACGCACCTCCAGGTCATTCATCAGGTCGAACCTGCCGGTCTTGGCGGCGCCCCAGATGAACGGCTTGAGGAACCACTTGCTCCAATTGCCGGCGCGCGCGTCGGGGGCCAGCAGCACCGAAACATCGGCGTTGTCGAGCCACAGATCGCGCAGCGCATCCATCGGCAGGTCGTGCGTCAACGCCCGCGCCAGCATGGTGCCGTTGATGCCGCCGGCGGATGCGCCCGCGACGATGTCGACCACGACGCGCAATTCGACGCTGCGGCCGATCTCGCGCAACAGATCGAAGTACACCTCCTCGGTATCGTATTCGGGATCGTCGCGATCCCGACCGTCGAAGTACGCAGCGCTTGCGCGTACAGCACGGTCCGGAATGGCATGCAGCGCGCTCGATGCGCGCACCAGTTTCAAGATTTCCTTGGTGATGCCGTGCATGTAGACGGCAAGCGAAATGCCGCCGAAGCAGACCAACGCGACGCGAAGTTCCTTTTCGCGCAAGACCCCGCCCTCATTCCGTTTGATTCGCAGTGCCTAGTGGTCCGATCATGACAGACGCAGCAAGTTTCGTCGGAACGAAAGTAGCGCATGTCAGAGGCGGACCACGCGCCTCATCCTGAGGAAGCTGGAAGTGGCCGTCGCAAGAACGGCGACGGGCACTGGATTCGCGGCGATGTTGGGGAGCGAACGTCAAATCCACTCCGCTAGTCGAATGCACGCCGGCAGTTCCTAGTATGGCTGCCTGCGGAAGCACATGTGGAGTACTGTCAGTCCATGGTGGTCGCGGTCTCGATGCGCACCGGTGCGTAACCATCGTCGGTGAGCGCCCGCAGAATGTCCTCGGCATGGGCCCGGTCGCGGGTTTCGACCGTGACGTCGAGCTTGGCGCCCTTCGCGGGCACGTCGAGAAACAGCCGGCGGTGATCGACCTCCAGGATGTTCACCCCGAGCTGGCCGAGCCGGGTCGCAATCTGGCCGAGGACGCCGGGCCGGTCCGGGATGGCGAGCCGGAACGAGACGATACGATCTTCGCGTTCGAGCTCACGCACCATCACGGAGGCGAGAATGCGCGGGTCGATATTGCCGCCGCACAGAATGAGCCCGACCTTGCGGCCGTGGAACCGCTCGGGCTTGACCAGCATTGCCGCAAGCCCCGCAGCGCCCGCGCCTTCCGCCATCGTCTTCTGCAGGGTCAGATAGGCATAGACCGCACGTTCGAGGTGCGCCTCATCGACCAGCACGATCTCGGATACGAGATCGCGGACCAGCGGCAGCGTCAGGGCGCCGACATTCTTCACCGCGATGCCTTCCGCCAGGGTCGGGCCACCGAACGGCCGATGCTCGCCGCGCAACGCGTTCCAGAACGACGGATAAAGCGCCGCTTCCGCGCCGATGATCTCGATACCGGGTCGCTTCGCGCGCGCCGCGACCGCGTTGCCGGCGATCAGCCCGCCGCCGCCGATCGGAACCACCAGCAGGTCGAGGTCGGGAACCTCCTCCAGCATTTCGAGCGCGATCGTCCCCTGCCCGGCGATCACCCGCGCGTCGTCATAGGGGTGGACGAAGGTGAGACCGCGCTCCTGAGCGATCGCCTCCGCCCGGACCTGCGCCTCGGAAATCGACTCGCCGTCGAGCACCACTTCGGCGCCGTGGGCCTTGGTCGCCTCGACCTTCACGAACGGAGTGATCACCGGCATGACGATGGTGACCGGAATGCCCAGCCGCCGGGCGTGGTAGGCGACCGCCTGGGCGTGATTGCCGGCCGACATCGCGATCACGCCGCGGGCGCGTTCGGATGGCGTCAGCGAGGTCAGCTTGTTGAGCGCGCCGCGCTCCTTGAACGAATTGGTGACCTGGAGGTTCTCATATTTCACGAAGACCTCCGCCCCGGTCAGCGCCGACAGTTTCGGCGCCGGCAGCATCGGCGTACGCAAGACGTTGCCCGCGATGACGCGCCGCGCCGCCTCGATATCCGCCAGTGTGACGGTCATCCTGCGTCTCCTGCCCGCCATTTGCGGCCGGCGTTGTCCCCAACGGCCCTGGGCCTCTTGCGGCAAATCAGTCTACTCTCCATTTGCCGGTGGATTCGAACGAGAGGATAGCAAGGAACCTGGCCATGGCCGACAGCGAACCGAGACGGATCGGCGTTTCGTTTGAGGTCAAGCCTCACGCCTACGATCCGAGAGCCAATCCGGAACTGTTCGAAGGTGTGCTGGCGCGCCGGCTGATCGCCTTCGTGATCGATCTCATCATCCTTGCTATTCCGGTTGTGCTCGGCGGGCTGTTCATGCTGGCCACCACGATCGCCACCTTGGGCATCGCGGGGATATTGTTCGCGCTGCTGTCGCCGTTGTTCTGGCCGCTGATCGTGGTCTGGGCAATCTGCTACTACGGGTTCACCTTCGGCAGTCCGGCCTCCGCCACCATCGGCATGCGGGTCATGGACCTGGAAATGCGCACCTGGTACGGGGCGCCGGCCTATTTCCTGCTGGGGTGCGTGCACGCCGTGGTCTACTGGGTGACGGTCTCGTTCCTCACCCCGTTCGTTCTGCTGGTCGGCTTCTTTAACGACCGCAGCCGCCTGTTGCACGATATCCTCGTTGGCACCGTGGTCATCAACAATGCGGCCCGTGCGCAGGCGATGCGGCCGGGCGGCCGCTGACGCACGCAAGGCACCCATTGCAATATTGGGTTTGACGGAATGCCCGCCGCGGGCGATCTTTATGTGCATGTGCCGGCTAACTCCGAATCTGCCCGGTTGAGATCTCCGTGACCCAGCATTCGCGCAACACACCGCAGTTCTACCTCACCGCGCCCTCGCCCTGCCCCTATCTGCCGGGCCAGGAGGAGCGCAAGGTGTTCACGCATCTGGTGGGCGAGCGGGCGGCCGAGCTCAATGACCTGCTCACCCACGGCGGCTTTCGCCGCAGCCAGTCGATTGCCTACCGGCCGGCGTGCGAGACCTGCCGGGCCTGCGTCTCGGTGCGGGTGATCGCAGAGGATTTCCAGCCCACCCGCAGCATGCGGCGGATCGCGGAGCGCAACGAGGACCTGGTCGGCGAGATGCGCGCCGCGGTCCCGACCTCCGAACAGTATTCGGTGTTCCGCTCCTATCTCGACTCGCGCCATCGCGACGGCGGCATGGCCGACATGACCGTGCTCGACTACGCCATGATGGTCGAGGACAGCCACGTCGAAACCCGCATCGTGGAATACCGCCGCCGCGGGCCCGACAGCTCGCTCAACGGCCGCGGCGCCGGTACGCTGCTCGCGGTCGCGCTGACCGACGTGCTGAAGGACGGGCTCTCGATGGTCTATTCGTTCTTCGATTCCGACGAGGCGGCGCGCTCGCTCGGGACCTTCATGATCCTCGACCATATCGCGCGCGCGCGGCAAATGGACCTGCCCTATGTCTACCTTGGCTATTGGGTGCAGGGCTCGCGCAAGATGGACTACAAGGGCCGTTTCCTGCCGCAGGAACGGCTCAGCGCCGACGGCTGGAAGCGCACCGAGCAGTAGTCAACTCGGCCGGTCAGTCGAGCACTCGGCGGATTCGCCAGAACAGCGGCAGCACGAGGAGGCACGCATGGACGCTCCCGGATTGATCGTTGCGCCGCTCACCCCATTCACGCCGGACCTGAAGGTGGACGAGCCCGCGCTGCGGCGGCAGATCGACTATGTGGTGGACGAGTGCCGCGCCACCATGGTGGTCGCGGCCGGCGTGGAGACGCAGGAATACACCTACCTTAGCCTGGAAGACCGCAAGGCGCTGATCCGCCGCACCATCGAGTTCGTGAATGGCCGCGTGCCGGTGATGGTCGGGGTGTCGCACGCCTCGTTCAAGACCGCGATCGAACTGGCGCAGGATGCGGAACGGTTCGGCGCCGGCGCGGTGCAGCTCCTGGCGCCGCTGCGTCCCTTCGCCGGGCCGCCGACGAGGGACGATCTGATTGCCTATTTCGAGGCGGTGGCGCGCGAAACCAAGCTTCCGATCACGCTCTATCTCAATCCCGGACCGGGCGCCGACGTCTCCATTCCCGACACCATCGCGCTCGCCAAGCTGCCGTGCGTGCAGTTCATCAAGGAGAGTTCGCGCGACCTTGCCCGGGTGTCCCGCCTGATCGTCGAAATCGACCGCGCCGGCCACGCGCGTTATTTCACCACCATGCAGATGCTGCTGATCACGCTGATGCTCGGTGGCTCGGGCGCGACCATGCCGCCACCTGCCTGCGAGATCGCGCGGCACATCATCGATGCGTTCGTGGCCAACGATTACGAGCGCGCCGCGCAACTGCAACTGCAATTCGCGCTGTTTCCGGCGCACTGGATGCACCGCGGTCTTGCACCGGCGATGAAAGCCGCCATGAAGCTGATCGGCCTCTCCGCCGGCGAGCCCTATCCGCCCTATTCCGGGCTCACGCCGGACGAGACGGCCGCGCTCGCAGCTTTTCTCAAGACCACGGTGCTGGCGAAACGGCAGTTCGTCGAAGCCGCCGAGTAGCGAGCCGGGTCAGCCGCCGAGCGCAAAGTCCACAATCAGTTTGATGTTGAGCGCGATGACGATCACGGCGGTGAGCACCGCGAGCACCGTTACCCAGCGCGGTGCGATCAACTCACCCATCTTGCTGCGATCGGCGGTGAACATGATGAGCGGTACGATCGCGAACGGCAGTTGCAGGCTGAGGACGACCTGACTCAGGATCAGAAGTTGCGCCGTGCCCTTCTCGCCATACCAGATGGTCACGATGGCAGCCGGCACGATGGCGATGCCGCGCGTGATCAGCCGCCGTGCCCAGGACGGCAAACGGATATCGAGAAAACCTTCCATCACGATCTGGCCGGCCAGCGTTGCGGTCACCGTGGAATTCAGCCCGCAGCACAGCAGCGCAATGCCGAACAGGGTCGGAGCCATCGCCGACCCGAGCAGCGGCGCCAGGAACGAGTGCACCTGCTCAAGCTCGGTCACATCGGTCTTGCCGATCTTGTAGAAGGTGGCGGCGGCCAGAATAAGGATCGAGGCGTTGATCAGCAGTGCGAACATCAGCGCAATGGTGCTGTCGAGCGTGGCGAGCGTGATCGCCTCCCGGCGATCGTCGACCGACTGCCCGAAGCGCCTAGTCTGCACCACGCCGGAGTGCAGGTAGAGGTTGTGCGGCATCACCGTGGCGCCGATGATGCCGAGCGCGAGATAGAGCATCTCCGGGTTGGTGACGATCTGGGTGGTGGGCGCGAAACCGACGATCACCGCGCGCCAGTCCGGATCGGCCATTGCGATCTGGATGGCGAAGCAAACCGTGATAACGCCGAGCAGCGTTACGATGAAGGCTTCGATCCAGCGGAAGCCAAGATTCTGCATCCACAGGATCAGGAACACGTCGAGCGCCGTGATCAGCACACCGATTTCGAGCGGAATCCCGAACAGCAGGTTCAGTCCGATCGCGGTTCCGATCACCTCAGCGAGGTCGGTAGCGCAGATCGCGATCTCCGCCATCAGCCAGAGCGGCCACGACACCGCACGCGGGAAGGCGTCGCGGCAGGCCTGCGCGAGATCGCGCCCGGCGCCGATGCCGAGCCGCGCGCACAGCGCCTGCAGCAGGATCGCCATCATGTTGGACAGGAGCGCGATCGTCAGCAGCGCATAGCCGAACTTGGAACCGCCCGCGAGCGACGTCGCCCAGTTGCCCGGATCCATGTAGCCGACGGCGACCAGATAGCCTGGCCCCATAAAGGCCAGGAGCTTCTTGCCCATCGATCCGGTCGGGCGAGTCGCGATGGTGCCAAAGACCTCGGCCAGCGAAGGGGTCCGGCGAGCCCGCCGCCAACCGGCCTCCGACGGGGCCGGAATCGCCACTGGGTCGGGTGAAAAGACTGGTTGATCTTGCGGCAATGACGACATTGGTGGTGGAGGCCTCATATCCGTGGTCAAGGGCGTTCTAACTTTGTTGCGAATAATTTGCAATTGCATCCTGAAACCAACCCCTACCCCTACGGATTGGGGTCTGCCGGTCCGCAACGTATGAACAGGCCTCAACTTTTCCGCATGAAAACAGGTCGTTACGGCTTGGCTGTTGCCGGAATCAGCCTGCTTGGAATTACCGGCGCCTGGGCGGCGGGCGAGAAAAGCGGCGCCTCGGAGATCATTTTTCTCGCCCAGATTCTGATTCTGATGGTCGTCGGGCGCCTCCTCGGCGAGGCCATGCAGCGAATCGGCCAGCCATCGGTGATGGGACAGTTGCTGGCCGGTATCCTGCTCGGGCCATCGATCCTCGGCGCCTTCTGGCCGGACCTGCAGCACGCGATCTTCCCGGCATCGGCCGGCCAGAAGGCGATGATCGACGCCATATCGCAATTCGGCATTCTGCTGCTGCTGCTGCTGACCGGAATGGAGACCGACCTCAAGCTGGTGCAGAAGGTCGGCCGCGCCGCCATCAGCATTTCGCTCACCGGCGTCGCGGTGCCGTTTGCCTGCGGTCTGGCGCTCGGCCTGCTGATGCCGGAATCGCTCCTTCCCGATGCCAACAAGCGGCTGCTCACCGCATTGTTTCTCGGCACCGCGCTGTCGATCTCCTCGATCAAGATCGTCGCGGCGATTGTTCGCGAGATGAACTTCACCCGCCGCAATCTTGGTCAGGTCATCGTCTCGTCCGCGATCATGGAGGACACGATCGGATGGATCATCATCGCGATCACCTTCAGCCTCGCGCAGGCGGGCGAGATCGATCTGATGAGCGTCGCCACCAGCGTGATCGGGACCGTAGTGTTCCTGGTTGTAAGCTTCACGGTCGGCCGACGAATCGTCTTCTACCTGATCCGCTGGTCCAACAACTCCTTCGAGACCGAATTCCCGGTGATCACAACGATCCTGGTGATCATGGTCGCGATGGCGCTCGCAACGCACTTCATCGGCGTGCATACGGTGCTCGGTGCCTTCGTCGCCGGCGTGCTCATTGGCGAGTCGCCGATCCTCACCAAGCACATTGACGAGCAGTTGCGCGGCTTGATCGTCGCGTTCTTCATGCCGGTGTTCTTCGGCATTGCCGGACTGAGCGCCGACCTGACGATCCTGAAGGATCCGCACCTGCTGCTGCTGGCGCTGGGTCTCATCGCCATCGCCAGCCTCGGCAAGTTCGTCGGCGCGTTCATCGGCGGAGAGATTGGTGGCCTCAACCGCCGCGAGTCACTCGCACTCGCCTGCGGGATGAATGCCCGCGGTTCGACCGAGGTGATCGTCGCGAGTATCGGCCTGTCGATGGGCGCGCTCAGCCAGAACCTCTTCACGATGATCGTGGCGATGGCGTTCGTCACCACCATGGCGATGCCCCCGATGCTGCGCTGGGGCTTGTCGCGGGTGCCGATGAGCAAGGAGGAGAAGGAGCGTCTGGAGCGCGAGGAATTCGAATCGAAAGATTTCGTGTCAAATCTCGAACGCCTGCTGCTGGCCGTCGACGACCGTGCGAATGGACGGTTTGCCGCGCGGCTCGCCGGCGTCATCGCAGGCCCACGGGGCACGCCGACGACCGTGCTGGCGCTTGAGGTGCCGGACAATCCCACGACGAAGGAGGACCAGAAGGCCGAGAGCAAAAAAATCCAGACGGCGGCGCGCAAGAAGGCGGACAAGAAAAAAGATCAGACGAAGGAGGCGGCCGCGGCGGAGGTCTCGGCCGGCGTGACCGATGTGGTCAAGTCGGCCGCGAAAGCTACGCGCGACGCAGACGACGATGCCTCGCCGTCGTCACCGATCGCAATCACGGTCCGCACCCACGACAACCCGACCAACGAGGCGGTCGCGACTGAGGCAAAGAAGGGCTATGATCTCCTCTTCGTCGGCATCGAAAACACGCTTGCGAAGCCCGGCGTATTCCACAAGGACGTTTCGCGCATCACCGCCGCCTTCGATGGACCGGTCGCGGTCGTCGTGGCGCGCGGAGAGCGGCTCGCCGACCCGCAGCACGGCCCGACGGATATCCTGGTCGCGATCGCCGGGACCGATGTTTCCCGGCGCGGCGCCGAGCTTGCCATTGCGATCGCGCGCGCCTGCAATTGCCCGTTCACCGCGCTCTACGTCGCCGGCAGCGGTAACAGCCGCAAGGGTCGCGGCCAGCGCTTTCGCCCGAACGAACAGGAGCAGCGCCATCATGAAGGAAATCGTCACGATGGCGGACCGCTACGATGTTCCGATCAAGAGCGTGGTGCAATCCGACATCGCGCCCGACAAGGCGATCGTTGCCCAAGCGAAAAAGGGCGCGCACGATCTGATCATCATGGGTGTGAACCGCCGACCCGGCGATACGCTGTTCTTTGGCGATACCGCAGCAGCGGTATTGGACAATTCGCCGACTTCGATTGTCTTTCTCGCCACCTGACGGAACGCACGCAGCCCAAGCCTGCGTGCGGGCGCAAGCCGGACTATTTCTCGTCCCGTCCCTTGCCGTTCGACGGCAACGAACCGAATTTGTTGTTGGTGAGGAAGCGATCCGGCCGTACCCGGCCGGCGTCGCCGCGATTGCCGCGCCACGCCGCAAGCTCCTTGATCGACTGGACGAAAACGCGGCCGCCCGCGTCGACCCAGGTCAGCCCCTCGGCCGCCTTGAATGTCTTCAGGTCGGAGAGCCCGCCGTCCTTGAATCGCTGCAGCCGCACGCCACGCCCGCGCGTCATCTCCGGCACCTGCTCGAGCGGGAAGATCACCAGCTTGCGGTTCTCGCCGATCGCCGCCACGAGTTCGCCCTCGACGACGGTGAGCGCGCACGCGGTGTCGGGTGGCGAGACGTTGAGCACCTGCTTGCCCTTGCGGGTGTTGCCGAGGCATTCATCCTCCGGCACCACGAAGCCACGACCCTGCACGCTGCCAACCAGAAACTTGCGCCCGCCCTGGTGCCGGAACACCGATACGACGTCGGCGTCCTGTTCGAGATCGGCGAACAGCCGGATCGGTTCGCCATGGCCACGGCCGCCCGGCAGCTTCGCGGCGTCGAGCGTGTAGAAGCGCCCGTTGGTGGCAAAGACCAGACACTTCGAGGTCGTCTCCGCCGGAAATGCAAATTTCGGCCCGTCGTCGGCCTTGAACGCGATGCCGGACAGATCGGTGATGGTGCCGCGGAGCGCGCGAATCCAGCCCTTCTCCGAGACCACGACGGTGATCGGCTCGCGCTCGACGAGCGCTTCCTCGATCGCCGCCTCGTCGTGCTCGGGCGCCTGGGCGAAGGTCGTGCGGCGCTTGCCGAGCGGGGTCTTCGGGCCAAACTTGTCCCGGACTTTCTTGATTTCCTCAGCGACCGTCTTCCATTGTTCCTTCTCGGAGCCAAGCAGATCATTGAGCTTTTTGCGCTCGGCACGCAGTTCCTTGTCCTCCTTGCGGATCTCCATCTCTTCGAGCTTGCGCAAATTGCGCAACCGCATGTTGAGGATGGCGTCGGCCTGTACGTCGGAGAGCTTGAAGGTCTTGATCAGGACCGGCTTGGGCTCGTCCTCGGTGCGGATGATCTTGATCACCTTGTCGAGGTTGAGATAGGCGACCAGATAGCCGCCCAGCACCTCGAGCCGATGCTCGATCTTGCCGAGCCGGAACTTGGAACGCCGCACCAGAACGTCGCGCCGATGCGCCAGCCACTCGCTGAGCGCTTCCGCCAGGCCGACGACCTTGGGGATGCGGCCCTTCACCAAGACATTCATATTGAGCGAAATGCGGCTCTCAAGCTCGGTGAGCTTGAACAGCGACTCCATCAGCAACTCGGCATCGACCGTGCGCGCGCGCGGCTCGATCACGAGGCGGATGTCCTCGGCCGATTCGTCGCGCACATCGGCGACCAGCGGCAGCTTCTTCTCGTTGAGCAGATCGGCCACCTTTTCGACCAGCCGCCCCTTCTGCACCAGCCAGGGCACCTCGGTGATGACGATCTGATAGGTGCCGCGGCCGGTCTCCTCCTTGTGCCACCTTGCCCGCACGCGGAACGAGCCACGGCCCGTCGCATAGGCCTCGGCGATCGTCTCCGG
The DNA here is from genome assembly GCA_963756715.1 of uncultured Alphaproteobacteria bacterium. GTDB lineage: Bacteria > Pseudomonadota > Alphaproteobacteria > Rhizobiales > Xanthobacteraceae > VAZQ01. The sequence goes on from CAVWOV010000015.1 coordinate 184,723, forward strand.
CGGATCGACAATAACGCCGCCGGTCGGGAAATCGGGACCGGGCACATATTTCAGCAAGGTCTTGGTGCGCGCGTTCGGCGTATCGATGAGATGCAGCGCGGCCTCGCAGAGTTCGGCGGCATTGTGCGGCGGGATCGAGGTCGCCATCCCAACCGCGATGCCCTGCGAACCGTTTGCGAGCAGATTGGGGAACGCGCCCGGCATGACGACCGGTTCGTTCTCCGAGCCGTCATAGGTCGGACGGAAGTCGACCGCGTCTTCCTCGAGGCCGTCGATCAACAGGCTCGCCACGTCAGTCAGGCGCGCCTCGGTGTAACGCATGGCGGCGGGATTATCGCCGTCGACATTGCCGAAATTGCCCTGGCCGTCGACCAGCGGATAGCGCTGGGCAAAATCCTGCGCCAGCCGCACCAGCGCGTCGTAGACGGACTGGTCACCGTGCGGGTGGAATTTGCCGATGACGTCGCCGACCACGCGCGCGCACTTCTTGAAGGCCGCGTCCGGGTCAAGCCGCAACTGCTGCATGGCGTAGAGCAATCGCCGGTGCACCGGCTTGAGCCCATCGCGCGCATCGGGCAGCGCGCGGTGCATGATGGTGGAGAGCGCATAGGCGAGATAGCGCTCTTCCAGCGCGTCGCGCAGCGCAATGTCCTCGATGTCCCCAGACGGCGGGGGAATCAGCTCTTTGCCCATGCAAGAGGGGTAAAACGAACCGGCAGGATGAACAAGGGATGAAGGCGGCCGTTATGAGCCGCTGGAAACCGCAAGCGCATGTTTAAGAGAGTGGAGGTATATTCAGTCATCCCGATCAGCGGCCCCGCCAGCCACAAAGCGATGGCGCTCCGGCCCTGCTCGGGCATCATCAGAGGAGAGACCGAAATGCGTGCAATTGTGCTCGTGACGGTGCTCGCGGCCGGGCTTGGCCTGGCCGCGACGGCACCGACCATGGCAGCGCCACTGAACGGCGCAGCCATCAGCCAGGCTGCGGATGCAGCCAAAATGATCGAACCGGTGCGGTGGTGGCACTACCGCTACCACTGGCGATGGCACCGCCACTACTATCGTCGCTGGTGGTGACCATTGTCAAAGCAACGAGAGGCCGTGGTGCCGTCGGCACCCGGCCTTTCTTTTATCGAGCAGCAGGTAGATCGACGGCCGGCCGGCCCCGCTGCCGCAGCACCGCCGAGACGAAACTCTCCCGCGCATCTGGAAATTGCTGGCCGCGCGGCTCAAGGACGTGCCGCACCAAAAAGAACCCGGTGAGCTTGAAGCCGTCCGCAAGGTCGTCCGCCGTCGGAGCCGCTTCCGCGCCACCCAGGAACGGCGGCAGGCGCAACAGCCGGTCCTGCCACGGCTGTCCAGCCCCGCGCGATACGGCGCGGCCCGATCGCGGCGACACGAAGCAAAGATCAACGGCTTCCCCGGTCACCGCGCACTGCGACAGGTCGAGGCCGAATCCGAGTTCACCCAGCAGCGCTAGCTCGAACCGGACGACCTGCAAGGCGGCAAGCTGTGCGTCAAGCAGGCAGCCCAGCACTTCATCGAGCGCGGCATAGATTTCGGGGTGCGGATCGCGTTCGGGCAGCAGGCGGCAGAGCGCGCCAAGATGGGTCACGCCGTAAACCGCATGCCCAGCGTCAAACAAGCTCGCCGCCGCAAGGTCGAGGGCTTCCACCTGGTAGTTGCCGAGATGTTCGTCGAGCCGTGCCCGCCAGGTGAGGCTCAGACGATTGCCCGGCTGCAGCACCGGACGCAGGCGCGAGCCTGCCCCTCCCCGCACCAGGCCGAGATGGCGGCCGTGCTCCACCGTCATCATCTCGACGATGGCACTCGCCTCGCCGTGACGCCTGACACCGAGCACGATGCCTTCGTCGGTCCATTGCATCGCTAATGTTCCGGTTCAACCGCTCGTTTGACGTTCCTACAATGGACGAGCCGCATTACTGGTAGAACGTCAAACTTCCCCATTAGTCCTTCGGAAAGTCCAGCCCCATCCCGCGGTAGCGCTCGGGATCGTCGGCCCAGTGCTCACGCACCTTGACGAACAGAAAAAGATGCACCGGCGTCTCGATCATCTCGGCGATGTCGCGCCGGGACTCTGCGCCGATCGCCTTGATGGTCGCGCCGCCTTTGCCCAGCACGATCTTACGCTGGCTTTCGCGCTCCACGTAGATGGTCTGCTCGATGCGCACCGCGCCGTCTTTCAATTCCTTCCATTGCTCGGTCTCAACCGTGGACTGATACGGCAGCTCCTGATGCAATCGCAAAAAGAGCTTTTCGCGGGTGATCTCGGCGGCAAGCTGGCGCAACGGCGCATCGGTCATCTGGTCTTCCGGATAGTGCCACGGCCCCGCCGGCACATTTGCCGCGAGCCAGCGCTTGACGTCGGCAACACCGTCACCGGTCAGCGCCGAGACCATGAACGTCTCCGTGAACCGTACGCGCGCGTTGGCCGCCTGCGCGAGCACGAGCAATGCCGGCTTCTCGACCAGATCGACCTTGTTGATGACAAGGGCCTTCGGCTGGCGTGCCGCCTCGAGGGAGCCGAGGATCGCGTCGGTTTCCTCGTCGAGCCCGCGTTTGGCATCGATCAGCACACAGATGATGTCGGCATCGTGCGCGCCCGCCCAGGCGTTCGTCACCATGGCGCGGTCGAGCCGCCGCTTGGGCGAAAATATCCCCGGCGTGTCGACCAGGATGAGTTGCGTGCTTCCTTCCGTCGCGATGCCGCGCAATAGCGCACGGGTGGTTTGCACCTTGTGCGAAACAATCGCCACCTTGGCGCCGACCAGCGCATTGATCAGCGTCGATTTGCCGACATTGGGCGCGCCGATCAGCGCAACAAAGCCGCAGCGCGTGTCGGGGACCGCGCTGGTTAGTCCTTCATCCATCGAGATGGTCCGCCTTGACGCCCTCGCGCGAGAGCATCGCGGTGGCGGCGGCCTGTTCGGCCGCGCGCTTGGAGCGGCCGAGACCCTCGGCGGGAGCGAATTTCGGCAGTTCGACCTTGACGCGGAATTCGGGATCATGGTCCGGCCCCTTGCGTTCGACTTCGCGATAGGCCGGGGTCGGCAGGCCGCGCGCCTGCGCCCACTCCTGCAGCACCGTCTTGGAGTCGCGCAACGGCCGCACCGGCACCCGCATCCGCTCTTCCCAAAGCCGGGAAATCATGACGGCCGCGGCGGCGTAACCGCCATCGATGAACACCGCACCGATCAGGGCTTCGCAGACATCGGCCAAAATCGCAGTGCGCTCCCGTCCACCGGCATTGCTTTCCGACGCGCCGAGCCGGATTGCGGCACCGAGTTCGATGACACGCGCGACGTCCGCACAAGCTTCCTTGCGCACCAGATCAGCGAGACGGCGTGACATCTCGCCTTCGTCGGCCTTCGGAAAGGCGCGAAACAGCATGTCGGAGACGACCAGGCCGAGCACATGATCGCCGAGAAATTCGAGCCGCTGATAGGAGCCGGCACGATTCCGTGAGCCGGACAGTGCGGAGATATGGGTGAGCGCCTGTTGCAGGAGCGCAGCCTGCTTGAACCGATAGCCGATGCGCTCCTCAAACGCCGCGGTCCCGCGACGGCGGCGCTTGGGCTCCTTGACGTCGCCCGCGGCACGCCTGTCTGCGGCGGCAAGATCAATCGGCTCGCCGCCGTCAGGCGGCAGAGGGGAAAGCTTGGAAGCGGTTGCGTCTTTCGTTTTCGGCCTGCGGCTCATCGCACGATCGTGAACAAGCGACCCCAGCGAACCGACCATGGCCAACGCCACACCTGCCAGGCGTGCTCGCCTTCGTGGATCGAGAAAAAGATGATCTGGGCGCGGCCTACGAGGTTCTCGTACGGCACATAGCCGACCTGACTCAGCACGCGGCTGTCGGTCGAGTTATCGCGGTTGTCGCCCATCATGAAAAAGTGGCCGGCTGGAACGTGATACGGGCCAGCATTATCGTAAAATCCGTTGTCGACCAGATCGAGCGTCGTATAGCTCACACCATTCGGCAGCGTCTCACGCCAACGCTTCACCCGCGACGTGCGCGGGCCTTCGTCAGTCTCGACGAAATCCTCGATGCGCTCGCGCTTCACCGCCTGGCCGTTGATGTGGAGTACACCGTCGATCATCTGGATGGTGTCACCGGGCAGCCCGATCACGCGCTTGATGTAGTCGGTCGAATCCTCGCGCGGCAGCCGGAAAACAACGACATCGCCGCGATGCGGCTCCGCGCCCCAGATCCGCCCGGAGAAGATAGGCGGCGAGAACGGCAGCGAAAAATGGCTGAAGCCATAGGAGTATTTCGACACGAACAGGTAGTCGCCGACCAGCAGCGTCTCCTTCATCGAGCCCGACGGAATATTGAAGGGCTGAAACAAAAAGGTCCGGATGACGAGCGCGATGATCAGCGCATGAAAAATCACGCGCCCGGTCTCGGCGATGCCGCCCTCTTTCCGCTTGGCTCCTGATGTCACACTCATCGGCCTCTCATCCGCCACTCTCGCGCGCCCTGCGCCCTTCTAGCCGCTGGCAAGGCGGGGTGCAATGAAGGGGAACGATTTCATCCCAGCCAATACGGCCCCGCATCGGTCCCGTCGGCGGCCATATTTACGTGTAATAACAATGATTTAGTTCACGTCTCGTAAAAAGTTTCATCACTGCGCCGAAAGCTCGATAGCGCCGTCGTTACCAGTCGCGGATGCAGGCGGGCTGCGCGACCGATTCACGGCGCCACGTGCGGTACCGCGCTGATCACCACCAGCGCCTGCGCCATCGGGCCCTCATCGGTGATGGTGAGGTCGATTCGTGCGTCGCAGCCAGCCGGCGTAATCGCGACAAGGCGGGTAAGCGCACCGCCGGTAAGCTGCATGGTCGGCCGCCCGGACGGCAGGTTGATCACCCCCATATCCCGCCACCAGACGCCCGCCCTGATTCCGGTGCCGAGCGCCTTGGAACAAGCTTCCTTGGCGGCAAACCGTTTGGCGTAGGTCTCAATGCTCTTGGCCCGCCGCTCGGCACGCGCCCGCTCGGCTGCGGTGAAGATGCGGTCGAGGAAACGGTCGCCGTGCCGCTCAATCACCTTCGCAATGCGGCGAACGTCGATCAGGTCGGAGCCGATGCCAAGGATCATAGCGTCGCCTTGGCGCGGCCATGGTCCATGGCGGCGCGCATTTCCCTCACCGCGCCGGCTAGCCCGGCAAACACCGCCTCGCCAACCAGAAAATGACCGATGTTGAGTTCGGCGATCTCCGGCAGCGCGGCGATCGCCTCGGCGGTCTCGAAGTTGAGCCCATGGCCAGCGTGGACTTCGAGTCCGGCTTGCCGCGCAAGCTTTGCACCCTCGCGAATCCGCAGCCACTCAGCCTCCGCCGCTTCCATCTGTTCGCAGGCGAGCGCATCGCACCAGGCGCCGGTGTGAATCTCAATGACCGGCGCGCCGACCGACACCGCCGCCTCGATCTGTCGCGGCTCGGCAGCGATGAACAGCGACACCCGGATGCCGGCCTGCCGAAGCCTCGCGACGGCCGGCACCAGCGCGTTGTGCTGTCCCACCACGTCGAGGCCGCCTTCGGTCGTGCGTTCCTCGCGACGTTCGGGCACGAGGCACGCGGCATGCGGCCTGGTCTGCACCGCGATCCGCACCATCTCGTCGGTTGCCGCCATCTCGAAATTGAGCGGCTTGGCAATCTCCGCTTTGAGACGCGCCATGTCGTCGTCACGGATGTGGCGGCGATCTTCGCGCAGATGTGCGGTGATGCCGTCGGCACCGGCTTCGATGGCGATTTTCGCCGCGTGCACGGGGTCGGGATGCCGTCCGCCGCGCGCATTGCGGATGGTCGCGACGTGATCGACATTGACGCCAAGGCGGAGGTGAGAAATTGCCATTTTGCTCGCGATCGGACGGCGTTATCGCCAGATGATGATATTCAATTCTGAGTCTTTGGCCCAGCGCCAGACCTTCGTGGTGATCGCACCTGGCAGCCTATGCGTCCGCGCGCTCGGCGCTCGCGACTACGTCCTTGGCCCGCAACTGAGCGATGATCGAGTTAAGGTGCTTGAGGTCGTAGACTTCAAGATCAATCACCAGCGAGGTGAAATCCGGAGACTGCCGCGCCATTCTGATGTTGTCGATGTTACCGTCGTGCTCGGCGATCACCTGGGCGACCTGGACTAGCGTGCCTGGCTCATTCACGGTTTGCAGCGTGATACGTGCCGGAAATCGCTGCGGGGTCCGCTCCTCCATATCCCAGCGAAGATCGAGCCAGCGCTCGGGCCAGTCCTCAAAATCCTTCAGCGCCGGCGATTGGATCGGATAGATCGTGATGCCCTCACCTGGCGTCAGAATTCCAACGATGCGGTCGCCCGGAACCGCGCCGCCATTGGGCGCAAACCGTACGGGCAGGTCGCTGTTGATACCGCGGATCGGAATGGCGCCGCCATCCGCCGCGGGGTCCGGCAGCTTGACCTTCACGGCCTTCACCCGCTTCAAACCGAACCAGCCGCTGCTTTCCTGCTTCGGCTGCTGTGCGAGTGCGGCGGCGCGCTCCTCTTTGTAATCCGGATACATGGCGCGGGCCACATCGGCGGCGCGCAACTCGCCGCGGCCGACCGCGGCATGCACGTCCTCAACCGACGCGCGGGCAAGACGCGGCAAGGCACCCTGCAGCTTCTCGTCCGAATAGGCGATTTTGGCGCGGTGACACAGCCGCTCGACGATGCGGCGGCCGAGCCCGGCATACTGTTGCCGCACGGCAGTACGCGTGGCGCGGCGGATCGAGGCCCGCGCCTTGCCGGTGATGACAAGCGACTCCCAAGCAGCCGGCGGCGCGGTCTGCGCCTTAGAGGTGATGATCTCGACCTCGTCGCCGTTTTCGAGTTCCGAGAGCAGCGGAGCGATCTTGCCATTGATCTTACACCCGACCGCGGTGTTGCCGACGTCGGTGTGAACCGCGTAGGCGAAATCAATGACCGTGGCCCGGCTGGGCAGGGCGATCAGCTTACCCTTCGGCGTGAAGCAGAAGACCTGATCGTGGAACAGTTCGAGCTTGGTGTGTTCGAGAAACTCCTCCGGATTGGAGCCTTCGGCCAGAAGCTCAATGGTCCGGCGCAGCCACGCATAGGCGCTCGATTCGCGTGACAGCATCTCGGTCGGCGAACCTACGCCGTCCTTATAGAGCGCGTGTGCCGCGATGCCGTATTCGGCGATCTGGTGCATCTCCTGGGTACGGAACTGCAATTCGACGCGCTGTTGTCCGGGCCCGATCACGGTTGAGTGAATCGAGCGGTAGTCGTTCTGCTTGGGCGTCGAGATGTAATCCTTGAAGCGCCCGGGAACCATGGGCCAAGTCGTGTGCACGATGCCGAGCGCCTGGTAGCATTCGGCCGGCACGTTAACGATCACCCGAAACCCGACGATATCGGAAAGCTGTTCGAAACCGATCGACTTGCGCTCCATCTTGCGCCAGATCGAATAGGCCCGCTTGCGCCGCCCCATGACCTCGGCCGCGATGCCCCGATCAGCAAGTTTCTTGGCAAGCTGCTGCTCGATTGTGGCGACGAGCCCCTGGCTCTTGGCTTCGAGCGCGTCGAGGCGCGCGCTGATCACCTTGTGGGCCTCCGGGTTGAGTTCCCGGAACGCCAGATCTTCCAATTCCTCCCGCATTTCGTGCATGCCCATACGGCCGGCGAGCGGGGCATAGATGTCGATCGTCTCTTCTGCGGTGCGCCTGCGTGTCGCCGGCGGCACATGCGTCAGCGTGCGCATGTTGTGCAGCCGGTCGGCGAGCTTGACGAGCAGCACCCGCACGTCGTCGGCGATCGCGAGCAGGAGCTTGCGCAGGTTTTCCGCCTGCTTGGCTTCCTTGGTGACGAGGTCGAGCTTCTTGAGCTTGGTCAGCCCCTCGACCAGCGCGCCGATGTCGTGACCGAACATCTGGTCGATCTCGCCGCGGGTCGCCGCGGTGTCCTCGATCGTGTCGTGCAGGAGCGCGGCCGCAATCGTGGCGTCGTCGAGCTTGAGGTCCGTCAGGATCGCCGCAACTTCGAGAGGATGGGAGAAATAAGGGTCACCGGAGGCGCGCTTTTGCTCGCCGTGTGCCTTCATGGCGTACACATAGGCGCGGTTCAACAACGGCTCGCTGGCGTTGGGATTGTAGCGCTTGACGCGTTCGATCAGTTCGTATTGCCGCATCATTTGCGGCTTCGGCGCCGCGACGGATAACGTCGTTTTTTCAACGGCTTGACCGACAATATTGAGGTTGCGCTCAAGCGGCGCCCGGGCTCGGGACTGGTTCTGCATTCGCGGCAGATCGGAGGAGGAGCGCGCCATGAAACTCCCTGGGCTGACGCCGGGCACCACCCAGCGTCCCCCTCAGGATATCATGGCGATTGTTAACCGCCACAAGGCGTCCGGCCTGCTGTTAAAATAGCAAAGGCCCGGATGGTCGATCCGGGCCGCCGCGGCAAAAGCAGAAGAGAATTGATGCTTATTCTTCTTCTTCCGGCTGTTCCTCAGGCGGAGTAAGCCCTTCCAGCCCCTTGAGCAATTCTTCCTCGGTCATCCGGTCGGTCGTGACCTCGGTGTCGTCGGCATCGACCGAAGTACCAGCAGTAGCTCCGATCAGCGGCACGGACTCCGGCTCGGGCTCATCGACCTCGACGTATTTCTGCAAGGAATGGACAAGTTCCTCCTTGAGGTCGTCGGGCGAAACCGTCGTCTCGGCGATCTCGCGCAAGGCGACGACCGGGTTCTTGTCGTTGTCGCGATCGACGGTGATCTGGGAACCTGACGAAATCGTGCGGGCGCGGTGGCTCGCAAGCAGCACGAGATCGAACCGGTTCTCAACCTTGTCGATGCAATCTTCCACGGTGACACGGGCCATGCGTGAATTGCTCCTGCAATCGGAACGACTGAAATTGTGGCTGTTAGGTAACGGTCCCGCCACCAAAGCGCAAGGCGAATTTGTCGCCCAAATTCTTCTTGGCCTCGCCACGGACCTCTGTTAGGCAAATCGCGGGAGCCGCTAGGTAGCCCATAGAATTAAGCTGATTGGTTGTCATGGCGCGCGTTCGCCACTTATTCAACGGCACACCTTCAACGGCACGCAATCCTTCGTCCCCGATATGACGATCCGTCATTGTCCGGCAGCCGCATAACGGCTCCGACAGGGGGGACCCCGGCAGTCAGGTTTCGATCACTTAGGAAGAGACAAATCATGGTCCCGCAGGAAAAAATCGCTCTGTTTATTGACGGCGCCAACCTTTACGCCACCGCCAAATCCCTTGGGTTCGATATCGACTATAAACGGCTGCTGCGCGAATTTCAGTCCCGCGGATACCTCCTGCGGGCGTTCTACTATACCGCGGTGATCGAGGATCAGGAGTATTCGTCGATCCGGCCGTTGATCGATTGGCTTGATTATAATGGCTACAGCGTGGTCACGAAGGCGACCAAGGAATTCGTCGACCAGACCGGCCGGCGCAAGGTCAAGGGCAACATGGACATCGAGCTTGCGGTCGATGCCATGGAGATCGCCAGCACGATCGACCACATGGTTCTGTTCTCCGGTGACGGCGACTTCCGCTCCCTGGTCGAAGCGGTGCAACGGCGCGGCGTGCGCGTCACGGTGGTCTCGACCATCTCGACCCAGCCGCCAATGGTGGCCGACGAACTCCGCCGCCAAGCCGACATCTTTCTCGACATCGTCGAACTGCAGTCGAAGATCGGACGCGACCCTGCCGAACGCGTGGCGCGCGAGCCGCGTGAACCGCGTGGCGAGCGGCACACCCCGCAATTCCTGCAACGGTCGACCGCGCCGCAGCGTGCCGGCGCGGGCGCTGCCGACGACGACGATTTTGACGACTGACGATTTTGACGACTAGTGCCGTCATTTCGACGCGAGAAGCTTAAATGCCCGGCCTGTCCGGAAAACCCGGGCGAGACTGCCCCCTCTGCCCCCGCCTCGTGGCGTTTCGCGAAGATTGGCGCAAGCGGGAGCCGGATTGGTTCAACGCGCCGGTCGGTTCCTTCGGCCCGCGGGACGCGCGGCTCCTGATCGTGGGGCTTGCTCCGGGCCTGCGCGGCGCCAATCGCACCGGCCGCCCGTTCACCGGCGACTATGCCGGCGACCTGCTCTACGACACCTTGATCCGTTTCGGTTTTGCCCGCGGCAACTATGCGGCCCGGCCGGACGACGGCCTGGAACTGGTCGATGCCCGCATCACCAATGCGGTGCGTTGCGTGCCGCCGGAGAACAAACCAACGCCGGCGGAGATCAAGACCTGCCGCGGCTTCCTCGCCGCGACCATTGCCGAGATGCCGAACCTTGCCGTCATCCTGACGCTCGGGCGGATCTCCCATGACAGCACCTTGACCGCCCTTGAGCAGCGCCGCGCCGCCTCGCCGTTCGGTCACGGCGCTTCATTTGCGATCGGCAAGCTCAGGCTTTTGGCGAGCTATCATTGCTCGCGCTACAACACCAATACCCGCGTGTTGACGCCGGAGATGTTTCGCAACGTGTTCGCCGACGCGCGCAAGCATCTCGACATGGCCGGTTGACCACCGGCTTTGTCAACGCCCGGACAACCACGCGATCACTTCTTCGGCGCTCTTGTCCGGGGGAAACACCGGGTAGAATACTTTGCCGATCGCACCATCGTCGATCACCAGCGCCATGCGCTTGAGCAGCGTCATGCCGGCGGCCACGAACGTCGGCAGGTTGATGGCGCGGGTCAACTTGAGATCGGCATCGGACAGGATCGGAAACGGCAGATGCAGCCGTTCGACCGCCTCACGCTGGTAGGCGGTGTCCTGCGTTGACAACCCATAAAGATGCGAGACGCCGAGCCGTTTGAGTTCGGCGAAGTGATCGCGGAACGAACAGGATTGCGGCGTGCAGCCGCGCGCACCCGGGATCGCGTCCCAGCCGTCAGGCAACGCATGGCCGGGAACGCCGGTGCGCGGGTAGATGTAAACCACCGTGTGGCCAGCGAGCTTCGATAGATCGATCTGCGATCCATCGGTCGCGGCGAGCACGAGCGCAGGTAGCTTCAGACCCGTGAGATGCCGCGCGCCCCCGTCATCCTCCGGCGCCGGAAGGTTATTCGGTAAGATCGTTGGATCATGCGGCGCCGGGGTGGTCACGAATGATCTCCACCGCTCGATTGATAGGAGATGAATTCGAGCAGCGACCCGTCAGGATCGCGGAAATACACGCTGGTGCCACTGCCGCCGGCGCCGAAGCGCTGCATGGGGCCGGCATGGACCGGCACCGCGCAGCGATCGAGATGCGCGATCGCGTCGGCAATCGGACCCCGCCATTCGAAGCAGAGATCGCTGTTGCCGGGCTGGACCGGCAGGCGGGCAACCTCGGCGGGTTTGAAGCCCGGCCCATGCAGGTTGAGTTGCACCGCGCCGAAGCGGTAGGCGAAGCCCGTCGGCCGCGGAATGATCTCGGCGCCGAACACATCGCGGTAGAACGCGTTCGAACGCTCCCAGTCGGAGACGTGGATGACGCAATGATCGAACGAGACTGGCAGGGCCATCGATCCTCTCCCGGTGCATTTTGCAATGGTCGCGGGACGGTCAGGCCTTGACCCGCATCAGCCGGCTTTTTTCGCGCTCCCAACTGCGTTTCTTCTCAGTCTCGCGCTTGTCGTGCAACTTCTTGCCGCGCGCCAATGCCAGTTCAATCTTGGCGCGGCCCTTCTCGTTGAAATAGAGCTTGAGCGGTACGAGCGTCATCCCCTCGCGTTCGACCGCACCGACCAGCTTGCTGATCTGACGCTTATGCAACAGCAGCTTGCGCGCCCGTTTGGGCGCATGGTTGAAGCGGCCGCCCTGGAGATATTCGGAGATGTTGGCGTTGATCAGCCACAACTCGCCGCTACGGGCATCTGCATAGGATTCCGCGATCGTCGCCTTGCCAACCCGCAGCGACTTCACCTCGGTGCCGGTGAGCGCGATGCCGGCCTCGAAGGTCTCGCCGATCTGGTAGTTGAAGCGCGCCTTGCGATTATGAGCGACGACGCGGCTGTTGCTGTCCGGTTTGGCGGCCATTGACGGTGGCTCAAGCCCCCCCGCGCGCTTTCAGCAAGTCTCGAATTTCTTCGAGCAGAACTTCTTGCTTGGTCGGCGGCGCTGGCTTCGCGGCTTCTTTCTGCATAAGCCGGCTCATGAGCTGAACGATAAGGAATAAGACCCAAGCGATGATGAGAAAGTTGATCACCGCGGTCAGAAACGCGCCCCAGGCCAGTACGGCGCCTTGCTTCTTGGCCTCGGCGAGCGAGTCAGCCGTCACATTGGACGACAGCTTGATGAAGTAGTTGGAAAAATCGAGCCCGCCGGTCACCGCGCCGATCACCGGCATGATGAGGTCACCGACCAGCGAATTCACAATGGCGCCGAACGCGACGCCGATGATGACGCCGACCGCGAGGTCGACGACATTCCCGCGCATCGCGAATTTCTTGAAATCCTCAAGCAATGGTCGCCTCCCTCATCACGCTTCTCGTCATTCCGGGGCCGAGCGCAGCGAGGGAACCCGGAATTCATACCCCACACAACGATTTATGAATTCCGGGCTCGCGCTTACGGCGCACTCCGGAACGATGGCAAGTGATCACACACCGGCCGGAAGACCAACCTCAATTGACCAAGCCGGCGTGCACCATCGCGTCACGCACCGCGGTCCTGGTTTTTTCGGCCAGCGGCACCATCGGCAAACGCACCGTTTCGGCGCACTTGCCGAGCACGGAGAGCGCGAACTTGGTGGGCGCCGGATTGGTCTCGATAAACAGCGCGATGTGCAGCGGCAGTAGCTTGTCCTGCAGCTTGAGCGCGGCGGCGTAGTCGCCCTTGAGACAGGCCTCCTGGAATTCCGAACATAGCCGCGGTGCGACATTCGAGGTCACCGAAATGCAGCCGTGGCCGCCGTGCGCCATGAAACCGATGCAGGTGCCGTCCTCGCCAGAAAGCTGGTTGAAATCCTCGCCCATGGCGGCGCGCTGCTGCGAGACCCGCAGCACGTTGGCGGTCGCGTCCTTCACCCCGGCGATGTTCTTGAGCTCGAACAGCCGCGTCATCGTATCGACCGACATGTCGATCACCGAGCGCGCCGGAATATTGTAGATGATGATCGGAATGCCGATGGCGTCGTTGATTGCCTTGAAGTGCTGATAAAGCCCTTCCTGCGTCGGCTTGTTGTAGTAGGGCGTGACCACCAGCACGGCGTCGGCGCCGGCCTTCTCGGCATGCTGCGACAATTCGATCGCTTCACGGGTCGAGTTCGAACCCGTGCCGGCAATGACCGGAACGCGACCTTTGGCCTGATCGATGCACCACTCGACGACCTGATTGTGCTCGGTATGCGACAATGTCGGGCTTTCGCCGGTGGTGCCGACCGGGACGAGGCCATGCGTGCCTTCGTCGATCTGCCAGTCCACCAAGCTGCGGAACGCCTTCTCGTCGCAGGAGCCGTTGTTGAACGGGGTGACGAGTGCGGTGAACGAGCCCTTGAAGCTCGTCTTGACAGTCATGATACGATCCTTTGATTCGCCATGGCGGCCGAAAGCCGCAGGGGCACCTTTCCCTCAACGATATCGGGAAGGTTGCGCCGATGAAAGCCCCGGCCCCCCGTCCCGCCGCGTTTTTGCCGTGGTCGGGACCGATGATTGCGGGGCGCGGAATTAGCGCTTCATCAATATTATCAAATGAATAACGATTAGGTAGCAATTTCAAATGACGGCAACAGGAACGGCATCTTGAGCTTGTGGCGCCCGACGCGATTTTTGACCGGCCTCGCCGTGGCGGGGTTACTGGTCGGTGCCCAGCCCGCCGATTCGGCAAATGGTGTTCCGACACCGCGGCCGAGGCCGGGGGACGGCGCCCACGTCGCTGCCGCCGGCAAGAACCGCGTTCATGCGACGCCGAGTAAGCCGGCAAGGCCTGCCGTGCGGTTCGCACAGGCCTCGACCGTATCGACCTCCGCGACCGACCTCGCCGCCGTCAAGGAAGCCTTCGCGCTGGCGCGCCGTGGCAAGTCCGCGGAGGCCGGCGAAATTCAAGGCTCGATCAACGATCCGCTTGCTCGCAAATTGGTCGAATGGGCGATTCTGCGCAGCGACAACCAGCAGCAGCAGCAGCAGCATCGATTTCTCGCGCTACGTCGCCTTCATCAACGAGAACCCGAGCTGGCCGAGCATCGGACTGCTGCGGCGCCGCGCCGAGGCAACGCTCTGGCAGGAGCGGCTCGATCCGGCGGTGGTGCGAGGCTATTTCAGCAAGACCCACCCCCTCTCCGCCAAGGGCCGTTTCGCGCTCGGCCGCGCACTGCTGCTGCAAGGCGATCGCGCCGGCGCGCAAAGCCAGGTGCGCGCGGCGTGGCGCAACGAAAATCTATCGAGCGAACTTGAAGGACAGGCGCTCGACGTGTTCCGGGACCTGATCACGAACGCCGACCATAAAGCCCGCATGGATATGCGGCTTTACGTCGACGACACCGAGGACGGGCTGCGTGCGGCAAATCGCATCGGCGGCACCGCGCTCGTCATCGCCAAGGCACGCGTGGCAGTGATCAAGAAGAGCTCGAAAGCCAAGGCACTGCTCGACGCCGTGCCCTCGGATGCGCGCCGCGACATGGGCTACATCTTCAGCCATGTGCAGTTCCTTCGGCGGAGCGACAAGATCGCCGAGGCCGCCAAACTCATCCTTTCCGTTCCGCACGATCATGGCCAGATGATCGACGCCGACCAATGGTGGATCGAGCGACGCATCATCATCCGAAAGCTGCTCGATGCCGGCGACCCAAAGACCGCCTACCGCATCGCGCGCGAGGCGTCGCTCCCCAGCCGGGAGAACTATCGCGTCGACAGCCAATTCACCGCCGGATGGATCGCGCTGCGCTTCCTCAACGATCCGGCTACGGCGCTCGCACATTTCGCCAAGATCGGCCACGGCATCGACAATCCGATCGCGCTGGCGCGTGCAGGCTATTGGCAAGGCCGTGCCGCCGAAGCGCTCGGTCGCAAGGATGAGGCGCGCACGCACTACGAGGCTGCGGCCCGCTACTCCACCGCCTATTACGGCCAGATCGCGCGAGCGCGGCTCGGCCATAAGGACATCGCGATCCGTCCGCCACCGGCTCCGGCGCCCGCCCGGCTCGAAGTGGCCCGCGCGATCGAACTGCTCTACGCCATGGACGAGCGCGACCTGGTCGCGGGGCTCGCCGCTGACCTCGGCGAACGGTCAAGCGATGCTGCCGGCCTCGCGGCGCTCGCCGAAGTCATGGCGCTGCACAAGGATGCCCGCGCCATGCTGCTGATCGGCAAGGCCGCGCTCGGGCGCGGCCTGCCGTTCGACCACTATGCCTTCCCGACCATCGGCCTGCCGGACTATCGCCCGATCGGCCCGGCGCATCGAGCCGGCGGTCGCCTACGCCATCGCGCGCCAGGAAAGCACGTTCAACCAGCGCACGGTGTCGAGCGCCAAGGCGATGGGGCTGATGCAGGTGACGCCTGCGGCGGGGAAATACATCGCGCGAAAATTCAAGGCGCATTTCGACGAGAGAAAGCTGCTCAGCGACCAGGTCTATAACGTCCAGTTCGGCGCGGCCGAACTTGGCGATCTGATCGCGGACTACCGTGGTTCCTATATCCTCACCTTCGCCGGCTATAACGCCGGCCGCGGACGGGTGAAGGAGTGGATCGCAAAACGTGGCGATCCGCGCGATCCCAAGGTCGATCCGATCGACTGGGTCGAGCAGATTCCGTTCTCCGAAACGCGCAACTATGTGCAGCGCGTGCTCGAGAACCTGCAGGTCTATCGCGTGCGATTTGGCGGCGGCTCGAAGCTCATGATCGAGGCGGACCTGCACCGCGGCGCGAGCCGGTAGTCAATCGCGCGCCGCCGCACAGTTTATTTCCGCCGAACCCAGAACTGATACATGCCGGCGAAGGCCGCCGGATTCTCGGTCTCGAATTTGTGCCACACGCCGAGGTCGGTCAGCGCCGCCAAATCGGGGTGTTGCGTGCGGAACCGTTGCAGGACGTGCGGCTCAACCTGAAAGCCGACGAATTCAAGTTTGTTCTCGGCGAGAAACCCGTTGATCTCGGGCAGTGTCAACTGGTGCTCCTGGACATGAAAAAGCATGTCGCGGCATTCGCTGGTGGTGAAAAAATCCGGGTAGTTGGCGGCCGGCCGGATCGGCGATTGCTCGTCCAGCGCCAAAATTGCCTGGCGGCTGCGCCTGATGCCCTCGGCGGTCGGCGGAAATCCCCGCTCGGTGACGAACGCGCGCGCCGCATTGACGATCGAGCGGCCTGGCTTGCTGTAGAGACCGACACGCATGAGGCCGTCCGGCCGCAGTAGCGTGAGGAGCGCGCGCCAGGCCGACCACGGGTCCTCGAGATGATGCAGAACGCCGCTGGCGTCGATCAGATCGAACCTGTGTCCGACCGATCCGAGGTTGAGAATATCAGCGGTAGCGAATGTCACATTGTTCAAGCCCAGGGCGGTCGCCTGCCGCTTGGCATACGCTAGACTCGCGAGACTGAGATCGATCGCGGTCACCTCTGCGCCCGCGACCTCGCGCGCGACCTCCACCAGATTCTGGCCGGTGCCGCAGCCGGCGATCAGAATCTCGATCGCGCCACGCGGTCCAGGCGCCGGCACCGGAATGCCGCTTCCGAGATATTCCGCGAGTGTCTTAGCCTGGACCGGCGCCGGCTTGATCCAGCGCGGGTATGGGTTTTCCTCGTACTGCTGCTTGACCTTAAGCGACACGTCATCCGCGATCGCCGTCAGGCTCGGAATCGATTGGCGCAGCCGCTGCTCTTCCAGCGGTTCGCGGACCTGCTGGGTCAGCAGCGCCGCGACCGGCGCCGGCCATTGCCGATCGAGCAGCCCTTCAATGCCTGGCACGGAATGCAGTGGTTCATATGATGCTACAGCGGCGATCAGGTGCGGGGCGATCTCGCGGCCGGCAGCCGCATCCTCGGTCAGACGCTGCCGCAACTGCCGCACGGCGTCGAGTTCGCGCGCGGTGACGTCGAAAACGTATTCGTTGATGAAGCATTGGCGCGCAAGCGCACAATGGAATGCGAGCATGGCACTGTCACTTGTACCGCTCGCGGCGGCGCCGAGCAGGATGACGCGCAACGCCGTGAGCAGCCGCTCGAGCTCGACATCGCACACCGGCACGGTTTCCAGCAGCGCCTGCAGCAGTTGATCCTCCGCGATCGCCGTCGGCCGGCCGGCCAAGCCCTCCGGCATGATGCGGACCGGCCAGGCACTGGCGGCGCGCTCGCAGTTCTCCTTGATCGCGGGATTGAGCTTGACCAGGCTCACCGCCGGGATCGCCAGGTCGGCGGGCCGGTCCCAGGGCTCCGTCAGCGCGCGCAGCATGAGCGGCCGGACGCTGCCCGGATCGAAGGTGAGGCGCCGGCCGCGCACGCATTGGACGAACAGCGCCCTCGCCTCGGCGCTGTCGCGGATGTTCAAGGCATTCACGACCGCCGCAAGCGCCCGACGGCGTCGCCTTGCGCGGCCAGGACGTTGGCCAGATTGTAGTGCGCATCGGCCGAATCCGGCTTGAGCGCCAGCGCGCTGTTATAGGCAGCCACCGCCTCGTCAAAGCGGCCGAGCATTCTTGAGCGCGATGCCGCGGTTGATCAGCGCGCCGACATGACCCGAGGCGAGGCCGAGTGCCTCGTCTAAGCTCGCAAGCGCCTCTTCGGGGCGCGCGAGTTTCAACAGGACATTGCCGCGGTTGTTGAGCACATCGGCATTGCGGGCACCGAGCGCCAGCATCGCATCGAAGCTTGCCAACGCTTCTGCATCACGATTGAGGTGAGTGAGCACATTGCCGCGATTGAAATGCGCTTCCGGTGCATCGGCCTGCAGCGCAATCGCCCGATCATAGCTTGCGATCGCCTGCTCGTGCCTTCCGAGCTGGTGCTGCGCCGCACCGAGATTGATCCAATCGCCCATCGAATCCGGCGCCAGCGTCACGGCGCGCTCGTAACTTGCGACCGCGTCCTCGATCCGCCCAAGCTCGCTGAGCGCATTCGCCCGGTTGCCATGCGCTTCGGCAAAATCCGGCTCGCAGCCGATCGCCGCATCGAAGCTCGACAGCGCGTCTGCATTCCGGCCGAGCCGGCTCAGCGCCATGCCGAGCAGATTGTGCGCGCGCGCCTGCTGCGGAGCGGCCGCGATGGCCCGGCGGGCGACATCTGCGCCTTCGGCGAACCGTCCCTGCTGGCAGGAAGCCATCGCCGTGTAATAGAGCGCATCGGCGTTGGCCGGATCGAGCTGCAAGATCTCGTCGTAGCGGCGCACCGCCTCTGCCAGCGCACCCTGCCGGTGCAGCAGGACGGCTTCCTGCAACAGTGCGGTGGCGGAATTCTGCATGGGACGGTCCTGGCATCGTGGTAGGGCGCGCAGCTATATAGGGCGCTTCACGGCGGAGTGGAAACCGCCCCGCCGAAGATCGGGCCATCAAATCAATGACCTCGAATCAATGACCTGGCGTCGCACCGCGAGGCTCGAATGAGCAGAAACATGAACATGAATGGGTCTGTCTCATGAGCGACCTCGCGATCAGCCGATTCGTGACCGCCCAGGACGGTCTGAAGCTGCACGTGCGGGATTATGGCCGTGATCATCGTTCGGCGGTGCCGGTCGTATGCCTGCCGGGATTGGCGCGTTCGGGCGCCGATTTCGAGGAACTCGCCACCGCGCTCGCGACCGATTCCCGGACGCCGCGACGTGTCTTCGCCATCGATTCGCGCGGCCGCGGCAAGTCGGACTACGATCCGAACCCCGCCAACTACAATCTCGCGGTCGAGCTGGCGGATGTGTTGGCCGTCATCACCGCGCTCGGCATCGGCCGCGCGGTGTTTGTCGGCACCTCGCGCGGCGGCCTCCTCACCATGCTGCTTGCGACAGCCCGGCCGACCGTCATCGCGGGCTGCGTCCTCAACGATATCGGCCCGGAAATCGATTCGGAAGGTCTTGCGCGAATCAAGAGCTATGTCGGCAAGCTGCCGCAGCCGGAAAACTTCGTGAATGCGGGCGCCATCCTGCAGCGCCTGTTCGGCCCCCTCTTCCCGAAATTGGGCGAGGACGACTGGATGAAATATGCACGGCGGACCTTCAAGGAGGCCGATGGCCGGCTGGTCCCCGATTACGACGTGAAGCTGGGAACGATTATGACGGAAGTCGACCTCAACAAGCCGCTGCCGACGATGTGGAAGGAATTCGACGCTCTGGCCCAACTCCCCGTGATGGTCATTCGCGGCAATAACTCGGACATTCTTTCGGCCGCGACCGTCGCCGCAATGCAGGCGCACCATCCGGCTCTGCAGGTCGTCGCGGTACCGGATCAGGGCCATGCGCCGCTTTTGGCGGAGGCGGATGTCATCGGCCGCATTGCGATGTTTGTCACAGCCTGCGATCGGCCGGTCACCTGATTCGCCGGACGATCGCGTCCTGATGCGACGAACCGTGCGTCCCCATAAAAGAAGACCCCCGGCGGTTGCCCGCCGGGGGTTGGAGGTCGAGCCCAAGATCGCCGAGATCAGGCGATCACGGGTAGAAGTTGCGCTGCCAGCGGACGATCGCCGAGCAGCACGCTCTGGTCGTCGACCGCGCAGGACGGACCGGCACTGTTGGTGCAGGCCGGACGCGCGCCGTTGGCGGCCAAGTTCGCCGGTCCTTTAAAGGCGGTGTTGAGGCGCGTGTAGAACACGTCAAGACCGATATCCATCAGAGGAGCCGGGTTGAACTGCGTCCGCGAACCAACCTGGTAGAAGCTGAAGTCCGGGCTGCAGCTGTTGCCGCTGCCAGCCGTGATGGTGATCGGAGGCCACACCGCGCCACCCACCGGCACGCCGCAGGGCGTGATGCCCGCCGCACCGGGAAGGTGGGAGAGGATGATGTTCTTGGCCTTGTCGTTGTACGAGATGTTGACGTAGCCGCCATACACCGTGGTGCGCCACTTGCCGCCCCAGGTCCCCGCGGGTCCCCAGATGTGCTGGTAGGCGGCGTTGATGCTCCACGCCTTGGTCAGTTCGATGTCGGTGCCGGTATCCGAAGATGCCGTCCTGGCTCCAGCCGACGCCGACGCTGTTGCTGTTGTTATACATCTGCCAGGTGCCGACGTATCTGCGCGTAACCGGGTGCACCGTTGGCATAGACGAAGTTGACACCGACGATGTCGCCGCCTGCCAGATTGAGCAGGCCGCCGACCGCAACCGCCCAGCCGTACTTGTCGGCGGGATGGCCGTTGTTGACGTTGTTGGCGTCGCCGTAATAGGCGCCGCTGACGTCGTGGATCGCGGTGCTGACGCCGAGATAGCCCCAGGCCTGGTCGATGCGCAGGTTGGTGATGATGTCCGGAACGCGGAAGCCGTTGTTGGTGGTGCCGTTCTGGAGGACGAGACCGTTGTCGCTCGTACGTCGCGCCGTTGAACGCCCAAGCAGGCCGCGCGTGGCGTCGCAGGTGCCGACCTTGCCGTGCGCCGCAGGATCTTCCAGCGACAGCGTGTAGGACACGCCGTTGCCGAACTGCACCGTGTAGGCCCAGAGATCCGCACCGGCCGCACCGGTATCACCCGCGGTACGGACGTTGAGGTAGGTGTAGGCGCCGCCGTAGGTGAAGATGTCGAAGAACGACTGCGCACGGCCGACCGTGAAGCCCGCGAACTGAATGAACGCGCGATCCCAGTAGTTGCCGACCGGCAGGATTGGTGCCGGCGCCGGTCACGTTCGGGTGTCCGGTTTTCCCAGCCGGCACGAATGTACGACCGCAGAGTGCCGTAGTCGGTCTGGGTGCGAGCATCGAACGTCACGACGCCGCGAACCAGGTTAGTTGATGTCGTTGGTGCTCTGCGCGGTCAAACTTGGCCTGCCGCGCCCTCGATAGCGCCGCCGCCGATCGACCTGACCGCTCGAGCCGCCATTGTATTCGAGTCTGGACACGAAGATACCCGCCGACCTTGAGGCAGGTGTCGGTGCCCGGGATGTAGTAGAAGCCAGCCCCGTAGAGCGAGCAGATCTTGACGTATTCAACCGGCTTCGCCTTGACCGGCATATCAGCCGCCTGCGCCCCAGCAACCGCGAGCAACCCCGCGGCGGTACCGAGGAGAAGACTTTTCACCATCCTCATCTCAACCTCCATCTGTTGACTTGGGAGGGATCGATCTCCGCCGGGCGCTGCTCACCCTGGAAGGTCCCCTTGCTCCCCCACCATCCGGCCCTCCCGTCTGCCCTTTAGATTTCCCCTGGCAGGCGGGAACCGGATGGACGACTTGGGATGTGCCCCCTCCGTCGCGTCACCACCATTAACCAACACGATTGCACAGGCAACGAACAACAGGCCCTTTGGACAGTTTGAAAAGCAGTTTCCAAACCGGTGTTGCGCAAATGGCACTTGGTTGGGGACGCCCGGCAGGCACAGATCATCGCCTTGCCTCTGGATCAGGATGGACATGTAAGATATTGTAATATCTAATCTTTTTTCTTCGCCGAATACCCGGCGGCACGGGATTCCACAATCTTTGAACACCGTCGGCTACTCGGCAGTGCGCCAAACATTGAATTTTGCGCAAACGAGCCAAACCGAAAGTCACAGCTTCGGAAATCACAATTAACGCCGTCAGGGTTAATCCCGGCAGGGTACAGTTAACAACGAGTTGATCGAAAATTGACGCGCTTCGAACACTCGCGTCGCCCCCATCTCGCTAGTTTCCCTGCAAAATCAGCAATATGGCCAGGCCGGGCGCATCCGGAGCCGAAAAGTGTCAGCGCGTGGGCCGAGGCAGAATCAAGGACGGTCGAGATAAAAATCGCGCAGGCTAAGAAAGCTAAGTTCCGCCGGGAACTTCAAATTCGGGTCGTGCTTCACCTGATCCTGCTGCGGGATGACGCCCGCTTTCGAATGACATCGCGCCAGTTCTCGTCGCCGGGGAATATCTCCGATGAACGCCGTTCAAGCTTGTCCAGCACGCGATCAAGAATCTTCTGTTCGTTCGCCGTGAGCCCCCCTAGCAGTGCCTGTTCCAGCCCCCGGGAAACCTTTTCGATCTTTTCGTGAATGTGCCTGCCCTTTGCGGACAGCGAGAGGACCGTGCGTCGCCGGTCGTCCGGATCTTCGCGTCGCCGCACCAGGCCCTGGGCGGCCAGCATATCGATCCCGCGGGTCACCTTGGCCGGCTCGAGGCTGGTGTGCGCACCCGCCTCGCTCGCCGACAACGGGCCGAAATACTCGATCACGCTGAGCAGTTTCCAGCCGTTGACCGAAAGACCGAACTCCGCAGCGTGCATTCCCGTAAGACAACGCGTCTGGCGCCGCGCGATGATGGAGAATCGATAGGACGTACGCCGGTCGAGGCTCAGTTGCTTGGAGTCCGGCCGGACCCGTCCTTTGCTCATCGTGATGTCTCAACCCGTTTTGGCGCCGTGTCGCTCTCGTCCGCGGACGGCGCCTCGCCGTCTATTGTTGTTTCGTGCCCGTCATCTTAACGACGTCGCGCCAGTGCGCTGCTTGTTGCGCGATGAAGGCGCTGAATGCCTCCACCGTACCGGTCGCGGCCTCGATGCTCTGTTGCAGGAATTTGGCTTTGACCTCCGGATCGTTGATGCTCGCAGACAGGTCAGTGTTGAGCCGCGCGATGATTGGCTTCGGCGTGCCGGCCGGCGCGAGGATGCCGAACCAGAACACCACGTCGACGCCCTTGACGCCCTGCTCCTCGAAGGTCGGAACCTTGGAGAGCGCCACCCCGGGCAGGTCGCCGAGCCGCTTCTGTCCGGTCACCGCGATCGCGCGGGCCTTGCCGCCTTGGAGCGCGCTGATGGGCCCCGGCATGCTGTCGAAAATCACATCGAGCACGCCCGATTGCAGCGCCGTCCACGACTGCGCGCCGCCCGGATACGGGTATGTGGACCATGTTGATGCCGGTGGCGTGCTTGAGCATCTCGGTCGAGAGATGGTGCAGGCTGCCGGGGCCGGACGTTCCGTAGTTCAGCTTGCCTGGATTTTTCTTGGCGTAATCGATCAGTTCCGCGAGGTTGTGGATCGGCAGATCGGACCGCACCGAGAGGATGAACGGGCCGCGCGCAACCTGAATGATCGGCGCGAAGGCGGTGACCGGATCGAACGGCGCCTCTTTGGCAACCGCCGGCGACACGACCACCGAACTCGTGCTGCCGAACAGGATCGTATAGCCGTCCGGATCGGCCTTCACCACGACACGGCCGCCGGTGGCGCCGCCCGCCCCCGGCCGGTTCTCGATGATCACCGGCTGACCGAGCCGCGGCGACAGTTTCTCCGCAATGATGCGGGCGTAGACATCCGGGCCGCTGCCGGCGGGAAACGGCACGATCATCGTGACCCGGTGCGACGGATAGTCCTGCGCCCAAGCCGCCGTGCTCGTCACCGTGCTGGGAAACGACGCGAGCGCGGCAAGCAGAATTCCAAGTCTCAGGATCATTGCGTTTGCCTCTTCGATTTGCCCCGGCCGACCTTAATCACGTGACGCCCGCCTGGAATGCGACACCTGCCGCCTTGCGGGCTTCCGTCGGCAGATGTTTTTCCTTGCCTTGCGGTCCGAGCGCGCTGTGTCCGCCATCGACCCGCAAGCAACTGCCGGTGATGAACCCGGCGTGTTCCGAACAGAGAAAGAGCACGGCGTCGGACACCTCCTCGAGCGTCCCCTGCCTGCCGATCATATGAAGCCGGTCGGAGAGCACCGCGTAACGGTCCTTGACCTCCTGCGGCGCGATCTTCTGCCACGGCTTCTCTGTCCAGCCCGGCATGACGGCGTTGACGCGGATGCGGTCCGGCGCGAGGTCGAGCGCCTGGCTGCGCACGACTTGTTCGATCGCCGCCTTGGTGGCCGGATAAATCCAGCGGCCGGTCAGCCCGACATGGGCGCTTTCGCTGCTGAAATAGACGACCGACGGCCATGACGAGCGCCGCAGCGCCGGCAGCGCGCGACGCACCAGCATAATGTGGCCGAATACATTGCTATCGAAGCCGTTCTGCCAAGCGGCACGATCGGAATCGATGCCGTGGTCGGCATAGGTCGCCGCCGCATTGAGGATAAAATCGATGCCCCCGTGACGGCTTTCCGTCGCGGTGACAAGCCGGTCGATATCGTCATCACGGCGCAGGTCGGTACGCAGAAACGTGCAGCCCAGACCGATCTCGCGTTCGATCGCGGCGCCCGCCTCCTCCTGGATGTCGGCGAACACCACCTTAGCCCCGTTCGCGACGAACGCGCGGACAAGGCCGGCACCGATCCCGCTCGCACCGCCGGTCACGATCGCAACGCGATCCTTGATCCCTTTCATCACGCTCACCCGTCAAACGATGATCGAAAGCTTGCCATGCGGCCGCAGCGCGCCCATGCGCAGGATCGAGCGCTTTTCCTTGATCAGCAGCGCGCCATTCGGCTTGACCATGAGATATTCGTGGTGGCCGAAATAGGTGTCGGTCACGCCCTGGCTGGCGCGGAAGGTAACGAAGCTGCACTTGACCTTGAGCACGTCCTCCTCAAGCCCGAGGATCCGCACGTTGCTGATCATGCGCTGCGTCGTGGAGCGCGGATATTCCGCGTGCGCGGTGCGCTTGCCGAGCCGCTTCACGCGCTCGGTCAAATGATGCTCGTCGTCCGCGATCAGGAACAACGACGAATCCGGCGAGACATAGGGGTCACCGGTCATCGGCGGCACCAGATAGCGGCATCCTGGCGCGAACAACTGACGCCATTCCGGAAGGCGCCACTCATCAAGCAGCGCCGCCTCGTTGATAAGAAACTCCTCGATGTCCGCGCGTGTCAGATCGCTGAGCGAGGTCATCTGCCGGTCTCTCCGCCTGCAGGAGCCACTGCTGCCAGCCGCGCCAGAACGCGCGCTGCGGCAGTTCGTCCTTGGTGTCACCCACTTTGTCGTCGCCGCTGACGTCGAAGCCCTTCGACAGGTCGTTCCATGGCGCCTCGCGCGCGGCGGCGGCGGCCCGCTGGCAGGATTCCAGCGCTTCGATATCGTCCGGCGTCGCAAAGCCGCCAGGGCCGAGAAATTCGAGGAAATTGGTGAGCCGTCGCGACAGCGCGGGTTTGCCGACCTCCTCGAACGGTGCCAGAGACCAGACGCTGACATCCATATAGTCAGGCGCAACCGGCTGAAAGACGCGCACCGTGATCGACATGATGTCGTTGATCACCAGATTGGGAAAGATCAGCATATTGCGCGCGCATTTCGCCATCCGATGTGCCCGCTCCGGGCCATACCGCTCCACCAACCGCGCGTAGATCTGGTCGATCTCTCCCCTCGCCTCCTCGCCCCACAGCGAGATCCATTGGGCGATGGGACGGCCATAGGTCGCACGCCGCTCGACCACCGAATGGCCATTGCCGAGGTCGATCGCCTGGCCTTCCATCTTGCCGCGCCGCATCGTGTTGCCGGAATTGGTCGCGACCAGATCGAGATAGGTCGGATGCAGCGTTTCGACATGCAAGATGTCAGTCGAGTTCTCGGCCAGGAGTTTCCAGTTGGCGCGAGCGCTGTATTCCTGCACGCCGCCTATGACATGCATGCCCTGCTCGGCCTGATCGACGATGACGTCGATGTAGTCGCGCGCGCCGCCGAGATAGTCCGCAAGGCTGACGGCGGTCGCGTCGAAATTCAGGAACCAGAAGCCGCGATACTGCTCAAACCGCGGCACCGCGACCAAATCGTTGCAGCCGGGCGCGTTGAAACCCGGCGGATAGGTTTCAGGCTCCGCGATGCTCACGGCCCGGCCGGTATTTTCGAATGACCAGCCGTGATAGATGCAGGTGAAATTCTTGGCCTGCCCGTCGCGGTGCCGGCAGATCTGCGCGCCGCGATGCGGGCAAATGTTGAGAAAGCAGCGGACCTCGCCGTTGCGGTCGCGCAGGAAAATCACGGAGCGGCCTGCGACCTGTCGCGTGATGAATTGATCGGGCTTGGCGATTTCGGTGTCGTGCCCGACATACAGCCAGCACTTGGCAAAGATGCGCTCGAGCTCGGCGTCAAAAATCGCCGCGATCGGTGTAGTTCGCGCGCGCGATACTGAAGCGGCCGCTCGCGGGATCGGCCCGGACCGCAGCGCTAAAGTCCGGCATTGATGACATCGTCATTCTCCGGAATCAGCCGGTTCGAGCAACTTCTCGGCACGACAACGCGCGCGAAGGCTCATAGATGATCCTTCCGCAACTAGTTGCGAAAATCAATAGTATTAATTCGCAAACAATCCGATTTTCGCACGCCTACTGCGTGCATCTATAGCTTCGGCAGGCGACGGTCTCCCGCTGCGTGCTCGACCGCCGCTGCGATCTGCAGGAGGCGGGCGTCGTCGCCGGGCGAAGCGTACAGCACCGCGCCGAACGGCGTGCCGGATGCGTCGAGACCGAACGGCAGGGCGATCGTTGGCGCCCCAGCCTTGCCGGTACATTTCGCCGCCGACCCCATCGGCGACATCAGCACGTCTACGCCGCTCATCGCGAGTGCGGCGTCAATCCCTGCCGTCCGGCTCAAGGCGATGTCGCGCTGCCGGTCGCTGACGTAGCCAGGATCGTCCAGGCCCTTGGTCTGCTCGGCGGCGAGCAGCAGCGACTGTCCGTAGGGGATCAATTCGGGGTGGCGATCGTTCCAGGCGATCAGATCGCTGAGATTTGCGATGTCATTTGGAGAACCTTCCGCCTCAAGAAAGACATTCAGCGCGGCCTTGAACTCGGTGCGGAACACCGACGATCGCACATCCTGAAGCTGCTCGGCGCTTGGCAGATCGCAAGGATCGACGATCACCGCGCCAGCGCCGGCGAGCCGCGACAGCAGCGCATCAAACAACGGCAGGACGGCAGCCATGTCGGAACGATCCGCGACGCATCTCCGCGGCACGCCGATGCGGACACCGGCGAGGCTCGCCGGCGGTGCTCCCGCCGGCGCAACTGCGTAGGCGAGCGTGTTGGTGTCGTGCATATCGGCGCCTGCCAGTACGGCGAACACGAGAGCCGCATCGGCCACCGAGCGCGTCAATGGGCCGGGCGAATCCTGGCTCGGCACCAGCGGGATGACGCCTGCCCGGCTAACGGCGCCGACGCCGGGCTTGAAGCCGACCACCGAGGAATAGCAGGCGGGGGTCTGGATGGAATTCTGCGTCTCACTGCCGATCGCGACCGGCGCAAAGCCGGCCGCAACGGCGGCGGCCGAACCGACGCTCGAACCCTGACCGCGGCCATATGCGATGCCATGCGGATTGCGCACGACACCACCGGCGCCGCTGAAGCCCGAAGGCATCACCTCCGACACATAGTCGGCGAACTCCGTCATGTTGGTCTTGCCGAGCACGATAGCACCGGCTTGACGCAGCCGCCGGACCAGCGTCGCCGCATGTCTCGGCACGAAGTCCGCCAGCGCTGCAGCGCCTGCCGACGCGGGCATCCCGTCTCCGGTCAAGATATTGTCCTTCAACAAGATCGGGATGCCGTGCATTGGCCCGCGATCGATGCCGCGGCTGAGTTCGTCATCGGCACGGCTTGCCGCGTCGAGCGCATGCGGGTTGAGAGTCCGCACCGTATTAAGAGCCGGCCCGTTGCGGTCGAATTGGTCGATCCGCGCGAGATACCAGGCCACCATCTCGCGCACCGACAATGTGCGCGCCCGCAGTTCAGCGCCGATCGCGGCAATCGACCCCTGGGTGAGACAAGCCTCGATGTTTCGATCGGTCATCGGTCATACCGTCCGGACTCAATCATCGGTCGCTCGCACGTGGTTATGGAGCGCGCTTACTTGCGGCCTCGTTTACTTGCGGCGTTGCTTCGGTTCAAACTTTCGCCAGGCCTGTTTGCCGTCGAACATGACACCGGCGCGCTGTTGCAGCCTGTCGAGCAGCCGATAGAGCGTCTCACGTTCCCACGGCTCCAGCGTACCGAGAAACTCCTCCTCGATCCGGTGCCGCATGGCATCGAATTCGACGGCGACGCGCTTGCCTTTGGCCGTGAGCGACAATGAGACCCGGCGCTTGTCCGCGCTTTTCTGATCGCGGCTCATCAATCCCTGCGCCACCAACTGATCCACGATCCGCGTAATCTTGTCGCGCTCAAGCTTGGTCAGGCGCGCGACTTCGCTCGGCGAAATCTCTTTTCGGTTGCCAATGACGCTGAAGACACGCCAAGCGTTCGCGGGGCGCCCGAACTTCGAGACATAGTAGGACGCCAGACATTGCTGCACCTCCGTGACGAGGAGCCAGAAACGGTAGATGCTGCGCTCTTCGAGCGCGAAACGAATTCCGGTTGCTTCGGCTAGTCTTCGTTCCATCCCGTTGCCCAGAAAGTGTGACCTCGTTGCCGCCTTAGATAGCACGTGCTGCGTCGCAACTCACGGCTTCGCGCGGGCCGGGACAGGTAGTTGTATTTGCCAATTGACTTCGGAATGCCAGCTATTTTACATTTCCTCTTCAATTTCGTCGGTGGGTTTGCACGTGCGCCGACAGCTCGTTTTCACCGCACCAATAAGAAAATCGTTCCAGACGGCTTTAAACGAAATCGCTCACACCCGAACGCGACTTAAGGGGAACGGCATGCGTAAAAATCGAGCCCCGTGGACGTCGGTGATCCGGCGCGCAGATCATATCCGGCGGCCGATGCGGTTAGCGCCCTGCACGTTGATGATGGCGGGCGTGCTCACAACCGGAGTTGCCGGCACCGCCAGTGCTGACGTGACGCTGGGCGTCCTGCTGCCGGCATCCGGCAAGGCCGCTTCCTACGGCCAGCAGCAGAAGAACGCGATCGAGATGTTCATGGAGCGCTACGCCGACCTCGGCAAGGCGGGCAAGCTCAAGCTCATCATCTATGACACCCGCGGCGACAACACCGAGGCGATCAACCTGACCCGCAAGCTGATTTCGACCGACAATGTCCTCGCCGTTGTCGGGCCGCAGTTCAGCTCGGAGTCGGAAGTGAGCTTCCCGCTCGGCGTGCGCGGCGAAACCGTGATGCTGACGCCGATGGCCGCCAAGCCCGGCATCGCCGGCGCCAACCGGCCCTGGGCCTTTCGCTTTGCGCTCACCTCCGAGAACGACTACCGGCCGCTGCTCGACGCCTGGCTTAAGCGTCAGCCGAAGCCGATCAAGAAGGTCGTGATCCTGCACGACGGCAAGGATGCGGTGTCGAGCTTCGACGGCAAGACCGTGTTTCCCAAACTCCTGAAAGAGCGCGGCGTCGAGGTCGCCGATACGATCTCGTTCCAGACCGGCGATATCGACTACTCCGCCCAGGTCACCAAGGCCAAGGGCTCTTCCCCCGACGGCATCGTGGTGTCGGCGCTCTATAATGAGGCCGGCAACGTCACCCGCGAACTGCGCAAGCAGGGTATGAATCAGCCGATCGTCGCCGGCGTCGGCGTGAACGATCCGCGCTTCATCCAGATCGCCGGTCCGGCCGCCGAAGGCGTGATGGCGGCGTTCGACTTTTTCGCCGAGAACCCCAACCCGGCCGTTGCCGAATGGGTGAAGGAGTTCGAGCGGCGCTTCAAGGTCCAGCCGAGCAATGCGGCGGGCCTGATGTATGACAGCCTGTTCCTGATGCGCGACTGCATCATCAAGGAGGGGCTGACCGGCAGCAACATCAAGGCCGAGCGCGTGAAGATCCGCGACTGCTGGGCCAACATGAAGGACCGTTCCGCTCCGCTGACCGGCGCAACCTCGATCGACAAGAACGGCGATGCGGTTCGTAAGCCGGTGATCCTGCAGGCCAAGGGCGACCGTTTCGTGATCGCGCAATAAGTGACTGCTACTTAGGTCCTTGGCCGGGCCCTCTCACCGCGAGCGCCCTGGTGCTTCTGCAGCAACTTGCCAATGGCGTCATGTTGGGCAGCACCTATGCCCTCGTCGCCATCGGTTATGCCCTGATCTTTGGCGTCCTGCGCGTCCTGCACCTCGCTCACGGCGAGGTGTTCATGGTGGGCGCCTTCGTTGGCGTGCAGGCGGTCATCTGGTTCAATGTCGGACCGTTCGTCGCGTTGATCGGCGGGCTCATCGGCGCGGCCGTACTCGGCGTGATCCTGGAACTCACGGCGTTCCGGCCGATTCGCAAACGCAGCGGCAGCTTCCTCGCCCCGATCGTCAGCAGTATCGGCGCCGGGCTGGTGCTGCAGGAGGTCATGACCAAGCTGTTCGGCGCCGAGCAGATCGGTTTTCCCGAGCAGTTCGCCAGCAAGGTCTATCATCTCGGTGTCGTCTCGGTGAGCGGCGCGCAGCTTTTCATCCTGGGGGTTGCGTTCGGCGCGATGGTGCTGCTGCACCTGTTCGTCACACGTACACGCTACGGCATGGCGATGCGCGCCACCGCCGAGAACCTCGAGGTCGCGAGCTTCCTCGGCATCAACGTCGACAACGTCATCCTCATGACCTTCCTGGTGGCATCCGCGCTCGCCGGGATCGCGGGCGTGCTGGTGGGGCTCAACTACAACACCATCTCGCCGTTCATGGGCATCGATATGACCACCAAAGGCCTCGCCGTGATGCTGATCGGCGGGCTCGGCAGCATCTACGGCGCGATGGCGGGCGGCCTGCTGCTGGGCATCGTCGAGGTCCTCAGCGTCGCCTACCTTGCATCGTCTTACCGCGACGCCTTCGCGTTCTGTCTCATGATCCTGGTGCTGTTGCTGCGGCCGCGCGGGCTGTTTGCGACCGGCGTCGATGCCGAGCGCTAGGTCATGCTGGGCGGGTACTGGGAATCGGTCGCGATCTTCCTCGGCATCAATGCGCTGATGGCGCTGAGCGTCTACGTCCCGCTCGCCGCCGGATTGATCTCCCTCGGCCAGGCCGGCTTCATGGCGATCGGCGCCTACACCAGTGCGATCATGACCAAGGCCGGCTACCCGTTCGCCGTCGCGCTGCCGGCCGGTGCGCTGCTTGCGGCCGTCGCCGGACTTCTGGTCGGCACGCCGGCGCTGCGCGTGCGCGGCATGTACCTGATGATCCTCACGCTCGGATTCGGCGAGATCGTGCGGGTGTTCTTCCTCAACTTCGAGCCGACCGGCGGCCCGTCCGGCCTTGGCGGCATCCTTCCGCTCACCGACCTGCCGTGGGTCTTCGGGACGTGTCTGGTCGTCCTGGTCGTTCTGTTTCGCATCCGCGCGTCGCGGCTGGGCCACGCAATGATCGCCGTGCATGAAGACGACGTGGCGGCCGAGGCCATGGGCATCAACCTCTTGCGCATCAAGCTCATCGCCTTTTCTCTCGGCGCGCTTATTGCAGGCTTGGCCGGAGGGCTTTACGCCCACCAGGCGCTGTTCATCGACGCCAACCAGTTCGACTTCGCGCGCTCGGCGGTAGCGTTCCTCTACGTCGTGCTCGGCGGCCCCGCGACGCCGCTTGGACCGGTGGTCGGAGCGGCGATCCTGACGCTTGCTCCCGAGTTTCTCCGTTTCATCCAGGAATGGCGCATGACGTTCGTTGGCGTGCTGCTGGTCGTGGTGGCGATCTGGCGGCCGAACGGCCTCATTCCCGCGATGCGCTGGAGGAGATGACGCCGTGTTGCTGGAAGCGGCAGGCGTCAGTCGGCGTTTCGGCGGTTATCTCGCCCTCGACGCGGTATCCTGCGCGATCGCCGATGGCAGAATTCATGCCTTGATCGGCCCCAACGGCGCCGGCAAGACCACGCTGCTGAACGTCATCTGTGGGCAGTTGCAGCCGACCGGCGGCCGCATTCTCTTCCAGGGCCAAAGCTATTCGGGCCAGCGGCCGGACCAGGTGCTGGCCATGGGCATCGCCCGAAACTTCCAGCAGGTGCGGCTGTTTCCAGGTCTTTCCGTCATTCAGAATATCGCCATCGGCGCGCACTCGCCGAGCGGCGGCAATCGCTGGAGCACGCTGCTGCGGCTGGGCTTTTTCGAGCTTGGCGCCGGACGCGCCGGCCGCCAGAAGGCCATGGAATTGCTCAAGCTTGTCGGCATCGACACCAACTCGCATGAGCTTCCCTCCGAACTGACGCTGGTCGATCAGCGCCGGCTGGAGATTGCCCGCGCACTCGCCAGCGGCCCGCGCCTCCTGCTGCTCGACGAGCCCGCCGCCGGCATGAACCCCACGGAGGTGGCCGAGCTTGGCGAACTGATCCGTAAGATTCGCGATTCCGGCGTCACGGTGCTGCTGGTCGAGCATAACATGCGGCTGGTGATGAACGTATCGGACCGCATCACCGTGCTCAGTGCCGGCCGCGTGATTGCGGACGGGCCGCCCGTGGATATCCAGAAGGACGAAGCGGTGATCGCGGCCTATCTCGGGAGCACGGCATGAGCCTGTTGGCGATCCGCGACCTGCGCGTGGCTTACGGCAAGGTCGTCGCCCTCGCGGGCGTTTCGCTCGCGGTCGACGAGGGCGAGGTGGTCACATTGGTCGGCGCAAACGGCGCCGGCAAGAGCACTCTGCTCAAGGCGATCATGGGGCTCGTACCGATTGCCGGCGGCGAGATCGAGTTCCTTGGTGCGCACACCAACGGCCGTCCCGCCTACCAGATGGCGCGGCGCGGCATCGGCTTCGTGCCGGAAGGTCGCGGTACGCTGCGCTCGCTCACCGTAAAAGAAAATCTGGTGCTCGGCGCCTCCGCCCGGCCGGAGGTGAGCGACATCGAGAGCGATCTGCGCGGCGTGCTCGATCGATTCCCCGTGCTCACCGAGCGGCTCGATCAGGTCGCCGGGACTTTATCCGGCGGGCAGCAGCAGATGCTGGTGATCGCGCGGGCGCTGATGGCGCGGCCGAAATTGATGCTGCTGGACGAGCCCTCGCTCGGCCTCGCGCCGCTGATCGCGCAGACGATCTTCGAGATCATCGCCGATCTGCGCTCGCAGGGCGTGACGGTGCTGCTGGTCGAGCAGAACGCCCATGCCGCGCTCAAGCTCGCGAGCCGCGCCTATGTGCTGGAGATGGGCCGCATTGTCCTGGAAGGAACCGACCTGCTCGGCGATCCGCGTGTGCGCTCCGCCTATCTCGGCGAGATCGAAAGCACGCCTTGAACGTGAACGTCGTCCCGACGGCCGCGTTCGCGCGCATTGCGCCGGGACTGAAGCCTCGCCCGGACCTGTACGGCTGGTTGTCCACACCGCCCGGTCAATCAAGCGCCACGTCCTGGAGTTTCTTGACGCACAGATCCGCAAAAGCGCGAACTGTTGCCGATAGAATCCGGGAGCGCGGATACACAAATTGCACGGGTATTGGCTCGATCTCGAAATCTTCGAGCACGTATTGCAGTTGTCCTGATTTTCGGAGCGGCGCAACCATATAGGAAAGAAACGAGCCGACGCCGAGGCCGCTCGCGCAGCTCTCGATCGCCACATCCGCCTCGTTGCAGACCAGTACGTTCGCGATTGGAACGGCGACGGGGCGCGAGTTGACCCGGAAGGGCCATTCTTCGCGTGGCGCGAGGCCGGTGAAGCGCACGCACCGGTGATCATGAAGGTCCGCCGGCCGGCGCGGGACACCATGACCGCGCAGGTAGGCAGGACTCGCACACGCGACGCGGCGTACCACGGCGAGTGGGATCGACACGAGCGATGAATCGTTGAGGTGGGCGATACGAATGGCGGCATCGAAGCCTTCCTCGACCAGATTCACGATCCGGTTGACGAGCAGAAGCTCGATGGTCACGTCGGCATGGCGCTGCAGGAACTCGTTGACGATGGAAGCGATGTAGCTTTGGCCGAACGCGACCGAAGCCGTCAGCGCCAATCTCCCGTGCGGCACTGTACGGCGGGAACGCAGTGCTGCTTCCGCTTCCTGCACGTAACTCAGAATGAGGTTGCAGTACTCCAGGTACCGCGTCCCGTCGTCGGTGAGATGGATTCTGCGCGTGGTGCGGTTTAGGAGCGTCACGCCCAGGTCGCGCTCGAGTGCGGCAAGCGTGCGCACCATCGTCGGTAATGAGACGCCAACCTCCGCCGCGGCCGCCGTCAGGCTGCCCTCCTCAACGATCCGCACAAAGCTCCTCATCGCCCCGAGCTTGTCCAAACCCGATTGCTCCATTTATTGAAGCAGTCTGCTGCTGAAGTGCATATTTATTCAACCAGATGAATGAGTTAAACTCCACCGACCTCAACGGCTGTTACACGCGCTGCCTTCAGCAACTGAAGAAGGGTGCGATGGAGTCGAAGATGAAAAACCTCATAAGCGGAATCGTCTTGTCGGCGTCTCTGATCGGCGCACTGGTCGTCGGTCAGAACGGATTTGCCCAAGAAAGCAACGTGACGGAGGCCGAAGCAAAGATGTTCGCTGCAAGTGCTGGTTACGAGCGTTTCATGGGCCGCTGGAGCCGCCTGCTCGCACCCGGCTACATCGCATTTGCCGGCGTCAAGAACGGCGACCGCGTGCTCGATGTCGGAACCGGAACCGGATCGCTGGCCGCAGCCGTGGAAGCAAGCATGCCAGCCAGCGAGATCGTCGGCGTCGACCCCTCGGAAGGCTTCATCGCCTACGCGCAAAAGAACGCCAAATCTAATCGCGTGCGCTTTGAGGTCGGCAACGCCCAGGCGCTGAAGGCCAAGGACGCATCGTTCGACAATACTTTGGCGCTGCTCGTCATGAATTTCATTCCCGATCACAACAAGGCGATCGCGGAGATGCGCCGCGTGACGCGGGCCCAGGGCATCGTTAGCGCCTGCGTCTGGGACTATGACGCCGGCATGCAGATGCTCAGGTTCTTTTGGGACGAAGCTGTCGCGCTCAATCCGGCGATCGAGCCCAAGGACGAGCGTCACATGAAACTGTCACACGAGGGCCAACTCGGCGAGCTCTGGAAGAAGGCCGGCCTCATCAATGTCAAGGAGGCTCCCCTGGTCATCGACCAAGCGTACACGTCATTCATCGACTATTGGGAGCCATTTACGAAAGGCGCCGGCCCTGGAGGTGCTTACGTGGTGGCGCTTCCGGAAGGCCGCCGCCAGCAGCTCGAAGCGCGCATCCGCAAGCGCTTGCTCGACGATCGCCAGGATGGCCCGTTCACGCTGAAAGCGCGAGCTTGGTGCGTGCGCGGAGAAGTTCCCAATACCTGAAGCTCGCAAGCCTTGTCGTCGTGTGAATGCATGCACTCACGACACGGCACGAGAGGCGAAGCTGGCTGCGGCGCTTCGGCCGCCTTTCATCGACTGTGCGGTCCAGGGAGGCTGGCCGCACCCTGATCGTTCCACCACGCTGCGATCGCGCCCGTGGTGGTCGCCCAGATGTCATTGCGGGCCGTGACCGCCTGCAGCAGTTCCTCGAAATAGGTCGCACGCCAAGGATGCCCCATCAGCCAGGGATGGATGTTGAGCACCAGTAGGCGTCCGGAGTTGCGTCCATCAGCGACGAGCCGGTCGAGCGCGTCGACCACGCACTGCACCCAGCGCCGCATGGTGATACGGCGGTTGAAGTGGCTGAACACGTCGTCGCAATCGATGGCCACCGGGACCGACACGATCGGGCCTGCGGACGTCTTCATGTCGTAGGGCTGCTCGTCATTGGGCCAATCCATCACGTACTCCACACCAAGCTCGGCGAGCAGCGCCGGGGTGCGGGACGATTCGCCGTATTCGGGACCGTGCCAGCCCACCGGACGGGTGCCGCAAGCCCTTTCGACGACGTCGAGCGCCGTCTTGATGTAATCGCGCTCCTCGGCCTCGCTCATGTTGGCCGAAATCACCCGTGTCACCGCCTGCCCATGTCCGGCGATCTCGTAGCCCGCCCGGACCGCCTCCCGGACCACGGCCGGGCAATGCTGTGCGGTCAGCATGTCGACCGCGACTGTTGCGGGAAGTCCGTGCCGGCGAAGGGCCTCGAACAGGCGAAAGATGCCGACGCGGTTACCGTAGGCGCGCGCGGTGTAGACACGGAAGTCCGGATAGGGGCCGCGACCAAAACCGCCGGGCACGTTCGGCGGGATGAACGCATTGTCGGGCGGTTGCATCTCGTAATATTCGGCGCTCACCAGCACCGCGAAGGCGACCGCCGCGCCGTTCGGCCATCGCAGCGGCTCGCGTCGCGGAAACGGTACACGCTGGTAGAAACCGTGATCCGTGCTGCCGCCTGTTCCCGCCTCAGTCACGGCGTGCCTCGCCGTTCCGCAAGCCGACGGATCGTATCGTCGTAGTAGTGCTGCATGTAGTACGCGGCGATTTCCGCGCCGTGTGCATGCCACACCAGCGGAAAGGAGTTAAAATACTCCAGGGCCCGCTCGAGGTAGCCGATGCGTTGCGGCTGCCCGATCAACGGCGGATGCAGCGCGACGCACATCACGCGCCCGCTCTCGGCCCCCTCGGCGTAAAGGCGGTCGAACTGCCGCTTGAGGTTCTCGAAAAACTCGTCGGCCTCCGCGGTCGCGAGCGCGCTCACGTCGTTCATCTCCACCGTGTAAGGCAGGGCAATGAGCCGCCCGTTGCGCACGCGCAACGGGAATGGCTGATCGTCCATGTACCAGTCGCCCGAATAGACGAAACCAGCTTCCGCCATCAGGTCGGGCGTGCTCTCGGTGCCGGCCTGTGGCCCGGGTCCACCCATGCCTTTCATGCGGACCCCGGTGAGTTCTTCGACCGCGTCGAGTTGCTCGCGGTAGTAGGCGCGTTCCTGGTCTTCATCGTAGTGATAGAGAAAGCGGGTGTTGCTGATGCCGTGGCCGAGCACGTCCCAACTGCGCGCACCGGATGACCTCGCAGATATCGGGGTAGAGCTTCAGCGCGGTGACATTCACCACCGCGGTTGGCCGCACCTTGTACTTGTCGAACAGATCGAGCACCCGCCAGAAACCGACGCGGTTGCCGTACTCCTGCCGGCAAAAGGCGAGCACGTCAGGCGCCGGCATCCGCGTCCAGGGATTGAGCCACGGATCGTGCGGCGGTGCGAATTCGAAGTCGAGCACCGCCGGGCAGATCCACAACGCGACACGCGCACCGTTCGGCCAGCGGATAGGCGGGCGATCAACAATCGGATCGTAGTCGACCCAATCCTGGTCCGACGCGCGGCGTGTGCGGCGCGTCGGCGGCGCATTCGGCCGGTAGCCATATTGCAGCACGCAATCGCCTCCTAGGTGTTCCGACAGCGGTCTGCCAAGATGTTGCATTTTACAACTATCTCGGTCAATATTTCCGCGTTGTCGGAGAGAGACCGCATGTCGATTGCAGACGACTACATGACGCTGACCCGCGTGGGACCCGGTACGCCGATGGGCAACCTGATCCGGCGTTACTGGATTCCAGCGGTGATGTCCGAGCAGCTCGTCGAGCGCGGCGGTGCGCCGGTCCGCACGCGCCTGCTGGGGGAAAATCTTGTGGCATTCCGCGATCCGAACGGCAGCATCGGGCTCGTCGGCGAGCAATGCCCCCATCGCGGCGCGTCGCTTGCCTATGCGCTCAATGAGCCCGGCGGGCTGCGCTGCCTCTATCACGGCTGGAAGATCAACGGCGCAGGCGCGATCGTCGACACGCCGGCGGAGCCGCCCGAGAGCACCTTCGCGCAGAAGCTGTGCCACACCAACTATCCGGTGCATGAGGCCGGCGGCATCGTCTGGACCTATATGGGCCCGCGCGACAAGCAGCCGGTCTTTCCGCGCTTTCCCTGGCTCGATTTGCCGAAATCCCATGTGGTCATCGCCAAGATGTATCAGGACTGCAACTACCTGCAGGGCCTCGAAGGCGACATCGACCCGGCGCATCCGAACTATCTGCACAAGGACCTGGTGACCGCCGATGACGAAAGCTGGCGCGGCGCCGGCTGGCAGTCGATCAATCATCTGATGCAGGACGGCACGCCGAAGATTTTCGTCGAGGAGACGCCCTATCTGATGCGCGTCGGCGCGGTGCGCAAAACGCGCGATCCCAAGGTGAACTATGTGCGGGTGTTCGAAAGCTGCGCGCCGTTCTATTCCTATGTTGCGGTCGGCCCGCACAAATCCCGGCTGTTCAAGGCCTGGCATCCGATCGACGACCATCGCTGCTTCACGTTTTACATCCACTTCGATCCCGAACGGCGGCTCGATCCAGAGGCGATCTATCGCAACTGGGGTCATCGCACCTCGCCGCCGGAGTACAAAACTCCGTACAACAACGACAACATGCACCTGCAATCGCGCGACAAGCACCGGCACAGCATTTCCGGGATCGACGGTGCGGCGATTCAGGACCTCGCGATGCAGGAAAGCATGGGGCCGATCTACGACCGCCGCCAGGAGCACTTGGGTTTCAGCGACCGCGCCGTGATCTTCTATCGCCGGCTGATGCTTCGGCTGATCAAGGACAACGAGGACGGCAAGCCGCTGCCGGGCCAGGACCCCGCGCTTGATTTCCAGCAGCGCGGCGCCTCCTTCACGATGCCGGCCGATCGCCCATGGCACGAGGCCCTAAGCTGGCAGGAGGAGTACGAGCGTTCGCACCCGATCGCGGTTTCGGCCTGAGCACGCGCTCCGTCGGAGCCTCCCCGGTGAAAGAGCGCAACAACAGCATCCGCGAGGGAAATGCCCTCAAGCTCGGGCTGTTCGGATCAAATTGCGCCGGCGGACTTGCGTTCACATCGCTGCCCGAACGCTGGCAGGCCACCTGGGACCAGAATCTGGCGCTCGCCCAACTGGCCGAAGCGAGCGGCATCGAATGCCTGGTGCCGGTCGCGCGTTGGAAAGGTTTCGGCGGTGCGACCAATGTCAACGCAACCTCGTTCGAAACGATTACCTGGGCCTGCGGCCTGCTCGCTCACACCGCCCGCATGACGGTATTCGGCACGGTGCACGTGCCGATGATCCATCCGGTCGTTGCCGCGAAGCAGATTGCCACCGCCGATCAAGTCGGCCATGGCCGCTTCGGCCTCAACATTGTCTGCGGCTGGAACCAGGACGAGTTCGAGCTTTTTGGCATGACGCCGGAACCGCACGAGGACCGCTACCGCCGGGGCGAGGAATGGTGGACGATCCTCAAGACCATCTGGTCGGGCCAGCCGGCCGCCGATTTCGACGGAGAATTTTACCGGCTGCGCGGGCTCGAAGGGGCGCCCGCGCCCTATGGCGATCGCCGGCCCCTCTTGATGAATGCCGGCGCCTCGCCGGACGGGCGGGCATTCGCGATCCGCAATTCGGATTTGCACTTCGACTATTGCCGCACCCCGCAGGATAGCGCCGAACGGGTGCGGGAAACGAAACAGTTGGCGCGCGCTCAAGGACGCACCATCCAGGTCTGGACTCCGGCCTCGGTTGTGTGCCGGCCCACGCAGGCCGAGGCCGACGACTATGCCCGCCATTGCGTCGAGCACGCCGACTGGGAAGCACTCGATCATCAGTATGCGCTCTACCAGGGGAATTTCGGCTCGCGCAGCCGTTCAACCGAGGAAAACCGCCGCAACCGCGAGCAGGATCCAGCGCGCACCGTACTGGGCTACGGCGGCAGCTACTCGATCCGCGGCGACGCCGATCGCGTCGCGCATGAATTTAAAGCGCTGCATGACGCAGGCTTTGACGGCGTCGCCATGGGGTTCGTCAACTATCTCGACGAGTTGCCCTATTTCATCGATGCGGTCATCCCGCGCCTGCAGCGGATGGGATTGCGCAACTAGCGGGAGAACGCTGCCGCTTACTCCAACTTCGACTGGCTTTGAAGGCAACCATCCGATCGAGGATCGATTGCGCAGTAATAGCTCGTGCTCCTGGTACAAAAGTGCTTGCCGTCCTCTGCGTAATTCTTGAGGCACGTACTCATCCAGTCGATACTGATCCGCGCCTTCTCAAACTCCTCTTCGCCGCAGAGTTCATCGAGCTTCGAGGTAACCCGCTGGAATTCTTCCGGGATACCCTTCCTCTTGTATAGAGACGTGGCCTGCCGGTAGAACGCCTGCGCTGCGGCGATGCATTCGCCCTTGTCGAGGGGCGTACGCGGCGTCGGCATCGCCACCTGCTTCTCAACAGGCTCCGACCTTTTTGACCTCTTTGACTTATGGGATCTTTTGTTTCGACACATGCGACGATTTATGCGACTTGCTTCTCGCCTCAACAGGCGTCGTTGAAGGCAGGCACAATGCGCCTGACACCAACAGCCAGCATAGCAGCATCGCTGGACGGGAACTCCGCGGCATGACGATTCCCCTCGCCGCTGATTACGCCACCACGTTTCAATCTTAACCAATGGGGCGTGCGATGCCTACCCCACGAAGCCGCATCCCAGTCGCCCATAAATGCGTGAAAAAACGTGGCTCACATTGAGAAATGTGGCGAAACTGCGCGTCAGAGCGCCGTTGCGCCGGTCGACATCAGCGTGCGGCGGCACACCCCCTGCGGGAGCACAACTGCCGTCGAAACCGGACCGACGTCGGGCCGGCCGCGCGACACTCCATGACGATGTCAGTATGGCGGAGAGGATGGGATTCGAACCCATGATACGGCTTTAGACCGTATAACGGTTTAGCAAACCGCCGCCTTCAGCCACTCGGCCACCTCTCCGGCGCCGCAAATCTCTATAGAACCGATGCAATGGGGTCAAACCGAGGGTAAACCCACGCTCTGGATACCGGAAATCCTGGCCCGGAATACGGGCGGCGTTCCGCTAACCTTCCACGCAAAATGGGGCACCGGCCGCCAGCCGGCAAGACTGTTCGTCGCCGGGCCAACGGCCCGCCCAAATAGCGCATCCCGGCCGCCGCAACAGCCGGGATGTTCCGCTAGTAGTCAGAGCTTCGGCGCGGTCAGTTGGATTTGAGCCAAGCCCGCGCCGCGCGCTGCGCTTCTGCAATCTCTGAATCCGACATCTGCTCGGCGACCTCGCGGCGCAACCGGCCGGCGTCCGCGTTGCCGCGCATCGCCGCCAGATTGAACCACTTGTGCGCACTGACAAAGTCGATCGGAACATTCTGCCCGACCGAATACATCATGCCCAGTTGGAAGAATGCATCCACGCCCGCGGGCGCCTCACCGAGAGTCGCGAATGCGACCTCCGTCATCTCGAAACGAGCCATGTCGGCCTCCCCTTTTCCACGCGCGCCCCGTCAGCTTGCGGACTTCACGCAGATCAATCACCCGGCCCCCCGGCCGAGCACCCATGACTATCGGGGGAAAATTTGAACGGTGGTTTAAGGGGCGCGATGAATCGATCGTGAACGCCGCCGGACCCAATCGGACGCTAGATCCGGTTAAGCATGCAAGTGCTTCAGCCAAATGGAATATGTGCGCTTTCGCCGCGCCCGCCAGACGGCGCAATTGAGATTGGGATAACCATGCGCGCAGCATCCCTGCCGGCGGCTTCGCGTGTGCCGCCGGTCGAGCGTGTCAGCGCGCCCTTTGCGCAAAGAGCGTCGCGCGCACGCTCGGGTCCAGCATGTTGACCCGGCTTGCCTCCTCGACGCGCAGATGGATGCCACGATCGACGGCGGGCCGTGCCATCAGCGTATCGAGCCAGCGCTTGAGGTTGGGAAAATCGTCCAGTTCCTGGCCCAGCCGCTTATAGAGACGGACCCATCCGACGCAGGCCATGTCGGCGATCGAGTACCTGCCGGCCAGGAACGCGCGGTCTTTGAGCCGGGCATTCATCACGCCGAAGATGCGGTTGATCTCGTTGGTGAAGCGGTCGATCGCGTACTGCTGTTTCTCCTCCGCCGCATAGTGCCGGAAGTGGTTCGCCTCTCCTGCCTTCGGACCAAGGTTGGCCATCTGCCAATAGAGCCACTGTTCGACCTCGACGCGGCCGCGCTCATCCTTCGGATAGAACTTGCCGGTCTTGCGGCCGAGGTATTGCAGAATCGCGCCGGATTCGAACACCGAGATCGGCCGGCCGCCCGGACCGTCATGATCCACAATCGCCGGCATGCGGTTATTCGGCGAGATCGCCAGGAACTCCGGCTTGAACTGATCGCCGCGGGAGATGTTGAGCGGGATCATGGTGTACGGGAGCCGACACTCCTCAAGCATAATAGATATCTTGAAGCCGTTGGGTGTAGGCCAATAATAAAGGTCAATCGCTGGCTTGCGCGGTGCTGCGGCTTTGCGATCGGCTCGCGTCGTTTTGATCTGCTTGGTTCGCTCGCGCGTTGATACCGCCGCCTTGCGGCGCGGCTTTATGGAAGGGCGGGCCATTGGCACTCCTTGCGGGCGGAGAGACGCGCCAGCCTAAACGGCCGCAACCCTCATGTCGCGCGTGGGATTTGCCCGGCTTGCTGCTTGCGGACGCGGATCGCGGTTACGTACCCCGACGCGTCGACGGAATAAATCTCAGGCGCCGGGCGCACGGATGCGCAATGGCGGAAGTGCAAAATGTGGTGCTGGAATGTATTTCGGCGGCGCAATATTCGCCAGAAATACCGAGGGCGTCGGCGAGAGCCGGGGGATCGAGGCCACAGCAGATTAATCTGCCGACGGTGAGGTGGAGCCTGTCCACTCTCGCTTTCACCGCTTACTTCGCTTGATCAGCGAAGACCGTCAGTGAAGCTCGAACCCCTGTCTCGCCGACGCCCTCTGTCGTCGACCGGAGCCGGCGGTGTCGAAGAGCGATCGCGATGCGTTCACCACTCCTCAACTCTCGCCGGCCCGTTTGACGCAGTCACCGACGTTCGTTCGAAGTCGAAGACTGTGAAGCGGCGTTCGCTTACTTCTTCTTCCGGCGCTTGGTCTTCTTTGCGCCCTTTTTCGCCGCCGACTTCGTCTTCGTCTTTCGCTTCTTCGCCATGCTGCCCTCCTAGCCATTGATGACAATGGCGATGGATGTCGATCAGTGCCCGCGGGAATCGCGAACACTGCAACCGGATTACACTAGCAAGAGAAAAATTAAAGCATTTTCGCATGATGGAGCGTGTATGTACCCGATCGACACCACATCTTGCGCACCAGCACACGCATTTCATGCGCTGCGCACATCGAAAGAGATGATGCAAGCGCAAATCCCGCGTCATTTTTTCCGGCAGCGCGGAAACACCGATGAAATATGAGCTTTTCGCACGTCCGAGATTTCTTAAGACAGCAGGGATTCAGCCGCAGCCGACGATTGCGATCGGTCAAAAATCAACACCGCAACACTGAGCGAAACGCGCCGTTAATCTTGTGAAAAAAATTTCGCGACGAAGGCCCGTAAAGCACTTCGAACTCGGAATCCGATGCGAATCGAGCGAATCGGCCAAACTGATTCGCTTACCGGTCGTCGGCGAAGCGAGATTTGGCTTCGGCGTGCGACGCCGCGCGGCGATTTTTTCGCTCGCTCACGCATCCGCGCGCACGCCAAGCATCATCCGTTCGCCGGAGACAAGCCGCTCGCACACGGCGGTGCGGTTAGAGACCGAGCTTGCGCTTGAGAAGGTCGTTCACGGCCTGCGGGTTTGCCTTGCCGCCCGACGCCTTCATCACCTGACCGACGAACCAGCCCGCGAGCTTGGGGTTCGCCTTCGCCTGCGCCGCCTTGTCGGGGTTCTGCGCGATGATGTCGTCCACCACCTTCTCGATCGCGGAGAGGTCGGTGACCTGCTTCATGCCACGCGTCTCGACGATGGCTGCCGGCTCGCCGCCCTCGGTCCAGACGATCTCGAATAAATCCTTGGCGATCTTACCGGAAATCGTCCCCGCCGCGATCAGGTCGAGGATCGCGCCGAGCTGCGACGCCGACATCGGCGAGGCCGCGATGTCTTTGCCTTCCCGGTTGAGGCGGCCGGCGAGATCGTTGATCACCCAGTTGGCCGCCGCTTTAGGGTCGCGCCCTTTGGCAACCTCCTCATAGAAGACCGCGGTCTCCCGCTCGCCCACCAGCACGTTGGCGTCGTAGGCGGACAGCCCGTGGTCGCGCATGAAGCGCGCCTTCTTCTCGTCCGGCAGTTCCGGCAGCTTCGTTTTCAGCTCCTCGACATAGCCGGCGGTCAATTCCAGCGGCAGCAAGTCGGGGTCGGGGAAGTAACGGTAGTCGTGCGCCTCCTCCTTGCTGCGCATCGAGCGGGTTTCGTCCTTGTCGGGATCGAATAGCCGCGTCTCCTGCTCGATCGTGCCGCCGTCCTCCAGAACTTCGATCTGCCGGCGCGCCTCGTGCTTCGATCGCCTGCCCGATGAAGCGGATCGAATTGACGTTCTTGATCTCGCAGCGCGTCCCGAACGGCGCGCCCGGCTTGCGCACCGACACATTCACGTCGGCCCGCAGGCTGCCCTTCTCCATGTCGCCATCGCAGGTGCCGAGATAGCGCAGGATGGTGCGCAGCTTCGAGACATAGGCCTTGGCCTCCTCGGACGAACGCAGATCGGGCTTCGATACGATCTCCATGAGGGCGACGCCGGAGCGGTTGAGATCGACGTACGACATCGTGGGGTGCTGGTCATGCAGCGATTTCCCCGCATCCTGTTCCAGATGCAGGCGCTCGATGCCGACCGTCACGGCCGAGCCATCAGGCAGGTCGACCGCAACCTCGCCCTCCCCGACGATCGGCGACTTGTACTGGCTGATCTGATAGCCCTGCGGCAGATCGGGATAGAAATAGTTCTTGCGATCGAATACCGAGCGCAGATTGATCCTGGCTTTGAGGCCGAGACCGGTGCGGATCGCCTGCCGCACGCATTCCTCGTTGATCACCGGCAACATGCCGGGCATTGCGGCATCGACCAGCGAAACGTGAGAATTGGGTTCGCCGCCGAACGCCGTCGAGGCGCCGGAAAACAGCTTGGACTGCGAACTGACCTGCGCATGGACCTCAAGGCCGATGACGACCTCCCAATCGCCGGTCGCGCCCTTGATTAGCTTCGATGCCGCCGTCTGAACGCTCATGGGGTACCTCGCCCTCCCATCGCGCGCGCAGCCGGCCGCGTCAAGAGTGCACGTTGTAGGACGCGCCCTGCCGCGATAGCTTCGACACCACGGTCAAGATGCGCGGACCACCGCGCCAAGCTTCGTTCGCCCGAAGCGACCTGGAGGAAGCCCTATGCGCACCAGCCGCCGT
The DNA here is from genome assembly GCA_963756715.1 of uncultured Alphaproteobacteria bacterium. Taxonomy (GTDB): domain Bacteria; phylum Pseudomonadota; class Alphaproteobacteria; order Rhizobiales; family Xanthobacteraceae; genus VAZQ01. The sequence continues at coordinate 229,623 of CAVWOV010000015.1, forward strand.
TTCGCGGACACACCAGCCGTATCGGAGCCGGCGCTGCGCCTGTTTCCTGCGGGCTCTTTCCCCGTCAGCATCGCCGCTCTGATCCGGGCCAATCAGGAGCGGATCCCGCCCATCAAATAATTCCAATTTGGCATCGCGACATCGGCGTCACGCCGAGCAAGTGAGGACGTACATGATCAGCCGCCGCCGCTTCTCTGCCCTTGCGACCGCATCGGCGCTCCTGCCGGGCATCGCCTCACGTGCGTCATTTGCGCAGTCCTGGCCTGATCGGCCCATCCGCTTCATCGTCCCGTTTGCGGCTGGCGGGCCGACCGACGCGATCGCACGCATCGTCGGCGAACGGCTGTCGAAAATCTGGAACCAGCAGGTTGTGATCGAAAACCGCGGTGGTGCGGGCGGCAACATTGCATTCGAGGCGACCGCTCGATCCGATCCCGACGGCTACACAATGATGATGGGCGGGCTTTCGCAAGCCGCCAATCGCAGCCTTTATCGGACCCTCAACTATGACGCGATTGCGCGACTTCGCGCCGGTCTCGTTCATCTGCAGCTTTTCCTTTTTCATGTTCGTACCGAACACCTTGCCGGTCAAATCCGCCAAGGAGTTCATCGCCTATGCCAAGCAGAACCATCTCACAATGGCGTCGCCGGGCGCCGGATCGGCGCCCCATCTGTGCGCCGAATTGTTCAAGCATATGGCTGGGATCGAGATGACCCACGTGCCCTATCGCGGCGCCGGTCCGGCCATGAACGACCTCATTCCGGGTCGCGTCCATCTCCTGTTCTCCGGCGGGGCCACGCTGGAGACCGCCAAGGCGGGAAAGGTGCGCGTGCTGGGGTACAGCGGCGCCAGTCGGACGAAAATCGCACCGGAGGTGCCGACCATCGCCGAGTCCGGCGTGCCGGGGTTCGAAGTGATCTCGTGGTACGGGATTTTCGTGCCGGCCAAGACCCCGCCGGACATCGTCAACAGGATGAGTGCGGATACCGCGACGGCACTCGCCGATCCTGCCGTCAGCGGCAGGCTCGACCAGCTTGGCTACACGGCTGCCAGTTCCACGCCGGCCGAACTCGGCAAGATGCTTCGCTCCGAAATCGACAAATGGAGCCGCGTCATCAAGTCTGCCGGAATTTCGATGGGCAATTGAACCGACTGGGATCGGAGAGCCGGATGATCACGCGTCGTCACCTGCTGCGGGCATCCACTGCTTCTGCGCTTGCACCGGGGTTAATCGCGCGCCCCGCACGCGCGCAACCAGCCGTCCAGCCTTGGCCGAGCCGTTTCGTCCGCATCGTCGTGCCCTATGCCTCGGGCGGGCCGACCGATGCGGTCGCCCGCATCATCGCCGATCCGCTTGCCAAATCGTGGAGCCAGCAGGTCGTGATCGAGAACAAGGGTGGCGGCGGGACCAATATCGGTGCGGAAGCAGTGGCGCGGGCCGACCCCGACGGTTACTCGGTGCTGGTCGGGAGTTCGGCGCTGGCGATCAACCGCGCGCTCTATCGCTCCCTCAACTACGATGCGATCAGCGATTTTGCTCCGGTCTCGCTGCTGGTGAGCTTCGCCTTCTACATGTGCGTGCCGAATTCCTCACCGGCCAAGTCGGTGAAGGAATTCATCGCCTATGCCAAGGAGAAGAAGGGCAAGCTCACCTATGCGACCCCCGGCCCCGGCACCCCGCCGCACATGGCCGGCGAACTGCTCAAGCGAATGGCCGGGATCGAAATGACGCACGTGCCCTATCGCGGCTCGGCACCGGCGTTCAATGACATCATCCCCGGCCGCATCGACTTGATGTTCGCCAGCGGCGTGGTAATCGACCTGATCAAGTCGGGTCAGCTTCGCGGGCTGGCGATCTCCGGCGCTAAGCGGGTAGCGGTCGCACCTGACATTCCGACTGTTGCCGAAGCGGGTGTGCCGGGCTTCGAGGTCTCGTCCTGGTTTGGATTTTTCCTGCCGGCCAAAACCCCTTCAAGCATCGTGCAAAAGATGAGCGCCGATACGGTTGCATCACTCGCCGATCCGGCGGCCAAACGGAGACTTGAACAGCTTGGTCATACGGTGATCGGCTCGACCTCCAACGAGCTTGCGGCACACCTTCGCTCCGAAATCGACAAGTGGGACCCGGTCATCAAGGGAGCTGGAATCCGCATCGATTGACGGACTCGATATCGCCCGGAGAACGTCGTCCGCCGATCGCCGAATACTTTCTACGCAAGGCTGCGGCGCTGCCGCACGAAAGGACTGAGCCATGATCAACCGCCGCCAATTCACCCTGCTGTCCACCGCTTCCGCGGTAGCTCCCGCGCTCGTCTCAAGCGCGGCGTTCGCGCAGGCGCCGGACTGGCCGACGCGTTTCGTCAAGCTCATCGTGCCGTTCACGCCGGGCGGCGGCATCGACGGATTGGCTCGCATCGTCGGCGCACGGCTGTCGGAAAAATGGGGCCAGCAGGTGGTGGTCGAGAACAAGCCCGGCGCCGGCGGCAACATTGCATCCGAATTCGTGGCGAGATCAGAGCCTGACGGCTACACGATGTATATCACCGCCGCCGGACTCGCGATCAATCAGTATCTCTTTCCGTCGCTCAGCTTCGACCCAGTCGCCGACTTCGCACCCGTAACCCTGCTTTGCACCTTCCCGAACCTGCTTGTCGTGCCGAAGTCGTCGCCATTCAACTCGGTCGCCGACCTGCTGGCGGAGGCGCGGAAGAATCCCGGCAAGGTGACATTCGCCACGCCCGGCCACGGCAGTTCCCCGCACATGAGCGGCGAACTGTTCAAGTATCTCGCCAAGGTCAACCTCACCCACGTGCCCTATCGCGGCGCCTCGCCGGTCTACACCGATCTGATCGCCGGGCGGGTCGATTGCAGCTTCGCGGTCATGGCGTCGGGTTTGCCGCTGGTGCGAGGCGACAAGCTTCGCGCGCTTGGCGTCACCAGCGCCGAGCGGGTGAAAGAGGCACCGGAGGTACCGACCATCGCCGAGGCGGGCGTGCCCGGCTATGCCGCCACGTCATGGTTTGCGTTTTTTGCTCCCGCCAAGACGCCCGCCGCCATCATCAAGAAGATGCACGACGACACCGTCGCGGTGCTGGCGGAGGCGCCGGTCAGGGCCAAGATGGAGCAGCAGACTTTAACTCCGGTCGGCTCGACGCCCGAAGCGCTTGCCGCCCATTTCAAGGCCGAGATGGCGAAGTGGGCGCCGGTGGTCAAGGCGGCCAATATCAAGGTCAATCGATAGACCCTGCCAACGGCGTCGCCATGGCTCACACCTTTAGAGCTTGGCGATCAGCGCGCGGGCGATGTCGTCCCATTCGGCTTCGAGTGACACGGACGCCGCGGGTTGGCGGGCCTGGGCATACCAATACTTGGCGTTCGGCAGATCGCCCTCGACGCGATGCAGATAGGCGTGCACCCAGGCGCAATCCCCGCCCGCTTCATCCATGACGATCTTATGAGCCTTGTCCCAGTCGTCCTTGCCGGCCCACCACAGCGCGGCGAGCGCCGGCGCCAGCACCGGTCGGCGGCTTCGACTTCGACAAGCTGCGCTTGAATTCGGCAAGCGTCATGCGGCACCTTACCGCCCAGCCTACCACCACCGCTCCGGCGTAAAACGTCCCGCCGCCTGCTCGATCACATCGCCAAGCGAGAACAGCGTCTCCTCGTCGAACGGCCGGCCGATCAACTGCAGGCCGAGCGGCAGGCCATCGGCAGACAGCCCTGCCGGCACCGCTATGCCCGGTAGACCCGCCATGTTCACCGTTACGGTGAATACGTCATTGAGGTACATTTCGACCGGATCGGAACTGCCCTTCTCGCCGACGCCGAAGGCGGCCGAGGGCGTCGCCGGCGTAAGGATCGCGCTGATGCCTTTGGCGAAGCAGTCCTCGAAGTCCCGCTTGATCAGCGTGCGCACCTTCTGCGCGCGGAGGTAATAGGCGTCGTAATACCCGGCTGACAGAACGTACGTGCCGATCAGGATGCGGCGGCGCACCTCCTTGCCGAACCCCGCCGCCCGCGTCGCCTCATACATCCCGGTGATGTCGCGCCCGTTCTCACGCAGCCCATAACGCACGCCGTCGTAGCGCGCGAGGTTGGACGAGGCCTCGGCCGGCGCCACGATGTAGTAGGCAGCGAGCGCATACTTGGTGTGCGGCAGCGAGACTTCGACCACGTCGGCGCCCGCCGCCTTGAGCCAGCCGGCGCCCTGCTCCCACAGCTTGTCGATCTCCGGCGCCATGCCGTCGACGCGGTATTCCTTCGGGATGCCGATCTTCATGCCCTTGATCGATTTGCCGAGCGCCGCCTCGTAGTCCGGCACCGGCCTGTCGACGCAAGTCGTGTCTTTCGGATCGTGCCCGGCCATCGAGCGCAGCAGGATCGCGCTGTCGCGCACCGTGCGGGCGAACGGCCCCGCCTGATCGAGCGAAGACGCGAACGCGACAATGCCCCAGCGCGAACAGCGGCCGTAGGTCGGCTTGATGCCGACGATGCCGGTGAACGCCGCCGGCTGACGGATCGATCCGCCGGTGTCGGTGCCGGTGGCACCCAGGCAGAGATTCGCCGCTACCGCTGCCGCCGAGCCCGCCTGACGAGCCGCCCGGCACCAGCGGCGTGTTCGCTCCTCGCCTTCGCCACGGCGAAATCACCGGGCCGAAGAACGACGTCTCGTTCGACGAACCCATGGCGAACTCGTCGTTGTTGAGCTTGCCGAGCATCACCGCACCGTCGCGCCAGAGATTGGCCGTAACGGTCAACTCGTAAGTCGGCACGAAATTGTCGAGGATGTGCGAGCAGGCGGTGGTGCGTACGCCTTTGGTGGCGAACAGGTCCTTGACGCCAAGCGGAAGGCCTTCGAGCGGCCCGCCCTCGCCGCGCTTGAGCCGCGCATCCGACGCCTGCGCCATGGCGCGCGCCTGATCGGGCGTGTCGAGCACATAGGCGTTGAGCGAGCGTGCCGCCTCCATGGCGGCGAGATGTGCGTCGGCCATCTCGACCGCGGACACCTTCTTTTCGCGCAGATGATCGCGGGCAGCCGCCAGCGTGAGCGACGTAAGCTCGGTCATTCGTCGTCCGGACTGTCGCAGACGAACGCGCTGGCGCGCGGCGGCAGCTTCGCCGCCGGGGCCTTCTGCCGGTAGATGACCGTCCCGTCCGGCTCCTGGGTGGTCTCGATCTCGCCCGGCTGCGGCAGGCCCATATCACTCAGGTCTTGCGCGGTCAGCCCGGATGGCATCTCGCCCTTGGCGATCTGCTCCACGAGCTGCCAGCGGTAGGCCATATCGGATTCTTCACAGGCCATGCACATCAGCGGTCATCCACTCGTGACGCTCCTGAGATATAGTCCGGCCCACGGCTCATTCCACCACCTTCGGCACCAGGAAGAAGCCATCCGCGGTGGCCGGCGCATTCGCAAGCACGTCGTCCCGGATACCGCCGTCGGTCACGACGTCGGCGCGCTTCTTCATGTCCATCGGAGTGACCGAGGTCATCGGCTCGACGCCATCGACGTTCACCTCCGACAATTGCTCGACAAAGGCCAGCATGGCGTTGAGCTCGCCCTTGAGGTGCTCCACTTCGTCCTCCGCAACCGCAATGCGCGCCAGATGCGCGATGCGGCGAACGGTGGCGGCGTCAACGGACATGTTTCCTCTCGATCGGGCGGCGGCCCGAACCCGCTATAGCAGAGTGAGATTCAGGGCCGCAACCGCCTGAGAAACATCCATGGCTTCAGAGCTCTGCCCGGTTCCAGCCGCGACATTGCGAACCGCTCCGAACCTGTCATCGGGCATTGCGCCGGCCCGCCGAAACGCCAATATTGCCCAATATGGACGCAACCAATCCTTCCGCGACGACCACCTTTGCAAGCCGCACGCCGCTGCATATTGGCGCGGTCGCTCTCAAGGTCCGCGACCTCGACCGGCTCACCGCCTTTTACCACAACGCTCTCGGGCTCGCGGTGCTCGACCGCAGCAAGGACGGCGCAACGCTCGGGGCCGGCGGCGTACCGCTCCTCCATCTCGAACATGCGCCCGGCGCCAAGCCTGACGACACTCGCACCGCCGGTCTCTATCATACGGCATTCCTGGTTCCGACGCGCGCCGACCTCGCGCGCTGGCTGCTTGGATGTGGCGCAGAAACGGGTACCGCTCACCGGCGCTTCCGATCATGCGGTAAGCGAGGCGATCTACCTCGATGACCCGGAGGGCAACGGCATCGAGGTTTATCGCGACCGCCGGCCCGAGGAATGGGAGTGGCAGGGCGACCACGTGAAGATGACGACCAACGCCCTCGACCTCGACGATCTCGTGAGCGCCGCCGGCAACGAAACCCGGACCGGCGCGCCCGACGGCATGCGCATCGGCCACGTGCATCTGCGCGTCGGCGACGTCGAACAGGCAGAGAAATTCTATCGCGACGTAATCGGGCTCGATGTCATGCGCCGCCGCGGCGGCGCCACCTTCATGTCATCGGGGCGCTATCACCATCATGTCGGCGGCAATGTCTGGCACAGCGCCGGAGCGGGATTGCGTGACGAGGATCGTACCGGCCTTGCCTGGTTTGCGTTTGAAGCCGCCGACGCCAAGGCCTTCGACGCCGTCGCCGCAAGGCTCGCGCAGGCTGGCGCACCGCTGACGACAACCGCGACCGGCATCGCAACGGCCGACCCATGGGGCACGAAAATCCGCATCGAGCGCGCTTGAGCCTGCCGCGCGCTAACGCCGCGCCAGGCCCGCCAGCCGCTCCAGCGCCTCATCCGCGAGCCGGCGTGTAATCTCGCCGGCCGGCAAAGCCCGTCCAAGGCCCACCGCCTGCCCGGCCCACATCGGTGAAAACTCGCCCGAACCCTGCGCCTCGGCTTTTGCGCGCAGCGGCGCGAGCGCACCGCCGGCCAATGGAAACTCCGGCGCAACGTCGGACACCGGCCCGACTTCGCGGATCAGCCGGTTGAGGATGCCGCGCGCCGGCCGACCGGTCATCAGGTTGGTCTGCACAGTGCTATCATCCCGCGCGGTTTTCAGCGCCTCGCGGTGCGGCTTCGAAATCTTGGATTCCAGCGCCCACAGATAGGCGCTGCCGATCTGCGCGCCGGCCGCACCAAGCGCGAAGGCCGCCACGATCCCGCGCGCATCGGTGATGCCACCGGCGGCGATGACGGGCACTTTCACGGCGTCGACCACCTGCGGCACCAGCGCGAAGGTGCCGGCCTGGGCGGCAAGATCGTCGGTCAGGAACATGCCGCGGTGGCCGCCAGCCTCGTTGCCTTGCGCGATCACCACGTCGGCGCCGTGGTCAACCAGCCAGCGTGCCTCGGTGGCGGTCGTCGCCGAACTGAGAACCACGCAACCCGCGGCCTTCACCCGCCGCACTAGGTCGTCGCTCGGCAAGCCGAAATGAAAGCTCGCGACCTGGGGCCGCACCTCCTCCAGCACGTCGCACATTCGCGCATCGAAGGCAGTGCGGTTGCTGGTGGGGATCGGCGCCGCCGGATCGATGCCGAGCTCGCGATAATAGGGCGCGAGCCGATCGCGCCAGGCCGCCTCGCGCGCATTGTTGAGCACCGGAGCGGTATGACAGAAGAAGTTCAGATTGATCGGGTTTGCCGTGCGCGCCCGAATCTTCGCCATCTGATCGCGAATCTGGTCGGCATTGAGCATGGCGCAAGGCAGCGAGCCGAGCGCACCAGCCTCGGCCGCAGCCGCGGCAAGCTCGAAATCCATCGCTCCGGCAATCGGCGCCTGGACGATAGGCAACTCGACCTTGAACAAATCGATGAGACGGCGATCCGGCCACATGGTTGCACCCTCCGGCGGTGGTGAAACCTACACGTAATCTCACCTCCTGAACGACAAAAGCCGCTTGCGGCTTAGAATGTGACGGAGCCAGCCTTCGCCGGGTCCGAACCGAGGGGCAGCGGGCACATCACATCGCCTGACCCATGCCGCGAATGCGGCGCGCCATCGCGCCCATGATGTAGAGCGCGAAATTCGGCACCTCGTCGATCATGAAACGGAACCTGCGCTGATCGAGCAGCGACAGTTCGCAGGTTTCCTTGACGCGGGCGGTGGAGCTGCGCGGCGCGCCGTCGACCATCGACATGAAGCCGATCGCTTCGTTCGGCCCGCAGACCTCGACTACTTTGTCGCCGATCAGCATCTCGACCACGCCGGACTGCACGACGTACATGCAGCTGCCGGGGTCGCCCTTGTTGAAGACGACGCTCCCCGCGGGAAAGGCGATGTTGGCGCCCGCCCGTTGCGCAAACATGCGCATGTCGATGTCGTTGCCGTCCATGTCTACCTCGCCCTGGCGAAATCCTTACAATCCTGGCGGTGGCTTTATGCCAAATTTTCTCCAGGCTGCGCCAGCTTGTGCCTCGACAGGCGCGGCGATTAGACCCATCCTCGATCGTGAAAAATCCGATCCGGCGCCAAGCCGGACGGCGCCTCGGTTAGGCGAGGATGGGAGGTCGGGATGGTGACGCTTCGCTTCGGCTCCGCGGTCGCGCTGCTGGCACTGTGCGTATGGGGTTCGACAACGCCGTTGCAGGCCGACGAGTGGCCGAGCCGGCCGGTCAAGATTGTCGTGGCGTTTGCCCCCGGCGGCAGCGCCGATCAGTTCGGACGCCTGATGGCGGCCGAGTTCTCGACCATCTTCAAACAACAGTTTTTCGTCGAGAACCGGACGGGCAACAGCGGCGCCATCGGCTCGGCGCAAGTCGCGCGCTCGGCGGCGGACGGCTATACCCTGTTGATCGGCGGATCGGGTCCGCATCTGACCGGCCCAGCGATCAATCCGAATATCGGCTACGACCCGCTCAAGGACTTCACGCATATCGCGATGATCGGGGCCGACAGCTATGCCTGGGTCGCCAACCCAGCGCTCGGCGTGAAGAACGTGGCCGACCTCGTTGCGCTCGCCAAAAGCCGCAAGGACAATGGAAAGGGCCCGATCACCTCTTCCTCGCCGGGGCCGGGTTCGCTGGGCCATCTGCTGATCGAGCAGTTCAAACGCAAGTCCGGCATCGATATCCAGCATGTTCCGGCGCCAAACTCAGGGCTTACCGACGTGCTCGGCAACCACATCTCGCTTACGCTCAGCGCCATGCTCACGGTCGGCGAAACAGGTCCGGGCCGGCAAGCTCGTCGCCATTGCGGTCACTTCACGCGGCCGCAACCCGATCTTCAAGGATATTCCGACTTTTGCCGAACAGGGCTTTCCAGACGTGCGGGGCGATACCTGGTTCTGGCTCACGGCGCCGAAAAATCTGCCGCCTGCCATCGTCAACAAGCTCAATGACGCGACGCGACGTGCGGTGCAGTCACCCAAAGTGCAGGAACACTTCCGCAAGCTCGCCATCCTGACCAAGGACCTTGATGCCGCCGAAGTGCCGAAGTTCATCGCCGAGGAATATGCCTTCTGGGCGCCGCTGGCGAAGGCGGCCGGTCTGAAGGTGCAATAGCGCGAAACGGAGATACCCCATGGATGTCGCCACCATCGATAGCCGACCGGCCGAACCGGCACTCGAAGCCCCGCGAGCGCGGATCGGATTGATCATTCCGTCCGTCAACAGCATGAGCGAGCCGCAGTTCAATCATTTTGCCCCACCGGGACTTGCCGTCCACGTCGCGCGTGCGCGGGTAGCCGGACAATGGAAGCGGCCGCTGCCGGTGATGGCCGACGAGATCGCGCTGTCGGCGAAGCTTCTATCCGACGTCGGTCCCGACCTTATCGTGTTCCACTGCACCGACACCTCGATGACGCAGGGGCCGCAGGGCGAAGGCCGCATCCTCGATATCGTCACCGAGGCCACCGGCATCGAGGCGGTCGCCACCAGCCGGCTCGTGCTCGAAGCACTGCAGACTCTGGGCCTCAAGCGGCTCGTGCTGCTCAGTCCCTATCTGAGCAACAAGTCGATCATCGATTACCTCACGGCGACCGGCCATGTCGTGGTCCACGACGTGGCCTTGAGCCTCAAGCCGATGGAGTTCGCCGAGGTGACACCGGCCGAGTGGGTCGAACTCGCACGCCAGCACGACCGGCCGGATGCCGACGGCATCTTCCTGAGCTGCACCAACACCACACAGATCGAGGCGATCGCCGAGATCGAGCGTACGCTCGGCAAGCCGGTGGTGAACAGCAACCAGGCGGTGCTGTGGGGTTGCGTGAAGCGGCTGCGGGCGCAACTCAAGTCCTTGCCGGCGATGCCGCAGCTTGGCGGCCTGATGCAGCATCTGGAGTAGAACGCGATATCCGCACGATCCGCGTCATGCACGGGCTTGCCCGCGCATCCATCGACCTTCGAGAAGCGATGGATTGCCGATCACCCGGCAGTGACGACGGAGCGGCGGTCACAGGGAGGAAGAAGAATGAGAAACCTGCTGCAGCGCCTTTGCATCATGGTCATCGGCGCCGTTTGCTGGCTGGCGCCGGCCCACGCGCAAACCTATCCGACCCGGCAGATCACGCTGATCGTGCCGTTCGCACCGGGCGGGCCCGCCGATTTTCTCGCCCGTCTGATCGGCCAGAAGATGAGCGAGGATCTGGGCCAGCAGGTCGTCATCGACAATCGCGCCGGCGCCAACACCATCATCGGCGCGCAGGTTGTCGCCAAGGCCGCGCCTGACGGCTACACGCTGCTGATGGCGATCGACGGAACGCTGGTGATGAACCCGTTCCTCTACAGCAAGCTCGCCTACGATCCGTTCAAAGACTTCGCGCCGGTATCCCTTGTTGCGCTCGTGCCTTCCGCCATGGTCGGCAACATCAACATCCCGGTGAACTCGATCAAGGAACTAGTCGAGCAGGAAAAGTCCAAGCCTGGCACGTTCCAGATCGGCATCAGCACGCCGACCTCGCAGGTCAACGTCGGCCTGCTCAACCAGATGGCCGGCACCAATTTCAGCATGGTGCCCTATCGCGGCGGCACAACGCAGATCACCGGCATCCTGGCGGGCGACATTCCGCTCGGCATGGAGAGCATCAACGTATCGCTGCCGCTCTGGCGCGCCAAGAAGGTCAAGATTCTGGGCCTCGTCAGCGCACAGCGCCTGTCGCTCGCGCCCGAAATCCCGGCCATCGCCGAAACGTTTCCGGGCTACGATCTCGGCATCTGGCAAAGCATCGTGGCGCCGGCCGGGACGCCGCGCGCAGTGATATCGCGACTGCACGCCGCCATCACCAAGGTGCTCGCCATGCCCGACGTGCGCGAGAAGCTGCTCAAGGCCGGCATCGAACCGGCGACCAGCAAGAGCCCGGAAGAATTCGCGGCCTTCATCCGCTCGCAAGCCGACACCCGCGCCAAGGTCATTAAGGCGGTCGGGCTGAAGCTGGATTGACCGCCATGATCCGCATGCCTCACATTTTCGCCGCGGCGCTCGCGCTTGCCGGGCTCATCGATGGATTGGCGGCCCAACCGGCAATCGATGCCGACGCAAAGCCCTATCCCAGCCGGGCAATCCGCATCATCGTGCCGTTTCCGCCCGGCGGCCCGGCCGACATCGTCACCCGGTTTGTCGGCCAGAAGATGAGCGAGGATTTCGGCCATCCGGTGGTGATCGAGAACCGGCCTGGGGGCAACACCGCGATCGGCGCGCAGGTCGCGGCCCGCGCGCTGGCCGACGGCTACACCCTGTTCGTGCCGATGGACACGACCCTGGTGATGAACCCACTGGTCACGCCCAACCTGCCCTACGATCCGCAGAAGGACTTCGCGCCGATCACCCTGTTGACCAAGAACATGTCGCTCGTGGTCACCCGGCGCGAGGGCGCAAAATCCATCGCCGAACTAATCGCAACGGCGAAATCCAATCCGGGCAAGCTCAACATGGGTGCCGGCACCATCACGTCGCGGCTCGGGGCGTTGCTGTTCGCCAAGACCGCCGGCATCAATGTGCAGCTCGTTCCGTTCAAGGGCAGCGCGGAAATCGGGCAGGCCGTGCTCGCCGGCACGGTCGATTTCGCGCTCGATTCCACCGGCACCAGCCTGCCGCTCATCCAAAGCGGGCACTACCGCGCGTTGGCGAAGTATTCCAACCGTCCGCTCAACATTCTGCCCGATCTACCGCCGCTCAGCGTTGCTGCCGGCTTGCCGGGCTTGGACGAAAGTTCGACCTGGGTGGGGCTCGCAGCGCCTGCCGGCACGCCGCGCGCCATTATCGACAAGGTCCAGCGCGAGGTCGCGACGATCTACGCCGATCCGGCGATGATCGCCAAGCTCGAAAGGGCCGGCATCTTCGCAGTCGGCTGCACACCGGAAGAATTTGAAGCGTTCATCCGCAGCGAGAGTGCGCGCTGGTCCAAGGTCTTCAAGGAGAACGCCGGCCTCAAGCTCGACTGAGACGTATTGTGGCCGCGCCCGGCCGGGCGTTGTGCCTCAACGCTTCTCGCGCAGGCCCAAGCGTTCGAGCCGCGGCAGAACCTCATCGCAGAAGAACGGCAGTTCGTCGACGTAGTTGACCAGCGAGATCGCAATCCCGGTCAAGCCCGCCTTGCTGAGATCGGCGAGCGCGCCCGCCACCTCGTCGGGATCGCCGATGATCGGCAGGCCGCCCATGCCCTGCGCATAGCCGTTGCGGATCTGCTGGAACTTCTCGGCCGGCGTGTTCTGCGCGGTGATGTTCTTCAGCGCCAGGATACTGTCGACGGCACTCCAGTCGGCGTTTTCTACGATCGAATGATGCCAGTAATCCTGCGCTTCTTTCTTGCTCGGCCGGCACATGGTGACGCCGACCGTATAGACGCCAAGCTCGCGGCCCTGATCTTTTGCCTGCGTCTTCGCGGCGACGACTTTCTCGGCGGTTTCGTCGAGTGAAGTGCGGGACGCCTGGAGAAAGAACGCGTCGCAGTTGCGGATGGCGAAGGCCTGGCCGACCGGTGAAGCGCCGGCATTCATGATCACCGGCTGCGCCCCGCCGTAAGGCTTCGGCTTGCCGCGAATCTGCTTCATGTTGAGATAGCGGCCGTGGAAGTCGAAGTCCTCCTTGTCGGACCAGATCATCTTGATCACATCGATCCATTCCTGAGCGTACTCGTAGCGCTGCTCATGTTCGCGCTGCTGCACGCCGAACATTTCGAACTCGCCCTCGTTCCAGCCGACGACGATGTTCAGGCCGAAGCGCCCCTCGCCGATGTGATCGGCGGTGACCATCTCCTTGGCGGCGATGACCGGATTGAACAGCGGCGCGTGCACGGTGCCGAACACGGTGATCCGCTTGGTCGACGCCAGCAGACCGGTTGCCCAGGTAATGGTCTCGAGTGTCGCGCCCTGATAGTCGGTGTCGCCGCCATAGCCTTTCCAACGGCCGATCGGCAGCATGAAATCGATGCCGGCCTCGTCCGCCATCCTGGCGAGCTTGAGGTTGTCGGGCCAATTCCCCGACCAGCGTTCCGGCACCAGCGTGACAGCACGCCCGGACGAGCAATTCGCACCGAACAGGCCAATCTTGAGCTTGTTGGCGTTGTACATCGACCTACGGTCGGGCGCGGATGAATTGCGAGCGAGCACGATTCCTCCCTGGTCACAGCCGGTTTTCCGAGTGAACGATAACCTATCGGCAGCATGGTTTGAATGGCATGCCCGCCATGCCCCCTGCCCGCATTAATCGGTTGCCAGCCAAAAGCCCAGCGGTGACAATTGCACAAACCGGCGGGATCGAGACCGGGGGAGGAAACAACATGGATCGCAAACGTTCCGCTCGCCCCCTGCTATTGCTGATGCTTGGCGCATTTGCCGCGGGACCCGCGGTGGCGCAAGACAAACCCGCGACAGACGTGGCGAGTTTTCCCAATCGGGCCGTGCACATCATCGTCCCGTTCCCCGCCGGCGGCCCCTCGGACGTGGTCGCCCGCGTGATCGGCCAGAAGATGAGCGAGGACTGGGGCCAGCCGGTCATCATCGACAATCGGCCCGGCGCCAACACCATCATTGGCGCCCAGGCGGCCGCAAAGGCGGCCCCCGACGGCTACACGCTGTTCATGGCGATCGACTCGACGCTGGTGATGAACCAGTACCTCTACAAGAACCTGCCCTACGACCCGCTCAACGATTTTGCGCCGATCACGCTCACGGCAAAGACAATTTCGGTGCTCGCGGTCCCGGCGGCGAGCGGCCCGAAGACCGCAAAAGAGCTGATCGCGCGCGCCAAGGCCGAACCGGGCAAGCTCAACTACGGCGCGGGAACGATTACCGCGCAATTGATGGGCCATCTATTTCACAAGGCAGCCGGACTCGACATCGTCTACGTGCCGTTCAAGGGCACCCCCGCGACCGTCAACGGGCTGCTGACCGGAGCAGTCCAACTCATCTATGGCGCAAACCAGACCGTGGCGCCGCTGATCGCCAGTGGCCAGATACGCGCACTCGGCAAGCTCGACCGCGACGCGCCACCGTCCATGGCCGGCATCCCACCTCTGGCCGACGCGGCCGGCTTGCCGCACCTCGACGACATCTCGGTGTGGCTGGGGCTGGTCGCGCCGAAAGGCACGCCAAAGCCGATCATCGACAAGATCAACGCCGAGGTCGTGAAGGCTTTGACCGATCCAGCCGTCAAGGAAAGATCCGAGCGCACCGGCAACTTTCCGGTGACCAACACCCCCGAGCAGTTCACGGCTTTCATCCGCAAGGAAGCCGATCGCTGGTCACGGGTGATCAAGGAAACCGGCCTCAAGCTCGACTGATCGGAGGAACAGGCTTATGCGCTATGTAGTCCGCGCTTTTCTGCTGGCGTCCTTGCTCGTGCTCAGCATCGACGGCGTCGCCGCTCAGGAAAGGCCGGCCGGTTATCCCAACCGGTCGATCAAGATCGTCGTGCCGTTCCCGGCCGGCGGCCCCTCTGACGTGCTCGCCCGCATGATCGGACAGAAGCTCACGGAGGCCTGGGGTCAGCCTGTGGTGATCGAGAACCGCCCAGGCGCCAACACCGTGCTTGCCGCCCAGCAGGTCGCGAAGGCTGCGCCCGACGGCTACACGCTCCTCATGGCGATCGACTCCACGCTCACCATGAACCAGTATCTTTACCGCACACCCCCCTACAATCCGTTCAACGACTTCGCCCCCGTCACGCTGACCGCCAAGACCATGCAGCTTCTGCTGGTGAATGCGACAAGCGATGTGAAGTCGGTAAAAGACCTGATCGCCAAGGCCAAGGCGCAACCGGGCAAGCTCAACTACGGCGCCGGCACCATCACGACCAAGCTCACCGGCCATCTGTTTAACAAGGCTGCGGGCGTCGAGACCATGCTCGTCCCCTACAACGGCAGTGCCGAAGTAACGCAAGCGCTGCTCACCAAAAGCGTCGATTTCACCTTCGATGGCCCCTCGGCCGCGCTGTCGCTCATCAACGGCGGCCAGTTCCGCGTGCTGGCGAAATTCGATCCGCGCCCTTTCCCACCGGTGCCGAATCTTCCGCTGGTGACCGCGGAGGTTCCGAAACTTGACGAAATCTCGGTCTGGCTGGGGCTCGTCGCTCCCAAGGCGACGCCCGCGCCAATCGTCGAGGCGCTGTCGCGGCAGGTCGCAAAGATCCTGGCCGATCCGGCGATCAAGGCAAAGGCGGATGCCGCGGGACTTTATCCAGCCACCAATACGCCGGCCGAATTTGCTGCGTTCATCCGCAAAGAAGCAGAGCGCTGGGGCCCGGTCGTGAAAGAGACCGGCATAAGGTACGACTGAGCGTGGAGGTGTTCCAATGTTTCATATTCGTTTAGCCGCGCTCGCACTGCTTGGCTTGATCGCCGCGACCAGCGCGGATGCGCAAACGCCCGATGCGGGCGCGCAGAGCTACCCCAACCGGCCGGTGCGCATCGTCGTCCCGTTCCCGGCCGGCGGTCCGACCGACATTCTCGCCCGCGTGGTCGCCCAGCGCCTGAGCGAGGTCTGGAGTCAACCGGTGGTGATCGAAAACCAGCCCGGCGCCAATACGGCGATTGCGGCGGCACGCGTCGCCAAGATGCCGGCCGACGGCTACACCCTGCTGGCGGCGATGGACGTCACCATGGTGCTTAACCCCATCACCAGCAAGAACCTGTCGTACGAGCCGCTCAAGGACTTTTCCTTGATCAGCCTCGCCGCCAAGAACACCTCGCTATTGACGGTGCGGGCCGCCGATGGCCCGGCCTCGGTCGCCGAACTGATCGCACGCGCCAAGGCCAATCCAGGCAAATTGAACTACGGCGCAGGCATCATCACGACGCGGCTCGCTGGCTATCTGTTCAACCGGGAAGCCGGCATCGACGTGCAGTACATTCCGTTCAACGGCAGTTCCCCGACCGTACAGGGCCTGCTGACCGGCGCGGTCGACTACATCGTCGACGGCACCGCCTCGCACGTGTCGCTGATCAAGTCCGGAAAGCTGCGGGCGCTCGCCAAGCTCAACAGCCGCCCGCTCCCGGCCCTGCCGGATGTCAAGCCGCTCTCGGTCGAAGCCAACAATCCCGCCCTCGACGATATTTCGACCTGGATCGGCTTTGTCGCGCCGGCCGGCACGCCGCAAGCGATCCGTGAAAAGATTCAGCGCGAGATCGCGACCATGTACAAAGACCCGGCGATCGCCGAAAAGCTCCGGACCTCCGGCATCAGTGCCGTGAGTTCGACGCCGGCGGAGTTCGACGCTTTCGTCCGCAAGGAAACCGACCGGTGGGGCAAGGTCTTCAAGGACAGCGGCATTCAGCTGAATTAGGCTGCCGTCCCGAGCTTACACGCACCACGCACGACCGCAACCACGCCCGAACCACGGAGCCTGCATGTCCAAGCCGAAAGTCCTCATCTTCGCGCGGCGCGAGGAGCCGCCGGAAACCTTCAAGGCGATCGAAGGCCTGGGCTGTGAGATCGTGCTCGGCAAGTACGAGTGGCAGTTGCCGCGCGCCGGCAACATGGAAGACGAGGTGGTCGAAGCCGCCCGCGACGCCGTCGCGCTGATGGGCACGTCGATCCGCCATACTCCGATCACGCGCCGCATCCTGCAGGCCTCCCAGCGGCTGCGGCTGGTGGCGAAATACACCGTCGGCGTCGACGACATCGATACTGAAGCGGCGACCGATCTTGGCGTCATGGTGTGCCATGCGCCGACCGAATCCAATTGCTTCGGCGTCGCCGAGACCACCGTCACGTTCATGCTGGCGCTGTTCAAGAAGCTGCGCGAGCGCGACGCCGACGTGCGGGCCGGCAAGTGGCGCGAGCAGGAAAATTTCGCGTATTACGTCGGCAGCCGGGCGTCGGATGGATTTGCCGGACAGACCATCGGTCTCGTCGGCTTCGGCCGCATCGGGACGCGGGTGGCGCAACTGCTGGCGCCCTGGCGTGCGCACATCATCGCCTATGATCCCTACGTCCCACCGGCGCACTTCCTGACCCACGGCGTCCAGGCAGTCGACTATGAGACACTGCTGCGCCAGTCCGACGTCGTGTCCTTCCACGTCGTGCTGAACAAGGAAACTCGCTACATGTTCGGCGAGGAGCAGCTCAAGCTGATGAAGCCGACCGCGATCGTGCTCAATACCGCCCGCGGCAAGGTCCTCGACGAGCGGGCGCTGGCGGCGGCGATCGAGCAAGGCCGCCTGCGGGGTGCGGCGATCGACGCCTTCGAAGAGGAGCCACTGCCGATGGATTCGCCCCTTCGCGCGCTTGGCGACCGGGTTCTGCTTTCGCCCCACTCTGCATCTTTCACCGAGGGCGGCGAACTCCGGCAGGGGGTCGACTGGGCCACCCGCTCAGTGGTGACCGCCCTCAAAGGTGGCATTCCCGACAACGTCTACAACCGGGACGTGATCCCACGGTGGAAGGAGCGCTTCGGCGGCGCCAGTGTCAGCGGCTGATTCGAGCCTGACGGTCGCCTCGATCCAGGCCGCTTCGGGCCATTTTCAGGGTACGGATTTCCACGGGGAATCCGGCTTTCATTGTTAAAGAACAATGACTTGAGATATGCAATTTTTGCATATCTGCAGCGCAGCATTTTGCCTTTTGCAGCGCACAATCGGCCCTTATCTCCGGTTCGACATGAGTTTCCGGCTGCGAGCCGGCAAAGAAAGAAGAAAGGAGCCCGACAATGCTTGTCGCAATCATCAATTTCCTCCAGGCCTGGAGGCGTTACAATAGCAGCCTGCACGAGCTCTATCAGCTCGGCGACCGCGAACTGGCCGATATCGGCATCAGCCGCTCGGACATTCCGCGGGTGGCGTGGGACGCGGCAACCCGCTAACCCCACGAAAAGAGCAAGAAAAACGCCCGCCTCGCGCGGGCGTTTTTTTGTGCCGGGTTCCCTTGAACCGAACGGGTCTGAATGAGCCGGCACCATTGTCGGACCCTGCCGACAATCGTAGTTTGCCCCTCATGTCCGGCACCCCCATTCGCCCAGTGCATATCGTCGGCGGCGGCCTCGCGGGGGCCGAAGCCGCCTGGCAGATCGCACAGCGGGAAGTGCCGGTCGTCCTGCATGAGATGCGCCCGTTGCGCACCACCGCCGCACACAAGACCTCAGCGCTCGCCGAACTCGTGTGCTCGAACTCTTTCCGCTCCGACGATCCCGAGCATAACGCCGTCGGCCTGCTGCACGCCGAAATGCGCCGGCTCGGATCGCTGATCCTGCGCGCCGCGGACGCCAACCAGGTCCCGGCCGGCGGCGCGCTGGCGGTCGACCGCGAGGGGTTCGCGGCTGCGGTCACCGCGGCGCTCGCAACCCAGCCGCTGATCGATATCCGCCGCGAAGAAATCGCCGGACTTCCGCCTGCCGACTGGGACAGCGTCATCATCGCGACCGGCCCCCTCACCTCGCCGGCGTTGGCAGACGCAGTGGCGCGCGTGACCGGCGAGGACGCGCTCGCGTTCTTCGATGCGATTGCGCCGATCGTTCATCGCGACAGCATCGACATGTCGGTCGCCTGGCTGCAATCGCGCTACGACAAGGCAGGACCGGGCGGCTCCGGCGCCGACTACATCAATTGCCCGCTGACGCGCGAGCAGTACGAGGCCTTCATCGATGCGCTCCTTGCGGGCGAAAAAGTCGCGTTTCACGATTTCGAAGCGACGCCGTATTTCGACGGCTGCCTGCCGATCGAGGTCATGGCCGAACGCGGCCGCGAGACGCTTCGCCACGGCCCGATGAAGCCATTCGGGCTGACCAATCCCCATGCGCCGCAGACCAAGGCCTACGCCATCGTCCAACTGCGCCAGGACAACAATCTCGGCACGCTGTTCAATATGGTCGGCTTTCAGACCAAGCTCAAACACGGCGAGCAGACCCGTGTCTTCCGCTCCATACCGGGCCTTGAACGCGCGGAGTTTGCCCGGCTCGGCGGGCTGCACCGCAACACGTTCCTCAATTCCCCGCGCCTGCTCGGTGAAAGCCTGCGACTGCACGCCGAACCGCGGCTGCGGTTTGCCGGCCAGATCACCGGCTGCGAGGGCTACGTCGAATCCGCCGCGATCGGGCTATTGGCCGGCCGTTTCGCCGCCGCCGAGCGGTTGGGCGAACGGTTGCTCCCGCCGCCGCCGACCACCGCCCACGGCGCCCTGCTCGCGCATATTACGGGCGGCCATGTGGAAACCATCGATGCCGGCCCACGCTCGTATCAACCGATGAACATCAATTTCGGTCTTTTCCCGCCGCTCGCGCACCCGCCAACCAAACAGCCGGACGGGCAACGGCTGCGCGGGCCGGCGAAAACGCTGGCGAAGAAGCAGGCGTTGAGCCGTCGTGCCCTCAATGATCTCGATCATTGGATCGCCGGCGACGGCCATGCGGCCGCCGCAGAATAACGCGGACCCCGTCAGCACATGGCCTTGCCGAGTGAAATTGAGGGACGCTGGCACACCGATGTGGTGCTCAAGCGCGACGTATTCTCGACCGTCGAACGCGGCCGATTCCGCGGCCCTGACGGCGAGGTCGAGGCGGTGCTGCGCCGGCTCGACGATGTGCGATTGTGGATTTTCCCCCTGGCCTTCCACCTGTTTGCCCGCGAGCGACGCGCCCTCGGGGTCGCCGGCAAGCTTGGCGTCGCGCCGGCGCTGCTGTTCGGCGGCCGCCGCGTGCTGGTGCGTAGCTGGATCGACGGTGTAGCCCTGCACATCGCCAAGCCCTACGGCGACGCGGGCTATTTCCGCTCCGCGAAGGCCGCGCTGCATAAGGTGCATCGCGCGCGCATTTGCCATAACGACCTTGCCAAGGAGCAGAACTGGCTGCGCGGACCGGACGGCAACGCCTATCTCACCGATTTTCAGCTCGCTGCGCAATTTTCGCGCCGGCATTGGCTCTTTCGGCTCGCCGCCTACGAGGATCTGCGCCACCTCCTCAAGCACAAGCGCCGCTATGCGCCCGACGCACTCACCGCGACAGAGCGGCGCGTGCTCGCACGCAAGAGCCTTCCAACCCGCATCTGGATGGCAACCGGCAAGAAGGTCTACTACGCCATCACCCGCGGCCTGTTCCGTTTCACCGACCGCGAAGGCGGCGGGCGGCGGCTTGTGCATGACGCGCCGCTTATTGCCGCGCGTCTCAAGACGCATCCGCAGGTGCGCGACGTGGTGATTGCGGCTTATCCCGACCGGCGGGCCGGTACCGGCCTTTATGCCTTCGTCGAGGGAGCGCCGGGGCTCGCGGCCCCGGCCTTGCGCGAACTCGCCACGACAGCGGCGGCCGAGCCGCCCGAGCACCTGCAGGTGATCGAGGAACTGCCGCGGCGCGCCACGGGCGAGGTCCGCAACGAGATCCTGCAACTCATCGCGCTCAACCAGGTCGACCAGATCGATCCGTTGATCGCGAACGATCACGAACGCGCCGTGGTCCGCCGCATCGTTGCCGACCGCCGCAATTTGCGGGACCGGTTCGCGTTCTAACCAAACATCCGCGCCGGACGCCGGGCCGCTCGCCAGATCAGCCACTGCCGCCGCCAAGATGGAATTTCGCGCGGCGCGAACGGGTCGTAGCCAGGGCGTTCCATGCGATCGAGCATCGGC
The DNA here is from genome assembly GCA_963756715.1 of uncultured Alphaproteobacteria bacterium. GTDB lineage: Bacteria > Pseudomonadota > Alphaproteobacteria > Rhizobiales > Xanthobacteraceae > VAZQ01. The sequence continues at coordinate 250,574 of CAVWOV010000015.1, forward strand.
CGCGTGAGTGCAACCGGCAGCAATGCCGGCAACACGGCGGTCGGCACGTCGCCGATCATTTGCCGTGCGAGCGCGAGGTGATGCCGGGCGGTATCGCGCAGGTCGGCCATGGTGGCCCGTAGGGCAGGACTAGTCTCCCGGCCATTCAGGTCGGCCTGCTGTATGCCGTGGCGATGCAGGATGTCGGCCGGGAGATAGCACTGGCCGCGCGCGGCGTGAACTGGGAAGGCGTAAAGCAGCCCGGTCACCGCCTGCGCTATGCCGGCGTGATGGGCGAGACGATCGACGCTCGAAGCTCGGTCTGTCGCGAGAATGCCGGCGGCGAGAGCTACCAGGCCCGCTGCCGCGCCCTCACCATAGGATTCGAGATCCGCAAGTGTCGCCATCGGTTCGTCGTAGAGGTCAAAGCGCCGCGTCGCGATCAGCGTCAGCAGTCGCTCGACCGGCAGGCCATAGCGCTTCACAGTCGCGGTGAGCGCCGCAGCCACCGGATTAGCCTCAACGTCCCCGTGGCCTCTCCCGGTGACTGCGTCACTCCACCATTGCAGCCTGATCTCGCCTGCCAAGGGATCGCGAACGACCTCTCGCACCCGCGCGATCTCGATGTTGAATGCGTAAAGCGCCAGGACTGCACCGCGATGTTCGGCCGGTGCGTAGAGCGCGGTCAGAAACCGGTCCTTATCGGCTGCGCGCACCAGCGCTTCGCAATAGGCGAATGCATCCTGCATCGATGGAGTTTAGCGCGATGCGCCGGCCTGCGGCACACTTAACGGCCGGCTGGGGCCTTCTCGGGCTTTTCGACCTTCTTGACCTTCTCAGGTTTCTCAGCCTCGTCCTCGGTTTCCAGGCGCGTGGTTCCGACGCCAAGATAGATGAGGATCGGAGCGGCGATAAAGACCGACGTGTAGGTGCCGACCAGCACCACGCCGAAAATCATGGTGGCGACGAAGCTATGGATCGCGTGTCCGCCGAACAACAGCAGCGCGAGCAGAGCAAGTGTCACGGTAGCGTGCGTGATGATCGAGCGCGACAAGGTGGAGTTGACCGAGATATTGAGCATCTCAGGCATCGACATCTTCTTGTAGCGCCGCAGCATCTCCCGGATACGGTCGTAGATGACCACCGTATCGTTGAGCGAATAGCCCAGAATCGTAAGCAAGGCCGCGATGCTCGATAGGTCGAAGTCGATCTGCGTCAACGACATGTAGCCGACGGTCAGCACAAGGTCATGCACGTTGGCGATCATGGCGCCGAGCGCGAACTGCCACTCGAAGCGGAACCACAAGTAGATCAGGATCGACAAGATCGCGAGCCCCAGCCCGATCGTGCTGTAGGCCAGCAACTCCGTCGACACCCGCGGGCCCACGACCTCGATGCGCCGGTATTCGACCTCGTTGCCCAGCGCCTCTCTCACCTTGTTGATGGCGGCCTGCTGCGCCTGTTCACCGCCCGGCTGCTGGGCGACGCGGATCAATACGTCGGTCGGCGCACCAAATTGCTGCAATTGCACATCGCCCAGGCTGAGGCCTGACAACGTCGTGCGCATCTTGGCGAGATCGGCCGGCCCGGCCTTCGACTGCACCTCGATCAACGTGCCGCCGATGAAGTCGATGCCGAAATTCAGCCCGTGAAAAAAGTAGAGCAGGATCGCGGCAATCGACAGCAGCGCCGAGATCGGAAAGCTGATGCGCCGGAAGCGCATGAAATCGAATTTGGTATCGTCTGGGACGATCCGCAGCAGCGGTATGGAGGGCAAAAGGCGCACGTGGGCTCCGGCTATGAAATGGCAAGGCGCTGCGGGCGCGCCCAACGCACCCAGTACGCCACCATCACGCGCGTCAATGTGAAGGCGGTGAACACCGTGGTGATGATGCCGATGCCGAGCGTTACAGCAAAGCCCCGCACCGGTCCCGTACCGATGAAGAACAGCACAGCGGCGGCAATGAAGGTCGTGATGTTCGAATCGAGAATGGTCGCCAGCGCCCGAGCGAAGCCCGCGTCGATCGCGGAGATTGCGCTGCGGCCGGTGCGAATTTCCTCACGAATGCGCTCGTAGATCAGCACGTTGCTGTCGACCGCGATGCCGACGGTCAGCACGATGCCGATGATGCCCGGCAATGTGAGCGTCGCATTCAGAAGGGACAACACGCCGAAGATCATCGCAACGTTGATCGCAACCGCCACGTTGGCGATCAGGCCGAACTTGCCATAGGTCAGCGTCATGAAAATGATGACGAGGGCAAAGCCGAAATAGGACGCACGCCGCCCCTTTTCGATCGAGTCCTGGCCCAGTCCGGCGCCGACGACGCGCTGTTCGATGACGGTCAGCTTGGCCGGCAGTGCACCGGCCCGCAGCAGAATGGCGAGGTTGTTGGCGGATTCGACGGTGAAATTGCCGGAGATCTGTCCCGACCCCTGGGTGATGGCGTCGCGAATGTATGGTGCGGAAATTACCTCGTCGTCGAGCACGATGGCGAACGGCCGCCCGATGTTCTCCTGCGTCACCACGGCGAACTTGCGCGCCCCGGACGAATTGAAGCGGAAGTTGACGACCGGTTCACTGGTCCGCTGATCGAAGCCGGGCTGCGCATCGATCAGTTCCTCGCCCGAGACGATGACGCGCTTCTCAAGCAGATAGGGCTGCCGGCCTTCCGCCTTGGAGCCGTAGACGATTTCGGATTCCGGCGGCGGCCGGGTCTCGAGCGCCTGTTGCGGCGTCATGGACATATCCACCAAACGGAAACTCAGCTTGGCGGTCTTGCCGATGATGTCGATGAGCTGCTGCGGATCGCCGAGACCAGGAACCTGCACCAGGATACGGTCGGCGCCCTGTCTCTGGATCGACGGCTCGACCAGGCCGAGTTGGTTGACGCGCCGTTCGATGATCTCGATCGACTGATCCACCACTTGGCGGACGCGCTCGATGATGGCCGGCTCCACAACGGTGAGCTGGATGAGCCCACCACCGGCGTTGACGATCTCAAGCGAGCGTTGGCCGGTCGAACCGAGGAAGCCGCCAAGTGGCTGGGACAGTTCGCGGAACTTCGTCAACGCTTTCTCTAAGTCGTTCTCGCGCACGCGCACTTCGACCGTGTTGCCGCGAATGACCGGACTGCCCACGAGACTGATGCGCGCATCGCGCGCCGCCTTGCGGACTTCATCACGCAGCGTGTCGACCTTCTGCTTGCGCACGTCGTTGACATCGACTTCGAGCAGGATGTGCGATCCACCCTGCAGATCGAGGCCCAGCACAATGTGGCGCTGCGCCCATTTCGGCCACTTCGCGACGGTCAATTCGGGAAAGAAGTTCGGGACCGCACACAGGCAAACCACCAGCGCGGTGAGCAGAATCGCGGCCACCTTCCACTTTGAAATATAAAGCATGGGTCGTGACTGTCCCGGTTCGCGCGCCGATCAAGCTCAAACTGGCGGTCAGCTCGAGCTGTCATCCTTGACCGGCTCACCCTTGGCGCGGACGCCCGACACCATAGAGCGCACCTGTCGCACGCGCACGCCGTCGGAAATCTCCATCTCAACCTGTTCGTCGTCGACCACCTTGGTCACCTTGCCGACGAGCCCTCCGGAGGTAATGACGGTGTCACCGCGGCGCAAGTTCTTGATCAGTTCCTGGTGTTCCTTGGCCCGTTTCTGCTGCGGCCGCAAGATCAGGAAATACATGATCACGAAAATGAGCACGAAGGGCAGCAACTGGATCAACATGCTATCGCCGCCAAAAGGGCTGGCCTGGGCGTAAGCAGGCGTCACAAACATTGTCCGTTCCCTTTTTGGCTTGGGCCCCTGGGCGCCAGGCGGCGCGCCGCTTCGCCGGCACCACGACCGCGTGGCGGCCGAAATTCGCGCGGACTATAGCGGCCACCGGCCCAATTGCAACGCCACTCTGGGCGCCTGACCGGGGCGGATTCCGCCGAATACGAGGCGATCTTGCAGGCCCCTCGGGGGACCGCTAAGGGTGCGGCGCAACCAGGGGAACCCGATGGCAAAACGTGTCAAAAAAGCCCCGGCAAGGGGCGCCTCGCGACGCCCGCGGGCGGCCGCTTCCGGTGGCCGGCTGCCCGCCGCCGAGCGCATCGCCGCAGCCCTTGAACGGCTCGCACCGAAGACGCCCCCAGCCCAGGATTTTACCGTCGCCGATGCCTTCATCTGGTACCCCGACGGGGGCCGGCTGACGCCCGTCCCGCACGTCAATCGCGTCGACATGTCGCTGCTCAAGGGCATCGAACGGGTGCGCGATGTGCTGCTTGAGAACACGGAGCGGTTTGCGCGCGGCCTGCCTGCCAACAACGCGCTCCTATGGGGCGCGCGCGGCATGGGCAAGTCCTCGCTGGTCAAAGCGGTGCACGCCACAATCAATGCTGCGGAAGGAGGCGGCAAGACTTCGGGCAACAAGATCGGCGCCGGCAAGCTGAAGCTGGTCGAGATTCACCGCGAGGATATCGAAAGCCTGCCCGAACTCATGACGCTCATGCGCAGCACAACGCTGCGTTTCATCGTGTTCTGTGACGACCTATCGTTTGAAGCGGAAGATACCAGTTACAAATCGCTCAAAGCGATGCTCGAAGGCGGCATCGAGGGCCGGCCGGACAATGTGGTGTTCTATGCGACCTCGAACCGTCGCCACCTCATGGCGCGCGACATGATGGAGAACGAACGCGCGACCGCGATCAATCCGGGCGAGGCGATCGAGGAAAAAGTTTCTCTGTCGGATCGTTTCGGGCTTTGGCTTGGCTTCCACCGCTGCAGCCAGGATGAATATCTGGCGATGGTCGAAGGCTATGTCGCGCACTTCCGCATCCAGGTGAAACCCGACGACTTGCGCGGCGAGGCGCTCGAATGGGCGACCACGCGCGGCGCGCGCTCAGGCCGCGTCGCCTGGCAATACGTGCAGGATCTCGCGGGGCGCCTCGGCGTGCGGCTCCTTGCGCGGTAAGCGCGGTCCGTTCCGTCCGGGACGGACATCAAAACGGGAGCGCTGCCCGGCCCCGCAGCGACCAGACTTTGAAATCGTTACCGATCCCGCCGTACTCGCCGCCGAACATGACCCTGGGTCCGCCCGTGAAGTTGAGCGCGAGACCAGAGACGACGCGCGCCGAGCCGCCTTGCACGTATTCGCTCGGCAACAGGCTCGGCGCACTGAGCGGGACTGCGTTATCGGAATTGAAGTAGTAGTCGCCATAGATGCCGGCATAAGGCGAGATCGTGCCCGCCGACCACATCCAGGGGTACGCGACCTTCACCCCCGCGCTACCCCGCCCGGTGGAAAAGTCGCGGTCGGCATGTTGGATTCCGAGACTGTCCGAATAGGCGCCCTCGTGCTCCCATAGCGCATAGACGCGCGCCGACGGTTCGATCTCGAAGCCCTGCGCCGTCTTGTAGGTGCCCGTCAGACCACCCGTCACAAGCCACCGTTGACCTGGGAACGTCCCGCTGGCGATGCCGGAGACCCCGTCATACGTGAGGCCCGAACGCGCGACACCCGCGTCGAACCGCAAACCCGGAATGATCCGCCAGCCAAGATAGCCGCCGATCGTCCAGCCCTCGCCCTTGAGTCTGCCGTTGAGCGTATTCGAGGTGTAGTCGAACGTTTCATAGCCGCCGAACATACCAAGCAGGAAATTCGGCGTGACCTTCCGCGTCACGCCCAGCAGCGCGTTGGTTTGCCCGCCGCGGATGTCGCCCGCCTGCACGCCGGTGTTCCATCCGGTGCCGCGGACCTCGCCCCAGGCGAACCACTCTCTTGGAATGCGTAGCGGCGGTGGTGGCGCCTTCAATACATTGTAACGCGGGCTTTTGGGGTCTTCGAGCGCCGCAAAGCTGCCTCCGATCCGCTCGTCCACGGTGCTACGCCTGTCAGGGTCGGCCGGGAAATTGAAACGCACGCCGTTGTCGCTCGGCGTGATCATGTCGCCGCCATCGTTGAAGCCTTCCGCGATCGCACTGTCGATCGCACCCGACATGGCCTGCCCGGAGCTTTGGGCAACGAGTTTGGTGACGGCCGTCTGCAGGGCCTGCAGCCTCGCACTGTCGGCCGGGATGCCGACCACCTGGATGAGCGCTGCCGACGTACTGGCCGTAAAGCTGGCATTGCCGCTATAGACCGCCGTGATCGAATGCGAGCCGACGCTGAGCGACGAGGTCGTGAAGGTCGCCTGGCCCGAGCCATTGAGCGTGCTGCTGCCGAGCGTGGTTGCGCCGTTCTTGAAAGTGACGGTTCCGGTGGGAGGGCCTCCCGGCCCGCTCACCGTCGCCGTCAACGTAATGGCTTGACCGAAGCTACTTGGGTTGGTCGAAGAGACTGCGGACGTCGCGGTGGTCTGCGGGACGTAGGTATAGAGTACGGTCGCCGGCGCCGACCCGCCCGGCGTCGTGATCACCACATCGACGGGGCCAGCCGCGCGCGGCGGCGTAATGGCCGTGATGGTGGTGGCGTTGACGATGGCGAAGCTCGCGGCCGGCAGGCCGCCGATCATCACGGACATCGCGCCCATGAAGTTCGCGCCCGCAATGGTAACGCTGGTGCCGCCAGTGGAGGGTCCGCTGACGGGATTGATCGACATCACCATCGGGGCGGGCGTCACATAAGTATAGCTCGTCGTCGCGGAGCCGCCCGGTGTAGTGATCACCACCTCAAAGGCGCCGGCCGCGTGGGCAGGCGTAACGGCCGTGATAGTGGTCGCATTGACAACCGTGAAGCTCGTTGCCGGCACGCCGCCGAACATCACGACGGTTGCGCCGGTCAGGTTGGTACCGGTGATGGTAACCGTGGTCCCGCCCACTGTCGTGCCGCTGTTCGGGTCGACCGACGCCGCCGTCGGAGCGGGCGTCACATAACTGTAGGTCCCGGTCGCGGTGCCGCCGGGTGTCGTGACCACAACGTCGGCGGAACCGGGCGCATGGGCGGGCGCAACAGCGGTGATCGTATTGGCGTCGACGATCACGAAGCTCGTCGCCGGCACGCCGCCGAACGTCACGGCAGTCGCACCGGTCAGGTTGGTCCCGGTGATGGTGACGGTGGTCCCGCCCGAGGTCGTGCCGCTGGTCGGACCGATCGACGTCACCGTCGGCGCGGGCGTTACATAAGTGTAGAGAGACGTCCCTGTTCCAGTGCCACCTGACGTCGTAACCACGACATCGACGGCGCCGGCCGTATGCGCAGGCGTCGTGGCGGTGATCGTGGTGGCGTTGACGACCGTGATGCTTGCGGCCGAAGTCCCGCCGAACGTCACGGCGGTCGCACCAGTCAGGTTGGTGCCGGTGATGGTGACCGTGGTCCCGCCCAGCGTCGTGCCGCTGGCAGGACTGATCGACGTCACCGTTGGTGGAGGCGTCACATAAGTGTAGAGAGACGTCCCTGTTCCAGTGCCACCTGACGTCGTAACCACGACATCGACGGCGCCGGCCGTATGCGCAGGCGTCGTGACGGTGATCGTGGTGGCATTGACGACCGTGATGCTTGCAGCCGAAGTCCCGCCGAACGTCACGGCGGTTGCGCCAGTCAGGTTTGTCCCGGTGATGGTGACCGTGGTCCCGCCCAGCGTCGTACCGTTGGCAGGACTGATCGACGTCACCGTTGGTGGAGGCGTCACATAAGTGTAGGCCGATAGCGCGGTGCCACCCGGCGTGGTGACCGCAACATCCACGACGCCGGCCGTATGCGCAGGCGTAATTGCGATGATGGTCGTGGCATTGACGAGAGTCACGCTTGAGGCCGGGACGCCGCCGAATGTCACGGCGGTCGCGCCGGTCAAATCGGTTCCGGTAATGGTGATGCTGGTGCCGCCCAGCGTCGTGCCACTGGACGGGCTGACTGACATCACCGTCGGGGCGGGCGTCATATAGGTGTAGAGCGCCGCCCCCATCGCGGTCCCACCCGGAGTCGTGACCGCGACATCGACGACGCCGGGTGCATGGGCAGGCGCGACGGCAGTAACGGTCGTGGCGTTGACGACCGTGAAGTTCGAGGTCGACACACCTCCGATCTTCACCACAGTCGCGCCGGTCAAATTGGTGCCCGTAATGGTGGCGCTGGCGCCGCCCACGATCGGGCCAGCACTGGGGCTGACCGCCGTCACCGTCGGGGCAGCCGGAACGTTCGGGGCTACCGGCGTTGCCTCGGTCCCCCCGGCGCTCAGCGCCGCGACCCCGGCCGCAATGCCCGCCACCGCCGCGCCGCCGATGAGCATCGTCGGGACGAGGGAGTCGTAGCTGTAGAGCGTCCGTCCCGTCGCCGCGCCGCGCGGCGTCCAGACCACAACATCGACAGCACCGGCGTCATGCTCAGGTGTGATCGCGTTGATGGTGTTGGCATCGACGATCGTAAAGCCTTTCGCCGCCACGCCGCCAATCGTGACGGCGGTCGCACCTGCCAGATTTACGCCGGTGATGGTCACGTGCGTGCCGCCCAGGGTCGTGCCACCGGTTGGGCTGATCGACGTCACCGATGTGCCGCTGGGGGCGAACACCCTGATTGCCGTCGATGCACCGTTTCCGCTCGCGACAATGGATGTCACCGGCGTGGTCATGTTATATTTCACGCCCGCTGTGGTAGCGGTCACCCTGACTGAAACGATGCAGGACGAGCGCGGCCTCATTGCCACCCCGGAAACCTGGAACAGGCTGCTGCCGGCATTGGCCGATACGACGCCTCCGCACGAATTCATGACGTGGGGCGGCGCGGCAACAATCAATCCCACGGGCAACGAGTTGCCAAAGGCCACGAGCCTGGCGACGCGGGAACCGTTGTTGCTGATCCTGAAAGATAAGGTCGTGGTGTCGCCGACCCCGATCGTCGGCGCGCCGAAGCTCATGGAGAGGACGGGCGCCTGCGCCATTGCCAAGCTCGTTGATCCGACGATCCCCAGCAGGCTCGCCAACGAGAGCAGCGCCGTGCGCACGAACGTGCCGGCCCGCGAGCATCGACCGAGCATCACGAAATCGTCGAACTTCACCTTATTCCCCGGGTCATAGCTCACCGCCACTGATCCGGCGCGCATGTCCGGGCAAGGAGATGCGGCTTTCCGATCGCGAATAGTGACAAAGGATGCGCGGGCACCTTGCCCGCGAGACGAAAGATTGCATGACGGCATGCCCTCGCCCGCCAACGATCAAGGTGGCGCGGAGAGGCGACTTCGCGGCGTGACGTCATGGTCGGAACGCAAGTGCCGGCGGCGGCCTACGCACCCTTCAGGAAGCGCATCGGATCGAGCGGCGATGCGCCCTTGCGGATTTCGAAGTGGAGTTGCGGCGCATTGACGTTGCCGGTCTGACCGGAGCGCGCAATGACCTGGCCGCGTTTGATCGGATCGCCGCGTTTGACCAGCAACTCCTTGGCGTGCGCGTAAGCGGTGACGTAACCGTTGGGATGGCGAACGAGGATGAGATTGCCGTAACCCTTCAGCTCGTTGCCCGCATAGGCGACAACGCCGTCTTCCGCGGCCTTGACCGAGGTGCCCTCCGGCAACGCAAGATTGATCCCATCATTCTGCACGCCGTTCGGAGAGGTGCCGAAGCTGGCGATCACCCGTCCATTCGCCGGCCAGCGAAACGTCGGCAACGAGCCCGTACCTTCAACCTTCTTGACGGTACTCTTCACGGGATCCTTCGCCGGCACCGGCTCCGACGACGACGATGCAAGGCTCACGGTATGATGTTCGGTCACCACCTCTTTTGCCGCGTCGGATACCTTCGCGCGCGCTTGCGCGACCACCGGGCTCGCCGTGGGCTTGGCACTGGAGGTGCGCAAGCCCGGGATGGTGAGGCGGTCGCCGATCTTGAGCGGCGCGGTCGGCCGGATATTGTTGGCTTTGGCGATCGCGCCGATCGGCTTGCGGTAAAGCCTGGAGATTTTGCTCAGCGTCTCGCCCGGTGCCACGACATGTACGCCGCCTTGCGTTCCAGCCGGGAGCGGCGCCGGAGCATGGACCGGCTTGAGCGGCGCAGCGCTGGCGACGCGGGTGCGCGGCGGCATTGACGGTGCGGATTGCACGTAGCGCGGAATGACCAGGTGCTGACCCGGATAAAGCGCTGCCTGCGCGGTGATGTTGTTGGCGTGCATGATCGCGGTCGGCGGAACGCCATAGCGCCGCGAGATGGCGTCGACCGTGTCGCCCTGCGCGACCGTAATGGGCTTGCCGCCCTCCCAGGTCCAGCTTCCGCCTGCGAGCCGCGGCGAGGACGCAACCGTTCCGGTGACATCGGGTGATGGATGCGGACGCGCAACTACCGGGCGCGGCGAGACCGGTGCCGCGCTGGGCTGATACGCCGCCATCCCCCTGCTCCCGCCCGCCGTACCGACGTTGGAGGCAACCGAAGGATTCCCGTAGGATGGCGCCTGTCCGACCGGCGGCAGCGGCTGGCTTTCCACCCGGGCTACCGGCGCGACATGCCCCTGCGGGATCGACCCGGTCGTATCCGAGCTTTGGGATGCGAATGGATTTTCGTTGAATCGCGTGGACTCGCCGCTACAGCCGGCAATGCCCATGCTCAGCGCCAGCACGGATGCCAAAGGCAATAGCCGCGAGCGCGACAGCTCGACAACGCGGAACATGGACCCCCACTCTACGCAACAAACGCGTAATCCACGCCCCGAGTTAACAGTCCGGAAGTAAACAAGGCTTTAAGCAATTACAACTCTTCAACCTTACCAAATGGATGGTAAATTTCTTACAATTCGCGTGCTTTGCCGGGCAGCAGCGGCACGAAACGCACGCCGATCAGTTCCTCCTGTTTGATGTCCCCCTCCCGCTTCGTGATCTTAATGAGCCGTTGCGGACCGTCATGCGGCCCAAGCGGCAAAATCATCACGCCGTCCCTTGCAAGCTGGCCGACCAGTGCATCGGGGATTGTTTCGGCGGCCGCCGTGACGATGATGCGGTCATACGGCGCGCGCTCAGGGACACCGAGAAGACCGTCATCGATGCGCACTTCGACATTGCGATAGCCGAGCGCCGTTAGGCGCCCGCGCGCAGCATCCGCCAACGTCCGGTAGCGCTCGACGCTGATGACTTCGCGCGCGAGGCGGGACAGAACGGCCGCCTGATAACCCGAGCCGGTGCCGATTTCGAGCACGCGATGGTCCGGTTGCACATCGAGTTGCTCGGTCATGTAGGCAACCAGATACGGCTGGCTGATGGTCTGGCCGCAGGAGATCGGCAGCGCCCGATCCGCGTAGGCATCGTTGGCGAGCGGAGCATCGACGAAATACTCGCGCGGCACGTCGTCCATCGCGCGCAGCACCGCCTGATTGCTGATTCCACGCCGCCGCAGATCGAGCATGAACTGCATGCGCGCGATCGGTTCGTTGCCCGAGGGTTCTGAGCTCACGCCGGATCCTCCTCGCAACTGCCGGACGCCGACCCGGCCTGGAAGGTAGGCTAAAAATCATGAAAATTCAAATGTTTGGATCAATTTTGAACTATTCGCGGCCCGCCGCGTTGAAAATCAAACCCGCGTACAAGAAAATCAAACCCGAACGTACCGCGTACACAGCTCTTGCTCATATCACGTTCTGGTTATGCTGGCCTCTAACTCTCGGATTTGATCGTCTCAGCCGTGGCCGACCTGTAGATTAGGCGACAACAGGTTCTCCCCAGGAATCAGAATGACGACATCGACCGAAGTCCAGCAGCAGGCCAAGCGGGTTCTCATCGTCGAAGATGAAACCATGATCCGCATGCTGTTGGAAGATATGTTGGGCGAACTGGGCTACGCCATCGCGGCGCAGGCCGGTCATATCGACGAAGCGTTGCACGCTGCCAACAACGCCATTTTCGACATCGCGATTCTCGACGTCAATCTCAACGGTCACCCCAGCGTCGCGGTCGCGGACATCCTCGCCGCACGCGGCGCACCGTTCGTGTTCGCGACCGGGTATGGCGAGCAGGGCTTGCCCGAATCCCACCGCGACCGCCCGACGCTTAAGAAGCCGTTCCAGATGGATGGCCTCAAGCAGATGCTCGAGAGCGTGCTCAACGGTGCAGGCAACGTAGCCGCTCGCCCCGGACTTCACCCCAACACTTCGGCAAGCTGGGTCATGAACGGCTCGTCCGTCATGTCGAGCCGCAGTGGCGTCACCGAAATGCGATTGCCGGCGAGCGCGGAAATGTCGGTGCCGTCCGCCGGCGGCTGGCCGCGTTGGCGCACATACATGATCCAGTAGTAGGAATTGCCGCGGCCGTCCTGGCGCGCTTCGATCTGCAGCCGCTCCTGCCGGTTGCGGCCCTGCTGCGCGACCGCGATGCCGTTGACTTCATTCGGCGCACAATTGGGAAAGTTGATGTTGATCAGCACGTCGCGCGGAATGCCGGCGTCGAGTGATCGGCGGATGATGTCGGGCGCAAAGCGCGCCGCGGTGTCCCAATGTGGCGGCTGCGAACCGCGCGACATATAGGCCTGCGACAGCGCGAACGACGGAATGCCGAGGATCGTGCCTTCGACCGCGCCGGCCACGGTGCCGGAATAGATGACGTCTTCGCCGGCGTTGCGGCCGCGGTTGACGCCCGCCAGCACGAGATCGGGCGGCTTGTCTTTCAGGATATGGCGCGCGCCCATGATGACGCAGTCGGTCGGCGTGCCTTTGACGGCGAAGCGGCGCTTGTCGACCTCGCGCAGCCGCAGCGGATCGTTGAGCGACAGCGAATGCGACACGCCCGACTGATCGGATTCGGGCGCCACCACCCACACGTCATCGGACAACGCGCGGCCGATCTCGGCGCAGACATCGAGGCCCTCGGAGTGGATGCCGTCGTCGTTGGTGACCAGGATGCGCATTAGTACCTGCTCTGACGCGTAGATGCCGCAAGGCTGCGCTTGGCTGAGCGCGGTCGCGCCACAGCGTTCCCTCCCCCCTTGCGGGGGAGGGACAGGGAGGGGGGTGGCGGCAAGCGCAGGACTCGCAGCACCCCCCTCCCCAGCCCTCCCCCACGCAAGTCGGGTTACCCGACTGCGCAATAGTGCGGAGCCCAGGCAGGCCTGGGCTCCGTGAGGGAGCCGAGAGTGCGCCGCACGACTTTCTTCGACATCACGATTTTCATTTCACATGCTCGATCGTTTTGAGGCCGCCCATGTAGGGCTGCAGCGCGTCCGGCACCGCGATCGAGCCGCCCTGCTGCTGGTAGGTTTCCATCACGGCGATCAGCGCGCGGCCGACCGCGACGCCCGAGCCGTTGAGCGTATGCACATGGCGCAGACGTGCGGTCCTTGGTGCGGTAGCGCGCGTTCATGCGCCGCGCCTGAAAGTCGCCGCAGACCGAGCAGGACGAAATCTCGCGGTACATGTTCTGCCCCGGCAGCCAGACCTCGATGTCGTAGGTCTTCTGCGCGGCAAAGCCCATGTCGCCGGCGCAGAGCGTCACAACGCGATAATGCAGATCGAGCCGGCGCAACACTTCCTCGGCGCAGGACAGCATGCGCTCGTGCTCGTCCTTGCTGGCTTCGGGCGTGGTGATGGAGACAAGCTCGACCTTGGTGAACTGGTGCTGGCGGATCATGCCGCGGGTATCTTTGCCGGCCGCGCCCGCTTCGGCGCGAAAGCACGGCGTGCAGGCGGTGAAGCGCAGCGGCAATTGCGCTTCATCGAGGATGGATTCGCGCACGAGATTGGTCAGCGGGACTTCGGCGGTGGGGATGAGCCAAAGACGCTCGATCCTTTTGCGCAATCGAATAATACGCGCTTCGTCGTAACACTGACATCGTATGGCAAATGCTGCATCTACGTCGATATCGAGCGATTCTGCCATCCTTCATTCCGTCGAGTTCGAACTGAATAACGTTCTGAAGTGCAATATCTAAAGACATCCATCTCCGCTCCGCGTACGAATTAGGTCGGAAATTGATCGTCCTCAAATTTTGGCAGCTGCGTCGTTCCAAACATCACATCGTCTCGCACCAACAGCGGCGGCGCGATTTCGGTGTAACCATGCTCGTTCGTATGCAGATCGAGCATGAACTGCCCGAGCGCGCGCTCCATGCGCGCGAGCCCGTTCTTCAGCACAACAAACCGCGCGCCGGAGAGTTTCGCCGCAGTCTCGAAATCCATCTGCGCGAGGTCTTCGCCCAATTCGAAATGCTGCTTCGGCGCAAAGCCGTACTCGCGCTTCGCTCCGAAATGATGGTGCTCGACGTTGTCGTGTCTCGTCCTTGCCGTCGGGCACCTCGGGCGCCGGCAGCGGCAGATTGGGAATCCAGGCCAGCGCGTCATCGAGTTCCTTCGAGGCCTTCTTCTCCTCCGCCTCCAGCGCCGGAACATCCGCCTTGAGCTGCGCGACCTCGGCCATCAGCGTCTGCGCGGCCATCTCCTCGCCGCTCTTCTTCGCCGCGCCGATCTCCTTCGACGCCTGGTTGCGCCGCGCCTGCGCGGCCTCGGCCTTCCCGATCGCCGCGCGCCGGCGCTCGTCGAGCTCGATCAGCCGCGCCGCCTCAGGCGCCAGCCCGCGCCGCTCGAGGCCGCGGTCGAACTCCTCGGCGTGCTCGCGAATCCATTTGATGTCGTGCATGGCAACATGGCTCGAAGGGAATCGGAACGGATCTTATAGCAGCGCAGCAGCGGGCGAGTCGTTCGCCCCGTCACCCTGAGGCGCTCGGCCCAAGGCCGAGCCTCGAAGGGCGACGGCCCGATCGCAGGTCGGCTGCCGACTTGCGCACTATAGGTTCCGATCTCGGGTAAACTCGAGATTGGTGGCCGCGCATCCTTCGAGGCGCCTTCGGCGCACCTCAGGATGACGGATCACTAGCCCTGAGCGACGCCATTGACTTACTCCGCCGGCTTGGCGGCGGCATCGGCGTCGGCCTTGGCCTTTTCGGCGGCCGCCCTCCGCTCGACCATGCGCACCGACCAGATCGAGCATTCGAACAGCACCATCAGCGGCACCGCGAGCGACAACTGGCTCAACACATCCGGCGGGGTGAGCACCGCAGCGATGACGAACGCGCCGACGACGAAGAACCGCCGCTTGCGTCTTGAGCTGGTCCGACGTGATGATGCCGACGCGCCCGAGCAAGGTCAGGATCACCGGAAGCTGGAAGGCGATGCCGAAGGCGAAGATGAGCTTCATCATCAAGCCCAGGTAGTCTTCGACCTTGGGCAGCAACTCGATCGCCGCCTGCCCCGCGGTCGCGGCCTGCTGCATGCCGAGCGAGAAGCGCGCGAGCATCGGCCAGACCATGAAATAGACCAGCATCGCGCCGAGCACGAAGAAGATCGGCGTGGCGACGAGATACGGCAGGAAGGCCTGCTTCTCGTTGCGGTAAAGCCCGGGCGCGACAAACATGTAGATCTGCGTGGCGACGATCGGGAACGACAGGAAGGCCGCGCCGAACATCGCGAGCTTGAGCTGGACGAGAAAATATTCGAGCAGGCCGGTGTAGATGAACTTGGAGTTCTCCGGCCCCGCGACCCAGACGAACGGCCAGGTGAGCACGTTGAAGATCGTCTTGGCAAAGAAGAAACAGCCGATGAAGGCGATGGCGAAGGCGATCAGCGCCTTGATCAGCCGCGAACGCAGCTCGATCAGGTGCTCCATCAGGGGCGCCTTGGTGGCCTCGATCTGCTTCTCGTCGTCCTCGTTCCGGCTCATGCGGGCTTGCCTCCCGCATCGGTCTTGAGATCGTCGAACTTGGCAGGCTCCGGCCAACCTTCGGGCGGCGGCGCGGCGGGAGTGGGCGTGGGCGCGTCAGCCGGTGCGTGAGGCGTTGGCGGAGCCGACGCGTGCTCGACGGCCGGCGGCTCGCTCACCAGCTCTGTGCTCGCGGTCTCAGTCAGCGCATCGGCGGCCGGCGTTCGGCGTCGGTCGCCGAGCTCGACGAACGCTCTCCGCCGGCTTATCGCTGACCGCGCCCTCGATCTCCTTCTGGATGTCGCCGAGCGGATCGAAGTTGGCGTAGCCCTTCGCCGTATCGGTCATCTCCTCGACCTCTTTCTTGAGGTCGGCCATTTCGGCTTCGCGGATCGCTTCCTGGAACTGGCCCTGGAACTCGGAGGCCATGCGGCGCAGTTTCGTTATCCACTGCCCGACCGAACGCAACACGCCCGGCAGTTCCTTCGGCCCGATCGCGATCAGCGCGACGACGCCGATGAGGAGAAACTCACCCCAGCCGATGTCGAACATGAGGAATTCAACTCCGCAGGACGCGGGCGTCTAGCCGGCGCCGCGTGCCCGCCCTCCGTCTGCGCCGCGACGCAGCCGGCCGTTATCCAGCCTTGCGGGGCTCGGTCTGCGGCTGGACCTGTGCCGGGCCTGCGCCCGCCGCCTGATGATCGATGGTCTTGGCCGGTTCGGGCGTCGCCGGGTCCGCCTTGGCGGTCTCGTCTTCCGTCATGCCCTTCTTGAACGCCTTGATGCCTTGCGCGACGTCGCCCATCAGCTCGGAAATCTTTCCGCGTCCGAACAACAGCAGGACCACCGCGATGACGACGATCCAGTGCCAAATGCTTAACGAACCCATCCGGTAGTCCTCCGCGCCGCCAGGGCGCCACAGCGGCCGCCGCCGGCCTGCCGCTCACGGCCGGTCCTGCCTCAAGCGGACCTGTCACCGCACCTGCGTGCTATTTCAACCCGAACGTAGGCTCCGCAGGCGGCAAAAACAAGGACTTCAGGCTGCGCCATAGGCCGCCGGCGACCTTGCGCGGTCACCGGCAAGCACTTGAAAACGCTGGTTTCACAGCGTCCATTCGCCGCAATTAACCAAACGCCGGTATCACTCTTCGGCGTTTTCCGTCGCGCGCGGCGCAAGGCCGAGATCGAGGTCGCCCGGCTCAAGCGGGTCCTCGTCGTCATGCAGCGCCGGATCGTCCGACGGCATCGGCACCGCAAAGCTGGGCGGCAGCCGCCCATCGAGCATCCCGGAGCCCTTGAGTTCCTCGAGCCCCGGCAGATCGCCGACGGCGTCGAGGCCGAAATGCGAGAGGAACTCCGCGCTGGTGCCGTAGGTGACTGGGCGCCCCGGCGCCTTGCGCCGGCCGCGCGGGCGAATCCAGCCGGTCTCCAGCAAGACATCGACCGAGCCCTTCGAGGTCGTGACGCCGCGGATCTCCTCGATCTCGGCACGCGTCACCGGCTGGTGATAGGCGATGATGGCCAGCGTCTCGATCGCCGCGCGCGACAGCTTGCGGGTCTCGACCGTCTCCTTGCTCAACAGCCAGGACAGGTCGCTTGCGGTGCGGAAGGTCCACTTGCCCGCGATCGGCACCAGGTTGACGCCGCGCGCCGCATAATCCTCCTGCAGCTGCGCCAGCGCGGCGCGCACGTCGACGCCCTGGGGCAACCGCGCCACCAGTTCCTTCTCGTCGAGCGGCGCAGCCGAAGCGAACAGCATCGCCTCCAACAGCCGTAATTCCTCCGGGCGCTGTCCGGCGCGCTCCTCCGACTCGATCGCACTATCGTCCTGCGGCATGACTACTTTCAAATTCGGTATTGACACTCGTTCCTCCTCATCCCTCGCCGCCGGCAGGCGCCGCCACGCCTGCACCGGCAGTCCCCTCGGGTGCGCTTTGCTGACGCTTGCGCACATAAAGCGGCGCGAACGCCGCGTGTTGATTGATCTCCATCAGCCCTTCGCGCACCAGTTCCAGCGACGAGGCAAAGCTCGACGCCAGAACGGTCGCCGCATGCGCCGGATCGACCACGTAGGAGATCAGAAATTCGTCGAGGCGCGTCCAATCAGTGGCGCCTCCGATCAGCCGTTCGAGCGCCTCGCGCGCCTCGACCAGGGACCACACGGTGCGCTTGGCGAGACGGACCCGCGATAGCGCCGTCTGCTGGCGCTGCCGGGCATAGGCCGAGAGCAAATCGTACAGCGTTGCCGACCACTGAGGATGCTTGATGTGCGCGATCGGCTCGGGCTGGCCGCGGCGAAACACATCCCGGTCGAGTTGCCCGCGATCGAACAGTTGCTGCGCGACGGCGCGAATAGCTTCCAGCCGCTTGAGCCGCAGCGCCAGCGCCATGGCCATGTCTTCGGCGCTCTGTCCCTCCGGCGCATGGGCGTCGGGCAGCAACAGTCGCGATTTCAGATAGGCCAGCCACGCCGCCATCACCAGATAATCGGCTGCGAGTTCGAGTCGAAGCTTGCGCGCCTCTTCGACGAATTTGAGATATTGATCGGCGAGCGCCAGAATGGAGATCTTGGCGAGATCGACCTTCTGCTGGCGTGCGAGCGCGAGCAGGAGATCGAGCGGGCCCTCGAAGCCCTCGACATCGACCACCAAGGCGGCCTCATCTGTGGCCCGGTCGGGCGCAAGATCGGCTTCGAAACTGACTTCGTCTGCGGTCATGACGCCATCCGCGCGGCGGCCACCTTGTCGCCTGCGAGCAGCGCCGCGAACGTCTTACGTGCCTCTACGAGATCGATGTCGTGCGGTGCGTGGCGAGCCGCGAGCGCGGCTTCGGCGCGGGCGCCAGCCGCTCCCTGCAACAGCGGCGCCTCAGCGGCAACCGCGCGCATCTCGTCGAGGTGCCCGTTGCAATGGAGGACAAGATCACAGCCCGCCGCAAGCGACGCGCGCGTGCGTTCGGCGATCGATCCTGAAAGTGCCCCCATGGACACGTCGTCACTCATCAACAGTCCCCTGAATCCGATCGAACCACGAATCACTTGCTGCACCATTGTGACGGAAGTCGTGGCCGGCGCGAGAGGGTCGTAGGCGCTGAACACAACATGTGCAGTCATACCGAGCGGAAGACTGGCGAGCGGCCGGAATGCCGCGAAATCGGTCGTTTCAAGCGTCGCCCGGTCGGTATCCACCACCGGAAGCCGCTGATGGCTGTCCGCGGTCGCGCGCCCATGCCCCGGCAGATGCTTGAGAACCGGCAACACGCCTCCCTCCATAAGCCCCGCCGCAACAACTCCCGCAATCGCCGCAACCTGCTCCGGCGTCTCGCCGTAAGCGCGGTCGCCGATCACCGCATCCGCACCAGGTACCGGCACATCGGCAAGTGGCAGACAGTCCACGTCGATGCCCAACTCATGAAGATCAACTGCGATCAGCCGGGCGCCAAGCTGTGCCGCCGCCAGACCGGTTGCGGCATCGTGCTCGTAGAGCCGCCGATAGATGGCACCTGCCGGGTAGACCGGCCAATGCGGCGGCCCCAGGCGCTGCACGCGGCCACCTTCCTGATCGACTAAAATCGGCGCATTGCTGCCGACTGCGTCACGAAAGTTATCGACAAGCCGACGCACCTGATCGGGCGTGTCGATGTTGCGCTTGAAAATGATACCGCCCCAAGGCACAGCCTCACGCAGGAACTCGCGCTCCTGCGGCGTGAGAGCAGTGCCGGATAATCCCGCGATGAATGCGCGTACAGCCATCGGCGCGGATTAGCCCGCACATGCCGCAGCGGTCAACCCGCTGCCATTAACGCGGAACGATGCACTGGCCGCCGGCTGCCTTGTAGCTCGAGCAAAACCGGCTCGCCTCTTGCACAGTCGCAAACGGCCCGACATTGCTGCGAAAGACGATGCCCTTGCTGCCAAGATCGGCCCGCCGGATGATGACCTGCCGGTTGCCCAGTTCATTGGGGAACTTGGCTTGCAGGCTACGGAAGGTCGCATGGGCGTCGCTTTCGGTCCGCTGCGATGAAAGCTGCACCACATAGCCGCCGGATGCCGACGAATTGCCAAACGACTCGCGGTGAGCCGGCGCGGTCGCCGTGCGGGTGCGACTGGGACGATCGTTGCCTTGCGGATCAAGCGAGAGCGGCCCGTTGCCGGTCTGGCGCGGGGGCGCCGGGGCGCGTGACGTGGTTGCACGCGGCGCCGGAGGAGTTGTGGCGGTATGCCCCGAACTGACGGGACGGCCGCTGGTGTCGCTGCCGTCGGGACGAATGGTGACGGTGCGGACCTTTCTCGGCTCGCCGCCGCCTGGCGTCTGCGCTGCAGCCGGTGCGGGTTGCGCCGCCTGGGCCGGCGGGGTCGGCAGGACCGGTTGAACCGGCGCCGGCAGCACGACGCGCGGAGGCGCCGCGGCTTCCGGCTCCTTAAGCGCAACCGGCTCCTCTTGCCGTGACACCAGTTGCTCATTGCCCGCCGCGGCGGTGGCGAACCGGTCGCTGATCTGTTTGCTCGAGCGCGTGTCGCTTGTGGCCGCGGGAACGACCTTCGTCGGCGTGGAATTGTCCGCGGTGATTACCGGCGGCGGTGCCTTGTCGCCCGGATTGACCGCGTAGCTGCGATAGGCATAAGCGCCGGCAGTCCCCAGCAGGGCGCAGCCGACCAGTGCCAGGATCGTTGCCAGACCACCGCGACGGGTGGCGCTGGGCGCGTCGTCGTACAGGTCGTCTTCCTGCGGCTCCAGCGCGATGTCGTCCTGATAATACTGCTCGTCATCAAGCTCAGCCGGCGCTTCAGCCGCCTGTAGCTGCTCATCCCCATGGGCATGAACCTGCTCGGCGGTCGCGCTATGCGTATCGGCGTAGTGCGGGCTCTCCGGCTCCGACCAGCGGCCCTCGTTTCGTGGCGCTTGCGGTGTTTGCGGCGCCAGCGATTGCGCGTAATCATCGTGCGGCGCGTACGCCTCACTGCTGAGTTCACGGGAGGGGGCGTATCGGCCGGGATCGCGCGACGGCGCGTAGTCGGCGCTTGGCGCATAGGCCTCGCGGCCGGTGCTGCGCGAACGGGCATAGTCGTCGCTTGGCAGATAGGTGTCGCGGCTCGCGCTACGCGAGTAGGCGTAATCGTCGTTTGGCGCGTACGACTCACGGCCGGTATCACGCGAGTCGATGCTGCGCGGATCAAAACCTCGCGGATCAACGCTGCGTGGATCAAAACCACGCGGATCGGAGTCACGCGGATCGGCAGCATAGCGCCGCTCGGGAATGGCGGGCGGCCACTCCGGTTCGGGCGATCGTGGCTGATACCCTCTCGGCAGCGGGTCACGCGGCTGGGCGCGTCCCTGCTCGGCGAACGGATCGTTCTGTCCGATCAGACGAGCAAGTTCAGAGAGAGGATCGCTGTTGGGATAGGCGTTCGGCCGCGCCGGCTCGGCCGCGCGCCGATAGGGATCATCTCGATACGATCGCGATTTGTAGTCGTCCGCCATACTCATGCCGTTTCCGGTTTCTGGCGTCGCCCTCATTCGGTTCCCAGGACGAATCCTACGTTATCAGGTCCGTCGTGAACTACTAGGTCCATATGCCAGTAGCACCGAGCGAGATTAACGCATCTCCTCAGGCGCCTCGACGCCCAGAATAGATAGCCCGGACGCGAGAACGGTGACAACACCCTGCACCAGGACAAGCCGGGCCATAGTCATTAGTGGATCATTCTCGATAATGAAGCGTAAATAGGGCGCATCGTTGCCTTTATTCCACAGTGCGTGAAATTCGCTCGCAAGTTCATATAGATAGAACGCAATTCGGTGCGGCTCGTGAGCGGCAGCCGCGGCTTCGATCAGCCGCGGATAAAGCGCCATGCGCCGCATCAGGGCCAGCTCAGCGGCGTCGTCAAGCCGGTCGAGCGGCGCCCCTGTCAGCAACGCCATCCGCGCGTCGGGACCAAGTGGCAGGTCGGGGAAGGCCTCCTGGGCCTTGCGAAAGACCGAGTGACCGCGCGCATGGGCATACTGGACGTAGAACACCGGGTTGTCGCGGGACTGCTCGATGACCTTGGCGAGATCGAAATCGAGCACCGCATCGTTCTTGCGGTAGAGCATCATGAACCGCACGGCGTCGCGGCCAACTTCATCCACAACTTCGCGCAGCGTCACGAACTCCCCTGCCCGCTTCGACATCTTCACCGGCTCGCCGCCGCGCAGGAGCTTCACAAGTTGCACGATCTTGACGTCGAGGTCTGCCCTGCCGCCGCTCACGGCTTTGACCGCCGCCTTCATGCGCTTGACATAGCCGCCGTGGTCGGCGCCCCAGACGTCGATCATGGACTTGAAGCCACGGTCGAACTTGCTCTTGTGATAGGCGATGTCGGCGGCGAAGTAGGTGTAGCTGCCGTCCGACTTCATCAGCGGCCGGTCGATGTCGTCGCCGAAGTCGGTCGAGCGGAATAGCGTCTGTTCGCGATCTTCCCAATCTTCGACCGGCGCGCCCTTCGGCGGCGGCAGCCGGCCTTCATAGACGTGGCCTTCGTCGCGGAGGTCGGCGATGGTCTGCGCCACCAGATCACGCTCGCCAGTGACAAGCGAGCGCTCGGAAAAGAAAACCGCATGCTTGACGTTGAGGGCATGGAGATCATCCCGGATCTCCGACATCATCATCTCGATCGCCTTCTGCCGTAACACAGGCAGCCGCCGCTCTTCCGGCCAATTGAGCAGATCGTGGCCGTACTCGGCGGCAAGCGCGGCGCCGACCGGCTTCAGATAATCACCAGGATAAAGGCCCTCGGGGATCGGACCGATGTCCTCACCCAGGGCTTCGCGGTAACGCAGGAAGGCCGAGCGCGCGAGCACGTCGACCTGCGCGCCCGCGTCATTGATGTAGTACTCGCGCGTCACCGCAAAACCCGCGAAATCCAGCAGGTTCGCCAGTGCATCGCCGAACACCGCACCCCGGCAATGGCCGACATGCATCGGGCCGGTCGGATTGGCGGAGACATATTCGACGTTGACCGGCGCCCCTTGTCCGCCGTCGCTCTTGCCGTAGTCGTGGCCGGCCGCCAGCAGGGCGCGTAACGAGTCGAGCCACGCCTCCGGCTTGAGCGTAAGATTGATGAATCCGGGCCCCGCCACCTCGACTTTTGCCACCAGGGCATCGGCACGAAGTTTCTCGGCAAGGGCTTCCGCGAGCTCGCGCGGCTTCTTGCCGGCATCCTTCGCCAGCACCATGGCGGCATTGGTCGCCATGTCACCGTGAGATGCCTCGCGCGGCGGCTCGACCACGATGCGCGTCAGGTCGATGCCGGCCGGCAACATGCCGTCGGCGATCAATGCCTCGCTCGCGGCGTGGACCTTGTCCAGCACAACGGAAAAAATGTTCTTAGGGGTCGCCTTCATCACCGGGTTCTCAAGAAACGCGCCGCCTAACGCAATTCGGCAGATGAGTCAAAAACAGTGCTGCACGCGCGCTTCCCATGCCGACGACCATGGCGTAGCGTTTTCGCCCAAGGCCCTTGAAGGCCGGATCAATCAAAATAACTTTTCGGGAGGCAGCATGCGCGTCTGGTGGTGCCGGTTCACGGCGGCAATCTGTTTGCCCGTTTTCATCCTGGCGGTCGCTCACACCTCTGCGCTCGCCCAGGACTATCCGACGCGGCCGGTGCGGATCATCACCAACTCGGCGCCCGGCAGCGCGGTGGACGTGATCCTGCGGGTCGTCGCCGACCGGCTGACGCAGCTCTGGGGCCAGCAGGTCCTGCCGGTCAATCAACCGGGCGGCGGCGGAGCAATTGCGGCGCGTGCCGCCGCCAGTGCAACGCCGGACGGTTATACGCTCGCGATCCCGGCGCTTTCGGCGTTCGTCGCGCTCCCAGGTCTGGCGGCCAATCTGCCGATTGAGATTCCGCGCGACTTCACCCCGATTGGCTACATGGGGGGCGCGCCAATGTTCATTTCGGCCGCTCCGTCTCTCGGCGTATCAACGCTGCCGCAACTGATCGCGCTCGCCAAGAAGCGGCCCGGCGAGATCGCGTACGGCACCAATGGACCCGGCCGCCTCACCCATCTGACCGGCGAACTGCTGGCGAGCCGGGCGGGTATCAAGCTGCTCATGGTGCCCTACTCCGCGGGCGGCACCGCCCAGGTGCTGAGCGACATCATGGGCGGCCGCATTCCGTTGGTCATCGAGGCCTATTCTGGCGTCGCCGGCGCGCTTCAGGCCGGCACCGTCAAGGCGCTCGCCGTGGCGTCGGCGGCGCGGTTGCCCAACTATCCCGATCTGCCGACGGTTGCCGAAACGCTTCCCGGTTTCGCGGCGGTCGGCTGGCAGGTTCTGGTCGCGCCGGCCGGCACGCCGGAGACCATCATCCGCAAGGTGAACGGCGATCTGATCAAGGCACTGAATGACCCGGCGAGTAAACAGAAGCTCGCCGCGCTCGGACGCGACAATAGGCCGATGTCGCCCGCCGAGGTGACGGCCTTCATCCACGGGGAGCAGCGCATGTGGGCCCCGATCCTGCAGCAGATCGGCCGCAAGTAGCAGGCGATAACTGCCACGCGCTCAACGCAATTCGGGTGTCGAGGCGAACAGCCGCGCATGTTCGACCAGCGCGTAGCGGTCGGTCATGCCGGCGATGAAATCCGCGATCCGCCGCAACTGGGCGGCCTCTTCGCTCGGCTTGCCCCCCTGTACCCAGTCCGCCGGAATGTCCTGCGGCCGCTCGGCATAGCGGGCGAAGAGATCGCAGACCACGTTCTCGGCATCCCCCATGATGCGCATGATGCGGGGATGGCGGTACATGCGCGGATAGAGAAAGCCCTTGATCGCGCGATCTGCTTCCGCCATCGCGGGGGAGAAGGCACCAACCGGTGCCGCCGCGAGGCGCACGTCATCGACCGAGCGCGGTGACAGGAGCACGCAGGCGAGCGCCGGTTTCCCCGATCACATCCTCGATCAGCCGCGTGATCAGGCGGCGGACAAGTTCATGCACCAGGCGGCCGGAATCGAGCTGACGGGCTTGGTCGTTGATCTCCGAGAGAATAGTGCGGATCGGCTCCACGTCGGCGAGGTTGTCCAGCGTGAACAACTCGGCGCGCAGTCCGTCGTCGATGTCATGCGCGTCATACGCGATGTCGTCCGCGATGGCGGCGACCTGCGCCTCGGCGCTGGCGAAGCTCCACAGTTCGAGATCGAGAGTCTCCTGGCTCAGGCGGATCGCGAGGGGCACGCCGGTGTCGCGGTAGCGTCCGATCGCGGTCCCGGCGCGATCGGTCAGCGGCCCGTTATGCTTGACCAGCCCTTCCAGCGTCTCCCAGGACAGGTTCAATCCGTCGAAGGCCGCATAACGCCGCTCCAGCGCGGTCACAACGCGGAGTGTCTGAGCGTTATGATCGAAGCCGCCGCAAGTCTCGAGGCAACGGTCGAGCGCGCGCTCGCCGGCATGCCCGAAAGGCGGATGGCCAAGATCGTGCGCCAGCGCCAGAGCCTCGGCGAGATCCTCATCGAGGCCGAGCGCCCGTGCCAGCGAGCGGGCAATCTGGGTAACCTCTAATGTGTGAGTTAGCCGGGTTCGAAAGTGATCACCTTCGTGGAAGACGAACACCTGCGTCTTGTGCGCCAGCCTGCGGAACGCCGTCGAGTGGATGATCCGGTCGCAATCCCTCCGGAACACGTTGCGCGTCGGACTGGCGGGTTCCGGCTGGAGCCGGCCGCGGCTGTTGCCTGGATCCGACGCATAGGGAGCGCGTGGCACCGGCGCCTCGATCGCCATGCTGGATTACCTTTGCCGGACCAAGCCTCATTGACCAATGCGCGGAGCGCACTTAACTATCCCACATGACCTCTGGCAATCGGCAGGTTGAACGGATGGAAGACATCAAGGTCACCGAGCGCGCGGCGCGGCAGATCAGCGAGATTCTTCGCCGTGAGCCGCCCGGCACGATGCTGCGGGTGAGTGTGGAAGGCGGCGGATGCTCCGGCTTCCAGTACAAGTTCGACATGGAACAATCGCAAGCCGCCGACGACCTCGTCATTCGTCGCGACGGAGCGACGGTACTGATCGACCAGGTGTCGGTCGGCTATCTGGCGGGGTCGGAGATCGACTTCGTCGACGATCTCATCGGCGCGTCGTTCAAAATCAACAACCCGCTGGCGACCGCCTCCTGCGGCTGCGGCACCAGCTTTTCGCTCTGACCGCGCCGCCCCGTCAGTTCGGCGTGAGGCCGGCTGCCTTGGCGAAGGTTGCGTAGACGACGATTTCCTTTTTCACCTGAGCGTCGAATTCCGTTGCCGACAGCGGCATCGCCTCGACTCCCAGCGCAGCGAGTTTCTGCTTGACTGCAGGCGCCTGCAGGGCCTTGGGCAATTCCCGCTGCAACTTGGCGACGATCTCCGGAGGCGTCTTTGCCGGTGCAAAGACGCCCATCCAGAACGTATAGTCGGAATCTGGATAGCCTGACTCCAGCGTCGTCGGAATGTCCGGCAGTGCGGACGCCCGATTCGGGCTGCTGACCGCCAATCCCATGAGACGCCCTTCACGAATGTGCGGCAAGGCGGTTGCGATCGGGCAGAAATAGTAATCGATCCTACCGGCGATGATCTCGGTAATCGCCTCGGCGCCGCCCTTGTAAGGAATATGCACGGCCTCGAAGCCGGCGCTGAGACGGAAGCGTTCCGCGCTCAGATGGACGGCGGAGCCCACACCCACCGTTGCGAAGTTAGCCGCGTTCTTGTGAGCCTTTGCCCATGCCACGTAGTCCTGCACGGTCTTGAAGCCTTTTGAAGGCGCGATGATCATGACGTTCGGGACGCTGCCGATCGCACCGATGGTGACGAAATCGCGCGCCACGTCGTAGGACATTTTGGGATACATCGACGGCGCAATGGTGTGCGCCGAAGAATGCACCAGAATGGTGTAGCCGTCGGGCTCCGCCTTCGCGACCGCGGTTGCGCCGATGGTGCCGCCCGCGCCAGCGCGGTTCTCGACCACGATCGATTGCCCAAGTTGCGCCGATAGCTGCTCAAACACGATGCGCGGGATAACATCGACCGCGCTGCCGGGGCCGAACGGGATGATGGCGCGAATGGGCCGCGTCGGCCAATTCTGCGCGGCGGCGGTGCCGCACAGTCCAACTACAACAACCAGCGTCGTCAAGCAGCGTCGGAACATACTTCGTGCCTCCGTGCGTCCGAATTGACGCCGGAAACGACGAAGCAAGAGGCGTGCCGCAAAGAACGTGGCCCCAATGACCGCCAGTTGCTCACTCGGCGGCCACCGCCGTCGGCCGCTCCGCGTGCTCGGGCACCTCTTGCAGTTGGGGCTCGAGACGACGCTTGAGCATACGGTCGATGCGGTCGAGATAGATATAGATCACCGGCGTGATGAACAGCGTGAGCAGTTGCGACACGCAAAGTCCGCCGACCACCGCAACGCCAAGCGGCTGGCGCAATTCGGCACCCGCGCCGGTGCCGAGGGCGATCGGCAGCGTGCCGAAGATCGCCGCGAACGTCGTCATCATGATCGGACGGAAGCGCAGCAAGCACGCTTCGCGAATTGCTGCTTCAGCGGAAAGTCCCACGCGCCGTCGCTCAATAGCGAAATCGATCATCATGATCGCGTTTTTCTTGACGATGCCGACCAGCATGACGATGCCGATCATCGCGATGACCGTGAGGTCCATGTTAAACAACATCAGGATCAGCAGCGCGCCGACGCCCGCTGACGGCAGGCCGGAAATGATGGTGATCGGGTGGATGAAGCTCTCGTAAAGGATGCCCAGAACCACGTAAGCGGCGAAAATCGCCGCCAGCACCAGAACCCCCTGCCCCTGGAGCGACTGCTGGAAGACCTGCGCGGTGCCCTGGAAGCCGGTGGAAATCTGCGCGGGCAGATTGGATTCACGCTCGATCTTCTTGATGGCATCGACCGCTGCGCCGAGCGAATTGCCCGGCGCCAGATTGAACGAGATCGTGACCGCGGGTTGCTGGCCCTGATGATTGACCTGCAGCGGGCCGACCGTGGGCACGATCTTGGTAACCGCCGAGAGCGGAATTGACGGGCCCGACAATGTGCCAACACCGCCGACGCCGCCGCCCGGCGCGCCTGGGGTTCCCACCGGGACGGTAGCGCCGCCACCGGTCGCATTGACGTTGGTCTTGAGGAAAATCTTCGACAGCCCGGATGGATCGGCCTGAATCTCCGGCAAGCTCTCCAGGATCACCTGGTAATCGTTGGACGGAGTAAAGATCGTCGCTACCTGGCGGCTGCCGAACGCGTTGAATAGTTCCTGGCGAATCTGATCGACGGTGATGCCGTAAACCGCGGCCCGCTCGCGATCGACCTCGATCGTCATCTGCGGGTTCTTGATGTACAGGTCGGTGGTGACGTCGCGCAGCCCTTCGATCTTGGCCACCTTGTCGCGGATTTCAGGAGCGATCCGGTAGAGCGTCTCGGTGTCGCTCGATTGCATCGTGTATTGGAACTCGCTTTTGGAAATGCGGCCCGTGATGTTGATGTTCTGCACGTTCTGGAAATAAACGATCATACCGGTGACGGTGTTCGCCGTCCGGCGCAGGCGCTGGATCACCGCAGTCGAGTTCTCTTTCCGCTCGCTCCGGTCCTTGAGCGCGATAAACAGGCGCCCGTAATTGGTGGTGGGATTAGGCCCGCCGACGCCGACCGTCGAATTGACGTACGCCACCGCCGGATCGTTTTTCACGATCTCCGCGACCTTGCGCTGGCGCTCCACCATGGCGGTAAACGAGATGTCGGAGGCGCCCTCGGTCGTGGAGGCGATGAACCCGGTATCCTCGATCGGGAAAAAGCCCTTCGGGATAATGACGTAGAGGTAGACCGTGCCGACCAGCGTCGCCAGCGTGACGACGAGCATGAACGATTTGTAGGTCAGCACCTTGTCCAGCGCCCATTCGTAGCCGCGCAGCCAGCCCCGGAACATCGCCTCGAAAGCACGCAGCACGAAGTTTTCTTTCTCGCCCTCCTGGTGCGGGCGCAGCATGCGCGCGCATAGCATCGGTGTCAGAGTGAGCGACACGAAACCGGAGACGATGATCGCCACCGCGATCGACACGGCGAATTCGCGAAACACGCGGCCGACCATGCCGCCCATCAGCAACACGGGGATGAAGACGGCGATCAGCGAGAAGGTAATGGAGACAATGGTGAAGCCGATTTCGCGCGAGCCCTTGAGCGCGGCCTCGAACGGCCGCATGCCGCCCTCGATGTGGCGCACGATGTTTTCAAGCATGACGATGGCGTCGTCGACCACGAAGCCGACGGACAATGTCAAGGCGAGCAGCGTCATGTTGTTGATCGAGAAACCGAACGCATACATCGCCGCGCAGGTTCCGACGATCGACACCGGCACCGCCAGCGCCGGAATGACCGTTGCCGACACCTTACGCAGGAACAGGAAGATCACCATGATGACGAGCACCACGGCAATCGCCAGCGTCTCCTGCACGTCATAGACTGACTCGCGGACCGAGATAGATCGGTCGTTGAGCAGGTCCATGTTGATCGATGCCGGCACCTGCGCCCGGAACGACGGCAGCCGGCTCTTGACGGCATCCACCGCTGCCACCGTGTTGGCATCCGGCCGGCGCTGGATCGCAAGCACAATCGAGCGCCGGTCGTTAAACCAGCTCGCGACCTTGTCGTTCTCCACGCTGTTGATGACGCGGGCGATCTCGTCCAGCTTCACCGGCACGCCATTGCGATAGGCGACCACAACCTTGCGATATTCCTCGGCCCGATTCATTGCGGCGGAGGCGGTCAAGGTAATGTTCTGACGCGGGCCGACCAGCGTACCGACCGGTGAGTTGGAGTTTGCTTTGGCAACCACGTTGCGGACGTCGTCGAGCGAGATATTACGCACCGCCGCGGCAATCGGATCGACCTGGACACGCACTGCAAATCGCTGCGCGCCATAGACCAGCACCTGCGCGATGCCCGGCAGTTGCGAGATCTGCTGTGCCAGCACCTGCTCCGCATAGTCGTTGACCAGCGACAGCGGCAGCGTGTCGGAGTTCAGGCTGAAATAGACGACGGGATAATCACCCGGGTTGACCTTCCGAAAGAACGGCGGCGTCGTCATCTCCGCCGGCAGGCGCCGCGCCGCGATGGCGAGGGCGGTCTGCACGTCGAGCGCGGCCCCGTCGATGTTGCGGTTGAGGTCGAACTGGACAGTGATCGAGGTCGTGCCAAGCGAGGACGACGAGGTCAGCGAGCTGATGCCGGAGATCGTCGACAACTGCCGCTCAATCGGCGAGGCGACCGATGCCGCCATCGTCTCCGCACTCGCACCCGGCAGGGTCGCCGTGATGGAAATAGTGGGAAAGTCGACCGCCGGCAGCGCCGAGACCGCCAATAGCCGGTAGCCGAAGATGCCGAAGACGATGATGGCCGCAGTCACGAGCGTCGTTAGTACCGGACGCCGGATACAGGTTTCGGAGAGACCCATTCGTCAGGACCCTGCCTTCTTTTCGCGTGTCACCACCTTCGTACCATTCGAAAGCTGCAACTGACCGTCGGTTACGACGGTCTCGCCGCCCTCAAGGCCTTCGCCAATCACCGACCGGCTGTCGACCAACCGTGCAACCTTCACCGGCCGCACCCGCGCCACGCCATCTTTGACGACAAAGACGAAAGTGCCGGCTTGACTGACCTGCACCGCGACGGAAGGAACAACGACGACCTCCTCCTCGCGTAGCGTCAATTGCACGGTCACCAATGTCCCCGGCCAGAGGACTTCGTCGGTGTTCGGCATGGTTGCGCGGATCACGACCATGCCGGTCGACGGATCGACGGTGTTTTCGACCACCGAGACCTGCCCACTCGCACGCCTGTTTTCACCCGCAACGACGGCTTCGACCGTCGCAGTCTCTTGCCTCAGCGCTTCCCGGACTTCCGGCAGGCCTCGTTGCGGTGTCGAGAACGTCACGTAAATCGGTGCAATCTGATTGATGGTTGCGAGTGCCGCGGTGTCGGCTTGGCGTACGAAGTTTCCGACCTTGACCGCCGCGCTGCTCGCGCGCCCGGAGATCGGCGCGCGGATCGTGCAATAGCTGAGCTGGATGCGGAGGTTTTCGAGTTGTCCGGTATTGGAGTTGACCGACGCACGCCAGAGCGTAACCTGGGTGCGCGCATTGTTGAGCGTCACCTGCGTGGTGGCGTTCTTGGCCATCAGTTCGGTGTAACGCGCCACATCGCGCTCGGCCTGTTCGAGCTGCGCTTTGGCGCCATTGAGTACGCCGGTGACTTGCTTGATCTGCGCCTCAAGCGCGCGGCTATCGAGCGTGAACAGTAGATCGCCCTGCTTCACCATCGCGCCGTCGCGAAAATGGACTCCGATGATCTCGCTGTCGACGCGCGTCTTGACCGCGACGCTCGCGATCGGGGTGACCGTACCGAGCGCATCGATACGCACCGGGACCTGCTGCTTCTCTGCCAAGGCTGTTTCGACGCGAACCGTACGCTCAGCCTTCGGGCGCGGCGCTTGAGCAACGGCGCCACCGGGGGACCAAAGGCCATTTCGCGTCACTACAAAGACGCCGGCCGCCGCGAGTACCGCAGCCACCCCCAACACCAAAGTCCGCTTCTTCATTCGACTGCCGAGCCGCGCTCAAAAGTGGCGCTGATCGGGCTCCTCTCTATCCAAATTCCGCGCCGCCGACGATTCCTTTTTGGTTTGCTGAACGCAACGTCTACCATATCCCGGCCTGCGGTGCACCAGTCGCTTGACTCGATTATCACCGTAGATTCGGGTGTTTACGTAGGGTTTATATCTTCGACTCACGCGTTTTTGAGCGCAACTGCGGGCCCCTTCGGACATGCGCATCGCCACCTGGAACGTCAACTCGGTTAAGCAAAGAATTGAAAATCTGACCGCCTGGCTGACCGAGCGTCAACCGGACATCGTCTGCCTGCAAGAAACCAAATCCGTGGATGACGCCTTTCCGCGCGAGCCGCTGGAGGCGCTTGGCTACAATGTGGCGGTACACGGTCAGAAGGCCTTCAATGGTGTGGCCGTTCTGTCGAAGACCCGATTTGACGAGGTGACGCCCCGTCTTCCCGGCGACGCTGAGGATGATCACGCGCGCTTCATCGAGGTCGTCGTTTCGACCGAGCAAGGGGCATTGCGCGTCGCGTCAATCTACCTGCCCAACGGCAATCCGCCGAATACCGACAAGTACACCTACAAAATCAAATGGATGGACCGGCTTATTCGATATGCACATGAGAGGCTCGCATTGGAGGAACCGCTGGTCCTGGCCGGCGATTTCAACGTCATCCCGAGCCCGGCCGACGCCCGTAATCCGCAGGTCTGGCAGGGCGACGCGCTGTTCCTGCCGCAAACGCGCCAGAAGTTTCAGTCGCTCTGCAATCTCGGTCTCAATGACGCGATTCGCGCGGCAAGCGATTCCCCCGGAGTTTACACCTTCTGGGACTACCAGGCCGGCGCCTGGCAGAAGAACAACGGAATTCGCATCGACCACCTGCTGATGTCACCGCAGGCGTCTGATCGCTTCCTCGCCGCCGGCATCGATAAGCACGTCCGCGGCTGGGAAAAGCCGTCAGATCATGTGCCGGTATGGGCGGACTTTGCGCTGTGACGGTCGTCGGGGCGGCACAAAATCGTGCGACAAAGCCCTGCGATCAGCGCTTGAAGAAGCCGTCGAGTAGGGTCCAGGGCAACTTGTAATTCACGCCGACGCGGACGGCGTGGTCGTCCACCCGTACTCTTTGGTCATTCTGGAAACCGGGGCTTGGCGAGGGGTTGAAGTACGCCTTGTCCTGCAAGCCGAGGTAAAGATATTCGACTTTTGCCGACCAATCCTGGTTCAGCTTGACCTCGACGCCGGCACCAACCGTCCAGCCCCAGTGCCACTGCGTGTCGGAGATCTGAGCGCCGGCGGGCGCCGTGATGCTCTGCTGCAGGCTGGCCATTGCGCCACCGGCGGTGGCATAAACGAGCCAATTATCTTGCGCGACCCCGATCCGGCCGCGATAGGTGGAGAGCCAGCGTTCTTTGACCTCGTTATTGAAGCCAATTCCCGGGGCAACCTGAAACGCGCTGCCCTGCTTGTTGGCGGCCGAGATGTCGCCCTCGAACCCCAGCACCCAGTTGCCGCTCTGGACCTGCGTACCGGCGGTAATGCCGACCAAGCCGCCCCGGAGATTGAACCAGGGCGTCTCATCGACACCGGTCGTTCCATTATAGACGTTTGCGCTGCCCCACACGCCCCCGCCTGAGAGCCCGACGTAAGAACCGGTCCAGTTCGTCGGCGGGGTTGGCGGCACCTTGTAGATCGGTGCAACGCTGAGATCAGCAGCAACGGCCGGCGCCAGCATGAGAGCCAGCGCAGCCATGCTTCCGCACAGCACTTTGGTCATTAAGATCCTCAAGATCTTCGCCTGCCCGTTATCGGCAATTGCACCCTTGCACCGGAATATACGGGCGGGGATGCAGCGTTTCTATAACGCTAGAGGGCGCGGCGGCCGAATGTCCGGAAGGTGTGGCGCAGTGGCCACAGAACGTTCACTCGCGGCGTGTTTTCAGCCAATTTTCCAGATACTTATAAGCCAGAGCGCGCTCCTCGTCGGTGGCCTGCGCAAACGCGCTTTTGTAGGTATCGGTAATCCAGCCCTCGTCGGCGCCGGCGCTGTCTTTGGCGACGATCAGCCAGAACAATCCGAGCGCCGCTTTGCGTGAGACCTCCTGCCCCTTGAACAGCATGCCGCCGAGCAAAGCCTGCGCCCGATGCTCACCCTTGTTCGCCGCAAGTTGCAGCCAGCGTGCGGCCTGGATCGCGTCCTTGGGTGCGCCTCGGCCGTTGAGGTAGAGGCGGCCCAAATTGTATTGCGCTTCCGAGTCGGCGAAATACGACGCCGCGTAACGAAACATCTGGTGGGCCACTGCCGGATCTGGCGCCACGACGTTCGGAATTCCTTCAAGGTAATATTGTCCGAGCGACACGAAGGCGTTGGCCACGAAGCGGGCTTGCGGCGTGCCGACGCTGTCGTCGGCCTGCGGATGGTTCGTGAGTTGGCGGAAATACTCGAAGGCGCGCGCCTTGTCCTTAACGACGCCGTCGCCATCCGCGTAAAGGCGGCCAAGCTTCCAGATCGCCGCAGTCACGCCTAGCCGGGCAGCGCGTTCAAGCTCAGCGACCCCCTGGTCGACCCTGCCCTCGCGCAGCGCTTGCGTGCCGGAGCGGAACGACTGGTAGGGATTAATCGCATGCCGCGGCGGCATGCTGAGCGGATTGACCGGCACTGCCGCCAACGGCGTCGCATTGCCCAGAGAATTCGTGCCTGGGATCGGAGCCGGCGTCGAAACCGGCGCGCCGTCGGGCGTGCGTGTGCCGTCGAAGCTCACCGCTGGCGTCAGGCCCAAGGCGACGCCGAGCAGACTGACCGTCAGCACGACATTAGATGTCCGCATAGCACGACTTCTCGGCTGCGCCACCGGGATGAGTCACCGCGCCGTCGCGCGCCGATCCCACCTGCTGGGCATATTTCCATAAGTACCCCGAGGTGAACTCGGGCTTTTTCGGCTTCCACGTCTTGGCGCGCGCCGCGATCTCAGCCTTGCTGAGATCGACTGAAAGCACGCCTTTCGTGGCGTCGATGGTAATGAGATCGCCGTCGCGCACATGCGCGATCGGGCCGCCGACCGCAGCTTCCGGACCGACATGACCGATGCAGAATCCGCGGGTCGCGCCGGAGAAGCGCCCGTCGGTGATGAGCGCGACTTTCCCGCCCATGCCCTGTCCATAAAGGGCCGCGGTCGTCGCCAGCATCTCGCGCATCCCGGGGCCGCCTTTGGGCCCTTCGTAACGGATCACGAGCACGTCGCCTTCCCTGTACTTCTTATTCTTGACAGCCGCGAAGCAGGCTTCCTCCCCGTCAAAGCATCGCGCCGGGCCGATAAACTTCAAGTCCGCCATCCCGGCAACCTTAACGATCGCGCCCTCCGGCGCGAGGTTGCCTCGCAACCCGACGACACCCCCCGTGGCGGAAAGGGGCTTGTCGGCAGGGTGGACCACGTCCTGGTCCTTGTTCCACTTCACCCGCTTGAGGTTCTCCGCGATCGTACGCCCAGTCACGGTGAGACAATCACCGTGGAGATACCCGTGATCGAGGAGCGTCCTCATCAGCAGTGGGACACCCCCTGCCTCAAACATATCTTTGGCAACATAACGGCCGCCGGGCTTCAAATCCGCGATATAGGGAGTCCGCTCGAAAACCTTGGCGACGTCGAACAGATCGAATTTGATCCCGCATTCATGGGCAATCGCTGGCAAGTGCAGCGCAGCATTGGTCGATCCGCCCGAAGCCGACACGACAGCGGCGGCATTTTCCAGCGCCTTTCGGGTGACGATGTCGCGCGGCCGCAATCCCGCCTTGATCAGGTCGAGCACCTGCTCACCCGCGGTCATGCAGAACGCGTCGCGGATCTCGTAGGGCGCCGGCGCGCCGGCCGAATACGGCAACGCGAGCCCGATCGCCTCGGACACCGTCGCCATGGTGTTGGCGGTGAACTGGGCGCCGCAGGCGCCGGCTGACGGACAGGCGTTACGCTCGAGGGTATCGAGATCGCGGTCCGACATCTGTCCGACCGAATGCTTGCCGACCGCCTCGAACACATCTTGCACGGTGACCGGTTGGCCCTTGAAGGTGCCGGGCAGGATCGAGCCGCCGTAGATGAAGATCGACGGCACATTGAGCCGGCACATCACCATCATCATGCCGGGCAGCGACTTGTCGCAACCGGCGATGCCGACCAAGGCGTCGTAGCCGTGTCCGCGCATGGTCAATTCAACCGAGTCGGCAATGACTTCGCGCGACGGCAGCGAGGAGTACATGCCGGCGTGGCCCATCGCGATGCCGTCGGTGACCGTGATGGTGCAGAACTCGCGTGGCGTACCGCCGGCGGCGGCGACGCCCTTCTTCACCGCCTGCGCCTGGCGCATCAGCGCGATGTTGCACGGCGCAGCCTCGTTCCAGCACGACGCAACCCCCACGAAAGGCTGATGAATCTGCTCGGTGGTCAGCCCCATCGCGTAGTAGTAGGAGCGGTGCGGGGCGCGCGCGGGACCTTCGGTCACGTGGCGGCTAGGCAGCTTGGCCTTGAGATTGGTTTTGGCGTCCATTTGACCCGTTGCCCCGGCACAGGGCGCTGACGTTCGTGTTCTTTTCGATCCGTCCGATCTCGGCGTTGCGTATGGCTAAATCGCGGCGCCAAGCCCCTGATAGATCACTATGTTCCATGCGTGTTGCGCATGAGCCACACGATTAACAAAGGTTTAACAGCAAATACAACAGTTTCGAATCAGTCCTAATACCTTCACGTTCGAGCCTGAATTGCTGTACCGACGCGGTTTTTGACAGCCGCTTCAGTGCACATTCGCTCCTCCGACTTGCCCACTTCGGTGTTCTGACTTGCGGCTTCGGCGCGTTACGGCAGCCGAACGTGCGGGTCAAAACCGAGTTCATCACGGGCCTTCGCAATCGACACCACGCCGTCATCGTCCGCAATATTATAAACGCCGGGTGCGCCGCGCGTCAGCGCGAGCATCGCCGCGTGGGCCGCGGCATCGACATGCAACGCCGGCTTGCGCGCAGGCCCGGCCTCGGACCAGGTGCCGGGCCCGTAGAGCAGACCATAGCGCAGCACGATCGCGTCCATCGCGTCGCGCATCGAGCACCTGACGCTCCATGTCGGCTGCGCCCTTCACGGTCACCGCTCGCGCCGGATCGGACAGATTGAGCGGATCCGTTTCCGGGTGCGGCTCACCACCGGGCGCGTAAGCGAACGCAATGCTCTGCACGATGAAGCGGCGCACAGAAGCGGCGAGCGCGGCAGCGATCAGGTTGCGTGTGCCTTCGGTGCGGATGCGTGCATTGTTGGCATACGAGGCCGCCACCTTGGCCTCGTCGAACTCGCGCGGCAGATCGGTGAGCTGATGAATGACCACGTCGGGACGCGCCGCGTTCATGGCCGCGCTCACCGCCGGCGCGTCGAACACGTCGAGGACGGCGGGCGCGACCCCTGCCCGCTCAAGTTCCTGCGCCGTCGCGGCAGATCGCGTCGTTCCGGTGACGCTGTGACCTGCATCTACCAGTAATGGCGCGAGCCGCCGGCCGATGGCGCCCGCGGCGCCGGCAAGAAAAATTTGCATGGCCCAATGTAAGGCGTAACGCGCGCCGCGGTCGAGGCGGCAAGTCCTGGCAGCTATGCGAAATCAGCGGCGGGGGCACTGCGGCTGAGCGCGAGTGGAGTTTCACGCCTCTTGCGCACCAACCGGCATTTTCGCATCCATGGTCAGCGTTCGCTCCCGGCATCGCGAACCGCGTGACGATACTATTCACGTCTCACAAAGCGGCAAACGCGCAAAACTCTTCAAGCACCGCTCACCATACTTCCGGTACGGTCAAGTCCCGCTTCCAAGCGCGAAGCAGTAGATTGAATCGGGCCCTTGCGATGCACTTGGTGGCGGCGGCGGCGGTGCGCAAAGGTGATTGCGGCCGTCAGGATTGTCCCGGTTGTGCTCCACCTTCTGCGCCGGGATGAGCAGCCATTTCCCATCCTCTCGGCGACGGGCGAATATCCTGCCGCCCTGAACGCGCACCTCGGTTGGATAGCAGTCGGCCATATTGCAGCAGGACTTGGTCGGCTGATCGGGCATGTACCATGTCGAATAGAACTTCTCGTGCAACGCCATATCCTGTGGCGGATGATGGCGATGCTCTTGCGCGTTCGCCTGAACGGCGGTCGCGATCAGAATCGGAATTACGATACGGGCGTGCATGCGGAGTCCTCCGGTTGACGGACTTTCCGCACCTCATTCTACCGCGGGCCTGAGACCAGAAACTCGAAGACGCTGCACAGCCCGGCGCTCTCAAGAACTCTACATCGAAGCAGAGCGGTCTGAGGTGGGCACTGACGCGAGCTAACGAGTCACATTTACAAATGACAAAATTGCAAAATTAGTCCAATTCGACCAGTTCAATTTTGACAGCAGACTAAGCCGCCCAAAGGAATCGTCCGGTGCGAATGCGCGCGGTGGTCAGTTGGCACTACCGGTGAAGCGAGCGCTGAACGGATCGGTAGGCGCGCGGCCGGCCGGCTCCCGCCGGGCACCGAGTGGCTGCATGCCGGACAGGCTGACGCCGCTCAGCAGATCGAAGCCGTGGCCCAAGCGAACCGTAGCGCCTGTCGCGGGC
This sequence comes from uncultured Alphaproteobacteria bacterium, assembly GCA_963756715.1. GTDB lineage: Bacteria > Pseudomonadota > Alphaproteobacteria > Rhizobiales > Xanthobacteraceae > VAZQ01. The sequence continues at coordinate 288,374 of CAVWOV010000015.1, forward strand.
CTGACGCGCACCATCCTGAATCGCGGCGGTTCCGATTGCCTGGGCTGCGGTCTCATTGTCACGTCGGCGCGTGGCGGCGGCGCGATGGATCCGGTCTGCTCTTGCGCTGGCGCCGGCGGTTCGGAGGACGATGCGGATACGGGTTCTTCCGGTCGCACCTCTTCTTCTTGCTCGACCTTTGCTGGCCAGTGCAGTTGCGACTTCGCCGGCATGGCGCCGGTCTTTCGGAACCAGCATTTGCGGCCGTCAATCTGGCGCCAAGAGTAATAGCCGGTCTTCGGATCGCCAGGAGAACTCATGCAATCGATCGCCCATGCCGCTGAACTGCCGAGACAACAGCAGACGCAGCAGCAGACAAACGCAACGGCGAGGACCTTTTTTATGACCCGTTCGGTCAATGCTGATCCAATTGGATGGTCGAACTGAAATTTGCGTCGACGTGAACCAAACGTTTCATATCACCGGGGGGCAGCAGCAACGCTCATCGACTTCATGCCCTGCCCCGACGAACAAAATACATCATTGGAATGCGGCACCACTGAGATGCCGCGCCGGCGCAACCTTTTGCTTGCGATGCATTAGGTTAATGAAACCGTGCAAGTGCTTGCGATGCACGCGCAACGACTTCCTCGCGGCGTTGAGAATTTGCCGGCGGCAATCGTCAGTGGCGTTACTAACCTACCTTCGCCGGGCGCTCTCGGCACAGCTACCGCGCATCGATCAATGCCAAACGATCCGCCGACGGTATTCCGGCACGGCACAATTCGCCGTTACCCAACGGCGGCCAGCATGATAATTTCCATTTCTCTGATGGGTCATTTCATGCTCGGTCGTGATCGCTGGAACGTCTGGCGTGATCTGCCCGCAATCGTCAGGATGGGCGCCGGCAAGCGCGCTTTGACGACGGGAGAGCCGCAGAAGCCTACGGACGCGCTGCCGGTCGAGTGCGCGTCGCTTTGCCGCCGCAGCCCGTCACCGGCAATCAACGTCCGCCACAGCAGGAAGGGAGGATGGTGGGGCAGTCAGTGATCATCGCTGTCCAGAGGCGCGTCGTGCCCGCTGCGGCTTCCAATGCCTCGTCGGACACGTCGTAGGTCAGGATTTCCTCGTCAGCCAGGTCGAGGATAGCATCGGTGGCGCTGGTATCGTCCATCGGGTTGCTCCGTGTGACTTCGCTGCGGCAGCCAGTCAAGCAGCAAGGGTGACACGCGGAATTCACCTGGCAGCCGAAGCGTCACTGCATCATGCGTTCCCGGTCGTGTAAAGTCTCATCTTCGTCATCAGCCCCACATCCGCGGTGCGGTGAGCTGGTCTGAATGACCTGTACCGGTGGGACATCGCCAATATCGACTGACCACAGCCTGTTCCGACTGATACAGGGATCGGAGACATCGCGTGGACGCTTTTTTTGAGCGCCTGATCGTTCAGGCCGCCACCGTTGACGAGCTCCTGTCCGACGATTTCGAAGCACTGCCTGGGCAGAAAGGCGATGCCGATCCGGCCGCGCAGCGGCTGGCGGCGTGGTGCCGGTCGTCTGCCAGTGGCGATTGGGCGCTGTTTGCCCGTCGGCTTGATCGAGACCGGTTGTCGATCGGCGAGGTGCTGGCGAAATTCGCCACCGTTCGCCGGCGAGCTTCCGCTGCTCCGCCGGCCTGGATCGAGGACGCCATCTGGATCGTGGCGGCGTTGCAGAGCCCGAGCAACGGCGATGCTATTGTCGCGCCGGAGCAAGCTGAACCCTGCGCGTTCGAACAACTGTTTGCGCCGCTGATCGAACAAGCCGAAGCGCGGCTCTGGGCGGGCATCGACGGCGGCGCTGCCGAGAACCTGAGCGATACCGCTCGCGCCGGCCTGCGGCATTCACTTCTCAAGAAGGTGTGCGGCCTTTCCGCTCCGGCAATCTACGAGCGCTTTGCCAAGGCGCGGAAGGCCAGCGCAACGCCGGCCGACGCGGGAGACCGACGGCGCGACGGCGGAACGTCGCAGTACGATCGGTTCGTTGCCGATATGAAGGCTGGCGGTTTCCGGCGCCTGTTCGAAGACAAGCCGGTGCTGTTGCGATTGATTGCGGCGATCACGCGGCAGTGGATCGAGACATCGCGCGCCTTCATCATGCGCCTCGATAAGGACATGGCGGCGATCCGTCGCGGCATCATTCACTCCGGGAATGAAAGCCGGGTTGTGGAGATCGAGGGCGACCTCTCCGACCCGCACAATGGCGGTCATTCGGTGTTGATCGTACGCTTCGAGGACAACACGCGCGTCGTCTACAAGCCGAAGGACCTGCGCCCCGATGCCGCCTGGCATGCGCTGGTAGAACGCCTGAACCGCAGCGGCGCCCCGGTCGAATTGAAGGCGGTGCGCGTGATCGCACGCGACGGTTACGGCTGGAGCGAGTTCATCGCTCATGCCGGATGCGCCGACGCGCAGGGCTGCAAACGATTTTTCCGGCGCGCAGGCGCCTGGCTTGCGCTGTTCCATTGCTTCGCCGGCAGCGACATGCACCAGGAGAACATCATCGCGGCCGGCGATCATCCGGTGCCGATCGACCTGGAAATGATCCTGCAGGCGACCGCTGCAGAGCATAAGGCCGATGAGATCGAGGCGCAGGCCTTCCAGGCGGCCGTGGACATCGTCGACAACTCGGTCCTGATGGTCGGCCTGGTGCCAGCCTATGGGCGATCGCCTGACAACAAGATATTCGCGAGAGGCGGGATGACCTCGGATTGGACCTCCCGAACGCGGCTGGCGTGGAGCGGCATCAATTCCGATACCATGCGGCCAACGAAGACGCAGGAGGCCGTGGAAATCAACCCGAACCTGCCCCATATCCATGGCCGCTACGCGAAGTTCGGCGACCACGTCGAGGATTTCGTTGCTGGCTTCGAGGACTACGCCAGGTTCCTGGCGTCGCAGACCCGGGACGCAAGGCAGGGCGCGCTGCTCGACGGCTTTGCCGGAGTTGCAATCCGCAAGGTCATTCGCCCGACCCGCTTCTATTACATGCTACTGCAACGGCTGCGAGATCATCGCAGCATGGGCGATGGCGTTACGTGGTCCGCGCAAGCGGACTTCCTGGCCCGGCTGACGGATTGGGAGAGCGCTGCCGACCCGCTCTGGCCGTTGCAGCGGGCCGAGCGCCTGGCTCTCGTGCAGTTGAACGTCCCGCATTTCGTGTCGCCGAGCGATGGCACCGAGATTTGCGACGCAACGACCTTATCGGTGCTGACCGAGGCAACGGCGGGGCTCTCGTCGCGCGCGCGACCGTATCAGCAATTTCGATGAGGCGGAGATCGCCTGGCAAGTCGAAGTCATCCGGCAGAACACCGCCTTGGTGTCGCGATCCGACGATATGGTCCCGGCTCCGACGCGAAGGCGCGTCCTGCGCACCGGCACCGCGATGGCGCCGGGCAAGGATGCCTTCCTCGCCGAAGCCGACAAGATCGCCGCCGACCTCGCGCACCACGCCATCCGCCGGGGTCCGGCCGCGGCCTGGATCGGGCTCGACTGGCTGGGAGATTCCGAGGTTGCCCAGCTCGTGCCGCTCGGTGCCGATCTTTACAACGGGGTCACCGGCATTGCGCTGTTTCTCGCTGCCCATGCGGCGGTGACGGGGAGCGAGCCGTCCAGGCAACTGGCGCTGGCGGCGCTCGCGCATACCCGCAAGACCCTCAAGGGACGCAATGCGGCTCGCATGGCGCGCTCATTGGGCACCGGCGGCGCCACCGGGCTGGGCTCGATCGTCTATGCGTTCGCCGTCATGGCCAAATGTCTGCGGGACGATGATCTGCTCGCGGATGCGCATGTTGCGGCGTCGTTGTTCAGTGACGACCTGATCGCGGCGGACAAGCAACTCGACGTGACCGGCGGGAGCGCCGGCGGCATCCTCGGTCTGCTGCGGCTCTACCGCGACAGTCCATCCGCGGACCTGCTCGCCAGTGCGACGAAGTGCGGCGATCACCTGCTCGCGCAGCCCCGTCGCGGAGAACACGGTGGAAGCTGGCTCGGCCAAGGCAGAGGCGAGTTGGCCCTCAACGGCATGTCGCACGGCGCTGCGGGCTTTGCTTATGCGCTGGCGTCGCTGGCGGCCGCGACCGGGCGCGACGACTTCGCGGGTGCGGCGGCGCAATGCATCGCATTCGAAAATGCAAGTTATGACGCTCAGCGCAACAACTGGGCGGATTTCCGTGGCGGCGAGGCAGCGCCCTGGCCGTGCCAGTGGTGTCACGGCGCTCCGGGCATCGGGATCGCGCGCGCGGCTGCAATGAAGCGCGGCCGTTTGGATGCTGCGCTGCTCGCACCGGACGTGCGCAACGCGCTTGGCGGTGCGGAGCGCGGCTGGCCCGGCCACGTCGACACGCTGTGCTGCGGCACGCTCGGCAGCATCGAGTTCTTCTGCGAGGCGGCCGGCGCGCTTGGCCAGGACGATTTGCGCGAACTTGCGTCGCAGCGCATGGCGGCCGTCATCGAGGATGCGTCAGCAAACGGCGACTATCGCTGGAATGTCGGCAAGCGGCAGTTCAATCTCGGGCTGTTCCGCGGGCTCGCGGGCGTCGGCTATACGCTGTTGCGGCGGGTCGATCGCTCGCTTCCCAACGTCCTGATCTGGGAATAGCAAGAGACCGCCGTCGCCGAAACGGGATGCGAATGTTAGAATCGGACCATTAGGCGATCGCCTTCATCCGCGGGTTGTGCTTGCGCAGCAATTCCTCGACCTTGGAGGCGGGCAAGGGTGGACTGAAGAGGTAACCTTGAACCTCGGTACATCCCTCCGCCTTCAATCGATCGAACTGCTCGACCGTCTCAACGCCTTCGGCAGTTGTCATCATGCCCAGGCTCGCTCCCATGGCCGCGACCGCCCGCACAATCGCCATACTCTCCTCGCGCGTGGTCATGTCGCGGACGAACGATCGATCGATCTTGATCTTGTCGAATGGGAACTTCTGAAGGTATGCGAGCGATGAATATCCAGTGCCGAAATCGTCCATCGAAATCCTGATGCCGAGGCCGCGCAATTGATGAAGCACGGCGAGGGTATCTTCGCTGTCCTGCAGCAACAACGACTCGGTGATCTCCAACTCCAGGCGCGACGGCGGCAGCCCCGATGCTGCGAGCACGGAGACCACGGTCGCCAGCAGCTTCCTGTTCTTGAATTGCACCGCCGATAGATTGATTGCGACGCTGACATCGGCCGGCCAAGCCGCCGCCTCCTTGCAGGCCTGGCGCAGCACCCATTCGCCGATCGGAACGATCAGCCCGGTTTCCTCCGCCAGCGCAATAAAGTCGGCCGGCGCGACAATGCCGTGCCCGGGACGGTGCCAGCGAATGAGCGCTTCGAACGAACGAACCCGCCCGGTCTCTATATTGATGAGCGGCTGATAGTAGACTTCGAATTGACCTTCGGCGACTGCACTGCGCAGAGCGAGTTCGAGCGTTCGTCGCGCCTGCATTTTGGCGTTCATCTCGGGTTCGAAGAAGCGGAACACGCCCCGCCCATCCGACTTGGCGCGATAGAGGGCCATATCGGCGTTTTTCAGCAGCAGATCTGGGCCGTTGCCATCGACCGGGGGAATTGCAACTCCGATACTCAGGCCGACGACGACATGATGGCCGTCGAGTTCGTAAGGCGCACTGACTGTCTCGATCAGCCGCGCTGCGAGGCGTGTTGCGTCATTTGGCTGAGACACGCCGACCTGGATAACGGCGAACTCGTCGCCCCCGATGCGGGCAACGGTATCGCAATCTCGAATGCATTGACGCAAACGGCCTGCCACGGCTGTAAGGAGCATGTCGCCGATGGGATGACCCAGCGCGTCATTTACGGCCTTGAAGTCATCGATATCGAGACAAAGGACCGCCAGCTTTTCGTCACGCGCGCCCTTCAAGGCTTGATCCAGCCGACTATGGAAGAAAACCCGATTTGGCAGATCGGTCAGGGCGTCGTGCTTTGCCAAGTGCGAAATCCGAGCTTGGGCCCGAAGCCGCTCGGTGACGTCGTGGTGGGTTGCAACCCAGCCCCCACCCGGGATCGGACGATTGGCGACGGCGACAGTCCGACCATCGGGTAGCGCAGTCAGCCACTCGAACGTCTTTCCCTCCTTGATCGCCGCCAGCACATCTTCAAAGTAGCGATCGGGATCGCTGTCTGGCAGAGCGCCAACTTCACGCCGGCGCTCAAGCAGGTCGCGGAGGCTGCACCCCGGTTTGATCACTTCGGGAGAGAGTCCGTACATTTCGCCATAGCGGCGGTTGTGCATGATCAGCCGGCCCGAGGAATCGAACATCAGCAGCCCTTGCGTCATGTTGGACAAGGCCGTGTCGAGCTGGGTGTTCTGCTCATCGAGCTGCTTGTTTGCCATCTGAACGCGGAGCGCGTAGCGGCCAAGCAACCAGATGTAAGCGGCGACCAACGCACTAACGAATAACCCCACCGCCAGCACGGCCCAAGAGCTGAAATGGTTCGGCGTCCCAGGTCCACCCGGAATGGGTACCGCGACCAGGGTCCATTTGCGGTCGCCGACCTGGAGCGCGTCGGTCCAGTGCGGCCCGGCATCGAGTGCTGCGCGTGGTCGCGCCGTGATGAGAGCCTTTCGCACGCGCGACGGATGGAAATAAATCGGGCGTTGCTCGTCCGGCTGCCCGGACCAGTAAAAATAGAGGTCCAGTGCCCCCGGGGTCGAACCAGCCTGGAGGATGGACTCGATTAAAACGCCGATCTGAAATACGCCCTGGACAAAGCCGACAAGGTTGTCACGCCGAGATTCTGGGGAAACGTACCGCACGCCGGGCTGGAAAACCGGCATGACGGCAAAGAATCCGTTCCGATCGCCTTGCCCGGCGCGGAGTAGGAAATTTTCACTGACGGCAATTCCATCTTCCGTGACTGCACGATCGAGAGTCTGTTGCCTGATACCGCCATCTGCGAGGTCGAGGCCGTAAATCGGGGAATCGGCGGCCTCGTTGGAAGAATAAAAGACCGGGAAGTGCTCTGGCAGGTCCGCGCTGGGCACCAAGCTTCCATCCGGCGCCTCCGTCTTGAGGTGATAGCCGGACAGGCCCTGCGCAACGCCCTGGCGTTCATGCGCGGCGCGTTGATCGCGGGTCACGCGCGGAATCCACTTCACGCCGAGGATTGCGCGCTGGTCCCGCAATATCGAGTTGGAAAACAGCTGAAATTCTTCGCGCGATACATGGTCATCAGACTCAAACAAGGCACGCAATGCAATGACCTTGTCGAGATACTGCTTGATTCCGCTTTCAAGCAACAACGCATGACTACTGGCGCGGGCGCCAAGTTCTGCTTCCGCGAGACGATCTTCGCGTTGCGCAACGGCGTACCAGGCGCCAACGGACAAAGTCGCGCCAATGCAGGCCGTTGCCAGAATCGACGCCAGCATCCCTCGTCGCGACGGCTCTGGGGCGGAAGCAGCCGACCGCGCGGTATGATCCTGGTTGCGTTGAGTTCGATCGTCTGGGGGAGCGGTCACGCTTCAACCATTTCCGGGTTGCCGGAACTTCCCGATGGACGGAGTTACCAATTCAGCATTAGTGGGCAAATCCAGTAAGAACACCGAAGACCAGTAAGAACACCGAAGATCAGGCTTGTTATTGCCTGTTTTTGCCGGCGTGGTTAGTAACGCATAAATGTTCTGTGAATACGGGCCGCACGAGCTCGCGCGCAGCATCGCGTTGCCTTTCGACACCGCGCTGCCGTTCCGACACGACCGACAATCGCCTCCGGATGATCGCGCCCGCCGCAGCCCTGCCTCGATAGTCAAGGCGCCCTGCTCCGCCGCGGTTTTTCGCCCGTGGCGTCCGCGAGGTCGAAGCCTGTCAATCGAACCGATCGAGTGGCACGGAGTCGGACGATCCTTGCCTCACTTCACGTTCGGATAGAGCCCTGACGCCTTCACCACGGCAAGACCTTCGGCACGGTCTTTCTCGAGCTCCTTGGCGAACTGTTCCGGCGAGTTCAACACCGGCGCGAGGCCGCGGCTGACCATGTGCTTCTGTTGAAACTCGGGCTTCGAGGCGATCTTGACGATCGCCTTGTTCAGCTTGTCGATGAACGGCGCGGGCGTGCCCATCGGCGCATAGATGCCGAAGAACGTCGCCATCAGGTGCTCGTTGTAGCCGATCTCGCCGAAGGTCGGAATTTCGGGAGCCAGCGGCGAGCGCTTGTCGCCGTCGACGGCGAGCCCGACGATTTTTCCGTTGCGGATGAAGGAAATGAGATTGCCGATGCCGAACGCCGCCATCTGCGTCGTGCCGGTGAGCATGGCATTGACCGCGTCGCCGCCGCCCTTGAACGGCACACGCACGAAGTCGGTACCGTATTTCTTGTTTAACCCCTCCATGAACGCGACCTTCGACAGCGAAGGCGCCATGTAGTTCATGGTCTTGGGCTTGGCCTTGGCCAGGGCGATGAGTTCAGGAAACGACTTGACCTTGAGCGCGCCATTCACCGCGAACACCTGCGTCAGGTAGAAGACCTTGCTGATCGGCGCCAGACTCTTCTTCGGATCGAACCCGGTATTGGGATAGATCACCGGATTGATCACCATCGCCTCGGTCGGCAGGATGCAGATGGTGTAGCCGTCGGGCGCCGCTTCGCCGCAGGCGCGCGCGCCGATCGTGCCCGCCCCGCCCATGCGATCCTCGACCACGACGGTCGTGCCGAGCGCCGGCCCCAACTCGTCGGCCAGCGCCCGCATCCAGATGTCGCTCAAGCCGCCCGGCCCTTGCGAGGCGATCGCGCGGATCGATCGTGTCGGATAGTCCTGCGCCATGGCCGGCGAGGCCAGCGCAGTCAGGATGGGCAATGCAATAAGTCCATGCCAGCGTCGCATCGTGTCCTCCCAAGTGTCGTTCTTATTTGTGCGGTAAGAATGCCGCAGCCTGCGCTTGGCGGCAATAAGCCATCGGTGGCAGCGGTGTCGCGGCCGGCAAAGCACGTCGAAGACCGGTGCAATGCCCCATTGCCCATGGCTTGCCCCGGCCATCGACATCTCTACTGTGCCGAGCAAAGCCAACTCAGACAAGATCAAGCGCCAGGGCCACTCGGAGGAAACACGTGCCGACATACCAAATGAAAGTCGAACAGGGCGTCACCGTCACCATGCGCGACGGGGTGCGCATTTCGCTGTGCGTCTACCGGCCGGACGCCGCGGGACGCTTTCCGGCGCTGTTTGCCGCCTCGCCCTATCAATACGAGATGGACGACGTGCCGGCCTATCCGCTGTTTCTCTGGCGCGAGACCGGTCCGATCGAATGGTATGTCGGACAAGGCTACGTCTATGTCCACGCCGACGTGCGCGGCGCGGGCCGCTCCGAGGGCGAGTTCGAGTTCATGGGACCGAACGAGCAGCAGGACTACGTCGAACTGATCGCCTGGATCATCAAGCAGGACTGGAGCAACGGCCGCGTCGGCGGCATCGGCCAGTCGTACTATGCGATGGCGCAATGGCTGATGGCGACCATGAACCCGCCGGGGCTCGCCTGCATCGTGCCCTACGACGGTCTGGTCGACCAGTATCGCGGCTCGAACTATCACGGCGGCATCTACTGCAGCTACCGTTCGGTCTGGTACACCTCGCTGCGCGCCGACAATCAGCATCGCCTGGCCGGCCGGCACGGCCGGGCGCCGATGAAACTCGATCTCGTCGGCGCCATCATCGAGCATTCGCTCGACGACGAGTTCTGGCGCGAACGCTCGCCCTATTGGCGGCTCGACCAGATCAAGTGCCCGGTGCTGTCGGTCGGACACTGGGGCAAGATGGGTCTGCACCTGCGCGGCAACATCCTCGGCTACGAGGAGGTCAGGGCGCCGAAGAAGCTCGTCGTCACCGGCGCGCGCAATACGTTCGAAGCGCACCGGATGTTCGACCAGGTCGAGTTTCACGAGAAGGAGCTGCTGCCGTTCTACGACCTCCACCTCAAGGGCAAGAACAACGGCTTCATGGAGTGTGACCCGGTGAAGGTCTTTGTGCGCGGCGCCAATGTCTGGCGCGCGCAGGAGGAATGGCCGCCGAAGAATGCGGTGAGCACACCGTACTACCTACGCAAGGGACCGTCGGGCAGCGTCACCTCGCTCAACGACGGCGGCCTTTCGACCGACAAGCCCGCGGCGGGCGAGGCGCCGACGAGCTACACCTATCCGGACTGGGAATGGGTCAACGGCGTCGCGGTCATCGGGCCGGACGGCCGCGTCGACCCGCCACGGCGCGTGCTGACCTTCACCACCGCGCCGCTCGCGGCCGATCTCGAAGTGACCGGGCCGATCGTGCTCAAGCTGTTCGCCGCGTCGAGCGCGATCGACACCCAGTTCATCGTCAAGCTCACCGACCAGCATCCGCAGGACGCCGCGGCGCGCGCAAAGGGCGATCAGCCCGGCTTTACGCCGGTATCGAAGGGCTGGCTGAAGGCCTCGCATCGCGAGAAGGATCCGCAACGCTCGACGCCGACGCGGCCGTTCTATACGCACACCAACCCGCAGCCGCTCACGCCCGGCGAGATCTATGCGTTCGACATCGAGGTGCTGCCGATCTCCTACGTGTTCAAGCAGGGTCACCGCATCCGGCTCGAGCTCGCCAACGGCGATTCGCCCGCGACCGACGGCGTGTTCTCGCACCCCTATCATCCCTCGCTGATGGGCACCGACACGATCTATCACGATGGCGCTCACGCCTCCTGCATCATGCTGCCAGTCATTCCCGCCAGTTGATGCCGCGAGCTCCCCGCCTCCGCCGCGACTTCTTCGCCCGCAGCGTTCATGAGGTCGCGCCCGACCTGATCGGCGCGACGCTCCTGGTGAAAGGTGTCGGCGGCGTGATCGTCGAAGTCGAGGCCTATCACCACACCGATCCGGCGGCGCATTCCTATCGCGGACGCACCGAACGTAACGCTGTGATGTTCGGGCCGCCGGGCTTCGTCTATGTCTACCGCTCCTATGGTATCCACTGGTGCGTCAATTTCGTCTGCGAAGCGGAGGGCTCGGCGAGCGCCGTGCTGATCCGCGCGCTGGAGCCGACGGATGGGCTCGCGGCGATGCGGCGCCGCCGCGGGTTAGCCGACGCGCGGCTGCTGTGCTCGGGCCCGGGGCGGCTCACCGAGGCGCTCGCCATCACCGACGCGCACAACGGCCTGCCGCTCGATCGTGCGCCGTTCGAACTCGTTGCGCGCGCACAACCAGCCGACATCGCGACCGGCCCGCGCATCGGCATCACCAAGGCGGTGGAGCAGCCGTGGCGCTACGGGCTTGCGGGCTCGCGCTTCTTGAGCAAGCCGTTTCGGAACTAACGTGCAACGTTTGTACGTTGGAACACTCTCTCTCCGTTCGTCCCCGCGAAAGCGGGGACCCAGAGCCCCACGCATCGAGTGCGCAGCCCTGGGTTCCCGCCTGCGCGGGAACGAACGGAGACGGATGTGCGTCAACTCATATTAAACGAGGTGCACACAGGCGGGCTGTTTCACACGCGGCGAAACCGGCTTGCTTTGAAACCGAAGAAAGACCACGCTGCCACCTTCATTCAATGTGGCTGGACCACAGCGGGGCGCGAACCATGTCTGCCGAAAGCCTTCTCGTTATCCTCTTCGTCGGCCTGATCGCCGGATGGCTGGCGGGCCAGATCGTCCGCGGTACCGGCTACGGTCTCGTGGCCGACATCTGCCTGGGCATCGTCGGCGCCCTCATCGGCAGTTGGCTGTTCCCGCAACTGGGCATCCACCTCAGCGGCATGATCGGCTCCATCGTTTCCGCTACGCTCGGCGCGATCCTGCTGCTGGTCGTGCTCAGGCTGGTCCACCGCGGCGGCCGCTGGTAGCAACCGTCGTCAATCTTCCAATCCTACCGGGCTCGCCGGACCATCAAGGCTTCCGGCCGCCTTCAACATCAAAAAACGCAGGGAGAGAATACAATGGCCGGGAGGACTTGGTCCCAGCTTTCGTTCGTCGTCGGCGCCGCGCTGGCCGCGCTCGCAGGATCGATCGGAGCAGCCGCCGCGGAAGCGGCATATCCGTCACGCCCGGTCACGATCGTCGTGCCTTATCCGGCGGGCGGCCTGTTCGACGGCATCGCGCGCGCGCTCGCGGAATCGATGCGGAAGACGCTCGGCCAGTCGGTTGTGATCGAGAACGTCGGCGGCGCCGGGGGCACGATCGCGGTCGGCCGCGTCGCGCGCGCGGCACCGGACGGTTACACGATCGCGATCGGATCGGGCGATCAGTTCGTCATCAACGCCGCGATCTACCCGATCCAGTACGACGTGGTGAAGGACTTCGCGCCGATCTCGCTCTTGATGAGCGGCCCCAACCTGATCGTCAGCAAGAACGCCATCCCGGCCACCAATCTGAAGGAATTGACCGCCTGGCTGAAGACCAACCAGGCCAACGTGTCGTCCGCGCACAACGGTGCCGGCGGCGCGCTGCATCTCTGCGGCATCGAGCTGCAACGGGTGACCGGCGCGAAATGGCCGTTCGTGCCTTATCGCGGCGCGGCGCCGGCGCTGCAGGACGTGGTCGGCGGACGGATCGACGTGATGTGCACGTCCCCGGGGAGTTCGCTCACCATGGTGCGCGGCGGCCTGGTCCGCGGCTATGCCATCACCAGCACCACCCGCCTCGCCTCGGCGCCCGACATCCCGACCACCGACGAAGCGGGATTTCCGGGCTTTCACATCTCAGTGTGGGGTGGCCTGTGGGCGCCGAAGGGCACGCCCAAGGATGTGATCGCCAAGCTCAATGCGGCCGCGGTCAACGCGCTCGCCGACCCGGCCGTGCAGGCCCGCCTCGTGCAAATCGGGCAGGTCGTCGTTCCGCGCGACCAGCAAACGCCGGAGGCGCTCGGCGCGCTGCAGAAAGCCGAGATCGAGAAGTGGTGGCCGATCATCAAGGCGGCCGGTATCAAGGCGGAGTGAAGCCTCGTCGCTGACGGGCGAACTGGTCTTCCGCATTCCCCTGCCCAAGCAGGCTGGTGGCGGCGTCGCCGCCGCATGTCGAACCGTTCGCGCGGGAACTGCCGGATCGTCAGGCGCGTCGCATCACGGTGCGCGGGACAAAGTCGCACCCCGCGCACTCCTCCGCAGCGGCCACAACTTGACTACGATTGTGCGCGAGCATCCGGCCGGGCACATTGATCCGGACCACCCGCGGCAGGGAAAGGAATAATGCAGGCGCTTTTCATTGGACAAACCTACATCGACGTCACGTTTCTCACCGACCGTATGCCGACCGGCGACGAGAAACACGTCGCGTCCGCCTACGCCGTGTCGTTCGGCGGCAACGCGGTGACCGCGGCATTCTGCTGTGCGAAGCTTGGGACAGTGCCAGACCTGCTCACGACCGTTGCCGACGACTGGCTCGGCCGCATGTTTCTCGACATGGCGGCGCGATACGGCATCTCGGTACACGCCCGCAAGGTCAAGACCTCCTCGTTGTCGTTCATCATGCCGAACGACGGCAAGCGGGCCATCGTGCGCTGCCGCGACGACGACCACATTCACCCCTTCCCTACTCTGAATCTCGCGGGCTGCCGCGCGCTTCATCTCGACGGCCACCAGCCGGACGCCGCGCTGCACTACGCCAGGCTCTGCCGTGCGGCCGGCATTCTCACTTCGCTCGACGGCGGTGGGCTGCGCGCGAACACCGACGAACTCCTGGGCTTCATCGATGTGGCGATCGTGGCTGAGCGATTGTGCGAACAGATGGGACGCGAACCCGGCGCGATGCTGGATTATCTCAAGAGCCGTGGCTGCCGGATCGGCGGCGTGACGCTCGGAGAGCGAGGACTCATCTGGTATGACGAGACCGGAGCCGTCCACGAACTGCCCGCCCTCGCCGTGCCGTCGGAGCGCGTTCTCGACACCAGTGGCGCTGGCGACATTTTCCACGGCGCCTACGTGGCGTCTTATCTCACCGATCCGACCAAGAGTTGGGACGAACATTTCCACTTTGCCCGCGCGGCGGCGGCCTACAAGATTCAGCGTCTCGGCAACGAGGCGGGCCTGCCGACAGCAGCGCAAATCGCTGACGTGCAGCGTGAGTTCGCAGCCGCGTCCTGAACTTGTGACTTCGCCGCCGACGCGGCGCCGGTACGGCTCTTCCGGCCGCCGCCGATGCGGCATGATTTCCACGCACACGAGCCTTGCCGGCGCGTATGCTGACGTCCGGCCGTGCGCGCCGACAGAGCGGCACGGGCGGCACGACCGCAGATCAGCCCTCGGGAGGTTTCCATGGCGAAGAAGAATTCGGATACGGTCTACAAGATCGTCGAGGTGGTCGGAGTGAGCGAAAAATCATGGGAGGATGCCGGCCGCAACGCGGTGGAGACCGCCGCGGATTCGCTGCGCGACCTGCGCGTGGCCGAAGTGATGAAAATGGACATGAAGGTGGAGAAGGGGAAAGTCGCGGCATTCCGCACGCGGGTCTCGCTCTCCTTCAAGTACGGCGCCTGAGTTTCGCGCCGCGATTTGCGGCGCGGCCCCGCCGGCCGGGCCACACGCCCGGCGTCAATGATAGCCGACGATGAACTCGCAGCCGGCCGCGGTCGGGAGCGAGCGCGTCACGCGTCCGCTTGCCAGCTCGAACTCGGCCACCTCCGCGTCGTCGTGGCAGCACAAGTACGCGTGCCTGCCGTCGGCCGCGAAGCCGAAGCCCATCGGCGACTTCTTGGTGGAAAACGAAGCGATCTGCCTGAGGCTATCCGCCTGGTAGATTGCCGCATGGTGGTCCTGGTTGGAGGAGACCACGACATATTTGTTGTCGGGTGACACCCGCACGCGCCGCATCTGCTTCTTCGAAGCGTCGGCGCCGTCGATCGGCACCGTACGCAGCAAGGCGTGGCTTGCCGCATCGATGACGTAGAACTCCGCGGCGGTTTGCGCGCAGACATAGAGCGTGCCGCCGTCGGGCGAGATGGCGAGCCCCTCGACCGCCTGCGGCAGCTTGATGCGGTCGATCATCGCGCGGCGGGCGCGGTCGATCACCGCGACGTAGTCCATCTTGACCGAGGCGAACACTTTGCCGGTCGCATGACTGACCGCGACCCAGTGCGCGGTCGCGCCGACGTCAATCTTCTCGACCTTATCGGTTGCCGGATCGATCGCCAGCACCGCGTTGCCAAGTTCGCCCGACGACCACAGCGTCCCCGCCTCGTCCATCATCACGCCGTGCGGTGCATAGACCGCGCCGAGATCGATCACGCGTGCGAGCGACTTCGACGGCAGGTCGATCACCACGATGCGGCGGTCGGGGTTGACGCGCTTGGCGAACACGCCGTCGCCATAGACCGACGCGTAGGCGGTGCGGCCGTCGGGCGCGAGCGCAATCTCGTGCGTCGAGCCCGGCATGTCGATGGTCGCCGTGGTGGTGAAGGTCGCGGCGTCGACGAAATGCACCTTGTGCGCGGTCTTGGCGGTGACGATCAGGTTCGGGCCGCCCGGCTGGTTGTTCAGGTCTAACATGCCTCGCTCCTCGGACTTGACCCGGTGAGATTGCGCCACTCTATCCGTTCGTGCCCGCGAAAGCGGGCATCCAGTCTCTTTTCGTCAGGCAAACATTTGCGCTGGGTCCCCGCTTCCCGCGGGGACGAACGGAGGGAGAGTGCCCTTTCGATGAAGAATGAGCATTCCTCTCCAGGCACGTCATTCTACTCCAGGCGCGAACAGTTCGTCAGCGCTCACGACGCGCGGCGAGAGGCCCTGCTCGTGGACATAGCGGCCGACCGCCGCAAAGGTCGGCCGGTTGGGTTCAAGCCCATAGGCCCAGAAGTCCTTGCCGAACTCCCGCCAGGTCTCCTCGACATGGTCGATCAGCCACGGCAACGCGACGCGCAGCGCATCGGTGTCGTAGAGGCCCTCGACCGCGAGATCGCGCGCCTCGCAGAACGCCCGGTAGATGCTTTTTGCCGCCCAGGGATGCGCGCGGAAGATGTCTTCGCGCAGCACCACGGTGTGCATGATCGGGAAGATTTTGGTGCGGCGGTAGTAGTCCTGCTCGACCGCCTTGAAGTTCGGAAACAGCCGTGTGACGTGCGGCGCGCCGCTGAGGAAGCTCTTGGGGATATAGAGCGAAAGCAGCGCATCGAGTTCGCCGTTGTCGAACATGCCCTCCAGGGTCTCGCCGGCTGACAGGAAGTCGAGCCTGACCTCCGGCGGCAGGTCGAGCGCAATGAGCGGCGGCTCGATGAAGCTATTGAGCCCGCCCATGAACCAGTGCATGTCCGCAGCCTCGACGCCGTAGTCGTGCTGCAACATTCCGCGCATGAACACGAGCCCGGTCGAGGAATACTGCGACGTACCGACGCGTTTGCCGCGCAGGTCCTGCGGCGTGCGGATGCCGCTGCCGGACCGCACGTAGATGCAGGAGTGGCGGAAGATTTTCGACAGCGCCACCGGCACCGCCACGAACGGGCACTGTCCGCGGCCCTTTAGCGCCGTGTAGGAGGCGAGCGACAGTTCGGAGACGTCGAACTCCTGCTTGTCCAGCATGCGCTGGAAAGTCTGGCGCGGCCGCAAAATCTGGATGTCGAGATCGATGCCTTCGGGCTTCACCCGGCCGTCGATCAGCGGGCGGGTACGGTCATAATCCCAGCAGGCGAGCGTGAGCTTGAGGTTTGCCATCGTCCGTTCTCTCTACCGGCCGGCTGTCTCCTGCCGGGGATGAAACTGAATGGTCAGCGGCACCAGGAACAGCGGCAAGGCGACGATGGCGATCGGCACGAACGCATAGCGCGGCGCGCCGCCCAGGTCCCAGGCGGCGCCGGCGATGACCGACACGACGAGGCCCTCGATATAGCAGATGGTGAACATCGCGGCCGAAATCCGCGCCACGTCGGCAGACGCGCTCAACAGCACCGGCAAGGTCAGCGCCAGCGTCAGGCTGATGGCGCCGAGGAAGCCGAGAAAGCCGGCGAACGCGACGGTCCAGTAGCTCGCGGTCAACGCGATGCCCGCGATGCAGCCGATGGTCAGCAGGCCGCCCAGCATGAACGGCCAGGCGCGCCGCTCCAGCCGGCGCGCGATCGCGAGCACCATGAAGGACGCCGGCAACTGGCCGAAATTGATCGCCGTGAGTGCGGCGCCGATCAGGTCCGCGCGGCCGCCGTCAGTCAGGTGTCCCGGCAGGAACGCGTTGGTGGCGAAATAGATGCTGTTGATGCAGCCGAGGATCAGGCCGCCCTGCCAGACCACCTTGTCGCGCCAGTCCGGCCACCAGCGCGGCCGCTCCCTGACCGAACCCGCTGCGTGCTGTTGGCGCGGCGCCAGCGCCATCGTCAACAGCGCAATCAGCAACAGCGGCACGCCCCAGAACACCAGCGACCATTGCCAGGAAGGGCCCACCAGCAGAAACACCAGCGACAGCGTCAGCATCACCGGCAGCGTTTCGCCGACCAGGAGCCCATTGGTGAACAGCGCGGTGCCGAAGCTCAGCTTCTGCGGCATCCATTGCCGCACCAAAGCCGGCAGCGCCGGCTGCATCACCGCAATGCCGGCGCTCATCACGATGGTGGTGGCATAGAGCCAATAGACGTCGAGCACCACGCCGCGCAGCCCGGAGAATACGCCCGCGATGATCAGCCCGCCGACCAGCGTTCCAAGCGCGCCGAAACGCGCGATCAGCAGCGAGCCCGGCAGCGCCGCGATGCCGAACAGGATGACCGGCAGGCCGGACAGAATCCCGACCTGCGTCCCGGTGAGGTTCAGGTCCGCCTGCATCAGCGCAATCACCGGCGGCACGGCCAGCACGGTCAGACGCAGGCCCGCCCCGGCGAGCCAGAGCAGGCTCGCCGCCACCCAGAACTGTTGCATCAATTCTCCCGGCTGCGGCCTTCGCCGTTCTCTGTTGCCCTTCCGCTGGCGGGAGGGGAAGCACCTCGGTTCATCGATTCACGTGGAGCGCGACAATCGCCTATGCGGCGCCCTTGAGGCGCTCCAGCGCCTCGACGATCTTGGCGCGGCGAAGCTCGGCCTCCGCGCGCTTTTCACGCTCCTCGTCGACGACCTCTTCGGGCGCGCGCGCAAGGAACTGCTCGTTGCCGAGCTTGGCGTCGATCCGCGCGATGTCGGAGGCGACCTTGGCCATCTCCTTGTCGAGCCGCGCCTTCTCGGCGGCGAAATCGATCACGCCTTTGAGCGGCAGCGCCGCCACTTCGCCGCGCACGATTAATTGTACCGATCCGGGTGGCGCACTCGCTGACGCCGAGATGCCGGAGAGCCGCGCCAGACGGCGGACGAAGTCGATCCACCGCCCTGCCCGCGCCTGCGTCGCTTCGGCGGCGCCGACCAGCACGACCGGAATCTCGGTGTTGATGTTCATCTCCGCGCGCACCGAGCGGATGGCGGTGACGAGATCGATCACCCAGCCGATCTCGGCCTCGGCCTCCGGATCGTCGAGGCCGTCATGCCGGGGCCAGTCCGCGAGCGCGAGCAGCGTCTCGCGTGCCGGCCCGCCCTCGGCGGTGACCCGCCAGAGTTCCTCGGTGACGAATGGCATGAACGGATGCAGGAGCTTCAGGATTTCGTCACGCACCCAGGCGACCATGGCGCGCGTTTCGACCTTGGCGGGACCGTCGGCGCCCAGCAGCACCGGCTTCGATAGTTCCAGGTACCAGTCGCAGTAAACGTTCCAGACGAACGCCCGCGCGGTCATCGCCGCATCGTTGAACTTGTAGTCCTCGATCGCCGCGGTTACCTCACGGGTCGCCCTGGCCGTTTCGTGCGCGATCCAGCGGTTGAGCGTTTCCTTGGCGCCGCGCGGGTCGAACCCCTTCACCGAAGCGCAGCCGTTCATCTCGGCAAAGCGCGCGGCATTCCAGAACTTGGTCACGAAATTGCGCTCGCTTTCGACGCGCTGCGGCGAGAGCTTGATGTCGCGGCCCTGCGCCGCCATGGCGGCGAGCGTGAAGCGCAGCGCGTCGGCGCCGTAATCGTCGATCAGGTGCAGCGGGTCGATGACGTTGCCCTTCGACTTCGACATCTTGGCGCCGCGCTCGTCGCGCACCAGCGCATGGATGTAGACGTCCTTGAACGGCACCTCGTCCATGAAGTGCAGGCCCATCATCATCATACGGGCGACCCAGAAGAAGATGATGTCGAAGCCGGTGACCAGCGCCGAGGTCGGGTAGAAGCGCTTCACCTCCGGGGTCTCGTCCGGCCAGCCGAGCGTCGAGAACGGCCACAGCGCGGAGGAGAACCAGGTGTCGAGCACGTCCTCGTCGCGCACGATGATAGGCGCGCGCTTTTCGGGATGCTCGATCATCTCCTTCGCCTGGTGCTGGCGAAGCACACCCGTCTCGACGTAGTAGGCGAGAGCACGCGCAATCGCCTCGTCTTCGGTCTCCGCCACCCACACCTTGCCGTCCGGTCCGTACCACGCCGGAATCTGGTGGCCCCACCAGAGCTGGCGCGAGATGCACCACGGCTGGATGTTCTCCATCCACTCGAAGTAGGTCTTCTCCCAGTTCTTCGGCACGAACGTCGTCTTGCCGTCGCGCACCGCGGCGATGGCGCGCACCGCGAGCGCCTTGGCGTTGACGTACCATTGGTCGGTGAGGAATGGCTCGATCACCACGGCCGAGCGGTCGCCATGCGGGACCATGTGGGTGTACGGCTCGATCTTGTCGAGCAGGCCAGCCCCTTCGAGCCGCTCGACGATCGCCTTGCGCGCGGCAAACCGCTCGACGCCGTCGAGCTTCAGCGTTTCGTCGAGATCGGCAGATGCCGCAACGCCGTCGAGGAACGCGCTGTTGTCCTTGAGATCGAGATGGCCTTCGACGTTGAAAATATTGACCAGCGGAAGGCTATGCCGCCGCCCCACATCGAAATCGTTGAAGTCGTGCGCGGGCGTGATCTTGACGGCGCCTGTGCCCTTCTCGGGGTCGGCATAGTCGTCGCCGATGATCGGAATGCGCCGTCCGACCAGCGGCAGGATCGCGGTCTTGCCGATCAGGTGCTTGAGCTTCTCGTTCTCCGGATGCACCGCGACCGCGGTGTCGCCCAGCATGGTTTCGGGCCGCGTGGTGGCGACGATGATGAATTCGTCCGTGCCCTCGATCGGATACTTGATGTGCCAGAGGCTGCCCTTGACCTCGACCTGCTGCACTTCGAGGTCGGAGATCGCAGTCAGCAGCTTCGGGTCCCAGTTGACGAGACGCTTGTCTTTGTAGATCAGGCCCTCGTTGTAGAGCGCGACGAACACCTTGATGACGGCGCGCGACAGCCCCTCGTCCATGGTGAAGCGCTCGCGCGACCAGTCGCACGACGCGCCGAGCCGCTTGAGCTGCTTGGTGATGGTGCCGCCGGATTCGGCTTTCCAGGCCCAGACCTTTTCGAGGAATTTCTCGCGCCCGAGCGCGCGCCGGCCGGGCTCCTGCCGCTCCATCAACTGCCGCTCGACCACCATCTGGGTGGCGATGCCGGCATGGTCGGTGCCGGGCTGCCAGAGCACGTCCTTGCCGCGCATGCGCTCGAAGCGGCAGAGCACGTCCTGCAGCGTGTTGTTGAGCGCATGGCCCATATGCAGCGAGCCGGTGACGTTCGGCGGCGGAATGACGATGCTGTAGGGCGCCGCACCGGCACGTTCGGGCCGGCCGGCGCGAAAAGCGCCCGCTTCCTCCCATCTGGCGTAGATGCGGCCCTCGACTTCGGAGGGCTGGTATGTCTTGTCGATCATTGCTGGTTCGGTCCGGCGGTTTCGCGCTAAAAAGCCCGCCACGCTCCGCCCTGTCAACGCCCGCGCCCTGCGGGTACTTAATCTCCTCCTTTTTCGGGTGGCGCGAACACCCCGAACCCCGGATTGTTCGGCCAAGATGACCGAAAGCCTGCACGTCACCGCCCTGCCGCCGGCAACGACTGCGAAGTTCCCGCTTCGCTCGATCATATTTCTTGCCGGGGCGGGCTTCGCCAGCCAGGCCATGGTGCGGGTGACGGATTCGCTGCTGCCGCAGATCGCGGCCGACTTCAACACCACCGTGGGCCAGGCCGCGATCGTGATCGCCGCCTATACGGTCGCCCACGGCTCGGTTCAGCTCATCATCGGACCGATCGCCGACCGCTTCGGCAAGTACCGCATGGTCGCGATGATGTGCGCGCTCGCCACCCTCCTGGTGGCGCTCTGCGGCATGGTCACGACGCTGCCGGCGCTCGCCGCCGCGCGCTTTGCCTCCGGCGCGGCGGCCGGCTGGATCATCCCGATCTCGATGGCCTATGTGGGCGACGTGACGCCGGCGGACCGCATCCAACCGGTGCTCGGCCGCTACCTCTCCGGACAGATTACCGGGCAATTGTTCGGCCAGGCCGCGGGCGGTGTGCTGGGCGACCTGATGGGCTGGCGCAACGTGTTTTTCGTGCTCGCCGGGATGTTCGCGCTGGCAACCGCCGGGCTGTTGTTCGAGCTTGCGGTCAATCCGCGGACCCGCGCCAGGACCCACGCGGCCGGACCGCCACGCTTCGTCGCCGATTATGTTGCCGTACTATCGAATCCCTGGGCGCGCTTCGTCATTCTGGCGGTGTTCATCGAGGCCAACATGGCCTGGGGTGCCTTCGCCTATGTGGGCGCCGACCTGCGGGTGCGCTTCGGACTGAGCTTTACGGCGATCGGACTGATCGTCGGCATGTTCGGGATCGGCGGCCTCATCTATGCGGGCTCGGTGAAGCAACTGGTGACCCGGCTCGGCCAGCCCGGGCTCGCCATTCTTGGCGGGGCACTTCTGGGCATCGCCTACCTGATCCTCGCGGCCGGCCTGTCGTGGTGGCTGGCGCCGCTTGCGACCACGGCGATCGGGCTTGGCTTCTACGCGCTGCACAACACCCTGCAGGCCAACGCGACCCAGATGACGCCGGAAGCGCGCGGCACCGCAATCGCGATTTTCTCGTCGGCAATCTATCTCGGCCAAGTGTTCGGCGTCGGTGCCGGCGCTTTCGTCTTCGACCGCCACGGCGCGGCGCCGCTGTTCATCGTGGCCGCGATCGCGCTCGTGGCGCTGTCCTGGTGGTTTGCAAGCAAGCTGTCACAGCGAGCATAGCGTGCACGCCGCCGCCGGGGCTTTTTGCACCGGAGCGGTATGTAGCCTTCGAGGCCGATCAGGGATCAGGATCGCCCGCGTGAGACGCGCTCGATCTCGGCACGCACGAGCCGCTCGACCATGCCGGGCAGATTGTCGTCGAGCCAGCTCTTGAGCATCGGGCGGAGCATCTCCCGCACCAGGTCTTCCAGCGTGCGGCCGTTCTGCACCAGCACGGTCTGGGCGAGCGTGTTGAACGCCGAATCGACGGCTGCACTCGTGGATGGCGAGATCAGCGTACGGTCGCTGCGCTCCGCCGCAGGCGACCGGTCGGGCTCACGGGCGGGAGGCGGTTCGGGTGCGCGCGGTGTTTCGTCGACCATGACCTCCGACCGGCCCTCGACGGCGCGGAAGCCATGCGGTTCCGGCAACGAAGCAGCCGTCATCTGCTCCGTCAGATCGAAAATATCGGCGGACGGCTCATCCTCCGGTTCGGGCAGTTGCGCCGCCGATACCGGATCCAGCCGCGCCAACATCGCCTCGATCTCGTCCTGCTCCGTCACCGTGCCAGACGGCGCGGACATTGGCTGGGCCGGAGGCTGCGGTGGCGGCGGCGCCATACGGGGCGGCGGCACCGGCGTCAGTGGCTCGACCGCTTTCGGCGACGAGACTTTCGCTCCGTCGTCATCGGCAATAATTCTGCGAATGGAGGCGAGAATTTCCTCCATCGAGGGTTCTTGACCCTTCGCAGCTTGCGCCATCTGCCATGTCCCCACTCAGACCACCGCAAGCCCGAGTCCGTCTTCGTTTGCACTCAACTTGCGCGAATCAGTAACCAAAACCTAGCTGCTGGTGTGGAGGCAGTATTATGGCATGCCAATGACCCGCCGCAAACAACGTCTTGTGGACGACGGTGCTGCCTGTTGCCGCCATGCTGGAAAAAGTTTCGCGCTATCGTCCGTCCGGAACGCGCACACCGCCCCAGGCATCGCGGACCTGGTGATAGTGGGTGGTCGGGTCGTAGACTTCGATCCTCAGCCCCAGCACTTGCGGCGAAAGCGCGCCGGTCGCGGCCAGCACCGTGTAGGACGCCACCACCCGGTCGCGCTGTGCGGTTACCAGGGCGGCGCGCGCGTTGACCAACTCCTGCTGCGCATTAAGCACGTCAAGCGTGGTGCGCTGGCCTACACGCGCTTCTTCGCGCACGCCATTGAGCGCGATTTCCGACGCGGTCACCGAGGAACTGGTTGAGATCACCTGCGCCTTGGCGGCTTCGAGCTGCCCCCAGGCTTGAGTGATATTTTGCTGCACGGCATCGCGTGCAGTGTCGAGATCGAGCCGGCGCTGCCCCAAGGTCTCCTTGGCCTGACGGATCGCGGAGTACTCGCCGCCGCCTTGATACAGCGGGACGGAGAGCTGCGCCGCTAGCGAAGCGTTCAGGTTTTCAACCAGGTTCAGCGCAGAAGTCGAACCATACGACTTCTGTACGTTACCGACCGCCGACAGCGTGGGATAGAGCGCCCCTTCTGCGACCTTCACCTGTTGGGACGCAACATCAACGTTGAACATTGCCGTCGTGATACTCGGATGTTGGCTGCGACCGCGCGCGATCGCAGCCAGAAGGGTACGCGGCGAAAACCGATCGACGGGCGCCGCCGGGGCCAGCCTTGCCGGCGCCGGAACGCCGATCACCTGCAAATACGTGGCGCGCGACGAAACGAAGTTCGATTCGGCGGTCGCGAGTTGCGACCGGCCGGTCGACAGCCGGGCCTCCGATTGCGCCACGTCGGTGCGCGTCACTTCGCCGGCGTTGAAACGATCGCGAGTCTGGCGCAGCGTAACTTCGAGCACGTTGACGTTGCTGCGCTGGAGTTCGAGGATCGCTCCATCGCGCAGCAGATTCATATAGGCGGTGGCGGCGTTGAGCAGCGTGGTCTGCTCGGAGGAGCGCAAGGTTTCACGGGCAGAGAACACCTGGCCTTCCGCAAGACGTGTGCGGTTTGCGGTCTGAAAACCGTTGAACAGCGTCTGGGTGACAGTCAGTCCCGCGGTCGTCGTGGCCGTTGCGCCCTGCGTCTTGTCGTAGGTCGGAAAGGTCGGACAGAGACTTTTTCCGAGGAGGTCCCGAGCGCATGTGCTCCCCGGGATCGTAACGCTGTTCTGGTTCTTGACCAGGTTTTCCAGATATTGCTCGGACAGGCTCGATGAGCCGGTCACGCGCGGCCGGTAACCCGACAGCGCCGTCGGGACGTTCTCGTCGGTCGCGCGCGTGGCGGCGCGCTGGGCATTGAGCGTCGGGTTGTTGTGGTAAGCCTGCTGAAGCGCGATCGGGAGCGTCGTCGACCCAGGGGGGATCGGCCCCGCGAGCTTCTGGTTAAGGCTTCCGCCATAGTTGCCATTCAGATGACCTGTCAGGCCAGTGCCGAAGCCCGCGTTCGGGCTCGTGCTGGGGTTTGGGCTGGCGTTCGATGGTCCGCTTCGGTTTTGCGGATTGACTGCATTGGGGGCGGTCATGTCCTGCGGATTCGTCAGCGTCCGATCCTGCGGATTTGCCGGGTTGATCGTCGAGGGTGATTGAGTCTGGGCGGCCGCGGGAACGGCCATCAGGCCCGTCAGCATACAGGCTGCCAGCAGCGCTGACGTTGCGCTACCCGCGACCGAACCTGCACGATAACCCCCAAACATGACCTACCCCACGCCACGCAACGTTACGCCCAATCGCCGCGGGCTCACTAGCCGAGTGGATTAGCCGCGGAGTTTAACCATAATTGGGCTGAAGGCCCGCGGAAGGGCGCCGCATCGAGTTTGCGAACGCATGGTGTTTTAAGGTCACACCGAACTCGAGCAAAAGCGCGTGGAAAATCCGCGAGCTAGAACACGAAGGCAGGCACTGCCGCAAAACCCGGCAGGGTGGCCGCGGCCGCGTCGAAAATCGGCCGTCCGCTGACATCGCCGTCGGCCGATGTGTACAGCATCGCCCGGCCGTTCGGTGTCCTGCCCATCACCATCACCAGACGTCCGCCATCCTTGAGCTGGTGGAACAGCGCCTCCGGCGCAACCTCGGTTGCGCCATCCAAAAGGATGACGTCGTAGGGCGCACGTGCCGGCCAGCCTGCGATCAACGGCCCGGTCACCGCGGTTGCGTTGGTTGCTTTCACCGCCTGCAGGTTCTCGCGCGCATGGCGTGCAAGCGTTGGATCCTGCTCCAACGCCACGACCGAGTGCGCGAGCCTTGCCAAAACGGCCGCCGAATAGCCGGTCGCGCAGCCAACGTCGAGCACGTCGTCGGTGTCCTGCACGTCAGCAGCGTCGAGCAGCTTGGCAAGCACCATCGGCTTGAGGAGATGCCGCGCTTCGCCGCCCGTCTCCGGCGTCACCGCGATATCCAGGTCGAGATAAGCGAGGCCGGCCTTGGATTCGGGAACGAACCGTTCGCGCGGCAGCTCCAGCATCGCGCCGACCAGACGCAGATCGGTGACATCGCTGGTGCGAACCTGGCCGTCAACCATCATGCGACGCGCCGTTGCAAAATCGATCATCGGCGAATTCCACGAAGATGGTGAATGGTGCCGTGCGGCGTTTCTTAGCGGTAACACCGGTGAAAACGCAAGATGCGAAGTGCCGAAGCCCATCTGGCGCCCGGCCTGCGCGGTTGCCCGCTCCAAATCGCTCCTGTATAGCCAAGGCCCTGACGAAGCGCCGAGCGGACTGTCTTCAATGTCGCCGCCGAAGCGCCGGAACGGCCACGTGGCGGAGTGGTTACGCAACGGTCTGCAAAACCGTGTACCCCGGTTCAATTCCGGGCGTGGCCTCCACTAGCAAAATCAATCTGTTACATCGCACTTCAAACGTTGCCTGAGAGCCGCAGGGGCAGGCAGGCCCCAACTCCATCCGCCAAGCAGGATATCGCTGTCGTACCTCCCGCAGAGGGTGCCGATGCGTTTCCGCCGTGGGAACTGGCGCGTGCCTTGCCCGTTGATGAGCCGGCGGCCCTGATGGAACCCCTCGGTTTCGGCGGATAGGTCGCTGGCCCCGGGTAGTCTCAACCTCCCCGGGGCCTTTTCATGCAAGCTTCCCCTGACTCCGGCGCCGATCCACGGTGCAGGTCCATCCTACCCGTGATCGAACCCAAGGCATTCGTTTGACATCCCCAACCGGAGCGTTTGATGTGTCGCTCGAAACGGGGCCAAGACGTGCGCACATGACCCACGCGGCATTGGGAAAGCTCATCGACGCCGGGCACGTTCCCATCGGGCTGCTATTCGTATTGGGTCTTATGGCTTGTTCGCCCGGCGCACCGGTCGCGGAAAAGGATTACGCGACCAGGATCGTTGGCGGCTGGCAAGGCACGGTCGGCGACATGAAAGAATCGATCACATTCGGTTCTGACGGAAAATTCGTCGCGCAAGTACGGCCGATGGGTTTCATCAGCAATACGCTCGGCCAGGGCGTCACCGGCACGATCAGCGGAACCTGGACGATTGGTGGAAAAATCATGACCCTGAACGTCGACAGCACCGCGCACGAACGCGTCGTCAACCGGACGACCAGCAGCACGATCGAATCGTTCAAACCGGACGAGATTGCCGTCAAGAGCAGTGAAGGCAGCACGTCGACATTCGTTCGGCTGCTTTAAGTTATCCGCCCGCCAAGGTCGCTCGCGCGGTTGCTGCGAGCCGCGGCACAGTCCCACCCCACGATCGACCGCCGATGATGGACCAGAGTCAAACCGACAAGCCGCTGCTCGCCGTCCTGTCCGGCCGCCCGCAGGCCATCCCGCCGGTCTGGATGATGCGGCAGGCCGGACGCTACCTGCCGGAATATCGCGCGTTGCGCGCGCGCGCCGGCAGCTTTCTCGATCTGTGCTTCACGCCCGCGTGGGCGGCCGAGGCGACGCTGCAGCCGATCCGGCGGTTTCAGTTCGACGCCGCGATCCTGTTTTCCGATATCCTGGTAATTCCGCACGCGCTCGGTCGGAGCGTGCGATTCGAAGCCGGCGAGGGCCCCCGCCTCGATCCGCTCACCACGCCCGCCGAGATCGCGCATTTGCGCACCGAACCTGACGAGGCGACGCTCGCACCGGTCTACGAGGCGTTGCGGCTGATCAAGCAGGAACTCGATCCGGCGGTTACGTTGATCGGGTTTTGCGGCGCGCCTTGGACCGTCGCCACCTACATGGTGGCGGGCCAGGGCACGCCCGACCAGGCGCCGGCGCGGCTCCTGGCCTACCGCGAACCGGACGCATTCGCGCGCCTGATCGATATTCTGATCGCCGCGACGGTGCGCCATCTCGTCGGACAATCGCAGGCCGGTGCCGATGTGCTGCAACTGTTCGACACCTGGGCCGGCGTCCTGCCGCCTGCCGAATTCTCGCGCTGGTGCGTTGAGCCGGCGCGACAAATCGTCGAGCAGGTGCGCCGCGAAGTGCCGGGAGCGAAGTTCATTGGATTTCCGCGTGGCGCGGGCGGTTCGCTGGCGAGTTATGTCGACCGCGTTGCGGTGGATGCCGTCAGCGTCGACTGGGCGGCGGAGCCGTGCTTCATCCGCGAGCGCATCCAGAGCCGAGTGGCGGTGCAGGGCAATCTCGACCCGATCGTGCTGCTGGCTGGCGGCGCGGCGCTCGACCGCGCGGTCGACGATATCCTGACGAACTATGGCAACGGGCGGCTGATCTTCAATCTCGGCCACGGCATTCTGCCCGAGACGCCGATCGCGCATGTCGAGCAGATGCTTCGCCGTGTGCGCCAGCGCGTATAAAGCCGCTGTCATCTTCGACGGCGTGCGAACCGCGCACGTGGCTCAATCGAGCGGCCGCGTCCGCTCGATGATCTCGGCGGCGCCACGCTGGAGCAACTCCAACCCGACCATGCGGCCAAGCTCGCGCGGCCGGTCCGCCGCGCCGGTGCGCTCGGCCTCGATGAAGCGGCTGCCATCCTCCTCAATCACCGCGGCGCGCAGCGTCATGTCAGAGCCGTCGATCGTCGCGTGTCCGGCGATCGGTGAATTGCAATGGCCGTTGAGCACCCAGAGCACCTCGCGTTCGGCATCGGCGCAGAGGCGCGATGCGGCGTCGCTGATGCCGGCGAGATGGTGGCGCGTCGTCCAATCGGCCTCGCCACATTCGACCGCGACAATGCCCTGCCCCACCGCCGGCAGCATCTCGGCCGGCGAAAAATCGTAAACGATGCGCGCCGAAAGGCCGACGCGTTCGAGACCGGAGCGCGCCATCACCAGCGCATCCGCCGGACCGCGGGTGCCGCCGTCCGGCATCTGCTGAAGCTGGCCGGTATCAAGCTTGCGGACGCGTGTATCGGCAGCGCCGCGGAAGTGGATGACGTCGACGTCAGGCAGTAGCCGGCGAAGATAGCTCGCCCGGCGAACGGAGTTGGTTCCGATCTTGAAGCCCCTGCCCTTCACACTGCGGATGTCGCCGAATGAAACCCCATCGCGCACGACCAACGCATCACCAGGCGGATCGCGCGCCAGCGTCGCGCCGATCACCAGCCCCGGGGTCTCCTCGTTGCCGGGCATGTCCTTGAGCGAGTGCATCGCCGCCTGCAGTTCGCCCCGCCGCACGGCAGCGCGGATCTCGGCGACGAACGCGCCGCCCTTGCCGCCGTGGCGCAGGAGCTTGCTGACCTGATCATCGTCGCCGCGGGTGTCAAATTTGACGACCTCGACGGCAAGGCCCGGCCACGCAGCGCGCAACCGCCGGGCGATCTCTTCTGTCTGGGCAAGAGCCATGGTGCTCTTGCGCGTGCCGATCCGCATCGCCTCACTCCCGCCGAAACGCCGGCACGATCCAAAGCATATTGGGGCCAAGCCGACGGGAAAAGTTGTGGGCGCTGCTTTGCGGATTGGCAATCGCGCGCCAATGGTGCGGGGGCCTCAGCCTCTGAGATTTCGGGATTTCAGGCCTCTTGCAGCGGCTCCGGCACGCCCAGGCACGCCGGGGCGCGGGTTCGGAGGCACCGCGGCCCTCCCGGCCGCAAGTCACACTCCCGAGCCAATCCGGCCCGAGGGGATATTGAGGCTTTGCAAGCCTTGGCGCCTTTTGTTATAGCCGGGCGCCTGCTTTGGGCCCGTGTTCCCCGGTAGCTCAGTGGTAGAGCAACCGGCTGTTAACCGGTTGGTCGCTGGTTCGAATCCGGCCCGGGGAGCCAAATATATCGACGGTTTAACAAGGGGCCTGAAGGCCCCTTAAGCTTGCTGGGGTACGCCAGGGGTACGGAGGCGCCGGACCAACGGGAAGCCGCGGCACTCTGCCGGAGCTTCCCTCGGGCCCGCCGCACTATTGAAACCGTCATTCCTGCACAATGGTGAGGTTGTTGGCTTGTACATATCGTCGACTTCGGTCGGCGGCGATTCGATCGGCGTCTTGACGGTGCCGACGACCCGCTTCTGCCACACGCCGTCGATCGCGAACCAATCAAACAAGATCACGCGCGCCCATCTCCCGAATACGTGAATTTCGCTGATGCTGTGGGCGCTGATCGTAGGGTTGCCCCCGGCCATTGCGTCTCGCCTGCTCCCTGCCCAAACAAAAGTGCCCCGTCACCGATAGATGACGGGGCGAGTAAGGAAACTCTGCGATGAAGCAGAGGCATATGCTTTAGCCTGCCGGCCCCTTGCCAAAAAACCCTCATGTGGTTGGAACATTTGGCATCAGCGGCGCGCCGCGCAGCACGGTCGCCATCGCGTGCTGACCTTGAGACGATCGCCGTCCGAGAACATAGCGTGAGGTCTTCAACAAGCCCCTCAAGGTACCGTCGATCATGGCGATCACGCACCTGCAGCTTACGCTCCGTCGCCTTGTCTCCCAATTCAGGCGACGCCCGGCCCGGTCGATTGGCGCGAAGTCTCCTAACACTACTCGCACTGATCGCGGCTAGTATCGCGCGGCGACCGCTGAGTCTTCGCGCAAGCAAGATACCGAGGACAATGCAGCGACATTTCGCAAAATTGATCGTTCGAAATTAGCTCTGATTGTCAGAGTTAATCCTTATTGCAAATCTCCTCGCACGCGCGCGGGCAAGGCCACATTTATCGATCTTTCCAGTTCTAGAGATCGTCCTCCATCAATGCAGGAGGGCGCGTTATGGAAACGATTGAGGGGCTAGACACAACCAGGTTGCCAACGTTCGGTCGCCGGAAAATTTCGCCTCGCGTCTGTGTGTTCGATAGCAAGCGGCACGTTCGCACGGTTCTCATGGAGGCTTTGGAAGATCTGGGCTTCATCACCAGCGAGTGCGCAGACGTCGACGATTTTGACGGGGCTCTGGAAAACCATCTGCCCGACATCCTCGTTATCGGACTGTCAGCGGGAGGCGTTGCCGCTAGCCAGATGTTGAAGGTTCTCGCGACCAAGGCATTCGGCGGCAGGGTCCTGCTGGTCGGTCCGGGCGGGTCCCGCATCGTGGAAGCGGTCTGCGAATTGGGGGATGAGTTGGGGCTCGTGATGTTGCCGCCGCTCGCGACCCCGTTCGGTCCGGAAAGATTGCGCACCAGCGTCGCCGCCTTTCTGCCGGTCGAAGCACCGCCGAGCCCGCCGGTCGACGCGGCCGAGGCCATGCGACAAGGCTGGCTCGAACTATGGTACCAGCCGAAGATCGACACGCGCAGTCACATCGTGCGTGAAGCGGAGGGACTGATCCGCATCCGGCACCCGAACTGGGGCGTCATCCCCCCGGCCTATTTCATCGCCAGCGACGGCGATCCACATCTGCGTGGTCTGTCCGAGTTCGTCATCGCTCGCGCGATCGAGGATTGGCGCCATTTTTTTTCGGATCACGGCCCCGTCGAGCTTGCAATCAATCTGCCGATTTCGTTCCTCCAGGACACCGACGCGGTCGAGAGTCTCTGCCGGCAAATGCCGGATCACCCAGGATTCGGAGGGATGATCATCGAGATCAACGGCAGCGAGGTGGTCCGCCATCTCGAGCCGCTCAAGCAAGTCGCCAAGCAACTGCGATTCCATAATATCGCAATCTCCGTCGACGATCTGGGGGCGGAATGGCCATCACTGGTGGGAATTGACAACTTTCCCTTTGTCGAGCTCAAGGTCGATCGGAAATTCATCACCGGCTGCGCCAACGATCGCCTGAAACAGTCGGTGTGCCGCCAAATCCTCGACCTCGCCGACAGCTATGGCGCACGCACGGTCGCCGAGGGCGTCGAGACGCGAGACGACTTTGCCGTCGTGCGCGATATGGGATTCGATCTGGTGCAGGGATTTCTATTCGCGAAGCCTATGACGGCTAAGAAATTTGCGCTGACGTCGCTGCGGCATCCGGTCATGTTGCCGCAGTAGGGTACCTCTGGCCTTCCCAATCCCGATGATCGAGCGAGTTCTTGTCGGAATCGGACTTGGGTTGGCCGCCCTTACGCCCTGCTTCAGCCCAATAGGTAAACTATGAATTGCCGCATCGCGACTTGGGGATGTGGGGGCGCGATGCTTGAGAGGTTGACGGCGCTGGAGACAGCGCTGCTTGTGGCGGCTGTGATGATCGTTCTCGCTTTCGTGTGTGGCGCAGTTTGAAGCGCTGCAGGCGTTAAGTCTGTGCGGAACCAACAAGGCAGGGTCACAACGAGGCTGGGTCACAGCGGGCCGCCATGCCGCGCGCCGTGGTGACCCGCGCGCTCAGATTCGTTGCGTCTCGCGCCACGCCTGGTAGCGCTGCTCGGCTTGACGCGACTCATCGAGCGCCATGGCATCCTTGTGAGCGTTCCAAAGTTCCCAGACGAAGATCGCCGCCAACGGCACAAGCACCCAACCGTCCGAATAGACCAGCGCCAGGATTGTCGCCAAGCCAAAGATCACAATGAGAAACTCGACCCATTGCTTGATCCGCTTGGCTTCCCGATCGTGCGTTGATTGCATCGCGCGCTCTTGTCTTTCGCGTGCCTACGCGACCCCTTGCACTCTGCCCTCGGCTCTTCCGCGGTAACCATAGTTTGACGTTGCCGCCGCTCTTTATCCAGCGCCAATTGGAGTTATTCCGTTGGGTGGTGGTGACGGACCGCATGCGATCCCGCTGAGCGCAGCCATTTCCTCCGTATCGCCCTCTCAAAAACGTATCGGGCGATCAGCCGCAGTGCGCCAACCGAAGCGCCGTGCCCTAACCGATCGTTAAGAACTTTCCTCAAATGTTCAGGAAAGTCCGCGCAACAATGACGGTTGGCGCGGCCATAGTCATGGAGTGAAACGGATGAGACTTGCCCTTCGGGTCGCAGGTACGGCGCTGAGCATCATCACTGTTTCGCCGGCGCAGGCAGGATCCGGGGACGTCGCGGCCGGCCTGCTTGGAGGCTTCGCCGTCGGCGCCATTGTCGGCTCGGTCCTGGGGCCACCGCCCGTGGTTTACGTCGCGCCGGCTCCGATCTACGTCGCGCCCCCGCCGCCGCCGGTGGAATGCTACTGGACGAAGGGGCGGGCCTATTGGGACGGCGCACGGTGGGTACGGCCACGCGTGCAGGTCTGCGACTGACAATCCCACTCCCGGCGGTGAGATGGTGCCGCCGAACACTGTTGCGGCACATCAAGCCGACAATCGCCGCAACCACGCCGTCACGTCAGGATGCCGCCCATTCGACCGCCGGCACCTCAATCGGCAACCGCTGGCCCTCTTTCGCGCCGGTCGTCAAACGCGATTGAATGTGCGCCTCGATGCGCCGATCCATGATGTCGCGATCGCGCCGACTGTGACCGAACTCCTCCACGGCGCGAGCGAGAAATGCGTCAAGCTTGGCGGCCTTGGCCGCAAGCGCAATCCGTCGATCTTCCACGATCCCATCCCCCCGAATCCCCAGCACCAGGATCAGGGCGGTATGGTTAAAGAACTCTTACGGACTAAGCGGCCGGGTCCGCAGTACCTTGCCGGCCTCCCCTGCGCGGCGCCTCCGCCGCGTTGCGCGATCGGCACGCCAATCGGAGCCCGAGCTTCGCGCGCCGGCGCGCTCACGGCCGCCTCGGAGAACGACCGAGGCTGCTCGCCGAGCGAAACATCCATATCGCCTATGCGCTGAAATTCGGCGTCGAGGGTTTCCCTCGGGCGCGGGTGAAGTCACGAAACCGATCCGACGCGTTTGCGAGCCTGTTCGACTTGAGAATCATATCCAGAGGCGCTCGACACAGGAAGGGGTTCCGTCTCCGTCTCGTCTTCGATCACTCTTGGTATTTTCTCCAGGCCCGATCCCGCCATCCCGGTGATCAAGCGTGACCCGCGCTGGAACGTCAGGTAATTCCACATCCAGTTCATCGCGACGATAATGCGGTTGCGAAACCCGATCAGGAAGTAGATGTGCGCCACGCTCCACAGCACCCAGGCGAGGAAGCCCTTGAGCTTGATCTTGCCCATCTGCGCGACCGCGCTCTTGCGGCCTATCGCCGCCAGCGAGCCAAAATCACGGTAGTGGAACGGCGGCGCCGTCTTGCCCTTGGCGCGCGAGAGCAGCATGCGGGCGACATATTCTCCCTGCTGCTTTGCCACAGGCGCAACGCCGGGCAGCAGATCGCCCTGTTCGTTGAGCTTGTGAGCTGCATCGCCGAGCACGAAGATATTCGGATGACCGGGCACGGAAAGATCGGCTTCGACTTTGACACGGTTGGCGCGGTCGTGTCCCGCGTTGAGCCATTCCGCCGCCGGCGACGCCTTGACGCCGGCGGCCCAGATGATGGTGCGCGCCTCGATGCGATCGGAGCCGATCGAAACGCCGCCCCAATCGCACTCCGTCACGCCGGCGCCGAGACGAACCTCCACGCCGAGTTGTTCGAGCGAATGCCGCGCCGCCTCGGAGAGCGATGGATCGAACGGCGCTAAAAGCCGCGGGCCGGCCTCGACCAGGATGATGCGCGTCGATCGCGGATCGATCGAGCGGAAGTCCCTGGCCAGCGCCCGGTTCGCCAGTTCGGCGATGGCGCCCGCCATCTCAACCCCGGTTGGTCCGCCGCCGACGACGACAAAGTTCAACAGCCGCCGGCGCTCCTCCGCGTCGGTCTCGTTCTCCGCGCGCTCGAACGCCAGCAGGATGCGGCGGCGCAGATAGGTGGCATCGTCAATCGTCTTCAGGCCGGGCGCGTACTCCTCCCAGT
This sequence comes from uncultured Alphaproteobacteria bacterium, assembly GCA_963756715.1. Classification (GTDB taxonomy): domain Bacteria; phylum Pseudomonadota; class Alphaproteobacteria; order Rhizobiales; family Xanthobacteraceae; genus VAZQ01. Next base: position 322,462 of record CAVWOV010000015.1, read on the forward strand.
CATGGCCGAAATAGGCGTGCTCCGCGCCGGTCGCGATGACGAGATAGTCGAACGGAATCCGGTGTCCCTCGGCGATGACGTCCTGCGCCGCGACATCGATGCCGGACACCTTGGCGAGCACCACGGTGATGTTCTCCGCGTCGCGCAAAATGCCGCGGATCGGCGAGGCGATATCGGCGGGTGACAGGCCTGCGGTCGCCACCTGATAGAGCAGTGGCTGGAACAGGTGATAATTGTGCTGGTCTACCACGGTGACGTCGAACGGCTTGCCCGCCAGGCCTTTGGCCACGGAAAGTCCGCCAAACCCAGCACCGATTACCACCACGCGCGGGTGAGACTGGGCCGTGCTGCGATTTGCCTGAGGTCGGGTGTCCATGGGCCACTCCTCTGCTCTTCAGATAGTTATGCATACACGCAATCAATTAAAATGCTGGATCCCGATTGCCGGTATTCGCGCCGCTATGCCGCATGCGCCGCGCGCGAATCGGCGCCGAGCGACTCGATCTTTTCTTCGAGGAAGCCTGCGCGAGCGCAGACAAGGCCCGTCGCGACGCTGCATTCTAACACTCGCAAAACGAGCCCACCGAAACGGGATGCGAATGTTAGAATCGGACCACTAGCCCGCCAATCTTCACGCAATATTCAGGTCGCCGAATCCCACGACGATGCTGGCTTCGATCAGCATCGCAAGGTTGGCCGAAAGGTCAAAGCCTGGATCGGCCGCCATCGCCACCGCGACCGCCGACGGCAGCGCCATGAGGCTGGTCAGCGCACCGATGAACGCATGGCCGCCCGCCGACAGGCGCCAGATCTCGACATCGAGAAAAGGCCGTGCCACCAGCGCGTATTCCGGACACCACCGGCTGATCATCCCACCGTCGCCGTCGCCCAGGTTCGATTCCCAGACCGTCACGATCGGGAACCGCGACTTCACCAGCGCGACCGACGGATGGAGCAGGATGCGGACGCGGTCGAACTGCTCCGGCGCCAATGCGGCGAAAGCGTCGCGCGTTATCGGATCGGCGGCGGCGGCGTGATAGGCCCGGCCACGCGCCCATTCGAGTTCGGCGATGTCGGCAAGATATTCCAGCGTCGCCTCGCTGCCGAGGCGGCGCACGAAGCGTGGGAACGTCTCGCCATAGTGCAGCAGGATGGGTGAACGCGGCGGTTCAGTCACGACATAGCGATGCGCCACGGCCTCGAAGGAATCCGCCCCGGCGATGCGATGCACGACGGGAAAGCGCTGGACGATCACATTGATCAGGCCGGCCGCCACCTTATTGCGATAGATCGCGAAACCGGATTGCGCCCGGAGCCGCCGGTCGTCACGCACCGCGACGGGAAGCGGCGCAGAGGCATCGAACACCGCCGACGAAAAGCTGCGTTGAAATTCGTGCCGGGCGGCGTTCATGGCGCGCTTTCTCAGATCATTCGCCTCATGCTGCCAGCGGGCCCTCGTGTCGGACGATCTCGTCGATCAGTGCCGCCTGCGCACGCGCGACCTCGCCCGACAGGATCGGGAACGGCGGAACATCGTTGTCCCACTCGATCAGTGTCGGCACCGCGCCGATACGCGCGATCGCGCGGCGGTAGAGCGACCACACGATCTCGGCAACGCTCGTGCCGTGGGAATCGATCGGCAGCCGACGGTCCGCTTCGTCCTTGTCTTCGGCAAAACCGGCAAGATGGATATCGCCGATTTGTCCGGCGGGAAACTGCGCGTTGTAGGACATGAGATCGAATCCGTGGTTGATGGTCGAAACGTAAACGTTATTCACGTCGAGCAGGAGACCGCAGCCGGTGCCATGCTTGACCTCACGCAAGAACTCGATCTCGGCCATGGTAGATGATTCGAGCTCGACATAGGTTGATGGATTTTCGAGCAACATGCGCATACCGCGTGCACACTGAACCCGGTCGATGTGCTCGCAAACGTGGCGCAGCGATTCGCGATTGCATGGCTGCGGCAACAGAATGTTGAGAAAGACGCCGTCGGGCGTGGATACGCGCAAGCAATTGGTGCCGCGGTCCGCCGGCCACCATGTCGTGCTCGGCATGAACCCCAAAGAAGTCGACGACGCGTGCGCCATCCAGAGTGTCGCGCGCATGCTCGTGCTTCCGCCCGGCGCTGCCGCCTGCGGGCAATGCCGAACCTGATGTTCCGCAGGAATCCGGCCGGTTCTCGTTCATTGCGCGCTCCATAGGCGAAACGCTCGCGGACGGGCTTGGGGAAAGGCTGTCGGCACCAACGCTGTATGGCCGACCCGGTTGACGCCCGGATGACAACCGCGGGGAGCGGTATCGGGTTACGCCGATCGCTTGATCGGCGTGGGCTGGCGTCGAATTTCTATTTCTTCGCCGCGCTCGACCTCGCGGGCAAGGTCTGTGTCCCGCAAAGCAAGACCCGGCCGCGTCGCCACGGCCGGGTCACAAAAGTCTAACGGACGACGAGCGCAAGCCGCGTCAGCGCCCGGACATCGATTTCATCCAGTCCTTCTGCCTGGACCTTTTTCATCATCGCCTGATCGATGAAGGGATAGATCGTCTTCTCGAAGGCACGGTAGACCTGTTTGTATTCGTCGGCACAGTTGGCCGCACGATCCTTCGGCAGCCATCCCTTGTCGACGAACTCCTTGAAGGTCTGCGGATCGCCGCCGTAAGCGAGACACATGGTGTTGTAGAAGCGCTGCGACGAGGTGCCGTGCTCGTCGGCAAAGTCCGACCACTCCTTCGGATCCCCGAGCACGGCCCAGAAATAGGCGCGGCCCCTGGTGATCGTCCGCGCCACGTCCTTGTTGAACTGCAGCGCCAGGAACACCGCCATCTGATCGGCAGCATCCTCCTCGCGTCCGAACACCGGAACCGAAACCATGTCGAACACCGCATGGCCGGTCTCATGCAGCACCGACGCGACGAAGGCGCCGATGATGACCTCGTCGCGGTTGAAGCCCTGCTTTGGCTTGCCGGCTTCCGGCGCGATGCGGTTCATGAGCTCGATGTATTCGTAGCACAGCACGATCGCCCAGGTGCTGGGATTGTAGAAGTTGGAGGAGTTCTCTCCGCACTCTGCCGACACTAGATAGAAGACGTGCGGCAGCTTCAGCGGCGACAGAAACTCGCTCAACTGTTCCAGCACCTTGCGTTTCTTGATCCGGTCGAGCGTCGCTTGATATTTCACCGACTTCGGTGGGATGTAGCCGAACTGAATGTTGGGATTGGTCAGGTCCTGCGCCCGGGCAGGCAGCGACAACGCGGTTGCCATCGTCAATGCAACCACCAAGGCAGAGATTCGCGCGATCCACTTCATGATTCACCCGTGCTTCATAGTTGTGTCGGACACAATGCGTAACTGCGCACGTTCCGCGCTTATCTGGTGCTCAGCTTCCAATCGATGGCGCGCGACTTCACGAACAGGTCCGGGTCCACATAGGGCATAATCCGCAGGTTGAAGGCCTTGCGCACCTGCGCATACTCGCCTGGACACCGCCGCGCGCGATCCTCCGGCAGCAGCGCTGCCTTGTCCTTCTCTGTCTTCACGAGATATTCGAACGACTTTGGCGCGCCGCCGTAGGCGATGCAGAGGAAGTTGAAGTAGCGCTGCGCCTCCGGCGCCGCCACGTTGGCGAACGCGCTTCCGGTCCAGGTGCGATTCGACAATGCAAAGAACGTTGCCGTCCCGCCGATCGTCTTGCGCGCCGGCGCCTCGCCGAATTGCAGCATCATGAACGCGGCGAGCCGGTCGGCCGCATCTTCCTCGCGGCCCCAGACCGGCGCTTGCAGAATGTCAAAGATCGCATGCGCGACTTCATGAAACGTCGCCTGCACAAACGTGCCGACGACAATGATCTCGCGCGAGTTTTCGTTGGCCTTGGCGGCGAACTTTTCGATCTGGTCGATCATTTCGTAGCAGACGACCGCCGGGCCTTGCGGCTTGAACGGGCGCGTCGTCGCACCACATTGCTCGACCCGCACGATGAGCTTTCGCGGCAGGTGCAGCGGCGCCAGGAACTGCCGCAACTCTTCGAGCACCTGAAGCTTCACCAGCCGATCGTGGATCGGCCGGAAGGCGGGATTCGTGGGCTGGACGTAGGCGATTTCGACCTGTGGGTTTGCCGGAACTTGGGCAGCGGCTGGCGCCGCATATAGGGCTGGATAGATCAAGGCGAAGGCGACCGCCGCTGCGTTCGTGATGCGCTTCATCGACGATATTCCTGTTTGCTCGATGTCACGAAAATGGGCGCCTGCGCCGCGAACTTTTGATCCGTGGCACAACGCCCTTCCGCGACATGATGCTAATTTTCGCGACCAGGAAAGGCAAGCCGCGGCACTTGCGTCGGGCCGTCGCGGATCGTCTGCCCAACGTCTAGCAGCCAGCGACATGATGCGATGGGCAACGGCGAGCGTCCGACCGCTTAAATCAGAATCCCGTCAATATATCAGCCTCTTCCGGAATTTACCTTAAGTTAAACAATAGGGCGGGATCCGGATTGCGTACGTTCCAATATAGGATCAGTTTGATTTCAGACGCGCGTCCGCAAGGGATCAGGGTCGAACCTTCCAATCCAGTCGCGCGACCAACGGATTGGGTAAGCCAGCATTGGCGCGGCAAGCCGCTGACCAAAACAAAATGGCCCCGTGTTTGAGTCAGGGTGAGGCGTGTCATGCGTATTCATAGCGGGCATTGGTTCGACTACGATCCGATTACACTGCTGGTGCTGTTTGTCGGGATCGGCGCGGTCGCGCTGATCGCCTTCACGATCTGAGACATCGCACCGGAAGAGCACAACTGAGACGTTGGATGAGTGCGCGGGCGTTCGCGCGCGCCCTCGCGCCGCGGAGTTTGACGCGACGCGTTAGGCGACCGCGGTACCGCCGCGGTTCCAACCACGACCGCCCTCGCCGTACATCTCGAAGCCGGACGGCGTCACCACCACGGTATCTTCCAGCTTGATGAAGCCGCGCTGCGGATGCGCGAGCGTGGTCTCGACCGAGATCACCATCCCCGTCTCCAGCGGACGTTCGGCGTCGTAGGCGTCGTACGGCACCGGTCCCGAGGCCGTCAGCCGCGGCGCCTCGTGGCTGATCAGCCCCATGCCATGCGCAAGGAAGTGCATGTGGTTGTGGTACTTGGATTTGCGCACCAGCGGCTCGGCCGTGCCGTAGATGATGCTCGCCATGGCGCCGGCCCTGATCGGCTTCATCGCTGCGCGCTGGATCTGTTCGATGTCCGCCAGCATGTCCTCGAGTTCGGCATCCGGCTCGCCCTGAATGGCCATCCGGCACAGATCGCCGATATAGCCATGATAGTTGCCGCCCGAGTTCGAGCGAGAGAATGTCGCCCTTGTCCCACTTCTGGTGCGACGGTGCCCGGTTGAGGCTCTTGCCGGCGGTGATCAGGCAATATTCGAACGTCAGGCCGCGGACAGTCTCCTCGCGGCGCAGTGCTTCGGTCAGTTCCGCCGTGGTGTGCCCGGGGCCATGACCGGCGATGACGGCGAGCATGGATTCGACGACGCGCTCGGACGCGATGCGCAACTGTTCCAATTCGTCCGGACGCTTGATCGCCCGCAGCCGTTCCAGCGCGAAGGTCGCGTCCTTGATCTCGCCGAGGCTGCGCCATGCCACCGCCCCCGCATCCATCGGAAGGAAGGCGAGTTCGGCGCCGATGCGTTTGCCCTCTCCGATCTTGCGTAGATATTCAACCGCCTTCTGCATGGTGTCGACCGAGCCCGACGACGTCGTCACCGCCTCGGACACCCAGAACGGCTTGTTCTCTCGCTGAAAGCTTTCCGACCGATGGCCGAAATAGGCAGCCTTCTCGGGGGCGCCCTTCACGTAGACGAACACCGGCAGGTACCGGGACAGGCCCATCGCGTCCATGTAGTCGAAGAAGAACGGACGATGGCCGCCGAGCAGATATTGCACATTGTGCTTCGAGGTCGCGATCAAGACGTCCAGGCCGACGTCGTCCATGATCCGGTCGAGCCGGTCCGCATCGAAGGGAACGGCCGATGCGAGGTCTGGTCGCTTGACGACGTCGAGCATGGGTCTTGCTCCTGAATGCGTAGCGTGATGCGCGATCTGAATATTAGCTTTGATAGCTCGGGTCGATGCGGTCCAGCATGCGGAAGTATGCCGGCCAGTCGGCCGCGCCTCGCCCGCTGTCATGCTTCTCGTATTGCGCCGCGGTCTTCTCACAGACGTCTGGCGGGATCTCGATCAACGCGCCGCCGGTTGATTCCATCCGCAATTGGATCTCGGCCGCCTCCATCAAGTATTTCATCAGCACGAAAGCCTCACGCGCCGTCTTGCCGACCGTGAGCAGGCCGTGATTGTGCATGATCATTGCCCGGTTGCTGCCCAGATGCGCAAGGATCCGCTCGCGTTCGCCGAAGTCCTCGGTGATGCCCTCGTAGGGATGATAGCCGATGCTCTGATAGAACCGCATCGCCGGCTGCGAGATCATGCGCAACCCGCTGCGCAACCCCGCGAGCGCCATCCCGGTATCGCTGTGCACGTGCACTGCGCAGTTCACGTCCGGCCGCCCGCGCAGCACGCCGCCATGCAGCGTGAAGCCTGGACGGTTGACGCCTGCGGACTCGTCGAGATCATCGTTCATATCGACCTTGACCAGATTGGACGCAGTCACCTCGGTCCACAGCAACTCGTGCCGCTTCATGAGAAACTTCTGATCCTCGCCGGGCACGCGCATGGAGCAATGATTGTAGATGACGTCATCCCAGCCATAGTGCGCAACGAGGCGATAGACCGCCGCGAGATCGACGCGCGCCTGCCATTCCGCGGTGGAAATGTCTGCGACCGGCCCGTTTGACACCTTGGCATGAACGTTCATGGCGGAGCCTCCTCGTCGTTCAGGTTGTCCTCGTGGCTGCAGGCGGCTCGCGCGGTCACCCGCGCGAATGTACCGCCGGCGCGAAGCCTAATCGAGTTGAATCTTGGCCTCCTTGGCAACCTCGGTCCAGAGCTTCAACTGCCGCGCCACGAGGTCACGCATCTCGGCGGGCGTGCTCCCGCCGACCTCGGCACCGAACGCTTCAAGCCGCGTGCGCACCTCCGGCACCGCAATCGCGCGCAGGATCTCCTTGTGAAGCCGGTCGATGATCGGCTTCGGCGTCTTCGGCGGCGCCGCGAATCCGGACCATGAGATCACGTCGAAACCGGCCAGTCCCGACTCCGCGAGTGTCGGCACATCGGGGAAATCCTTCCAGCGCTTCTTGCTGGTGACGCCAAGCGCCCGCACGGCGCCCGACTTGATATGTGGCGACGCCCCGGTCGTGGTGGTGATCGAAAAGTCCACGTCGCCCGTCAATACGCCGGTCAGCGCCGGTGCCTCGCCGCGATAGGGGACCGAGAGGATCTTCGCCTTGATCATGCCGTTGATCAACTCGGTGGACATGTGCGAGATCGAACCAATTCCGGCCGTGCCAGACGTCACGCTGTTCGGCTTGGCGCGCGCGGCGGCAAACAAATCGTCTAGCGTCTTGAATTTCGAGTCTTTCCGCACGCAGATCAGGAACGGATAGGAACTCACGGTCGATATCCATTCGAAATCATCGACCGGATTGTATTTGAGCTTCCGGAACACCGCGCCGACTGCCGGGTGAGCGCCTGCAACCAGCAGGATCGTGTAGCCGTCGGGCTCGGTACTTGTTGCGATGGCCTCAGCGGCGATGCTGCCGGCCTGCCCGGGCTTGCTCTCGACCACGATCGTCTGGCCCAGCCCCTTCGACATCTCCTGCGCCATCAGGCGCGCGACCACATCGACATTGCCGCCCGGCGGAAAGCCGTGCATCAGCCTGATCAGGCGAGTCGGATAGTCCTGCGCCTGCGCCGCCGTGAATGCGATGAGCACGGCGGAGGCGACAAGGAACCAGATTTTGCGCATACGATTTCTCCCGGCGTTTCGTTTTATGCGCCGACCATATCGCACTGAGCGTCCCGCGTCCCCGCAACCCTGCGCGACAGGGTGTCTCGCAGCCCCGCTCAGAACTCGCGGCCAATTAGGAGATGATCCAGCGAGATTACGCCACCACCGTGGATCAGGAAATAGAACGCCGCGATGGTCCACATCAGCGTGAATTCGAGACCCATCTGATTCCAGAAATAGCCCCCAAAGCGCCAGCGCTCGAAATTGCTGACAAAGAGAAAAATAAAGATGAGCAGCGCCGCCGGCCGGGTGAACAGGCCGAGCGCCAGCAGCGGCCCGCAAATCAGTTGAGTCAGCACAATGGCGCGTGCCCAGAACCACCCCGGCCGATAGCCGCCGCTATCAAGCTCCGCCGTGAACTCGGTCAGATTGTGCGATTTCGTACCGGTATTTGGAAACATTCCAAAGGTACTGCGCAAGGCATGGGGTACCAAGCTAAGGCCCACAGCCGCACGCAACAGCGCTTCCGCCCAGGGTGCCAGTGTCTCGTAGATCTCGCCGAGCACCGGGGAGACGAGCGGGGTCGACTGATAGAGCATGAGTAAAGGTCCGCGGTCTGCCGTGCGGGGCGGCTCGCCCCCGAACACTGGATTATTGCTGAGGTCCGGGCTCGAACTCTTCCCGGCCGGAATCGCCGGAGCTACAGTCTGATCTCGCCGAGGTTGACGCTGGCGCCGAGCCTTGCCTCTACCGACTTCTTGCTCCGGCCAGGCGCCGATATCTCGACCACATACGAGCCGGAATTTTCGTCGAGCCGGTCGAATTTGAAGTCGCCGTAGTTGTCGCTCACCGTCTCGGCGACCAGGTTTCGTCCCTTGAGCAGCCGCACGGCTGCACCTTCCACGCAATCGACGGTGCCGTCGGTCTCCGCCGACAGCGAGCCGCCGATGAAGCATTTCTCATAGCGCCACAGATTGCGATAATAGACTCGCGGCTTGGCGCCGAGCTCGGGCTGCATGACCTCAAGGCCTTCCTCGCGCGCGATACGTGCCATTTCGGCATCCTCGACCTTGATCGCCCGCATCGCGCCGGTGGGGCACGCCTGCTGACCGCGCGTCTGTTGCCAGCCCAGGTCGATCAGATGGGCGTCGAACGGCCAGGCCTGCGGCACCTGCAGCTCCTCGTTCCACCAGATGTGCCCGTACGGACAGGCATCGACGAGATCCTTGCGGCCCTTCGCGCGCGCCGGATCGATCAGCACGATGCCGTCGGGGCGCTTCTTGATCGCGTCACCGCCCTTCTCCATGCAGGGCGGCTCGTCACAGTGATTGCACATGGTCGGAACGTAGGCGATGTCGATCATCGGGATCTGCCCGCGCTCCCGCTGCAGGATGTTGATCCACTTGTGACCGTGCTTCGGCATCGGCGCCGCATAGCCGGGAAAATCATTGCCGACGTATTCGTCCATGGCCGAGAGTGTGCACAGATTGCAATTCGTGCACTCGGCCACGTCGATGATCATGTTCCATTTTTGCATCTTCTAACTCCAACACCGGCCTCTCGCCCCCCTCTCCCCGCGTGCGGGAGAGGGTCGGGGTGAGGGGCGATCGCCACAGGCGGAACAATCAGAGCCCCCTCACCCGACGCACTTCGCGCGTCGACCTCTCCCCGCATGCGGGGAGAGGTAAGAAAGGATCACTTCGCGGGCACCAGTGACGCCGCCTTGAGCGTGCGCTTGATCTCGGCGTCCTTTTCCATGCGCGCGAACGTTTCCGACATGTGCTCGGCGCGCCGGTCCCACAACTCGACCTGGACGAGCGAATTCGCACCGGCGATCGAGTGCGTGCTCTTGGTCTGCGTGCGTTCGGGCGTGAGCAGGTTGAGGCACCCTCCCCGGTCGACCGACTTGCCGGGCTCGCCCATCGGGTCGTAGACCGCGGACAACTCGTAGCCGTGGCAGACGCCGCGCGGCAGACGCTGCGTCGGCAGCGCCGCGCAGATCACCGCGCCGCGGTCGTTATAGACCTTGACCAGATCGTGCTTGTTGATGCCACGCGCCTTGGCGTCCTCGGCATTAAGCCGCATGATCCAGTAGTAGTAACCGTCGACCTTGACGCGATGGTCTTCGATGTTGAGCAGGAACGAGTCCTTGCCATCACCTTGAGTATGGAACGAATACTTCGAATGCGGCGTGAGCATCTGGAGCGGGTAGCGTTCGAACATCTCGCCGGAATGCTGGCCTTCCCATGACGGCTCGTATTTGACGATCGGCGGCCGCTCCGGATCGTTGACGCGCTTGAGGCTGTTGCACTCGAATTCGAGCTTGCCGGACTGCGTCTGCAGGCCCTTGAGATATTCACCGGCGTAATCCGATGGCAGCGGCTGCGCCTCCGGCACGTCCTTCTTGCGGTTCTCGTAGAACCAGCGGAAGGACACCGGCGCGCGCAGCTTCTCCTTCTCCGCCGGCACGACGTAGTAGCCGCGCTTGATGAACTTCTTCCACGACAGCACCTTGGGCATATCGGAGGCTTCATAGAGCCGCTTGACCCAGTCGATCTCGTTGACGCCTTCGGAGAAGTAGTTGGCGAGGCCGAGACGCTTGCAGATCGCGTTGAATATCCAGAAGTCCGACTTGGATTCGCCCAGCGGCTTGATCGCCGGCGCCTGGAAGATGATGACGCGATGATTGAGCTGCTGCTGGCCGTGATGGCCGTAACCGCCGAGCCCCGCCCATTCCGAGATGTCGACGCGCTCGAAATTGGTGCAAGCCGGCAGGATGACGTCGGCGAACTTCGCTTCGCCCTCAAACCAGATTGACTGGTTGACGACGAATTCGAGTGCGTCCGACTGATACATCCGCACCCAGCGATTGGTGTTGTTCATGGTGGCGAGGATCGAACCGCCGTACTTGAACATCATCTTGACCGGCGCCTGACCCGGCGCCGGATAGGAGAACTTGGCGAACTGGTGCTCGATCGACTTGCCGATCCACGGATAGCCTTCGGCCTTGCCGTCGACGATCGCCTCCGGCGTCGAGAGCCGTGGGATGCGCTGGAAGGTCGATGCCATGGTGGGAAGCTGCGGCATGCGCTGATAGAGCGAGATCGGCAGCGCGGTGCCTTCGAGATCGCCCGACATGCCGCCTTCGGAATATCCGGGGAAATAGAACTGGAAGTCGACCGGCGTACCCCATTGCAGATTGCCCATGTTGCAGCCGGGCTTGCCGAGCCCTTGCATGGCCGAGAGGCACACCATCACGCGCGCCCACTGGATGCCGGTCTGATTGCGGCAGGCGCCGCCGTGGCCGTTACCCCAGCCGCCGGGCGCGAGATAGACGCGCTTGCGTCCCCATTCACGCGCCAGTGCGCGCACGTCCTTGGCCGGAACGCCGGTTTCCTTCTCCTGCCATTCCGGCGTCTTGGCGATGCCGTCCTCTTCGCCGGTCAGATAGGCCGCCCACTTGTCGAAGCCGACGGTGTGGGTCGCGACGTAGTCCTTGTCGTAGAGGCCTTCCTTGGTCCAGACGTAGGCGATCGCCATCGCCATCGCGACCGAGGTTGTGGGCTTGGGCGCGAACCACTTGCCCGGCAGGAATTGCGCCGAGGCGTTGTAGTAGGGATCGACGTGCACGACCTTGATGCCGAGCTTGGGATTCTTCAGCCACTGCCGGCGCACCGTCCCCTCTTGCGCGCCGTATGAGCCGGACGTGCTTTCGGGATCGGCCGCCCAGAATACGATCATGTCGCAGTTCTGCAGGCAGTCCTCGACGGTGCCGTAGGTTTCCGACTGGCCGACGCGCAGCGTATAGCCCCAGTGATGCACCGCGCCCCAGTACCAGCCCTCCCAGGAATCCGGATTGTGATGGATCTGCGTGTAGCCGACCGCATTGCGGAAGCGGTGCAGCGCGGAGAGGTAGTAGCCGATGTTGCCCCAGGTGTGATGCGAGCCATGTGACACCGCCATCACGCCGGGACCGTAGGTGCGCTTGAGCCGCTTGATCTCACTGCCAACGAGGTCGAGCGCCTCGTCCCAGGAAATGCGCACGTATCCGGACTTGCCGCGGTTCTGCGGGTTGCGTTCACCGTTGGGGTCGAAGTCGACCCGCTTCATCGGATAGAGCAGCCGATCGGGCGAATAGACAATCGATTTGGCATTCTGACCATGAGGCGCAAGAGTGGTCTTGCGCGGTGGCGTGAAATCCATGCCGCGGGCGCGAATGGTCCACGATGCGCCGTCGGTATCCGCCAGATCGATCGGCGTCATGCGCACGATCTTGTCGTCCTTGACGTAGACGAAAACCGGTCCGCCGTTCGTCATGTTGCAATACCGCATGCTGCCGTCGGGCAGCTTCTCGCCGATGTCGAGACCCGCGGACTGGCTCGCCATGATGGTCTGCGCGAACCAGTTGGTGAGGTCCTCCGGACCGTCGACGGTGAGTTTGAAGTCCTTCTGGGCGTTGATCTGGTCGAGCCAGTTGATCGGCGGCATCAAGAGGTTGGCACCGAGCGTGGCGTTCTTGAAGGCGAGCGTCACGTCGGCCTTCTTGCGCCGGCCCGAACCCGATCGCACTTTACCGTCGCGAAACTCGTACCAGCGGCCGACTTCCTCATCCCGCGCCATGATCCGGGCGACCAGGTTGCGTTCTTTGAGACGCTCGCGGAATTCCGGATGCTTTCGCGCCGTGTAGTTGAGAAGCCGGGCCAGCCCCCACAGGATGAGCGAAAACTTCGTCGCCGCGAATGCCATGGGGGACCCTCCTGAAAACGTGCGCGCTGCTGCGAGGTTATGCGGCTAATTTTATTGCATTTTCCGATGTTTCGAGCTCTTTCGCAACATTCCAGAGCGCGAAAAATGGCACCGGCCCGCCTTTCAAGGCGGGTCGGCCAGTCCGTTCGCACGCCGCAGAATCAAGCGCAGAGCCGAATGATCACTGCGCCTTGATCCCCGCGGACTTCACCACCTTGGCCCATTTCTCGATGTCCTTGCGCAGATAGGCATCGAATTCGGCGGGCGTCATCACCAGCGGCACCGCGCCTTGCTTGTCCCAGGCCGCCTTGACGTCCGGGCGGTTGATCGCCTTGTTGATCTCGGCATTGAGCTTGTCGACGATCGCCTTGGGCGTGCCGGCCGGCGCCATGATGCCGAGCCAGATCGTGGATTCGTAGCCGGGCACCCCCGCTTCCGCGATGGTCGGCACATCCGGCAACACCGAGGAACGCTTGGTGCCCGAGGTGCCGAGCGCACGCACCTGGCCAGCCTTCACGTTCGACGCCATCGTGGTGATGGCATCAAATCCCATCTGGACGTGGCCGCCGATGACACTGTTGCGCATCTCGCCCGAGGCCTTATGGGGCACGTGGACAAGGTTGGTGCCGCTCAGCGATTTGAACAACTCGCCCGCCATGTGGTACGGCGTGCCGGTGCCCGACGAAGCGTAATTGAGCTCGCCCGGCTTCGATTTCGCGAGCGCGATGAATTCCTTGAGGTTCTTCGCCGGCACCCCCGGATGGATCACCATGATCAGGTCGGAGGAGTTGATTCCGGCCACCGGCACGAAGTCGCGCATCAACTGGAACGGCTTGTTGGGCAACAGCGACTCGTTGACCGTGTGGGTGTTCGACATCGCCAGCAACGTGTAGCCATCGGGCGCCGCCTTCGCGACTTCATTCGAGCCGATGATTGAGCCCGCGCCCGGCCGGTCCTCAATGACGACAGGCTGCTTGAGTGACTCAGACAGGTGCTGGCCGAGCTGACGGGAGAATACATCGGCCGGTCCGCCGGCGCCGAACGGTACGATGATCTTGATCGGCTTGGTCGGATAATCCTGCGCCGGCGCGGCGGTGGACCCAAGCAGCGCGAGTGCGGGCACGACGAATGCAAGCAGGCGCAGTGACACAGTCATTTTGTTTCCTCCCTGGATAGAAGCCGTTAGAGCGGCTTTTAGAGCAACGATAAGCTAAGACAACCGCAGCAGCGTCAATGGGACGGTTCGCCGCCTGCGCGTTGCTCATAGACGAGAACGGGACGGCAATCGAGCCACCTCGGCCCGGGTACGGCCAGTTTGACCAAGGGACTCGATTAGCCCAAACCTCGCGGAAATTGGTTCGTAATGGCGGCCCGAATGGGTTACACTGGCTTGTTCATCGGCAATTGAGGCGGAAGTTCCATGGCGTCAAGTTCGGCCGCGAGCGGTGACACGGCTCTCTTCCACTTCGTGATGATAAAGCCGACCCACTACGACGACGACGGTTATCCTATCCAGTGGGTGCGCTCAGCCATTCCGTCCAACACGCTCGCCTGCCTGAATGGGCTGGCCGAGGACTCCCGGCGCCGGCTGGTGCTCGGACGCGAACGTCGATATCCGCCTGCACACCTACGACGAAACCAACCGGCGCGTTCGTCCCGACCAGATCATCCGAATGATCCGCAAGGAAGGCGGCAAGGCGCTGATCGGCCTCGTCGGAGTGCAGTCAAATCAGTTTCCCCGTGCGATCGACCTGGCCCGGCCGTTTCTCGACGCCGGGTTGCCGGTCTGCATCGGCGGCTTTCACGTGTCGGGTTGCATCTCCATGCTGCCGGAGATGCCGCAGGATCTGCGTGACGCCCAGGCCATGGGCATTTCGTTCTTCGCCGGCGAATCCGAAGAGCGCCGGTTCGACGAGGTTCTGCGCGACGCTTGGAACGGCACGCTCAAGCCGCTCTACAACTACATGAACGATCTGCCCGCGCTGCAGGGTGAGCCGGCGCCGTTTCTACCGCGCAAGCACGTGCAGCGCACCTCCGGCTCGCTGTCGAGCGTGGACCTCGGCCGCGGCTGTCCCTACCAGTGCTCGTTCTGCACCATCATCAACGTGCAAGGGCGCAAGAGCCGCTTCCGCACCGCCGATGATCTCGAACAGATCGTTCGCCTGAATTACGCCGAGGGCATCAAGCGGTTCTTCATCACCGACGACAATTTCGCCCGCAACCGCGATTGGGAGGTGTTCTTCGACCGTCTGATCGAATTGCGCAATGGGGAATTCCCGAAGATCGGCTTTACCATCCAGGTCGACACGCTCTGCCACAAGATTCCGAACTTCATCGAGAAGGCAGCGGCGGCAGGCGTGCGCCGCGTGTTCATCGGGCTGGAAAATATCAACCCGGACAATCTGATTGCCGCCAAGAAGCGGCAGAACAAGATCACCGAATATCGCGAGATGCTGCAGAAATGGCGCGAGCACGGCGCCATCACCTATGCCGGCTACATTCTCGGATTTCCGGGCGATACCAAGGAGTCGATCGTCCGCGATATCGAGATCATCAAGCGCGAGCTGCCGCTCGATATTCTCGAGTTCTTCTTTTTAACGCCGCTGCCCGGTTCCGAAGACCACAAGGTGCTCTGGACAAAAGGGATCTGGATGGATCCCGACATGAACAAGTACGACCTCAATCATCGCGTGGCGCATCACCCGAAGATGTCGGATACCGAATGGGAGGAGGCCTATCGCGCAGCTTGGGACGCTTATTACACGCCCGATCACATCCGCACGATCCTGCGCCGTTCGGCGGCCTGCAAGCTCGGGCGGCCCGGCACCACGCTCTCGACGATCCTGTGGTTCTACCTGATGGTCCTGTTCGAGGGCGTGCATCCGCTCGAAGGCGGGGCGCTACGGCTGAAATTCCGGCGCGACCGGCGACATGGAATGCCGCGCGAGAGCGTATTCGTGTTCTATCCGCGCTATTGGGGCGGGACGCTCGTCAAGATGTGGCGCTATTGGTCGGTCTACCGGCAATGCAAAGCCATTCTCGACGAGACGCTGGCGGCTCCGGACCGCTGGACCTACAGCGATCTCGCGATCGCGGCGCCAAAGGCCGACGAGTTCGAGGCGCTCGACCTTTATCATGCGACCGAGGGCGGCGAGGCCGCGCTCGCCCGCAAGCGCCGGGATGACGCGAACCGTGAACACGCGCCGATTGCGGTTCGGGCGCGCGCGGCAGCAAGCGCCGCAGAATAACGCGCCCACGCGCGGCTACGCTCGATACGTCGGGCGCAAGACAATCAGTCCGCGTCGAAGGCGGAGGTTGGGCAGCAATCCCCTTTGCACACCCTGTCCGCGTCGCTAAGCTGATGACATATAGCGCCTTGCTAAAGGGCGCGGTTTCCGCCCACCGGCAGCGGTGAAGGCGCAAGCCAGGGAAACGCATCGAGGGGCAAATCATGGCTGACACCACGCCACAACTCTATATTCCTGCGCTCGGCGGATTCTACAGCACGTTCAATCAATGCGCAGAGCTGATCCTGCGGATCGCCCTCGGCGCCGTGCTCATTCCGCACGGCATGCAGAAGCTGTTCGGGGCATTCGGCGGCATGGGCTACACGGCAAATGCCGCGCTGTTCGAAAAGCTCGGCTACCATCCGGGCATGTTCTGGGGCACGCTGGTTGGTCTGACCGAGTTCGTCGGCGGCATCATGCTGGTCCTGGGACTGTTTACCCGCTTTGCGGCGGCCGCGATCCTGATTTTTATGATCATGGCCATCAAGTTCACGTCTGCCAAAGGCTTCTTCTGGAGCGGGGGCGGGATGGAATATCCGATCCTGATCGGTGTCTGTGCGCTGTTTTTCCTGATCCGCGGCAGCGGCCCTCTCTCGGTCGACCACAAAATTCTTGGCCGCGAGCTGTAAGAACGCCCGTCGCGCGGGTACAGGTTGTTGTCATGCCCGCGCAAGCGGGCATCCAGCCTTGATAACCGCTGACGGCAGTTGGCAGAGACTGGATCGTCCGTATTTACGGATGGTGACAACCAGACGTAATCCTCACGACCACAACTGCTGGCTCGCGAGCCGGGCGCCTTCGGCGAGCGCTTCGAGCTTGGCCCACATGATCGTCGGGTGGACGCGCCGGTAGAACGGTCCCTGCGCGAAACCGCAGTCGGTGCCGGCAATCACGTTCTCGCGCCCGATGAGCCCGGCGTAGCGGCCAATGCGCTCGGCGATCAGTTCCGGATGCTCCACCACGTTGGTGGCATGGCTGATGACGCCGGGGATCAGCACCTTGCCCTCCGGCAGCTTCACGTCCCGCCAAACTTTCCATTCGTGTTCATGGCGCGGATTGGCGCCTTCGATCACATAGGCTCCGACCTTCACCTTGAGGATCAGGTCGACGATGTCCTTTAGCGGCACGTCGGTGGTGTGCGGCCCCGGCCAGCTTCCCCAGCAGACGTGATAGCGGATGCGCTCGGGCGGCAGACCGGCGATCGCCTGGTTGAGCACGTCCATGTGCATCTCGACCCATTTGCGGTAGTCCGCCAAGCTCGCCGGCGGCACCATGCGGTCGTAGGTCACCGCCGCGCGCGCGTCGTCGAGCTGAAGTATGAAACCCGCCTCGACGATCATGCGGTATTCGGTCGCCATCGCGGCGCCGATGGCGTGCAGCAATTCCTCATCGCTCTTGTAGTATTCGTTCTTGCGATCGGGAATGACGCTCGCCGGCGCCGCGACCGGCATGAAGGCTTCCTCGACCTGAACGTGCTTGAGCGCGTCCTGGAAATTGTCGATGTCACGCTTGAGTTCCGCCTGCCCGGTATACGTGATCGGTCCGACGCACACCGAGTCCATCCTGGTGGCAGGCTCCTCGCGGGCGTCGAGCTCGGCATAGAATTCGGAGAAGCGCTCCCGATCGGCGCCGCGCTGGAATGGGTTGCCGCCATACTTCACCGGCCGACGTTCGAAGCCGCTGAGGCGTTCGAGCGCGTACTGTGACCAGCTAATGGATTTTCCGAATTCGCCGTCGCTGATGACGTCGACGCCGGTCTGGGCCTGGTGGCGTACAACGTCGGCGACCGACTTAGTCAGGCACGCGTCATAGAGTTCCTGGTTGAATGGTTTGCCCGATTGCTTGGAGCGTAAAAAGTCCTGCAACGGTTGCGGCCGAATCAGGCTGCCGACATGCGTAGTGAGAATGCGATCGGTGCTGCGCTTCATTGTACTCGCTGATTGTTGGGATGACGTTGAGGGCGCTTTAGCAGCCGGTCAGCCGGCTTACAATCATCTAATGCAGCATCCGGGATCGCTTCGTCTGCGGACCCTTGACACTACCATATCACCACCAACCGGCGCGCTTGCGCAACGCCATATTTGCCGCCCCCGCCTCAGACACCACCTGCGCCGCGTTCAGGTGGACGAGCTTGCCATAGCGCTTGAGCAGGCGGCCGTCGACGATGACGGTATCGACGTTCGAGGGCTGGGCCGCGGTGACCAGCATGTGCGCCGGATCGCCGAACACCCCGAGATTGATGTCGCGTGTCGAAACCATAATGACGTCGGCGCGCTTGCCGACCTTGATTGAGCCGACCTTGTCGGCGACGCCCATGCAGCGCGCACCCTCGATGGTGCCGAGTTCCAAGACCCGGCGTGCGTTGAGCTTGAACTCGCTCTCGCTCTGGCCGTTCGCGAGATTTTGCACGAGCTTCATGATGCCGAACATGTCGGCATTGCCGGTGAGTTCGACCGTATCGATCGACAGCCCGAGGGGGATTGCGGCATCGAGCAACGCCGAGATCTGCGGGATGCCGAAACCGATCCGCAGTTCGCTGAACGGCGAAATGCTGACGGTAGCGCCGGCTGCCTTGATCGCCTTGATCTCGCCCGGCGTCACCACGATGGCGTGGATGATCTGCATGTCCTTGTCGAGCAGCCCGGCCTTGGCGATGGTATCGACTTGGCCGACCGCCGCGCGCGAGCCGCTGGCGTGGACCGAAACCGGCAGACCAAACCTGCGGGCAGCGCCGATCTCGGCCTTGTAGAGATCGGGCGCAATCGCTGTGGCCGGATTGTTGCCGCCCATCCCGCGCCAGGCAAGGCCGAGCGTGAGCAAGCCGTCGTTGGAATAGCCCGCCCATTCGCGCGCGAGCCGTTCGAACTCTGTGAGGTCGATACCCTGAGTATTGCGCATGCCCTGCGCGCCGCCATACGAGAAACGCCCGCGCAGGCCGGATTCGCGCAGCGCCTTAAGATCTGCCTCGGCATAGTCCGGTCCGCGGATGTTGTGACACCAGTCGTGTACGAAGGTGATGCCGGAATTGATCGCCTCCGCGGCCGCGAGCCGCGTGCCCTGGTACATATCGGCGGGTTCGTATTGCTGCCCGAGCGCCGAGGTGGTGCGGAAATAGCCATGCTCCGGCTTGTCGCCCGACATGCTGCGCAGCAGCGTATTCCACATGTGCCAGTGTGTATCGATCAGGCCGGGCATCACGATCATGCCGTCGCCCTTGAGCGCAGTCGCGCCCGTCGCTTTGATGAACTGGCCAATCTCGATGATCATGCCGTCCTTGATGTGCACGTCGCCGCCCATGATGTCGGGAACGCCAGGTTCCATGGTCATCACATAGGCGTTGCGAATCACGATATTGCCGCGCGCCGGCAGGCGGGGCACCGGGGCAGGCGCGGCCAATGCCGGCGGCGCGCCAAGGCCGGCCATTCCGAGTGCGACCCCACCCTTGAGAATGCCGCGACGGGTCATCGTCGATTTTCCGATCATAATCGCATCTCTCCCCGCGCGGTTGAACCTTGTCAGGCGGCCATTGCCTGATTGTCGAACAGCTGTGGCGAAATTAGAACCGACTGACCGTGGGACCGACTGCGGGAGGCTGCCCACGCCGCATCCGCGTGCGCCGCTCCGTTCATTACCTACAAACCGCTTATATGAATTTTGTGACCTGCGGGGACGGCACTTGCCGGGACATGCAGGCGGCCTATGCTTGCCGTACCTGTTACCGAGAAAAAATCTAACGACAGGGAGGAAAGCATGTTCACCCATTGGTGGCGCTTCGCGCTTGTCGCGCCGGCGCTTGGCGTCAGCCTGACCATCACAGCATCGGCGGCCGAACTCGATCCGGCGGCGCTTGTTTACAAACTCCCCGATCAGATCAAGTGGAGCGCGCCATCGGCGGCGGGCTCGCAGAATGCGGTGATGCTTGGCGATCCGTCAAAGCCCGGACTCTATGTCGTCTTCAACAAATGGCTGAAGGGGAACCACTTCAGCCGCCCGCATTTCCACCCGAACGACCGCTTCATCATGGTCCTGAGCGGCACCTGGTGGGTCGGCAGCGGGCCGACCTACGACATCGACAACAGCGTCCCGATGCCCGCAGGTGCCTTCGTGACGCATTTCGGCAAGCAAGTGCATTGGGATGGCGCCAAGAACGAGGACACCACGCTCATGATCTTCGGCGAGGGTCCCGGCACCAGCACCCCGGTTCCGCCGATCGACGGCCGATTGACCAAGCTCGATCCCAAGGCGGTCGCGTATACGCTGCCCGACCAGTACAAGTGGCGCGACCCGACCGGCGCCGCAGCCGTGAACCAGGTCGTCCTTCACGGTGACCCGACTAAGGCCGGCCTGTACGTTGCGCTCAACCGCTTCAAGCCGGGCAACTTCAGCAAGCCGCATTTCCATCCCAACGATCGCTTCATCACGGTGGTCAAGGGCACATGGTGGGTGGCGACCGGGAACAAAGTCGACAAGGACGGCATGGTTGCGATGCCGACGGGCAGTTTCGTCACCCATTTCGGCAAGCAGGTGCATTGGGATGGCGCCAAGAACGAAGAAGCGTGGGTGCTCATCGTCGGCCAAGGACCCGCAACGCTGACCCGGGTTGAGGAAGCGAAATAGTCCGCGCGGACCGCCTTTCAGGCGGCGCTCTGGGCCGAAGACCTGTCGTCAGCCGCTGGTGCTGCTGCCGCATCGCGCCGGCGCCGCACGAGATCGAGTGTCGCGACCTCGACGCGGTTGCGGCCTCGCTCTTTGGCACAATAGAGCGCCTGATCAGCTTGCGCGAGCAGAGCGGACATGTCGAGCGACTGATCCTGACTCAGCGCGATGCCGATGCTCACCGTTGCGGCCACCGCCGGCCGCCCGTCGACCTCGCTCGCCATCTCGGCAAATGTCGCACGGATCCGCTCAGCCTGCGCCACCGCCTTGTCCCGGCCGACATCATAGAGCACGGCCGCGAATTCCTCTCCGCCAAGCCGGCCAAGAAGATCGGTTGATCGTATGGCCCCTTTCGCGGCTTCGGCAAAAACTTGCAGCACGCGGTCCCCGATGGCATGTCCGAAGCGATCGTTGATCGACTTGAAGTTATCGAGGTCGATCAGCAGAACCGCGGTCGAGCGCGAACTGGATGTGTGCCGCTTCGCCAAATCGGCACCGTCTTGCAAAAACGAGCGGCGATTGGCGATCCCGGTCAGCGGATCAATCATCGCCGCGGTCCGTTGCCGGTATTCGGTGCGCTCCTTTGCCATGGCGAGCAGGATGAAAGCGATCGCAATGGTGAACAGCAACGCTTCAAAACTGAGAACCGTGATCCAGACGCTGCCGATCACCTCGCTGGCCGTCGACCACGGCAGGATGGCGAACAACGGCGTACGCAGCAGAAAGAGCGCGCCGTGCGCAAACAGCATGAAAATGGCCGGCCAGCGCGAAACCAGGGGCTCGCTGCGTCCGCGCCAGAACTCGTAGGCGGTAAGCCACGTGTAGGTGGTGATGATGCCGGATGCGACGAGGAACCGCAGATCAAGCGCATCGAGAACCGGCAGATGCGCAACGATGAGCCATGCAACGGAGCCGGCCACCAGATACATCGGCAGCACTGGGCGTCCATCGAACACCCGCGCACCGGTCCAGGTGACGGCGAAGCTCAGGAACAGCAGCGCGTTCGCGAGATCGATTGAGATCGCGTCAGACACCGATCCGTGCATGCCGAACAGCACGACAGACCCGGCACGCATGAGATCGGCCGAGCCCCACCATGCAACCGCTTGGATGTGGGTGTTCTGAACCCACGCGAACAGCAAAAGCAGGCCGAGAATCGCTTCGACATAGATGGTCACGAGAAAAAGCGTATTGACGTCGAGGTTCATTGAGCCACTGCCGAACAAGAGTGCTTGCGACCACACGCCGCTGACAATTTCCATTGTCGCCACCTTCCGTTACGGCAGCAAAAAATCGGTGAATACCGGGATACGGCGACGCTGAAAACAAGGCCATGGTTTCAGCAACCTTGCGAAATTTCCCTGCGTTCGAACGAATGCCTGCGCCTGGCGGGCCACGAGGTGGCCTTCCCGGCCCTTGTCGGTAGGCCTGCCCGAAACCTTGTCGGGGCGCGGGCCGTCCTTTACGGTCGGTTCTCTTCGGACCCATCGGATCGGCCAATGCAGATTAGCGACGGAGTTGTCGGGGCCATCGGCAATACGCCGTTGATCACCCTCAAGCGCGCCTCCGAGGCGACCGGCTGCACCATTCTTGGGAAAGCCGAATTCATGAATCCGGGGCAGTCGGTGAAGGACCGTGCCGCCCTGTTCATCATCCAGGACGCGGTGCGCAAGGGCACGTTGCGGCCGGGCGGAGTGGTCGTCGAGGGCACCGCCGGCAATACCGGCATCGGCCTCGCCCTGGTTGGCAATGCCATGGGGTTTCGCTCCGTCATCGTCATCCCGGAGACGCAAAGCCAGGAGAAGAAGGACATGCTGCGCCTGTGCGGCGCGGAGCTGGTCGAGGTGCCGGCGGTCCCCTACTCCAATCCCAATAACTACGTAAAGATTTCCGGGCGGCTCGCCGAGCAACTGGCGAAGACCGAGGACAACGGCGCGATCTGGGCGAACCAGTTCGACAATGTCGCCAACCGCCAGGGCCACATCGAAACCACCGGGCCGGAAATCTGGCGCCAGACCGACGGCAAGGTCGACGGCTTCACCTGCGCGGTCGGCACCGGGGGAACGCTCGCCGGTATCGCGATGGCGCTGAAGGCACGCAGCCGAAACGTGCGCATCGCGCTGGCCGATCCGATGGGCGCCGCGCTCTACAGTTACTACACCACGGGCGTGCTGAAGTCGGAGGGCTCCTCCATCACGGAAGGCATCGGCCAGGGCCGCATCACCAAGAATCTCGAAGACGCGCCGATCGACACCGCGTACCAGATTCCCGACTCCGAAGCGGTACCGATCATCTTCGACCTGCTGGAGCACGAGGGGCTGTGCATGGGCGGCTCGACCGGGATCAACGTGGCCGGCGCCATCCGGCTCGCCAAGGAACTGGGGCCGGGCCACACCATCGTCACCATCCTTTGCGACTATGGCACACGCTATCAGTCGAAGCTGTTCAACCCGGAATTCCTGCGAGAAAAGGGGCTTCCAGTTCCTCCCTGGCTTGAGCGGCGATCCGACGTGACGGTCCCGTACGAAAAGGCCTGAGCCGATTTCCTGGAGGCATCAGCCGTCATGCCGACCGATTGCCTGTTTCGCGACGATTCGTATCTCAGAGAGTGCAGCGCCATCGTGGTCGGACTGACCGACGCCGGCGGCGTCGCGCTCGACCGCACGGTGTTCTATGCCGCCTCGGGCGGCCAGCCCGGCGACACTGGCGTCCTCACCACAGCGACCGGCGACGCGATCCCGATCGCGAACGCGGGCTACACCGACCCCGCAAAGACCGAGATCGCACACATCCCCACCGTCACCGATGGCATCAGCCTCAAGGCCGGCGAGCCGGTCCACGTGGCCATCGACTGGGAGCGGCGTTACCCGCGCATGCGCATGCACACGGCGCTGCATCTCCTCTCTGCGGTGCTGCCCTATCCAGTCACCGGCGGCGCGGTCGGCGACACCGACGGGCGGCTCGACTTCGACATTCCGGAGGCCGGTCTCGATAAGGACGAGATAAACGGCAAACTCGCCGAGATGATCGCCGCCAATGCCACGGTGCGCTCGTTCTGGATCACCGACGACGAACTCGCGGCCAAGCCCAATCTGATCAAGACCATGTCGGTGAAGCCGCCGATGGGCACCGGCCGCGTGCGGCTGATCGAGATCGTCGGCTACGACCTGCAGCCCTGCGGCGGCACCCACGTCCGCTCCACCGGCGAGATCGGCAATGTGCGGGTGACTCAGATCGAGAAGAAGGGCAAACAGAACCGGCGGGTGCGGATCGCATTTGCGTGAACTCGCCCAATTTTGAAGGTTCCAAAGCATGCCAAACGAAAGCCTCCCCTCCCGCTGGCTCGTCTCAACGGACTGGCTTTCCGATAAACTCGGCAAGCCCGGCGTGACCGTGGTGGACGGCTCGTTCTATCTTCCGGCGCTCAAACGCGACGCCAGGGCGGAATATCTTGCCGGACACATTCCGGGCGCGGTGTTCTTCGACATCGATGCTGTCGCCGATCACTCCACGTCGCTGCCCCACATGCTGCCCGGCGCCGCACAATTTGCGCGCGACGCTGGTGCCCTCGGGATCGGCAAGGACGACACCATCGTGGTCTATGACGGCGCCGGCCTCGGCGGCGCGCCACGGGTGTGGTGGACGTTCCGGATTTTCGGCGCGCGCGATGTATTCATTCTCGACGGCGGACTACCGAAGTGGCAGGCGGAAGGCCGCGCGTTGGAAGCCGGCGAGGTCAAGCCCGCGCCGCGCGCGTTCGAGGCGTCGCTCGATAAGTCCGCGGTCGCCGGCATGGCCGACGTTGCACGAACGCTCGCGGACCGATCCGCTCAGGTCGTCGACGCGCGGCCGGCAAATCGCTTCAGCGGCGAGGCCATCGAACCGCGGCCGGGCGTGCGCTCGGGCCACATGCCGGGTGCGTTCAACGTGCCGGTGACCGAACTGATCGAGAACGGCCGCCTTGTTGCGCCCGAAAAGATCGCCGAGCGTTTCAAGGCCGGCGGGGTCGATCTCGACAAGCCGATCGTCACCAGCTGCGGGTCGGGCGTGACCGCGGCCACGCTCTGGTTCGCACTCGATGCCATCGGCAAGGCGCCGAAGGCGCTCTACGACGGCTCCTGGTCCGAATGGGGAGCAAGTGGCGACATGCCCATCGAGCCGAAGGCGAAGCCCTGACGCGCGGAATCTCTTCGCCCTGTTTCGAGCGGCCTGGAAGCCTTATATTGAAAGGAGAGGATCGGGGATATCCATTCCCTACGAGGCGGCAATGATCTTCCGTCAGCTTTTCGACAGTGTGTCGGGCACCTACACCTACCTTCTGGCCAGCCGGCACGGCGGCGAGGCGCTGATTATTGATCCGGTGATCGAGAAGGTCGACCGCTACATCCAACTGGTGAACGAACTCGATCTCAAACTGGTCAAGGCGGTCGACACTCACGTCCATGCCGACCACATCACCGGCCTTGGCGCGTTGCGCGACCGCACGCACTGCATCACCGTGATGGGCGAGCAGAGCAAGGTCGACGTCGTCTCGATGCGACTTGCCGAAGGCGACAAGCTCACGATCGAGGGCTTGGCGCTCGACGTGCTCTACACGCCGGGCCACACCGACGACTCCTACAGTTTCCTGATGCGCGATCGCGTGTTCACCGGCGACACGCTGCTGATCCGCGGCACCGGCCGCACCGATTTCCAGAACGGCGACCCGCGCGCGCAATACGATTCGATCTTCAACAAGCTGCTCAAGCTGCCGGACGAGACCATGGTGTTTCCCGCCCACGACTATAAGGGTGAGACGGTCACGACCATCGGCGAGGAAAAAGCGTTCAATCCCCGCCTGCAGGTGAAATCGGTCGAGCAATATGCCGACCTGATGAACAACCTCAATCTGCCCAATCCAAAGATGATGGATGTGGCGGTGCCGGCCAATCTGCGGGTCGGCCTGGCGCAGGAAGCCATCGCCCGGCAGGGCTGGGCGGTGAGCCCAGCCGAAGCGATGACGATGCTTCCTGGGCCGAACATGACGCTGGTCGATCTGCGCGAGAAATCCGAGCGCGAGAAACAAGGCGTCATTCCGGGCTCGCTGCATGCCCCCTACCCCGAACTTGCCGCCAGCGTGCAGCCCGGCGGCATGCTGCACGAACTCGCGCGCGCCACCGGTAACCGCATCCTGTTCTACTGCGCGTTTGGCGAACGTTCGGCAATGGCGGTGCAGGCGGCGCAGGATTCCGGGATTACGACCGCCTGCCACATCCAGGGCGGCATCGACGCCTGGAAAAAGGCCTGCGGCCCGTTGGCGCGCTGAACATCCGGTTGTTTGGCATCCCAGGACGGCGCGCAGCGCGGACCCGGAATGACGCACAACTTTAGATGCCATCACCCGCGATAGGCTTCCGCCGCCTGGGCGGTGTCGAGAAACTCGCGGAAGGCGGTCACCTTGCCGTCGCGGATGGTGAAGATGTGCGCCCAGTCGCTCTCAAATTTCTTGCCGGACTTTTTCAGCGTCAACGCGTAGTCGCCGAGCACAAAGACCTTGTCGTCGGCGGCATAAAACTCCCGCGGCGTGAAGTGGGCGAAGTCGTTGTTGTCGGCGATGATCTTGAAGAAATCCTGCACCTCTCCGTGCCCCTTGCGTGGCCCGAACCCCGGAAAATCGGAGGCGCGGCCGCCGGAATGCCAAGCGATATCCGCCGCCATTCCGGCGAGCAGAGCCGGCATGTCGCCCTTGCCGAAGGCGGCGTAGAGATTCTGGACCAGCGCGATGTTGGCGTTGCTCATGGGTTCCTCCCGCGGTTACCACGACCCCACATACCAGCGCCTTCAACCAATGGATGCAACAGCCGGCGCGCAAAATCCCGGACGCGCCGGAAACTTCACCGCAAAATCTGGCTCAGGAACAGCTTGGTGCGCTCATGCTGCGGGTTAGAGAAGAACGGCTCGGGCGCGTTCGCCTCGATGATCTGGCCGGCATCCATGAAGATGACCCGGCTCGCGATCTGACGGGCAAAGCCCATCTCGTGGCTCACCACCAGCATGGTCATGCCGTCGAGCGCAAGTTCGACCATGGTGTCGAGCACCTCCTTGACCATCTCCGGATCGAGCGAGGAGGTCGGCTCATCAAACAGCATGATCTTCGGCTGCATGCAGAGCGCGCGTGCGATCGCGACCCGCTGCTGCTGGCCGCCGGAGAGCTGCGCTGGATATTTGTCGGCCTGCTCAGGGATACGCACCCGCGTCAGAAAATGCCGTGCTACCTCCTCGGCTTGCTTGCGCGGCGTCTTGCGAACCCAAATCGGCGCCAGCGTGCAGTTGTCGAGCACGGTGAGATGGGGAAACAAGTTGAACTGCTGGAAGACCATGCCGACCTCGCGGCGCACCTCGTCGATCTTCTTGAGGTCGTCTGTCAGTTCCATGCCGTCGATGACGACCCGTCCGCGCTGCCAACCCTCAAGCCGGTTGATACAGCGCAGCAATGTCGACTTGCCGCTGCCCGACGGACCGCAGACCACGATACGCTCGCCGCGCATCACCTTGAGATCGATGTCGCGCAGCACGTGGAACGCCCCGTACCACTTGTTGAGGCCCGCAATTTCGACCGCCACTTCGTTTGTGGTGGTGCGCATGTCGAGTGCAACGCCGGATGATCGCGACGCGCGTCGCTTGGGTTTTTGCACGTCGTCGCTCATGACCGCGCGTGTCCCGTGTTCAATCGCCGCTCCATCGCCAAGGCGTAGCGCGACATGCCGAAGCTCACGAGAAAATAGATGATGCCGGCGAATGCAAATCCGGTGAACAACGTCGAGGGAGTCGCCCAGTTGGGGTCAGCGAACGCGGCGCGCAACTGCCCGAGCAGATCGAAGATCGCGACGATGAGCACCAGCGTCGTGTCCTTGAACAGTGCGATGAACGAATTGACCAGGTTCGGAATGACCGATTTCAAGGCCTGCGGCATGATGACGAGTCCGGTCATCCGCCAGTAGCCAAGGCCCAGCGCCATCGCGCCCTCGTATTGGCCGCGCGGAACCGCCTGCAGACCTCCGCGCACGACTTCCGCCTGGTAGGCAGCGGCAAACAGCACCACCCCGATCAGAACCCGCAACAGCCCGTCGATGCGCCAACTATCGGGCAGGAACAGCGGCAGCATGTAAGTGGCGAAGAACAGCACGGTGATCAGCGGAACACCGCGCCAGAGTTCGATAAAGACGATCGACAACGTGCGGATGATCGGAAGCTCCGAACGGCGGCCGAGCGCCAGCAGGATACCGAGCGGCAGGGACCCGATGATGCCCGTAAACGTAATGACCAGCGTCACCAGCAGGCCGCCCCACAAGCGGGTTTCCACATACGGCAGCCCGAACATGCCGCCGACCAGCAGGATGAACGCGACGACCGGAAAGACGCCGAAAAACAGCACCGCGTTGAGCGTCTTCCACGGCGCGCGCGGGATCAGCAGGGGCACCAACAGAATCACGCAGAGCACAAACGTGAGATCGACCCGCCAGCGCTCGCTCTCCGGGTAGAAGCCGTACATGAACTGCGCGAATTTGGCGGTGATGAACGGCCAGCAGGCGCCGACCTCGTGGCCGACGGTCTCCCGCAAACAAGCGACACGATCCGACCCTGTCCAGACCGCATCGATCAGCAGGAATTTGATCGACGGCCAGCCAAGCAGGACAATGAGCGCAACGCCCAAGACGGTCAGTGTCGCATTGAACGGACCGTCGAATAACCGCTGCCGCATCCATCCGAATGGCCCGCTGATCACGACCGGCGGCGGCTCCGGCTCGGTCAGGTCGTGGCGCACGAATGCGGGTTGCAAGGCGGTCGCCATCAGCGCTGTGCCTCCCTGATCCTGGCGTTGTACCAGTTCATCAATGCGCTGGTGGCCAAAGACAGGGTGAGATAGACGCCCATCGTGATCGCGAGAATTTCGATCGCCTGGCCGGTCTGGTTGAGCGAGGTGCCGGCAAAGACCGCGACAAGGTCGGGGTAGCCGATGGCGACTGCAAGTGAAGAATTCTTCGTCAGGTTGAGATACTGGTTGGTGAGCGGCGGCACGATGACGCGCATTGCTTGCGGCACGACGATGAGGCGCAACGTCAGTCCGCGCCGGAGGCCGAGCGCATGGGCCGCTTCGGTCTGCCCCCGCGCCACCGCCTGGATGCCGGCACGCACCGCCTCAGCGATATAGGCGGCGGTGTAGGTGCTGAGCGCAATCAGCAGCGCAACGAATTCCGGAATCAGCCGCAGCCCGCCGACGAAATTGAAGCCGCGGAGTTGCGGCATCTCAAAGCGCAGCGGAAATCCAAGCGCGGCGAACACGATCAGCGGCAGCCCAACCACCAGCGCAAGCCCCGCCCAGAATAGCGGGAACCGCTGCCCGGTCCGATCCTGCCGGCGCCTGGCCCAGATTCGCAGCGCGATCATAGCCGCAACACCCAGGAGGAATGCCACACCGACATAGCGCGCACCCTCACCGGGAATCGGCGCTGGAATGACGAATCCGCGATTGTTCAGATAGATTTCGCCGAACAGCGAAATGCTCTGGCGCGGTCCCGGCAGTGTGCCGATCGCCGCGAGGTACCAGAACAGGATCTGGAACAGCAGCGGCAGGTTGCGGACGCACTCGACATAGGCGCCGGCAAGTCGCGCGACCAGCCAGTTCGGCGAGAGCCGCGCGATCCCGATGAGGAAACCGAGCACTGTCGCAAACACGATCCCCAACCCCGACACCAAGAGCGTGTTGAGCAGACCCACCAGGAAGACGCGGCCGTAGGTGTCGGTTTCATTATAGGGAATGAGGGTCTGGTTGACGCTGAAGCCCGCGGTGTTCTCGAGGAACCCGAATCCGCTGGTAATCTTTTGCTCCGCCAGATTGGACCGCGCATTGAGCACGAATTCCGTACCGAACCACAGCACCACTGCGAGCAGAACAAGTTGATAGCCATAGGAGCGGATTTTCGGGTTGTTGTAGAACGCGACCCGCGGCGGCGCTTGAGCGTGTTCGGCTTCGCTCGCCAATACTCCCTCCGCGCCGTTTTCCGATCACCTGATAACATCGGTGCTCGGATGATCCGCGATCCCGGTTGGGGTACTATCGCCGGTCCGTCAATTTGAAGCAAACATTCCGACGTGTCCCGTTCCGCGCGCCTTCTCGAACTGATCCAGGCTCTGCGCCGCCGCCGGCGCCCGGTAACGGCCGCCAGTCTGGCCGCGGAACTCGGCGTGTCGGAGCGCACCATCTATCGCGACATCGCCACGCTGCTCGGACAAGGCGCGCCGATCGAGGGCGAGGCCGGCCTCGGCTACGTGCTGCGTCCCGGCTTTCTGCTGCCACCGCTGATGTTCGACCACGATGAAATCGAAGCGCTGGTCTTGGGTCTGCGCTGGGTCGCCCAACGCGGTGACGATATGCTCAGCGACGCGGCCGCGGACGCGCTCGCCAAGATCGCGAGCGTATTGCCGGCGGAATTGCGCGAGACGGCGGGCGACATCGGCCTGCTGGCCGGCCCCGGCAAGCAGGTCGCGACGGTACAGACGGGCTTGTCCGATCTGCGCAGAACGATTCGCGCCGAACACAAACTGCGCATCTCCTATACCGACCGCAAGGGCCGGCCCACGGAGCGCACGATCTGGCCGTTCGCAATCGGCTTCTTCGATGAAGCATTGGTGGTCGCCGCCTGGTGCGAGACCCGGCAGGATTTCCGGCACTTCCGGACCGATCGCATCGTCCGAGCGATTTCCCTCGGCGAGCGCTATCCGCGGCGACGGCGCAGCTTGCTCGCGGAATGGCGGGAAATCGAGGGCATTCCCGAGCAAATCTAATAACCCGCTCCTGACAGAAACTGTCAGTGCCTTCGTCTAGGACATTTTGTGTCGAACACGAAGGAACTCGCCATGCCCAAGCCCAATACCGGCACCACCGAGAGCCAGAACTGGATCGCGGTCGCCTGCGCCGAGCATGTCCGGCGCGGGCTCAAGCTCGGCATCATGCAGGTCGGCCATGGCAAGGGCGCGCCGCTACGCCGGATCGCGCCCGGCGACCGGATCGCCTACTACTCGCCAAGCGAGACCTTGGGCGGAAAAGACAAGCTGCAATGCTTCACAGCAATCGGCGTCGTCCTGCCGGGCGAGGTCTATCAGGGCGACATGGGCGGCGGCTTTCGTCCGTTCCGGCTCGACGTGCGCTATTTCAAAGCAACGCCCACGCCAATCCGCCCGCTGCTTGAACAGCCGGGCTTTGCATTGAGTGGCAAGGACTGGGGCGCGCGGCTGCGCTACGGCCTGGTCCGCATCGATGCATCAAGCATGGACGCCATCGCGGCCGCGATGGGCGCCACCGAAGCAGCCGGCGCGTAACCGGTGCGACTAGCGGATCGGCGGCGCATACTGGATGCCGCCCTTGGTCCAGAGCCGGTTGAGCCCGCGGCTGATGCCTAGCTTCGAGCCAGCGCCGACATTGCGGTCGAACACTTCGCCGTAGTTGCCGACGTGCTTGATGATGCGGACCACCCAGTCCTTGGTCAGGCCGAGCTGTTCGCCGTAGTTGCCTTCGAGGCCCAGAAGCCGCCGGATCTCGGGCTGGTTCGACTTGAGCGCGTCATCGATGCTCTTCGACGACACGCCGAGTTCCTCGGCGTTGAGCATCGCGAAGTTCACCCACTTGACGACATCGAACCACTGGTCGTCGCCGTGACGCACCAGCGGGCCGAGCGGTTCCTTGGAGATGACCTCCGGTAGGATGACGTGGTCGTTGGGCACGGTGAGCTTGAGCTTCTCGGCATAAAGCTGCGAGACGTCGGTGGTGAATACGTCACAACGGCCCGCCTCGTAGGCCTTGACCGTCTCGTCGGCGGTGCCGAACGCGATCACCTCGTACTTCATATTGTTGGCGCGGAAGAAATCGGCGAGGTTGAGCTCGGTGGTCGTGCCGGTCTGGGTGCAGACCGACGCGCCATTGAGTTCGAGCGCCGAATTCACCTTCAGCGCTTTGCGCACCATGAAGCCCTGGCCGTCATAGTAGGTCACGCCCGTAAAATTACCGTAGGCAACATCGCGCGACAGCGTCCAGGTGGTGTTGCGCGAGAGCACGTCGATGCCGCCTGATTTGAGCGGCTCGAACCGGTCTTTGGCGGACAGCGGCGTGAACTTGACCTTGGTGGGATCGTTCAGGATCGCCGCGGCGAGCGCGCGGCAGAAGTCCACGTCGAAACCGGTCCAGTTGCCTTTGTCGTCGGGATTGGAAAATCCCGGCAGTCCCTGGCTGACGCCGCAGATCAGGGAGCCGCGATCTTTCACCGCCTTCAGCGTCTGGGCCGAGGCCGCCGCGACCGAGAAGCAGAGCGCAGCCACCACGCCGAGGACGAGATTCACGCGTTTCATGGGATAGCCTTTGTCAAGCGTTGTCCGTAACTTCAGGTGAATCGGAGTCGCATCTTTGGAACTCTTCCACCGACCTCGGCGAACGTGTCCCATTCGAGTGAGGCACCGCTCTCCCCGAGCGTCTGCGCCAACCTCGCTGCAATCTTCGGCGCAATGTCAGGCCGATCGGGTGCCGCGGTCAAGGGGTTGACGCTCGCGCCGCGGATCGCCATGACCTCGCCACGCCATGCGCAGGGAACATAGCCATGACCAAGACCACCGCAGCCGATCCCTCGCATCCGCCGCTCAAGGCTGCAACGCGGCTGGTGACCGGCGGCCGTGATCCCGCCGCCAATCACGGCTTCGTCAATCCGCCAGTTTATCACGCTTCCACGGTGCTTTATCCGACTGCGGAGGATTTCCGTGCGCGCCGTGCGCGCTACCGCTACGGGCGCCATGGCACGCCCACGTCGGAAGCGCTGGAAACTGCGTTGCGTGATCTGGAAGGTCCCGGTTGCGCCGGCGTGGCGCTCGCGCCGTCCGGGCTTGCGGCGATTTCGGTCGCGCTGCTCTCGGTGCTCAAAGCCGGCGATCATGTGCTGGTGACCGACAGCGTCTACCTGCCGACGCGCAAATTCTGCAACGGCCTGCTCGCACGCTACGGCATCACGACCAGCTATTACGATCCGCTGATCGGTGCCGGCATCGCCGCGCTGATCCAGCCGAATACCCGCGCGGTGTTCGTCGAAGCACCCGGCTCGCTCTCATTCGAAATGCAGGACATCCCGGCGATCGCCGCGGCGGCGCACGCCAAGGGCGCGGCCGTGCTGATGGACAATACCTGGGCAAGCCCGCTCTATTTCGCCGCCTTCGAACACGGCGTCGATCTCTCGATCCAGGCCGGCACCAAATATATCGGTGGCCATTCCGACATCATGTTCGGCACCGTGTCCGCCAACGAGGCCACCTGGGGACGCCTCAACGACACCGTGCACGAGCTTGGCATTTGCGTCGCGCCCGACGATGTCTATCTGGCGCTGCGCGGCTTGCGCAGCATGGGCGTGCGCCTTGCGCACCAGCATCAGTCGGGCCTGAAAGTGGCGCGCTGGCTGGAGCGGCGGCCGGAGGTGTTGCGCGTATTGCATCCCGCGCTCGAAAGCGACCCGGGCCACGCCATCTGGAAGCGCGACTTTACCGGCGCCTCGAGCCTGTTCAGCATCGTGCTCAAGCCGGTGCGCGAGGCCGCCGTCAACGCCTTCCTCGACGAACTCAAGCTGTTCGGCATGGGCGCCTCCTGGGGCGGCTTCGAGAGCCTCGCCACCCCGTTCGACTGCGCGAGCTTCCGCACCGCGACGCCGTGGGCCCCCGGCGGGCCGACGATACGGCTGCACATCGGGCTCGAGGACGTCGACGACCTCACCGGCGATCTGGAACGCGGCTTTGCCGCGATGGCGGCGGCGGGATGAGCGACGCGGCACCGTTCAGGATGCCGCCGTTCGCCCGATCTGCGCGCGGCGCATGACCCGGCGCAAATCTCACTTGGCGGAATATTTCGCCACCAGCGCCTGGGCGTCGGAAATCACCTTGGCGCCGTCGCCGCCCTTCTTGTCCACTTCGTCCTTGAACCGGGCAAACACCGGCGCGACCAGCTTGCGGTATTTGTCCGTCTCCGCGGCGTTCAAGGTGACGAACTTGTTCTTCGGCTTCGAATGCATCACTTTCAGACCGTCCTGGTCGATCATGTCCCAGACCTGAATGGCGAAAGGCGCGAGATTGCGGCCGGCATTGTTGTCGATCACCTTTTTCAGGTCGGCCGGCAGGCTCTCGTACTTCTGCTTGTTCATCAGGAACATGAAGACGGTCGTCGCCATCCGCGGCTGCTCCCCCGCGAAGGTCGTGAAGTTGTCGACCAAATCCTGCATCTTCACCGCCGGTGCGATCTCGTAGGTCAGGACCGCGCCGCTCACCGTGCCCTTGCTCAACATCGGCGCAAGTTCCGGAAGCGAAACCTGCACCGGCACCCCGCCGACCGCCTCGACGGTCCAGGCGGCGGTGCGCGAAGGCGTGCGCAGTTTCAGGCCCTTGAAATCCTGAACCGCGTTGATCGCGCTCTTCGTCATGTAGAGTGAGCCGGCCTGCGCGTGCACCAGGAGCACGTGATAGGGCTCCAGTTCCTTCTTCAAGTGCATCTCGGCGAAATCCTGCAACGCCAGGACCGTCGAACGCGTGTCGCGATGAATGAACGGCAGTTCGAACACCTCGTCTTTGACGATCACACCGGGCGTGAAACCGGGCAAGGTCCAAACAATATCCACCACGCCGTCGCGTGCCTGCGCGAGCAGCTCCGTCGGCCTGCCGCCAAGCTGCATGGAGGGAAAGACCTGAACCTTGATGCGGCCGTTGGACTCCTTGCCGATCTTCTCCGCCCACGGGATGAGGAAATGCTTCACCGGGTTGGCCATCGGCGGCATGAAGGTGTGCACGCGTAACGTGACCTCCTGCGCCTGCGCCGGTCCAAACGAGATTGCGGTGCAGGCAAATGCGAGCATGAACCATCGTTTCATTTTAGCGTCCTCCCGTTTTCTTTCTTGGTCCGGCATTCCCGGATGATTTTCAAACCTGAGAATACTCGCCCCTTCCCGCCATCCTCGCAATCTTCAAGTGCAATGCGAAGCAGTTAGATCGTCGCAAGGAGGCTATACCGCAGTGCGAATTTCATCCGGAAAGAATTGGAATTTCTGCCTGCTGCAGCCGCCAGCGGGCCTTGGGATAAACGCAACAAAACGGTTGCGTTTTGCGGTCGACATCTCGATAGTGTCGCGCAACCAGGAGGTTGCGAATGAGCGATGTCATCGAGAAGCGGATCGAGCTCAAAGCGCCCGTGTCACGGGTTTGGCGTGCGTTGACTGACCACCGTGAGTTCGGCGAATGGTTCCGGGTGAAGCTCGAAGGGCCGTTTGTGCCGGGACAACTCTCACGCGGACACATGACCTATCCGGGCTACGAACACCTGAAATGGGAAGCCACGGTGCAGAAAATGGAGCCGGAGCGGCTGTTCTCCTTCACCTGGCATCCCTATGCCATCGATCCCAAGGTCGACTACTCGAACGAGCCCACCACCCTGGTGGAGTTCAGGCTTGAACCGCAGGATGGCGGCACGATTCTGGTCCTGACGGAATCGGGCTTTGACGCCATCCCCAAAGACCGCCAGTTCGAGGCCTTCCGAATGAATGACCGCGGCTGGACCACCCAGATGAAGAACATCGAACAACATGTTGAGCATTCGGTCTAAACGCCGTGCCGAGTTGCGGGATCGCGCCTCGGTGTTCGCGGCTTTGGGCGACGAAACGCGGTTGTCGCTGGTCGTAGAGTTGTCCCAGGGGCCGCCGCAGTCGATCTCCCGACTTGCGGAAGGCTCGACGCTGACGCGACAGGCCATCACCAAGCACCTTCGCGTGCTGGAAGTCGCCGGCGTCGTCCACAGCATCCGGGTCGGACGCGAAAGCCTGTTCGCGTTCCGGCCGGAGCCCCTCAAAGAGCTTCAGAGCTACCTCGAACGCGTGTCTGGTCAATGGGACGATGCTTTGGCGCGCCTGAAGTCCTTCGTGGAGAAATAACGAGCGCGGCCTGCCGCAAACTTACGCCGCGTGCGCCGCCGCGCGCCGGTCGCGCAGTTCGAAATACAGATTACGCGCGTAGACGAACACGCCGAACCCCTGCCCCAGGATGAACACCGGATCGCGAATGTAGAGCGCGTAGCCGAACAGCAGCACGCCGCCGCCGATCGAGAAGAACCAGAACGCGATCGGCATCACCATCTTGCCGGCACGTTCGGAGGCGATCCACTGCACCACGAAGCGCATGGTGAACATGATCTGCGCCAGATAGCCGAGCAGCACCCACCACTGGAACTTGGCGACGAACACGTCGTGCAGGTAGTCGCCGACCGACTGCACGAGATCAATCAGCATGACGCTTCACCTCCAACACGTCGGGGACATGGCGCTTGCGGCGAATGAGCCACCAGACGCCAAACAGATCGAGCATGCCGACCCATAGCCGGTCCCACAGGCCGTAGTTTGATGTGCCGTGGAGGCGCACCCGGTCGACAACATCCACGTAGGCGATCTCGAAGCCGTCGCGCTTGACCAGTGCGGGAAGAAAGCGGTGCAGCCCATCGAAATACGGCAGCGACAGGAACACGTCGCGGCGGAAGGCCTTGAGGCCGCAGCCGGTGTCGCGCGTCTCGTCGCGCAACACCAGACCGCGCACGCTGTTGGCGATGCGCGATTGCAGCTTTTTGAAGCCGGTCGCTTTGCGGCCGGTCCGCTGGCCCGCAACCAGCCCAACGCGCGGCATGCCCGCCGCCATCGCCTTGAGCATCACCGGAATGAACTTGGGGTCGTTCTGGCCGTCGCCGTCCAGCGTGGCGATCACCGGTGCGCGCGCATACCGCACGCCCGTCCGCACCGCTGCCGATTGCCCGCAGGAGGTCTGGTGGCGGATGTGGCGCAGCCATGGCCGGCTCGCCATCAGCAAGGTCAGCTCGGCATCGGTGTTGTCGGTCGAGCCGTCGTTGACGTAGATGACCTCGAAGCTCAGAGACTTGCCGAGCGCGTCCACGATCTCGGCAACGAGGGGCGCGACGTTGCCGGCCTCGTTCTTGACCGGGATGACGATGGACACCGCCGGTCGGGCGTCTTTGCCGGGCGTTTCGTTCATGATCTCCGCCGCGCCTTGCCGCCGGAGGGCGGGGTGCGCGTGCTTCTTATGGGGCGACAAGCTGCCGGGCAACCCCTTTGATGCGCCGGAACGACGGCCCCGGCAGCGGCCAGATGCGGCCGTCCGGCCCCCGCGCAAAGCCCAGCCGGCGCGCGGCGAACCACTCCCGGACCAGGAGCGCGCCCACCGCGCCGACCAGGGCGCCCGCCAGCACATCGCTCGGATGGTGCGCGGTGAGGACGACGCGGCTCACCCCAATAACCAGCGCATAGACCCACATCAGCGCCCGCGTCCGCGGCCAGAGCGCTCCGATCGCGACGGCGGCCGCGAACGCAGTGGTCGCATGGCCCGACGGCATGCTGGCATACTCAACCTTCCAACTGAACGGTGCATAGAGGAACGGGTCGGCACTGCCGCCGACGAACGGCCGCGCCCGCCCGATCAGCCGCTTCACGATGCTGACGAAAAGGCTCGGGAGACCGATCGCCAAAACCAGGAATGACAGACGAACCGATATGGCCGCTAAGACGAGCCGGGATCGATGCGGGAGCGATGGCGCGGCAACGAGCGCGATGACGATGAGCGTCAATCCGATCGGCCAGAGGAACCAACTCGACTTGCCGAAGTCGGTGAGTTCGTCGAAGACTGCGATCAGCCCATGCGGCAGCCGGCGCGCCGCGGTGATCGCCCAGGCATCGAGCAGCACCATTGTCCCGGCCAGGACGATCAATGTGACGAGAGCGCCGATGGCGAGACGATGCGGCGCACGCCAAGGTGACCGTGCCGAAGCATTGGCGCGCCGCGCACGCCCGAGCAGGGCAAACCCGCCGGCAATATTCGCGCGCGCCCATTGCGGCCACGCTGGCCGTTTCGCGGCGATCGGGTCGGTGAGGCTCACAGTGGACCCCGCGAACGGTAGACCGCAATCGTGATCGGCGATCCGGTCCCGATGTTGATCGCGCTGACGCGCGGGCCGGCAGTGTAGCGCAGCCCGATCGCTTCGGCGCGCTGCGAGAAATTCTTCTCCTGGCGTGCCTCGATGAACGCGAAGCGGCACTCGCCGCCACGCAGGAATTCAGCCGCACTCGCAGCGTCGATCAACTCGGTCGAGGTGCCGGCCAGGAAAACGAGGCTCGGCTCCTGATAACCGGCTGCGGCGGCGACCGGCTCACGGCAACCGCTGTCGCGGAGGATGCGTGCGAGCGTCACGCTCGGAAACAATTGCGTGATCGAGGGCACGACCAACCCGA
This sequence comes from uncultured Alphaproteobacteria bacterium, assembly GCA_963756715.1. Lineage (GTDB taxonomy): Bacteria > Pseudomonadota > Alphaproteobacteria > Rhizobiales > Xanthobacteraceae > VAZQ01. The sequence continues at coordinate 360,372 of CAVWOV010000015.1, forward strand.
AGGTCGCGATGCCGATCAGGATACCGGCTGTGACCGCGCGCAGTAGCGAGACTTCTGCGCCGTCGGTTTGATAGAACCGCCACGCTAGAAATCCCATGACGACGGCCAAGCCGATCACCGGCCAGACCAGGAGCCCAAACTGGTGGCCGATCACGATGAGGGCCGTTAGGCCGACAAGCCCCGCCAGCACGGGCAGCAGGAACCAGGAGATCACGCCCGGCACAAGCCAGCGCGCACGCGACAACGTCCCCGCATCGATGACGCCGGCAATCAGGATGGCAATCGCCGGATAGAGCGGCAATACGTAGTGCGGCAGCTTGGTGACGACCAGTTCGAACACGATCCAGGAGGGGACGAGCCACGCCAGCAGGAATTTGACCGCGGGCTCGCGGCGCGCCGCGAACACCGCCGGCGTCGCCAGCGCGGCAAGTGCGGCGCCCGGCCAGAACGTCAGCCAGAACAGCAGGAAGTAATAGCCCGGCGGCGCGCCGTGGGATTCCTGGCCGCTCGCCACTTTGCCGAGCAGGTCTTGTCCGACGGCGGAGGCAAAGAATTCGTCGCCCGCGCGCAGAAAGATCGCCACGAACCATGGCAGCACCAGCAGGACAAACCAGGCGGCGCCGATCAGCGGCTTGAGCGTCAGCAGCCAGCGGGCGGAACGGTCGACGATCACCAGCGTCGCAATCGCCAGCCCGATCACCATCAGGTTGACGGGTCCTTTCAGCAACACGCCCGCCGCCAAAGCGGTCCAGAACACCGCCGCCACTCTCCAGCGGCCAGCCGCGTCGAGCTTGTCGCGCTGCTCCGGCAGGTAGGCGCGCGCCAGCGCACCCATGGCGGCGACGATGGTGAACAGCAGCATGGCGTCGGTCTTGGCCAGCAGCGCGCTCGATCGCCAGCAGCATGCAGCTCGCCATCATCAGCGCCGCCAGTACGGCGGCCCGCCGCGAGACCAGCGCGAGCGCCGCCCAATAGGTCGCCAGCACCGCAGCGATCGCCCCGAGCAACGACGGAATGCGGTAGAGCCAAATGCGCGTACGGGCTTCCGGCACGCCGATCGCTTCGGCGGCACGCACCACGGCGGCCTGCAGCCAGTAGATGCCGACCGGCTTCTTGTAGCGGACCTCGTCCTGGAAGCGGATGTCGATGTAGTCGCCCGCCTCCACCATCTGCTTGGTCGCCTGGGCAAATCGCGCCTCGTCGCGATCGACCGGCGGAACGCTGAAGAAGCCCGGCAGGAAGCAGAGCAGCGCGACGACCACGAGCATGCCGATAGCGCGGCGGTGCGAGCCGGTGGCGTAGTCCACAACCTTCTTGAGATCGAGCGCCGCCGCGGCCTGCCGCCGCCCGTCGCCGGCCGTCACCGACATCTGCTCCACCCTGGCTAAATATCCGGCAACAATAAAGAAATTGCCCCGCTGGCGAAAGGCCGGCGGGGCGGTGGCGAGGCGAAAACGGCGGTATCAGACAACCGCAAATGGCCTGTGCAGACGGCCGCGTCAGGTCCGGTAGGACGGGTCGCGGCGGTCGAGCATGCGCTTGAGCGCCGGCCATTCCATCGAGCCATGGGGCTGGCGTTTACCCTTGGCGTCGGGTGACGGCATGATAGCGAGTTGCGTGTTCGAGCGCGCGACGACCTCTTGCGGCGGCATGTTGATTTCGGCGTTGCACGCCATCGCCAGCAGTTGCGTCTGGCAGGCGCGCTCCAGGCGATAGATGTTGTTGAACGCCTGACCGATGGTCTGCCCCACCGCCAGTAGACCGTGATTACGCAGGATCAGAACCTCGCAGTCGCCGAGATTGTCGACCAGCCGCTTCTGCTCGCCGAGATCGACCACGACGCCTTCGAAATCGTGATAGGCGACCTTGCCCCAGCGCATCGCCGTTTGGGTGAGCGGCAGCAGCCCGCACTTGAGCACCGACACCGCCATGCCGGCATTGGTGTGGGTATGCAGGACACAGCCGACATCGTGGCGCGCCCCGTGGATCGCGCTGTGGATGACATAACCCGGCAGGTTGATCCCATAGTCAGGATTGGAGTTGGCGATGATGTTGCCGGCAAGATCGATCTTAATCAGCGACGACGCGGTGATCTCCTCGTACATCATCCCGAACGGGTTGATCAGGAAGTGCTCGTCCTTGCCCGGCACCCGCGCCGAGATGTGGTTGAGATGCAGGTCCGTCATCCCGTAGAGATCGACCAGCCGGTAGGCCGCGGCGAGATCGACGCGGGTCTGCCACTCCAGCGGGTCAATGCCATTCGCCGGCTGGGCGGTTGCGATGTCGATCTTCGGAACGGTGTTCATCACTGCATCTCCTGCGCCTTCGGGCGGATCATTGTTTCGGGATATTGGCGTCGGCGATGACCTTGCGCCAGCGCTCCACGTCGGTCTGGTAGATTTTCTGCAACTCCTCCGGCGTGCTGGTGCGCGGGTCAATGCCCAGCTCGAGATAGCGCTTGTTCACCTCAGGCACCGCGAGCGCGCTGGCAATCTCCTTGTTGAGCCGCAGCACGATGTCGCTTGGCGTCTTGGCCGGCACCACGATGCCGTTCCACGACGAGATCTTGTAGGCCGGCACGCCGCTTTCCGCCACCGTCGGAACGTCAGGCAGGAACGGCACGCGGGCGGCCGACGAAATGCCGACGGCGCGCAGCGCCCCTCCTCGCACCTGGCCGATCACGCCCGGCACGGTTTCGAACACGACCTGGATCTGTTTGGAGATCAGCGCGGTCACCAACTCGCCGGTCGTGCGGAATGGCACGATCGTCGCCTTGATGCCGGCCATCGACTGGAACAGCGACGCCATGAGGTATTGCGCGCTGCCGACGCTGATGGTGCCGATATTGAACTTGTCCGGATTGTTCTTCGCCGCCGCGATGACATCACCCACGGTCTTGAGTGGACTTGTCTTGTCAACCACGATCACGAAGTCGAACACGCCGACCGTCGTGACCGGCTCGAAGTCTGACCATTTGTAAGGCAGCGATTTGAAGATCGACGGGCTGATCGCGTTCTGTCCGCTGACCCAAAGCATGGTGTGGCCGTCAGGCGCCGCGCGCGCCGCAGCGGCGGCGGCCGCCATGCCGCCCGGCCCCGGCATGTTCTCGACGATGATCGGCTTGCCGAGCGATGCCGACATCTTCTGCATCACCAGGCGCGCGGATACGTCGCCCAGCCCGCCGGCGCCGAAGCCGATGATGAGCTTGATCGGTCGAGATGGAAAATCCTGGGCGCTGGCGGCGGCCAGCAGTGCGACGCTGACGACGGCAATTCCCAGCAGATTGACAATGCGTGATTTGAACACGGCCGTTTTCTCCCTTTAAGCGCGAGCTTGCGCCGGTAACGTGACGCGAGCGATCAGCGCTTGATGGGCGCAAACGGCGCGGGCGACATCAACTTGGATTCCTGCTTGAGCAGGTATCCCGCTTCGGCGTTCTTTTCGATATAAGCCACCCACTCCGGGTCGGCGTACAGCGCGGCGCGTCTGCGGTTGCGGTCCGCGGCGTCCTCATAGACCCAGATGTGGACGTAGGAGTTGACGTCGCCGGTCTCCGACACGATCCAGGCCAACGGCTCGCCAAAATGACGTTTCTGCACCGCCCAGCCGTGCTTCTCGTAGAGCGCCATCTGCTTGCGCAGGGTGCCGGCGCGGACCGTGTAGGTGCGGTGATCCAACAACATTTTGATCCTCGTTGCTTGAGCGTTTCCGCCCGCAACCTATACGCCGTCGGTTCGCTTGAAAACCGGCTAGGACCCTTGCAGTTGTCGCGCTATTGCAACCGTACCATGACGCTGTCGGTTGCGCCCTTGGCATCCATCACGGTGAGCCGCACGAAGCCCGGCCCCTCCGGTTCGAAGAAGACCGTGCGGCGTCCGCGCGCGTCGTCGAGCGGCAGACCGTTGACCAGCACGGTGAGCGGGCCGACGCCGCCGGTGATCTTGAGCGCCACCGGATCGGGTCTGCCGTCAGGGGCGGTCGCGAGTTCGAGCCGCGCCCCGTTCGGCGGGAACATGATGCGCAGCGCCGGCTCGGTGCCCTGCCCGGCCCAACCGGCGGGCCGGAAGCGCTGCAGCGGCGGTGGCAATTTCGCGTTCGATGCGACCAGCGTGCCCGGGGGTGCGCTCGGCAACGGCGCCGGCAGCCGCCCGGTGCGGAAGAAGGCGTCGAACAGGATCGGCGCCGCAGCGGTGCGGCCGAGGATGCCCGGCACCGGCGCGCCGTCCGGCCGCCCGACCCAGACGCCAATGGTGCGTTTGCCGTCGAAGCCGACCGCCCAGGCATCGCGATAACCGTACGAGGTGCCGGTCTTGTAGGCGATGCGGCCGCCGGCGGCGTTCTCCGGCGGCGGCGTGCCGAGCAGCACGTTGCCGACATACCAGGAGGCGACCGAATCCAGCAGACGGCGCGGCACCGGCGCGTCATGCACATCGTCGAGCCGCTCGACGAGCGGTACGACGGTGCCGAGCCGCGCCAATCCGGCATAGAGCATCACCAGGTCGTTGAGCGTGATGCCGACGCCGCCAAGGCCCATCGCGAGGCCTGGCACCTCGCCCTTCGGCAGCACCAGCGCGCCACCGGCCTGCACCAGCCGCGCGGTGAACCGGCTGGCGCCGACACGGTCGAGCACCGCCACCGCCGGCACGTTGAGCGACATCTGCAAGGCGCGCCGTACCGACACCGTACCCTGGAAGGTGAGATCGAAGTTCTCCGGCGCATAGCCGCCATAACGGACCGGGCGATCCTCCACCAGCGACTCCGGATGAATGAGACCGTCCTCGAAACCCAGGCCATAGATGAACGGCTTGAGCGTCGAGCCCGGCGAGCGCGTCGCCAGCGTCATGTCGACCTGACCGGCGCGGCGGGCATCGAAGTAGTCCGCCGAGGCGACGCGCGCCAGGACTTCGCCGCTGCCGTGATCGACCACGAGGATCGCGACCGAGACGTCGGGACCGAGCGCGCGGGCGCGATCGCGGGCGAGTTCCTGCAGCGTCTTCTGCAGCGGCGCCTCAATCGTGAGCTGATGAAGGCGGCGCGCCGGCGCGGCCGCCACCACGGCGTCGGCCGAATGCGGCGCAAGCACCGGCATCGGCTTGCGGCCCTCGGGCACCGGCTCGAGCTTCGCGCGTGCGATTTCATCCATCGGCACCGCGCCGGCCGCGGCGACGCGGTCGAGCACGCGGTTGCGGGCATTGCGGGCGCGCTCGACCGAGCGGTCGGGCCGGCGCTGCTCAGGCGATTGCGGTAGCGCGACCAGCAAGGCCGCCTCGCCCAAGGTCAGGCGACGCGGCTCCTTGCCGAAATAGGCCAGCGAAGCGGCGCGGACCCCTTCGAGATTGCCGCCATAGGGCGCGAGGCTGAGATAGAGCGCGAGAATTTCGTCCTTGGAGAGTTTCCGCTCGATTTCGATGGCGCGCACCATCTGGCGAAACTTCGCCGTGAAGCTGCGCTCGGCGCGCGGCTCAAGCAGCCGCGCCACCTGCATGGTCAGCGTCGAGGCACCCGAGACGATACGGCCATTGGTCAGCAGTTGGGAGATAGCGCGCCCGAGCGAAAGCGGATCGACGCCATGGTGCGAGCGAAAGCGTTTGTCCTCGTAGGCCAGCAACATATCGACGTAGCGCGGATCGACGCTATCGAGCGTCGCCGGCAGCCGCCACCGGCCCTCGCTGGTGGTGTACGGCCGCAGCAGGCGTCCCTCGCGATCAACCACCAGAGTAGAGTAGGCGAGATTCTCGCCAAGCGGCGCCGGCCCGAGCGCCACGATCCACCAGATAAACACACCAACCAGCATCACTACTGCCAGCGACGCCGAAATGACCGTGAGGTGCAAAGCGCGTCGCACGCTCGATTTGCTCCCTCTCCCCGGAGGGGAGAGGGCTGGGGTGAGGGGGTTCGAAGCCTTGCGATGATCTAACATCCGGCCCCCCTCACCCGCCTCGCTACGCTCGGCGACCTCTCCCCTCTGGGGAGAGGTGAACACCGAACTCGACGCGAAGTCATCGCACACCGGACGCATTTACGGATCGAACTGTTCATGTTCTTCGCGCCCTCACCGCGCCGGCGTCACCTCGATGGCGCCGGTCGCGGTACGGCCGAAACGGTCGGGCCGGTACATGTCCTCCACATACGCCTGTGGCTGCACGTAACGGCCGGGCGAGACCGCGCGCACCACGTAAGCAACCGTGAACACCGAAGGATCACCCGCCTTGCGATTGAACGCCGCGCTGAACCGATCGTCGCGGAATTCGGAGTTGACCGGCTCCTGCGCGTCTTCGATCCAGGCGAGCCGGCCGGTTTCGCCGGACGAGACGAGCCTCGGATTGTCGATCTCGAAGCCGGCCGGCAGATAGTCGGCGACGATGATCCGCCCGAACTCCGGTTGCGGCTCGGTCATCCGCAACACCACGACGAAACGGTCGTTCTGCTTGGCCTTCGTTGCATCGGCGGGCTTGCCGGCGAGCGTGTAGTAACTGCGCTCGATCTTGAAGCCCTTTTCGGCCGCCGGCTCAGGAACGATCGGCGCGCCCGAGACGGTGACGACCGCCTGCAAAGCTCCCTCACCCGTATTGGTCACCTTCAATGGCTGAGCGAGATCGTCCGGGCGTAGATTGCGGTTGAGCACGCCTTTGGTCGTCTCGCCGTTGACGTCGAGGGCGACCGACTGCGCGTCCTTGGCGAGCGCACGGGCGGCCAACACCAACCAGGCGTTTTCCTGCGTCGACGTGAAGAGCACGAGGTTGCGTGCCGCCTCGACCCGCTGAACGGCGTTGCTGATGGTGGCGCTCGGCGCACCGCCCTCCGACGCCAGCGTGACGAGCGCCGCGGCGTCGCGCAACGTCGAACCGTAGTCACTGCGGCCCTGGTCGGGCAGCGGCGGCTGGGAGACCGCAGCCAGCGCCGCCGCATAGATGCGCTCGGCCCGCGTACGGTCGCCAAGCATGGCGAGTGCAGCGGCGATCTGCGCCTTTGCGATCGGCGTCGCGAAGGCATCAAGCTTGGTATCGGCATAATAGCGCAGGTCGCCGATCGGCGCCGCGCCGTTGCGCGCCAGCACATAGAGCGCATAGGCCAGACTGCGGCCGCCGTCTTTCGCGGGGTCCTGCACATTGCCGACAAAGTTGCGCAAGCGTTCAAGCGCAAGTTTGAACGCGGTGTCCGCCACGTCGAATTTCTTCTCTCGCGCGCGCGTGAGGAAGTCGCTGACATAGGCGTCGAGCCAAGTGTCGTCGCCGCCCGCCGACCATAATCCGAACGATCCGTTCGAACCCTGTCGCGCCAGCAGCCGGTCGATCGATTCCCGGATGCGCTGGTCGACCGAAGTATCGAACGCGAGGTGCGCCGACGACGCCAGATCATTGACGTAGAGCAGCGGCAAGGCGCGGCTCGCAATCTGCTCGGAGCAGCCGAACGGATAGCGGTCGAGTGCCGAGAGCAGCGCCGCAGCGTCGAGCGCCGACGACAGTCCGACCGAGAGCGCGACGCGCCCCGTGCCGGGTACCAGATCGGCGAACAGGTCGTTCGACAGCGTGACGCTCTCGCCTTTCGCCAAAGGCTTGATCGTTCGGCGGGCCAGGATCTGCGTCGCCGGTTTGACGGCGAGTGCATAGCTTCGCTCGATGGCGAAGCCTCCCGGACCGCTGATCTTCACCGTCACATTCGCGGTGCCGGAACCGGATGCCACAAGCGGCACGGTCACGGCGCTGCGCTGCTTGGCGTCGAGCTTGAGCGTCTGCGGCGCGGCGTTTCCAACGACGCTCGAGACCGTCGCTGCTGACCGCAATCGCATAATCGCCGGCCGGTCCCTCGACGTTATCGAGATCGAGGTGCATCGAAGCGCGATCACCATTGAGCAGGAAGCGCGGCAATGTCGCGGTCAGCACCACCGGATCGCGCACCGTCACGTCGCCGGTGGCACGGCCGACCTTGTCCTTGCTCCACGCCACCGCCATGACGCGTGCGGTACCGGCGAAATCCGGAATATCGAACACCACGTCCGCCGTACCGTCGGCCTTGACGGTCACGATCCCGGAATAGAGCGCGAGCGGCTTCTGCGTGGGCGGCGAGCCCTGCAGTTCGGCGCCGCCGCCGTCACCGCCGGTCCTGATCTGACCGCGCGCACCCTGCATGCCGTCGATGAGTTGGCCGTAGAGATCGCGCAGGTCGGTGGTGAGCCGGCGCTGCCCGAGATAGTAGTCGTCGGGCGCCGGCGGCTTGTAGTTCGTCAGGTTGAGAATGCCGACGTCGACCGCGGCGACGACGACACGCGCGTCCTCTCCCGGGCTGAGCCCGTCGATCTTGACCGGAATGCTCAGCGCGCTGTTGGGCCGTATCGTCGGCGGCAGGCTGAGATCGACCGCCAGGGTGCGGGCTTTGCGGTTGATGGCGAACCACTGCACGCCGATCGCGCGGCCGGGCATGCGCTGCGCCTGGGCATCGAGCGGCCGGCGCAGCGTGGCGACCAGATAGGCGCCGCTGCCCCAGTCGCTGCCAACCGGAACGCGCATCTGTGCGACGCCGGCCTGCACGTCCTGGGTGATGGTGCTGATAAGCCGATCGCTCACGACGTTGAGCGTGACCCGCCCGGGCGTGCGTGCGGTCACGGCGACGGTCATGCTGTCGCCCGGTGCGTATTCCGGCTTGTCGAGCGCGACTTCGAGCAGGTCGGGCGTGTCGGCGGTCGCCTCGGCGTACCAGCCGGCATCGAAATCGACCGACGTCAGCGGTCCATTTCGCTCGGGGGTCGAGACTTCGAGCCGATAGCGGCCCCACTGCAACGGCACCGAAATGCGGGCGGGCTTACGCCGCGACGACATCGAACTTCCCATCAGCGACGCGCTTGGTCGACTTCACCGGCTCGAAGTTCCAGGCGCCGTCGCGACGATAATACTGGTAGCGGGTCTCGATCTTGAGCAGTTCGTAGCGCAGGCCGCTGCGCGCCGTCGGCGTCCCATCCGGAGCCGCGAGCACGACATCGAAGTTCGCGTTGTCGCCCTCGCGCAATGAGCGGCCGGAAAACAGCGGCTTGACGCCGATCATCGCGGTCGCCGGCGTGACCGGCAGCACGAGCTTGCGCTCGACCGCGCGGCCGCCGGGCTCGTTCATACGCACCGTGACCTGCGCCTCCAGCGGACGGCTGGTGACCGGCTGCTTATCGAGCGAGAGCGAGAAGCGCGCCTTGCCGTCGGCGTCGGTCTCGGGGAGGTTTTCGAGCGGCTGCCGGCTGGCTTCGACATCTTCGTCGATCATGCCGAACTGGTAGCCGGCGAAATTCGGCCGTTCGGTTGTCGGTTTGACCACCATCTCGCCTTCCAGTTCGAGCTTGGCGGCCGGCGCGCCGTAGAGATAGCGGCCGTCGATGGTGACCTCCGTCGGCGTCGTTCGCGAGATGTTTTTTGCCGTCGAGGCGAGATCGAACTCAAGCCGGTCGGGCACGTAATCCTCGACCATGAACGTCGCCTCGCCGACCGGCGGGCGCTTGGGATCGGTGAAGGCGCGCACCCGCCAGGTGCCGGTGGGCGCCGAACTGACGAGCGGGACGGTCAGACTGCGTCCGCCGACGCCCTGATCGGGCGCGACGACACGGCGATACTCGACGCCATCGGGCCGCTCGACCACCAGCGTGAGCGGCACGCCGACCGCCGCGATCCCCTGCCCGTCGCGCAGCAGCGCCGTCACGTGCACGTCTTCGCCCGAGCGATAAACGCCGCGCTCGGCATAGACGAAGGCGTCGAGGCCTGCCGGCACCTGGCGGCCGGACACGCCGCGGTCGCTGAGATCGAATGCCGGGGCCTTGAGACTCAAAAAGGCGTAGTCGCCGCGGGTATCGTTGACGACCAGCAGAGCGGGCGCGAGCGCGCCCTCGCCCCGCGTCAGGCCGGCCTCGAACTGCACGTGGCCGGTATCGCTGGTGCGCTTGGTCGCAAGGATCTCGTTGTTGCGGGAGATCAGCCGGACCTGCACCGCGCCTTTAGCCTGCGTGGTCTCGAGCGAGTTGACGAACACATGGATGCCGTCGTTGCCGGAGAACGCCGTGAGCCCGAGATCGGAGACGATGAACCATTGCGTCGCCAGTTCCTCGTACCTGTCGGCGTTGCCGCCGGCGGGCTCCGCCACCATGACGTAGACGCCGGAGGAGAGGTGCGGGATAGCTTCGCCGACCGGAAATGCGGTGGTGACGTCGGCGTTGAGCACCTGCTCGACCTTCATCTCGCCCTTCCACACCTGGGCGCCGCGCTCTTCGGTGAGGCGACCGACATCGTAGCGGTCGAGGTTGCGCTGGAAGTCGCGTCCGATCACCGTGTCGATGAGGTTGCGGTCGCCGATGCGATAGATCTCAAGGCCGACCGCCGAGGTGTTGACGCTGACCACCGGAATTCCGCGCTGACCGACGCGGGGCAGCACGTAGGACTTGCCGGTGAACCGAACGACCGGCTTGCGATCGCGCACATAGACGGTGAACTCGGCCGATTTCGCCAGCGTCTCCTTCACCAGCGAGGGAATGCCCGCGCGCAGCGTCACGGAGTAGCGCTCGCCGTGCTTGAGGCCCTCGATGCAAAGCTGGCGCTCCTGCGCGGTGAGCGCGGGCTTGTCCTGGCCGGCGACGGCGACGAACGGCGAGAAATCGATGCGCTTGCCCGCCAGATTCTCTGAGAACTGAAAGCATACGCGCGGCGACGCAGCGTCTGAATCGACGGTGTAATCGAGCAGCCGGAATCCGTAGTTCTCACGCATCCTTTCGTATTGTTGGCGCACCTCTGCGACTTCGCGCAGGTCGAGCGAAATGCGCAGCGCATCGAGCGCCGGGCGCCACACCGAACGATCGGCATAGGAGCGCGCGATCACCACGAGGCTGTCGGCTTCCTCGCTCGCGTTGCCGGTGCTGCGCTGATAGGCGATGTAGGCGGCCGTTGCGGCGCGCTCCAGCAGCAAGGCGCGCTCGCCATCGTTGCTCGGGCGAACCTGCAGCACGGATTTCGCCAGCCGCAGCCAGTTCGCGCTGTCGTCCGGTGCGACCACCACGATCTGCCCGAGCAGTTGCAAGCCGCTGCGGAAGTCGTTGCGCTGGAACGCCGCGTCGGCTTCCCGCCGCAGCGCGGCGGCGGTCTTGGTGACCTGGCCGGCCTCGGTCTTGATCTGCGCTTCGAGCTTGATCGCCGCGTCGGTCAGATCGTCACGTTTGAAGGACTTGTCGGCGGCAAAGGTAGGAACGGACAGCAACAATACGATCGCGGCGGCAAGAACACCGCGGGCAAGCGCGAGCATGGGGAAACCTCCGGCACGCAGGTTGGGGACAGTCCGTGCGAGCGTGTCAACATGACCGCGCAAAAATGTCGAGGTCGTGACGAATTTGCACCTGTCGGCGCACCGGCCGGTGCCGAGCGGCGCCACGGCAGCGCGCCGGATAGCCTAAGCAAGCCATTGAAGCGGCACCGTTTTACGCCCCCGGCGAACCGCCTCTTGATCACCGCCGCCGCCAGCCCGGAACGCTCCGCGCAAGGCTGACATAGCGGATACAATATGTCGCAAGGCGCATTTCATTTCCGCAACGAAATCCCTGGCGGATAGCGACTGGAGAAAAATTCACCGGGACGTTCCGCGACGACTACCGGCCAGCAAACGGAGCACGCCGGACCGTCTTGTCGTTGCCACTTTGCGCCGATTGCCAAATTTGGCGCAGATTGCCAAATCACCGCATCCACAATACATCCAGCCGCGACGGCCCCGTAGCTCAGGGGATAGAGCAACAGCCTTCTAAGCTGAAGGTCGCTGGTTCGAATCCAGCCGGGGTCGCCAGTGCTCACTTTGTCCAGCCCAGATCGCGGAGGCCACGCGCCTTCTGAAGCCGCGATCAACGTGTCCCACGCTGGAGCTGGGCCGATGGCCGGGTCGCGCTGAACATCTTGTCGAACAGCATGCGGTCGGCAAGCCTGACCGGGTTCGGCATACTTGGACGTTGTTCCGTCGCCGCCGATGTCGCCCGCGCGTTCTCCTTCACGGCCTTGCCGTGGGCGTGCAGAAGATATGCCGGCACGATCACGACACACGCGCAGACAACGATAGCGAGAATCCCGGTTCTTTTGATGGCGGCATGGATCATGACAGGTCTCCCTCCACTGCCGGGCGGGCCCGACGAACTCGCGAGAGGTCTACACGTCACTCGGTGGAGCCAATGTGATGGCCATCACACACCGTATTGATTTTCCCGGTCGACATTCCGCCCCTGCAGGGCAAGAAACTTCGCCGAACCAATGCTTTAGCCCCAGCCTGCTAAAGGCGATCCACATTGGCCATGTGCCGCACGTTCACCTGGGTCGGATGTCCCCCAGGGCTCGCCCCGTCTGGCTATCAGTCGCTGAACTCTACGCGGGCAGCGACCTGAATAGGCGATCAGGCTCCCGGCCTGAGCCGTTCGGCAGCATCGCCAAAAGCATCCGCCAGCGCGTGCAAGGCCTCGGCCCGACCGAGAGAATTACGTTGAGGATCGGTCAGCTTGTCGGGATTGAGAGGCTCGGGAATTCCGGCGATGTGCGCCGTAATATCGAGCCTGCTCTCGACCTTTGCCAGAAACAGCGCGCCGCTATCCTCCAACGACCGCGCCTGCCGCTCCGCCTGCTCCACCAGCCGTTCGACTTCGGTCTTCAGATTGATAGCCTGCCGCAACTGATACTGTGTGGCGACCAATTGACACCGCCTAACCCACTGCTCTACCAGCCCCCCTAGAACCGCCGCGTTCATGGATCCCCTCCATGGTGTCGGACCAGCCGAATCGGCTAATCTATAAAAATTCTAACAGGGCTTGGCCGGAAGTAACGTATTTCCAAGTGAGAAGCGTGATTCGAATCGTAAATAGTTTTCGTGAGTGGTATTCATGTTCGGAAGCACTGTATTGCGGGCGCGCAATGCGGCCGCGCGCGCTTTTTGCACGGCTTAATTGCTGGACCGGTGCCTGTTCGTCGATGTAATTGCTGCGGTACCGCGCTACGGCGCGCACGCAAACGAAGAGCCCGCGGCAGGCCGCGGGCTCATACAGAACGAACAGAGCTAAGCTTCGCTTTACTGCTTCGGAATGCCGGCCTTCTCAATCACCGCAGACCACTTCTTGATGTCGTCAACCAGCCGGGCCTTGAGCTCCTCGGGTGTGCTCGCCTTTGCCTCAATGCCGAGGTCGGCATAGCGCTTTTGTACGTCGGGCATCGCCACGACCTCGTGGATCGCCTTATTGAGCCGATCGAGTATCGGCGCCGGCGTGCCGACCCGCGCGAATACGCCGTTCCATGACGTCACCTCGTACGGGAAGCCACCGGCCTCCGCGACCGTCGGGACATCGGGCAGGAACGGCGAACGCTTGGTCCCGCTCGAGCCGAGCGGCCGCAATTTCTTGTCGACCAGCGAGCCTTTCAGCGGCGCGTAGAAGTCGACCATGAGTTGCACGTCGTTGCGCAGCGCGGCGACGATGACCTCGGGGGTGTTGCGGTAGGGGATGATCTGGAAGTTGATCCCAGCCGAAGCCTTGAACAGTTCCGCCGCAAGGTTCTGGGTGCCGCCGACATTGATCGTCCCGACGTTGAGCTTGCCGGGCTGGGCGCGTGCTGCCTTGATGAAATCTTGCAGCGTTTTAAACTCGGACGTCGCATTGGTGCAGAACACCAGCTCGAAATATCCAATGGTCGAGATACAGGCGAAATCCTTCACCGGGTCGAACGGCAGTTGCTTGTAGATGGCGACACTGATCGAGGTTCCATTGGTGACGAGCCCGATGGTATAGCCGTCGGCCGGCTGCGAGAGCACGGCACGAGCCGCCGCGATGCCGCCCGGCCCAGGTTGATTTTCCACCACGAATCTCTGGCCGAATTTGTCACCGAGCTTTTCGGCCGCGAGGCGCGCCGTGATGTCGGCAACGCCGGCCGCTCCGAACGGCAAAACGAACCGCACCGGCCGGGTCGGGTAGTTTTGCTGCGCGCGGGCAAAATGCGGCATCGCAATCGCTCCGGCGGCCGTGGCTAATGCCGCCGTCGAAAATTGCCTGCGCGTAATGTGGTTCCTGCTCATTATAGGCGTTCCTCTCGATTATTGACGCTGTCGGCGCGATTATTTCGTCGCCAGTCGCGGCAAGGTCAAGCACGACAGGAACGTGGTTGCAACCCGTGAATTCACGCCTTCTCTTCGATCACGCTAGCGCGCACGTCATCCTCGATCAGCCGCCAGATGTGATCGACGTAGCGGATGAAATCGGCGGTGCGTTTGATCGCCAGCGCGCGTGGCCGGGGCAACTCGATCTTGACGTTCTCCAACAGCCGGCCAGGCCGCCGTGCGAACACCAGAACGCGATCGGAAAGAAACACCAACTCGTCGATCTGGTGGGTGACAAAGAGCACGGTCTTTCGGCCCTCGTCCCAGATTCGCAACAGCTCGGTCTGCATGATCTCGCGCGTCTGCGCATCCAGCGAGGAAAACGGCTCGTCCATCAGCAGGATTTCCGGATCGATCGCGAGCGCGCGCGCCAGATTGACCCGCTGGCGCATACCGCCGGAGAGCTGGCGCGGATGGTATTGCTCGAACCCTTCCAGGCCGACGAGCTTAAGGAGTTCCATCGTGCGCGCCCGGTCGGCCGGACCGACGCGTCCCGCGACCTCGCGGCCGATGATGGCGTTGGCATAGACGGTGCGCCACGGCAGCAGGTTGTCGTTCTGAAACACGAAACCGCGGTCGCCGCCGGCACCATGCACCGCGCGCCCATCGAGCAGTACTTCGCCCGCGCTGGCATTTTCCAGGCCGGCGACAATGCGCAGGAACGTCGTCTTGCCGCAGCCCGATGGACCGACGACGGAAATGAACTCACCGCGATCGACCGTCAGGTTGATGTCGTTAAGCGCGACCAGATCCCCGAACGACTTTTCAAGATGCTGGATTGCCAGTTTCGCGACCATGCTCAGTCCTTGGTCCAGGGCACGAGCCGGCCTTCAAGCCAGGTGAAGCCCGCCGTCATCACGATGCCGGCGACGGCGAGCACGACAACGCCTGCAAACAGCTCCGGCATGTTGAAAGCGTCGGCGGAGGCGCTGATCAGCCGCCCCAACCCGGCACGCGAGCCAAACAGCTCGGCCACCACCACGCCGATGAGACCGCGGCCGATGCCGAGCTTGAGACCGGCGAGAATGAACGGCACGGCAGACGGCAATGATACCTTGAAGAAAATCTGCCGCGGCGTCGCGCCGAACGAGCGCAGCATCTCGACCAGCCGGTCGCTGGTGGTCCGAAGCCCCGCCTCGGTATTGATGGTGACCGGAAACAGCACCAGGAAGATCACCACCAGCACCTTCGACCAGATGCCAATCCCAAGCCAGAGGATGAACAACGGCGCGAGCGCGATGGTTGGCGTCGCGTAGAGCCCCGATATCCACGGCTGCAGCACGCGCTTCATCACCGCGCTCTCTGCCATGGCAAGGCCGAGGACGATGCCCAGGATGCTCGCGATCACGTAGCCGAGCGCAAACTCAATCGCGCTGATGCGCAGGTGCTGCCAAAGCTCGCCGGTTTTCGCTAGTGACACGATGGCGGCGAAGATCTGCGTCGGCGCCGCCAGAAAGAGCGTATTGGCGACGAGAAACCGGCTGACCAGTTCCCAGAGCAGGAGGCCGCCAACCACGGACAGCAGACCGGCGAAATAGAAACGCCGCCCGCCCCAGGACAACTTCCAGCCCCCACCTTGCTCGACCGCGCCTTGCACCATCCCCCCTAACGCGCCGGACGCATCAATCGCTCAACTGAGTCACGCCCGGCAGCACATAGCGTTCGACCTCGATCGAGCCCTGCACGTCGCCTAGATCCTTGAGCGCCTTGAGCAAGGCGCCCATCTTGGTCTTGGAGACCTTGCCGGTGTACTCGAAGAACCCGTTCTTATGGAGGAAGTCGTAGGACTTCTCGACATCCGCCTGCTTGAGCTTGCTCGAATCCACCATGATCTTGATGGCTTCGGCGCGATTCTTCGGATCGGAAAACCAGGCCATGCTCTGGTTGTGAACCTTGAGCACCTTGTCGAGCAGCGCCTTATGCGACATCGCCCAGGCGCGGCTGACCACCGCGCCGGCAAACGGCAGTTCCGGGGCATAGTTGACGGTCAGCCCGAGACTGTTGTAGCCGGCCGACTCCGCGTAGAAGTTGAACGGCGGCAGCAGAATCGCCGCGTCCACCGCGCCGCCAGTCAACGCCGAGAAGCGCGCCGACGTTGCACCCGCATACACCGTGTCGTAGTCGCCGGGCTTGACGCCGTTCGGGACGGCCATGCGCTCGAGGTAGATGCGTGTGATGTCCTTGGGGCCGCCGATCGAGATGGTTTTGCCCTTGAGATCGCTCCAGGTCTTGATCGCCGGCTTAGCGAGCAGCGCATAGGGTGGTGCCTGCATTTCGATGCGCACGATCGCGATCGCGCCGCCCTTGTCGATGGCGCGGATCGGATCCGCGAGACCCGTCGACAAGGCGAGATCGAGCGAACCGGCCGTGAGCTGCTGCACGAGCGAAGCGCTCGACTGGATGAACACCAAATCGAGCTTGATGTCCTCGGCCGCGTAGTAACCTTTCTTCAAGCCGATATAGACCGGCCAATGGGTCGCCGACACCGCACCGACCATGCCGACCGTCACGCTATCGGCCGCACGTGCGGCCGGCGCAGGCAGGAGCGCAAAGCTCGTCAGCAAAGCCCCGGCCAGAAGTCGCAGCGCTCGATTCATGCCCATGCTCTTCATGCCCATGATCTACTCCCTTATCCCGTTGCCATCTGCGCGAGATAATGTCGCGCAATCTCGCTCCCGGTCGCTTTCCACACACGCTCGTGGTTGCAGATGTAGCCGAGCGCGGCGTCAAAGGCGTCGATGCGGTGCGGTATGCCGGTGAGATAGGGGTGCAGCGCGATCGCCATCACGCGCCCCGATTCCGCACCTTCACGATAAAGCACATCGAACTGCCGGCAGATCATGTCGCGGAACTGCTCGGCCGTACGGTGGAACTTCTCGAATACTGGCTTGTCGTTGATCTCGTGGCTGTACGGCACCGAAACGAGCCGGCGCCCTTCATCGAGGCTCATGACATAGGGCTGGTCGTCATTGGTCCAGTCGCAGACGTATTCGCAGCCCGCCGCCGCCAGCAGGTCGGGCGTATCCCAGGTCTCCTGCAAACCGGAGCCGAGCCAGCCGACCGGCCGCGTCCCCGTCGCCTTGGCGATGGTCGCAAACGTGCGCTGGATAATCCCGGCCTCCTCGCCGGGCGGCGCCTCGTTGAGCCGCCGGGTGTTGCTCTCGCAATGCCCCATCCATTCCCAATCGAGCTTGTTACCAGCGTCGATGATCTCGGGGTGATGCGCACAAAGATCGCTGTTGAGCGCAACGGTGCCGCGAATGCCGTGACGCTCCAGCACCCGCATCAGCCGGAACACGCCGACCCGGTTGCCGTAGTCGCGCGCCGACCAGGTCGGAATGTCAGGTACCGGCGCTCCTGTTCCGCCGGAGCCTGCCGGCACTTTCTCCATCAGCGAGAAGAATTCGATATTGGGAATCACCCAGAGCGCGACATGGGCGCCGCCAGGCCAGGTCAGACGCGGCCGGCTGACAATGGGGGAATAGGGAAACGGACCGTAGGGCGCGGGCTTCATGGGACGGTCAACCCGCCTTCTTGACCGCAAGGCCGTCGAGATGGCTGACCACTTCGTCCACGTGCATCACGTCGCAATACTTGTGGTGCATGTCGAACAGGTTGATCTTGTGCGACAGCGGACTGCGGTCGAAGCAGCACTCCTCCACCAGCACGACATGATAGCCGTGCGAATAGGCATCGACCGCGGTGGCGCGCACGCAGCCCGAGGTGCTTTCGCCGCAGATGATGAGCGTCTGCACGCCGAGTTGCGTGAGGTGCGCCGTGAGCGGCGTCCCGAAAAACACGCTCGCGCGCTGCTTGGCGATGACAACGTCGCCGGGCTGCGGCTTAAACTCCGTCCGGATGGCGAAATCCGACGGGTCCATCGGCGGTTTGTTGCGCTTGGTCGCGGTGACGAAGCTCGGGCGGCTCTCGGCGCGCACTTCGCCGGTCGAATAGAAGATCGGCAGCCCGGCAGACCGCGCCGCCGAAAACAGCCGCTTGGTCGGCTCGATCGCAGCGTGAGCGTATTCCCCGCAAGTGCTCGGAAACGATTTGCTCAGCTTCGCCGGCGGCTCGGCCCCGCCGCGATAGACCAGTTCGTAGAGATCGACCGCCAGCAGCGCCGGGCGCGGCCCGACGAAGACCTTGCGGCGATAGTCGGCGTAAATCTCCAGCACGTCAGGCGTTATGACATCTTTCCAGCAGTGATCTTCGAATTGGTCGGTCATCGTTCGCTCCCGCACGACTTCACCTACGAGCCGAGCCTAGCCGGGAGTAGGAGCGATGTACAATTTGCTCTATGCTGGAAGAATTGGCGTTTGCTGGTGAAAATCCCGGCACCGATAACGTGTATGCAAGCTGGCGTTGCGACCGGAACGTTCGCAGCGCTTTCCACCGCTCCCGCCCCGATAAAATTCCTCGAATGACAAGATGGTTCGAATGACCACCCGTCGAGAATGTCTGACGTCTCTTTCTGCTGCGCTCGCGCTGGCCAGTCTTGCCGGACCGGCCCGAGCGCAAGCTTGGCCACAGAAGCCGGTTCGCGTCTTCGTCGGCTTCGCCGCGGGCGGAAATTCCGATCTGGTCGCACGCCTCATCGCACAGCGGCTGACCGACCGGCTAGGTCAGGCGTTCGTGATCGAGAACCGCGCCGGCGCGAACGGGACGCTCGCGGCCGAAGCGACCGCGCGCGCTGCCCCCGACGGTTACACGCTGTTCATGGCGGCGCTGCCCCACCTCGCGATTGCACCGGCGGTGAGCAAGATCGCCTACGACCCGATCAAGGATTTTGCGCCGATCAGCAACATCGGCACGAACCCGTTCGTACTCGTGCTGCATCCGAGCTTCCCCGCCCAAACCCTCAAGGAGTTCGAACAACAGGTCCGGCGCGAACCGGGAAAGATCGCCTATGCATCGGGTGGCACCGGCAGCCTGACGCATCTCTCGATGGCGCTCTATCTCAAGCGCGCACAACTCGAGATGATCCACGTGCCGTACAAGGGCGGCGGTCCGGCGTCCACCGACGTGCTGGCAGGCCATGTCAAAGTCTACTTCAGCAATCTCTCGGCGGTCGCGGCGCATGTGCAGCGCGGCGCGCTGCGTGCGCTGGCGATCTCCGACACCACACGTCACCCGCAATTCCCCGATGTCCCGACCATGAGCGAACTCGGCTATGCGGGTTTCCGCACGCTCACATGGAACGGTTTGGTGGCGCCCGCCGGGACGCCGAAGAACATTGTCGACAAGCTCGCAAGCGAGATCGTGCTCGCCCTGAAGGACCAGCAAGTCCGGCAGCGTCTCGTCAGCTATGGCGTCGACCCGCTCGGCGACAGTCCCGAACAATTTGCCGCGACCATTGCGGCTGACCTCGGGCTCTGGGCCGAGGCGGTGAAAGTCGCGGGCGTGGCGGCGCACTAAACAGCCACGCCCGCGTTGTCGCAGCGGCGCGAAGTAACGGTCGCGGGCACACGAAGCCGATCCGTCTGCCGCACCCCGTCGATCATCCACGTTCAGAAAACGACACCTGCCTTTGCCAGGAAAGTGCGGCCCGGCTGCGGATATGCGCTAAACCTGTCCAGCTTGCTCAGAAAGCCATCCGGGAACGGGCTCGCGATCGCATAATCGAAATAGTCGACGTTGAAGAGATTCTGCACCTTGAGCGACCAATAGTAGCGGTCGAACTCGCCGCCAATTCCAACATCGACCAGGGTGTGTGCGGGAATCAATGGTTGGATATTGTGCTGGTCGTTGTCCATCCGGCGCGTGCCCACGTAACGCACGACGCCGTCGAAGATCAGGTATTTTTGCCAAACATTCCAGGCAACGCCGAAGCTGCCGGTCCAACGTGACACCAGCGGTACGTCGTTGCCGGCATCCGGTCCCTCGCGGAAGATGGAGCGCGTATAGGCAAGACCGGACTTGAACAGGATTTCGTCGGTCGCCTGCCAGGCGGCGATCGTCTCGCTGCCATAGCGCCGCGTCGGCGGAAGGTTGATGTTGCCGGAGAAGAAATTCGTCAGATACCGGAAATGGATCTCATTGGTCAGGTACATGTCGTAGACACTCGATTGAATCTCGAACCGCCCGACTCGCAGCCGCACACCGGCTTCAAAATCGTGCGATTTCTGAGTCTTCAGATCGAACGAAGCCGCCGCGCTTCCGTCCGACAACGTGCCCACGCGTTCATCGACATTCGGGACGCGGAAGCTTTGTGCCATCCGGGCGAAGACTGCAACCTGGCGACTGAAGCGATGTTCGATACCCAGATGGTAAGCTTGGTTATTCTCGCTGCTATCGAGCGGGGGTTGCTCGAAGCCAGCCGGGAAGCACCCGAATCCAGGAAAGCAGAACGAGCCGCCGGGGGCATTCGCGTCGAACCTGTCGCGGGCGCTGAGCTGATAGCCCGCGACACGCCCGCCGATGCCAATATCGGTATTGCCGAAGAGCGTCGCCGTCTGCTGCCAATAGGCCGCGATTGAACTCTGGGTCAGATCGTAGCGGTGGATCGGTGCCGCCCCGAGAAAGAGCGGGCGGTCGGAACCATATACGGCCCGGTAGTAATCGAAGCCGCCGAGCCCCCTGAGTTGAATGGGACCGATCGACACGTCGGTCTTCAGCCGCGGCGTAAGCGAAGAGGTGGTGAGTTGGGTGTCGACTGCACGAACTGGGATCGAGCTCGCCGGATCGGCCACGGTGCCGTGGAACTCGCCCTCTTCGGTCTTGTGACGCACGCCGCCATCGACGATGAGCTCGGCCCAGGGAGTGAGCATGCGCGTGAAGCCAAGGGTGGCGTTCTCGCCCTTTTTCCCCGCCCAATCGTAGGGCGTGGTAGCACCCTTGCGATCAGTGACAAGCTGATTGACGCCGATCGACGGATCGACCAAGCGCCCGCCAGGCAGCCCGATCCGCGAACTGTCTGCGGATAGATTGAGATACACGCCGCCCTCGTCGACCGCGTAGCGGAAGTCTCCGACCGCGTTGAGCTGCCGGTAGAAGTTATTGTCACGATAGCTGTCGGAGTTGACGGCGTTGCTGTAGATGGTCGTCGACCAGGGCCCTTTCGAGCCACTGAACGACGCATTGCCTTCCCGATACTTGAATGAGCCTGTGGTGAAATCGACACGTGCCCGGGTCGGCAGGGCGACTCCGGTCTTGGTCACGATGTTGATCACCCCGCCCATCGCCCCGTCGCCGTAAAGCACTGCGCCGCTGTTGCCGCGGGTTATTTCGATGCGGTCGATGGACTCGCGCGGTATAGATGCAAGGTCGAACCCGACGAGATCAAGATCGGTGACTCGCCGGCCGTTGATGAGCAGCAGGGTGTTCGATCCGGCGGCAGCACCGAATCCGCGCATGTCGATTTGCGAGCGCGCACCGTTGGCCCCGCCGAACAGGTTGGTGACCTGGATGCCCGGCTCGCGCGCGAGGATGTCCTGCAGCGAGTGCGCCGGCGAACGCTCGATGTCAGCCGCGGTGATCACTGTCGAGGATGCGCCGGTTACGATAGTCCCGGTGACAATGCCTGAGGCAACGGTCACAGGCGTGTTATCGGGCGGTGCCACCGCAGGCTGCGCGACCTGCCGCGCGGTCGGCCTCGCCCGCGGCGTCGGGACCGGCCTCGACCTGGCCTGGGGTTCGACTTCGCGGGCAGGCCGGCGCGGAACCTTCGTGCTCAACCTGGACGCGGTCGGATTGACGTCGATGGTCTCAAGCGAGACGGCTGCGGCTGGCTGTGCCTCCTGCGCCAGCGCCGGAAGATATCCGAGCGCGGCGACGCAACTGAGCAACGCAGATTTCACAAGATGTCGTGAAGATAGAATGCTTCCCATAACACGCGTCCTCGTCTGGGGGGCCCGCAATAGCGGGCGCACCCCGGGTGACAGGGCCCGACGCGAAGGACGCATGAATGTTGCACTTTCGAACCCACCCCCACCGGCAAGCTGCGCCGACGGCCGAGAGCACGGTCGCACACCACTCATGCTGAAAGTCGTGGAGGCAAGGCCACGGCCTTCGCATCAGTCATGTGTCACCGCTGCGAACAGCCGCTCCGTGTGGTGCTCCCCGCCCACCGGTTGGGTGACCGCGCTGGCAGGTCTCCTGGCTCGCGGGTCAATGCCTGTCGTCCAGCCTTCCCAGTTTCCCAGTGGCTGACGCGGACGAAGGCTCGCCGCTTACAGTTGCGGGGGCAGCCACGGCTTCATCTGTTTGTCGCAGACGACCCGTGTTCCCTCTTGCCTCCTCGGTGCGACCCGAGGAACCAGCACGATGGTAAATTTGCTTGATTGAGTGCGAGCGTCAAGAACGGTTCGCCATCTGTGGCGACGACCGACGCGCAATACTGCCGGCTGTTGCGCAGCCGCTACAGACTAAAGCTGTGGACTTGCCATAGTAGGACCGGCTTGCGGGCCTCGCGAGAGACTCCGCAAGCCGGCTGCCGTCACCCAAGCCGGTCACGCATACTGCCAGTTACGCGATACACCCACTGTCAGTAAAAAACCCGGCTGGGGTGCGGACCCCGGAATTCAAGCGTCCGTCTTGTTGGTGGGCGGCTTCTTGGTCTTGCTCTTCAGGTGCTTGACCTTCGCCGTCGCCTTGCTCGAAACCTTTGTTGCTTTGTGATGCTTGGCCTTGGATTTGACGGCGCTCTTGCTGGCCTTGGCCGACTTGCTCTTGGCAGTGGCCGGTGCGGCCGTTTCGCTGGGTGTCGGCGTTGCCGCAACTGCAAGCACCGGAGCAACAGCGAATGCGGTGGCGATCATCGCCACGGCGATTTTACGCAACATGAATTGTCCCCTGTATATGGTCCCGTTCGACAGCGAACGAAATCCCCACAGCCTTAACGATACGTCGTCATGACTTAACGCTTACTGAAGCGCGGCCCCCCGCGATGACCAAGACTGGCAAATTTGGCATGTGCTTAAGACCGCAAGCGTTTAGATCGCAGACGAAGCGATGTCGAAAGCAAGGCGTTTTGGTGAAAACCACCGCGGGTTACCGCTGTTGGAAGATTCGCAACGCCGCGCAATGTCAGCCGGACGTTGCAGGCTTGGTCTGGGTGAGAAGCCAGTCGAGATACGCGCTGTCGATGCTTTCGACCGCGACAGCTAGGATCGCCGGGGTCGCATAGGAGTGCATCTGCTTCACGGCCGCGCGTACCTGTTCGAACAACGACGCTCGCGTCTTGATGATCATCACCACCTCTTCGGCGCGCTCCAACACCCCTTGCCACCGGTAGTGCGAGATCATACCGGGGAGGATGTTGACGCAGGCGCAGAGACGCCGCTCGACGAGCGCGCGTCCGGCCGTCTCCGCCTCGACAATCGAGGGATAGGTCGTATAGATGAGGACTGCCTGCTCCATATGCCCACCGTTGGCCATCCCTTACCGACCGGCGGCACACAAGCCGCCTCGTCGCCGCAGAATTCCGCAACCGAAAATCCGAGCCCGCAACATGAGCCCCGCGACCCCGAAGTACGAACGGATCGCTTTTGTTGCAAGCCCAAACCCCGAGGCTCAGGAGGCACGCCGGCAACTGATCGGGTGTTACGGCGACGTCGCTGCCGATACGGCCGACGTGATCGTTGCGCTCGGCGGAGATGGGCTGATGCTGCAGACCTTGCATACCTTCATGCATGACGACAAACCGATCTATGGGATGCACCGTGGCACCGTCGGTTTTCTGATGAACGAGTACCAACTCGAAGGCCTGCGCGAGCGCCTCGCCGCGGCTCGGGTCACGGTGATCCATCCGCTCCTGATGACGGCACGCACCGCGGACGGCGATGAAACGGAATTTCATGCCTTCAATGAGGTGTCGCTGTTCCGCCAGACCTATCAGGCAGCGCGGCTGCGGATTCTAATCGACGGGCATAAGCGCCTCGACGAACTCGTCGCCGATGGCGTTCTGCTCGCGACGCCCGCGGGATCGACCGCCTACAATCTTTCCGCCCAGGGGCCGATCATCCCGATCAATGCGTCGCTGATGGCGCTTACGCCGATCAGCCCGTTCCGGCCGCGTCGTTGGCGCGGGGCGTTGCTTCCCGACAGCGCGCGGGTGCGTGTCGAGGTGCTGGAACCGGAAAAGCGCCCGGTCGCCGCAGTCGCCGATCACGACGAGGTGCGCGCGGTCTGCTCGGTCGACATCCAAATGGACCACAGCATCTCGACCCGGATGCTGTTCGACCCAGGCCACAGCCTGGACGAACGCATCTTGCGTGAGCAGTTCGGATATTGAGCAGGCTGATCCCGCGCTAGGCCGCGCGCGCGGTTTCGTAATACGTCTCAGAGAGATCGTCGCAAGCAGCATCAAGCTCGTCGTCCGCCACCAGTTCGTCGCAGAACAGCCGCGCTTCTTCACGCGCGGCCTCGGCCGCAAACCGCCGCAACAGAACCATCAAGGGCTCGACATCGACGTCCGATTCGTCCGCACAACGCGTAAGCACTCGCTCGACCATTCGCCGCTTTAGACGTGTCGCTCCGCCCACATCGCCCATGAAGCCGCCTTCGCGCATCGCCTCGATGGCCTCGCGAAATGCCGGATAGGTGGAAGCCGGCAGGCCCGCCCGGTCGAAGATCGCACGGAAGCCCGCAGATCCTTTGTCGTGCAGGATCGCGCTGACGCGCATGAGCGGCATGCCCGAGAGATCGGCCAGCGATTCCTCGAACAGGCCGACATTGCCGGAGAGCAGCGCGCGCAAGATGAGGCCGGCGGTGAGTTGACCGCTTTCGCGCAGGTGACGGATGAGCGAGCGAACCTCGCCATGGGGCGAGACTGCGGCGAGCGTTATGGTCGCCTTCTCGCATGCCTCCTTGGCGACCCGCTGCGCCCTGCCCTCGTCGAGCCACGCCCGCGATATGACAAAGCCTGCAAGCGTCTCGGAAAGCTTTGCAACCAGCTGATGGCGCGTCTGAGCCGGCACGTCATCGCGGATCAGCATGGCTTCGCGGATTGCGGCAAGATAACCAAAGCGTGCGACGATGCGGTCGAGCGAGAACGGAGCGATCTCGGCCTGCGGATTTTCGATCAGGACCAGGCAGGCTTCGGCAATTCCGACCTCGGCGATCGCGGCGGACACTGCGCTCGGGAGATCTGACCGGTTGGCGATTGCACATTGTACAACCGGACCTCCGGTCGCAACAGCGTCGACCAGATCGGCGTCGACAAGTAGCGTCGAGTGCTCAAGCACCCAGCTTGCGATTTCGGGTTGATCGCCGGCAAGACCAAAAATAATGGCCGGCGGCGCGTTCTCGCTGAAGGCGAGCGCACGGGCGAGCTCGGCGCGCACCAGCGGGGACGGATCGTCCAGCAGCATGATCAGCGCCCCCTCGGCCGCGGCGCGATCGTCAGGGGAGAGATCGGAATAGAGGAATGCCCGCGCCAAGTGGCCGGTCGCATCAGCGCGCTCGGAGGCTGGTGCGTTTCTCGTCCACTGCAGGAATTGACGAACGATCATGCTTTGGACCGGCGCCAGGTTGGTAAGCCGCATTGCGCGACATCGACGCCTCGCGCCGACAAGGAAGAGGTTACCGCAAGAGAATTAATGAAACGTTCACCATAAATCTTTGCGAAGGTTGCGGAAATGTTAATGCGGCCATCTATCGAGAACCCGAGGAAATCTCGGTCCCCTCAATAAGCAGAAATGCAGTGTGGGTTAAGAAACAAATTCGACCTTGGCTGCAGCGATCAGATGGTGGAAGCTTATGTTGGCTGCCAGCGCGGTCGTTGGCATCGGTTACACTCGTCTCGGTGGAAAGGTTGCGACAGTCGCGGTGCCTCTCCTGCCATTTGCCTCCTGCCGGGCGTTAAAGATTATGGTAAACGAAATACTAACAAGACCCATGGGAGGTGCCCGATGGCAGAGCAGGTAGCGACACGTCACAAGCGCGGAGGCATCTACTTCGATGACTTCGAGGTCGGCCGCCTCTACGAGCATCCGCTCACCCGGACGGTGACGCAGATGGACAATATGCTGTTCTCCAACATGACGCTTAATCCACAACCGCTCCATATCGACCGGCATTTCTGCGAGCAGGAAACGGAATGGGGGCAGCCGCTGATGAATTCGCTGTTCACGCTTGGTCTCATGATCGGCATCATGGTCAATGACCTTTCGGTCGGCACGACCATCGCCAATCTTGGCATGACCGAGGTGAAATTCCCCCACCCGCTGTTCGAAAACGACACCGTGCATTGCACTTCCGAGGTCATCGGCAAGCGCGAATCCAGTTCGCGTAAAGGCGCCGGCATCGTCGAGTTTCATCACCGCGCCTACAACCAAAACGACAAGCTGGTGGCCGAGTGCCGCCGGCAGGTGTTTATGCGCATGCGGCCCCGGTGATGCGCTCCCTTCTCTTCGTTCCGGCCGATAGCGCCCGGAAGCTCGACAAGGCGATGGCGAGCGGCGCCGACGCCGTAATCATCGATCTTGAGGACTCGATCTCCGCGGAAAACAAAGCCGCCGCCCGCCGGAGCGCCGCGGATTTCCTCAAGGAAGCGGTACAGCAGGCCAAGCGCCCTCGCCTTCTGGTGCGCGTCAACGGGCTGCAGACCGGGCTCACGGAGGCCGACCTCGATACGATCGTCCCCGCTCGGCCGGACGCCGTCATGCTGCCGAAGGCGGAGGGCGGCGCGGATGTGATCCATACGGACGCCAAGCTCGCCGCGCGCGAAGCTATGGCCGGCCTGCCTGACGGACACATCAAGATCGTCGCGATCGGCACCGAGACGGCGGCGGCGCTGTTTCTCGCGGGCACCTATCGCGGCGCAAGCGCGCGGCTTGAAGGCCTGACCTGGGGCGCCGAAGACCTCTCCGCCGAGCTTGGCGCCGAGGTAAACCGCGACGCCGTGGGCCGCTTTCTCTCGCCCTATTTGATGGCACGGGCGCTGTGTCTCGCCGGCGCGGCAACCGCGCGGGTGCAGGCGATCGATACGATTGCGGTGGAGTTTCGTAACATCGCAGCAGTGCGTCGCGAAACCGAGGAAGCCCGCCGCGACGGCTTCAGCGGCAAAATGGCAATCCACCCGGCGCAGGTGCCGGTGATCAACGAGGTGTTCACACCGACCTCCGGCGCGGTCGCGAAAGCACGCGCAGTCGTTGCCGCTTTCGAGGCTCATCCCGGCAAGGGTACGGTGGGCATCGACGGCGTGATGTACGACCGTCCGCATCTCGAGCGCGCACGCCTACTGATCGAGCGGGCTACCGCGGCGGGGGTTACCTGACGCATCAGGGTTTGTTGCCGTACACCGCCTTCGGGTCGAACAGCCGGTCGCCGCTCCTGAACTCAAGCATCACAGTGCCCGGTTTTCCGATCGGCACCGCACGATAAAAACATGAACGCCGGCCAGTGTGGCAGGCGCCCGCTCCCGCCTGCTCGACCCTGATCCAAACCGCGTCCTGGTCACAGTCGACCCGCATCTCGACAACGCGCTGTACGTGGCCTGAGGTTTCGCCCTTCTTCCACAGCGCGCGGCGGGACCGGCTGAAGTACCAGGCCTCGCCCGTCGCAATCGTCTTTTGCAGCGCTTCGGCATTCATGTGCGCGACCATCAGCACATCGCCTGAACCGGCGTCCGTCACCACGCAGGTGACAAGTCCGTCGGCATCGAATTTCGGCGCAAACGCCTTCCCCTCTTCGACCTGCTCGGTCGAGCCACGCACAGCAAAGGGGGGAGTCTCGACGGTCAATTTCACCTCGGTTGTCATCGCGCATCGACAAGTCCGGGAGATGCCACACTACTGACATCGGCGTTCGTCGCGCGACGCAGCGTCCTGCAGCTATCTGCGCCCGTCGCGCACCATTGTGATGAAGCGCACCTGGTCATCCGGTGTGTCCCGGAAGCTGCCGGTGAACTGGGTGGTGATCGTCAAGGACCCGGGTTTCTCGACGCCGCGTACCGACATGCACATGTGCTCGGCTTCGAGCATGACCGCCACGCCGCGCGGATTCAAAACCTCCTCAAGGGCGGTCGCGATCTGCGAGGTCATGTGCTCCTGGGTCTGCAGGCGGCGCGCGTAAACATCGACCAGACGCGCAAGCTTGGAAAGTCCCACCACGCGGTCCACCGGCTTGTAGGCGATATGCGCCTTGCCGATAAACGGCATCATGTGGTGCTCGCAGTGTGAATTGAACGCGATGTCGCGCACCAGCACGAAATCGTCGTACTTGCCGATCTCGCTGAAGGTACGATCGAGCACGTCGGCCGGACATTCCCGATAGCCGCCATAAAGCTCGTCGTACGCGTCGATCACCCGACGGGGTGTATCGCGCAGCCCCTCACGGTCCGGATTGTCGCCGGCGTAGGCGATGAGCGTACGCACGGCCGCCAGCGCTTCTTCACGCGCCGGCTTCGGCACGACCGGCTCGGGGGCGGCCCTGACATGATCGGATAGCGTTGATTCGGGTGTTGGCGTCTTCGGCCAAGGCTTGACGACAGCGTCCATCGCGGTCTCTCCGTTCGACCGGCCAAAATGGCCGGGGGTGTCACCGGGGCGGCCGCATCGGCTTCTTACGCTTTGGGAGCATTGCACCCATGCGCAGCAACCGGACGCCGCATTCCCATCTATGTGGCTCTGCCCGATAGCAAAGCCGGCCCGGACAGTTACAAGTCTCCTGCTCGCACCGGCGGGCCAATGTCTATATATTCTCTTGTATTGGCGGTGCAATCAACCTGCCGCCCGGAATATCGGTTAGCCGTCTATGTTGAACGACGTTTACAACACGCGAATCCTGGAGCTTGCGGGCAATATCCCGCGGCTGGGCCGGCTTGAGCATCCGGACGGCACCGCCACCGCTCACTCCAAGCTCTGCGGTTCGACTGTCACCGTCGACTTGAAAATGACCGGTGACACCGTCACCGATTTCGCCCACGACGTGAAAGCCTGCGCGCTTGGTCAAGCATCCTCGTCGATCATGGCGCGCCACGTCGTCGGCGCGAAAGCCGATGACCTCAAGAAGCTGCGCGAGACCGTACGGCGCATGCTCAAGGAAAATGGCGCGCCACCGTCCGGCGAATGGGCCGACATCGCCGTGCTCGAGCCGGTGCGCGATTACAAGGCGCGGCATGCGTCCACGCTGCTGACGTTCGACGCCGTCGCGGCCGCGATCGATCAGATCGAGACGAAGCGGCGCAACGGGGTCGCGGCGGAGTAAATATCGGGATTCTCCGGGTGCGGGATTGTAGAGCCGGATGAGCCAGGGACGCCGATGAAGCCCAGCCTCCCCGCCCTGCTTGTATTGGCTTATAGCGCCACCGGCCTGACCGGCTCTGCAAAGTCCGCGGATTGCGCAAGCGAGGCCGCAGCGCTCGGCAAGGAGCAAACCGATCTGCCGCGGCTCGAATTCAGCACGCCAGCCGACAAGCCGCCCTACTGCATTACGCTCGAGACACTCATGGCGTTTGCCGCACGCGTGAAAGCCCACGCTACGCATTGCCCGGATTCGGACTACGCACAGAAGTCGGCCGAGTGGGAGAAGACCCGCGCGAACTACAGCAGGCTTTTCAGCCGGTACCGCTGCCGGCGCACGCTGCGGTAGATGCCGATCAGCGCTGCGACGAGCTCGGCCGGCCGACAGTTGCTACCGAGCCCACCGACGCGGTCGGCGACCGCCGCGGAGGATCGGCGGTGAAGAGCGCCTCCACCGTGCTCAGCCGCATGCGCTCGACCTCAGCGGCGGAGAGCAGACGCAGGGGCTGCCAAGGCGGGACCTGCAAGGCCGCCTCCAGAAGCTCGTTGCTGCCGCCCATCTCGGCTGTGTATTGCGCAAGCCGGCCGATGTCGCGCTGAACGACGTTGAGCTCATCGGCAGTATAGCTCAATTCCAGGGCGCGCTTGCGCTTCTTACCGAGCCAGATCTGATGGACCAGCACCTGCGCCTGGACCGGCACGTAACGACGTGTTCCGGCGAGCAGCAGGAACGCGCACATTGATTCACAATGGGAGTTGGGTGACAGCGTCGCATAGCGCACGCCGTCCGCGGATGGCGGCAGCGTGGCCGTGCGGCCCACAGTTGTCACCATGTCGAGCTGGCGAATGGCACGTCCAAGCGCCAGTGTGCCCAATACCGAACCGCCGTCGGAGTCGAGAACCAGAACCGCGTCGCGAACATTGTGATCCCGGGCGAATGCTTCAAATTCGCGCGACGTATCGCTGGTGACATAGCCCACGGCCGACACCCAGGTACGGCAAGCCGATCCGCAAACCTGCGCTGGCCCTTCTTGCCGCCATTCGAAACGCATCGGCTGGGCGGCATTGTCATCCGCTGGCGCCGGTGGATCGGCAAGGACTTGCACCACCCCACACGCGAACATCAGTCCGGCTACGAAAAGTCGGAGCATGCTGACCCTCTTTGATGGCGCGGTTCGGGCGCTTCTTGCTGGCGCCGGTTGAAACGCGACTTAGTCCCACAGCTTGCATCTCGCTTTTAGATGTGGCGGCAACTCCGGTCCAGCCCCAAAAAGCAGCCCAGGGAACCCGAAATTGCCTGGAGTTGCATCGGGCAACAGCGCTCGCAAACTCGTTGCGGAATGCTACCTTGCGGTTGCGTCCGTTATTCGCGATGGGAGTTCCATGAGCCACCCAAGCCGTGCGGGCATCATTTTGAAAGGCATTGGGCGCGGGCCGGAACTCGCCGCGCGGGGCTTGATTCGCGGCTACCGCTACACGCTGTCGGCGCTGGTCGGGTTCCATTGCCGCCACCTGCCAACCTGCTCGGCCTATGCGGACGAGGCGATCGGCCGGTTCGGCCTCTGGGCCGGGGGATGGATGACGCTGGCACGCCTGTGCCGCTGTCAGCCGTTTGGAACCTCCGGGCTCGACATCGTTCCGGTTACGCTGCGCACCGATTCGCGCTGGTATCTGCCGTGGCGCTACGCGCGATGGCGGGGAACCAACGCGCCCTCGGCGGAACTGACCGATTCCACTGCCCGCTGAATGCGGGTAGCTGAATGCGGGTAAGCGATTCGCCCACAACACGGCCCTGTCCTCTTTGATGGGGAGTTCACCCCTATCTTGATGCGTTCTCCAATCGCTCAAGGCGCCGCGATGCTTCGGTCGACCCCAATTCGACCGCCTTGCGATACCAGGTGCGGGCCTGATCGGCGTCAGCCCGCAATCCAAGGACGCCAAGTTCCGCTAGCCGGGTTTCGTCGAATGTCGCGCCGAGTGCGAGAGCGGCCGCTGCATTGCTGGCATTCGCCGCGCGCCGCAATAACAGGCGAGCCGACGCAATATCGCCGGTCTTTAGAAACTCCTGAGCGCGCTTCATGAGAGCGGCGATTTCTTCGGCATCGAGCGCCTGGTGTGCCGCTGGCTCATTTGTTTCGTGGCTCGGCGCGACGCCCGCCGCCGGCTGTTTCGCCATCCATTCCAGCATCACAAATTGGCTGTCCATCAGACGATCATGGGCCGACCGCAAGTCGGCCTTCGCGTCCATGACCCCAACGAAGTCCGCCGGTGCGTATGCCATGACCCCGCCGAGATCGGCTGCCGACACGCGCCAGCCGGTGCGGCCGATAGGCATTCCGGCCGACAGCCTGGTCCCGTCCGCCAAGCCCTCGAGCAACAGGCTCTCGCCATTCGCTTTGCCTTCCAACGCAACGCCGAGCGCCAACGGCTCGTTGGCATAGCCACGCTGGCCTTCCACCACGAGCCGCGGCACGGCGGTCAACTGCGCCTGCTTCGGGGGTGAGGCCACCAGCACCGCGGCAGCGGCGCCGGCACCCTTCTCCTGGCCAGGGTCGTGCGATGATGTCACGCCGCGCGACGTGATCCACGTAAAGCCGAAGGCACCGGCGCCTGCCAGCATGAACATCGCCAGGAGACGCGCGAGCCACGGCAGCCAAGGGCTACTGCGCATCCTGATCGGCGGCTCCGGCATGATCACCGGATCGAGTGAAAGCTGCCGCCTCAGCGCTTCGACCGCGATGTCACCCTCGAAGCGTGGCGGCAACGGCGACATTGGAGGCGGCTGGTTGCCACCGCCCCTTCCAGGCGCCAGCGGAGGTGAACTCGTGACGCGCGCCGATCCAGCGTCCCCGGGCGGGTGCTCCCGTGCCCATCGCGGCGCGTACAACAGCCCGTCTTCGACTTCGTCACGGCTTTGCTCTCTCCCCCGAATCGGAGCGCTCATCAATCCCCCCTCCGCTCAACGTCCGCCGACGCATCCCCATGCGTCAGCTATCGCTGTTAATTGCAATCCTCCCCGTCAACGGCGCTCGCGCGATTGGCTCCATTTCAGGAATTCCTGAAACAGACGCTCGCGATCGTCTCCCGCTGCGGCGCCTGGACGCTTGGCGAGAAATTCCTTGAAGTTTGCGGCCGTAGGCTGCGCGGGCGGACGATGCTGCCGCAGCCACTCGTCAGCACCGGCGAAGCGCGTCCATCCCGGCAATGTCGCCGCGAGGTTCGTCTCGCGCCATTTCGGATGGCGTGGCGGTTTCTGAAAATCGGCCAGCTTGGGAAAGAACTGCTGGACGAACTTGTCGATGCGCCGATAGCGATCGCTTCCCTTCGGCCAGTTATACGCGATCATGACGGCACTGACCGCGACGGTTTCGATGCCGTCGCCCGGCGGCACCATGCCGGGATAATCTTTGTTGGTCAGCAGCGCGGGCAGATATTCATCCTGAAGCGGCTTGGCGTAGGGCAGCGGCAGAAATCGAAAGCCGTCGGATGCTTTTATTTTCGTCATGGCGGCCGCAGGTTTGCCGGCGATCAAGACGGTTGCTGCGATCTCCCCAGACTTGAGCCGTTCGACCGCGTCCGCCTGCCCCATGTTGACCTCTTCGGCCTTGATCTTGAGCCGGTCGAAAACGTCACGGGTCGAAAGCTGCGTTCCGCTGCCGATGTCGCTGAAATTGACCTTTTTGCCGGCGAGTTGCTCGATCAATTCGATGCCGGAATCGGCGCGCACGACGAGATGCATCTCCTCGTTGAACAGCTTGGCGATGTAGACGATCTTGTCGTCGATGCGGCCGATCGCGTTGCTGCGCCGAAGCGAGTTCAGCAGGATCGACTGCGTGATGCCGAGATCGACGCCCTTGAGAAATCGGACGTCGCGCAGGTTTTGGCCGCCGCCCTTGCCGATCACCGGCAGGACGCGGAAATTGTCGCCGTCGTCGAGGACGGTGGACAAATCGTAGGCGATCGACAAGTACGTCGCATTGAGATTGCCCGACACGATCGCAATCGTGTTGGCATTGATCCGCTCACCGATGCTGCCGAGATTCGGTTTGTCCGGAACCGGCAGATTACCTCGTCGGGATTGCGCGCCGATAGGTGAGATGGAAAAGGCTACGGCGAAGACCGCCGTGACCAATACGCAAATCACCTGAAGTGGCCCCCACGGCCGCCGCAGTCCTTCCCCCATCCCTACCCCCGTCCTTGCGGCCGGGTCTCACTCTACGCAACACACACAAATGAGCGTAGCAGACCCGACAGGTTGCCGACGCTTTCCGAATTCCGGCGTACGCGTTGAGCTCACATCGCCTCCTCGGAACCAATTAAAGTTTCGTTAGCGAATCTGTCGCCGATGTGATCCGAGTTTGATCATTGTGTGCGCGCTGCCCGCGATAGATCGCGCGGTAGCCTGATATGTGTGACATCGTCTGCGATGAACGCGATGCTTCAGTATCGGTGCACAACGCATTGAAGTTCGTAGGACCGCAACACACCGGCGTGGCGGCGCGAACGTGAGGTCACAGCAATCGCTCACTGCGCGCGCGGCTCACTCAACACTAAAAGCGCCGTCGTGGCCGGGCTCACGTCCCGATCTCACGGCAGAACTAAGGCCGATGCCTGCTTAGTCGACGACACTGTGCTGCCGGATCGCCGCTCCATCCGGGCCGCTCGTCGCACGCCGCGGTCAGCCCCGCTCCAACCCGACGGTGAAATCACGCTGGCGCAACAGGTTCGCGCAATGGACTAGCTGCGCTTGTTGCGCTCATCCGGTCGCGGCGCTAAAAGCCCTCCCCGAGTCCGCTTACCTGCATTCGTAGGCAGCGAGTGAGCAACAGGAGCTAAGACAATGGTCGCGTTGACCTTTCCCGACGGCGCGCGTCGGGACTTTCCCACCGGCATCACCGGCCTCGACATCGCCAAGGGCATCTCGCCTTCGCTCGCCAAGCGCACGGTGGCGATGGCGCTCGACGGCACGCTCGCCGACCTTGCCGACCCGATCGAGCACGACGCCAAGATCGAGTTCATCTCGCGCGACGACCCGCGCGCCCTGGAGCTGATCCGCCACGACGCCGCGCATGTGCTGGCGGAGGCGGTGCAGACGCTGTGGCCTGGCACTCAAGTCACCATCGGACCGGTGATCGAGAACGGCTTCTACTACGACTTCTTCCGCAACCAGCCGTTCACGCCCGAGGACTTCGACGCCATCGAGAAGAAGATGCGCGAGATCATCGCACGCGACAAACCGTTCACCAAGGAAGTCTGGTCGCGCGACGAGACCAAGAAGGTGTTCCGCGACAAGGGCGAGTTGTTCAAGGTCGAGCTGGTCGACGCCATCCCGGCGGATCAGCAGATCAAGATCTACAAGCAGGGCGACTGGTTCGACCTCTGCCGTGGCCCGCACATGACCTCCACCGGTAAGGTCGGCAACGCCTTCAAGCTGATGCGGGTGGCAGGCGCCTACTGGCGCGGCGATTCCAACAACCCGATGCTGTCGCGCATCTACGGCACCGCCTTCGCCAAGCAGGACGAGCTCGACACTTATCTGAAGAACATGGAGGAAGCCGAGAAGCGCGACCACCGCAAGCTCGGGCGCGAGATGGACCTGTTCCACTTCCAGGAAGAGGGCCCCGGCACGGTGTTCTGGCATGCTCATGGCTGGACCATCTTCCAGGAGATCGTCGCCTACATGCGCCGGCGGCTGAAGGGCGATTACCGCGAGGTGAACGCGCCGCAGCTCCTCGACAAGTCGCTGTGGGAGACCTCGGGCCACTGGCAGTGGTTCCGCGAGAACATGTTCCAAGCGACGTCAGCGGGCGACGACACCGAGGACGAGCGGGTGTTCGCCATCAAGCCGATGAACTGCCCGGGCCACATTCAGATCTTCAAGCACGGCCTGCGCTCCTACCGCGAACTGCCGCTGCGGATGGCGGAGTTCGGCATGGTCCACCGCTACGAACCGTCGGGCGCGCTGCACGGCCTGCTGCGGGTGCGAGCCTTCACCCAGGACGATGCGCACGTCTTCTGCACCGAGGAGCAGATGGCCGAGGAGTGCCTGAAGATCAACGACCTGATCCTGACGACCTACCAGGACTTCGGCTTCACCGGCGATCTCACCGTCAAGCTCTCGACCCGGCCGGAAAAGCGTGTCGGCTCCGAGGCGGCGTGGGATCATGCCGAAGGCATCATGCAGGATGTGCTCAAGCAGATCGAATCCCGCAGCCACAACCAGAAGATCAAGACCGCGATCAATCCGGGCGAAGGCGCGTTCTACGGACCGAAGTTCGAGTACGTGCTGCGCGATGCCATCGGCCGCGACTGGCAGTGCGGCACCACGCAGGTCGACTTCAACCTGCCGGAGCGGTTCGACGCCTTCTACATCGCGGCCGACGGCCAGCGGAAGACGCCGGTCATGATCCACCGCGCGATCTGCGGCTCGATGGAGCGGTTCCTCGGCGTCGTGCTGGAGCACTATGCGGGCCATCTGCCGCTGTGGCTGTCGCCGGTGCAGGCGGTGGTCGCCACCATCACGTCGGACGCCGACGACTATGCCCGCGAGGTCACCGCGATGGCGACGCGCATGGGGCTTCGGGTCGAGAGCGACCTGCGCAACGAGAAGATCAACTACAAGGTCCGCGAGCACTCGCTCGCCAAGGTGCCGGCGCTCCTCGTGGTCGGCCGCAAGGAAGCAGCCGAGCGGCTCGTCTCGATTCGCCGGCTCGGCAAGGAGGGCCAGACGGTGATGCCGCTCGATCAGGCGCTGGCAGCGCTGGCCGACGAGGCCATGCCGCCGGACGTGCGGCGGATGAAGCAGACGGCGTGAAGGCAGTTGCCTGCGGCGCAAGGTTCTCGGTGACGCAGCGGAGGCGCGCCCGCTAAGATGGCGGCGGCCGCCGCCCCATGCCACGCGAGGACCGCCTTGCCGGCCTATGACGCCTTCATCTCGTACAGCCACGCCAAGGACAAGGCGATCGCTGCGTCGCTTCAATCGGTCGTCCAGCAACTCGGCAAGCCGTGGTACCGGCGCCGCGCGCTGCGGGTGTTTCGCGACGACACCAGTCTGTCGGCGACGCCGCATCTGTGGCCATCAATTGAGGAAGCGCTGAGCCAATCGCGCTTTCTGATCCTGCTGGCATCGGCGGAAGCCGCTGCCTCGCCATGGGTCGGCAAGGAAATCGAGTATTGGCTCGCGCACAAGAGCCCCGAGACCCTGCTCATCGCACTGACCGACGGGACCCTCGGCTGGGATCACGTCCTGGGCGACTTCGCCTGGTCGGAGGGGACGCCGCTCCCCGCGGTGCTGCGCGGAAAGTTCGCCGCCGAGCCGCGCTGGACCGATCTTTGCGCCTACCGCAACGGCGCCAACCCGCGCGACGGCAATTTCATGGACCTCGGCGCCGATTTCGCCGCCGCGATCCGACGGCATGCCGAAAGAGGACCTGCTGTCGCAAGAGGTGCGCCAGCAGCGCCGCGCGCTGACGCTCGCCTGGTCGGCGGCTGGGACATTACTGGTTCTCGGCGCCCTTGCGACGTGGCAGTGGCAGCGCGCTGAGGCGCAACGAACTCCGTGCGGAAAACGCGCTCGACGCGGCGGACGAGACCGCAGAATCCCTCGTCTTCGACCTGGCGCAGAACGTCAAGAACCGCCCCGGCATGCCCGTTGAACTCGTCGACGAGATTCTCGAACGGGTCCAGACCATTCAGCGCCAGCTCGCGCGTCATGGCAGCAAAGCCGATCTTTATCGCGTGCGAAGCGATTGCGCTTTATGGAGCTGGCGATCACATCGGTCACTACGGTGCATGCAAGCACGGCAAAAAAGCTGCGAGCGAGGAAGCGATCAGCAGCGGTTGGCCGTCAAATATCCACGGAAGCGCTCAAGCGGCAAAGCGACCTGTCGGACACCGACATCGTCCTCGGCGACCTGTCTGAAGGTGCCTGCCGCCGCGTGCAGGATCGCGAAATTCGTGAGGCCCTCGCCATCCGCGGGAAGCTGGCCGCGGCCAATCAGCCGATCTCTAGCGGCAGCCGGGTGTCAAGTTAAGTCTTCAGCGGATCGGCGACCTCCTTATCACATCGGGCGAGCGCAAAGAGGCCCTGGCCACGTTTCGCCGCGCGGTGCGAGATCGGCAGCGGCTTGTCGCGGCCGAACCGGACAACAAGGATTACCGCCAGGATCTCGCCATTGGCTACACGAAGATCGGCGATACGTTGATCGCGAGCGGTACGACGGCGGAGGTTCTCGCCGTCTACCAAAAAGCGCTGGCCCTTTTCGAGCGTGTTGCCGCCGAACAGCCTGACAATACGCGTTGGCAAGAACGGCTGGCCTTCACCTACGGGCGTATCGGTTCGCTCCTGTCAGGTGAGGCGGCGCTGACAGCGCTGCGCAAGGCGCTTGCCATCCGCGAGGCGCTCGCCAAGAGCGATCCACGCAACGCGATCTGGCAGCGTGACCTCGCCGCCGGCTACAGCCTAATCGGCGATGCGCTCCGCCAATCCGGGCACTCCCGCGAGGCGCTTCCGCTCTACGAGAAAGCACTTGCCCATTCGAAAAGCTGCTCGCCGCCGATCCCACTAATGCGCAATGGCAGAGATCTCATTGGCTACGCGCTGATCGGATTGGCGATGTTCATTTCGACGCCCAGCGGTCGAGCGAAGCCAATCCAGCTTCGCCCGGAGGCGCCGTCATCCGGAAAGAAATTGCTGACGCCGATCCGGGCAATACCGACCGGCAGTTCAATCTCGGTCTGAGCTATAGTCGGCTCGGCCAAGCACTCGCGAAGGGCGGCAAGCTTGAGGCGGCGCTCGATAACCTGCGCGGCGCCGTTGCCATCTTTGAACGGCTGGCAGCCGCCGATCCGGGCGATGCCGAGCGGGCACGGACGCTCTCGACCATCTGCAACCAGATGGGCGATGTGCTGCTCGCGCTCAGGCGTGCCGAGGAAGCACTCGACAACTATGCAAGGACCTGACGATCGCACAAAGCGTCGCCGCTCGCACCCGGCGAGCACTGGGCGGCGACACGATTTGTTCCTGAGCCTCAATGCCGTCGGCCGCGCGCTCGTCGTTTTGGGACGCACCGGCGAAGCGATCGTCGGTCAGGCAACAAGGCGGAGCAATCAGCGAACACTCTGCCCGCGCCGAACCTAAGAACAAATGGCAGACGATCGCCGCCTCCTACGAAGAGCTCGCGAAAGCTTTGCAAGAGACGCCAGCCAAAAATGCCGGAGCCTATAAAAAGACAGCGACCGCCCAGGGCAGCTCGCCCTCTGTCTCGAGCAGATAGCGGGCGCAGCGTGATCTGGCGACGGCTCAATGACGCGTCGCGCAGCGTCGTCCGCGCTCGGAGATACCAGCAGGCGGCGCTCGCCGACTACCGAAGCGATCGCTACGGGAAAGCATCATGGCGGCGCATCCGGATAACGTCGACATTTCGGCGCCAATATGTGCTCAGCTTTCCACGTCGGCTGCAGGTGTTCTTTGTCAGCTTGGCCGACAAGGCCGAGTGCCAGCGGGACTATCGTGCGGCGTTCGCCATCGTCGAAAAATACGCTGCGGCTGATCCTGACAATGCCCTGCTTCAGGGAGACTTGGCGATTGGCCTCTATCTGCTCGCCTATTACCTCGATGACGACCCCGCGCCGCGCGTCGAGCGCGCGCGGGAGATCGTGCGGCGGCTCGATTTGCAGGGAAAGCTCACGCCGGATCGGAAAGCGTACTTCGCCCAACTTGAGCAGAAACTGATCGACAAGCCGAAGCGGAACTGAAGCGTTCGGATCGATGGATCACCGCGTTCGGCCGCTACCACCGGCGGATAGGCATGCCGCCGGCCGCGATAGTCCTCGATCTCGTAGCAGGCGCTGCCGTTCCTGCCGCCCGCGTCGGCGAGGTAGCACGGCCCGATCGGCGACTTGCCGTGACCGCCGGGAATATCGAGTACGTAAGACGGCTGGCACAGGCCGGACAGCCGGCCATGCAGCGCGCGCATCAGCGCCCTGCCCTCCTCAATCGTGGTGCGCCAATGCGCGGTGCCGGGCGCGAGGTCGCCGTGGTGCAGGTAGTAGGGCTTGATGCGGCATTCGACCAGCGCACGCATCAGGGCGCCGAGGGTTTCGGCATCGTCATTGACGCCGCGCAGCAGGACACTCTGGCACAGCATCGGGATGCCGGCGTCGATGAACCGCGCGCACGCCGCGCGCGCTTCGGGTGACAGTTCGTCGGCATGGTTGGCGTGCAGCACCACGTAGGTTGCCTTGCCCCTGGACTTCAGGGCGCGCACCAAGGCCGGCGTCACACGACCGGGCTCGACCACCGGCAGGCGGGTGTGCACGCGGATGATCTTGACGTGGTCGATCGCCGCCAGTTCCGCGACCACCGCTTTCAGCCGCCGCGGCGACAACACCAGCGGATCGCCGCCGGTCAGGATGACCTCCCAGATCTCCGGGTGGGCACGGATATAGCCGAGCGCATTGTCGAGTGCCTGGCGCGAGAGCCCGCCGCGGCCCCCCGGACCGACCATTTCCCGGCGGAAGCAGAATCGACAGTAGACCGCACACACGTGGGTGAGTTTGAGCAGCACGCGATCGGGATAGCGGTGAACGATCCCCTCGACCGGACTATGGGCATCGTCCGCAATCGGGTCGGCGGTTTCCACCTCCAGCGTATCGAGTTCCCTGATATCGGGGATGAACTGGCGGGCAACGGGGTGCCGCGGATCGGCTGGATCAATCCGGTCCGCGACATCGGCCGTAACGGCAACCGCATAGCGGGCGGCAACCCGTTCCAAATCACCGCGGCGTTCGGCCGGCGCAAGCCCGGCAGCGATCAGATCGTCGGCGCTACGCAAGGTCTTGCGTGCTGTGGCCATGATGGGGCGTCCTGGTTGGCCTCGGTCGGGAAGTCCGGGCGTGATCATGCGCAGCCGGCCAAATGTCAACCGGCGCAGGCGCCGGGGCCTTCTCGGCGGCCTGCCGGCGCGCTTTGCGTAGCCCAGCTATGCCAAGTGTGGCGGTTCAGAAGTCCGCATCATTCTTGCCGCGAGTCCGAAATGCGGACTTCTGAACCAAAGCCACACGAGATCAATAGGTTGCTAGTGCCCTTCGATTCCGAAGTTCGCAAACGGCAGTGCCGCAGAATGATGCGAACTTCGGAATCGGGACACTTGCAAAAAGCGCCCGCCCGCATTGCGCGCGCCGCGATTTCGGTGTTGGCTCCCGCCCCGACTGAATCCCACGAGCAAGGGCCAAGCAATGAAAAACTATCTCGACGGCGGGGAAGCCATCCTTGAGGCGTTTCGCAAGCTCAAGGTCGACTACATCATGTCTTCGCCGGGCTCCGAATGGTCCCCCTTGTGGGAGGCCCTGGCGCGCCAGAAGCTCGGCAACACGCCGGGCCCGACCTTCATGGAATCGTGGCACGAGACCGTCGCCGTCAATATGGCGAGCGGCTACACCCTGATGACCGGCCGCCCGCAGGCCGTGCTCCTGCATGCCGCCGTCGGCATGTTGCAGGGAAGCATGGGCGTCCACGGCGCCATGCAGAACGAAGTGCCGATGGTCGTCATGTCGGGCGAATCCAACTCGCTCGGCGAGGACCCCGACCTCGACATCGAGCAGCAGTGGTATGGCGGGCTGACCGTCGGCGGCATCGAGCGGTTCGTCGAGCCGGTCGCCAAGTGGGCACGGTCGGTGACGAGCCCCTACACGCTGTACGAAAGCGTGGTCCGTGCCGGCGAGATGGCGCAGCGCGTCCCGATGGGCCCGATCTATCTCAACGTCCCGCTCGAACACATGCTGCACGACTGGACACCGCCGCAGCATCCGCGCGACGTTCCTGCCGCCACCAAGATGCACGCGCCACCGGAAGACGTGCAGCAGGTCGCCGACATGCTGTCGAAGGCGAAGAATCCGGTGGTGGTCGTGGAGACCGCCGGCCGCGATCCCAAGGCCTACGCCGCGCTGGTCGAACTGGCGGATGCACTCGCCGTACCGGTGATCGCCGGCCGCGTCACGTCGTATGCCAACTTCCCGACCGATCACCCGCTCTATATCGGCTTCAACACGTACGGCGCGCTCAAGGACGCCGACCTGGTCCTGCTCGTGGGCGGCCGCGCGCCGTGGTATCCGGCGCACCGCCGTCCAACCAGCGGAAAGATCGTGCAGATCCACGAGAACCCGCACAAGGGCCACATGATCTATCAAAATCTCCACGCTGACTTCTACCTTGAGGGCGACGTGGCGACGTCGCTTTCGCAACTGGCCAAGTCTGCAAAGGCCGACGCCAAGCTCATCGACGAGCGGCGCAAGCGCTGGACCAAGGAGCACGAGAGCTACGTCGCCGCCATCAAGGCCGACCAGGAGAAGGCGCGCGCCGCCCAGGACATCGAACCGGTCGCGTTGCTGAGCATGCTGGCCGAAGTGATGCCGCCCGATACGATCTACGTCGACGAGACGATCAGCCACGCCCCGCTGCTGCGGCGGCATCTGCCCTCGACCAAACCGCAGAGCTTTTTCCGAGGCGGCGGCGGTCTGGGCCAGGGCATCGGCACCGCGCTTGGGATCAAGCTGGCCGCCAAGGATCACCCGGTCGTGCTACTGGTCGGCGACGGCTCTTTCCTCTACAACCCAATCATCCAGGCGCTCGGCGCCTCCAAACAGCATGATCTTCCGATCATCATTGTCATCTTCAACAACAAGAAATACGAAGCGATGCGCAAAGGGCACGTGCACCATTATCCCGATGGTGCTTCGGCCACCTCAAAGGTACACTACGGCGTGACCATCAACGGGCCGGAATACGACCAACTGGGCAGCCACTTCGGATTTCACGGCCAGCGCGTGGAAAAGCCGGGTGAACTCAAGGCTGCGTTACAAGCCGCGCTCGCCGCCACAAAAAGCGGCAAGACCT
This sequence comes from uncultured Alphaproteobacteria bacterium, assembly GCA_963756715.1. Classification (GTDB taxonomy): domain Bacteria; phylum Pseudomonadota; class Alphaproteobacteria; order Rhizobiales; family Xanthobacteraceae; genus VAZQ01. The sequence goes on from CAVWOV010000015.1 coordinate 402,582, forward strand.
CGATCTTGAACGTGATCGTGAATAAGTAACCCACACCTAACGGCCACGGCCGAACCGCATCGGGGATGCCCGGACTTCTGCCGGGCATCTCAGGTTCTACCTGTCAACGATTCACTGGAGACCAGAGACTAAATGAGCAGCTACAAAACTCCCGATATCCTAGAGCGTCAGACCAACGCCGCCGCAGCCAGGAAGGCGATGCTGGAAAAGTTCCGCGCCGCAGCCGAAGACCCCGCGATCGCGGAGCGGCAAGCCGCCAGAGCGGCGATACACCAGGCACGGTTGGTCCGAATCGCCGAGCGTGAGGCCGCCAAGCGAGCGCGCGAGGCCGAGTTGGCCGCAGAAGCAGCCCGTGCCGCGGAACTCCTGGCTCAGGCCGAACGCGAAGCAAAGCAACTCGAGGCAATGATCGCGGCCGAAAAGGCAGACCGTGCCGCGGCGCTGGAGGCCGAACAAAAAGCCGCCCGGGATGCCCGTTACGCCGCTCGCAAGGCCGCAAAGAAGGTGCGGCGCCGCGGTTACTGACGGTACGAGCCGGCTCCATCCCTACATCGAACAAGCAAACCCGCCGGTTCCGCCGGCGGGCTTGATGTCTGTCAGGTCAAAATTTCAGCACGCTGTTTGCTCGCCGGCATCGATCGGCCGCCGGCGCTGGGCGACGAACAGAACGGCCCAATAGATCGTGCAGGCGCCGAAAAGAACGGTGCCGACCACCGGGTAAAGATTCCAGCCCGCTGGATTGTACATGCCGTCCCACACACTGAGCGCGAGCAGGAGCAACGACAGCACGCCGTAGCCGATGATGAAGCGAGGCGAGTAGACGTTCAACTGCCGCTTGAACGTATCTGCCTGGGTGATCCGCTCGTCAGTCGGCGTCAAGCTGGCGATGATCGGGCCGACCTTCACGAAAAGCCAGAGGTTGCCGGCAAAGCCGATCGCCAATCCGATCAGCATCGCCAAGCCCAGCGTGATCCACGGCTGGGTGGGAGCATACGCACCGGCCAACGGACCGGCGACGGCGCCGCCGCCCACGATCATCCAGAACATCACCAGCAGCATCCGGCGATGATATCGCGCGAGTTCCGACTTCTGCGCCTGGTTCACCACATAGTATCGGCCGCGGCCGAACAGCCACGGATTTGGGGCTCGATAGATAAATCCGTCCGCGCTGGGCTTGAAGGCGACTTGCTCCATTCCCTCGAACGAAAACCACCAGCGTTTGGCCATGTCTCTCTCCTGATTTGGCACCGCTTGATGCGGAAGCCTCATCCGGAAACTGCGTGATGCGCAGATCATCCGATGTGATGGCCATCACAAGTCGATGTTTCGCCGACAGAGCGCCGAGCTCCACGTCCGCTGATAACCGATATGGACATCAGCAGCCAACAGGCGGCGCCCTGGAGCGGCTCACTCAGCGCTCTCAATCCTTCGGGAAGCCGGTGGCGCGCGCCATCTTGCCCCAGGTGGCGACCTCGCTCTTGAAATAGTCGGAGGCCTCGGCCTGCGTCTTGATAATCGGCTCGAACCCGATGGTCTTGAGCTTCTGCAGCACCTCGGGATCCTTCATGACCTGATTGATCTCCGCATTGAGTTTCGCGACCACCGCGTCGGGCGTTTTCGCCGGCGCGAAGAAGCCAACCCACGATCCTGAATAGACGTTCGGAAAACCCATCTCGCCATAGGTCGGAACGTCCGGCACCGCGGAACTGCGGGTCGGGCTCGCAAGCCCGATGCCGCGCAGCAAGCCCTGCTTGATCGGCGGCACGACGGTCGGCAGCGTCAGCACGATGGCGTTGATATGGCCGCCGATCGCCGATTGCACCGCGGGTGCCCCGCCGGTGAACGGCACGTGCACGGCCTTCACCTTGGCGATCTCGTGGAAGAAGTACTCCGCACCGATATGCGGGCCGGTGCCAACGCCTGCGCTGCCAAACGTGAACCCTTTTTCCTTGCCGTTCTTGATGAACTCCTTCAAGTCTTTCGCAGGGTTGCTGGGATGCACGGCGAGTACGTCAGGGCTGTTGGCCACAATCGCAATCGTGCGCAGATCATTGACCGAGAAGCCCTTGTTCTTCGATACCGTTTCGTTGACGGCGAGGCCCGTGGTCGTCGCAAGAATAGTGTAGCCGTCAGGCGCAGCGCCGCTCACGACCTTGGCGGCGATGTTGCCGCCGGCGCCACCGCGGTTCTCGACCACGACCGTTTGCTTCAGGCGCTCTGAAAGCTTGAGCCCAACCAATCGCGCGATGACATCGGCGATGCCGCCGGCGGCGAAACCGACGACAAAGTTGATGTTCTGTGTGGGATAGTTCTGCGCCACAGCCGGCTGCGCAATCGCTGCAGCGATAAGGGCTGCAAGGATCAGCGCTCTGTGCGCCTTACGTCGTGCGGTCATAGCGGGCGTCCTTTCCTGGTCTTCGTTTGCGGTGCTGATTTGACTGACAGCAGCTTTGACGTTGCTTACGACGCGCGGGCCCCCGGCGAGGCACAGAGCGCCAGCATCACGTTTCCTCTTCGATGTTCTTGCCGCCGATCATTCACGTTTCCGGCAGCGGCGTCCACACCACCTGATCGATGCGGGTCGCGCCGGTCGCCAGCATCACCAGGCGGTCGAGCCCGAGCGCAATGCCGCAGGCCTGCGGCATCACCTTGAGCGCGGCAAGAAAATCCTCGTCGATCGGATAGCGCTCGCCGTAGATGCGGGCTTTCTCGGCCATCTGCTCCTCCAGACGAAGGCGCTGCACGACCGGATCGGTGAGTTCGCCGAACGCGTTGGCGAGTTCGACGCCACAGGCGTAAAGCTCGAAACGCTCAGCCAGTCGAGGGTCCGCGACCGTTGGCCGCGCCAGCGGCGACTGCACGGCCGGATATTCGCAAAGGATGGTCGCGCGTTCCGATCCGAGCCTGGGTTCGACCCGCTCGACCAGTACGCGGCTGAAAATGTCGCCCCAGGTGTCGTCGTCCGCAACCCGGATGCCGGCCGCCCGCGCTGCCGCGGCAAACCGGGCGGGCTCCTCCGGCGGCAGCAGGGCATTGAGGTCGATCCCGGCATGGCGCGTGAAGGCCTCCACGACGGTCAGGCGCTCGGGCGGCGCGAAGGGATCGACCGACGTCCCGCGGTAGGCAAAGCGTGCTGCGCCGGTGACGCGCGCTGCCAGCGCCAGGATCGCCGCGCAATCGTCCATCAGCACCTCGTAGGGGTCGCCGGCCCGGTACCACTCGACCAGGGTGAACTCGGGATGGTGCAGCGGGCCGCGCTCGCGGTTGCGGAAGGCGCGAGCAAACTCGACGATCCGCGGCTCGCCTGCCGCCAGGAGCTTCTTCAGGGCGAATTCCGGCGAGGTCCGCAGGTAAAGCCGCCGACCATCGCCCGAAGTCGTGACGAGTTCGGTGCCGAATGCGTGCAGATGCGTCTCATTTCCAGGCGAAGTCGCCAGCGTATTCGTCTCGACTTCGACGAAGTCGCGCGCAGCAAAGAACTGCCGCAGCGCCGCCGTGATGCGCGCCCGCCCCATCAGGAACGGCCGCCGGTCGGCATGCACCGCCCAGAAGGGTGACGGACTGTCCATCGCGGCTCCTTCAACCGGCCGTTTTAAAGGTCCGAAATCTCGCGAAAAACGCTGGCGAATGACCGCAGGATCAGTATGGTGCGGGCCGAAACAGGGGGTAGGCCCGGCCGTTTCGGCTGATTCTCCGCATCCGCCCCGCCCGCCGACAATCGAGGAAGACAGACCGTGAAAGTCATCGCGAGTTCCCTTCGCAAAGGCAATATCGTCGAACTCGACGATGGCAAGCTCTACGTCGTTCTGAATGCCGAGAGCTTCCATCCCGGTAAAGGCACGCCGACCACCCAGGTCGACATGCGCCGGATCAGCGATGGCGTAAAGACCGCGCAGCGCTACAAGACCACCGAGCAGGTCGAGCGCGCGCACGTCGAGGAACAGGACTTTACCTTCCTGTATCAGGACGGCGACGGCTACCACTTCATGAACGCCGAAAATTACGACCAGATCACCCTGCAGCCGGACATGGTCGGCGACCAGGGCGCCTATCTGGCGCCGGAGATGAAGGTCCAACTGTCGGTCTACGAGGGGCTGCCGGTTTCGATCTCGCTGCCGCAGAAAGCGATCCTGGAAGTGGCGGAAACCGAGCCGGCGCTCAAGAGCCAGACCGCCGCCTCCTCCTACAAGCCGGCGGTGCTCTCGAACGGCGTGCGCACCATGGTGCCGCCGTTCGTCAGCGTCGGCACCAAGATCGTGGTGATGACCGCCGACGGCTCCTACGTCGAACGCGCCAAGGACTGACGGCAGGCGGACACTGCGCAACGCTTCGCTAACCACGGGAAATTGGGCGGCGGCTTCGCCGCGCACGCGTGTGTGAGCCTGAAACAGTGTGGGTAAAGCCACAGCGGCAGGCATATCGATGAGCCAATCCGCGCTGCCACTTGGCAGCGCATCCATCATGGCAATATTGTGATTTGCCCGGACGGCCACGCGGCATTGGCTCGGGTCGTTTGCGTTGTGTGGTCGTGGAGCATCGCATTGAGAGCACTTTGTCTCGCGGGCCTCGCGCTCGCCGCCAGCGTTGCCATGGCGGCAGCGCAAGAGATGAAGCCGCCGCGTATTTCGCACGCGCAGGTCGACTGGAATGCGGTGACCGCGGAGCTGCAAACGACCGACGCGTTCGGGCCGGTGTTCGATGACGGCGATGGCGTCCCCATCCCGCCGGTCGCCGACCCGCTTGGCGTCCTCAACCGTGCGGTCTCTGCGCGTTTCCCTGATGTCGCAGCGAGCGCCGTGCCGGTCCTGCTGCCGTTCGACGCGAACGCCTTCCTGCATGACCGGGAAAATCATTCAGGGCCGGCCGAACCACAACCCAATTACCTGTCAGGCTTCGAGAGCGTGCCATTCTTTCAGGCGGGGCCCGGTGGGTACGACGCCGTGGTGACGGCGCGCGCCACCGACCTGAAGGACCTTGGTATCGGCTTTTCCGACCGGATATTCGTCCACATCTCCGGTGCCGGCGTGGTCTACGAACTCGACGAGCCCAAGCGCATGACCGTGTGGCCGGTGAATGCCGAAATCGCGGCTGAATTTCCCGGCGCCAAGCGGGTGTTTTTGGAAAATTACGCGCGTTATTCGTTCGTCCGCTACGGTGTGACATACGTGGTGGCGATCGAGTGCTTTGACGGTCCCTCGCGATACCGCAAGATCGCCTGCAAGGACGCCGACAAGGTCGCGATCCGCGTTCTGAAATCGCTGAAGCTTGTCGGCGGTTCGCCCCAGGAGGCCCCCGAGGCGCCGGCCGCCGGCACGATCGACCGGCCGGCAGCGGTCTCTACCGTCTTCACCTATTACCCGCCTGGCGCGTTCATGCGTAGCGGCGCGAAGGTGAAAACCGGGGTGATCGATTACACCGTCTATGCCAGAATCCGTTTCCCGATGGCTGACGCGCCGGCCTTCGCTAACACGCAGTTCGCCCGCAGCGAGGGATCGCCGCAGAACTATCTTTATCCCTGGCACGACAATTTCTGCGAACCGCGCGCCTTCTTTGTCGGGCAGTGCGGGTCGGGGCTCGGTCACCAGGGCCAGGACATCCGGCCGGCCTATTGCCGCCAGCGCGGCCCGGGCGCGCGCTGCGAGCCCTATCAGCACGACGTCGTGGCGGCGCGCGACGGCATGGTGATGCGTGCGCCCGGCCAGCAGGCAATCTACGTCGTCGCCAACGCGCCGAACGGGCGCGTCCGCGTCCGCTACCTGCACATGTCGCCCAAGCAGTTGGACGCCGACGGCATGGTCAGCGGTCGCGTCGTGCACGAAGGCGAAGTCATCGGCAAGGTCGGCAACTATTGGTACCGCGAAGGCGCCACCACCTATCACCTGCATTTCGACCTTCAGGTGCCGACGAAATACGGCTGGGTCTTCGTCAGTCCCTATATGACGTTGGTGGCCGCTTACGAACGCCTGATAAAGGGCCGCGGGGTGGAACTGCGGGAGGCCACGCCGATCCCGCCGCTCCCGCCTGTCGCCGCGACGCCGCGCCGAAGCGCCCGTTCCGGTGGCCGCAAAGCCGACAGAAAAGACCGTAGAATCCCCGGCACCCCATCGAATTGATACCGGGATGCAGCGCGATGAGCGAAAAGACCAAGATTCTCCTGTCACGGCGGGCGGCCCTGCCGATCATGGCGGGAGCCATGGCAATGGCGTGGATGCCACAGCCGAACGCACAGGGGAGCCGGCCGTTCGATCAATGGGTCGCCGCTTTTCGCACCCGGGCGCGCGAACGTGGCATTTCCGACGCGACCTACACGCGGGTGATGAGCAACCTCAAGCCGGACACGGCGGTCTTTGAGCTCGACCGCAAGCAGCCCGAGTTCAGCGAACAGGTCTGGCAGTATCTCAACCGCCGCGTCTCCGACTGGCGCATCACCGAAGGCAGGGCAAAGGCTAAGGAGATCGGCCCCCTCCTCGCGCGCATCGAAAAGGATTACGGCGTCGAGCCCGGCACCGTCATGGGACTGTGGGGCATCGAGTCGGCCTACGGCGATCCCCTGGTCCAACAGAACCATATGCGGCCGATCATTCCCGCGCTCGCGGCGCTCGCCTGGGGCGATGCGCGCCGGCGCAGCTACTGGGAACAGGAATTGCTCAACGCGCTCGTCATCGTCGACCGTGGCTGGAGCACGCCCGAAGAGATGCGCGGCTCCTGGGCAGGCGCCATGGGCCACACCCAGTGGATGCCTGAAGTCTGGCTCAACATGGGGATCGACTACGACCGCGACGGCCGGGTCTCACCGTTCGGAAAGCCCGACGACGCCCTCGCCGGCACCGCGCAATATCTCCTCAAACGCGGCAAATATCGCGCCGGCGAGCATTGGGGCTACGAGGTGCGCGCCAGCGGCTCCCACGGCAACGGGTCGCGCAGCTACGCAGCCTGGCAGAAGGCCGGCGTCGTCCGCGCCGACGGCAAGCCATTTCCGCGGCCGTCCGCCACCGCCAAGCTCTGGATCCCGGTGCAAGGCGGACCGGCGTTTCTGCTCGGTCCGAACTTCTACGCGGTGCGCTCCTACAATCCGTCGATGAACTACGCGCTGTCGATCGTGCATCTCGGCGACCGCATCATGGGCGGGGGGCCCTTCATCCAGTCATTCCCCGACGGCGAGCGCACGCCGACGCTGGCGGAAATCCAGGAAATCCAGCAGCGGCTGACCGCGCTCTGGGCTTCGATACCGGCGGCACCGACGGCCGCGTCGGCAACGATACGATGCGCGCGGTGCGGAATTTTCAGCGCAAAGTCGGCATGACGCCGGCCGACGGCTACGCGGGAGTTAAGCTGCTCGACCGGTTGCGTCAGGGCCTGTGATCCGGTTCTATGCGGGCGGAATTGCCCACCGGAACCCAAGGATCAACCTGTGACGACTGTAAAAGATAAGGCGGCGCCGGCCGCCGCCAAAGCGTCTGCTCCCAAAGCCCACCCTTCGATCCGCGAACTCGATCGGCCGGCCAATCTCGCGCCCGCGAACACGCCCGGCTGGGGCAGCGACGTCGCCGCCGAAACGCTGCGCGCACTGGAGATTCCGTACATCGCGCTCAATCCTGGCGCCAGCTACCGCGGCTTCCATGACTCGATCGTCAATTATCTCGGCAACGAGACGCCGCAGATGCTGCTCTGCCTGCACGAGGAGGCTGCGGTCGCGATCGCTCACGGCTACGCCAAGGTGACCGGCAAGGCGATGGCCGCCTGCGTGCATTCCAACGTCGGCCTGTTCCACGCTACCATGGCGATCTTCAACGCCTGGTGCGACCGCATGCCCATTGTGGTCCTTGGCGCAACAGGCCCGGTCGATGCCGCCAAGCGCCGGCCGTGGATCGACTGGATTCACACCGCGCGCGACCAGGGCGCGATCGTACGCAATTACACCAAGTGGGACGATCAGCCTGCCTCGCCGGCCGCGACCCGCGAAGTCGCTCATTCGCGCGACCTGGATGGCGAATACCGCACCGATGGGCCCGGTCTATATCAACCTCGACGCCGAACTGCAGGAGGCCAAGCTCACCGAGCAACTGCCGCCCATCGACGTCGCGCGCTTCATGCCGGACGCCACCCCCGCCCCTTCGCCCGAACTGGTCAAAGAGGCCGCGGCGATGCTCAAGGGCGCCAAGCAGCCGGTGATCGTGATCGGCCGCACCTCACGCGGCGTCGAAGGCTGGAACGATCGCGTCGCACTCGCCGAGGCGCTCAATGCCAAGGTCATCACCGACCTCAAATGCGCTGCGGGCTTTCCGACCGACCATCCGCTCCACGCCGGAGTGCCGGCCGGCAATGCAATGACTCCCGAAGCAGTCGCGGCGCTCAAGGCGGCCGATGTGATCCTCGCGCTCGACTGTGTCGATCTCAACGGTGTGCTGCGCTCCGGCTTCGGCTTCGATCCGCCGAAGGCGAAGGTCATCAACGTCAGCGCCGACTTCCACATCCACAACGGCTGGAGCATGGACTACGAGGCGCTGCCTCCGGTCGACGTGCTGCTGGCGACGACGCCCGAACAGGCGGTGCCCGCAATCCTCGCCGCGCTCGGCGGCGCCAAGGCGCCCAAGCCGGCCGCCGCCAAGCCGAAGGTCGAACCCTACAAGCCGAGCGACGGTCCGCTGCGCGTCGACGACCTCGCGCTCGCGCTCAAGTCGGTCTGCGGCGACCGCGACGTCACCCTTACCCACCTGCCGCTGTCCTGGAACGGCGCGACCTGGCAGTTCCGTCATCCGCTCGACTACCTCGGCGCGGACGGCGGCGGCGGCGTCGGTGCGGGTCCCGGACTGACGGTCGGCGCCGCGCTTGCACTCAAGGGCTCGAACCGCCTGGTCGTCGGCATCTGCGGCGACGGCGATTACATGATGGGCGCCACCGCGGTGTGGACCGCCGCGCACTACAAGATCCCGATGCTGATCGTGGTCTGCAACAACCGCTCGTTCTTCAACGACGAACTGCACCAGGAGCGCGTCGCCCGCATCCGCAACCGGCCGGCGGAGAACCGCTGGATCGGCCAGCGCATCTCCGAGCCCGACATCGACTGCTCGGGCGTCGGCAAGGCGCAGGGTGCGGTTGGATTCGATCCGGTGACCAAGACCAGCGACCTCGTGGCGACCTTCGAGAAGGCGATCGCCGCAGTCGACGCCGGAAGGTCGCAGTGGTCGACGTGCGGGTCGAGCCGGGCTATGCGGCAATCACCACCGCGGCAATGTTGCGCGGCACGGAAGGTCAGAAGAAATAAGCCAAGCCTGATCGCATCAACACGCTACGCAGGACGCCGCGCCTTGGTGCGGCGTCCCGAAGCATACCAACTGTAAAACCGGCGCGTGCCTCACTCCGGTTGGATCCCCGCCTCTTTGATCATCGCAGTCCACTTGACCAGTTCGGACTTCACGAAGTCCGGGAACTGTTCGTGGCCGATCCAGTAAACTTCCATGCCCGCGCTCAGGAACCGCTGCTTGATCTCGGGCTTCGCCAGCATCTTCTCAAGCTCCACGGCCAGCACCTTGACGACCTCCTGGGGCATGTTGGCCGGACCGAACACGCCGACCCACGGCATGACGTCAAAGCCCGGCAGGATGGTTTCGCCCAGCGTCGGCATGTCGGGCAGATAGTGGCTTCGCTCCTTGGTGATCATCGCGATCGGGCGCACCTTCTTCGCTTTGATCTGCGGCATTCCGGTGTTGAATTCCAGGAACATCACCGAGATATGGCCGGCGATCAGGTCGGTCACCGCCATCGGATTGCTGCGATAGGCCACCCGCACCATGTCGATGCCGGTGCGGCGCTTGACGGTCTCGCCGACGATATGGCCCGTGCTGTTGCCGACGCCGTAATTCAACTTGCCCGGATTGGCTTTGGCATAAGCGACCAACTCGGCGGGGGTCCGGATGGGCAGGTCGGGATGGACGGCGACGAAGTTCGGAAAGCCGCCGATCCGCACCACCGGCGTAAAGTCCTTGATCGGGTCGTACGGCACGTTCTTGAACAGGCCATTGGCCGCCGAATGGGTTGAGTTGGTGGTCAGCAGCAGCGTGTAGCCGTCGCCCGGCGCCTTTGCGACTGCGTTTGCTGCCAACATGCCACCGGCGCCGGCGCGGTTTTCAACCAGAAACGGCTGGCCGAGCGCGGTCTGCAGGTTTTGCGCCACGAGACGCGTCACCGCGTCGGTCGAACTTCCCGCCGCGAACGGAATGATGAAGGTGACCGGCCGCGACGGATAGTGCTGCGCCTTCGCCGGCACCACGGCGATCGCGCAAAGTGCCGCGCTTGCCGCCAGAACGACGCGGCGCCAACGCGACACGCCGGACTCATTTCGCAAGGAAATATTTCGGAAGGATATATTTCGCGAGGATATCTTGGATGCCGCCATTGGCACCTCCCGTTGTGGAAGTGTGGACCATTACGTCCCGGCGGACTTGGACAAATTCTAGCGTGAAACCTTTCGCTCCGACAAGAGAATGATCAAATCGCAAAGCTCTCATGCGTCGACGGATGAAACAGTTCCTCAGGCGCCACCAGCCGCGACGACAGCCCCTCCTTGTGGTGAAAGCGCAGGAAGGTCTCAAGCACCTTGCGGTTCGGCTCCAACCCGTAGGACCAGAAGTCCTCGCCCATGAATTCGCGCGCCAGGCGCAACTGATCCTCGACGAACGGCAGCGTCACTTTGGTCGCCGCAGTGTCCTCCAGCGCTTCGAGGCATTTTTCCTTGGATTGCGAGAACGCCTTGAACACCGCCGCCGGCAGCCAGGGATGCTTCTCGACCAGTTCGCGGCGGATGCCGGTGACATGCATGATCGGGAAGATGCCGGTGCGCTTGAAGTAGTCCTTGCCGGCGGCGATCGGATCGGCAAACAGCATGCCGATGTTGGGATTATTCCGGCCGGCGAGCGTGGGTACGCGCGGCGCAATGAATGCGTCGATCTCACCCTGTTCCAGGAGCTTGGAGATGGTCGCACCGGCGGGCGCCTCTTCCATCCGCACGCCCTCGGGCAGCTTGATGGTGATCTTTTCCGGCCGCCCGGCATGCTCGATGCCGCCGCGCACCCAGGTCACATCGGACGGCTTCACGCCGTGATCGTCTTCCAGGATGATGCGCGCCCAGACGCAGGCGGTGAGCTGATATTCCGGCAGCCCGACGCGCTTGCCCTTGAGATCGGCCGGCGTCTTGATGCGGTCGGTGCGCACCCAGATCGAATTGTGCCGGAACGCCCGCGACACGTAGGCCGGCACGCCCACATAAGGGCAGTTGTGATCGGCGGTCTTGACCGTAAAGCTCGACATCGACAATTCGCAGATGTCGAAATCCTGGCCGCGAAAGGCCCGGAAGAAGATCTCCTCGGGTGGCAGATTCATGAACACGGGATCGACACCATCAATCTGCACCGCGCCGTCCATCAGCGGGCGAACCCGGTCGTAATTGCCGACCGCAACGGACAACTGGAGTTTCGACATCGGTTTTTATCTTTCTGCAAGTTTTGACACCGTTAGATAGCCTCGCCGCCACAGCCGGAGCAACCATGTCGTTTGTCCGCCGCTTGCCGCAGGGAACGCGGGTTGCGATGGCCGCATTGGTGCTCATGGCAATTGGGCCGCACGTCCTCGCACAGGCCGACCCGCTCGCTGATTTCCATGCCGCAGTGGAAGAGGCGTCCGCGCAATACCAGGCGGCGCTGACCACGCTGGAAACCAGGGGCCGCGAGGAAACCTCGGCCGCGGTCCATCGCCTGCGGCAGGCCTGGCAGGCGCTTGCCCAAAGGTTTGCTGCTGAACCGCCCGCGGCCTTTGCCGGCGACGAACAGTTTGCCGGCGTATTCATGCAAACCGACGTGCAGATCATCGGCGTTCTGCTGGTGATCGATTTAGGCAATCGCGATGCCGCACGCGCGGGACTATTGCCGATCGGGGCCACGCTGGCGCAATTGCGCGAACGGTCTGCACCGGCGGCCCGCTGATCGAGAGCCCGTTCTTTCCACAGTGGATGCGGTCAGCCGGCCTGCGGTTCGATTGCTGGAGTTCACGTGGGCCGGCTGTGCCATACCGGTTGCGCGCCGAACTGCTCGCGGAAAATCCTTTCGCCTTTCGGCGTGACGTTGACGGCGCGGCTTCCTTCGACCCGGCGTATCCAGCCGCACTCCAGGCTGAGCGTACACAGTGCGCTGCCAACACGCCCGGCCAGATGGGGCCGCCGTTCGCTCCAATCCAGGCATGGCCGGCAGAGGACCGTGGCCGAGCGCCGTCCCTGGTGAATGCGCAGCCGGTCGACCACAATGCCGATGCGTGCCAGGAATTCGATTCCGTCGCCCGTCATCGCGCCCGCATCGCCGGCAAGGTCCAGGTAGCCTTTCTCGACCAACGCGTCCGTCAGCGCCACGCCGAGCCGCCCGGCAAGATGGTCGTAGCAGGTGCGCGCCACCCGCAGCGCCAGGTCGCGCGGACCCACCCAAAGCTTCGCACGCGGCGGCGCCATGTTCGCCGCGACCTGCATGATGCTTTCCATCATCTGCGCCACCGCGGGCGACGCGAGCCGGTGATAACGATGCCGGCCCTGCTTCTCGATTTGGAGTATTCCCGCGGCCGACAGGCGGGACAGGTGCCCGCTCGCGGTCTGCGGTGCGACACCGGCGGTTCGCGCCAGTTCCGATGCCGTGAGCGCGCGCCCGTCCATTAATGCGTGCAGCATTCCGGCACGCGCCGGGTCGCCGACCAGCGCGGCAACCTCGGCAAGTTTGCTATTGCTGACCATGGTGAAATTCCGTGGTGAAAACTCGTTGTGCGCTTCCGGTAGGATTGACACGAGACCACTGAGCCTCTTCGCACGTCCACGGACCACACCGGACGCTCTAGAGGCAATGGTGGCCGCGGCCGGACTCGAACCGGCACTCCGGTTTCCCAGAAGCAGATTTTAAGTCTGCTGTGTCTACCATTCCACCACGCGGCCGGGCGCAGCGTTCTAGCGCGCTTCCGGGGCGCGTGGATACCGGACCATCGCGAAGATCGCTAGTCCTTCGCCGCTAATCCTTGAGCGCGTCGCCCCAGAGGCTTTCCCAATCCTGACCGGCACTGTCGGTCACGCGGCCGTCCTGCTCGTAGAATTTGTTCGGAATCTGGAACATCGCCAGCGTCAGCCCGCCGTTCGGCGACCAGGCGACATGCCGGCTGCCGGCCTCGCGCCAGACGAATTCGCCCGCCTTGACCTCGAGCCCGGCGGCCGGTCCCTCCTTGTCGGCGAGCGAACCTTCGAGCACGAACGTCTGCTCGATCTTGACATGCTCGTGGTCGGGCAGCACCGCGCCGGGGGCAAATCTCATCAGCGCCGTCACCAGTCCGGTGTCGGCATCGAACAGCAGCGTCTTCACTTCGCAGCCGGGAAAGCGCGTCTGCTGCCACTCCATGTTGGCAGGGCGAACGATATGGGAATGCTCGTCGGCGGTGGGCTTGGCCTTCGGCGTCACGGCGTCCATGAAATCCTCCCTCGAAAATCCGGGTCGGTTGCAGCCTGTCAGTCAATGATAGCCGATCCGCGCCGCCCGCGCGCGACAAAATCGCGCTCGTCACGACACGTCATTGCCGCGGATCGGCGGCTGGAAGGCAAGCCCGGTGTCCCAGGGGAAATAGATCCAGGTGTCCTGCGACACCTCGGTGATGAAGGTATCGACCAGCGGCCGGCCCATGGGCTTGGCATAGACGGTCGCGAAATGAGCCTTGGGCAGGAGATCGCGCACCACCCTGGCGGTCTTGCCGGTGTCGACCAGGTCGTCGACGATCAGCACGCCCTTCCCCTCCCCGCCGCCGAGCGCGACGATGGCCGGGGCGATGCCCTTGAGCACCTGCAACTGGCCCTGCGTCATGTGGCTGTAGCTCGCGACGCAAACCGTTTCGATCAGGCGGATATCGAGCTCGCGCGCCACGATCGTCGCCGGCACCAGGCCGCCACGGGTGACGCAGACGATGGCCTCGAACGGGCCAACGCCGGCGAGCCGCCAGACCAGCGCGCGGGAATCGCGATGGAACTGATCCCAGGAGACCGGGAAGGCCTTTTGTCCTTGCTGCGATTGTTGCGACTGCGTCAGTGACTGTGGCGATGGTTGCGCCATGACCTTCCCTGCCCCTCAGAAAACGAGGGGAGCGTTCTAGCGCATGTCGAGGACAAAATCGAACCGCGCCGCAAGCCCATCCCCGGCTTCCGCCATGCGCATCAGCAGCGCCGGCCGGAACAGACCGTCGCGGCGGTTCGCCGCCTCGTCGGCCGGAAAATAGAGCTGCGTGGTGAGGACCGGCCGGTCCGGCGCCTGTACCTTGACGTGGTAGTGGCGGGTGCGGCCCGGATAGAGCGCCGGCATGATGGTGCGCAGGCGATAGCGGCCGTCGGCATCGGTGAACAGGTGCCCGCGATAGCGAAAGCCGCGGTTGTCGTATTCGCCAAACTCGTCGGCGTGCCAGACGTCGACGAGCGCGCGGGCGACCGGCCGGCAGGCGCGGGTCAGTACCTGGCCGGTGAGTTCGACCAGCCGCCCCTTGGTGTTCGGCTCGACGAGGTCGGCCCGTTGCGGCGAGCTCGGTTTGAAATAAGGCCCGTCGGTCTGCCGGATGGTGGGCTCGTCGCCGTCATGGCATTGCGGCGTTGCCGCAAGCTGCTGCGCGAAAATCGGTTCGACGCCGAGACCGATACCGCTGGCGGCCAGCGCGCTCGCGGCCAGCAATTTGCGGCGCGTGGGATGAAACTGGTCGGGCATCAGGGCATCCTTGTTGTCACGGCCGCACGACGCCCCCTGGACGATCCTATCTCCAATCGCAAATCGGCTTGCATCACGTCCGCGTTAACCGGGGCTAGGCGCCGCTGGTCTGCGCGCCTCTCACCCGTACCAGCATGTCTTCGACCGCACGGGTGGCGGTTGCGAGCTTCTGCGGATCGCGCGCGCGCAGCACCACGTTGGTGTTGGGGCCGTGCTGCGGATCGAAGAACGGATAGCTGCCGATCGCCACGTCGGGATTGGCCTTGGCGATCTCGCCGAGCTGGCTGCCGATGTCGCCTTCGCGCGCGTTGGCGAGCACGGTCTGCGACAGCATACGAACGCCGGTCTTGAGCTTGGGGGCGACCTCGTCGAGCATCGCCTGCATGATCGACGGCACGCCCGCCATCACGATGACGTTGCCGATCCAGATGCCGGGCGCGCCCGACACCTTGTTGACGACGAGATCGGCGCCCTTCGGGATGCGCGTCATCCGCATGCGCGCTTCGTTCATCTGCGAGCCGGTCGCCTTGACGCGCTCCTCCAGGATGGCGAGGGCGCGCGGATCGACGTCGATCGATACGCCGAATGCCTTGGCGACGCAGTCGGCGGTGATGTCGTCATGCGTCGGACCGATTCCCCCGGTGGTGAACACGTAGGTGTAACGGTGGCGCAGCGCATTGAGCGCATCGACGATCGCGGTTTCGTCGTCGGCGACGACGCGCACTTCCGCGAGGTCGATGCCGACCGCGGTGAGATATTCGGCGATATAGCCGATATTCTTGTCCTTGGTGCGTCCCGACAGGATTTCATCGCCGATGACGAGCAGCGCGGCGGTAACGACGCTTGCAGGCGTATTGGAATTCGCAACGGTCATGGTGATCCTGAGCTTCCCGACCCCCGGGACTGGGGATCGCCCCTACCCTGCCATTGTGCGTTATGATGCTTCAAGTCGCCCGTCGGGAACATGGGGACAGGTTGGCGGGGCCGGACACCCGCCGGGAGGATAACCATGCCGGCGCCGGTGCGCCCGATCGCCTACTCCGAACCGCGCATTGTCTGCGAGAAGGCCGCCGATGGCAGCCTGCGGCTGCGCTCGACGGAGACCGTGCGGACCGCATGAGACCAGCCTGGCGGCGCTGTTCCGCGCCGCGGTCAAGCGTCACCCGGACGGCCTCTTTCTGGCCGAGCGGACCGCCGATGCGGCCTGGCGCGAGGTGACCTACGAGGAAGCCCGCCGGCTGGTCGATGCGCTGGCCCAAGGATTCCTCGACCGCGGACTGTCAGCCGAACGGCCGGTAATGATTCTCTCCGGCAACAGCATTGATCACGCGCTGCTCACGCTGGCAGGCCACACAGCGGGTATTCCGGTCGCGCCGATCTCGGTCGCCTATTCGTTGCAGAGCCAGGACCACGCCAAACTCAAGCACATCGCCGCGCTGCTCAAGCCCGGCCTGATCTATGTCGCCGACACTGCCCCATTCGCGAAGGCGCTCGCGGCGCTCGACCTCGCAGGCGTGGACGTTGTCGCCAGCCGCAATGGCGCCAAGCTCGCCGGCGTCATCCTGTTCGATGACCTGACCGAAACCCGTCCAGGTCCTGCGGTCGACCAGGCGGTGGCGGCAATCCGCCCCGATACCATCGCCAAAATCCTGTTCACGTCCGGATCGACCGGCCTGCCGAAGGGCGTGATCAACACCCACGGCATGCTGACCGCAAACCAGCAGCAGCTTGCGCAGATCTGGCCGTTTCTTGACGAGGCGCCGCTGGAACTGCTCGACTGGCTGCCGTGGAACCATACCTTCGGCGCCAACCACAACTTCAACCTGGTGCTGCGCCATGCCGGCACGCTCTACATCGACGGCGGCCGGCCGGTGCCGGGGATGATCGAGCAGACGGTGAAGAACCTCGGCGAGATTTCACCCACGATCTATTTCAACGTGCCGGCCGGATATGCGGCGCTGCTGCCGTTCATCGAGCAGGACGAGGCGGTCGCGCATTCGTTCTTCGCCAAGCTGCGGCTGATCTTCTACGCCGGTGCGGCGCTGCCACAGGACCTGTGGACGCGGCTTGAGGCGGTGTCGGAACGGATCACCGGCCAGCGCGTGCCGATAACCTCGTCGTGGGGCATGACCGAGACCTCGCCGATCGCGACCGCCGCGCACTTCATCATCGATCGCGCCGGACCGATCGGCGTGCCGGTGCCGGGCGTCGAACTCAAACTCGTACCGGCCGGCGAAAAGATCGAGGTGCGCGTGCGCGGGCCGAACGTAACACCGGGCTACTGGAAGCGTCCCGATCTCACCGCCGAGGCGTTCGACGAGGAAGGCTTCTACAAGCCGGGCGATGCCGTGCGATTTGCGGATGCGGCCGATCCCCGGCAGGGCGTGGTATTCGACGGCCGCCTCACCGAGGATTTCAAACTCACCACCGGCACCTGGGTCGGCGTCGGCGCGCTGCGGGTCGGCGTCTTGGCCGCCGCCTCGCCCGCGTTGCAGGACGCCGTTATCGCCGGCGAAAACCGGGAATTCATCAGCATGCTGGCATGGCTCAACCCGGCCGGCTGTCAGCGGCTGACCGGCGAGCAATGCGCGTTGCCTGAGCTTGCGCGGCATCCTGCGGTGCGCGAGCATGTCCGGAGCGCGATCGCGGCGTGGAACGCCGAACATCACGGTTCGTCCGAACGCATCGCGCGGGTCATCTTGTTGCCGGACACCCCCTCGATCGACGCCAACGAGATCACTGATAAGGGCTACATCAACCAGCGCCTCGCGTTGCAACGCCGCCGCGCCGAGGTCGAGCGCCTCTATGCCGCTGCGCCGGACGATGATGTCATCCACATTCCATGAACAGGATTCCCCGTCGGCTCCATCATGATTTTCAAGATCATCGCTTTCTTCGCGGCGGCCATTCCGATTTTTCTGTTCGTACGCACGATGTTTTTCCGGCGAAATACCCAGGCCAACGAGAGCTTCAAGGAATTCAAGCGGCAAGCCAATCTGGCGGTCACGATCCTGCTGTTCATGATTGCGGGCGTGGTCGCCATCACCCTCGCCCACCTGGCCTGGACCTGGTGGACCCCGCATTGACCGCGTGAAGCGACCAACGACGATCGCCATCCTTCGAGGATGCACGGCCCGGTTGCGCCCGTGCTCAATGCCGGGCGGCAGTCTCAACCGCGTTGAGATGGTCGGCGCGGATATTTGCCAGTTCCGATGGCGGCAGCCGCCCGAAGCCGCAATAGGCGCCGAGGCCGAAGTCCGGCAGGTATTTGCGCGCGGTGGCGATCCGCTCGCCAAATCGCTCCATGTTGTGGATCGCGCCGAGATAGACGCGGGCGCCTTGCGGCTTGAGGTTCGCGAGCGGCGCAAAGAACGCGTCGTCGCTGCGGTCGAGCACCGGAATGTGGATCCAGTCGACTTGGCGGCCTGATGCCGAAATGAACGCATTGGCAAGCTCGACCGCCTGGCTGAGATCGTCAGGCTGGAACCGCGGCCAGCCGCCGAGCGTGCCAAAGCAGAAATGATAGCCGAGCGCCACATCGGCCGGGATGTGCGGCGACAGGTTGCGCACTTCGGTCAGATTGCGCTCGATCGCGCCCGCGAGCGGAAACCCCGGGACGCTGCCATACGCATCCTGCACTTCCGTCGAGCAATCCCACTGGATGGCAAGTTCCTTCGCGGGAATCTTCGCAACGATTTTCGCGATCTCGGCGCGCGTCGCCGCCTCGTAGCCGGGCCTGATCTTGTCGAGATCATCGCGGTTCGGGAAAATTCGCGGCGGCAACACGCTGTTGACCATCGGGATCGAGACCTGGAAGCGCAGGTGCGGCGGCAGCACACCCTTCTCCTTCAGCACGCTGAACACGAAGTAGGAGTTGATGGCATCACGCGCGTAGCCGAGCCGCCAGCCGGGATCGCCGAAGCGCACCTGCTCGACGCCGTCCTTCACCTTGAACCACCAGGCATCGGCAGCATTGCGCGGAAATTGCCGTTCGACTCCCTGCTCGTCGGGCGCCGGGCGCTGCACGATATCGAGCTCCGGATGCGCCGCGAGCACCTGGTAGTGCACACGGCTGATCCAATGGCGTCGCGGCCCGACTTCGCCGTCCGGCATCGCGAACAGATATCTGCCGAGCGGCGCGCCGAAAGCTTCGAACACCTCTTTCGGCGTGTCGAGCGGAATACTGCCCACCAACAAAAGCTCACCCGCCACCATGTCCTCCCATCGTGTCCTGAACCCGAAGTTCGCTCATGTCCTGCGGCAGATGCGGTTGCGAACTTCGGGTTCAAAAGGACACTAGATTCATAGAGTTTGCTAGTGGAGTTTTGGATTTGACATTCGCTTTGCGGACACGCCGCGAAGTGGGTAGCGAATGTCAAATCCACTCCACAGCTTGCTATCGTTGCCGGCAACAATACACTGCCGGCAGATATAAAAAACCACGAGGATGCGCCATGCGAGTTTCAGTCCCAACGCTGATCTGCTGCGCCATGCTGACGTTTGCCGGCGATGCCTGCGCCCAGACATGGCCGCAACGGCCGATCAAGCTGATCGTGCCGACCGGACCCGGTGCCGCAACGGATGTCATGGCGCGGCTGCTGGGCGACGGCGTCAGCCGCACAATCGGACAGCCGGTGGTGGTCGAGAACATGCCGGGCGCATCCGGCATCCTGGCGCATCAAGCCGTCGCGCGCGCGGCGCCCGACGGCTACACGCTGCTCTTCACCAACACCTCCGGCATGGCGATCAATCCAGTGTCGTTCAAGCAACTCCCCTACAGTCCGGCGCGCGACTTCACGCCGGTCGCCATGGTCTGCAGCCTCGGTCCGCAGATGCTGTCGGTAAATGCCCAAGTGCCGGTCCAGTCGCCGGCCGAGTTCGTTGCCTACGCCAAGGCGAACCGCGGCAAGCTCTCGATCGCCTTCGACACCACCGCCGGCGCGGCCGCAATCGCCGCCAAGCTGCTGAACCGTCGCGCCGATCTTGGCCTGGTCGAAGTGCCTTATCGATCGGCTGCGCAGATGACTCAGGACGTCGCCAGCGGCGTGAACCAGGTGATGATCAGCTCGGTCGCCGCCGCCAACGCGGTGGTGCAAGCCGGCAAGGTGCGGCGCATCGCGATTACGTCGGAAAAGCGCTTCCCTGGACTGCCCGATCTGCCGGCGCTCAGCGAGACGGTGCCGGGCGTGGTCATGAACGGCTGGTTCGCTGTCGTTGCACCGACCGGAACGCCGGCCGCGGTCGTCGCCCGGCTCAATCGCGAGATCGGGGAATACCTCAAGGGTCCCGAAATCCAGAAACGGCTCCTTTCGTTCGGCCTCGCCACCGAGGGCGCCGGCACGCCGGAGAGCACCGGCCAATTCATCAAGCTGCAGCAGGAAAGGTGGCGCGCGCTGGCGAAGGAACTCGCGATCACGCCACAATGATGATGTCTTGCGGCGCAGACTGGCGTTTCAAGCGTGGGACGGATTGAGCAAGGCGCGTAGCAAACATATTTTCACTCCTTCGCTGGATGATGGACGTACGCTGGCCGCCGGACCACGTCTCGGCGCCGCTTGGTAAAACAGCAGGAGTGCCCGCGCATGGGCGATCGTCTCACCCGTGTCCTGGTCGTCGCATTGTTGGCGGTTCTGGGCTTCTATTTTGCGCAGCCCTATCTCGACCGGGTGCTCTATTCGGCCTCGACGCCGCGGGTTGTCGCGCCGCGCGGCAACCTTGCCGATATCGAGCGCACCACCATCGAGCTCTTCGAACGGGTGTCACCGTCGGTGGTGCAAGTCGTGGCGCGCGCCGGCTCGCTTGAAGCGGCGCAGCCCGAGCCGGGCGACGGACAGAGCCAGTCGGGAACCGGATTCATCTGGGACGCCGCCGGCCATGTCGTGACCAACGATCACGTCGTCCACGGCACCGATCAGGTTGCGGTACGACTCTCCACCGGTCGCGTGCTGCGGGCGCGCATCGTCGGCACCGCGCCCAATTACGATCTCGCGGTGCTGCGCGTCGACGACACGCGCTCGCTGCCGCCGCCGGTCGCGATCGGTAGTTCGGAGGACCTGAAGGTCGGGCAAATGGTATTCGCGATCGGCAATCCGTTCGGCTTAGACCAGTCGCTGACCACCGGCATCATCAGCGCGCTCAAGCGGCATTTGCCGACCGAGGGCGGCCGCGAGATCGCCAACGTGATCCAGACCGACGCCGCCATCAATCCGGGCAATTCCGGCGGTCCGCTGCTCGACTCGGCCGGACGGGTGATCGGCGTCAATACCGCGATCCTGTCGCCCTCGGGCACCAGCGCCGGCATCGGCTTTGCCATTCCGATCGACACCGTCAACCGCGTGGTGCCGGAGATCATCGCCAAGGGCTATGTGCCGACGCCGGGCATTGGCGTGGTCACGGCCAGCGAGGACGTGGCAACCCGGGCCGGGATCGAGGGCGTCGTAATCGTCCGCACCGTTCCGGGCTCGGGAGCGGAGCGCGCCGGCCTGCGCGGCATCGACCCCAATACCCGTCAACTCGGCGATGTGATCGTCGGGGTCAACGGCAAGCCGGTGCATCGGTTACCCGATCTGACCGAGGAACTCGAACGCGTGGGCGTCGGCAAGAAGGTGTCGCTGCAGATCAAACGCGATGGCCGCGACATGACACTGGACGTTGACGTGGTGGACGTTGGCCGGCGGTCTTGAGACAATTCAAGCCGGCCTTTTAAGCCAGCCTGGCGAATGTGCGTTCCAGGCCCGCGCGCAGATTAGTTCTTCATCAGCCCGGCGGCTCTCAGCGCTTTGGTGATGACTTCACCGACATCGACGGGGAAGGAGGACAATCGGGGCCTGTGTTCCGGGGCATCCTGACGATCCTGACGCCCAAGAATCTCCCCATCGAGAATCTCACCGTCAAGCATCTCACCTTCGAGAACCTCGCCGTTCGGCACGGGAAGCTGCGCGCGTCGTCGACCGTGGTGCGGTGCTTGCGGGTCGACGGTCACAATGTCGTTGTCCGTCGCCGGAGCAACATGCGGTGTGAGGCCAAAAAACTTGGCAATGTGATAGGATGACGAAATACCGACCTCCAGGAGGAAAGGACCTGCCGCTCCGCACTCGTCGTGGCCGTTGCCGGTCGCAAGCGGCGTACCATGCATCATCTGGGGAATGGTGTAGGACTCGATCACCTCATCGCCCGCCCGGTCTAGCCACACTTGCCGGGGATAGCCGTCCACGACGGCCTCCTGCGACGGGACCGCTGAGAGGCCGTGGACGTCCGTCCATTGCTTAATGATCTCTTTTGCATTCGATGGAACCACCGTCGCGTCGGCTCCGCCGTGCCAGACGGAAATGCGAGGCCATGCTCCGGCATGCGACGACGCACCCCGTACCAGGTCACCCCAGATGCGAGCGGGGCGTGCGGGACATTGGTACATGGTTTCGAATGCTTGCTGCACATTGCTGGCGGCCCCAAAGGGCAGTCCGGCAATAATCGCGCCGCCTGAGAAGACGTCCGGATACGTCGCCAGCATGACGGACGCCATCGCACCGCCAGCCGACAAGCCGGTGACAAAGACACGTTGCCGATCGACGCCATGATCGGACACCATCGTGTCGACCATCTGCCGAATAGACAGTGCCTCACCATGTCCGCGCGAGATATCGCCTGGCTCAAACCAGTTGAAGCATGAATTCGCGTTATTCATTCGCTGCTGCTCGGGAAGCAGCACGGCGAAGCCGAACCGCTTCGCGAGCGTCGACCAGCCCGCTCCGAGATCGTAACCTGCGGCGCTCTGCGCACATCCGTGCAGGACGACGACAAGCGCACAGCCAGACGGAACCTGCGGAGGCACGTAAGAGAACATGCGCAGCGCCCCCGGATTTGAGCCAAAACTCCGGGTTTCGACCAGATGGCTCGACGCACTATCCTGGGAGGCTGCTGGCCTCATTCGACCCGTTGCCTGCAGTGACTTTTCCCATTTCTCGCGCTGCGCCAGGATGTCGACGACAATCTTAGGGAGCTTGACCATGATCTGTAGCCCTCGCCGTGCCAACAACTGCTGACGGTCCAAATGGTTGCTGCGTTGCAGCATGCAAGTCTGGAAAGCGTCGGATCAACGGGAGGGGCGTGAAACGCACCGCGACACTTGCCTGCCCCGATTTTCCAAGTCGACGGTCGGGCTGATTCCGGTTAGTCACTGCGTGACGGCCGGATCGTCGAAACCACCATCGAATCCCGCACTCCCCCACACCCACAGGAAACAAGAACGTGATCGATCTTTACACCTGGACCACGCCCAATGGCCGCAAGGCTTCCATCATGCTGGAGGAAATCGGCCTGCCCTACACGGTGCATGCCGTCGACATCGGCAAGGATGAGCAGTTCAAGCCGGAGTTCCTCAAGATCAGCCCCAACAACCGCATCCCGGCGATCGTCGATCGTGACACCGGCATTGCACTGATGGAATTGGCGGCGCTGATGATCTACCTCGCCGACAAGACCGGGAAGCTGCTGCCGAAGGAAGGCGAGCCGCGCTACCGGGTGCTGGAGTGGCTCGAATGGCAGATGGGCGGCCCCGGCCCGATCTTCGGGCAGGTCCATCACTTCGTGAAATACAACAAGGGCAAGGCGCCCTACGCCGAGGAGCGCTTCTCCAAGGAGGCGCACCGGCTGTACGGCGTGCTGGATCGGCGCCTCGCCGACCACGAGTTTGTCGCCGACAGCTATTCGATCGCCGACATCGCGATCTGGCCCTGGGTCTCGCGCTTCGAATGGCAGGAGGTCGATCTCAACAAGTACCCCAACGTCAAGCGCTGGTACGTGGACATCGCCAAGCGCCCGGCGACGCAGAAGGGCTACAAAGTTCCAAAGGACGTCGGAGAAATCCCGATCCCCGCGTAACCGTCGGCATACGCCCCCGCATCGAAGGCGCCCGCCACCGATCTCGGGCCTGCCCGAGACCGGCCAGCATTCTGCGCGGTCTGCCATGGCCGGCTAGCATGCCGGGTGTCTCGAAGGATGGCGGCGGGCACGGTGCGTGCGGCCACACTTGGAGCGAGGCGACCCTGCGGTCGCTCCTCGGCATGAGGCTTGGTTGCGCCTCGCCCAACTCCCGGCTCGCGTGATGGTCATCGGCCGCCTAAATCATGGGCAGGGACCGGGTCCAGCGACGTCTCCCCGGCCCCGCCGATCCCCCTTGGGTTGGCGCGGGCCTTGCAAGTAGACTGACCAAGTAGACTGATCGGACGCGCGAATTCGCGCTAACGGCGCGGGCGCGCGACTCCGGGGTAAGCCATGACGGTCGCGTTCGACGAGATGAATGGCACGGACGGAGCGTTGCGCCCGGCCTATGGCGAGCTGTCGCGCTGGCTCGCCGAAATTCCGCATGACGTGCTCGACCGGAGGCGGCGCGAGGCCGAGTTCCTGTTCCGCCGGATCGGCATCACCTTCGCGGTCTATGGCGAAGCCGATGCACAGGAGCGGCTCATCCCGTTCGACGTGCTGCCGCGCATACTGGCTGCGGCCGAATGGGATCGTTTGCGCGCCGGGCTCGAACAGCGCGTCAAGGCGGTCAATCATTACATTCGCGATGTCTATGGCCGCCGCGAGATTCTCAAGGCCGAAATCGTGCCGGAGGATCTGGTGTTCCAGAATCCGGTTTTCCGCCCGGAGATGAACGGCCAGAAGGTGCCGCACGACATCTACGTGCATATCGCCGGGATCGACATCGTGCGCGTCGATCCCGACACCTTCTACGTGCTCGAAGACAATGCCCGCACGCCGTCCGGCGTCTCCTACATGCTGGAAAACCGCGAAATCATGCTGCGGCTTTTTCCGGAGTTGTTTGCGCGCCACCGCGTGGCGCCGGTCGAGAACTACCCCGACGAGTTGCTGGCGACACTCAAATCGGTGGCGGCATCGACATCAAGCGCCGATCCGACGGTCGTACTGCTGACGCCGGGCGTGTTCAACTCGGCCTACTACGAGCATTCGTTCCT
Source organism: uncultured Alphaproteobacteria bacterium (assembly GCA_963756715.1). GTDB lineage: Bacteria > Pseudomonadota > Alphaproteobacteria > Rhizobiales > Xanthobacteraceae > VAZQ01. The sequence goes on from CAVWOV010000015.1 coordinate 427,318, forward strand.
CGCCGACAAGCTCGGCGTCGACCTGGTCGAGGGCCGCGACCTGTTCGTCAAGGACGAACTGGTCTACATGCGTACAACGCAGG
>CAVWOV010000016.1:0-63030 GCA_963756715.1 uncultured Alphaproteobacteria bacterium
AGCTTTTCCGACGCGGAGCTAAATCAGCGATCGCTCCTGAAGCATTTAAAGGAAAGTCGCTTAATTTCATCCAAAACAATTTTCGATGGCCATCTGATGATCGAAACAGTTGAAGGGATATACCACATTCCAAATTGGTTCTTTGTTGAGGCGCAAGTGTCCAAGATTATTTGTATTGTTGATGATCCGAAAGTCATTCCAGGAAAGACGAAAAAGCCGCGGCCAAAGAGCCGAAGTGGATGGTCGAAAGCTTCGTCAACTCCAGGAGCTGGAGATGAGCTTGCCACGAAGGAGGCCAGCCAACTCGGAATAGTTTACCACCAAGTGTCGGCCGGTGACCTGAACGGATTCGGCGCGCCTTGCGTCTTCCCAACAATTGAGCCTTATTGAACCATTAAATACATATTCGTTGCAACTGCCTCGGTCAACGGAGTCGATTACGTCGTTCAGCACAAAACCAAAGCGAGCTAGGAGCGGCCGCAACTCCGCAATCCGCTCCTCCGGGACTGTTATCAAGGGCTTGTCACAACGCAGCCACGTCACAGCTCGATGCACGAGCTGCGTAGCAATTCCTCGCCCCGCCAATCCTGGATCAATCCATACAGTGCAAAGTTTGCATTCCTCATAGGTGCGCTTTGCAATTACAACCCCCAATTTGTCAAACTCGTTGAATGCAAATATGCGTCGGACGCCCAATAATGTGTCTGGTACGACCTTGTTCCAATACCATCTGTGGAAGTCAGGGTAAAAATCTCTTAGATGCGCCAACTGCTCGTAAATGACATGCACGCTAGCACTCCGTCGATTTAGCGGAGGACTACCATTCTAAATAATACCTCTCCCAGCCTCCCTCCTAGAATCATTAGAAATAATATCGTTTCCATGCTTCATGGTCGTCTCCAAATTCGGAGCCGGGAGCAAAGTTCGAGCGCCACATCGCGAGAGTCCACTTTAAGACTTTTCCACACCAGATCAAAGGGTTCGGTGCAATCAATGCGACTGCGAGCAGCAAGGCGGCGGCCAAAAGATTGGTTTGCCAAGAGATTTGACCGTCGGTCAGCTCAGCCACTCCAAGCCACTGAAGAGCTGTCAAGGAAATGCCGTAGACTGCATTTCCGGCCCCCCGAGAAAGCCAATCACGGCCGCGTAAATCATTAAATTGGCGATGGGAGTTCGAAAGCTGCGAAAGCAATAAAATCATCGATTGGCTTGTCGCTATTGTTGACGCGCCACTGATAAAATTATCATTCTCTTGGCACTTCCACGTGCCAGTGCGCGTCTTACGCGCCAGCCTGGATCGATACCTGGTGGGGTGCCTAATAAGTAGTGTCTCCATAAAATCATCCTCAAGGCGCCGAAGCTTGCGAAAATTTGTGTGAGCACTTACTAGCTCAAACTTTAGGTCGCGCATTAAAAAATAGTGAATGGTTGATATTGTAAAAAATGTCTTTGCCCGTTCTCCAATAGCAGTTGGGAAGCTGCGGCGCTCATCAAATCGAAACTCGGTAAGCTCTGTCCTGGCGAAAGAGCTAGATAGAAACCAGATCGGATGGCCTTGAATCCGATGTAAACAATTCGCTGGTTCGCCCGTTTAAAATAAAACGGAGTCGCAAATATTGATCGATATTATCGTCTGAGCATCGCTCACAGAATACTCTGCGAAAAATAATTAAGGTTCCCACTTCGTCAGGCGCCGTTTCGATCGCCTGTAATTTAAGTCGCTATCCACGTCGACTTTGTGAAATCGTAGATGGGGGGCGTTGCCAACGGCGGTGTCAAAGAAACGGTCCTGTCGTTTCGTTATTGTGACAAACTTCGTTGAAGACAGCGTTTAATGTGCTTGCCATACTCCCAGTCAGAGAACTAAGTGGAGCAATTTGAAGCGGGGCCAAAGTGTCCAGGCAAGAACGAATAAAAGAGTCCGCCGAAGTTGCGATAGAAGCTGTTAACGAGTTCAGTGGCCTTCTTTTTATTCGTTTTATCTGGAGACTTGAAAAGAATACCCGAATATGCAGGATGGTACAGCCGTGAACGACTAAGTCAGCACAAGAGATTGAAATGAAGTTCGACTTTCGGTGCCGCCGGCGTGCTACCGTTAATTGGTTCATACCAAAACGCGACGCTGCCCTTCATGGGATTTCCTACGTGACGTTACTTTTTGCCGCTAGCAGATAACGGTAGTGAGCCTGCAAAGGCCGCTTTCACATGGGTGGTATTGTGAAGCGTAACTTAAAGTATACCCATGCGATAGAGGGGTGCCAAATTGCTCCCTTCCCAACGTGCGTTGTTCGGAGGTCTGCCACCTCGATGCCGCGTCATATAGCCGGCTGCCGCTCAAGCCTTCGGGGCGGCCCGGTGTTGATCAACGCCGATCCGCAGGATTCTCGCTCAACGTTTGTCGGTCGGCTTCGGCGTTGTGACCGCGGCGAAGATCATGGTCGGGCAGGCGGATGCCCGCCGGCTTGCGCGTCCTCGTTTTGCAGGACGATCATTCTTGCGCCGTATGGGAACGGTTCGTGCGCCTGTAAGGCGGAAGTTTGCAGTCCGGATGATCGCAGCGATCCGGGGACAGTGTTGATTGCGATAACTTACCCGGCATGTTGGATTAACTCGCGTATTGGGCAATTTTGCTTCAATGTTGCCGACACTGTTCGACTTGATCCGAGGCACCGATCACCAAGGACAACACATGTTGCCGCCTTTCACACGCGAGATACATTTGCCGCGCTCTCTGTGGCTGCGGCGAGCGCCGCCGCAGTGGTTGGCGCTTCGACAACATCCTCCGTTCAAACCAAAGGTAAAAGCCGTGACCGCCGCCTCCGGATTGCAGATCGTCCTGGCAAGGTGGGGACCGGCGCGAGCGTCGCGCGCACGCGCGACATCCTCAACTTGGTCGAGGAGCGCGACAGCATGGTGAAACCGTAAGCACGCATCCCTGCGGCGCGTTACCGCTCCTTGTTGTGGTCAACGAGCTCGTAGCGTGGGCAAAGGCGCGGAACGCGCCGTGCCCACGTGGCGACACAGAACGTGCGGCAGATAGTTCCGCGTGGGCACGCGTCGCTTCGCTCCGCTTTGCCCACCTTACGTTATGGCAACGGATGGAATTGGCCGATTGGAGGCGCCGCGCATACGCGCGGCGCGCATCACTTTACCTTGCGCTCACTTCACCTTGATGCCTGCCTGTTTCACCACGCGGGCGTAGTCGTCGGTGAGGTTCTTCATAAACGTCGCAAATTCGGCGCCGCATTTGACCGCGGGGAACAAGCCTAGCTGCGCGAGCTTGGGCTTGACCTCGTCGGCCTTCATCCCGGACTTGAACCAGTCGACAAGCTGGGCGAGCGCCGCAGGCGGCGTCTTGGCCGGCGCCATGATGCCGTAGAAGATGTCCGCCTCGTGCTTGGCGAGGCCGGTCGAGTTCAGCGTCGGGACGCCAGGGAGCTCCGGAACGGGCCCCGATGCAGTGGTCACGAGCGGGCGCAGCGTGCCGGCCTTGATCTGGCTGACCACCGTCGGGTAGTCGGCCCAGACCGCCTGAACATGGCCGCCCATCAGCGCATTGATTGCCGGCGCAGTGCCGCCATAAGGCACGTAGCTGGAGTCGAGCTTCTGCGCCATCTTCAGCACCTCGATGGCAACGTGCAGCGACGAGGCCGGCCCGCCGCTGGCGAACACGACCTTGCCGGCCTTGGCCTGGTCGACCAGATCCTTGAGCGTCTTCATCGACGAAGAACTCTGCACCACGAGCACCATGGGCGTCGCCGCAAGCTGGCAGACCGGCTCGAAGTTCTCTTGCACCGAGTAGTTGCCGCGGCCGACCGCAGGGTTGATCACAAAGGAATTCGCCACCAGCACGACGGTGGTGCCATCGGGCGCGGCACGCATGGCGGCTTCGGTGCCGAGCACGGTTCCGGCGCCCGGCCGGTTCTCGACCACGACGTTGACCCCGTGGGTCTTGCCGATCTGCTCCGCCATCAATCGCGAGGTGATGTCGGGACCGCTGCCTGGCGAATAAGGCACGATGATCTTCAGGTTCTTGGATTGGGCGAATGCGGCTTGGCCGCCAATTGCGAGAACGAGAGCCGCAAGGGCGGCCATTGCCACGATCTTACGTGTCATCGATTTCCTCCAATTTTTTTTATAGTCCCCAGCGTGTAAGGTTTTGGCCTTGGCCGCAAGGTCGGAAAATTCGCAAGCGGCAGCATGCCGCGGCTGCGCCAAGGGCATTCCCTGCAGCGAAGATTTGGCTTTCGCCTTCCGGGGCCGTCGCGTAGTGACTATTGGCGTAGCCGATCGCAACGCAACCAAAGGACGCCTTCGGGCGCAGACATGATGCCGATTTTCACCCGTAGAGAGATGCTTGGAGAGATGCTTGCGGCGCTCGCCGTGGCGGCGGCGAGTGGCGCCGCAGCGGTTGGCGCTTCGACCACAGCCTCGGCGCAAACCAAGGGAAAGCCCATGACCACCGCATCCGGATTGCAGATCGTCGACAGCAAGGTCGGGACCGGCGCGTCGCCGCGCAGCGGTCAGACCTGCGTCATGCACTACACCGGCTGGCTCTATGAGAATGGCGCCAAGGGCAAGAAGTTCGACAGCTCGGTGGATCGCGGCCAGCCGTTCGAATTTCCAATCGGTGTAGGGCGCGTCATCAAGGGGTGGGACGAGGGCGTTTCCACCATGAAGGTCGGCGGCAAGCGCACGCTCATCATCCCCGCCAAGCTCGGCTACGGCGACCGCGGCGCCGGCGGGGTTATTCCGCCGAATGCCACGCTGCTGTTCGAGGTCGAACTGCTCGGCGTGAAGTAGACAGCGGCCATGCCCAAGGCGCTGCTCATGGTCCGCTCCGTGGTGTCGGATGCTTCGTTGCGCGAAAAATTCGAGCACTGGTATTCGGCCGAGCATCTGGGCTGGGCGCTCGACGTGTTCAAGGCCGAGAAAGGCTGGCGCTTCTGGAGCAAGGCCGAGGCCGGCGTGCATTACGCGGTCTATCAATTCGCCGACATGGAGCGTCTCGAGGCCGGGATGAAGTCCGAAGGCTTCAAGGAGTTGGTCGCCGACTACGATCGCACCTGGCCCGCCGGCGTGACGCGCACCCGCGATATCCTCACGCTGGTGGAGGAGCGGGACGGCGCGTAGCGCGCCGCCCCGAGGAAGCGGCGATACGAGCGGCCGAGCCCGCACGGCAACTTGTCGCTTTGAGACCGCTGCGGCGGCCGTTATGCTGCGGCCCTCGCTGGGAGGGACGCTGCCGCATGGCCACTCATCCATTGATCAGGAAACTCATCTGCGTGGCGGTCGTCGTCGCGGCGATGCTGCCGATCGGATGGTTCGTCTATCCGCATGTCGCCAATGCCGTGAGCGGCATGCAGTTCAACACCATCGAGGCGGTGCTCGCGGCGACGCTTGGCATGGGCCTCTACACATCCATCTTCAGCTAGTGGCTGTCGTTAGCTAGAGCCTGTCGTTCGGTCCGGTCTGCTGCATCCGGAAACGAACGGTGGAATCGCGCGCATTTCACTCAAACTCCGCATAAACACGAACCGATCGTTTAGCTGGCACGCAACGAGCGGGCGTTATGACACCCTGCTGACCCTCCGGCGGCGATGTCCTCGCGGGCTGGGTTTGGATGGGAGTCGAGCGTGTGATGGTCAAGGAGAAACGTAAATCGCCGCGCCGTGCAGTGAGCCTTCGCGTCAAGATCGAAATCGCCGAGGGCGCGCTGACGCGCGATTGCCTGGTGACCGATATTTCCGACCACGGTGTGCGGCTCTATGTCGAGGGTCTGGAGGTGCCCGACGCCTTCGTCCTGCTGATGGGCGAGCCCGACGGGAGTATCCGGCCGCGCCCCTGTCAGGTGGTCTGGCGCCTCGGTTACGAACTGGGCGTAAAGTTCACCGACGCGCCGAGGCGGGAGGAGCAGGCGAAGAGTTCGAAACGGTCTAAGCAGCCCGCCATCGCCTGATCGGACGCCGCGGTCACGGTCGTCCGGCGCTTGAATCGCCGCAGGCCGGCCCGCGCTGTCCGCGCGCTGCGGACGCAGCCCGCGCCTCCTTCATGGCGCTCCGGCGTTGACCGGAGATTTCGCCCCAGCGATGATCCGTTGGCAACCGGCCGCGGGGGACGAGATGCACGTATTGATGGTCGTCGTGATCGGTCTGGTGGCGCTCGCGGCGTTCTACTTCGGCGCCAATCTGTTCGGACGCAGCCCGCAGTCGGGTGCCGCCATCTTCATCTGGGTCTGGCTTGCGTCCGCGCTGCTCAACGGCGCGGTCGGCGTGTTCCGGGCCGGCATCCCGCTGCTCAACGAATTCGGCGCCTTCATCCCGATTTTCGGAATTCCGGCTGCGGTCGCGTGGTATCTCGCCTATAAGCACGGCGCGGGCACCTGACGCCCGCGGGGGACCCTCCGGAGCCGACACCCATGAGCGCGAAGGATATCGTCATTGTCCACAGCTCCGACCTGCATGTGGACCATGACTATACGGCGCGCATGCACGGCGGCGACGGCACGGCCGGGCTCGCCGCGGTGCTGGCGCTGGCGCGCGGCGCGGGGGCGCATGCCGTCGTGCTGGCGGGCGACACGTTCGACTGCCACCGCCTGCCGCACGAATTGCTGGACCGTACCGGGGAGGTGATTGCGGCATCGGCGCTACCGGTGGTGATACTGCCCGGCAATCACGACCCGGCGGTTGCCGACGCGGTCTATCACCACGGCGGATTGGCCGGGGTCGACAATCTCCACGTGCTCGGAGTGAAACACGCCGAGGCTGTGCTGTTCGCCGATCTCGGGCTGGAGATATGGGGCCGGCCCCATCTCGATTATGGCGACATGGATCCGTTCGCGACGGCGCGACCGCGCTCGACCCGCTGGCAGGTCGCGGTGGGGCATGGCCACTACGTCCCGGCGCCCGACCGCAGCACGCATCTGCGGCCGTCCTGGCTGATCGGCGACGATGAACTCGCCGCCACTGGTTCGGATTACATCGCGCTCGGCCACTGGAACCGCGCCGTGAAGGTCGGGAACGGCAAGGTCGCGGCCTACTACTCCGGCTCGCCGGAATATACCGGGACCGTCAACGTGGTTCGTCTCACGCCAGCCGGTGAAGTGATGGTCACACGCGAGCGGCTCGACATCACGCGCGATCCGTTTGCGCCGCCGCCGGCGGACGATTGACCCGCGCCGTATGACGACGAAGCATCCGCGAGCCGCGGGACTCACGTTTTCTTTTTGTCGAAGATGAGCTGCGTCTGCGTGACGATGGCGGCGAGCTTGCCGTCGCCGCGGGTGATGCGCGTCTCCAGCACGATGGTGGAGCGGCCGCGATGTAGCGGGATGCAGACGGCCCGCACGGTGTCACCCTTCGGGATGCCGGCAAAGAAATTGGTCTTGCTCTCGATGGTCGCGGTGCCGCCCGGCTCGGCCAGGCCGATGCTGGCGGTCATGCCGCCGAGCGTATCGGCCATCGCCATCACGGCGCCGCCGTGCATCATGCCGCGGCGATTGAGCAGTTCCTCGCGCACCACGATCTCTGCTTCCGTGCGCTCGGCGGAATGCAGCAGCACATTCACACCCAGGAGCTTGTTGAAAGGTGCGGGAACCCATTCGGACATCGTCATTCCTCGGTCGTCGACGTTGGCCGACAGCATGGCGTGCGTGCGGCGGCAGAGCAATCGCGGAGATCGTGCGACGCGCGGCATGGGTGATCCGTGCGGATATCGCACCTTACAAAACCGCGGCTTCGCGGTATTCTGTCCGTGACGGTCACCCGCCATGCGCCGCATACCCGTGCGCGCCAGGTCCGGATAGGAGGACGAGATGCGATTGCCGTCGATGATCGTAACGTCGCTCGTGGCCGTGGCAACGCTGTCCGCATTCGCACCCTCGGCGCACGCGCAAAGCTGCCAGCAATTGTGGGTCGAACGCAATCAGTACTACAAGAACCACGGCTACTGCTTCAAGACGCAGCAGGCGATCGCCTATTTCGGCAACGGCGGCTGCTTCGTCAACGACCAGAACGCGGTGCCACTGACGCCGGCCGAGCGCGGGCGCATCGGCCAGATCGTGCAGCAGGAGCGCGCGATGGGCTGCAGCGACGGTGGCGGCGGCACCGGCGGCGGTATGACCTGCAATCAGCTCTGGGTGGCACGCAACGCGATCTACAAGGCACGCGGCTATTGCTTCAAGACCCAGCGCGCCATCGGCTATTTCGGCAACGGCGGCTGCGTCTATCAGAACGAAGGCGACATCCCGTTCTCGGCGGCGGAGCGCGCCCAGATCACGCAGTTCCAAAGCCAGGAACGGGCGATGGGATGCCAATGACGGGGCCCGGCGTCCGGCTCTGAGCCGGGGGAGGGATGGGTGTCGCCGAGGCCGATTTGGCCAAGCACGATCTTTCCGCTAAAGACACCGCGTGCGCGCTCGTAGCTCAGCTGGATAGAGCACCAGACTTCGAATCTGGGGGTCAGGGGTTCGAATCCCTTCGAGCGCGCCAATTCAAACGGGGGCTTCTCAATGCCGATCAGCCAGAAAATCAGAGACCTCATCAAGTCCGCGTGGGATGACGGCGCGCCGTGCCTGGTCGCGACGGAAGGCCCGGACGGCCCCAACATCTCCGTCAAGGGCAGCATGGTGGTGTATGACGACGACCATCTGGCTTATTGGGAGCGCTCCAAGAAGCAGGCGCTGGCAAATCTTGGTCACGATAATCGGGTCTGCATCATGTATGCAAACTTCAAGGCGCAGCGCGAGGGAGTGCTGGAATCAGGCTTCCTGCGTTTCTACGGCAAGGCCGAACTGCATGAGAGCGGCCCCGTGCACGCGGCGATCTTCAAGCTGTTGTTGCCGCGTGAGCAGACCCACGTCGGCGCCGACACCGGCATCGGCGTCCTGGTGAAGGTCGACCGCGCCGCCGACATCCGCGGCAAGCCGCTGCCGTGACGGCGGCTCGCGCTTTCAGGAAGGCTTGATGCCCTGGAAGTTCAGCTCGACGCCGCAGCCGTCCGGATCCTTGCAGGCGATCTGATAGACGCCGGTCCGCTCAATGAGGCGGGATTGGAACGGGATGTTATTCGCTGCGAGCGTCTGTTCCATCTCCTGCGGCGAACCCTCCATCGCAAAGGCGATGTGATCGAACGCGCCGGTCTGCCCGGGCTGGAACTCCCGGTCGGAGATCACATGAACGATCGGCACGTCGCCGCTATAGAACCAGATGCCCTTGAACGTGAGCTGGGGCCGCGGCCCGACCTTCAGTCCCAATACGCCATCATAAAATGCAGCGCATTTGGCTTCGTCGCTGGTGACGATGGCCCAATGATCCAAGCCTCTGATCGCAGTTGTCATGCACACCGTCCTTCGGATGCGCCAATTTATCGTTGGCACGCTACTTGCTGCACTACTTGCTGAATGACGTGCTTGTCAGTGGTGAAATTTCGTGAAACCGTCAAGACATCTTTTCCGATCGCACTGTTCGGGTTCGCAACGCGGCGCCGCACGTCGATGGACGACGAAATCGCTGTCCCGACGGTAAGAAGAGGAGCAGGGAATGGGCTGGAAGTGGAAATCGGCGGCACTTGCTGCCATCGCGTGCATCGCTGCTGTCCAGGTGGCCCATGCGGCAAAATTCGAGGCGAAGCTTGCTTCGCAGGATCCGCCCACGACCGCCAAGCATCGCGGTCTCCTCAAGGCGGCTGAACTGATCAAGCAGCGGACCAACGGCGACGTCGAGATCAAGGTTTTTCCCTCATCGCAGCTCGGCGGCGGCCGCCAGATGATCGAGGGGGCGCAACTCGGCAGCATCGAAATAGCGATCACGCCGGCGGCCTTCCTCGGCGGCTTCAATCCGCTGGTCTCGGTGCTCGACATTCCCTACATCCTGCCGTCAGACCGCGACGTATCGCGCAAGCTGCGCAACGGCCCGTTCGGGCAGGCGGTGCTTGCCTCGTTCAGGGCGCGCGGTCTCGAGCCGGTGACGCTATGGGACGGCGGCCGCAAGCAGTTCACTTCGAACAAGCCGCTGTCGGAGATCAGCGATTTTTCGGGACAGCGCTTCCGGGTCATGGATTCGAAGATTCTGATTGAGCAGTTCGCGGGGCTGAAGGCCTCCGCCATCGTGCTGCAATTCGGCGAGCTCTACACCGCGCTGCAGAACGGTGTCATCGATGGTCAGGAAAATCCGCTCGACATCATCCAGGCGATGAAATTCTTCGAAGTGCAGAAGAATATCCTGGTCACCGATCACGGTGCGATCACCGAGGTCATCCTGATGAACCCGGCTTGGTACAAGAAGCCTGCCGGAGAACTATCAGAAGATCGTCAAGGCAGCCTTTGCCGAAGTCGCACCGCAGGTCGAAGCCGAGAAGGCGGCCGACGCGCAGAAGTCACTCGAATTCTTCAAGCAGAAGGGCTTGCACGTTAAGATCGCCGACGAAGCCGAGCGCGAGAAGCTGCGGGAGGCGGTTTATCCGAAGGCGCGCGCGGCCTACATCGCGATGGCCGGCGCGGGCGGCAAGGAAATGATCGAGCTCTACGAAAAAGAACTGGCCGCCACGAAGAAGTGACGAGAGCCTGCCAGCCAACAAGGAGCGTGCCTGTGCACGCTCCTTGTGTTTTGCGGGGGGAATACGCGTCAGGATGAAACGCTCGATCGAGGCGTTCGCCGACGGCTGGGGCGCGATCCAGCGCTACAGCGCCGCGATCCTGATGATCGCGATGACGGCGTTGTACGGTTTCAACGTCTTTATTCGGACAGCGCTGCCGCAGTTCGCCGCCACCTTCGCCTGGATCGAAGAGGGCGCCCGCTACATGCTGATCTGGATCGTGTTCCTGGCGGTGGGCGTCGCGTTGGAATCCGGCCGTCACGTTCTCATCGATCTGTTGTGGACGCGCCTTGTGCCGCGCATCAGACGGATCGTGTTCGCGCTGATCGATCTGTCGGGACTTGCGTTTAGCGTGCTGATGATCGTGCTGTCGGTGCGGCTCACGGCGTTCGTTGCCGGCACCGGCCAGATCAGCCCGACCCTTGGCATCCCAACCTATGTCATCTACGTGGCTCCGATCGTTGGCTTCGCGTCCCTGGCGTTCGGCTTCACGCTGCGGCTGTTCGCGGTGCGTGACGCGCGAACGAAGATGATGTCCGACCAATCGCTCGGCGGGGAGCGGCAGTTGTGATCTGGCTCATCCTCGCAGCAGCGACGCTGATGATGGTGCTCGGCTTCGAGATGTTCCTGGTCCTGGGCATTCCAAGCTGGCTGATCCAGCAGGCCTACTACGGCAACATGCCGGGCGTCGTGCTGGTCCAGAAGATGATTGCCGGCATCGACAACAGCGTGCTGTTGGCAATTCCTTTCTTCATTTTTGCCGCCGAATTGATGTCGGAAGGCCGCATCGCCGAGCTTCTGAGCCGCACGACCAATGCGTGTTTCCGCCGTCTGCGTGGCGGGCCGGCCTACGGTTCGATCGGCGCCTGCATGGCGTTCGGATCGGTGTGCGGCTCCGCGCCGGCCACCGTCGCGGCGCTTGGCCGGCTCATGTATCCCTCGTTGCGGACCGCCGGCTTCAGCGAGGCGTTCAGTCTCGGGCTGATCGTGTCGGCTGCGGAGACCGCGCTGCTCATTCCGCCCAGCATTACGCTCGTCATCTACGGCTGGATCACCGAAACCTCGATCAGCCGGCTGTTTGCCGGGGGACTGGTCGTCGGCATCGTGCTCGGCCTGTCGTTTGGCGTGCTCGTCATGATCGAGGTCTGGCATCGCGGCATCGGGCGCCTCGACGAAAAGATCGCGGCGAGCGCCGAGGTCCTGTGGGGGACGGTCTGGGCGCTGGGCATGCCGATCATCATTCTCGGTGGCATTTACGGCGGCGTCGTCACGCCGACGGAGGCGGCCGCGGTGAGCGTGATCTATGCGATGTTTGTCGAGACCGTCGTCTTTCGCGCGCTGACGTTTCGAAAGTTCATGCTGATCGCGCAACGCTGCGCGGTGCTGACATCGGTGATTTTCATCCTGCTGGCGACCGGCTCTGCGATTGCCTATTTCGTCGTTCTGTCCGGCCTGCCGAATTGGATCCTCGGCGTCATGAAATCGATCGAGGCGGGGCCGTACATGTTCCTCGCGATCGTCAACGTCGTTCTGCTCATCGCCGGAATGTTCATCGATCCAGGGACCGCGATCCTGGTGCTGATCCCCGCTCTGTTCCCGGTGGCGGTCTCGCTCGGGATCGATCCCGTGCATTTCGGGCTGGTGGTTTGCGTCACGGCGTGTACCGCCATGATCACTCCACCATTCGGTCTCGACCTGTTTGTGGCGTCGTCGACGCTGAACAAACCGGTGATCGACGTATCCCGCGGCGTCGGCCGCTTCGTCGTGGCGAATATCGTTGTTTTGCTCGTCGTCACCTATGTGCCGGGCATCGCGACGTTCCTTCCCAACCTGCTGTTCGGCAAGGGCTGACTTTATTGGCCGGCGGCGAAACAAACATGCCGCCGGAACTGCCGGCGGGCCAAGCCTCCCCAGCCGCAGCGGAACCGCTTGACTGGCGGCCCGCTGCGGCCGAAGAAGTGACGGTCGGGGATTTCGCGCCACAAAATTGCGGCGCCGGAATCCCCGATTTTTTGTGGTGCCGTCCCACGGATACGCGGAAAGCGTGAAAGGGGGTAGCGCGGCCGGTTGGCGTATGGTTCGCTAAATTCACGCGTCAGCGAATGGAGTGCCTGGATGTCATCGAGCGACTGGGAACTGCCGAACTCGGTCCAGCCGAAGTCCGAGGATTACGGCTATGACCTTGAGCGGGCGCTGGGTGCGATCGTCGGAATTCGCGCCATGGTGCCCCCTGACGCGTTCACGGCGGATACGCTCGGTACCGAGCGCACCGGCAACGGCGTGCTGATCCGCGACGGCATTGTGCTGACCATCGGCTATCTGATCACCGAAGCGGAGACGATCTGGCTGCATCTGATGGACGGCCGGGCGGTGCCCGCGACCGTGCTGGCCTACGATCAGGAGACCGGCTTCGGGCTGGTGCAGGCGCTGGCGCGCCTCGAACTGCCCGGGCTGCCGCTCGGCCATTCGAACGCGGCCAAGGTCGGCGACCAGGTGGTGGTGGCGGGCGCAGGCGGACGCAAGCATTCGGTGGCGGCGCGTATCGCCGCCAAGCAGGAGTTTGCGGGCAACTGGGAATACGTCCTCGACGAAGCCTTCTTCACCGCGCCCGCGCATCCCTTCTGGGGCGGCACCGCGATGATCGGAGGCGGCGGAGAGTTGCTCGGCATCGGCTCGCTGCAAGTCCAGCAGGTGCGCGAGATCGGTACCCCCGAACCGCTCAACATGATCGTACCGATCGATCTGCTTGAAGCCGATCCTCGACGACCTGCTCACCATGGGGCGGCCAAACCATCCGCCGCGTCCCTGGCTTGGCCTCAACGCCACCGAGATCGACGACAAGGTGGTGGTGGCGCGCGTCGCGACCGGCGGGCCATCGCGGCGGGCCAACCTGCGCACCGGCGACATCGTTCTGGCGGTGGCGGACGATCAGGTTGGCGATCTCGCCGGGTTTTTCCGCCGGGTCTGGTCGCTGGGCAAGGCCGGGGTCGAGGTGCCGCTGACGATCTTCCGCGACGGCCGCACCTTCGAGGTGAAGGTGACCTCCGGCGACCGCAACCGCTTTCTCAAGGGGCCGAGCCTGCACTGAGCGGGCGGGGGTAAAGCCGTCTGCCGGGAGCGTCCCGCGCGGCGCGGGAGGACTGTGGCGGCCTAGAACTCGTCCGGGCAGGGGTCGACGATGGCCCACAGGTCGGGGCCGTTCTTCACCTTCTTCATGGTGGTGCTCAGTCCGCCGTGCCGGCTGATCCACTGCTTCACGGTGTCGGGATAGTAAGACATCAGGTCGGCCGTCCCGGCGTAGCTCGTCACCTTGACGCCGAACGTCAGGCTCTTGTCGTAATAGGCTTGGTGGAAGCCGAGGCTGGCCCGTGGCGTCACGCAGATGCGATTTAGCGGAACGATGCCGAGCACGAGGGTACAGGCGGAATTGCAGATACCGTCGATGACGACGCGTTCGCCGCGATCCCGGATGATCGCGTATTTCGCCTTGTACTCGTCGACCAGTCCGCCGTGGTCGCGCGTGATGCGATAATCAGCGCGCGCGGCAGAATTCGCCACCAGCAACGGTACGAGCAGCAACAAAGCCAAACGCCGCATCAGGCCCCGACCCCCAACGAACCACTTCCCCAGGCCGATGAATCACATGAGCATCCGGCAAAAATTTGACTTGGTTTTATTTGGAATTCGTTAAGGCTGTGGGAAAGCCACGTTGTTGCCGCAATTGGCGGCGGCCCTGGCGATGCCAGGGCACGCTGCGGGGCCAGACGAGAAAAACACGGCTGCAATGTCGAGATTCGCGCCGGTCTCAACGGTCACGGGACCGGCGCCGAGGCCGGCATCAATAGGTCACGACGCTCCGGATCGACTTGCCTTCATGCATCAGGTCGAACGCCTTGTTGATGTCGGGGAGCGGCATCAGGTGGGTGATCATCGGATCGATCTCGATCTTGCCCTGCATGTACCAGTCGACGATCTTGGGCACATCGGTGCGGCCGCGGGCGCCGCCGAAGGCGGTGCCCTTCCACACCCGCCCGGTGACGAGCTGGAACGGCCGCGTCGAGATTTCCTGGCCCGAGCCGGCGACCCCGATGATGATGCTTTCGCCCCAGCCGCGGTGGCAGCTTTCCAGCGCGGCGCGCATGAGGTTGACGTTGCCGACGCACTCGAAGGTGTAGTCGGCGCCGCCGATCTGGTCCGCGCCGTGCTTGGTCATGTTGACCAGATAGGGCACGAGCTCGCCGCCGATCTCCTTCGGATTGACGAAATGCGTCATGCCGAAGCGCTCGCCCCACGCCTTGCGGTCGTTGTTGAGGTCGACGCCGATGATCATCTCGGCACCGACGAGCCGCAGTCCCTGGATGACGTTGAGGCCGATGCCGCCCAGGCCGAACACAATGCATTTCGCACCCGGTTCGACCTTGGCGGTGTTGATTACCGCGCCGATGCCGGTGGTGACGCCGCAGCCGATGTAGCAGACCTTGTCGAAGGGCGCGTCTTCGCGGATTTTTGCCACCGCAATCTCCGGCAGCACCGTGAAGTTCGCGAAGGTCGAGCAGCCCATGTAGTGATGGATCGTCTTGCCGCCGATCGAGAACCGCGAGGTGCCGTCCGGCATCACGCCCTGGCCTTGCGTCGCGCGGATGCTGGTGCACAGGTTGGTCTTGCGCGACAGGCACGACGGGCACTGCCGGCATTCCGGCGTGTAAAGGGGAATGACATGGTCACCTTTCTTCACCGAGGTGACGCCGGGGCCGGTGTCGACGACGATACCGGCGCCTTCATGCCCCAGGATCGCGGGGAAGAGGCCTTCCGGGTCGGCGCCCGACAGCGTGAATTCGTCGGTGTGGCAGATGCCGGTAGCCTTGATCTCCACCATCACCTCGCCGGCCTTGGGCCCTTCGAGCTGAACGGTCGTGATCTCCAGCGGCTTGCCTGCTTCGAATGCCACCGCGGCCCGCACGTCCATTTGCCCCTCCTCAGTCGCATCGCCGATTACGCCGTCTCATCGAGTTGATACCGAGCGCTTGCGGCAGATTTTGTCACCGGATCATGGAGCGCAAAATCCGTTGCTGCAAACTGGTATCAGAGTCCCTCGCGCAGGCTACCCCATACCGCCGGTCGCCCATGCCGCAATGCGGTAGTCACACTCACGACACGCTGGCGTGGCCTGATACACTATGCGTGGAGAGGAGGGGTCATGGGGATTATCATGGTCCGCTGTTCCGCCACCGGCCTGGATGTATCAACGGGCATTGAAGTGCCCGACGTTGATCAGCTCCCGAACGTGAGAGCCACCATGTTGTGTCCTGCGTGTGGCTGCGTACACGATTGGACCAAGAACGACGCATGGCTGGCGGACAGTGGTGAGCAATACCGCACGGCGGCAGCCGACTGAGTCGGCTGCAACCGTTCTCATCCAAAACCTGCGTTGCGACCGGTCAGCCTTCCGCTGACCGGTTGTTTTGGCACGTCTGCGCCGCTCGGGCGCTTCAGGAGCGCGACAGCTAGCCCTTCGGCTGCGGTACGATGCGAAGATAAGGCTTCGGCGCCTTCCAGCCCTGCGGGTATTGCTTCTTGGCGTCGTCATCGGTGACCGAGCCGGCGATGATCACGTCGTCGCCGTTCTTCCAGTTCACCGGGGTCGCCACCTTGTGCTTGGCGGTGAGCTGCAGCGAATCGATCACCCGCAGCACCTCGTCGAAATTGCGTCCTGTGGTCATCGGGTAGACCAGGATCAGCTTGACCTTCTTGTCGGGGCCGATGACGAAGACGTTGCGGACCGTCTGGTTGTCGGCTGCCGTTCGTTTCGCCGGATCACCGGAAACAGCGGCGGGAAGCATGCCGTAGAGCTTCGAGACGTTGAAATCCGTATCGCCGATCATCGGATAGTTCGGCGCAAATCCTTGCGTCTCCTTGATGTCGGCGGCCCAGCCGGAATGCCGGTCGACCGGATCGACCGAGAGACCGATGATTTTCACGCCGCGCTTGTCGAACTCCGGCTTGATCTTGGCCATGTAGCCAAGCTCCGTGGTGCAGACCGGCGTGAAATCCTTCGGGTGGGAGAACAGAACGACCCAATTGTCGCCGATCCAATCGTGAAACCGAATTTTCCCTTCAGTGGTCTCCGCTTCGAAATCCGGGGCAGTATCATTGATTGCAAGAGTCATCGTACACCTCCGTCACTGCATATTTGGTGCAGTTTGATAGCATAAGCGTTTGTCACAGGCACAAGCCGTGTGGCGGTTCAGAATCCGGGTCATTCTAGCCGCGAGTTCGACATGCGGACTTTCTGAACCAAAGCAACACTAGATCAACAAGCTACTCGTGTCCTTCGATTCCGAAGTTCGCAAATGACAGTGCCGCAGAACGATGCGAACTTCGGAATCGGGACAATAGCATCAGCCTATACTTCCTACCCCGGCGGAAATTGTGTTACGTCAATTGTCGTTGCGGCAGAAAAAACTTTTATGAATCTCTTTGGTGCTGGACGCATGGCATGAATACGCGTCGCGTATCGATTTGATCTGCGGTATCGCCGAGAGACCCGGCCGCACCACGAGAACAGGATCATCAAAATTCACTTCTGCTCCGGCGGCGCAATTCATAGTTGCGTGATAGAGCCGCCATGGCGAGGTCGTCGCGGGCCCATACCATGTGCGGGCTGCGGCTGCGGCGTAATGTCCCGCATTTGTGTGCGTCCGCAAGTAATCGCGCTAATACATTGATTTTATTTAATCTTCTCGGTTTCGGTGTCGCTGCCCACGCATCACGCCGCCGGGACCGGCAAGGGCGCAGGCGCGGGGCGATAGGTCCGGTCGAACCAGAAGGGGCTCTGGGACGACTAACTCCTGATGGGGAACCACGAAGCCCCGGCCGCGTTCAGGTGAGGCCAGCCTCATCGACGGTTTGAAAAGGTCCCAGGCAGGGGATCAGGAGAGCGTCATGACCACTTGGTTCGAGGCATCAGTTTGGACCGGATTGCGGTCGGTGCTCGCGGCGGTCAAAAGCTCGCCAATCGTCGTCAAGCCGTTGCTCCGCGCTCCAGTGGTCAATCCTTCGGATTGGGCAGCGGTGCGCAAGTCTGGCAATGCCGATGCCTTCGTTTTGGCTTGGCTCGCCAGCCACGCGCGCGGCGCGCGCCCGCGCCGCGTCTTGATGTAGCCGCGCAACTTCGTCTTAAGCCCGGCCTTAGTCCTGCCGCCGTGGCCGCCCGGCTGTTGCGCCGGGCGATAGCGTTGCTCTGTGCCTGGGCAGAGCTGGGCCTGATTGACATTTTTCATCTAACCCCGAAAAGGTGGTGGCCGGCTTCGTCCCGAGGATCCCTATCGGCATGTTCAAGCGCATCCTGATCGCTAACCGCGGCGAGATCGCTTGCCGTATCATCAAAACTGCGCGCCGCATGGGCATCGAGACCGTCGCGGTCTATTCCGAGGCCGACCGGGACGCATTGCACGTCGAAATGGCGGATATGGCAGTGCCGATCGGACCGGCGCCGGCGGCCGAGAGCTACCTGGTCATCGATAAAATCGTCGAGGCCTGCAAACAGAGCGGGGCCGAGGCGGTGCATCCCGGCTACGGCTTCCTCTCGGAGCGGGAAGCGTTTGCCAACGCGCTCGCCAAAGCCGGCATCGTCTTCATCGGCCCCAACCCCAAGGCGATCGCCGCCATGGGCGACAAGATCGAGAGCAAGAAGGCGGCGGCCGCCGCCAACGTCTCCACCGTCCCGGGCCATCTCGGGGTGATCTCCGACGAGACTCAGGCGGTCAAGATCGCCGACGAGATCGGCTATCCGGTGATGATCAAGGCGTCCGCCGGGGGCGGTGGCAAAGGCATGCGGATCGCCTATTCCCAGGCCGAGGTTGCGGAGGGCTTTGCGCGCGCACGTTCGGAGGCGCAATCGTCGTTCGGCGACGACCGCGTTTTCATCGAGAAGTTCATCGTCGACCCCCGCCACATCGAAATCCAGGTGCTGGGCGACAAGCATGGCAACGTGGTCTATCTCGGCGAACGCGAATGCTCGATTCAGCGCCGCAACCAGAAAGTGATCGAGGAGGCGCCAAGCCCGCTGCTCGATCCCGCGACCCGCGCGCGTATGGGCGAGCAGGCGGTCGCGCTGGCAAAGGCGGTCGGCTACGATTCGGCCGGCACCGTCGAATTCGTCGCCGGCCAGGACAAGAGTTTTTATTTTCTGGAGATGAATACCCGGCTGCAGGTCGAGCATCCGGTCACTGAACTCGTGACCGGTATCGATCTGGTTGAGCAGATGATCCGCATCGCGGCCGGCGAGAAGCTTGCCTTCACGCAGGACGACGTGAAGCTGTCCGGCTGGGCGGTCGAGAGCCGTATCTATGCGGAAGATCCGTACCGCAATTTTCTGCCGTCGATCGGGCGGCTGGTGCGCTACCGGCCGCCGGCCGAAACCAATGGCGGTGCCATCACGGTGCGCAATGATACCGGCGTCACCGAGGGCGGCGAAATTTCGCTCTACTACGATCCGATGATCGCCAAGCTCGTCACCCACGGGCCGACCCGCAAGGAGGCGATTGCAGCGCAGGCCGATGCGCTCGACGCTTTCACGCTGGACGGCATCCGGCACAACATCCCCTTTCTGGCGGCGCTGATGTCGCACAAGCGCTGGCAGGCGGGAGATTTGTCGACCGGGTTCATCGCCGAAGAGTTTCCCGGCGGCTTCCAGCATACCGAGCCGCAAGGCGAGATGGCGCGGACGCTCGCTGCGGTTGCTGCCAGCATCGATCACGTACTCGGCGAACGAAAGCGGCGCATCTCGGGCCAGGCATCCGGGCGGGTTGTCACGCGGGAGCGCCGGCGGGTCGTGCGGCTGGGCGAGAGCGAGATTTCGCTCGACATCACGCGCACCGGGCGGGATGCGCCAGCGGATGCCCGTGGCGACGATTTTGCCGTGCGCTTCCTCGATGGTGCGGACGAGCAGGGGCATGTGGTGGTGTCCACCTGGAAGGCGGGCGACCCGCTGTGGTCGGGCACCATCGACGGCCGTTCGGTGGCGGTGCAGGTGAGGCCGGCACTCAACGGCTTCGATCTCTCCCACCGTGGCGTGGAGACCCGCGCCTTCGTCTATACCGAGCGGGAGGCGCAAGCCGTCCACCTGATGCCGGCGAAGAAGGTCGTCGACAGCGGCAAGGCGCTGCGCTGTCCGATGCCGGGCCTCGTGGTGTCGATCGCGGTGGTCGAGGGCCAGGAGGTCAAGGCCGGCGAAGCTCTCGCAGTGGTCGAGGCGATGAAGATGGAGAACGTGCTGCGCGCGGAGCGCGACGGCGTCGTGAAGACCGTCAAGGTCAAGCCCGGCGACAGCCTGGCAGTCGATCAGATCATTCTGGAATTTGCATAGCGGGCTGGGTTCACCCTGCGTCGATTGTGCGCGTGGAGCGTGCTGCGATCCCGCTCTCGTTTAACCCTGACTTCAGGATCGGTCGCTTTCGCGGATGAATTCGCGCCGTTAGCGTGGCACCCTTGCGCTGGATGGAAACGCCCGCGCAGGCTTTAGCTGCATCAGGACGGATCGCGCCGAGGCCGTTCGCGCTCGGCGTGATCGCTGTCTACGCGTTGAGCTTTCTTTCGCAGGTGTTGTTATCGCCGCCGGTCACGGTGCAGTTCGGCATCCTGCCTTTCGTGATCCTGCAAGCGTTTCTGACCTGGGCCTGGGTCGCGCTCCATGCCCGGCGGCTGCGTGATGCCGGCCGTCCGATTAGCTCCGGCGATTGCGATTGCGGTGCTTTACGCGCTGGCGATGGTTTTGCTGATGCTGCTGGCGGACCAGATGATCGGTCCGGACGTGAGCGCGGTCGGCACCGACGTTCCGGGCCGGAGCTTTTCGGAACTCTGGGTTTTCCTGTTGTTGTTTTCTGCCTTCGCGGGCGAGCCGAACCTCGGGTTCTTCCATGTCCTGGCGCTCGGCAGTTTCGCGTTGATCCTGATCCCGGTGGCGATCGCGATCGGTTTCTCGATCTGGGCCAGCACGCGGCCCGCAGTGGCCACACCGACAGCCCAGCCATGATGCTGCATTTTGCCTACGGATCGAACATGAGCCGCGCGCTCATGCTGGGCCGCTGTCCGCAGGCGCGCCCGCTCGGCGCCGCCACGCTGTCCGGCTGGCAGTTTCTGATCACGCCCGACGGCTTTGCTTCGATCGCGCCGCGCGCGGGGGCGGTGGTGCACGGTGTGCTGTGGAGCCTGACCGTCCGCGATCTTGCCGCGATCAACGCCTATGAAAGTCTCGATTCAGGACTTTACCTGCGCCGGACCCTGACGGTGCGGCATGGCAGACGGTCGGTCCGGGCGCTCGTCTATGTTGCGCGGCGGCAAGGGGAGGGCAGGCCCCGGCCGGGCTACATGATGGTGGTGACCGAGGCGGCGCGCGAATGGGAACTGCCGGACAGCCACGTTCGCTCGCTCAGGCGCTGGTCGCCGTCGGGTTGGACCGGTACGCGCTGGAAGGATACCGGAGATCTGGGATGAGCGGTGATGGCCAAGCGGGACGCGACACGATCAGCCGCCACGTCATCATCCGCGGCCGTGTGCAGGGCGTCGGGTTCCGCGCGTGGACCGAACATACCGCGCTTCAACGTGGTCTAACCGGATGGGTTCGCAACCGTCGTGACGGCGCGGTCGAGGCAGTCTTTGTCGGCGAAGCGATCGCGGTCAAAGCCATGCTGACGGAATGCCACCGTGGGCCTGGGGGTGCGCGTGTCGATCAAGTCCATGAGCAACGAGACGATGGCTGCGACGCGACTGATTCACTTAATGCGGGTGGGCGCTTTTTGGTTCTGCCGACGTTGTGAGGATCAATTCATGGCAATTACATTCGTGACGTTAATCGTCACCGCAAGCCTCAGCGCCATGGCGCTGGCGCAGCAG
Organism: uncultured Alphaproteobacteria bacterium; assembly: GCA_963756715.1. GTDB lineage: Bacteria > Pseudomonadota > Alphaproteobacteria > Rhizobiales > Xanthobacteraceae > VAZQ01. The sequence continues at coordinate 21,487 of CAVWOV010000016.1, forward strand.
CCGGCGTCACCGGGTGTGCCGACGTCAGCCGAGGCGCCGTCGGTGCATGGCTACGGCGATGTCGACGCCACATGTTTGCAATGGGCGGACGGTTGCCGGGCTTGCAGCCGCGGTACCGATGGCGCGCCGCTGTGCTCGAATATCGGCATCGCCTGCCAGCCGACAGAATGTCCAATGCACGACGCGACGGCAGGAGGACACGCCAACTCCGAAGTAGCGGCCGCGTTCCCCGTCTACGGGACCGTCGCGTTCGCCATCGCCTGGCTTGGCTTGGCGCGGTCCGGTGGGTCGCCGTGGCGAGGGTCGCTTGTCCCGAACAACGGCTCGAATTCCCGCCGCAGCGCGACGTCAACATCCGCAATCGTCACCGCACGCCCGAGATCCGCCAGGCTGGTGACGCCATAGCGCGGCCCGAAGACGCCGCACGGCACGATGCCGGCAAAATGCGCGAGATCGCAGTCGACATTGAGCGCAATGCCGTGAAGCGTCACCCAGCGCTTCACGCGGATGCCGATCGCGGCGATCTTGTCTTCGCGTCCGTCACCTTTTTCGGGCCGGCGCACCCACACGCCGATGCGATCCTCGCGCCGTTCGCCGGTGACGTTGAAGGCCGCAAGTGTGCGGATGATCCACTCCTCCAGCGTGGCAACGAAGCGGCGCAGGTCGGGGCCGCGGCGCTTGAGATCGAGCATCACATAGGCCACGCGCTGGCCGGGGCCGTGGTAGGTGAATTGGCCACCGCGCCCGGTCTGATGGACCGGGAAGCGCGCCTCGATCAGTTCTTCCGGCCTGGCACTGGTGCCGGCCGTATAGAGCGGCGGGTGTTCGAGCAGCCAGACCAGTTCCGGTTTCGCCCCGTCTGCGATGGCTGCCGCGCGTGCGTCCATGACCGCAAGCGCGTCCTCGTAAAGCACGAGGCCGCCGCTGACCCGCCATTCAACCGGGGTTGTGCCCGGCGGCGCCCATAGCCCGACTGTCAGATCGTTGCGCGTGTTAATCACCGGGGGACCATACCGTGTTGAGTTGGCGGAACGCCATCTCAGAGCCAGGGATTCTCGACCGTCCCCGCCCTCGACAAGGTTGCCCCGACATTCACTGCAGGGCCGCGTCGGGCCTTGTTCCGCGGGGATTGTTTTGTTACATCCGGCGCCGTCGATTAAGGCGGGCTTCGGTTGTCCGCTTTTACTCCCCATGCGGTCGTGGCGGAATTGGTAGACGCACTAGCTTGAGGTGCTAGCGGGGCAACCCGTGGAGGTTCGAGTCCTCTCGACCGCACCACTTTTTGATTGATTGGTTTGGGCCGGACCAGGGCCGACGGCATCGTTGAAATGAGCAACGCCGGGCCAGGGCCCGGCGTTTGCCTTTAGCCATGAGTGATGGACAGCCGCTGACGACGAACCCGCCGGCTCAGCGCATGAATTTCGGCAGGCTCAGCGCCATCGGAGGCCGCACAACCGTCCACTGATGACCGGTCTGGCGGTTGGGACGGGTGGCCGGCGCCGGCTCGGCGGTCGCCGGCGCGTTGAGGTCCTTCGGCTTCGCGGCCGGTGTCGATTTCGCCTTCGAAGCGTGCGCGGAGGCGACTTTCTTCTTTTCGGTGCCCGGCATCTGGAACACCCGGGAATACCTGAAGGTCTGCGCAGCGGGTACCGGTAGCTCGCCGACTTCGATCGGAGTCGCATAGGCCCGGCGCGGCCACAGCAGAACTGGCGGCAGCGGAATCTCACCCTCGCGCAGCAGTGGCCGCTCGACGCTCGGTACGAGCGTGATTGATGTCACCGGCCCGAGCGGATCGGTCAGTCCAAGGCTGGCGGCGCTTGGCACCGCAAAAGCGGGCGGCGCGGTCGAAACCGTCGGTGTGCCGGCCGAGACAATCCGTGGCCAGGCTTTCTGCTCCGGCGTCTTGTGGGCCGCCCATTGATCGGATGTCGTCACCGTCTTCGGCCGGTCCGGCGTCGCCGGCACCACGTGGACGATCTTGAAGCCGCGCGCTTTGAGTTCACGGAGGATTTCGGGAAGGGCGAGGGCGGTGGCCGGCTGAATATCATGCAGCAGCAGGATGCCCTTGCGGTTGGCTTCCAGGCGGCTGATCGCCCGGTGTGTGACTTCCGCTGCCTTAATGTGGGTCCAGTCGTCCGCGACGACGTCCACACTCCAGGTCATGACGTCGTGGGCGGCGAGATATTGCTCGACCGAGTTCTGCCGCAGCAAGCCGGGGATGCGGAAGAATGGTGCCACCGCCTTGGGATCGCCCAGCACGGTGCGCAGCGATGTGAAGCCGTCCTCGATCTCGACCGAGGCCTGCTCGACCGACATCTTTGCAAAGGTGAAGGGATGGTTCTGGCTGTGATTGGCGACCGTGTGCCCCTCGTTGTAGACGCGTCGCACGAGCGAGGGATAGCCACGCACCATACGCCCGACCATGAAGAACGTGGCCTTGACGCATTCCGACGCCAGCGTTTCCAGAATCCGGTTGGTGTACGGCGGCAGCGGCCCGTCGTCGAACGTCAGCACCACTTCCTTGTCCCGCAACGGCAGCGATTCCCGATACTGCAACCCGCCGAGGCGGGAATGCTCGGACGGATCAACCACAATGGTGCGGCTTACGCCCATCGCGCCTGGAGCGCACTCGGCGGCGTTGGCAGTCTCCGCGCAAGCGAAAACGGCCAGCAGTAAAGATGCTGCAGCGACGCGGCGCATAACGGTGTTTGACCCTGAAGGTTGGACAAACCCGGAAGTACGCCCGGGAAGGGTTGATGACATCTGCACTGTATCCAAACAATATGGGGAGGCAAATTAATGACCGCTTAATCATGGCCATTTTGCTTGATTAATTCGCAATGTGACGGCGAAGACACGCTGCCTTCGATCTGCCATCACCGCGCCCCCGCATCGCCAGCTTGTTGTCCCCTCGCAACCACGTGAACGATGCGATATCCACCGGTTTTGAGTGAACGCAAAAAGGCTGGCAGCATTGCGGCGGTCTGATTCTTGGTGTCGTGAAACAGCACGATGCCGCCGCGCGCCGCTTCGATTCGCTTCATCACCAGCTTCAACTGCTGGTCCGGCGTCATCGGATTCCAATCGGCCGCCCAAACGTCGGCGCCGAACACCACGATGCCGCGGCGCTCAAGCCGATCGAGCAAAGCCGGCGACGAGGCGAAACCCGGAAAGCGGAAGAACGGCGTCGCGGGCGTCCGGCCGGCCTCGCCGTAAAGGGCGGTGTCGACTGCGGCAAAGCCGCGCTCGATCTCGGTTATGGCCTTCTCGACCGGCATGCGGTCGAGGAGGGGATGCGCGAATGTGTGGTGCGCAACGGTGTGCCCTTCGGCGAGTTCACGCCGCGCCATCTCCTTGTGGGCGAGCGCGCTGCGGCCCAGCAGGAAGAATGACGCCCGAACGCATTCGCGCTTGAGCGCATCGAGCACCCGCGCAGTCGTTCGCGGCTCGGGGCCGTCGTCGAACGTGAGCACGACCTCCTTCGGCGCGAGCGGCAGCGTCTGCGGAAAATGCTTGCGGCCAACTCGCGGTGTCGTCGCCGCGTCGACTTGAAGGACGCGCTCGGTGCCGAGCGCGTCCACATTGCCGGCGCAGCGCACCTGAGCGTGCGCGGCGTTCGCCGTGATCGCCAATGCCAGCGTCAGCGCGCAGGTTCGCAATGTCATGCCAAATTCCTTTGCGGCGACATTGAGACCGCGCGGTGCGGCGGAAGCGGGGCACTACTGCGGTGTTCCGGCGTTTACCAGGGAGGCCAGGCGCGGCCCGCGGGTCGACGGGTGCTGCCCGTTGGAAATTCCGAGCCGGCAAATGGATTGAATTGATTGCTGGTTGTCAGCGGGCGTGGAAAGCGTGGTTGGTCGGTATCACCCGGTTTCGAATCGTAACAGGTGGCCGACATCACCGGCTCGCCGGCGGCGAGCAACTCCGAGACTGTTACGAATTCAAAGCCTTTGGCCCTGAGCGTGCCGACGATGCCGGGAAGCGCCGCCTCGGTGTGCCAGCCGCGGCCGTTGGCGTGAAACAGCACGATTGAGCCAGGGCGCGCACTCGACAGAACGTTTTGCGTCATGGTGGCGGCGGATTGCGAGAACGCTGGATCGCCGGACGACACGTCCCATTGGATCGGCAGCAGTCCCTGTTCGGCGACTTCAGTCAGCGCCTCCTGGCTGCAGGCGCCATAGGGAAAGCGAAACAGACCGAGGCGCTTCGGCGCCTGCCGCGCGGCGGGCGTGCGGCCGTCGGGAGCCATGCATTGCTTTGCCGCAAGCTCCGCGCGCACCTGCTCATAGGCGACTTGGACGCTCCTGACTTCGTTCGTCAGTGCGGTCCCCGTCAGGTTGCGGAGATTGCGGTGCGCCCAGGTATGGTTTGCGACTTCGAACAGGGTGTCGGCCATAATCTGTTGCGAGCGGCCGCGATGAGACAGCATCCATTTGCCGCCGATGAAGAACGTAGCCTTGACGTGATTCTTGCGCAGAAAATCGACGATGCCGCCTTGGTAGCCGGCGATCTCGGACGGCTGTTCGCAAAGATCGAACGTCAGGGCGATCAGTCTCTTGCCGGGAGCAAGCTTGACGCGCCGGACGACGCCGCGCTGGGGCAGCGGTGAATACCCGGCCAGCGTCCCCTTCGGGGGAGAAATCAAGGCTGCCTTGACCCGCTTCTGCACCTTCTCTTCGCCGAGGCGATGGGCAAGATCGTCCGGCGTCCAGCAGACGCCCGCGGTAGCCTGAGCGGTCGCGCTGCCTGCGGAATCGATCGCGGCAAGTGCCACAAGTGATGCGATCATGACCTTCAAGAACATGCGCAAACCGGTGGGATTTACAAATTCGATCCGCAACAGAAGACAATGACGCACGCTCGATTCACATCACGCACGTACGCGCATCTGCCCCGCATCTGCCGGGCACACGGTTCCCGGTAGCAAAGCCGACCGCCGAGAATGTGACGTAGCCGCGGCGTTCGCGTGATACGCGGTCCACTCCGCCGCCGACCGTGGCGGGTGCAGCAAATATCGCGCATCAGGAACGGACATATTGCGCTCATCGCCGGGGCCTTCTCGATTGCCAGTGTGAAAGGCCAAGCGTACAAGCCGAACAAATCCGCCCATCATTCTTGGCAGGGCTCGGCATGATCGAGGAAAAAGACATGGCCGTGGCGACCGCTCCCGTTGCACTGCGGGCGCCGGACGGAACGCTGCGCAACGAATTTGTCGAGCGGGTGGCGGCAGCGATCGAGGCCGGCGACGCGGCGCAACTGCGCGAACTGGTCGGCGACCTGCACCAGGCCGACGTCGGCGATCTCATCGAGGCGCTCGATTCCGAATTGCGGCCGCGCCTTATCGAACTGATGGGGGACGATTTCGACTTCTCGGCGCTGACCGAGGTCGACGACACGGTTCGTGAGGAAATCCTCGAAGAGTTGCCGACTGAAACGGTGGCCGAGGGCGTGCGCGACCTCGATTCCGACGATGCAGTCACCATCCTGGAGGACTTGCCGAAGGACGAGCAGGCCGAGATTCTGCGGCAGTTCCCGGTCTCGGAGCGGGCGGCGCTCACGCGCAGCCTCGATTTACCGGAAGGCTCCGCCGGCCGGCGCATGCAGACCGAGTTCATCGCGGTGGGACCGCAATGGACGGTTGGTCAAACCATCGACTACATGCGCGAGACTCCCGATCTTCCGGAGCGTTTCTGGGAGTTGTTTGTCGTCGATGCGGACGGCCTGCTGGTGGGTAGCGTCGGACTTGACCGCCTGTTGCGGACCAAGCGCCCGGTTCCGATCTCTGAAATCCTCGACGATGAGATTCATCCGGTTCGCGTAACCGACGATCAGGAGGACGTGGCCCGGCTGTTCGAGCGCTACGACCTCGTGTCGGTGCCGGTCATCGGAGGCGACAACCGGCTCGTCGGCGTGATCACGTTCGACGACATCGTCGACGTCATCGAGGAGGAGGCGGAGGAGGATATCAAGGCCCTCGGCGGCGTCGGCCGGGAAGAGGAACTGTCGGATTCGGTCCTGACCATCACCAGGGGGCGCTTTCCCTGGCTGTTCGCGAATCTGCTGACCGCGCTGCTCGCATCCTGGGTGATCCGGCAGTTCGAAGGTTCCATTGAAAAGATGGTGGCGCTCGCGGTGCTGATGCCGATCGTCGCCAGCATGGGCGGCAATGCCGGCACGCAGACCATGACGGTCGCGGTGCGCGCGCTGGCGACCCGGGAACTATCGAGCGCGAATGTCGGGCGGGTGATTCGGCGCGAATTGCTGGTCGGCGCGCTCAACGGGCTTTGTTTCGCGCTGATCATGGGCGTGATCGCGTTCGGCTGGTTCCATGTCTCCGACCTCGGTCTGGTCATGGCGCTGGCGATGGTGACGGTGCTGGTCGCCGCCGCGCTGGGAGGTATTTTGATTCCCTTGGTCCTGGCCCGTCTCGGGGTCGATCCGGCTGTTTCTTCGGGCCCATTCGTCACCACCGTGACCGATGTGATCGGGTTCTTTTCCTTCCTGGGGATCGCGACGCTTTGGTTTGGCCTCAAGTAAGAGGCTGAGCTTTATGAAGGCTTCGACGCAGGGCGGGAGGCCGCCGGGGGCATGACGGGGCGTTAACCCTAATGATCTAGATTCGATCCTCAGCATGTCGAATTTTGCTGACGCAGCGGCGGTGGATCATCACAGAGCCCAGGTGCCGATCTCCAAGGATCGGCTACTGACGACGTTTGGCGCATGGCCGGGCCAGTATCCGCCGCGGACGACGCGTCACAAGCCGGCGATGCTGCGCGTAATCGCGTCGCTGGCAATCGTCCTGGTGATTGCGCTCGGCCTCTGCGCGGGTCTCGCCTATCTGCTGGCGTGGCAGGCGGACGAGGAACTCGAGGCCCAACAGCGGGAATCGCTCTCAGGCGCCCTCGCCGAACTGCAGGCTGTGACGCCTGATTTGACGAAGGCCGACCCGCGTTTGATCCAGATACTGGAGCGGGCATCCGGACTGCAGGAGCTGCGGTTCGAGATCGAGCCTTCGGCGGGGGATCGCGTGATCCAGTCGGCGCTGGGACCTAACAGGCGCATCATTGGCTGGTTCAGCTGGAAATCGCTGCGCCCCGCGACCGAAATGATGCAGCGCCTGCTGCCGCTCGCCGGCTTGATCGCTTTTGGTCTCGTCGCTTTCGCGGCGCTCACCATGTGGCAGCTCCGCCGCCTCGGGCTGTCGCTTGCCAAGAGCGAACAGCAGATGCAGCGGCTCGAGCACGAGGACATCCTGACCGGCCTGCCGAACCACAACCGTTTCTTCGAGCTGTTCGATGAGACCTTGGCGGCGCGCAAGGGCGATGAGACCTTGGCTTTTCTGTCGGTCGATCTCGACGGTTTCGACGATGTGAACGATTCGCTCGGCTATGCCAGCGGCGACGAGGTACTGGCCGAGATCGGCCGGCGTTTGCGAGAGGCGGTAACGTCCGCGGCGGTCATCGGGCGTCTCGGCAGTGACGAATTCGCGCTGTTGATCCCCGGTGCCGATCCGGAGACGATGCTGCAACTGGCTCACGGAATCCGCCAGGCGGTGGCCCGCCCGATCTGGGCCAACCAGGCGGTGCACGTCGCCTGCAGCGTTGGCATCGTCATCGCGCCACGCGATGGGACGACGCGCGAGGATCTCACGCGCCGCGCCGAACTCGCGCTTCGCGCCGCGAAGCGCCGAGGCCACGACAGCGCACTCGCATTCACCGCGGACATGGAGACCGATCTCCAGGAGCGGCGGTTCATCAAACGGGAAGTTGCGCGTGCTCTGGCAGCCCGCGCCTTCGATCTGCACTATCAGCCAATCATCAATGCCGATACCGGAGCGATCCACGGCATCGAAGCGCTGCTGCGCTGGAACCATCCGACGCGTGGAGCGATCCCGCCGTCCGTGTTTATTCCGGTGGCGGAGAAAGCCGGCCTGATGGACCGCCTCGGCGAGTTCGTGCTGCGCCGGGCGATCGCGGATGCGGAGCGTTGGCCTGACCTCTATGTCAGCGTCAACCTGTCACCGCTTCAGGTGCGCGATCCCAGGTTCATCGACGTCGTCGCCTCGGTGCTGGCAGACAGCGGCATCGAGCCTGCTCGCGTCGTTCTTGAAATCACCGAAGGCGTCCTGATCGATGATCCCGACCAAACCCGCGCGCGGCTCCTTGAGTTGCGGGCGCTTGGCGTGCGGCTGGCACTCGACGACTTCGGCTCGGGTTATTCGAGCCTCGGCTACCTGCAGCAGCTTCCCATCGATAAGCTCAAGATCGACCGCAGCTTCGTCGCCTCGCTCGATCAGTCGGCGAACGGCGGCGTGATCATCGAGGCCATCGTCACGCTCGGCCGCGCGTTGGGCATGGATGTCGTGATCGAGGGCGTCGAGACCGAAGAGCAGCGCGTTCTGCTTCGGCTGGCCGGCTGCAACGAGATGCAGGGTTATCTGTTTGCCAGGCCGGCGCCCGCCGACGAGATCGACCGGCTACTACCCAAAGCAAACTCCTTGCCGGCAACCGTCCATGAGAGATCGCGGCCGCTTCTATCGGCCGTTGGCTGAGGGGGCATTGGCCGATGTGTCGCTAAGTAAGACGACGCGATGTCTTGGCCGATCAGAGGGAATCACATAGGCCTATGAGCACCATGATGAGGGTCAGACTGAAAGCCGACGGACGGATCGTCGAGGTTCTTCCCGATGGCCGGGAACAGCCGATCCCAAGTCAATCCAAGGCGCCGTCGTCGTCGTCGGTGACGGCTGTTGGCCTTGCGGACGTTCCGTCAAACGGTTCTGCCGCCTACGCCCGTGGCGTGCGTGCCCGCACCAAGCTCACCCAGGCCGAGTTTTCCGCCCGCATCGGCGTCCCGATCGAAACCGTGCGCAACTGGGAACAGGGCAAGCGCTCGCCGCGCGGTCCTGCGCGCGCGTTGCTCAAGGTGATCGATCGCGCTCCCGATGTTGCTTTCGCGGTGCTCGGCAACGCCAAGGCCGAGCACTGACGCCGGCCGATCGGGGGTTGGGCTAAGCCACCACCCGCGCAGAGCGAGGCGGCGTCGCGACGCGCGTCAGCACCGCCATTACCACCAGCGTCGCGATGTAGGCGATCAACTGCAGTTCCGTCGGCCGGTCGGTATAGCCGATGAGGGTATGCAGAAGCTTGCCCATGAGCCCGTCTTGGGGAAGCCAGCCCGAACTGTCCCACATCCTCTGACCGAGCACATCGATCATCCCGGCGGCGTCCAGGAACTGCACCGCTTGCGCGGCCATGCCGGCGGCGAGTAGCGCAATCAGGATGCTGGTCACGGTGAATATGTACCGTGGCGGAATCGCGAGCAGCCCGTAGTAGGTCAAAGCTGTGAAGATCGCGCCGCCCGCTAGGCCGAGCAGCCCGCCGGCGAGGAGCCCCGATGTCGACGTGCCGGTGGCGACGATACCGTAGAGGAACAGCACGACCTCGGAACCCTCGCGGAGCACCGCCAGTCCGACGACGATCGCGAGGGCCGTCATCGGCCGCGAGCCCGAGGTGACAGATTTGCCGATTGCCGCCATCTCAGCGGCCATCTCGCGGCCATGGCGGGCCATCCAGGCGTTGTGCCACATCAGCATGACGACCGCGGCGCCTAGCACGCTGGCGTTGAACAACTCTTGACCCGCGCCCTCGAACGCGTTCGAGATCTTTTCCGCGAACAGCGCGATGATACCGGCTCCGACGACGCCAGCCCCGACGCCGAGGCCGATCCAGGCCCCACGATTGGGTGCGCCGCGCGTCGCCGCCAGCACGATGCCGATGATCAAGCCGGCCTCGATCACTTCGCGGAAAACAATGACAAGCGCGCCGAGCATTTTTCTATTCCGCGATTACGATGCCCTTGGCGGTATCGGCATGAAACTCTCCGATGAAGTCGTAGCGGCCGGGGTCCAGCGGGCCGATCCGCACCAGGCCTTTCGACTTGCCGGGGATAATCTTCTCGACCTTCAGGGATGTGCTATCGAACTCCTCCGGCGAAGCATCTTCGTTGGTGACGTAGATGGAGACGCGTTTGCGGGCGGGTACACGGATTTCCTGAGGCTCAAACTTGTGGTTTCGAATGACGAGGTTGAACTCTTGGGCGTGCGCGGGCGCGCAAATGCCAGCCGCCACCGCCGCCATCAGTACCACCGCAAGGAACATTCGATGCATCGAACTCTCGCGAATTGAATTCTCTCTTGCGGACATCAAACTATGAAATGCGGCAGTGCAAGTGTATTGTTGTTTTATTGAATTATTCTAATGTAATTGATGTTTAAGAGACGTTTGCAGAATGCCCGCGTGACCGCTACCGGTTGATCGGGTGGCAAAATTGCGATCCAACCAACGCCGTCGCGCGACTCCCAGAGGAATGCAATGGACGTCGTCGAAGCCAACGGTGCACGGATTCCGCTGATTGGTCTCGGCACCTGGGACCTGCGCGGAAAGACCTGCGCACGCATGGTCGAGCAGGCACTGCGCCTTGGCTATCGCCACATCGACACGGCGGAGATGTACGGCAATGAGAGCGAGGTCGGGGAGGGGCTGCGTGCCTCCGGCGTGAAGCGCGGCGAGGTGTTTGTCACCACGAAGGTGTGGCCCTCGCATTTCGCGCCGCGTGATCTCGAAAAGGCCGCGAAGGACAGCCTCGCCAAGCTTCGGCTGTCGGAGGTCGATCTTCTGCTGCTGCACTGGCCCAATCCGAACATTCTGCTGGCCGATACGCTCGGCGCGCTCTGCAAGGTCAAGCGGGCGGGACTCACGCGCCACATCGGCGTGTCCAACTTCACCGTCGCCCTGGTCAACGAAGCCGTGCGCCTCGCGGACGAACCGATCGTCTGCAACCAGGTCGAGGTGCATCCGTTTCTCGACCAGACCAAGGTCATTGCCGCCTGCCGTGCGCACGGGATGGCGGTCGTCGCCTACAGCCCGATCGCTCGAGGCGGCGCGAAGAACGACAAAGTGCTCATCCGCATCGGCAAGAATCACAACAAGACGGCCGCGCAAATTTGCCTGCGCTTCCTGGTGCAGCGCGGCATCGTCGTCATCCCGCGCACCAGCAAGGCAGAGCGGCTCGCGGAGAACTTCGCGATATTCGATTTCGAATTGTCACCAGCCGAAATGGCGGAGATCGGCGCGCTGGCGCACCGCGACGGCCGGGTGATCGACTATTCGTTTTCCGGATCGCCGAACTGGGACTGAGGTGGCTGATGGCGTGCCGGCCGACCGTGACGATGGCGCTCGCGTTGGCGGTCTCGCTTGGCGCCATGAGCGCGGCCGATCAGGCCGCGGGCGAGCCTGCGCGCAAGTCCAAGACGGAGCGCCGTCCGCGGCCACCGGCGTCCGCTCCGCGGCCCGCCGCCGCGGCGCTCTCGGAGGCGGCACAGTTCATCGCTGGGGCTCGGGCGGGCCGAGCGGATGTGCCGAGAGTTCGAACTTGCCGCGCGGCTGACAGCGGCGGGATTTCAGGGCACCGCAGAATACCGGACGATGCGGGAGCAGGCGGCGCGCGAGCTTGCTGGCCGGCCCGACGGTACGGGGACTGTAAGCGCGGAGGAGTTCAAGGAGGCCGATGCGGCAATTGCGCGCCAGATGACAATGCTCAAAGAGGGAGCGCAGCCATTACCGTTCGGCGAAATCGCTCGGCAGTCCGGGCGGCCGCAGGTGCCGGGTCTCAACATCGTCTACCTCAATCCGCTGGGGCCGCCGGCTGCCGCCAACAAGTGGAAGCACATCGTCGCGCATCAGACCGAGGGCGCGGCGGGCGCGGCGCGTTCGTCCGCGATGGCGCAGTTTGCTAAACCCACCAAGCGCGGCGTCATGCTCTGGGTCGAAACCGACGGCACGGTCTATTGGGCGACCGCCGAGAATGTGATCCCGACCCACGGCGACGGCGCCAACCGCAACGACAACAAGTACATCGATAATTCCAAGACCCATCGCAACGTGATCAAGACCAACTCGGTCGGGGTCGAATTCGTCGGCAATTATCCCGATGTCGCCAAGCCGGTGACGCCGGAGCAAGTGAAGACGTGGCTGGTGCTCGTACGCTTCCTGCAGGAGCGCTACGGATTCCGGCCGAGCACATTTATGCGCACAACTGGATAGACTATAAGGACAGCCGCTATTGCGAGGGTTGCGAACTGGCGACGCTCGCCCGCAAGCAAGCATACGAGCCGGGCAAGCCCGCGGCCAAGGACTAGTGCCGCCGATTTGAAGTTCCTACACCGCTTGCAACAAACTCGATTAGGAACTTCAAATCGAAAAGCGGCACTAGAATCACAGGTTTGCTAGTGCCATTTTGTTTCCGAAGTTCGTGTCAGAGTGTGCTGCGACGTATCACGAACTTCGGAAACAGGGCACTAGACGTCGATGCAAGCGCGCGGAATTCGAGTGTGAATGTCATCAGTCCCGACGCCGCGCTCGTTCTGTTTTCCGGAGGGCAGGATTCGACCGTCTGTCTCGCATGGGCGCTTGAGCGTTTCAGCCGCGTCGAGACCATCGGGTTCGACTACTGCCAGCGCCACCGGGTCGAGCTTGAGGCGCGGCAGCGCGTGCGTGCGCGTATCGTTGCGCTTCGGCCGGCGTGGGCGGAACGGCTCGGCGAGGATCACGTTTCGCATCTCGATGCCATCGGAGAACTGTCGCAGACCGCGCTCACGCACAACATGGCGATCGAAGTCGCCGCCGACGGTCTACCGACGACATTCGTGCCCGGCCGCAATCTGATGTTCTTCACATTCGCCGGCGCGCTCGCATATCGGCGCGGCACCAAGCACCTTGTGGCCGGCATGTGCGAGACCGATTATTCGGGCTACCCGGACTGCCGCGATGATACCGTCAAGGCGATGCAGCTTGCGCTCACGCTCGGCATGGATCGACGCTTCGTCATCCATACGCCGCTGATGTGGATCGACAAGGCGGCGACGTTCGCGCTTGCGCACGACATTGCCGGAGAGGCGTTCGTCGATCTGCTGGTCGAGGATACCCACACCTGCTATCTCGGCGACCGGTCGCACCGGCATGCGTGGGGCTATGGCTGCGGCGATTGCCCGGCCTGCCGGCTGCGGGCCGACGGATTTGCCAAATGGAAGGCCGCCCGATGACGCAAGCGCTTTACGCCACGCTCCGTGAGATCACGACGGCGACCATCACCACCATGCTGCTCAAGAAAGGCATCCGGCGGTGCTGGATGAGCGGCCCGAAGCCGCTGGTGCCGGGCGGCAAGCGGCTGGTGGGTCCGGCCTTTACCATGCGTTTCGTTCCGGCGCGCGAAGACCTCGCGACACCGGAAAGCTGGGCCAAGCCGATCTCCACCCGCGGTGCGATCGAAGCAATGCCGGAAGGCTGTATCGCGGTCGCCGATGCGATGGGCATCACCTCGGCCGGGATCTTCGGCGATATCCTTACGATGCGCATGATGAAGCGCAACGTCACTGCGCTGGTGACCGACGGCGCGGTACGCGACAAGGCCGGCGTGCTGGCCTCGAAGCTGCCGACCTGGTGCAACGGCGCTGCCGCACCGGCATCGGTGAACGGCCTGACCTTCGTAGGTTGGGAAGAGCCGATCGGTTGCGGCGGCTGCGCAGTGTTTCCGGGCGATGTGATCGTCTGCGACGACGACGGCGCGGTGGTGATCCCGCAGAATCTCGTCAGCTTCGTCGCCGATGAAGGCGCCGAGCACGAGCGCATGGAGACCTGGATTGTCGGCGAAGTGGAGCGCGGGGCGAAACTTCCCGGCCTTTATCCGATGAACGACGAAGCCAAAGCACGCTATGAGGCGTGGAAACGGGGAGGTTAGACGGCAGCTCTCGGACCGACGCGCATGTTCTTTGTTCTCTCGAAGGTGCTCGGCTTCTTCGCCATTCCGTCCAATCTGATCATGTCGATTGGGCTCCTCGGGGTGCTGCTGCTGTGCACGCGATTCGTAAGCGCCGGCCGGCGGCTGGTCGTCGCATGCGTGCTGCTGCTGGCGATCCTCGGATACTCGCCGATCGGCAACACGCTGATGCTTCTGCTTGAGCAGCGCTTTCCAGCCTGGGATACGACGCACGGGGCGCCCGACGGCATCATTGTTCTGGGCGGGGCGATTTCCCCGGACGTGTCGGCGGCGCGCAATGACGTCGCGCTCAACGAGGCCGCCGAACGCATGACGGTGGTGGCCAGACTTGCGCGCCGCTATCCGCAGGCCCGTATCCTGTTTACGGGGGGCGATGCCGCGTTGATCTTCCGCGACGCGGCGGAGGCAGCTTTTGTCGCGCCCTTGTGGGAGAGCTTTGGCATCGCTCCTGATCGTATCGTGGTGGAGGATCAGTCACGCAATACCGTGGAGAACGCAGTGTTTTCCAAGCTGATTGCCCAGCCGAAAGCCGGGGAACGCTGGCTGCTCGTGACCTCGGCCTATCACATGCCGCGGGCGATGGGCGTGTTTCGTGCGGCGGGTTTTGCGGTCGAAGCCTATCCGGCCGATTGGCGCACACGCGGCCCCAAAGACGCGCTGCGCCCATTCCTGTCGCTGGGAGATGGATTGCGGCGCACCGACACGGCGGCGCGCGAGTGGGTCGGTTTGGCCGTCTACTGGTTGACTGGCCGCTCATCGGAGCTGTTTCCCGGTCCGGATTGACGGACTCGCTCGCGGCGCGGTGGCGGGTGGCGTGTCCGACGAGTCACAGGTCGGCCAATTGCGGCGCGCTTGGAGGCGAACCGTCCATTCAGATTATCACTGTGTCGGATTGAAACAGTATCCTGTCGCCGTCGCGTGATTCAACAACAGCGTCGCGCGGCGAAATACAGGCATTCATTCGTAATCCGGAAAGGACTGCGCGATGTCGCTCGACATCCGGCCAGCCATGCCTATGCCCTTGCAAAGAAGGGTCGGCTTCCGTGCTGGGCACAATCGGTTCACGCAATTGGCTGTCACCGCGGCCGTGTCACTGACGGCGTTTGTCGCTGTCGTCTCGGTCGGGGCGGTGGCGCTGATGTTAGGCTTGACCTGACGTTACGAGAGAGGCTTGTCACTCTATCCTGACGGCGCGCAGTTCATCCGATGCGAACTGCCGACGCCACATGGCGACGAGCACGGCCCCAGTGGTCAGGATCAGGGCGACGGGGCCAATGAACCAGCCGAGATAGCCGAGTGCGAAAAAGATCGCGCGTTGCCCGCGGTTGAAATGCCGGCCGGCCGATTTAAACAGGCGGGCCGTGCGCACGACGTGGGTGGCGGCCTCGGCAGTGTCTTTTTCCGACGCAAACGGCATCGCGCCCAGCATGATCACCACATAGTTGAACAGGCGGTAGGACCAGCCGAATTTGAAAAACGCGTAGGCGAAGATAATCACCAGACCGACCGTCTTGGCTTCCCACAGCGTGCGCGTCGTCTGGATGCCGAACGGCAGGCCGGAGATCACCGTCATGATTTCCTCGGTCGAGCGCAACAGCGCGAGTGCGCCGCCGAGCGCGATCAGAGACGTTGAGGCGAAAAACGCCGTCCCGTTCTGCAACGACGCCATGATCTGCATGTCGACCATGCGCATGTCACGGCCGAGCGCGCGGTGCATCCACAGTTCGCGGTAGCGATTCATGCGGGCATTGAGACCGTCGCGGCCATGGGGCGTCCATTCGACCACGATCGAATAACCGACCCACCCCACGACGAACCAGGCGAGGGCGGCAACATCGAGCGGGCTGAGAAACTGCATCATTGAGGGCTGCTGGTGGTACGGCGGCTATGGTGAATGGGCCGTCAGCCGCAGGTTAAACCGCAACGGCCGCTGTTGTAATAGTCCGAAATGTTCTGTTTGAGGCCGATTTGACGTTGTACAAGCAGGGCGCCCCAATCGGGCTCTGCCAGCACCCTCTGCCAGTTGGAAAGTGCCAATGTCGCAAAACATCACCACGCATGTTCACGCTCTCGTCGAGGCTGCCGAGCGCGAAATCGAGACGCTTTCGGTTGACGACGCCCGCGCCCTGCACGGACGCGACGACGTCGTCTTCGTCGATATCCGCGATATCCGCGAACTCAACCGCGACGGCCGCGTTCCGGGCGCCGTCCACTGCCCGCGCGGGATGCTGGAGTTCTGGGTCGACCCTGAGAGCAAGTACCACAAGCCGGTGTTTGGCGAGGACAAGCGTTTCGTGTTCTTTTGCGCGGCCGGCCAGCGCTCGGCGCTTGCGACCCAGACCGTTCAGCGTATGGGCCTCAAGCCGGTAGCCCATATCGGTGGCGGGTTCGGCGCCTGGAAAGCCGCCGGCGCTCCGGTCGACGCACCCGCCGAAAAGCCGAAGACATGAGGTGAGCGGGCGATGACCCTCAAGCTCACGATCGGCAACAAGAACTATTCCTCATGGTCGTTCCGCCCGTGGATTGCGATGAAGGCGGCGGCGATCGCGTTCGAGGAGGAGGTGATCTCGCTCAACGCCGGTGACTTCAAGGCGCGCGTGAGCAAGATTTCCGGGACCGGCAAAGTGCCGGCGCTCGTCGACGGCGATGTCCAGGTCTGGGAATCGTTGGCGATCCTGGAGTACCTCGCCGAGAAATTCCCCGCGGCTGGCCTCTGGCCAAGCGAGCCGCAGGCGCGCGCCCACGCCCGCGCGATTGCTGCCGAGATGCATGCCGGCTTCGTGCCGTTGCGGCGCCATCTGCCAATGAACATGTGGCGGCCGGTGAAAGCACGCGAACTCACGCCGGAGGTTACGGCGAACGTTCGGCGTATCGACGGCATGTGGACAGATTGTCGCAAGCGTTATGGTAAAGGCGGCGCTTTTCTGTTCGGTTCGTTCGGCGCAGCCGACGCGATGTACGCGCCCGTCGTATCTCGCTTCCACACTTATGCGGTTGAAGTTAGTGCGATGTCACGGGGCTATATGGACGCTGTGATGGCGTTGCCGGCTTGGGCCGAATGGTACGCCGCCGCGCTGCAGGAGCCCTGGATTTTGGCCGAGGATGAGGTGGACTGGCCTACCGTTCTGCGCGTATGACACACGGGAACGTGTCCACCCCCGCGGCGATCTTGCCCAAAAAATGTCAAGGATGGGTATTGATTCCGACGCGGGGACGAAAAAGATACGCGCGCTTCATGCACCCCCTGCTCGTTCGGTGCCGCCGGGGAGGGGAATCTAACTGCGGGATCACCTGAATTACCGTCTGGAGTTATCAAAATGCGATATCGCGTTATCGCTCTCTTTTCTGCTGTGCTCTCGGTGTTTGCGCTCTTTGCTCCGGCCACATGGGCGGAAGAAGCCAAGAACGATGTCAAAGGGCTTTTCCTGCTGACCGACTATCCGGCGGTGACCTTGCGCCCCGGTACGACTTCATCCGTCAACCTCAAGCTGCAGAACTACGGGCTTCCGCCCGAACGTCTGGCCCTGTCGGTTGCCGGCGTGCCTGCAGGCTGGACCGTGACCCTGGTGGGCGGCGGTCAGCCGGTTGCCGCAGCCTTGCCGGCGACCAATGCCAGCGTCCCGCTTGAGCTTCGTCTCGATGTGCCGAAAGATGCTCCGGTCGGCACCACCAACCTGACGGTGAACGCCCAAGGCGGAGCGGCAAGCGCGACCTTGCCGATTGCCGTGACGCTGGCGACCAATCTGCCCGCCAAGCTGACCCTCACTCCGCAACTCCCCGAACTGCGCGGCAATTCGAAGTCCAACTTCGAGTTTACGATGGCGGTGAAGAATGACAGCGGCAAGAAACTCACCGTTGCGCTCGCAGCGACCGCGCCGCCTAATTTCGACGCAACCTTCACCGAGCAATACGGCAGCCAGGAACTCAACGCGCTTCCGCTCGATCCCGGCCAGTCGAAGGACGTCAAGCTCAAGATCAAGCCGCCGAACACGATCGCCGCCGGCAAGTACAAGGTTATGGCGAAGGTTTCCGCCGAGGACGCTTCCGCCACCAGCGACTTGGCCGTCGACATCACCGGCCAGCCCAAGATCGACATCGCGGGCCGCGAAGGCCTGCTCAGCGCACGCGCCTCCGCGGGCGTCGAGACTTCGATTCCGGTCGTGCTGACCAATACGGGTACTGCGCCGGCGGAACAGGTCGAACTGTCGGGTTCCGCGCCCTCCGGCTGGAAGCTCGAGTTCTCCCCCAAGACCGTCGACCGCATCGCTCCCAACGAGAACAAGGAAGTGCAGGCGCTCATCACGCCGACGGCCAAGGCGATCGCCGGCGACTATGTGGCGACCGTCCGCGCCGCGGCGCGTGGCGAGTTCCGCCTCGCAGACCTTCCGGGTCGCGGTGACCACCTCGACCCTGTGGGGCGTCATCGGCGCAGGCCTCATTGGCATCGCGCTGCTGGTGATGGTGGGCGCCGTAGCAAGGTTCGGTCGGCGATGAGCGACAACGTCATCGAGGCAACGAATCTCACCAAGCGCTACGGCGGAATGACCGTCGTCAAAGGCATCTCGTTCACGGTAGCGGCGGGTGAGATTTTCGGCCTGCTCGGGCCGAATGGCGCCGGCAAGACGACGACCATCCTGATGCTGCTCGGCTTGAGCGACATCTCGGATGGGACGGCTCGCGTGCTCGGCCACGATCCGGCACGCGAACCGCTCGCCGTGAAGCGGCGCGTGGGCTATCTACCCGATCAGGTCGGCTTCTATGACAATCTCACGGCAGCCGACAACCTTCGCTATACCGCCCGCCTGATCGGGCTCGAGCCGGACGAGCGCGAAGAGGCGATCAAGGCGTCGCTCGCCCATGTCGGCCTGACGGATGTCACCAACAAACCGGTCGAAACGTTCTCGCGCGGCATGCGCCAGCGACTCGGCCTCGCTGAAATCCTGATGAAGGACGCGCAGATCGCAATTCTGGACGAGCCCACATCCGGCCTCGACCCGCAGGCAACGACCGAATTGCTCAGCATCATTCGCGAACTCAAGAACCGCGGCGTTACGGTGCTGATATCGTCCCATCTGCTCGATCGAGTGCAGAGCGTGTGCGACCGCGTTGCCCTGTTCAACCAAGGCCAAATCGCGCTTCTGGGTACGGTCGGCGATCTCGGCCGACAGGTGCTGGGTGGCGGCTTCAACGTCGAGGTCGAGGCGGAGGGGCAGGGCTTCGCCGAGCGTTTGAAAACCATTCCAGGGGTCCAGCGCGTCGAGCCGGCGGGTCCCAATCGCGTGCGGCTGTTCGCCGACCGCGATGTGCGGCCGGAGGCCGCCGCCCAGGTGATCGCGGCGGGCGGCAAGCTGTTTCGCCTGTCGGTCGAAGAGCCGAGCCTCGAGATGATCTACGGCAGGTACTTCGAGAGTATTTCGCATGAGGGAGAGCGCAATGCGGCGTGAAGGTTCAGCGCTCCACGGCCTCGGCGTCGTGATCATGAAGGAACTGTCCGACCATCTCACCAGCGCGCGCATGCGCGTGCTGGAATGGCTGGTCGTGCTGGTAGCGCTGGCGGCGCTTTACGGCGCGATCCAGCAGATCAGGGATGTGACCGCGGAGGATCCATTCCTGTTCCTGCGGCTGTTTACGACCTCGCGGGATCCGCTGCCCTCGTTCGTGTCGTTCCTGAGCTTCCTGGTGCCCTTGATCGCGATCGGGCTGGGCTTCGATGCGATCAACGGCGAGCACAGCCGGCGGACACTGTCGCGCATCCTGGCGCAGCCGATCTATCGGGACGCGCTGCTGTTCGGCAAATTCATCGCTGGCCTGATCACGCTGTCGATCAGCCTGATCGCGCTGTGGCTGCTGGTGATCGGGCTTGGCCTCTTCCTGCTGGGCGTGCCGCCGAGCGGCGAGGAGATGGCGCGCGCGTTTATCTTCCTGCTGGTGACGATCGTCTATTCCGGCGTGTGGCTCGCGCTCGCCATGCTGTTCTCGATCATTTTCCGCTCCGCGGCGACCGCCGCCCTGGTCACGCTCGGGCTCTGGCTGTTCTTGACGCTGATCTGGCCGGCGCTTGCACCGGCCGTTGTGGCGGCGTTCGCGCCGACCAACAACGAGGAAACCCTGATCCTGGCGTCGCAATACCTGTCGAGGCTCTCACCCAGCACGATGTTCGGCGAGGTGGTGCTGGCGATTCTCAATCCCTCGACGCGCGCGCTTGGCCCGATCTATCTGAGCCAGCTCCAGGGCGCCGTGATGGGTGCGCCGTTGCCGCTTGGCGAGAGCCTGATCCTGGCCTGGCCGCAAATCGTCGGTCTGGTGGCGGCTTCGATTTTGCTGTTCGTCGCCGGTTATATCGTCTTCCAGCGGCAGGAGGTGCGCGCCTGAGACCGCGCGCGCGTCTGGTGCCGCCGGTTTGAAGTTCCTACGCTGCTTGAAGCAAACTCGACCGGAACTTCAATGAAGCAGCCGGGAGCCGCTCGCCGGCTCAACCGGTGATCCTCCTCCAGCTGTCGCGGACGAAATTGGTGACCCCGTCGACGTTTTTAGCGACGACGTCCCAATTCACCATGCGGGCGGCACCAGCGCCTGCAGTTGAATCCACGACGTAGGCGCCGCCGACGGTGAGGGCGATGCCTAAGACGATCCCGAAAAACAGGCGCATATAGCCCTCTCCCTGAAGACGCCGATCCGCTGCCCGGTAGGGTACCAAGGCGGCATGAATGTGTTGGTCGGCCTCGCGGCGGACAAGAGGCTTATCATATCGGCGGAGAATCGGCGGGGGCGAAAATGTGTCACCGCCCTCCAGCGTTCTCATAGGGGGTTGGCTAACAGCGCCGCAGAATGTCCGCGACCATGGAGCGCGGCCGGACAGTCGCGAAGGGCGAAGGTTCAAATCAATTTTTTAGATCAGGTCTTGTCCGTAACGCATTATGTTGAAGAGAAATTATGCGTTTAGTCGCGTGCGGCACGGGTAAAAAAAGCGGAAGAGGAGGTATGCGGGACCGAGGCGAAAATTTTGCCCATTCTGGCCAAATCACTGTTATATAGCGGCGGAATTGGGGAGGCCGTCGATTCAGACGATGGGGTTTCTGGGGAAAAACGTTGACCTGAAAGGAGTTACCCGTGTCCTTGGCGTTCGATACAACAGAGCTGCAAGAGCATAAGTTCGAAATCGGCCAGACGGTACTTTTCACGTCCAGGCCCCTTGGCCATATGGCTGTAAATGGGACCTATCGGATCGTGAAGCTGCTTCCCTCCGATGGCGATGATTACCAGTACCGCATCAAGAGCGCGACCGAAGCGTTCGAGCGCGTGGCCAAAGAGAGCCAGCTCGATCGGTCTCGCTAGAGACACCACAAGCCCCCGCCGCAACCCGTGCGGCGGGGGGCTTACCTGACCGTCCCGTCACCTTTCTTTCATCTCATCGTTAGTGATTGACCCGGCTTCGAAAGCGGTTTTCAGGACCGTGTTCCGCAGCCGCGGCTGCCGCTATGGCATTTCGGTATCAATGCGCGGCTTTCGCACAGCGCAGCGCGATTTTTCGGTATTTTATTACCTCTTCTTCGAAGCAGGCCGTGGTTTGAGGCGGCTCTCTGCGCCATAATCGTTAACAGTTGGTTAGTGGAAAAGCGTTCATGCCAAGTCGCGTTACGCAGCGGCGATCATTGGAGTTCGCAAGAGGCGGCGTGTTTGCGTGTGCCGCGGTCGCGCTTTGCGTGATGCTCGGATCGGGCATCGTGATCGGCCGGATGGTCGGTGGCGGGGCGGCGGACGGCGAACGGCACGCGCTGGAGGCGCGGGCGTTTGAGTTGATGTCTCGCGCGATGGCGCCCGGTTCGGCGCTGGCCTGCCTCGATGCGGTCGCGGGCGAGACTTTCGAGGCGTCCTGCGAGAAGGCGGTGTTCGCAACGCCCGAGGCGACGGCTGCCGCGGTCTCCTACGTGGCGGCCCAGCTTGCCTTGCTGGCAGTGGACAAAGACCCGGCGCAACGCGCCGGTAGCGGCTCCGGCATTGCGCTCGCCCAGTTGCGCCGGAGCGTCGAGACGGACCGGTTCGGTATCGTGGCCCACGTTTTATCGGTGCGCGACGGCTGCACCGCAACGGGCTGCGCAGCGTTGGCGATGTTCCTTGATGCCCGGCGAGTGAAGGCCCATCTGGCGGCGGATTCTTTTGGTTCCAGCGTCCAGCGCTACGCCGCGACCTGGCGGGAACCGGCCGGCGGATCGCGCGTGGCGAGCCAGGCGACGCCGGAGACGCCCGTAACCGCGGCCCGTGCTCCTGTCGCGAGCGCCAGAACCCCCAACAATTACTTCTATCCGTCTTCGGACTCGATCCCTGCCGTCAGTATCATGAGTCCCGAACCGGCCGCGCCGCAGCCGCACGCGACCGCCCGTTCGGCGGAAACCGTGCCCGCGTCACAAGGCCGGCCGCATCCGCGTGGCAACGCCAGCGTCGGGACCGGAGGCAATGCCTCGCGCCCGTCCGGGCCGATGCAGCTCGCGCCCGGCGGGCAATAGCCGGATATTCGCGTTGGACGAGGATGATCTGAGGATAACCGCGACGGGCGATGGCACGGTATCGGCCGCTCGCTATATTTCAAAACATCCGTCTGCGACAGGCCAGCCGTGACCCTTCATCTCCTGAAGCTTTCCGTCGGTTGCGACTCGGTGAACGACCTCGCGGCCTGGATCCGCGAGAAGCAGAAGGAGCGCAAAAAAAAGGGCGAGCCCCGCGAACACGTGCACCGCACGCGAATGGTGCCGAAGCGGGCCGACGAACTGATCGACGGCGGTTCAATGTTCTGGGTCATCCGCGGCCAGGTCATGTGCCGGCAGCGGCTGATCGACATCCGGCCCTATGTCGACAAGGAGGGCGTGGGCCGTTGCCAATTGGTCCTTCAGCCCAAGCTCGTCCTGGTCGAGCCACGTCCATGGCGGGCATTCCAGGGCTGGCGCTATCTCGCCGACAAAGACGCACCGCGCGATCTCGACCGCGCTGCGCCGGGAGCCAAAAACATGCCCGAAACGCTGCGGCGCGAACTGCGAGAACTCGGACTGTTGTGAGTCCTCCGCCCAGTCGGATGCCAGCACTGTGAACGGCCGGCTCACACCGCGATGTTGTCGATCAGTCTGGTCTTGCCGATACGCGCAGCAACCAGCAGCCGGATTGGCCGCTGCTGCGCCGATTCGACGGGTTTGAGCGTCTCGGCGTCGCGGGCCTCAAGGTAGTCGAGCGCGAAGCCCGCCCGCTCGATCTTCGTGCCACCTTCGTCCAGCACCCGCGCGATATGTTCGCCGGCGGCGATCCTGGCCGCGCAGTCCTGGAGGACGCGGTAGAGCGTTGCGGCGGCGTTGCGCTCGTTCGCTGCGAGGTAGGCATTGCGTGACGACAGCGCGAGCCCGTCCTTTTCGCGCACCGTCGGAACGCCGACGATTTTGACCGGCAGGTCGAGATCCTTCGCCATCCGCGTGACGACCTTCAGTTGCTGAAAATCCTTCTCGCCAAACATGGCGAAGTCGGGCTGACTCTGGATGATGAGCTTGGCGACCACGGTTGCGACGCCCGCAAAGAAATGCGGCCGAAAGCGATCCTCCAGTCCGACGGTTGCCGGCCCTGCAGGCACAATCCGGGTGGCAAAATCGCCTGGATACATGACCTCGACCGGCGGCGCCCAGACCAGGTCCACGCCGGTGCCCGCCAGTGCCGCAACATCGGCATCGAAGTTGCGTGGATAGGTTGCCAAGTCTTCGTGCGGTGCAAACTGCGCGGGATTGACGAAGATCGACACGACGACATGCGGTGCCCGGCGCCGGGCTTGCCGGACCAGGGCGAGGTGGCCGGCATGCAGCGCGCCCATGGTCGGCACCAGGGCGATCTTGTCGCCCTTGCGTCGCAATGGCGCGACCGCGTTACGCAGCGACGAAACGGTGCGAATGATCCGCAATCGGGGGGGCATGATGGGAGGTTCGCCTGGTTGATGAACGGGGCGGAAATTTAGCAAGACGATGGTACAGAGGCCACGTGCTTAATTAATGGTTAAAGCAGCCCGACAGCAGCGTTGTCTTGATTTCACGCCGCACGCGGATAGGAATAGCCTCATGAGGTAGGCGTCATGCTGCTTGATGCGAACGCGCGACGTCCGGCGTCTGCACATGTCGTTGTGCTCGGCAATGAAAAAGGCGGCTCGGGCAAATCGACCACCGCCATGCATGTCGCCGTTGCTCTGATGAATTTAGGCCAGCGGGTCGCCACGATCGACCTCGACTCCCGCCAGAAAAGCTTCACCCACTATATCGAACACCGCCGCGCCTGGGCGAAGCGCGCTCGCATCGACCTTAAGGTTCCGGTGCATTTCTGCGTGGCGCGCGGATCGACGCTCAAGCTCGACGAGAACGAGACGATCGAATTCTCCGGATTTTCCGAAGCGGTCACGGCGGTCGAGCAGTCACACGATTTCGTGGTGGTCGACACGCCCGGAACCGACAGCTACCTCACCCGGCTCGCTCATTGCATGGCCGATACCTTGATCACGCCGCTCAACGACAGCTTCATCGACTTCGATGTGCTCGGCACCCTCGACGCGACGACTTACGCCGTGACCGGCGAAAGTCACTATGCCGAGATGGTGCGCAATGCCCGCCGGCAGCGTCGGCTGATCGATGGGACGCGAATCGATTGGATCGTCGTGCGCAATCGACTGTCGATGCTGGGTTCGCGCAACAAACGACTGATGGGCGAGGGGCTCGGCGTTCTGGCTAACCAGCTTGGTTTTCGCAGTATCGACGGACTCGCCGAACGCATCGTCTATCGCGAGTTTTTCCCGCGGGGGCTGACGGCCCTCGATGATCTCGACGAAGCAACGCTCGGCACCCCTCCGAGCATGTCCCACCTCACCGCGCGCGCGGAGGTCATGAGCCTGATCGAGGCGCTAAGGCTGCCGCTCGATGCGCGCGGCCAACGTCGGGCGGCAGCGCGTGCGGAGTGGTACGCCGCGCTCGAACAGCCGCTGGAAGTTCACGACCTTCTTGGCGAATAGGCGGGCCAGGGCGAAAACGTCGCACACCGGCCATTGCGCCGGGGGGCGGTTATGGCCACCTTATGGGCGACGAATCTGCCGCTCAAGAAATCCGCAATGGCCAACGACCGTCCCGATGAGACACCACCGACCGGCCGCGACCGCGCACCCGCGGCGACGTCGCATCGTGCCGAGATCGATGCTTTTCTCTCGCAGGTGAAGGGCCTTGATCCCGCGACCACGCCGGGCCAGCGCGGCCGCCTGATCTTTGCGCTTGATGCCACCATGAGCCGGCAGCCGCTCTGGGATACCGCGTGCAAACTGCAGGCGGATATGTTCCGCGAGACGGCGGCCATCGGCGGCCTCGATATTCAGCTCATTTACTATCGGGGCTTGAGCGAGTGCCGGGCCTCAAATTGGGTATCGCAAGGAGAGCGGCTGGCCGATCTGATGTCGCGAATCGATTGCCGTGGCGGTCATACCCAGATCAGCAAGATCATCGCTCATGCCAAGCGAGAGACCCAGGCCAGGAAGATCCAGGCGCTGGTCTTTGTCGGCGATGCGATGGAAGAAAGCCTCGACGGTCTGTCGCACGCCGCGGGCGAGCTTGGCCTGCTCGGGGTGCCGGCCTTTATGTTCCAAGAGGGGGCGGATCCCGTCGCCGAGCAGGCCTTTCGCGAGATTGCGCGACTGACACGGGGGGCGTATTGCCGCTTTGATCCCGGCGCCGCCCACCAGCTCGGCGAATTGTTGCGAGCGGCGGCGGCCTACGCGGCGGGCGGGATGCGCGCATTGGCCGATCTATCGGCGCGCCGCCAGGCCGGTGCCCTCCGGCTGCTCGAGCAGATGAGATAGGGATGTCGGTTGTTTTCGGCCTCGTGGTGCTGGCGCTGCTGCTCTATGCGCTGCACACCCTGACCCGCGCCAACCCGCACACGCTTGCCATTGTGCTCAAGACCGGCGGCGGGCTCGGTGCGCTCGCGCTTGCCGGCCTGCTGGGGATTCGCGGCCGGCTCGACATCGCGGTGCCGCTGGGCATTACCGGGCTTGGTCTGCTCGGCTGGCTGCCGTGGAGCATGTCGAGCTTCGGTTCGCGCACGCAGAAGAGTGCGGGACAGGTTTCGCGGGTACGATCGGCGTTTCTGGAAATGGAACTCGACCACGATACCGGCACGATGCGCGGCCAAATTCTCGCCGGCCAGCATGAGGGCGCGTCACTCGATGCGCTGGATGTTGCAACGCTGACCGGCTGCCTCGCCGATATCGACAACGACAGTCGCGCGTTACTTATGGCGTATCTCGACCGCCGGGAGCCCGACTGGCGTGAACACGCACAAGCGGGTGCGACAACGGGGTCGGGGCGCGCGTGGTCGACCGGCAAAATGACGGAGGAGGAGGCCTATCAGATCCTTGGCGTGCAGACGGGGGCGAGTGCCGAGGACATTGGGCGCGCGCACCGCGCGCTGATGAAGAAACTGCATCCCGACCAAGGGGGGTCGACGTACCTTGCGGCTCGCGTCAACGAAGCCAAGGACATTCTTCTCCGCCGCCATCGCTGATGTACTCCCGTAAAGCAACACATCACGCGCGGCTCCTATCCTTTGACCCGGTATCCTGTTCCTGCAGCGCCGTCCTCTGCGAAGCGGCGGCCGTCTGATTTTGTTTTTGGGGCGCTCCGATCGCTCGAAAGCGGTCCGACCCGTAATGCCCGCTGGTGATCTCAATTTCTAATCGTCACGCACTCGACGCCGTCACGCTTAAGATGCTTGCACGCGGCTTCCGCCTTGTCCTTGTTGAACCCGGCGAAGCGCGCCCGGTAGAACGTGTTGCCACCTTTCTCCACCAATTCGGTAAACGGATCGGTACCATCGACGATCTTCGAGGCCTTCGTCTGGATGGCCGAGAGGCGCTGCTGGGCTTCCTTTTCGGCCTGGAATGCGCCGACCTGGATCATCCAGCCGGTGCGGACGACGGACTTCTCCATTGCGGCCGCTGCCGGCTGAGTCTCTGCGTGGGGGGCTGACGACACGCTTGGCGTCGCCGGCCGCGGCGGGGCGACCTCGGCAACCTTGGGAGCTTCGGCTTTGGATGCTTCGACCTTAGCTGCTTCGACCTTGGAAGCGGGCGCTGCAGCTTGCGGCGCGACCGGATCGGCAGGTGCGGTCGGCAGATTGGGATGCATCGGCGTGAGCCCCGCGGTCTGCATCGTGCCAGCTTTGACCGTCACGGTCCTGACCAGGACCGGGCGAATCGGTTCGCTCGACCCGGGCTTGGCACGCTGGGGTTGGGCCGTCGGCGCACCCGAGAGCCGGACCGGAGTCGAACTCGCGCTTGCAACTGCAAAGCGGTGCTGATCCTTGGCCTCCGACTTCGCGTCGGACTTGGCCGTGGGCTTCGGCTCGGCCTTGGCGGCAATTTTCCGCTCGGGTTTGGATTCGGATTTGGCTGCGACCTTGGGCTCGGGCTTGGAATCGGCGCTGGCGGTCTTCGACTTTGCGGCCAGTTCGGCGACCAGGGTTGTGGTGCGTTTGGTCGAGGCCGCGGTGATGGTCTGGCTGATCAGTTCGCGCATGCGGGCGTCTCGACTGCCCGCGCTGCTGCCGCCCATCACGACCGCGACCACGTAGCGATTACCCCGGTGCAGCGAGGTCACAAGGTTGAATCCAGACGCCCGGATGTAGCCGGTCTTGATGCCGTCGACGCCATCCACGCGGCCGAGCAGATGGTTGTGATTGCTGATCGATTTGCCGCGGAAGGAGAACGAGCGGGTCTGAAAATACTTGTAGTACTTCGGAAAGCGCTCCTGGATAGCGCGTCCGAGCATGGATTGATCACGCGCCGTCGTCACCTGGTCGTCATTAGGTAGGCCCGAGGCGTTCTTGTACACCGTTCGGCTCATGCCGAGCGACTTCGCCTTCCTGGTCATCAGGGCCGCAAAGGCGTCCTCGTCGTCGGCAATCGCCTCGGCGACAACCACGGCGGCATCGTTGGCCGAACGCGTGACGATGCCCTTGATCGCGTCCTCGACCGCAATCGTGCTGCCGGCCTTCAACCCGAGCTTCGTTGGCGATTGTTCCGCAGCGCTCTGCGAAACCTTAAGCGGGCTGTTGAGCTTGAGCTTGCCGGCTTCAAGCTGCTCGAACAGCAGGTAGAGCGTCATGATCTTGGTCAGGGATGCAGGATGACGCTTTGCGTCCGGGTTGGTCTGGTGCAGGACTGCGCCGGAATTGGCGTCGACCACGATGTCGGCATAGGGCGCCGCGGCTGCCGGATTGCTGGCAATCGCGAAAAACGCGATCACCGACGCAAAACTGAATACGCCTCCACGAAGCCCGCGCGGGGCTTCGGTCTGGATCCACAGCATGGTAGTCCCCCGTCCTCGTTCCCTTTAGGTGCCCCAACCGAAGCACCGACACCCCTGTGTGCCGAGGTCTGAAGATTGGACGTGGCAAAAAAGGCACTATTCTGAATTATTTTGGCCTTTTTGACGCCGTCCAGCCTCATTCCGGCAACTTACCCCTCCGTTCTTGTGGAGGGTAAGGTCGGCTTCGCCGGCACGGGTTTGAGGCTAGGGCCGCGCCATTGCGAATCAGTAAATGCCAAATTGCGAGGAAACGCCGCAGATTGCGAAAGGGAGGATATTGCGTTGCAAAATGCAACTTGACATTTTTGTGCAGCGCAATATATCTTTTTGCATGCTGGCGGTTGTGCCGGCAAAATGGGCAATTCGCAGCAAATCGGCGTAGCCGGGAGAGAGACAGGTTATGGTTAAAAACATGGACGAACTGCAACAGTTCGGTAAGGAAAACATGGACGCGACGATGAAGTCATTTGGGACTTTGTCGAAGAGCTGGCAGGCGATCGCGGCCGAAATGGCCGACTTTTCGAAAAAGGTATTCGAGCAGGGCACCGCGACGACCGAGAAGCTGATCGGTGCGAAGTCCTTCGAGAAGGCGATCGAAGTGCAGACCGACTACGCCAAGAGCTCGTATGAGAGCTTCGTGGCTGAGGCTACCAAGCTGAGCGAACTCTACTCGGACCTCGCGCGTGACATGTACAAGCCTTACGAAGGCCAGTTCGGCAAGTCGGCGTTCGTGAAGTAACGGTTTCGGCCAGCGCTGACGGAAGAGCCCGGCACAATCAGCCGGGCTTTGTTTTTTGGCACGTCAGCAGGCGCTGCGTTTCACGCAAAGCTATTTCGCAACGCGCAAATTGGAGAGCGCTGTGCCGATCTGATTGAAGGTCGTGATGATTGCGTTCGACGAGGTCAGCAGGAAGAACTTGTCCGATGAGCTCGCGCAATTCTGCAGGAGCGAGGAGGTCGGATCTCCGCTGGTGTTCACCTGCACGGTGTAGAGCGTGATCTTGGCCGCCTTGACATTATCGCACGTGATCTTTTGCCGGGCATCGATCGACGATGCGTTCGTGTACCAGCGATCCTCCGTGTTCAAGCCGTCCGTCAGCAGAATGATGACGTCCTGATAATTGTAGTTCGCATCCTTCGGCGGGATAGTGAAGGGGGCGGATGTCAGTGTCTGAAAGCCTATCTGCAGCCCGATCGCTTGGTTCGTATTGCCGTTCGGCTGCATGTCATCGATCTTCTTGCTTAGCGTGCTCCAGTCGTAGGTGAGTTGCAGGAGCGGCACAGGGCAATAGTCGTACTGTTCGGCAACGAACAGGGTGGCGGGGTTGCACGGTGACGGCGCGGTATTGGTCGTATCGTAGTTCTGGTCGCGGTCGGTGACGCAGCCGTTCCAAGTAGTGTGGTTGGCGACTTCCAGGTGCCGCCTCTTGTTCTGACAAGTGCTCTTTGTCGTCGGTGCAGTTATTCCCTGAGTACTTCTTGCAGGTTCCGTTGTTCTCGTCCCAGGTATCGTTGAGCCAGACCACTTGATCCAGTTCTCGATTGTAGTTGACTGGGTCGACATTGACGTCCTTGCTGAACGGAACGATCGAAACATAAACGTCGTCGTTCTTGGTCGCCGCGTTTTTGAGTTGGTCCAGCAGGGACT
This sequence comes from uncultured Alphaproteobacteria bacterium, assembly GCA_963756715.1. GTDB lineage: Bacteria > Pseudomonadota > Alphaproteobacteria > Rhizobiales > Xanthobacteraceae > VAZQ01. The sequence continues at coordinate 51,337 of CAVWOV010000016.1, forward strand.
TGGCGGCGGTTTTCAATGCGTTCATCTTGTTCGCGCTGGACATCGAACCGGTATTGTCCAGCACCAGTGCGACGCGGAGCCGCGTGTTGCCCCACTTTACCGTCGCCGACACGTCGACGTCCAACGACGAGAAGCCAACGACCTTCATGAAAGTCGTGGTGACCGTGCCGGTTCCTTTCACGACAACTTGCGAACCACCCGATGTTGAATAGGTCGGCGTAACCTTGACGTTGGTCAAATCGGTGTTGTTGTTGAGCAGCGCGTTGAAATAACCGCTAGCCTTCGAGTTGATCTGTGCGGTCGTTAGGGTCGCGATCTCTTTCGAAAGCATCAGAGCGGTGGCATCGGCTGCGGCCTGCATCGATGCCTTGGCCGAGTTCGCGCGGCTGTAATCGATCGCCGAACCGACAAATCCCATCATCGGAACAGTCAGGAGCGCGAAGGTCAGCATCACATTGCCGCCTTCGGCACAGCCAAATTGGCGTAGGCGGTGACACAGAGCATTGAGAACGGTAGACATTGCCATGGCGCTCACGATTGCTGGTCGTTCGAGCGCAGTTCGTAAACCGGACATGTGAAACGAGGGTAAGACTCGCTGCTAAAAGAGAGTTAGAATCCAATAACCTTTTAGTCGTGCATGATATTTTGAAATTAGAGCCAAAGAAGCGTAAATCTTGAGCGATAAATGCAATGCGGTCCGCGGCGCTTGATTAACCATGAGTGTCCAGCCCGTTCCGCCTCGCGAGCCGGCAAACGGGATCGATTGTCGTAGCCGGTGCTGTTCGCCGCCGGTATCACTTGGCGAGGCGAAGGTTGGCAAGGTTCTGTGCGATCGAGCCGAACACGCCGTTGAGCTGGCTTGCCTGCTGCACATCGTAATACATCGTTGGATTGGTCGCGCAGCTTCGCAGCAGTGAGGCGTTACCATTGATCACGCGGATGGTGTAGATTCGGATGTTAGCGGCCTTGATGTTGTCGCAGACCAACGCGGTACGCACGTCGATGGCCGATTGGCTCGTCACTTTGGTGTTGTTGGAATTTTTCCAAGCTTCCGTATTGTCGCCGTCGGTCAGCAGGATGATGACTTTGTCGAGATCGGGGCTAGGCGCCGCCGCATCGGACAACGGCGCCTGCGCCGTCAGGGCATGCCACGCCCAGGCCAAGCCGATCGTGACATTGGTATTCCCGTTGGGTGACATGTCGTCGATCTTATTGTTCAGGGCCGTCCAATCGTAGGACAGGGGCATCAGCGTGGTCAGCGAGCCGCAGTCATAGACGGGGTAATAGGTGTTGGTGTTGGCCGGCGGGTTGTCTTGCACATCGTACGGATAGGTGCGGTCGCGCACGCAGCCTTCCCAATAATTTTTCCAGTTGCTGCTGGTGCAGGAGTTATTGCCGCATTTGAGACTGCCATATTCGAACCAGTCATTGTCCTTGTACCCGGTGCCGAGGTTGACGGTGGTATCGAAAGGAACGATCGCGACCTTGACGTCGCCGTCGGTCTTGGCGGCAGTCTTCAGCGTGGCCAGCAAATTGTGGGCAGCCGTCTTCAAGTTCGTCATCTTGCTGCTCGATGACATTGATCCGGTGTTGTCGAGCGCAAGCGCGACTTCAAGCTTCCGGATGCCCCAGAGCACCTGAGAATTTACGTCGACGTTGAGCGTCGGCTGACCGAACGCCTTCGTGAAAGTCGTCGGGACCGCACCCGTCACTTTAATGTCCAGTTTGAAGTTGCCTTGCTCGGGGCTGGTGAAGGTCGGATTGACGGCGACATTGACCGCTTCGTCACGATGGAACAAGGCGTTGAAATAATCGCTGGCCTTCTGGCTCATCTCGGCGGATGTGAGATTTTGCGCATCCTTGGACAGCATCAGCGCGGTCGAGTCGGAGGCGGCCTGCATCGCGGCCTTCACGGAGTTTGCGCGGCTGTAATCGACGGCCGCGCCGATGAACCCGACGATTGGAACAGTGGCGAGCGCAAATGTGATGAGGAGGTTGCCGCCTTCGGCGGCGCCAAACGACTGCGTCTGCCGGCGCAACGAAGCCGAGAGCGTTTGGAATGACATGATGTGTTCCTGACGACGGGTATGCACATATTAAAGCGGAAGCTGGAGGAGTGATCCGAGGCGCCTGCGGAACTGGTTGAGATCGCGACAATGGATCTCCGGCAAAGCGACTGAATGCTTCAATCGGCCGTTGAGGCTGCGGTCGTACCTATTTCGTAAAATTGAAAGAGCGCTGCGTGCGGTCGCTGAACTCTCACTATGACGCGCGCCGAACGCTTCGTTGTGTCGAGATGGGCCTGCAGCGTGCGAAGCCAGTCGCCAGCCGGGGGCGTTCGTCGTTGCGAGGGTGAAATACGGGCCAACCGCGCCACATCGTGGCACTCAAATCCAGCGACAGTCTCCCCCGGGCGGAGGGGCCAACCGGGAAAGCTTGGATTTGGTCGAAATTTCCCGTGCGCGGCGTCATTTCCGCGTGATATAAGCCCCGCCGCCCGGCCCCAAGTGCGGGCTGGCTAATGCCGGCTTGCACATCTCAAGACATGCCGATATCGGCTAGACCCGGCAACGGCGGTTGGCGGAGGTGCCCCTCGCGGGCGTGGCGGAACTGGTAGACGCGCGGGATTTAGGTTCCCGTGGCGAAAGTCGTGGGGGTTCGAGTCCCTCCGCCCGCACCAGGCCGGGGTAAGGCATAACGACGGCTGAAGGGCCGGTTTTCAAGACCACCGTCGCAGCGTGCGGCGGAAACATGTAAGATTGTCACCATGGAAGTCACAGAAACCCTTTCCGACGGCCTCAAGCGCGAATTCCAGGTCAAAGTCCCGGCCCCCGATCTTGAGGCCCGGGTCAGCCAGCGGCTTGATGAGATCAAAGGCCAGGTGCAGTTGCGCGGCTTCCGGCCGGGCAAGGTGCCGGTCGCGCATCTCAAGAAGCTCTACGGCCGTTCCGTGATGGCCGAGACGATCGAAGCCGTGATTCGGGAGATCAACTCCAAAATCGTCGAGGAGCGCGGGCTCCGGCTCGCGATGGAGCCGAAGATCACGCTGCCCGAGGAGGAGACCGCGGTCGAGAAGGTCATCGGCGGCGAATCCGATCTCGCTTATACGGTGGCGCTCGAAGTCCTGCCCAAGATCGAGCTGGCGGATTTCAAGGGAATCACGCTTGAGCGGCTGGTTGCGGACGTAGACGACGCCGAGATTGAAGTGGCGCTGGGAAAGATCGCCGAGCAGAATCGGCCATTCGCGTCGAAAGGCGAGGGTGCCAAAGTCGAGACCGGCGACCGGGTCGTGGTCGACTTCACCGGTAAGCTCGAAGGCCAGCCGTTCGAGGGCGGCACCGGCGGCGATATCGGGGTCAATGTCGGATCCAATACCTTCATCCCGGGCTTCGAGGATCAGCTCATCGGCATGGCGTCCGGCGAAACGCGGCTGGTCAAGGTCACCTTCCCGGCCAACTACACGAACGCGGAGCTTGCCGGAAAAGACGCCGAGTTCGATGTGACCGCGAAATCGGTCGAGGCGCCCGGGACGGTCACCGTCGATGATGCGTTTGCGAAATCGCTCGGGATGGAGTCGCTCGACAAGCTGAAAGAGGCGGTCAAGGGGCGGATCCTGCAGGAGCATACGGCCCAGGCCCGGCAGAAGCTCAAGCGCAAGCTGCTCGATCAACTCGACGCCATGCACCAGTTCGCATTGCCGCCGACGCTCGCCGAGGAAGAGTTCAAGAACGTCTGGTCGGCGGTCGAGAGCGACCTCAAGTCGCAGAACCGGACCTTCGCCGATGAGGGCACAACCGAAGAGAAGGCGCGCGAGGAATACCGCACAATTGCCGAGCGGCGCGTCCGCCTCGGCCTGGTACTTGCGGAAATCGGCGAGAAGAACAATATCAGCGTGACTGAAGACGAGCTCTCACGCGCCATTGTCGAGCAGGCTCGTCAGTTCCCCGGCCGTGAACAGGAAATCTGGGAGCATTACCGCAAAAATCCCGAGGCGGTTGCGAGCGTACGCGCTCCGCTGTTCGAGGAGAAGGTAGTCAATTTCCTGGTCGAACTCGCCAAGGTGACGGACAAGCCGGTTTCCCGCGAAGAGCTCTTCAAAGAGGAAGAGGACGCAAGCCCGTCCGCGTGACCGTGAGAACGGGCGGTGCCTTGCCGGGGCGAATCGTGGAATAATGATGGCGACGTGTCGTCGAATGCGGCATTGTCGCGACGGCTTTAGTCAGGTCTGTCGAAGTCGATCGGCGGAATGTCGACTCGAACGCACAGGAGAGTTGTCCGCTGCGGTGCTCGTTCTGCCGCAGCCGCGCCGCCGAAGTCGAATGTCTTGTGGCCGGCGCTTCCGGCTATATCTGTCACGCGTGCGTCGCCAAATGCGTGGCGGTCCTTGACCAGCACAGAAATGTCGTGCCGCCCGGTGCGACGCCCACTTAAGGCAGAATGAACCATGCGGGATCCTGTTTCAGTCTACAGCAGTTTCTTCATTCCGAGCGTTGAGGAAGTCACCGCGCGTGGATCCATCCGTTATGACATCTTCTCCCGGCTGTTGAAGGAACGGATCGTCTTCATTCCAGGCGCGATCGACGACACGATGTCGACCTTGATCGTTGCGCAGCTTCTGTTCCTGGAAGCGGAGAATCCCAAGAAAGAGATCGCGATGTACATCAACTCGCCGGGCGGGGTGGTGACGTCGGGTCTCGCGATCTACGACACCATGCAGTTCATCCGCTCGCCGATCTCGACGCTCTGCGTCGGCCAGGCGGCCTCGATGGGTTCGCTGCTGCTTGCCGCCGGCAAGAAGGACATGCGGTTCGCGCTCCCCAATGCCCGCGTCATGCTCCACCAGCCGTCCGGCGGCTTCCAGGGGCAGGCCACCGACATCATGCTGCATGCCCAGGAAATCCTGAACATCAAGAAGCGCCTGAACGACATTTACGTGAAGCACACCGGCCAGCCGCTCAAGAAGATCGAGGAGGCGCTGGAGCGGGACTACTTCCTGACCGCCGAAATGGCCGTGGAATGGGGCGTGGTCGACAAGGTGCTCGAACAGCGCCCCGAGGATCCGGCGAAGCCCTGATGGCCTGCCGCCCCCGGAGCCACGGATCGGCCCTGGCCGCCTGGGTTCCAGGCGGTCAAAAAGTCGCCATGAGCTTGAATTTTCATCGTTAATGAAATGTTGATTGTCGCTAAGCTACCCTCGTCGGCCCGGATCGAGCGGGCAGGGGACGGTCCGGGCCAACGGTTGAGAATTGTGGCATTCATGCTACGGACTCTTAGGAGGCTGCCTGCTATGCTTCGCTGCAATGCGGCCGGTTTGCCCGCTCGGCAGCGGGCCGACGGAGAATGGGAATGAGCAAAGTCGGCAGTAGCGATTCAAAGAACACCCTTTACTGCTCGTTCTGCGGCAAAAGCCAGCACGAGGTGCGCAAGCTTATTGCCGGCCCGACCGTGTTCATCTGCGACGAGTGCGTCGAACTGTGCATGGACATCATCCGGGAGGAGAACAAATCCTCGCTGGTGAAATCGCGTGACGGTATCCCGACGCCGAAGGAAATTCGTAAAGTTCTCGACGATTACGTGATCGGACAGGACCACGCCAAGAAGGTCCTCTCGGTTGCGGTCCATAACCATTACAAACGGCTCAACCATCAGACCAAGCACAACGACGTCGAGCTGGCGAAGTCGAATATCCTGCTGATTGGCCCGACCGGCTCCGGCAAGACGCTGCTGGCACAGACGCTGGCGCGCATCCTGGACGTGCCGTTCACGATGGCCGACGCCACGACGCTGACCGAAGCCGGCTATGTCGGCGAGGACGTCGAAAACATCATCCTCAAGCTGTTGCAGTCAGCCGACTACAACGTCGAGCGCGCACAGCGCGGCATCGTTTATATCGACGAAATCGACAAGATCAGTCGTAAATCCGACAACCCATCGATCACCCGCGATGTTTCGGGGGAGGGCGTGCAGCAGGCGCTACTCAAGATCATGGAAGGCACGATTGCGTCGGTTCCTCCACAGGGCGGGCGCAAGCATCCGCAGCAGGAGTTCCTGCAGGTCGACACCACCAATATCCTGTTCGTCTGCGGTGGCGCTTTCGCGGGCCTAGAAAAGATCATTTCATCCCGCGGCCGGTCGACCTCGATTGGCTTCGGCGCCAAGGTGATGGCGCCGGAGGATCGCCGGTCAGGTGAAATCTTCCGCGAGGTCGAGCCGGAGGATCTGCTCAAATACGGCCTGATTCCCGAGTTCGTCGGCCGGTTGCCGGTGGTCGCCACGCTCGGCGACCTCGACGAGGAATCGCTCAAGCTCATCCTCACCCAGCCCAAGAACGCCCTTGTGAAGCAGTACCAGCGGCTGTTCGAGATGGAGTCGATCGATCTGACGCTTGCCGAAGAGGCCCTCGGCGCCATTGCCCGCAAGGCCATCGAGCGCAAGACAGGCGCACGCGGGCTGCGCTCGATCATGGAGGGCATCCTGCTCGACACCATGTTCGACCTGCCGAGCCTCGAAGGCGTCGAGGAGGTCGTGATCTCCCGGGAAGTCGTCGAGGGCACGGCCCGCCCACTCTATATTTACGCCGATCGGGCCGATCGGACAGGCGAAGCAAGTGCCTGATGCCGGCGCGTGGCCCGTTGGGGCCCCGCCGATTCGCTGGAAATATCCGTCCGCGGCGGGTTCCGCGTTGGCTATTTGCTTGAATTTCCAGGCTTGCTTGACACTATGGCATCCCGTCGCCACCTATTGTGGACGGACGAAAAAGCGTACGAAGGATCACGTCGAAATTCTCTCGGGGAGGGTTTCGTATCCACCTTAGCCGGCGCACGGAGTTCCAAGGCAACTGCCCCGTGTTTTCCTTCCCCGCCAACCCTCTGCACTCGACCGGGATGCCGCTAGAGCGGGTCGCGGACGAGGGGCACAACAATAAGGAATTTGGGCTATGACCAGTGCCAAGCCAAAGCCTCCGCTGGTTCCTGGCGAGACCAGGGCCTATCCGGTCCTGCCTTTGCGCGACATCGTCGTATTCCCGCACATGATCGTCCCGCTCTTCGTTGGGCGGGAAAAATCGATCAAGGCGCTGGAAGAGGTGATGCGATCCGACACGTTCATCCTGCTCGCGACGCAGAAAAACGCGTCCGATGACGATCCGGCGACGAACGCGATTTTCGAGACCGGGACGCTCGCGAGTGTCCTGCAACTGCTCAAGCTGCCCGACGGCACGGTCAAAGTGCTGGTCGAGGGCGCCGCGCGCGCCAAAGTCAACCAATACACTGACCGCGCCGAATATTTCGAGGCCGACGCCGTGGTCCTCGCTGACAATGCGGGCGAACAGGTCGAGGCCGAAGCGCTTGCCCGCTCGGTCATCAACGAGTTCGAGAGCTACGTAAAGCTCAACAAGAAGGTTTCGCCGGAAGTCGTTGGCGTCGTTCAGCAGATCGACGACTACGCCAAGCTCGCCGACACCGTGGCTTCGCATCTTGCCGTCAAGATTCCCGACAAGCAGATCATCCTGGAGACGCCCACGGTCACCGAGCGACTCGAAAAGGTGCTCGGCCTGATGGAAAGCGAAATCTCGGTGCTGCAGGTCGAGAAGCGCATCCGCACGCGCGTCAAGCGGCAGATGGAGAAGACCCAGCGCGAGTACTACCTCAACGAGCAGATGAAGGCGATCCAGAAGGAGCTCGGCGACGAGGAAGGCAAGGACGAGCTTGCCGAAATCGAAGACAAGATCAAGAAGACCAAGCTCTCGAAGGAAGCCCGCGAGAAGGCGCAGCACGAGCTGAAGAAGCTGCGTCAGATGTCGCCGATGTCGGCGGAAGCCACCGTCGTGCGCAACTATCTCGACTGGCTGCTTTCGATCCCGTGGAATAAGAAGAGCAAGGTCCGGAAGGATCTCAAGGCCGCGCAGGACACGCTCGATTCCGATCACTACGGACTCGAGAAGGTCAAGGAGCGCATCGTTGAGTATCTTGCGGTCCAGCAGCGCGCCAACAAGCTGACCGGCCCGATTCTGTGCCTGGTCGGTCCTCCCGGCGTCGGCAAGACCTCGCTCGGCAAGTCGATCGCGAAAGCGACCGGCCGCGACTTCGTGCGCGTGTCTCTTGGCGGCGTGCGCGACGAGGCCGAGATCCGCGGTCACCGGCGCACCTATATCGGCTCGATGCCCGGCAAGATCATCCAGTCGATGCGCAAGGCGAAGTCCTCGAACCCGCTGTTCCTGCTGGACGAGGTCGACAAGATGGGCGCCGACTTCCGCGGCGATCCGTCGTCCGCCTTGCTTGAGGTGCTCGACCCCGAGCAGAACCACACCTTCAACGACCACTACCTTGAGGTCGATTACGATCTATCCAACGTGATGTTCATCACCACGGCGAATACGCTCAATATCCCGCCGCCCTTGATGGACCGCATGGAGATCATCCGCATCCCCGGCTACACCGAGGACGAGAAGGTCGAGATCGCGCGCAAGCATCTGATCCCGGCTGCGATCGCCAAGCACGGCCTTGAGCCGAAGGAATGGTCGATCGACGACGAGGGATTGCTGCTGCTCATCCGCCGCTACACGCGGGAAGCTGGCGTGCGCAACCTCGAGCGCGAACTGTCGACCCTGATCCGTAAGGCGGTGAAGGAACTGACACTCTCGCAGAAGAAGGCGATCGTGGTCGACACCAAGGGCGTCGGCGATTTTCTCGGCGTGCCGAAGTATCGCTATGGTGAGCTTGAGGATGTGGACCAGATCGGCGTCGTTACCGGGCTTGCCTGGACCGATGTTGGCGGTGAACTGCTGACGATCGAGGCCGCCATGATGCCCGGCAAGGGCAAGATGACGGTCACCGGTAACCTGCGTGACGTGATGAAGGAGTCGATCTCGGCCGCGGCCTCCTATGTGAGGATGCGGGCAGTCGCCTTCGGCATCGAGCCGCCGCTGTTCGAGAAGAAGGACATCCACGTGCACGTGCCGGAAGGCGCCACGCCGAAGGATGGACCGTCGGCCGGCGTCGCCATGGTGACGGCGATCGTCTCGGTGATGACCGGCATCGCGGTGCGCCGCGATGTCGCGATGACCGGCGAGATCACGCTGCGTGGACGTGTCCTGCCGATCGGCGGCTTGAAGGAGAAGCTGCTGGCGGCGGCCCGCGGAGGCATCAAGACCGTCCTGATCCCGGAGGAAAATGCGAAGGACCTCGTCGAGATCAGCGACAACATCAAGAAGGGCCTGGAGATCATTCCGGTTTCCCGCATGGATGAGGTTTTGACCCACGCGCTGGTGCGCAAGCCGGAACCCATCGAATGGGATGAAGAGAAGGGCAAGACGACCGCGGCCCCGGTCGCGGAGACTGCGGTCGAGGAAGACGGATCGGGCCTCACCGCCCACTGAGCCGATGCGGCTGGGCGATTGAAAGCGAAGGACGGCGGCGCTCCAAGGCGCCGCCGTTCTTTATTCGCGATGCCGACCGTGAATCTTTTCAGGCCAGGGTGCGCCTCCCTTTTCTTGACAACTTTAGGGAGAAAACGACAGGTTATCCGGCCGTTGATCGGCAACCCGTCGGGGTCGGTACGGGGCAGGTCAGGCGGTGGGAGTGTCGAGGCGCGTACGGGCGCGTCTGCGGATGCAGGTTATTCCCGTTTGGCAATGCCTCTTTCGGAGACCTGAACCATGAAGACGACTGTCAGTGCTGCAGTGCTATGTGCTGCCGTGTTGGGATTATTGACGTGGTCTTCGCCGCCCGCCGCGGCGAAGACGGCCAAGGAATGCAATGCGGAATGGGCGGCCGGCAAGGCCGACATCCAGGCCAGCGGAAAGACGAAAAAGGCTTTCGTGGCCGAATGCCGCGGACTGCCGGCGCCTACCGACGCTGTGACCCTCAGCAAAGGCCAGTTCAAGACCGAAGCCGAAGCGAAGACCTCATGCCCCACCGATACCGTCGTTTGGGTCAATCTGCGGTCCAAGGTGTTCCACACCAGCGACAGCAAAAGCTACGGCAAGACCAAGCGCGGCGCCTACATGTGTGAAAAGGAAAGTACGGCTGCCGGCTTCCACGCACCAAAGGCGCCAAAGGCGCGGAAGAAACCGGCCTAACCTCAAGCCGAAATATGCCTCCGTGCGGCCCGATCGCGCGGAGTCCGGCTTCGCAGTCATCATTGTCGCAAACGATTGCGTCATCGCGCACGCTCGCTTGCCTCACGGCGTAACGCGGCGCTAAAGGAGAGGCGCGGCGCTAAAGGCAAGGGCGGTTAGCTCAGTTGGTAGAGCGCCTGCTTTACACGCAGGATGTCGGCGGTTCGAGTCCGTCACCGCCCACCACGTTTCGTGGCATCGCCCGCAATAAGTTCTGAAACATTCGCCGGCGGCCTGAATAGCCGCCGACGAGGTGCAAAAGAGGTCCCCGCGTTGGCAGGGTGCGCGATTAGACCGCTTCCTTGAGTTCCTTGGCGGCGCGGAATGCCACCTTCTTGCTCGCCTTGATCTGGATCGGCTCACCGGTTGCCGGGTTGCGTCCCATGCGAGCGGCGCGCTTGCGCACCTGAAGGATACCCAGGCCGCCGATACGGATGCGGTCGCCCTTCTTAAGGTGCTTGGTCACGAGGCCGACCAAGTCGCCGAGCACCGCCTCGGTCTGCTTTTTCGACATCTCATGGGATTCCGCGAGATTCGCGGCGATATGTTTCAGGGTTACGGTCGCTTGTGCGCCCGGCTTCTTCGCTGCCATAGCTGGCCCTCCTCGTTGCAGACGGTGGCCACACAGCCACCTGTCACGAAAGCGCATTAGACGATTCGGATAGGGTCTGACCATGACTTATTCGCGAAAAATGTGGGTTTTTTCGCCATCACCCTAAAGAAATAGGCTAATGACGGGCCTTGGATGCATACACGCGGAGCGCGAAGCCCGGTTTTCGCCGCCGGGTGGCCGTTTCGGCGCCCTTTGCCTTGACTTGCGAAGGGTCGCCATTTAACTCCGCAGCACCCCAGTGGGGGCGTAGCTCAGTTGGTTAGAGCGCCGGCCTGTCACGCCGGAGGCCGCGGGTTCGAGTCCCGTCGCTCCCGCCACTTATCAAGTGGTTAAGGTTCATTGCGTTCCCCGTTCCAACTTTCGGGACCGGCGCGTTCCAACTTTTGCCCTTCATCCGTTCTCGCGAATCCGTCGCCGGCCTAGCCGCCGGGCAGTCATGACCGCGCGAAGCGTCGCGCGGTTGATCGGGACGTAGGTCGCGAACAGAGCATTCGATGCACTGAGTGTGTTCCCCATGGCGTGAGCGAGAGCAGCGGGGGTCGCGTCGCCGGCAATCGCCTCAACCGCACCCGATCGTCTGAAATCAGCAAGTGTCCGCTTGTCGCGCTCGCCAAATGCCGCAATTCGGACTGCGCGAAAGTCGTCGCCGAGCGTGTCCTTGGAGTAGGCAGCACCGCTGCGATTTCGGAACAGGTAAGCTTCGCCGTGCAATTCGACTCCGAGAGTCGCCACATACGCATTCAGCGCGGCCAGCGCGCGGTCTGTGAGTGCGCCGCCGATCGGCTCTGCCGTCTTTCCGCGCCGAGAAAAGAAAATCGCTCCCTGTGCGTCCTTGCGAAGCTGAGAGGCACGTAGCGCGCGCACATCGCCGGGGCTAGCCCTTGCACTTTGCTAGCCCTTCACCTCCATCAGGTTGAGCGGAGGACTTTCACCTCCAAGCTGCTGAGCATGCCCAGCACACAAC
>CAVWOV010000017.1:0-126978 GCA_963756715.1 uncultured Alphaproteobacteria bacterium
CGGCCTGTCACGCCGGAGGCCGCGGGTTCGAGTCCCGTCGCTCCCGCCATTTTCATGGCGGTGATCCGTTTTTTGTCGGATCTGGATTTCCTTAACTTACGTCATCAACTTACGTCATCTCGGCCGCGATGGGACGCCCGCGTTGCCATGCGGCGTCACCGGGTGTGGCCAGCAACGCCGCCCGCGGTTTCGCCTGATAGCGTTCTCCGCAACTGTCGCCGTTACGGGTTCGCTGAGCGATCTGATCCATGCTGACTTGGATGGGCCGAGCGATCTGAAGGCAGCGTCCTTGAAGGCATGGAGCCGCAGGTCTAGGCTTGCCGATAATAGAGTTCGCGTTCAGCGATCCAACATCGGGAGGCGACGCCATGCGTTCGCGCGTTATTCAATTGATGCTCGGAGCGATCCTCTGCGTCGGCGCCCCTGTCGCTGCCGCACAAGCACAAGTCCAGGCGCAAGTCCCACAAGCAGCACTCGCCGGACAAGTCAGTTCTGCCGCTGAAGGCGCCATGGAGGGCGTTCTCATCAGTGCCAAGCGGTCAGGTTCGACGATGACCACGACCGTGGTGAGCGACAGCAAAGGTCATTTCAGCTTCCCGGCATCGCGGCTTGAGCCCGGCCGCTATACGCTGACGATTCGGGCCGTCGGTTACGACCTCGAAGGTCCCAAGGTCGCCGAGATTGCAGCCGGCCAGTCGTCGACGGTCGACATCAAGCTGCGGCCGACCAGGAACCTCCCCAAGCAGCTCAGCAATGCCGAGTGGCTGATGAGCTTCCCCGGCACCGACAATCAGAAGAAGGCGCTGCTCAATTGCATCAGCTGTCACGATCTCGATCGCATCGTGAACTCATCCTACGACGCGGACGGCTTCATGCAGGTGTTCGATCGCATGACCGGTTACTATCCGGGCAGCACGCCGCAACACCCACAGCGCCTCGTCGGCAACGCGCGCCGCAACCTCGGCGATCCGACGCGCGTCAAAGCCTTGGCGGAATATCTCGCCTCGCTCAATCTCAGCCGCGAGGAAATCTGGTCTTATCCGCTCAAGACCTTGCCGCGTCCGACCGGGCGCGCAACGCGGGTGATCGTGACCGAATACGATCTACCGCGAAAGCAGATCCAGCCCCATGATGTGGTCGTCGATGCCGACGGGATCGTCTGGTTCAGTCACTTCGGCGAACTGTTCCTCGGCAAGATGGACCCGAAGACCGGTAAGGTCTGGGAATTCCCCCTGCCGGTGATCAAGGCTGGCTTTCCCGTCGGTTCGCTCGATCTCAAGACCGACAAGGCCGGCAATCTCTGGCTCGGCATGATGTATCAGAGCGGCATTGCGCGTTTCGACAAGAAGACCGAGACGTTCAAGGTCTGGTCGATCCCGAAGGAATGGCAGACCGACGCCGCACAGTCGGGACATCTCGATCCCACGAGCACGCATATCGACGGCAAGGTATGGGTGAAGAACTCCGACCGCTCGCAAATTCTACGGCTCGACCTTGCGAGCGGACAGTGGGAGAATCTCGGTTCGTTCAGCGATCCGTCGAACGGCAAGCGGTTCGGCGTCTACGGCATCCCGGCCGACCGCGACAACAATCTCTATCTGCTCGACTTCTCGTCCTCCAACATCGGCCGGATCGACGCCAAGACCGGCAAGCTTACCGTCCATCGCGGCACTATCGCCAATTCGCGGCCGCGCCGCGGCGAGGTGGACGATCAGAACCGGCTGTGGTTTGCCGAATATGCCGGCAACGCAATCGGCATGTTCGATCCCAAGACTCAGGCCATCAAGGAATGGGTGTTGCCGACGCCTTGGGGCCAGCCCTACGACGTGGCTGCCGACAAGAACGGCGAGGCCTGGACTGGCTCGATGATGACAGATCGGGTCTCCCGGCTCGATCCAAAGACCGGGGGGTTCGTCGAATATCTGCTGCCGAAGACCACAAACATCCGGCGCGTGTTCGTGGACAGCTCGACCAGCCCGGTCACATTCTGGATCGGCAGCAACCACAACGCATCGATCGTCAAGGTCGAACCGCTGGATTGAGCTGGCCGGCTGGAAACTTCGACCGTCATTCTGGGCGCGCCGAAAGGCCCGAATCCGGAATCCATTTGCTGCAAGAATGGATCAAGAAGGGAAATGGATTCCGGTCTAACCGCTTCGCGGCGCCCAGGTATGCGGATGCCTGCGAAGACGGCCGCCGCGACGCGCTTCAAGCGTTTGCGCCGGCCCGCTCCCTGAGCCCGAGAATCTCCCGCGCGTCGTTCGGCGTCGCGACCTGGTCGCCGAGGATTTCGATAATCTTCGCTGCCTTCTCGACCAGCGCCGCGTTGCTCGGCGCGAGCTTGCCCTTTTCCAGGTAGATGTTGTCCTCCATCCCGACCCGCGGGTGGCCGCCGAGCAGCACCGCCTGCGCCACCATCGGAAACTGATGGAGCGAAATGCCGAACGCGAACCAGGGTGAGTTCTGCGGCAGCAGGCTGCGCATATAGCTCATCGCTTCGGGCGTCGCCGGCTGACCCCAGGAAATCCCCAGGCAGATCTGGAACATGCCCGGCGGCTTGACGTAGCCGTTCTCGATGAAGCGCTTGGCGAGCAGAAGGTGTCCGGTCTCGAACACTTCCAGTTCCGGCATGACACCGGCATCCTTGATGGCGAGGGCCATGGCCTGCAGGTGCGGGGGCGTGTTGACGAACACCCGGTCGCCCATGTTGAGGCTGCCCATGTCGAGGCTGCAGATGTCGGGCTTGAGCTCGACCACATGACGCACCCGATCTTCCGGCGAGCGCAGCGTGCTGTCGGCGCTGGGCTTCGACGGGTCATCGTCATCGTGCTTGAAGCGTGCGCCTGGGCCGGTCGTGAGATTGATCAGCACGTCGGTGCCGTTCGCCCTGATCCGTTCGACCACTTCGCGATAGAGCGCACCGTCCATGCTCGGCTTGGTGGTCTTGGGATTGCGGACATGAATGTGCACGATCGCGGCGCCGGCCTTGGCGGCATCGATCGCGGATTGTGCGATCTGTTCCGGCGTCACCGGCACAGCGGGGTTGCGGCCGGGGGTGTCGGCCGAACCGGTGACCGCGCATGAGATCATGACTTTGCGTTGCATATCGCCTCCCTGCGCCCGCGCGGGCTTGATTTGCCGGCAAGCCTACCGTGTGCACGGGGCGATTGCCCAGGGGGCCCGGAAACAGGCCGTCAGCTCAAGGCCGAAACGGGTGCGCGCGGGTCGATCGGCAGTCCCGCAGCCTGCCGGCGCTTGATCGTGCGCAGCCAGCCATGCAGCCCCTCGACGTCGAGGCCATGCATCATCAGGCGATAGCCGGCCTGCAGAGTCGAGAGCGGCACGAGGGGATGGCCGTTTTTCATGAATGCGAGGTGATAATCGGTGCCGAGAATCTTCGCGATGTAGATCGCGATCACCTCGTCGAGTTGCAGGGAGTTCGCCGCGCGGACGAAGTCCTCCCGCGGCAGGAAGAGCGCATAGAGCGGCGTATAAGCCTCGACCGCGGTTTGCACATCGATCACGTTCAATGGGCCATGCGGCATCGGCGCGAGCACGATCGGCTCGTCCGAGATCATCGAGAAATCCGGTTGGCCGACAGGAGCGAGGTCCCGGCCCTGCGCGCGCAGGCTGGCATTCAACTGGATGATGAAGTTGTAGATATTCAGGTCGTGCTGCAGGAAGACGTTGTCGCGGAGGTCTTCGAGCTTGGTCGGACGCAGCGGCCAACTGTCGATCTCAACCGGGCCGGCATTCGTCTTGATGAAAGCCAGCAATTCGGTCGCCAGCGTGAAATGCCGCAGGATCAAGGTGTTGGCCTCCGGCGAGGCGAACGTCTTCAAGCCCCAGTAGATCAGCTCGTGCAGCGCCCGGTTCCAATTCGGCCAATGCGGGAACAGGCCACGCAGGATTTTGACGAATATGAAAAAGACGAAGATCAGCGGCCGGGCGATCGGAAACAGCCAGCGGCGCGAGATTGAGCGATTGCCGACCAGCAGCGCCTGTTTGGCGACCTCATCGATCGGCAGGCTCTGATCGAGGTAGAGTGCCAGCCAGGGATCCGGATCCTTGGGGTCGAACCGCTTGGGATCGAAGACGCCGGCGCTCATGCGACGATCTCCTCGATCTGCAGGGCATAGAGCCGCGCCGTCACCCGCGCACACGTGACGATGCGCGTGGCAACGGCATCGTCGGGCAGCACCAGGCGCAACATGGCCGCGAACTCCTCCATGTGCGTCGTATCGTTCTCGCCGTGATAGAGCAGGAAGCGGACCGCGTCTTTCGGCAGGCCGAGGCGGCTCTGCACCAGACGACCCCACTCAGCCGCCTTGATCGAGCCAAGACCCTCGATGATGAACATCGCACCGAGAAGACCAAAGGGGTTGGGCCGCGATGCTTCGTGAAACATCCATGCGGACAGTGCCTCCGATCCGATATTCTTGTCGGCCGCCCGAATCGTGGCGAGCGAGCCGCCGCTTGCGACGTAGTCCGTCTCCAGCATGCGGAAGTCGCGATGTTCGGTCACCGCGTGTTGCATCAGGCTCGACCGCAGTTCCAGGTGGTCTTCGCCGATACTCGATGCTGCGCGCGACATCCAAAGCGCTCCGTCCTTGACCTGCTGGCGCAGGTTGACGAGGAAGGAATGGTAATCGGCGAGTTCAAAGCGGCCGCGCGTGAGCTTGCGGATCAGCGGCGTCACATCGAGCATGCCTTCGAACTCGCTCCAGACGATTGCGAGTTTGCGCAGCACGCCGGCCACTGCAAGGTCTTGTTCTGGTGTCATCTCGGCGACGCTCATGCCACGACCTCAAGCATCATGAAGCCAACCATCGCGCGGCCGCTTTCGGGGACGACGCAGAGAATCCGGTCGCCCCGCCGAGCCGAGCCAGTTTTCATGAAGGCGTCAAGCATCAGCCAAATGGAGCCCGAGCCGACGTTGCCGGTGGTCGGCAGAGTGGTAAACCATTTGTGTTCCGGAATCATGGCTTTGGTGCTTTCCAGGAGCTTGACGATCTCCTGTCGCAGGGAGCGAGCCGAATAGTGACAAAGCAGCCAATCGACGCGGGCCGGGTCGATGCGGCCGCTGTCGACCTTCTCGAGGTAAACCCCGATCCAGGCGCGGATCATAGCCTTGAGCAGCAGGAAATCCTGCAGCAGCGCGATCGCGCCGGCCGCATGTGCTGCGCGCGGTCCGGCATGGCTCCACGAGTTCGTCAATTCGCCGCGCAATTCCCGCGGCGCGCCCGCCCACATGCAAGGATCGAAGCGGCTGGCCAGCGACGTGAGATCGATCCACTCGATGCGCAGACTGACGTTGCCGGCGCGCGGTTGTGGCTCGACGACGATCGCGCCGGCCCCGTCCGACAGCGTCCATCGCAGGAAGTCTGCCTCCATCGCCAGCCGCCCCTTGGCGTCGATCAGCGCGGTGCCTTCGTAGAACGCCGGCTGGAACCAGCGCGACGAAAATTCGCCGGCGACCGCCGCGGCGCAATTGGCTTCGCCGGTTCTGATCGCCGCCCATGCCGCCTTCGCCGCCATGAGAGAGGATACGCAGACCGACTGGAAACTCGCGAGTTCGAGCGGGCCACCGCCGAGTTCTCCGTGGACGGCGCTCGCATGTCCCGGGACCAGGAAATCGCCCTGCGTGGTCGCGGTCGCCAGGAATTCCAAGCTTTCCCTGCCCAGGCCCGCATCCTGCAACGACGCCGATACGGCCGCGGCGCTCATGCCCGCGTTGGAGTGCATCACCTCGCCCGCTGCCGTGATCGCGTAGTGGCGCGTCTCGATACCGCTCCAGCGCAAAGCCCGCTGGCCGATGCCGGACTTGCGGCCGCCCACCAAGCCGATAAATTTCTCCATCCGGTCGTTGGCGATTGGCTCGCCCGGAAGAAATATCCCAGTGCCAGTGATGAAGGCGTCGCGCAGGCGTGTCATGCAGCCCCGTGATCCGTCTTCGGCACGATTGCAAGGTCTTTGGGCACGATTGAAAGGTCTGGTTGCACTGGCATTCAGACCCCGCCTCGCCGCAGGACCAGCAATCGGCCGAGAAACGTTCCAGAGCCAAAGAGGAGTGCGGAACTCGCGCGAAGCATGTTCCGACTGTCAGCCATAACACGAAATGGGTGAGCGCGGGTGAGGGCCGGCGAAAGGTGCGGGGGACACGCCCGGGACTTGCCCCCAGGGACCGCCTTGCCTCGTATTGTGCACTGCGCTAAGCCAAAACCATCAAGTCCTTGGAACGAATCTGAATTGTGACAGGGACATTTATTGAAGGCCTCACGGCATCTTGGGTGCGGATGGCGGCTCCGCCCACCCCGGATCGACCGGAGGCATGGGTCGCCGATGAACGAGCTGTTGCTGGACTATCTGCCCCTCGTGATCTTTATCGGGGTTGCGTTTGTCATCTGCCTCGTGCTCCTCGTTGCGCCGTTCGCGGTCGCCTACAAGCGGCCCGATGCCGAGAAGCTGTCCGCCTACGAGTGCGGGTTCAATCCGTTCGACGATGCGCGCATGAAATTCGACGTGCGCTTTTATCTCGTCGCCATCCTGTTCATCATTTTCGACCTTGAGGTGACATTCCTGTTCCCCTGGGCAGTCGCCTTCGCCGATCTCGGTCATTACGGCTACTGGTCGATGATGCTGTTTCTTGGCGTGCTTACGATCGGCTTCATATATGAGTGGCGGAAGGGAGCGCTCGAATGGGATTAGAGCGCACGGCCGTGATGGCCCCGCCGGCGAGGGGTATTCTCGATCCGCGCACCGGCAAGCCGGTGGGCGCGGACGACGCTTTCTTCACCGGCCTCAACAGCGAGCTTGCCGACAAGGGCTTTCTCATCACGGCGGCCGACGACCTCATCGTCTGGGCGCGTACCGGCTCGCTGATGTGGATGACCTTCGGGCTCGCCTGCTGCGCGGTCGAGATGATGCAGATGTCGATGCCGCGTTATGACGCGGAACGGTTCGGCTTTGCGCCGCGCGCATCGCCGCGGCAGTCCGACGTGATGATCGTCGCCGGCACGCTCACCAACAAGATGGCGCCCGCGCTGCGCAAGGTCTACGACCAGATGCCGGAGCCGCGCTACGTCATCTCGATGGGGTCGTGCGCCAATGGCGGCGGCTACTACCACTTCTCCTATTCGGTGGTGCGCGGTTGCGATCGCATCGTCCCGGTCGACATCTATGTACCGGGCTGTCCGCCGACCGCCGAAGCGCTGCTCTATGGCGTGCTGATGCTGCAGAAAAAAATTCGCCGCACCGGCACGATCGAACGCTGAGGTCCGGCAGGAATCATGGACGAGGCACTCAACAGGCTAGGCGAAACGATCGCAGGCGCGCTGCCGGGATCGATTGTGGGCCATTGGATCGCGCATGGCGAACTCACGATCACCACCACGGTGCGCGACATCGTCAAGGTCGTCACTTTCCTGCGCGACGATGAGCGCTGTCAGTTCTGGAGCATCGTCGACGTCACCGCGGTCGACTGGCCGGGCCGGGCGCAGCGCTTCG
Source organism: uncultured Alphaproteobacteria bacterium (assembly GCA_963756715.1). GTDB lineage: Bacteria > Pseudomonadota > Alphaproteobacteria > Rhizobiales > Xanthobacteraceae > VAZQ01. The sequence continues at coordinate 7,507 of CAVWOV010000017.1, forward strand.
ACATCGTCTACCATCTGCTTTCGCCAAAGGAGAACGCGCGCATCCGGGTGAAGCTCGAGGTCGACGAAGCGACGCCGGTGCCGTCGATCATCGATGTTTTTCCCGGCGCCAACTGGTTCGAGCGCGAACTTTACGATCTTTACGGCGTGCTGATCACCGGCCATCCGGACATGCGGCGTCTGCTCACCGACTACGGTTTCGAGGGGCATCCGCTGCGCAAGGACTTTCCGCTCACCGGCTTCGTCGAGGTGCGCTACGACGACGAGCAGAAGCGGGTGGTCTACGAGCCGGTGAAGCTCACGCAGGAGTTCCGCAACTTCGATTTCCTCTCGCCCTGGGAGGGGCCGGGCGCCTATGGCCTGCCTGGCGACGAGAAGGCGAAACAGTGAAGCTGCTCTCAACCGCACGTGCGTCATGACCGAACCCGCAGCACGCAACTTCACCATCAATTTCGGGCCGCAGCATCCCGCGGCGCACGGTGTGCTGCGTCTGGTGCTCGAAATCGACGGCGAGGTCGTCGAGCGTGTGGATCCGCATATCGGCCTGCTGCACCGCGGCACCGAGAAGCTGATCGAAGCCAAGACCTACCTGCAGGCAATCCCGTACTTCGACCGGCTCGACTATGTCGCGCCGATGAACCAGGAACATGCCTTCTGCCTGGCCGCCGAGAAACTCCTCGGCCTGACGGTGCCGCGGCGCGCGCAGCTCATCCGCGTACTCTATTGCGAAATCGGGCGACTCCTGTCGCACATTCTCAACGTCACCACGCAAGCGATGGACGTTGGCGCACTTACTCCGCCGCTATGGGGCTTCGAGGAACGCGAGAAGCTGATGGTGTTCTACGAGCGCGCGTCGGGCTCGCGCATGCACGCGGCGTATTTCCGCGTCGGCGGGGTGCACCAGGATCTGCCGGACAAGCTTGTTGATGATATCTGGGGGTTCTGTGATCCGTTCCTCAAGGTCTGCGACGACCTCGAAGATCTGCTCACCGAGAATCGTATCTTCAAGCAGCGCAACGTCGACATCGGCGTGGTGTCGCTGAAGGACGCCTGGGCCTGGGGGTTCTCGGGCGTGATGGTGCGCGGCTCGGGCGCCGCCTGGGATTTGCGCAAGGCGCAGCCCTACGAATGCTATTCCGAGTTTGATTTCGACATTCCGGTCGGCAAGAACGGCGACTGTTACGACCGGTATTGCATCCGCATGGAGGAGATGCGCCAGTCGATCCGCATCATGAAGCAGTGCCTGGAGCGGCTGCGTTCACCCGACGGCCAGGGCCGCGTCTCGATCGATGACAACAAGATCGTGCCGCCGAAGCGCGAGGAGATGAAGCGCTCGATGGAGGCGCTGATCCACCACTTCAAGCTCTACACCGAGGGCTTCCACGTGCCGGCCGGCGAAGTCTATGCAGCGGTCGAAGCGCCCAAGGGCGAGTTCGGTGTCTATCTCGTCGCCGATGGCACCAACAGGCCATACAAGTGCAAAATCCGGGCGCCGGGCTTCGCACATCTCTCTGCCATGGATTTCCTCTGCAAGGGGCACATGCTGGCTGACGTGTCGGCGGTGCTCGGCTCGCTCGATATCGTGTTCGGGGAGGTCGACCGCTAATGTCCGTCCGCCGCCTCGCACCGCCTGAACTGCAGCCGAAGGATTTCGCCTTCACGGCGGAGAATATGGCCTGGGCCAAGCAGCAGATCGCCAAGTATCCGGAAGGCCGCCAGCAGTCGGCGATCATCCCGCTGTTGTGGCGTGCGCAGGAACAGCATGACAATTGGCTGCCGGAGGCCGCGATACGCTACGTCGCCGATTTCCTCGGCATGCCGCATATCCGCGCGCTGGAAGTTGCGACGTTCTACACAATGTTTCTGTTGCAGCCGGTCGGCCGCAAGGCGCACATCCAGGTCTGCGGCACGACGCCGTGCCGGTTGCGCGGCGCCGAGCATATCCTTGAGGTCTGCCGCCATCGCATCAACCACGAACCGTTCCATGTTTCGGCTGACGGCGATTTCTCCTGGGAGGAGGTCGAGTGCCTCGGTGCGTGCGTCAACGCGCCGATGGTGCTGATCTGGAAGGATACCTACGAGGATTTGACCGCCGAGAGCTTCGAGAAGGTGCTGGACGGCTTCGCCAACGGCGCACCGGTCAAGCCCGGCCCGCAGATCAATCGCACCTTCTCCGCGCCGGTCGGCGGACCGAACACGCTGACCGATCCGTCGCTCTACACCGGGCAGCGCAATGGCGGTTCTGGAGCATCGGGCCTCTCTGACGTCGCGCCGAAGAAACCGTCGCCGGAAGCGAATGTTCGGGAAGCTCCCGCCCCGATCGAAAAGGTTGCCGCCGAAGGCGCCAGGAACGGTGTGTCGCCGAAGGTCACGACGGAGGAAGCCTTGTCGGACAAAGCCAAGCCGTCGGCCGCACCGGCAGGCACGAAGCCGTAGGACTAGCGCGTCATGCTCGCTGACAAGGATCGCATCTTCACGAACCTCTACGGCCTCCACGACTGGGGCCTCGAAGGCGCGCGCAAGCGCGGAGCCTGGGACGGCACCAAGGCGATCCTGGAGAAGGGCCGCGACGGCGTCATCAACGAGATGAAGGCCTCAGGCCAGCGCGGACGCGGCGGTGCCGGCTTCCCGACCGGGCTGAAATGGTCGTTCATGCCCAAGCAGTCGGACGGCCGCCCGCACTATCTCGTGGTCAATGCCGACGAGTCCGAGCCCGGTACCTGCAAGGACCGCGAGATCATGCGGCACGATCCGCATCTGCTGATCGAGGGGTGCCTGATCGCAGGTTTCGCCATGGGGGCGAATGCCGGCTACATCTATGTGCGCGGTGAGTTCATCCGCGAACGCGAGCATCTCCAGGCGGCGATCGATCAGGCCTATGAGGCGAAGCTGATCGGCAAGAACAACGTCAACGGCTGGGACTTCGATCTCTACGTCCACCACGGCGCCGGCGCCTATATCTGCGGTGAGGAAACCGCGCTGCTTGAAAGCCTCGAAGGCAAGAAAGGCATGCCGCGGCTCAAGCCGCCGTTTCCGGCCAACATGGGCCTCTACGGCTGCCCCACCACTGTGAATAACGTGGAGACGATCGCGCAGGCGCCCGACATCATGCGCCGGGGCGCCGCCTGGTTTGCCGGCATCGGCCGGCCGAACAATACCGGCACCAAGCTGTTTTGCGTTTCCGGCCATGTCGGAGCGTCCGTGCAACGTCGAAGAGGCGATGGGCATCCCGCTGCGCGAGCTTGTCGACACATACGCCGGCGGTGTGCGTGGCGGCTGGGACAATCTGCTCGCCGTCATTCCCGGCGGTTCGTCGATGCCGCTCATTCCCGCCGGCCCTGATCAGGCCGACACGCTCCTCATGGATTTCGACGGCTGCCGCGACAAGAAATCGGCGCTCGGTACGGCGGCGGTGATCGTCATGGACAAATCGACCGACATCATCCGCGCCATGGCGCGCATCTCGTACTTCTACAAGCACGAAAGCTGCGGCCAGTGCACGCCTTGCCGCGAAGGCATGGGCTGGATGTGGCGCGTGCTCACCCGCATGGCGGAAGGCCGCGCCCACAAGCGCGAGATCGATATGCTGATGGAGGTCACGACCCAGATCGAGGGCCACACCATCTGCGCCTTCGGCGACGGCGCGGCCTGGCCGGTGCAGGGACTGCTGCGGCACTTCCGCCCGGAGATCGAGCGGCGGATCGACGCATACACGCACAAGGCGGACATCGATGACGCCGGCGTACTCGATCCGGTCGTGGAAGCGGCGGAGTAGGGGCCATGCAACAGCCCGCGGGCCAGCATCTCGCTCAACTCAACATCGGCCGCCTGCGCTACGAGGCGAGCGATCCACGCATGGCGGACTTCATCGATAATCTGGCATTCGTGAACGGGCTGGCGGAGCGCAGCGAGGGATTTATCTGGCGCTACCAGGACGACAGCGGCAGCGCCATCGACACGCGCCCGTACGACGGCGACCCGCGCATGGCCATCAACATGTCGGTCTGGACCGATGGCGACGCGTTCGCGCGCTTTGTCTGGCAGACCGTGCACAAGCAATTCTACGGACGGCGGGAGGAATGGTTCGAAAAGCTGGGTGAGGGCTACTTCGTGATGTGGTGGGTGCCGGCGGGGCATCGGCCAACCGTGCAGGAAGCGATCGAGCGGCTCGATCATCTCAATCGGCATGGCCCGAGCGAGCATGCGTTCGGGTGGGAGAGCTTGCCGGCGGCACAATTGGCAATGGTTGCGCGTTGCGCGTGAGGATGCCGAGATGAAGCTTCACGAGAAGAAAGAGCGGCTCGAGGTCAGCAACTCTGACCTGTCCGGTTCGCTGTTTGACGACGTGAACTTATCAGGCTGCACCATCCATAACGTCAATCTCTCCGGAGCGTCGCTCGACGACGTGAATATGTCGGGCTGGCGCGTTAACTACGTCAATCTGTCCGGCTTACGTCTGACCAAAGCCAATCTTGCCGGCGCCTCGATCAGCGAATGCCGATTGGATGGCATGACGATCGACGGCATTCCGGTCACCGAAATGATCGCGGCCTACCGGGCCGGACAGGTTCCCAGGACCGAGGCATGACCAAGCTCATCGTCGACGGCAGAGAGATCGACGTCCCGCCGGAGTACACGCTGCTCCAGGCCTGCGAGGCCGCGGGCGCGGAAATTCCGCGCTTCTGCTTCCAGGACCGTTTGTCGATCGCCGGCAATTGCCGCATGTGCCTGATCGAGGTCGTGGGCACGCCGAAGCCTCAGGCGTCCTGCGCGATGGGCGTGAAGGATCTGCCCCCCAACCGCGACGGCACGCCGAAGGTCCTCAATACCAAGAGCGCGATGGTGCGAAAAGCGCGTGAAGGCGTGATGGAGTTCCTGCTGATCAACCATCCGCTCGACTGCCCGATCTGCGATCAGGGCGGCGAGTGCGATCTGCAGGACCAGGCCATGGCCTACGGCGTCGACAACAGCCGCTATCGCGAGAACAAGCGGGCGGTCGAAGACAAATATATCGGCGCGCTCGTCAAGACGGTGATGAACCGCTGCATTCATTGCACCCGCTGCGTGCGCTTCTCGACCGAGGTCGCGGGCGTGCCCGAGCTTGGCGCCATTGGCCGCGGCGAGGACATGGAGATCACCACCTATCTCGAAACCGCGATGACCTCGGAGTTGCAGGGCAACGTGGTCGATCTCTGTCCGGTCGGCGCGCTTACGTCGAAGCCCTATGCGTTCGCGGCGCGGCCGTGGGAACTGAACAAGACCGAATCGATCGACGTGATGGACGCGGTCGGCTCCGCGATCCGCATCGATACGCGCGGGCGCGAGGTCATGCGCATCCTGCCGCGCGTCAACGACGACGTGAACGAGGAATGGATTTCCGACAAGACCCGGCATGTGGTCGATGGCCTGCGCAGCCAGCGCCTCGATCAGCCCTATATTCGCGAGCGTGGCCGCCTGCGGCCGGCGTCGTGGTCGGAAGCGTTCGCTGCGATTGCCACGAAGGTCAAGCAGACCCCGGCGCAGCGCATGGGCGCGATCGTCGGCGATCTCGCGGCGGTCGAAGAGGTCTTCGCCCTCAAGGACCTGATGACGCGGCTTGGCGTCGTGAACCTCGATTGCCGGCAGGATGGTGCGGCGCTCGACCCGAAATGGGGCAGGGCGACTTACCTGTTCAACGCCACGATCGCCGGCATCGAGAAGGCCGATGCGCTGCTGCTCGTCGGCGCCAATCCGCGGCGCGAAGCCGCCGTCCTCAACGCCCGCATCCGCAAGCGCTGGCGCGCGGGCAATTTCCCAATCGGCCTGATCGGCGAAAACGTCGATCTGACCTACCCGCATTCGTATCTCGGCGCCGGGCCGGAGACGTTGGCCGATGTCGCAGCCGGCCGGGGCTCGTTCGCGGAGACGTTGAAGAAAGCCGAGCGGCCGCTCGTCATCCTCGGTACGGCGGCGCTGACGCGGCCCGATGGCGCGGCGATTGCTTCGCTGGCGGCGCGGATCGCGTCCGGCGCGACGGCCGACGGTTGGAACGGATTCTCGATCTTGCACACGGCAGCCTCGCGCGTGGGCGCGCTCGATGTCGGTTTCGTGCCCGGCACGGGCGGGCTCAAAGCCGCCCAGATGGCCGCGGCCGGCGGCCTCGACGTGGCCTTCCTGCTCGGGGCCGACGAGATCGACATCGCTCCGGGTGCTTTCGTGGTCTATATCGGAACCCACGGCGACCAGGGCGCGCACCGCGCCGACGTCATCCTGCCGGGCGCCGCCTATCCGGAGAAATCAGGCATCTACGTCAATACCGAGGGCCGGGTGCAGATGGCTGCCCGCGCCGCTTTCCCGCCGGGCGATGCGCGCGAGGACTGGGCGATCCTGCGGGCACTGTCCGATGTGCTGGGCCACAAGCTGCCCTACGATTCGCTTGCGCAACTGCGTCAGGCGCTATTCAAGCAACATGCACACCTGAAGCGCATCGGCCAGATCGCAGCCGGGTGACGCCGCGCTGATCCGGTCGCTGGCGGCGCTCGGCGGCACGCCCGACAAGACACCGTTCGGCACGGCCATCGGCGATTTCTATCTCACCAACCCGATCGCGCGCGCGTCGGTCGTGATGTCCGAATGCTCGGTGATTGCCGAAGGGCACGCCGGGCTGAGCGCGGCGGAATAGGATACGGGCGCCAGCACATGGCCGAATTCTGGACCAACTATATCTGGCCGTTGATCGTCATCGTGGCGCAGAGCGTGCTCCTGCTTGTCGTGTTGCTGATCGCGACCGCCTATATCCTCTACGCCGACCGCAAGATCTGGGCGGCGGTGCAGATGCGGCGCGGCCCGAACGTCGTCGGGCCCTGGGGCCTGCTGCAGTCGTTCGCCGATCTGCTCAAGTTCGTGTTCAAAGAACCGATCATTCCGGCCGGCGCCAACAAGGGCGTGTTTCTGCTGGCGCCGATGGTCACCGCCGTGCTTGCGCTCTCGGCCTGGGCGGTGATCCCGGTGAGTGCCGATTGGATGATCGCCGACATCAATGTCGGCGTGCTTTATATCTTCGCGATCTCCTCGCTCATGGTCTATGGCGTCATCATGGCGGGCTGGGCGTCGAACTCGAAATATCCGTTCCTCGCTGCGCTGCGCTCCGCAGCGCAGATGGTGTCGTACGAAGTCTCCATCGGTTTCGTCATCATTACGGTGCTGCTGTGCGCGGGTTCGCTCAATCTCTCCGCCATCGTCGATGCGCAGGACGGCAAGTACGGGCTGCTGAACTGGTACTGGCTGCCGTTGTTTCCGATGTTCGTGATCTTCTTTGTCTCGGCGCTGGCCGAGACCAACCGGCCGCCGTTCGATCTGGTGGAGGCGGAGTCCGAGCTCGTCGCCGGCTTCGCGGTGGAATATTCCTCGACTCAGTTCCTGCTGTTCTTTCTGGGCGAGTACATCGCCATCATCACGATGTGTGCGATGGCCACGATCCTGTTCCTGGGGGGCTGGCTATCGCCGATTCCGGTCGCGCCCTTCACCTGGGTTCCGGGCGTCATCTGGTTCGTGCTCAAAGTGGTGTTCATGTTCTTCATGTTCGCCATGGTGAAGGCGATCGTTCCGCGCTACCGCTACGATCAACTCATGCGGCTCGGCTGGAAGGTGTTCCTGCCGGTCTCGCTCGCCATGGTCGCGATCGTCGCGGGTGTCCTGCAGTACGGCGGGCTCGTATGGAAATGACGGGGAATCCGCATGTTCGATCTATCGCTCGGGGGGCTGATTGGCGCCATCGCGGGGACGGTCCTTGCAGGCGTGAACTATGCGATGGTGATCGGGTTCGTCGAGAAGAGCCTGCGGACGCACGACCGGTCGGAAACGCCGGAAGAGCGCGCGACGTTCGAAAGCAAACTCAGCATCATGCGCCGCGCGGTGCTGGGGCTCGACCTGCTGCTGTTCGGTGGAATTGGCTATTGGATTGGCGACGCGATCGGCGGTTGACGGACGCGCGGACCTTGTTTGTCGGGGCGGAAAGGATGGCGCCATGAGGCTCGATCATGCTGCCCGCACTGTGTTCCTCAAGGAATTCGTATCGGGATTGATGCTGGCGATGCGTTATTTCTTCAAGCCGAAGTCGACGCTCAACTATCCCTTCGAGAAGGGGCCGATCTCGCCGCGCTTCCGCGGCGAGCATGCGTTGCGCCGCTATCCCAACGGTGAGGAACGCTGCATTGCTTGCAAGCTGTGCGAGGCGATCTGTCCGGCGCAGGCCATCACCATCGAAGCCGGACCGCGCCGCAACGACGGCACCCGGCGCACCACCCGTTATGACATCGACATGGTGAAGTGCATCTATTGCGGCCTGTGCCAGGAGGCCTGTCCGGTTGATGCGATCGTCGAGGGGCCGAATTTCGAGTTCGCGGCGGAGACGCGCGAGGAGCTCTATTTCGACAAGGAGCGGCTGTTGGCGAACGGCGACCGCTGGGAGCGCGAGATCGCCCAGAACATCGCGCTCGACGCGCCGTACCGGTGAGATGATGCGAGATCTTGGCTCTACGCTGACGCGGCAAGTTCGGTCTCAGCGCTCCCCCCCTGCGGGGGAGGTCGGCGCGCCCAGCGCGCCGGGAGGGGGGTATTTGTTTGCGCGCTCTCGCCTTCTATTCACCCCCCTCCCTAACCCTCCCCCTCAAGGGGAGGGGAGGCACCGAGCAAGCGGACATCGGTACGCGATGAATGCGGACGCGAGGTGCGCGCATGATCATCTCCGCCGCGTTCTTCTATCTTTTCGCCGGCGTCTGCATCGCGTCTGCCTTCATGGTGATCGCGGCGAAGAACCCCGTGCATTCGGTCCTGTTCCTCATCCTCGCGTTCGTCAACGCCGCCGGCCTGTTCGTGCTGATGGGGGCGGAATTCCTGGCGATGATCCTGATCGTGGTCTATGTCGGCGCGGTCGCGGTGCTGTTCCTGTTCGTGGTGATGATGCTCGATGTCGATTTTGCCGAACTGCGGCAAGGCTTCCTGCAATACCTGCCGGTCGGCGCGGTGGTCGGCGTGATCATGCTGATCGAACTGATCCTGGTGGTAGGAGCCTGGGCCATTGCTCCGGAGGTGCAGCACGCGATCACCACGCCGATCCCGCCGATCGCGCATATGTTCAACACCGAGGCAATCGGCCATGTGCTCTATACGCGCTTCGTCTATTTCTTCCAGGCCGCGGGCCTGGTGCTGCTCGTCGCAATGATCGGGGCGATCGTGCTCACGCTTCGGCACAAGCCGAACGTGCGGCGCCAGAACATTGCCGATCAGGTCGCCCGCACCAGGGCGACCGCCATCGACATCGTCAAGGTACGGCCGGGCCAGGGAGTGTAGGGGGCGATATGGTCATCGGGCTTGGTCACTATCTTACGGTTGCGGCGATCCTGTTCACGCTCGGCATCTTCGGCATCTTCCTCAACCGGAAGAACGTGATCGTCATTCTGATGTCGATCGAGCTGATCCTGCTTGCCGTGAACATCAACCTCGTCGCCTTCTCGACTTTCCTCGGCGACCTTGTCGGCCAGATTTTCGCGCTGCTGGTGCTTACGGTGGCGGCGGCGGAGGCCGCCATCGGCCTCGCCATCCTGGTCGCCTATTACCGCAATCGCGGCTCGATCGCGGTCGAGGACATCAACCTTATGAAGGGCTGACCTAGGTGTATCAGGCCATCGTCTTTCTGCCGCTCCTCGGCTTCGTCATCGCGGGACTGATCTCGCTCGTCGGCGCGCACGCGCGCTTCCCCGGCGGGCCGCCGGAGCCGCACGACGATCACGCCGCCGGCAGCCACCACGCTCATCACCCGCCCCACCATCAGCACGCGGACGCGCATGCCGATCAGCATGCGCAGGAGCCCGCGGCCGCGGGTTCGCGCCTGTCCGAGCTTGTCACCACGGTGTTCCTGTTCGCCGCCATGCTGCTGTCGTGGTTTGCCTTCGTAGAGGTCGGCTTCGGACATCAGGATGTGCGGGTGAATTTGTTCACCTGGATGGCCAGCGGCGATCTCAAGGTCGAATGGGCCCTACGCATCGACACGCTGACTGCCGTCATGCTGGTGGTGGTGACGACCATCTCGGCCTTCGTGCATCTCTATTCGTTCGGCTACATGGCGGAGGATCCGTACCGGCCGCGCTTCTTCTCCTACCTGTCGCTCTTCACCTTCGCCATGCTGATGCTGGTGACATCCGACAATCTTCTGCAGTTGTTCTTCGGCTGGGAGGGCGTCGGCCTGATGAGCTACCTGCTCATCGGCTTCTGGTATCAAAAGCCGGAAGCGAACGCCGCCGCCATCAAGGCGTTCATCGTCAACCGCGTCGGCGATTTCGGTTTCGCGCTCGGTATCTTCGCGGTCTTCATGATGACCGGGGCGGTCGACTTCGATACGGTGTTTGCGCAGGCGCCATCGCTCACCGGCAAGACCATCCACTTCCTGAGCTGGGATGTCGACGCGCTCACGGTGATCTGCCTGCTGCTGTTCATGGGCGCGATGGGGAAATCGGCACAGTTCCTGCTGCACACCTGGCTCCCTGACGCCATGGAGGGGCCGACGCCGGTGTCCGCGCTGATCCACGCCGCCACCATGGTGACAGCGGGCGTATTCATGGTGGCGCGGCTCTCGCCACTGTTCGAGCTGGCGCCACATGCGCAGACCTTCGTGCTCTTCATCGGCGGCACGACGGCGTTCTTTGCGGCGACCATCGGGCTGGTGCAGAACGACATCAAGCGCATCGTCGCCTATTCGACCTGCTCACAACTCGGCTACATGTTCGTCGCCATGGGTACCGGCGCCTACTCGATCGGCATGTACCACCTGTTCACCCACGCGTTCTTCAAGGCGTTGCTGTTCCTGGGCTGCGGTTCGGTCATTACCGCGATGCATCACGAGCAGGACATCCGCCAGATGGGCGGCCTCAAGGACAAGATCCCCTTCACCTATTGGACCATGGTGATGGGCACCCTGGCGCTGACCGGGTTTCCTCTCACCGCCGGCTATTTCTCCAAGGATGCGATCATCGAGGCCGCCTACGTGAGTCACAATTCGATGGCGCTCTACGCCTACGCGATGACGGTAATCGCGGCCGCGCTGACGGCGTTCTATTCCTGGCGGCTGATCCTGAAGACCTTTCACGGCAAACCGCACAACCGCCACCATTACGAACAGGCGCACGAGAGCCCGATGGTGATGCTGATCCCGCTCGGTTTTCTCGCGGTCGGCTCGGTCGTGGCGGGCTATCCGTTCAAGGACATCTTTATCGGCCACGGCGTCGGCGACTTCTTCCGCGATTCGCTGAAGTTCGGCGAAGAAAACCGCATCCTGGAAGAGATGCACCACATTCCGTTCGTGATGACGATGTTGCCGACGGTGATGATGGTGGTGGGTTTCGTCATCGCCTGGCGGTTCTATATCCAGCGGCCGGAGCTGCCGGTCGAGCTCGCGCGCCAGCAGGCGCCGCTCTACAAGTTCCTGCTCAACAAGTGGTACTTCGACGAACTCTATGACGTCATCTTCGTCCGGCCGACGATGTGGCTCGGCCGCTTCCTGTGGAAGTACGGCGACGGCTGGTTGATCGACGGCTTCGGGCCCGACGGGGTGTCGAAGTGGGTGCTGAGCGTCACGCGGGACGTGGTGCGATTGCAGACCGGCTATCTCTACCATTACGCCTTCGCCATGATGGTCGGTGTGGCGGCATTCATCACCTGGTTCATGTTCCGCGGAGGGGCCGCAGGATGATGAGCTGGCCCATTCTCTCCGTCACGACATTCCTGCCGCTGGCGGGCGCACTCTTCATCATGATGATGCGCTCGGACGGCGAAGCCGAGTACCGCAATGCGCGCTGGGTGGCGCTATGGACGACGCTGATCACGTTCGCGATTTCGCTGATGATGATCTGGCGCTTCGATCCCGGCTCGCCGGAATTCCAGTTCGTCGAGAAGCGGCCGTGGCTTGACGGTACGATCAACTATCACATGGGGGTGGACGGCATCTCGCTGCCGTTCGTCATCCTGACAACGGCGCTGATGCCGGTCTGCATCATCGCGAGCTGGCTGCCGATCCAGAAGCGCGTCAAAGAATACATGATCGCGTTCCTGGTGCTCGAAACGCTGATGATCGGCACGTTCTCCTCGCTCGACCTTGTCGTTTTCTACCTGTTCTTCGAGGGCGGTCTGATCCCGATGTTCCTGATCATCGGGGTCTGGGGCGGCCCGCGGCGGGTCTACGCAAGCTTCAAATTCTTCCTCTACACGCTGCTTGGATCGGTGCTGATGCTGCTCGCCATCATGGCGATGTACTGGGATGCCGGTACCACCGACATCCCGACGCTGCTGCGGCATGGCTTCCCGGTTCGGCTGCAGACCTGGGCGTGGCTTGCCTTCTTCGCGTCGTTCGCGGTGAAGATGCCGATGTGGCCGGTGCATACTTGGCTACCCGACGCGCACGTCGAGGCGCCGACCGCCGGCTCCGTGATTCTCGCCGCGATCCTCCTCAAGATGGGCGGCTACGGCTTTCTCCGCTTTTCGCTGCCGATGTTCCCGGAGGCATCGCATTCGCTGGCGCCGCTGGTGTTCGGCTTATCGGTCGTGGCCGTGATCTACACGTCGCTGGTCGCGCTGATGCAGGAGGATATGAAGAAACTCATTGCCTATTCCTCTGTGGCGCATATGGGCCTCGTCACCATGGGCATCTTCGCCGCCACCACGCAGGGTGTGGCGGGCGGCATCTTCCAGATGATCTCGCACGGCATCGTGTCGGCGGCGCTGTTTCTCTGTGTCGGCGTGGTCTACGACCGCATGCACACCCGCGAGATTGCGGCCTATGGCGGACTGGTCAACCGCATGCCGCTCTATGCGGTAGCCTTCCTGGTGTTCACGCTTGCCAATGTCGGCCTGCCGGGCACCTCGGGTTTCATCGGCGAATTCCTGGCGCTGATCGGCACGTTCCGGGTGAATACCTGGGTGGCGGCGCTGGCCACGCTCGGGATCATCTTCTCAGCCGCATACGCGCTCTGGCTTTATCGCAGGGTCGTACTGGGGGCGCTGCAGAAGCCCAGTCTCGCGGCGATCAAGGATCTCGACTATCGCGAGATCATCACGCTCGGGCCACTCGTGGTGCTGACCATCCTGTTCGGGGTGTTTCCGCAGCCGGTGATCGATTTTTCGGCAGCTTCTGTCGCGCAACTGCTTGACAACTACAACAGGGCGCTCGGCGCGGCGAAGGCCGCCGCCATGCTGGTGCAGTGAGGACATGGCGTGGTTCACGTCGCCCAATAGCGAAACACAACGATGAACGAAACTGCCGAACTTCCCGCATTGCTGCCGGCGCTGCCGGAGATCGTGCTCGCCGTCGGCGCCATGGTGCTGCTGATGGTCGGCGCCTTCCGCGGCGAGGCGGCGGCGAAGACGGTCAATGTGTTCGCGATTCTGCTGCTGATCGCGGCGGGCGTGATCGTCGTCATGCTGCCGGACGAAAGGCTCGTTACCTTCGGCGGCAGCTTCGTCGTTGACGGCTTTGCGCGCTTTTTGAAACTGCTGGCGCTGACCGGTTCGGCGGTCGCGATCCTGATGTCGTTCGACTACTTCGATCGCGAGAAGGAGTTGCGATACGAGTATGCAGTGCTGATCCTGCTGTCGACCACCGGCATGCTGATGCTGATCTCGGCGGCCGACCTGATCGCGCTCTATCTCGGCCTCGAACTAATGAGCTTGTCGCTCTACGTGGTGGCGTCAATCAGTCGCGACAACGTGCGCTCGACCGAGGCGGGGTTGAAATACTTTGTCCTCGGCGCGCTGTCGTCAGGCATGCTGCTCTACGGTGCCTCGCTGGTTTACGGCTTCAGCGGGACGATCTCGTTCGCCGGAATCGCCAAGGCTGCCGCCCAGGGCGGCATCGGCCTGACGTTCGGACTGGTGTTCCTGTTCGCCGGCTTCTGTTTCAAGGTGTCGGCGGTGCCGTTCCACATGTGGACGCCCGACGTCTACGAGGGCGCGCCGACACCGGTCACGGCGTTCTTTGCTGCGGCGCCCAAGGTGGCGGGCATGGCGATGTTCGTGCGCACCACCATCGTGGCGTTCCCCGGCATCACATCGCAATGGCAGCAGATCGTGGTGTTCGTCGCCATCGCCTCGATGGGGCTCGGTGCATTCGCGGCGATCGGCCAGCGCAACATCAAGCGGCTGATGGCTTATTCGTCGATCGGCCATATGGGCTTCGCGCTGGTCGGGCTTGCGGCTGGTACCCAGCAAGGCGTGCAGGGCGTCCTGGTCTACATGGCCGTCTATCTGACCATGACGCTTGGCGCATTCGCCTGCATTCTCTCGATGCGGCGCGATGGCAAGCGGGTCGAAGGCATCTACGATCTGGCAGGCCTCGCCCGCACGCATCCGACCATGGCCTTCTTTTTCGCAATGCTGCTGTTCTCGCTCGCCGGCATTCCGCCGCTCGCGGGCTTCTTCGCCAAATTTTACGTGTTTCTCGCGGCGATCAAGGCCGGGCTGTTCACCCTTGCGGTGATCGGCGTCGTCACCAGCGTCGTGGGCGCCTATTATTATCTACTGATCATCAAAATCATGTACTTCGACGAGCCGGCCAAAGGATTCGAGCCGATGCCGCACGAATTGCGGGCGGTCCTGGCGGCGAGCGGACTGTTCAACCTCCTGTTCTTCGTCTATCCCGGCCCCTTGGTCGAAGCCGCCAATGCCGCGGCGAAGTCGTTATTTTAGGCGAGGATGATGCAGCTTGATCCCAGGGCGTCCGCGGTGGGCGTTCGGCTTGTCACGCATGACGCGCTCGGCTCGACCAACGCGGAGGCCCTGTTGCGCGCGCGCCGCGGCGAACGCGGCCCGCTCTGGGTTGTGGCGACGCAGCAGACCGCCGGACGTGGGCGGCGTGGCCGCGAGTGGGTCTCGGAGCCCGGCAATCTCTACGCCAGTCTTTTGCTGACCAATCCGGCGCTCACTGAATATTGGCCGGAGCTTTCGTTTGTCGCCGCACTGGCGATCCACGACGCGGTGGTGGAGGTGGTGCCTGCGCTCAAGCCGCGGCTCGCGATCAAATGGCCGAATGACCTCTTGCTGTCCGGAGCGAAGTTTGCCGGCATTCTGATCGAGGGCGAAGGCGTGGGGGAGGGCGCGGTTGTGGTCGGCATCGGCGTCAACTGTGCGAGCCATCCCCCGGCGACCGAGTACCCGGCGACGGACCTGGACGCCGCCGGCGCCACGGTGACGCCGGAGGCGCTGTTTGCCGCGCTCTCCAACAAGATGATGGGCCGCCTCGCGCAATGGAACAGCGGGGACGGCTTTTCCACGATCCGAGCCGACTGGCTCGCCCGGGCCGCCGGACTCGGCCAGGAGATCGTGGTGAGGCTTCCCGATCGGGAACTGGCCGGGGTCTTCGAGGCGCTCGACCAACGTGGTGGCCTGGTGCTGCGCCGTTCCGACGGCAGTTCGGCGATTATCACGGCCGGCGATGTGTTCATGCCGGCAGGCTCACCTCCCGCAACATCAAACTGATCGGATCGCCTCATGGCGCGCTCGGGCGACGAACTCGTTTTTGCGCCGCTCGGCGGGGTGGGCGAGATCGGTATGAATCTCGCGCTCTACGGCTTCGGGGACGAACGCCGGCGGCAGTGGATCATCGTCGATCTCGGCGTGGCATTTGCCGGCGATGACCTGCCGGGCATCGACCTGATCCTGCCGGACATCCGCTATCTCGTCGAGATACGCAAAAATATTCTCGGCATCGTGCTCACCCACGCGCACGAGGATCATTTCGGCGCGATGCTCGACCTGTGGCCGCGGCTCAAGCTGCCGGTTTACGCGACGCCGTTCACCGCGGCGCTGCTGCAGGCCAAGCGCGAGAGCGAGCCGGGCGCTCCCATCATCCCCGTCAATATCGTGCCGCTCGGCGGGCGTTTCACGCTCGGGCCGTTCGAGATCGAACTCGTCTCCATGGCGCATTCGATCCCGGAATCGAATGCGCTCAAGATCGGGACGCCGCTCGGCACCGTCCTGCACACCGGCGACTGGAAGATCGACCCGACCCCACTCATCGGCCCGCCGACTGACGAGGCGAAACTGCGCGCGCTCGGCGATGCGGGCTGCCTTGCGCTGATCGGCGATTCGACCAACGCGGTGCGCGAAGGTCGCTCGCCCTCCGAGACCGATGTCGCCAGGTCATTGGCCGAACTGATCCGAACCGCGCCGGCGCGCGTTGCCGTCACCACCTTTGCGTCCAACGTGGCGCGCATGCGCGCGGTCGCGCAGGCCGCCGCGGCATGCGATCGCGAGGTCGTGCTGGTCGGCCGCTCGATGGAGCGGATCGCGCAGGTCGCGCGGGAAACCGGCTACCTCGACGGCATCAAGGATTTCCGCTCGGTCGACATCTACGGTCACCTTCCGCCCGACAAAGTGGTCGCGCTCTGCACCGGCAGCCAGGGCGAAGCGCGCGCGGCGCTGTCGCGCATCGCTGCCGACGATCATCCCGATGTTGCGTTCAGCCGCGGCGACCGCGTGATCTTTTCCTCACGCGCCATTCCGGGCAACGAAAAGCTGGTGACGCGGGTGATCAATGGCCTGGTCAATCAGGGCATCGAGGTCATCACCGACCGCACTCATCTCGTGCACGTCTCAGGCCATCCACGCCGTGACGAACTCGCGGACATGCTCAGTTGGGTCCGCCCGCGCATCGTCGTGCCGGTCCATGGCGAAGCGCTGCACATGGCCGAGCATGGCGAACTGGCGCGCCGGGCAGGGGTCGCCAAGGTGGTTCCCTGCCGCGACGGTGACCTCGTCCGGCTGGCGCCGGGCGATCCGGGTATCATCGACGAGGTACCGTCTGGGCGGCTCTATAAGGACGGCTCGCTGCTGATCGACGCCGCGCAACGCACCGTCGCCGATCGCCGCCGCCTCGGCTTTGCCGGCCTGGTTTCGATTGCGCTGGCGCTCACCGACAAGGGCGAGCTTGCCGCCGATCCCGAGGTGCAGTTGATCGGCATTCCAGAGACCGCCGCCGACGGCAGTGTGATGGCGGAGATTGTCTACGACGCAGTAGTGGAGACATTCGAGTCGCTCTCGAAGCCACGGCGACGCGATCCTGATGCTGTCGCGGAGTCGGTGCGGCGCGCGGCTCGCGCCAAGATTGCCTCGCGGTGGAACAAGAAGCCGGTCTGCCATGTCCAGGTTTTGGAGGTGTGAGCGGCCGGTTCGTAGCACGTCTTAGGCGTCGCTGGTTAAGGGCCTGGACTGGGCACAAGAGGCTCGACGCTTGACCACTCATCGCGGTAGCCCGTGACCGCGAAGCGCCCTATATGTTGAGGACCGGGGCCGCCGGGCCGCAGGAGACAATGATGATCGGACGGCTCAATCATGTGGCGATCGCCGTGCGCGATATCGCCAAAGCATCTTCCGTCTATCGCGATACGCTGGGCGCCGAAGTATCGGCCGTGGTACCGCAGCCCGACCATGGTGTTAACACGGTGTTCATTACGCTGCCGAACACCAAGATCGAACTGCTTGAGCCGCTCGGCGCTGCGTCGCCGATTGCGAAGTTTCTCGAGCGCAATCCGGATGGCGGCGTCCATCACGTCTGCTACGAGGTCGATGACATCCGCGCGGCGCGTGACAAGCTCAAGGCGCAGGGCGCGCGTGTCATCGGCGATGGCGAGCCGAAGATCGGGGCACACGGCAAGCCGGTGCTATTCCTGCACCCGAAAGACTTCTGCGGAACTTTGGTTGAGATCGAACAGGCGTGAGGGCCCAAATGCGATGTGACCCGCCGGGTCAACCCGGCAGGCCACAATCAGCTCAGATATTGGGACCTTCGAAGGTGTGCTGGTCAGCGAACCCAGACGCGGCGCGGGCCAACCCAGATGCGGGGCCGGTAGAAGCGGTTGACGTAGGCGTACGGGGCGAATTCGGCCGCGTAGCCATAGGCCGCGCCGTAACCGTAGTACGGATACGCATAGGCTGCGCCATAATAGCCCGAGCCGCATCCGCAGCAGGAGCAGGACTGATAGACGTAGGGCTGCACGACGGCCACACCGACGCCACATCCGTTGTAGCCGCAGGCTGCGGCCGGCGTCACACTGGCGGAGAGGCCGCCAAATGCGAAACCGAAGAGCAGGAGAGCCGCAACGCGGCTGAAATTGAACATGCGCTGGATCATTGTGTCTGTCTCCCTGTTGTTGCGCATGCTTTAACATCGAGACTCCTTTCACGATGCTTACAGCGGGATGCGAGTTTTTTTTTACCTTAATCCTCTGACTTCGCACTGAACGGGTAACACTTTCGTGGCGCTGACGACTGCAATCGCGATCTACTTCGTCATCTGGTGGGTGGCGCTGTTCGCCGTGCTGCCCTGGGGCGTACGCAGCCAGGAGGAGACCGGGGAGGTCGTGCCCGGCAGTGATCCCGGCGCGCCCCATCTGCCGAAGGTTCTGCAAAAGCTGATCTGGACGACGATTGTTTCTCTCGTCGTGTTTGCCATCTTCGCGGTGGTCTATCATTATCGATGGATATCGATCGACGCGCTCACCCCATGGCTGGGCAACTCGCGCTGACCGCAATGTCGCAACGCTGCGAAAAGAAATGGCGGTCGACATTTGCCGTAGAGATGATCGCGCGACTTCACGGTTCAGCGCGCGACCCTCAGGGGCGTCGTTAAAAAAAAGAGCAGAGCCCAGGCCCTGCTCGACAACGCTACGCTACTATGACGCCTCGAAGCTATTCTCGGATCGAGACGGTCGCGGCTTGCGCGCCGGCTTGTCCTCCCAGAGCGTGTCCTCCCAAGACTTGGACCGCACGGCCGGGTGTCGTGTTCTCCCACGCCCCGGCCTTATTGAGACGCTATCCCATCTCGTAGGGTTTGTCACCGGTGGTATGAAGGTGCAATCGCAACATCAACGCGCGGCCCCATTCAGGGCTAGAAGGGCCAAAACACGCCCCGAAAGCGGAGTTCCGCCGGTCAATTAACGCGCGGAAGGCCTTGATAGCCCTTGTTTTTCCGCCGATGATCCGGTTTCACTCGGGCACCGCCCGAAGGGCGAGCGATTCTCGAGTTGTAGTATGCGACTGTCCCGCTATTTCCTGCCCATTTTACGTGAAACCCCGAAGGAGGCGGAGATCGTCTCCCACCGTCTCATGCTACGTGCCGGCATGCTGCGGCAGGAGGCGGCCGGCATCTACGCCTGGCTGCCGCTCGGGTTTCGCGTGCTGAAGAAGATCGAGCAGATCGTGCGCGAGGAGCAGGACCGCGCCGGCGCCATCGAACTCCTGATGCCGACGCTGCAACTTGCCGATCTTTGGCGCGAGACCGGGCGCTACGATGCCTACGGTCCGGAGATGCTGCGCATTCAGGATCGCCATGAGCGCGAATTGCTTTATGGGCCGACCAACGAAGACATGATCACGGAGATCTTCCGCGCCTACGTGAAGTCGTACCGTGAGCTGCCGAAGATTCTCTATCACATCCAATGGAAATTCCGCGACGAGCAGCGCCCCCGCTTCGGCGTCATGCGCGGACGCGAATTTCTGATGAAGGACGCCTATTCGTTCGATATCGACGAGGCCGCGGCGCGGCTGTCCTACAACCGCATGTTCGTCGCTTACCTGCGCACGTTCGCGCGCATGGGGCTCAAGGCGATCCCGATGCGCGCCGAGACCGGTCCGATCGGCGGCGACCTGTCGCACGAATTCATCATCCTCGCCGAGACTGGCGAGTCCGGCGTGTACTGCGACAAAGGTGTGCTCGATCTTCCGGTGCCCGGAGGTCGACGTCAACTACGATGGCGATCTCTCGCCGATCGTGCAGCAGTGGACCAGTCTCTATGCGGCGACGCAGGACGTGCATGACGCGGCGCGATTCGAGCGCGAGGTGGCGCCCGGAGAACCGCCTCCATACGCGCGGCATCGAAGTCGGGCAGATTTTCTATTTCGGCACCAAGTATTCGCTGCCGATGAACGCGTCGGTCTCCGGTCCGGACGGCATCGAGCGGCCCACTCACGGCGGCTCCTACGGCGTGGGCGTCTCGCGGCTGGTGGGCGCCATCATCGAGGCTTCCCACGACGATGCCGGCATCAAATGGCCGGAAGCGGTGGCGCCGTTCAAGGTGGCGATCCTCAACCTCAAGCAGGGCGGCGCCGACACCGACGCAGCCTGCGAGGCGCTCTACCGCGGGCTCGCCGGCAAGGGGGTCGACGTGCTTTATGACGACCGTGACCAGCGGCCGGGAGCCAAATTTGCCACCGCCGACCTGATCGGATTGCCCTGGCAGGTGCTGGTTGGACCTAAGGGCCTGGCTGAGGGTAAAGTGGAGCTTAAGCGTCGCTCCGACGGCAGCCGCGAACTGGTCAGTGCGGCCGACGCATTGGAGCGTCTCGCGTCGTGACGTGCGCGCTTTCGCCACTCCACGGCGCCCGGCCGCGGCGTTAAACCGCCGGAATCCTATGAAATCGGCAACCAGGTAACAGTGATGAGCGAGCCCACCGCCACCCACCCATTCGCGCCGTTCGAATGGATGCTGTCGCTGCGTTACCTTCGGGCGCGGCGCAAAGAGGGATTCATCTCGGTCATCGCCGGATTTTCCTTCCTGGGGATCATGCTGGGCGTCGCCACCCTGATTATCGTGATGGCGGTGATGAACGGCTTCCGCAAGGAACTGCTCGACAAGATCCTGGGCGTGAACGGACATTTGCTGATCCAGCCGCTCGAGTCCCCGCTCACCGACTGGCAGCAGGTGGCCGACCGTGTGTCGAAGGTCGAGGGCATCAAGCTGGCCGCACCCATCGTCGAGGGCCAGGCGCTGGCGTCGTCGCCGTTCAATGCCTCCGGTGTGCTGGTGCGCGGCATGCGCGCCGCCGATATCGGCAAACTTCGCTCAATCGCCACCAACATCAAGCAGGGCACGCTTGAGGGCTTCGACCAGGGGCAGGGGGTGGTGATCGGCCGCCGGCTCGCCGATCAACTCTCACTGCGTGCCGGCGACAACGTCACCCTGGTGGCGCCGCGCGGAGCGGTGACCCCGATGGGGACGACGCCGCGTATCAAGTCATACAAGATCGCCGCCGTGTTCGAGGTCGGCATGTCCGAATACGACACCGCATTCGTGTTCATGCCGATGCCCGAGGCGCAAGCCTATTTCAACCGCTCCGGCGACGTGACCGCCATCGAAGTCTACGTCGACAATCCCGACCGGGTCGATCGCTACCGCAAGCTCGTGACCGACGCTGCCGGGCGGCCGATCTTCATGATCGATTGGCGTCAGCGCAATGCCACGTTCTTCAACGCACTGCAGGTCGAGCGCAACGTGATGTTCCTGATCCTCACGCTGATCGTGCTGGTGGCGGCGCTCAACATCGTGTCCGGCCTCATCATGCTGGTGAAGGACAAGGGGCCCGACGTCGCCATTCTGCGCACCATGGGCGCGACCCAGGGCTCGATCATGCGCATCTTCCTCATCACCGGCGCGGCAATCGGCGTGGTCGGCACCATCACCGGCTTCCTTGCCGGTACGATCGTCTGCCTGAACGTGGAAACGATCCGCCAGTTCCTGTCGTGGTTCACCAATACCGAGCTGTTTTCGCCGGAGCTTTATTTTCTGTCGAAACTTCCGGCCGACATGGATGTCGGCGAGACCACCGCCGTGGTGGTGATGGCGCTCACGCTGTCGCTCCTGGCGACGCTCTATCCGTCCTGGCGCGCCGCCCGCCTCGATCCGGTCGAGGCGTTGCGCTATGAATGAGATGGTCGCGCCGACGGTCAAGAAAACCGCGTCCAGCGAAGAGGCGCCGATTCTCTACCTGCACGGTGTTCGCCGGCACTACCGGCAGGGTACCGGCAGGCTGGACATCCTCAACGGCGCCGAGCTTGCGCTATGGCCGGGGCAGTCGATCGCGCTGGTCGCGCCCTCCGGTGTTGGAAAATCGACGCTGCTGCACGTTGCCGGGCTGCTGGAGCACCCGGACGGTGGCGAGGTCTATGTCGACCAGATCGCGACCGCGAAGATGACGGACGCCGAACGCACGCGCATCCGCCGGATCAAAATGGGGTTCGTTTACCAGTTCCATCACCTGCTGCCGGAGTTCTCGGCGATCGAGAACGTCATGCTGCCGCAGATGATCCGTGGCTTCTCGAAGAGTGAAGCGGGCAAGCGCGCCACCGAGCTTCTCACCTATCTCGGGCTCAAGGATCGCCTTGCGCACCGGCCGGCGGAGCTTTCCGGCGGCGAACAGCAACGCGTCGCGATCGCGCGCGCGGTCGCCAATGCGCCGCGTATTCTGCTGGCCGACGAGCCCACCGGAAACCTCGATCCGCATACCGCCGAGCACGTGTTTGCCGCTTTGACCGAACTGGTGAAGGCCTCCGGCCTCGCGGTTCTGGTCGCCACCCACAACATGGACATCGCCGGCCGCATGGACCGCCGCGTGACACTCCGTGAGGGGCTGGTGGTGGAGCTGGATTGATCCGGCAGCCGCATCGTTGCGGATGCCTGTGCGCAGGACATTCTATTAACTATCTGAATTTGTTGACGGAAGCCTTTCGGCACAGGCAAGTTGACTCTGGAACATATCATGAACTATGTTCCCTTCCTGTTCTATTGCCGGGAGAGAGACATGGTCCGCGCCGTGGTTGAAGAGGCCGCTACGCTTGCGTCGCTTGCACTGTTCTTGGGGATGATTGCGATCTGGGCCCAGGTCATCGCCACGCTGTGAGGTTAGTCGCAGTCGTTGGTCGGGGCGGCCGGCCAGAAGCCTGGGGATAAGGCCGCCTGCGGGCTCGCCAGCGGCGGCCGCAGTGGACAGCGTCCGCACCGGCCCCCACCATCGCCCGGTAGCGAGAATCGCGAGGGTTTAGATGGCCGGTCCCGGCTTCGTGCATCTGCACGTGCATTCGTCCTATTCGTTGCTGGAAAGCGCGCTGACCATCGCGCGGCTGGCGGAACTCGCGAAAGCCGACCGCCAGCCCGCGCTGGCCCTCACCGACACCGACAACATGTTCGGGGCGTTGGAATTCTCCGAGAAGATGGCGGGTGCCGGCATCCAGCCGATCATCGGTTGTTCGCTGGCGATCGATTTTGCCGATCAGGAGGCCCGCGTCGGGATGCAGGCGCCCGCGTGCCCGCGCCTCGTGCTGCTGGCTGCCCACGAAAACGGCTACCGCAGCCTGATGCGGCTCAATTCCCGCGCCTTCCTGGAGACCGCGCCGAGCGAGAAGCCCCACATCAACCTCGCCTGGCTCGAGGGCGAGACCGGCGGGCTGATTGCGCTGACCGGCGGGGCCGGCGGGCCGCTCAATACGGCGATCGAGGCCGGGCAGGGCAGCCTCGCCGCTGCGCGCTTCGCGGAACTGGCTCGGCTCTTCGGCGACCGCCTTTACGTCGAATTGCAGCGCCACGGCACTACGAGCGAGGGCGTCACCGAGGACGCGCTGATCGAACTGGCCTATGCGAACGGCGTTCCGCTGGTCGCCACCAATGCGCCGTTGTTCGCCACGCGAGAGGATTACGAGGCCCACGACGCCTTGATCTGCATTGCCGAGGGGCGGTTCGTGGTCGAGTCCGACCGCCGCCAGTTCACGCCCGAGCACCGGTTCAAGACCCGCGCCGAGATGACGGCGCTGTTCTCCGATCTGCCCGAGGCGCTGGCGTCGACGGTCGAGATCGCGCAGCGCTGCGCGTTCCGGCCGCGGACGCAGGCCCCCGTCCTGCCGCGCTTCTCGGTCGGCGAACATGGCGCGTCGGTCGACGAGGCGGCCGAACTGCGCAAGCGCGCCGAGGACGGACTGGTGCGCCGCGTCAAGGTGCACGGGGTCGCGCCCGGCCGCACCATCGAGGACTATCGCGACCGGCTCGCCTTCGAACTCAAGGTGATCGAGGGCATGAAGTATCCCGGATACTTCCTGATCGTTTCCGACTTCATCCAGTGGGCGAAGCAGGAAGGCATCCCGGTCGGGCCTGGGCGCGGCTCCGGCGCGGGGTCGCTGGTGTCCTATGCACTTACCATCACCGATCTGGATCCGTTGCGTTTCAATCTGTTGTTCGAGCGCTTCCTCAATCCCGAGCGCGTGTCGATGCCGGACTTCGACATCGACTTCTGCCAGGACCGGCGCGACGCGGTCATCCGCTACGTTCAGGAGCGCTATGGCAACGAGCGGGTCGCACAGATCATCACCTTCGGCACCTTGCAGGCGCGTGGCGTGCTGCGCGACGTCGGCCGCGTGCTGCAGATGCCGTATGGCCAGGTCGACAAGCTGTGCAAGCTGGTGCCGCAGAACGCGCTCAACCCGGTCAAGCTCGGCCAGGCGATCGACGACGAGCCCCGGCTGCAGGCTGCGCGCGACAGCGATCCGGTGGTGCGCCGCGCTTTCGACATCGCGCGCAAGCTGGAAGGGCTGCACCGTCACGCCTCGACCCACGCCGCCGGCATCGTGATCGGCGAGCGCCGGCTGGACGAGATGGTCCCGCTCTATCGCGATCCGAAATCGCTGATGCCGGTCACCCAGTTCAACATGAAATGGGTCGAGCAGGCGGGCCTGGTGAAGTTCGACTTTCTCGGCCTCAAGACGCTGACCGTCCTGCAGACCGCCGTCGCCCTGGTGAAGCAGCGCGGCATCGACATCGACCTGGCGTCGATCCCGCTCGACGATGAGAAAACCTACGCGCTGCTCGCCCGCGCCGAGGCGGTGGGCATCTTCCAACTGGAAAGCCAGGGGATGCGACGGGCCTTGCTTGATATGCGGCCGGACCGCTTCGAGGACATTATCGCGCTGGTCGCGCTCTACCGGCCCGGCCCGATGGCGAATATCCCGACCTATTGCGCGCGCAAGCACGGCATGGAGGAGCCGGAATACATCCATCCCAAGCTCGAACCGGTGCTGCGGGAGACCTACGGCGTCATTGTCTACCAGGAACAGGTGATGCAGGCCGCGCAGGTGCTCTCGGGCTATTCGCTCGGCGAGGCCGACCTGCTGCGTCGCGCGATGGGCAAGAAGATCCGCGCCGAGATGCAGAAACAGAAGAGCCGCTTCGTCTCGGGCTGTGTCGAGGGCGGCATCGATCGCGCCCAGGCCGAAACGATCTTCGAGTTGCTGGAAAAATTCGCCGACTACGGCTTCAACAAAAGCCACGCCGCCGCCTACGCGCTGGTCGCCTATCAGACCGCCTACATGAAGACGAATTATCCGGTCGAGTTCCTGGCGGCCTCGATGACGCTGGACATGAGCAACACCGACAAGCTCTCCGAATTCCGCGCCGAGGCGCAGCGGCTGGGCATCAAGGTCGAGCCGCCCTCGGTCCATCGCTCGGGCGTGTCGTTCGACGTCGAAGGCAACACCATCCATTACGCCCTGGCAGCGCTGAAGGGCGTCGGCCGGCAGGCGGTCGAAACCATTGTCGAGGCGCGCGGCAACCGGCCGTTCGCCGATCTTGCGGACTTTGCCGGCCGCATTAATCCGCGTGCCGTCAACAAGCGGGTGCTGGAAAGCCTTGCGGCGGCAGGCGCATTCGATGCGCTGGAATCCAACCGCGCGCGCATCTTCGCCGCGGTCGACAACCTCCTGGCGACGGCGCAACGCGAGCACGCCGCCGAGGAAACCGGCGCGCTGCAGTTCTCGTTCGGTGGCCCGGCGGCGCGCGAGCCGGTGCGGCTCCCGGCGATCGAGCCGTGGCTGCCGGCCGAGCGATTGCAGAAGGAATTCGACGCCATCGGATTTTTCCTCACCGGCCATCCGCTCGATGATTACGCCGCCGCGCTCAAGCGCATGCGGGTGCAGTCTTATGCCGAATTCGCCCGTGCGATCCGCTCGGGCGGCACCGCGGGCCGCGTCGCCGGCACCGTGGTGGCGCGCACCGAGCGGCGCACGCGCACCGGCAGCAAGATGGGCATCATCGGGCTCTCCGACCCGTCCGGGCACTTCGAGGCGGTGGTGTTCTCGGAGGGGCTGCAGCAGTTCCGCGACCTCCTGGAGCCCGGCAGTGCGGTGCTGCTGACGCTGTCGGCGGAGTTGCAGGGCGACGACGTGCGTGCGCGCATCCAGATGGCGGAGCCGCTCGACCAGGCCGCCGCCAAGCTCTCCAAGGGCCTGCGCGTGTTCCTGCGGGCCGAGGCGCCGATCGAGAGCGTCGCCAAGCGGCTTGAAGGCACCGCGCCCGCCCGCGCGGCGCCCGACAAGGCCGACGGCGAGGTGGCGCTGGTGCTCATGCTCGCCGAGGGCACCGAGGTCGAGGTGAAGCTGCCCGGCCGCTTCAAGGTCTCGCCGCAGATCGCCGGCGCCATCAAGGCGGTGCCGGGGGTGGTGATGGTCGAGGCGGTGTAGCCGCGTCCCGCCGCCCGCCGGCCCGGAGATGCTTCCAGCGGACCCAATGACGCCCGTCTCATCGCCTTGCATCCCCCCAACCGCACCTATATAAGCCCGCCATCTCACACGCGGACCTTGGCCTTAAACAGCCGTCCGGTGGCTCGATCCGACCGCAAGGGAGGGAGAGCTTCACGGGTCCGCGGCGGCTCAACCGGAGAACGACAATGTCGGTTCCTGACTTCTCGATGCGTCAGCTATTGGAAGCTGGCGTACACTTCGGCCATCAGGCCCACCGCTGGAATCCGAAGATGGCGGAGTACATCTTCGGCGCCCGCAACAACATCCACATCATCGACCTGGCCCAGTCGGTGCCGATGATGCACCGCGCCCTGCAGGCGGTGAGCGATACCGTCGCCAAGGGCGGCCGCATCCTGTTCGTCGGCACCAAGCGCCAGGCGCAAGACGCCGTCGCTGAAGCCGCCAAGAAATCCGCGCAATACTACGTCAACTCGCGCTGGCTCGGTGGCACGCTGACCAACTGGAAGACCATTTCGGGATCGATCTCGCGGCTGCGCAAGCTCGAAGAGATGCTCTCCTCCAACGAGGCGCAGGGCTACACCAAGAAGGAGCGGCTCGATCTGCAGCGCGAGCGCGACAAGCTCGACCGTTCGCTTGGCGGCATCAAGGACATGGGCGGACTTCCCGACCTGCTGTTCGTGATCGACACCAACAAGGAAGACATCGCCATCAAGGAAGCGCGACGTCTGAACGTCCCGGTCGCCGCCATCGTCGACACCAACTGCGATCCAGACGGCATTACCTTCGTGGTTCCCGGCAATGACGACGCGAGCCGCGCCATCACGCTCTATTGCGATCTGATCGCCAAGGCCGCGATTGACGGGATCTCGCGCTCGCAGGGCCAGATGGGCATCGACACCGGCGCCGCCGCCGAACCGACTCCGGAGGAACTGCCGGCAGCCGACGGCCCTGGCTACGAGGTGCTCTCCGGTCCCCGTGGCGTTGCCGACGATCTCAAGAAGCTCGCGCATGTCTCGCCCACGATCGAGAAGAAGCTCAACGATCTCGGAATTTTCCACTACTGGCAGATTGCCGGGTTCAGCCCCGAGGCGGCACACAAGATCGGCGAAGAGACCGGCCTTCCGACCCGCATGGAGGGCTGGATCGCGCAGTCGAAGGAATTGTCCGCCGAGTAGCGCGACTTCGCTGCGGCGTCTTCGTTCAAGGCATTGGAGGCGTGCTGGCCTGATTGCAGGCCGTCACGAGCAAAGGATCGCAGCAATGGCGAATATTACCGCGGCAATGGTCAAGGAACTCCGCGAGCGCACCGGCGCCGGCATGATGGATTGCAAGGGTGCGCTGGGTGAGACCTCCGGCGAGATGGAGCAGGCGGTCGATCTGCTGCGTAAGAAGGGGCTTGCCAAAGCCGACAAGAAGTCAGGCCGGGTCGCGGCCGATGGACTTGTCGGGCTCGCGGTCGACGGTCTCAAAGGGGTCGTCGTCGAGCTCAATTCAGAGACCGATTTCGTCGCCCGCAATGACCTGTTCCAGGGCCTGGTCAAGATGATCGCGAACGTCGCACTGACGGTCGGCGCCGATCTGGAAAAGATCAAATCGGCCAAGGTCGGCACCCTCACGGTGTCCGAGGCAATCGCCGACACCATCGCCAAGATCGGTGAGAACATGACGTTGCGGCGTGCCGCATCGCTCTCGGTCGGTAAGGGTGTGATCGGCAACTACGTGCACAGCTCCGTGGTCGAGGGGCTTGGCAAGATCGGCGTGCTGGTCGCGCTCGAGTTGACCGGCAACCCCGAGGAACTCAAGCGCTTCGGCCGGATGGTGGCGATGCACATTGCGGCATCGAACCCGCAGGCGATTGATCCGTCCGGGCTCGACCCCGAGGTGGTCCGGCGCGAAAAAGACGTGCTGGCCGACAAGTTCAAGGCACAGGGAAAACCCGCGAACGTCATCGAAAAGATCGTCGAGTTGGGGCTCAAGACCTTCTACAAGGAGGTCTGCCTCTTGGAGCAGGAATACGTGCACGAGCCGGACAAGAACGTCGCGCAGGCGGTCAAGGAGGCCGAGGGCAAGGCCGGCGCGCCGATCAAGGTCACTGGGTTCGTCCGCTACAAGCTCGGTGAGGGCGTCGACCGGCCCGAAACCGATTTCGGCAGCGAAGTCGCCGCAATGGTAGGGCCGCGCTAATTACGGAGCGTCCGGGCCGCGCGGCTGCGCTTGGATCGGGACGGAGCACCCCATGGCTGAGCCGATCTATCGACGGGTGCTCGTGAAGGTCTCGGGTGAGGCCCTCATGGGCCCCGGCGATTTCGGCATTCACCAGCCCACACTCGAGCGGATTGCCGACGATCTGGTGGCGACGCAGGCGATTGGGGTCGAACTTGGGGTCGTGGTCGGCGGCGGCAACATCTTCCGAGGCATGACGGTCTCGCAACAGGGCATTCCGCGCGTGACCGGCGACATGATGGGCATCCTGGCCACCGTCATGAATGCGCTGGCGCTGGAGAGCGCGCTTGAGAAGGCGGGCGTGGCGGCCCGTACCATGTCGGCGCTCGCGATGCCGGAAATCTGCGAGACCTACGAGCGCCGCCGCGCCCAGCGCCATCTCGCCCAGCGCCGGATGGTGCTGTTTGCCGCCGGGACCGGAAATCCGTTCTTCACCACCGACACCACCGCCGTGCTGCGCGCCGCCGAAATCGGCGCGCAAGCGGTACTCAAGGCAACCGACGTCGACGGTGTCTACAGTGCAGACCCCAAGACGGATCGCTCGGCCAAACGCTACGAGCGGTTGACGCATCAGGAGGCGATCGAGCGCCAGCTTAAAGTGATGGATGCCACCGCCTTCGCGCTTGCCCGGGAAAACCGTATGCCTATCATCGTGTTCTCGATCCAATCAAAAGGAGCTATTGAGGCCGTGCTGCGGGGAGAGGGGCGCTCCACCGTCGTTGGCTTCTGAACCATCGGGGACACCGATTCCGCTGGCTGGAAGTGAATAAGAAATGCGACACGGTCGCAGGATCGACCAAAAGGAGAGGTCGCCATGGCAACCGAAACCCATGATCTGAATGAGCTCAAGCGACGCATGCAGGGCGCCATCGGAACATTGAAGCATGAGCTGAGCGGGTTGCGCACCGGCCGGGCGTCCCCGAGCCTGTTGGATCCGGTGCAGGTTGATGCCTACGGCACGCACATGCCGCTCAACCAGCTTGCGACCGTCAGCGTGCCTGAGCCGCGGCTGCTCTCGGTTCAGGTCTGGGACAAATCGATGGTGCACGCCGTGGAGAAGGCCATTATGGCGGCCAATCTCGGGCTGACGCCTTCGACCGAAGGACAGGTTCTGCGCCTGCGCATTCCCGAACTCAACGAAGAACGGCGCCGGGATCTGGTGAAGGTTGCGCACAAATACGCCGAAGCCGCCAAGGTTGCGATCCGCCATGTCCGGCGCGACGGCCTTGACGTGCTCAAGAAGCTGGAGAAGGACCACAAGATCAGTGAGGACGACGGCAAGCGCTCGTCCGAGCAGGTGCAGAAGGCAACTGACGAAGAGATCGCCGAGATCGACAAGCTGCTGGCCACGAAGGAAAAAGAAATCCTCACCATCTGAGGTGCTACGGGATAAGGCTTTAAGGGTATGTCGAAGACCGAGCCGCTGCGGACTTTTGAAGGCGATCTCGCCGTGCCGCGGCATGTTGCCATCATCATGGATGGCAACGGACGTTGGGCGGCGGCGCGCGGTCTGCCACGCGGGGAGGGCCATCGTCGCGGAGTCGAGGCGCTGCGCCGCACCGTCCGCGCCGCCGGCGACCTTGGGATCGAGATTCTGACGATCTTTTCCTTCAGTTCGGAAAACTGGTCGCGGCCGCCGGCGGAGATCCGCGAATTGATGATGCTGTTGCGTCGCTTCATTCGCAACGATCTCGCGGACCTGCATCGCAGCGGCGTGCGCGTGCGCATCATCGGAGAGCGCGAGGATCTCGATCCGGAGATTCGCAATCTGCTCGATGAGGCCGAGACCCTCACGCGCGGCAACGACAAGCTCATCCTGGTCGTCGCCTTCAACTACGGTGCGCGTGCGGAGATCGCGCGCGCCGCGCAGCGCATGGCGGCGGCGGTCGCTGCCGGCGATCTCGCGGTTAGCGCGGTCACCGCCGATAAGCTCGCGAGCTATCTCGACGCGCCGGATCTGCCTGATCCCGATCTCATCATCCGCACCAGCGGCGAGCAGCGGCTGTCGAATTTTCTGTTATGGCAGGCGGCCTACAGCGAACTGGTGTTTGTCCCCACGTACTGGCCGGACTTCGATCGCTCGACGCTTGAGAGTGCAATCACGGAATACTTCCGCCGCGAACGGCGGTTCGGCGGACTCATCGCACGTACCGGATCGTGACTGTGGCCGAGGCAGAGCCTACGAGACCGTTGGTTGCACGGGTGCCCGGAAAGGAACTCGCGCTTCGCGTTGCGTCGGCGCTGGTGCTCGCGCCATTGGCGATCGCGGTCACCTATATGGGCGGCTGGCCGTTCGTTATCTTTTGGGGGCTCGCAGCCGCCGGGGTGCTCTGGGAGTGGACGCTGCTGGTCGCACCGGATGATCGGCGCACCACGCTGACGACAGGTGCGGCGTCGCTGGCGCTGGCGGTCGCACTGGCCGGAGCCGATCGCCGCCTGGCTGCCGTCATCGTGATCGGGATGGGCACACTTGCGGTGGCGGCGCTGGCGCCCGCATCGCGGCGGCTTTGGATCGCCGGCGGAATGCCCTATGCCGGCGCCATCGGGCTCGCGCCCGTCGTGCTCCGGACGGATGCCGAACACGGGTTCCTGGCCGTCATTTTCCTCTACGCGATTGTCTGGACGACCGATGTCGTGGGTTACTTTGTCGGGCGCGCCGTCGGCGGCCCCAAGCTGATGCCGCGCATCAGCCCAGGGAAAACCTGGTCCGGCGCAATCGGCGGCACCGTGGCGGCGATCGTCGTCGGAATCGCAGCCGCGAATGCCGCCGGCCTCACGGGCCTGCCCGCCGTGGGGATGATCGCGGCCGCGTTGTCGATCGTCGCGCAGGCAGGCGACCTGTTCGAATCAGGACTGAAGCGCCGATTCGGCGCTAAGGATTCGGGCCATATCATTCCCGGACACGGCGGGCTGATGGATCGCCTCGACGGGTTCGTGGCGGCCGCCGTCCTGGCCGCGCTGGTCGGGTTGGCGCGTGGCGGGATCGAGGCGCCCGGCCGCGGCCTATTGGTGTGGTGAGTGATGATGAAACCTCAGACGTCACGCGCATTCGAGCGGCAGTCCGCGTCCGCGGAGCGATCGGTGACGCTGCTGGGCGCGACCGGCTCGATCGGCGCGAGCACGGTTGATCTTATCAAGCGCGAGCGCGATCGCTACCGCGTCGAGGCGGTGAGTGCGAACAAGAATGCCGCCGCGCTCGCGGCACTGGCGCGCGAGGTTGACGCGCGATTCGCAGCCGTGGGCGATCCGCAGGCCTACGATGAACTCAAGGACGCGCTGTCCGGCTCCGGGATCGAGGCGGGGGCGGGCGAGAGCGCCTT
Organism: uncultured Alphaproteobacteria bacterium; assembly: GCA_963756715.1. Lineage (GTDB taxonomy): Bacteria > Pseudomonadota > Alphaproteobacteria > Rhizobiales > Xanthobacteraceae > VAZQ01. The sequence continues at coordinate 39,369 of CAVWOV010000017.1, forward strand.
GATCGAGGCGGCGCAGCGCCCGGCGGACTGGGTGATCGGCGCCATTACCGGCTCCGCCGGGCTGCGGCCGACGCTGGCCGCCGCCGAGCGCGGCGCAATCGTGGCGCTCGCCAACAAGGAGACGCTGGTCTGCGCCGGCGGACTGTTCATGCGGCGTGCGGCTGCGGCAGGTGCGACCGTGCTGCCCGTCAACTCCGAGCACAATGCGCTATTTCAGGCGATGAGCGGCAGCCGGCGCGAGGACGTTCGCCGCGTCATCCTCACCGCGTCCGGCGGACCGTTCCGCACCCACAGTGCCGAGGCGATCCGGACCGCGACGGTCGAGCAGGCGCTCAAGCATCCGAACTGGTCGATGGGCGCGAAGGTCACGATTGATTCGGCGACGCTGATGAACAAGGGACTGGAGGTCATCGAGGCGCATCACCTCTTCGCCCTGCCGTCGGAGCAGATCGACGTTCTGGTCCATCCGCAATCGATCGTGCACAGCCTGGTTGAGTTCTGTGATGGGTCCTTGATCGCGCAACTCGGCAGTCCGGACATGCGCATCCCCATCGCCTATTGCCTGGCCTGGCCGGAACGAATCAACGGACCGGCCCCGCGTCTCGATCTGGCGAAACACGCCACCCTGACTTTCGAGGAACCTGATGTCGCCCGGTTCCCGGCGCTGGCGCTGGCGCGGCACGCGCTGGAAGCGGGGGGCGGGGCTCCGACCGTCCTCAATGCGGCGAACGAGGTGGCGGTTGTTGAATTTTTGTCACGCCGGCTAGGATTCGGTGGAATCGTTGCGCTGGTCGAAGCCACTTTGGAAGCCGCTGTGTCCCGAAACTGGACAACAGAGCCGGAAAACATCGAAGACGCACTATCTATTGACCATAATACGAGATTGTTGGCCCGCACACTCTTGCCAGAAATTGCCGCAAAGGCATCCTAGGTAGTTCGGTCTCGGACGGGGAGTCCGGGATCGGGGATTCGGCAACTATGAGCTTTAACTTCATGTCGAGCATCAGCACCCTGGGTTGGGGCGTGATCGGTTACGTGGTCCCCTTTCTGTTTGTTCTGACCATCGTGGTGTTCTTCCACGAGCTCGGTCACTTTCTGGTTGCGCGCTGGAATGGTGTCAGGGTGCTGGTCTTCTCGATCGGCTTCGGTCGCGAATTGATCGGCTTCAATGACCGGCACGGTACGCGCTGGAAACTCTCCGCCATCCCGCTCGGCGGCTATGTGAAGTTCTTTGGCGATGAGAACGCCGCCAGCGTTCCCGATCAGGCGGCAGCCGCGGCGATGAACGAGGCCGAGCGCCGTGAAAGCTTCGTGCATCAACCGGTCGGACCGCGCGCGGCCATCGTGGTGGCGGGGCCGGTGGCAAACTTCATTTTGGCGATCGCGATTTTCGCCGCGCTGTTCATGGTGTTCGGCAAGCAGAGCACCGCCGCCCGGGTGGAGAGCGTCCAGGCCGACAGCGCTGCCGCGGCCGCCGGATTTCAGCCCGGAGATCTTGTGCTTTCGATCGACGGCCGCAGCATCGACAGCTTTGCCGAGATGCAGCGAATCGTCAGCACCAGCGCGGGCGAGACGCTCGTCATCGAGGTCGATCGCGGCGGCAAGATCGTCACGCTCAAGGCGGTTCCGGCGCTCAAGGAAGTGAAGGACAATTTCGGCAACGTGCACCGCATGGGGGTGCTGGGAATCAGCCGCTCCATTGCGCCGACCGAGATGAAATCCGAGCCGGTCAATCCCTTCACCGCCGTATGGCTGGGCGTCAAGGAAACCTGGACCATCATCGATACCACGCTCTCCTATGTAGGGCGCATCGTCGTCGGCAGGGACAACGCTGATCAGCTCGGCGGTCCCATCATGATCGCGCAGGTGTCCGGACAGGTGGCGACATTGGGCATCGCCGCAGTCATGCATTTCATCGCCGTTCTGTCGGTTTCGATCGGCCTGCTCAACCTGTTTCCGGTGCCGCTGCTCGATGGCGGCCACCTGCTGTTCTACGGCGTAGAGTTCTTGCGCGGCCGGCCGCTCTCGGAGCGCGCGCAGGAGATCGGATTCAGGATTGGTTTCGCGCTGGTGGCGGCTTTGATGGTCTTTGCCACTAAAAACGACATCTTTCGCCTATGGAACTGGGCATCGTCGTGATCGGAGGCGCCCGGCAACTTTCCGGGCGTAGAGGACAAAGCGGGGAACAGCGCTCGAGTGCTTGATGAAGTGAGCTAGGTCTTGGTTGACGCGCGGGTCTAGGGGACATGACGGCCCGCGTGGGGGTGCTGTAAGGGGACGAAAAGGGCGTATCGGGGATGAATATCCGGGTGTGGCTTATTCGAGGGCTAGGCATCGCCGGCCTGGTCCTCGGAGGTATTTTGTTGGGTGCGGGGACCTTGTCGCTCACGACGGGGATCGCGCATGCCCAAGGGATTACCGTTGGCTCGATCATCGTCCAGGGCAACCAGCGTGTCGAGGCCGATACGATTCGTTCCTATTTCAGGGCGGGCCCTGGCGGCCGGCTCGACGCTTTCCAGATCGACGAAGGCGTGAAGGCGCTCTACGCCACCGGCTTGTTCCGGGATGTGCGCCCCGCCATGCTGCGCGGGCGCCTCGTCATTACCGTCATCGAAAACCCGGTCATCAACAAGATCGCCTTCGAGGGCAACAAGAAGGTCAAGGACGAGCAGCTCAAAGCTGAAATCCAGTCGAAGGAGCGCGGCACCCTGTCGCGCCCGGCGGTGCAGGCCGACGTCGCGCGTCTGGTCGAGGTCTATCGCCGCAGCGGCCGGTTCGACATCCGCATCGATCCCAAAATCATCGAGTTGCCGAACAATCGCGTCAACCTTGTCTTTGAGATCACTGAAGGCGGGAAGACCGGCGTCAAGAGCATCGAGTTCATCGGCAATCGCTTCTATTCGGAATACCGACTGCGCGACGTCATCAAGACGTCGCAGACCGGTCTCCTGGCATTCCTGCAGACCAGCGACATCTATGATCCAGACCGCATCGAAGCAGACCGCGAACTATTGCGGCGGTTCTACCTGAAGCACGGCTTCATCGACGTCCGGATCGTATCCGCTGTCGGCGAATACGATCCGAACCGGAAGGGCTTCCTCATCACCTTCACGATCGAGGAGGGCGAGCAATACCGTGTCGCCTCGGTCGAGGTGCAATCGAATGCCCGCGCGATCAATCCTGCACTGCTGCGGCCGAAGCTGCGGGCCTATTCTGGCGACGTGTACAATGCCGAACTGGTCGAAAAGTCCGTCGAGGACATGACGATCGAGGCATCGCGGCTCGGCTTTGCCTTTGCGACTGTGCGGCCGCGCGCGACACGCAATCCCGAAAACCGGACGGTCAGCCTGACCTTCGTCATCGAGGAGGGGCAGCGCGCCTATATCGAACGGATCAACATTCACGGCAACACCCGTACCCGCGACTATGTCATCCGCCGCGAGTTCGATATCTCGGAAGGCGATGCCTACAATCGCGCGCTGGTCAATCGCGCCGAGCGGCGCCTGAAGAACCTGTCCTACTTCAAGAACGTGCGCATCCTGACCGAACCGGGTTCGGCGCCCGATCGCGTCATCCTCAATGTGGAACTCGAAGAGCAGTCGACCGGCGAGTTCTCCGTCTCCGGCGGATTCTCGACGTCGGACGGGTTCATGGCGGAGGTCAGCATCGCCGAGCGCAACCTGCTCGGCCGCGGCCTCTATGCCAAGGGCTCGATCCAATACGGCCAGTACGCCCGGGGCTTCACGGTGTCGTTCGTCGAGCCCTATTTCCTCGGATATCGCGTTGCGCTCGGTCTCGACATCTTTGCCAAGCAGCAGAGCTCGACGAGCTACGTGTCGTACCAGTCGAATACCCAAGGGTTCTCCACCCGGCTCGGGTTCGCGCTGCGGGAAGACCTCGGTTTGCAGGTGCGCTATTCGCTCTATCGGCAGTCGATCTCGCTGCCGACGCAGTTGATGAACTGTAACAACATCAATCCGGATTTCATCAACACCTTCCCGACGCCCGACAAGTATTTCGACTTCGTCCGGTGCCTCCGGGGGGGATCGCGCAGAACTGCTACGCCGACGGTGAAGCGTCGCTCGCGGTCAAACGCGAACTGGCGCAGGGTCCGGTCTTCACCTCTGCGGTCGGTTACTCGCTCAGCTACAATACGCTCGACAACAACAAGAACCCCACCATGGGCACGCTCACCACGTTCAACCAGGATTTCGCCGGTCTCGGCGGCCAGGTGAACTATATCAAGTCGACCACCGACGCCCGCTTGTACAAGGAAGTCATTCCGGACGTCGTCGGCGTGCTGCATCTGCAGGGCGGCTACGTCACCGGCTGGGGAGACAGGGACTTGCGCATGCTGGATCATTTCCAGATGGGCCCGAGCCTGGTCCGCGGCTTCGCCCCGTCCGGTATCGGGCCGCGCGATCTGACGCAATACTCCTGGACCGGCGTGCAGGGTGATGCGCTCGGCGGCAGCATGTATTGGGGCGCGAGCGTCGAGTTCCAGACGCCGGTCTACTTCCTGCCGAAGGACTCCGGCGTCAAGGTCGCGGCGTTCGCCGACGCCGGCTCGCTTTGGAACTACGTCGGGCCGACGACCTTCCCGGCCACCGGCGAAGTGCTTTCGGGTTCGTTCTGCGATACCTGGGGCCCGGGCACGGTGGGGATCCCATGTCCGGTCGACAACGGCATGCATTTGCGATCCTCGGTCGGCGTCGGGTTGATCTGGGATTCGCCGTTCGGTCCGCTGCGGTTCGACTACTCGTTCCCGCTCACCAAACAACCCTACGACCGGGTGCAGCAATTCCGGTTCGGCGGCGGAACAACATTCTGATATCGGCGGCGCAGCCACGGTATAATGTGGCATGACCTCGCCGACCTTCTTCCACCGCGCCCGCGCACTCTCGGTGCGCGAGATCGCGACCCTGACCGGCGCCGAACCGCGCGACGGCGCCGACCTCGACCGCCGCATTACCGGGGTGGCGGCGCTCGACCGCGCGTTGCCGGGGGACCTCGTCTTTCTCGACAAGCCCAGGTATGCCGGTCAACTGGCGGCGAGCCGGGCAGGGGCCTGCCTGACCAGCGAACGCTTCGCGGGCGACGCTCCGGCACAGATCGCGGTCCTTTGTGTGCGTGCGCCCTACCAGGCTTTCGTCGCGGCGGCGCGCTCGTTGTTCGGCGACACCTTGCGGCCATCCTCGCTGTTCGAGGCGAGCGGCGTCGGCGCCGGCGCGCTGGTTCACCAGACCGCGCGCCTCGAAAGCGGAGTGACGATCGATCCGGGCGCGGTGGTCGGGCCGCATGCGGAGATTGGAACCGGCACGGTGATCAATGCGGGCGCCGTGATTGGACCTAAGGTCCGCATCGGCCGCAATTGTGCGATCGGACCGCACGTATCGATCATCCATGCCTTGATTGGGGACCGGGTCATCATTCATCCCGGTACGCGGATCGGCCAGGATGGGTTCGGCTATGTGATGGGTGCGAAAGGGCACACCAAGGTGCCGCAGATTGGCCGCGTCATCATCCAGGACGATGTCGAGATCGGCGCCAACACCACGATCGACCGCGGGGCGATCCGCGACACGGTGATCGGCGAGGGTACCAAGATCGACAATCTCGTCCAGGTCGGCCACAATACACAGATCGGGCGCCACTGCGTGGTGGTGGCCCGGACCGGAATCTCGGGCAGCGTCACGCTCGGAGATTTCGTGGTGCTCGCGGCCGGCGCCGGCGTCAAGGATCACGTTACGATCGGCGAGGGCGCGCAGATCGCCGCGGTCAGCAACGTCTATAACGACGTGCCGGCGGGAGCGCGCTGGGGCGGAATTCGCGCCAAACCGGTCGGCGAATGGATGCGGGAGATCGCGAGCCTCGAGCGTCTCGCGAGCCGCGCACGCAAGACTACCGATCGGAGCGGTGAAGAGTAAGGACGAACTCATGGACGAGGTGCGCACCACGCTCGAAACCGCGGATATCGCCACCATCCTCAAGGCGCTGCCGCACCGCTATCCGTTTCTGCTGATCGACCGCATCATCAACATGCGCGGCGATGAATCCGCCGTCGGCATTAAGAATGTGACGGTGAACGAGCCGCAGTTCGCCGGGCACTTCCCCGGCAACCCGGTGTTTCCGGGCGTGCTGCTGATCGAGGGCATGGCGCAGACCGCGGGCGCGCTCTGCGTGCTGTCGCGCATGGGCGGCGAGCGCCCGAAGCACGTCTATTTTCTGACCATCGACAAGGCCAAGTTCCGCAAACCGGTAGTGCCCGGCGATACGATCGAGTACCACGTCACAAAAATCGCCCGGAAAAAGAACATGTGGTGGTTCCGCGGCGAGGCGATGGTTGCGGGCCAGATGGTCGCCGAAGCCGAAGTCGGCGCGATGGTTCCGTGAGGCGGTGATGGCGGCAATCGACCCAACCGCCCGGATCGACCCGGGCGCGGCGATCGGTGAAGACGTGTCGATCGGGCCGTTTTGCATTATTGGTCCGGATGTCGTGATCGCCGGCGGCTGCCGGCTGCTTGCCAACGTGCATCTGACCGGCCATACGACCATCGGCGCGCAGACCGTGATCTATCCGTTCGTCTCCCTCGGTACGCCGCCGCAGTCGGTGTCCTATCGCGGTGAAGAGACCCGTCTGGAGATCGGTGCCGCATGTGACATTCGCGAAAATGTCACGATGAACATCGGAACCGCGAAAGGCGGCGGCGTGACGCGCGTGGGGGACCGGTGCTTCTTCATGGTCGGCTCCCATGTGGCGCATGATTGCCAGGTCGGCAATGATGTGACGTTTGCCAACAACGCAGTGCTTGGTGGTCATGTGTCGGTAGGCGATCACGTATTTCTCGGCGGCCAGGTGGCCGTGCATCAGTTCGTCCGCGTCGGCGAAGGTGCGATGCTGGGCGGCGTCAGCGGCATTACCCGCGATGTGATTCCGTTCGGCTTTGCGTTCGGGCTTGCGGCCGAACTGGTCGGACTGAATGTCGTCGGGTTGAAGCGGCGCGGCCATTCGAGTGAAACCGTTCGCCGGGTCCGGCAAGCCTACCGCTCCCTGTTTCACACCGGCGGCGCGTTTCGCGAGCGCGTGGAGACCGTGGCGTCGGAAGCCGCCGACGATCCGCTGGTGAGCAAGATCATCCAGTTTATCCATGACGGCGGCTCGCGGCCGCTGATGATGGCGAAACGTTCGCACGACGACGGCTCGTCCGGCGAAAGTGCGATGTCATGAACAAGACCGTGCCGATCACGGCTGACATCAACAGCCCGGTTGCCATCGTATCCGGTGGCGGAACGCTGCCGTATGCCACCGCCGACGCCGCCATGCAGCGCGGCCGCCGCGCGGTGCTGCTGGCGCTGCGCGGCTCGGCCGATCCCGAACGGGTGGCGGCCTATCCGCATCACTGGATTGCGCTCGGACAGATCGGCCGGATGTGCCGCCTCGCCCGTCAGGAGGGCTGCCACGACTTGGTGTTCATCGGCGGCCTGGTCCGTCCGACCTTGGGGCAGTTGCGCTTCGACTTCGAGACGCTTCGATTGCTGCCGCGGCTCGCCAAAATTTTCCGCGGCGGTGACGGACATTTCTTCCACGGCATCGTCAGCATCTTCGAGGAGCGCGGCTTCAACGTGCTCGGCGCCCACGAAGTCGCCCCCCGCATCCTGATGCCGGAGGGAGCATTGGGGCGGCACCAGCCGGGCCCCGGTGACCTGACCGATATCGCGCGCGGGCTCGAATTCCTCCGCGCCACCGGGCCGTTCGATGTCGGCCAGGCGGTGGTGATCGCGCAGAACCGCATTCTCGGCGTCGAGGCCGCCGAAGGCACCGACCACATGCTCGCGCGTTTTGCCGATGTGCGCCAAAGCGGCCGCATCCGCATTCCCGCCGGTACCGGTGTGCTGGTAAAGGCGCCCAAGCAGGGCCAGGACCGCCGCATCGATCTGCCCTCGATCGGGCCCAAGACCATCGAGAGCGCGATCAACGCCGGCCTTCGCGGCATTGCGGTCGTGGCCGGCAGCGCGCTGGTGGCGGAGCCCGAACGCATCGCCGAAATGGCGGACCGCGCGAATCTGTTTGTTGTCGGCGTCCGCGACGAGACGGCGCCGCAATGACCGAGCCGGCGCGGGCGGTGGGCGCGCCGCGCATCATCGACGTGTTTCTGGTGGCCGGCGAGGAGTCGGGCGACCGGCTCGGCACCGCGCTGATGCGCGCGTTGCGCGAACGCACCGGCGGCAATATCCGCTTCGCGGGCGTCGGCGGCCATGGGATGGAGTCCGAAGGGCTCGCCAGCCTGTTTCCGATCGAGGAGCTTTCGATCATCGGCTTCAGCGCGATTCCGCGACGTCTCCCCGCCATCCTGCGCCGCATCCGCGCCACCGTCGACACGGTCGTCCAACGTAATCCGGACGTGCTGGTGATCATCGACAGCCCCGAATTCACCCACCGCGTAGCCAAGCGCGTGCGCGCCGCCGCGCCGGCGATCCCGATCGTCGATTATGTCTCGCCGTCGGTCTGGGCCTGGCGGCCGGGACGCGCGCGCAAGATGCGCCATTACGTCGATCACGTGCTCGGGCTGTTGCCGTTCGAGCCGGACGTTCACCGCAGGCTGGGCGGGCCGCCGTGCACCTATGTGGGGCATCCGCTGACCGAAGAAGTCGACGACCTGCGTCCCAACCCGGAGGAGGCGCGCCGCCGGCTCGCCGCGCCGCCCGTGCTGTTGGTCCTGCCGGGAAGCAGGAGCGGCGAGATCCAGCGCCTGATCGGCACGTTCGCTGAGACCGTTGCCCGCGTGGCCGCGCAAGCAGGGACGATCGAGGTCGTCGTGCCGACGACGCAGCGTCTTGCGGAGCGGGTGCGGCAGGCAACGGCATCGTGGCCGACAGCGCCGCGGATCGTGGTCGAGAGCGCGGAAAAGCGGGCGGCGTTCCGCGTGGCGCGCGCGGCGCTGGCGAAGTCCGGCACCGTGACGCTGGAGCTCGCGCTTGCCGGCGTGCCGATGGTCACGGCCTACAAAGTCTCCGCGATCGAGACCCTGATCGGCCGGCCGATCAAGAACCGCCTGCCGTCGGTGATCCTCGCCAATCTGGTCCTCGGCGAGAACGTCGTGCCGGAATTCCTGCAGGAGGACTGTACCGCGGACAATCTGGCGAACGCGCTCGTTCCGCTGTTTGGTGATACGCCCGAGCGGCGACGGCAGATCGAAGCGTTCCGCCGCCTCGATGCCATCATGGAGATCGGTACCAGCGCGCCCGCCACGCGGGCCGCCGACATCGTGCTCGAATACGCCACGAGGGGGCCCACACCATCCGTTGTCGTTCCGGGGCGCGCGTAAGCGCGAACCCGGAAGCCATGCGCCGCGTTAGTGGTCATGGATTCCGGGTTCCGGCCTGCGGCCGGTCCCGGAATGACAGTGGAGAGTTTGGCGCGGGCGCGCCGAGATAGCGCCTATTTTCGCCGCGAGATCGGCACGTATTCACGCTCCGGCGCGCCGGTATAGAGCTGACGCGGCCGGCCGATCTTCTGATGCGGGTCCTCGATCATTTCCTTCCACTGCGAGATCCACCCGACCGTGCGGGCGACCGCGAACAGCACGGTGAACATGGTGGTCGGGAATCCCATCGCCTTGAGCGTGATGCCGGAATAGAAGTCGATGTTCGGATAGAGCTTCTTCTCGATGAAGTATTCGTCGTGCAGGGCGATGCGCTCGAGTTCGAGTGCGACGTCGAGCAGCGGGTCGTCCTTGATGCCCATCTCGCTCAAGACCTCGTGGCAGGTCTTCTGCATGATCTTGGCGCGTGGATCGTAGTTCTTGTAGACCCGGTGGCCGAAGCCCATCAGGCGGAAGCTGTCGTTCTTGTCCTTGGCACGGCGGATGTATTCCGGGATGCGCTCGACCTTGCCGATCTCCGCCAGCATGTTGAGCGCGGCTTCGTTGGCGCCGCCATGCGCCGGGCCCCACAGCGAGGCGCAGCCCGCCGCGATGCAGGCGAACGGATTGGCGCCGGAAGAACCTGCCAGACGCACCGTCGAGGTCGAGGCGTTCTGCTCATGGTCGGCGTGCAGGATGAAGATGCGGTCCATGGCGCGGGCCAGCACTTCGTTCGGCTTGTAGTCCTCGCACGGCACCGCGTAGCACATGCGCAGGAAGTTGGTGGCGTAGTCGAGATCGTTCTTCGGATAGACGAACGGCTGGCCGATCGAATATTTGTACGCCATTGCGGCCAGCGTCGGCATCTTGGCGATCATGCGGATCGACGCCACCATGCGCTGATACGGATCGGAGATGTCGGTCGAGTCGTGGTAGAAGGCCGAGAGCGCGCCGACGCAGCCGGTCATCACTGCCATCGGATGTGCGTCGCGCCGGAAGCCGCCGTAAAAGCGGTTCATCTGCTCGTGCACCATGGTGTGGCGGGTGACGCGATTATCGAAGTCGGTCTTCTGCGCCGCGGTCGGCAGTTCGCCGTAGAGCAGCAGGTAGCAGGTCTCGAGGAAATCGCCGTGCTCGGCGAGCTGCTCGATCGGATAGCCGCGATAGAGCAGGATGCCCTCATCGCCGTCGATGTAGGTGATCTTGGACTCGCAGCTTCCGGTCGAGGTGTAGCCGGGGTCGTAGGTGAACATTCCGGTCTCGGCGTAGAACTTGCCGATATCGATCACCGACGGGCCGATCGTTCCCTCGTAGATCGGGAACGTGTGGTCCTTATCTCCGACGGTAAATTTGCCAGTCTTGATGTTGGCGCCGGTCTTCGCGTCCATGATCGAGCCCTCGGTTGCGTTGCCCGGCGGACCGCATGCCCCGCTGCAGCGATCGAGTGCGGGTCTGGCGGTTGTCTAACAAGCCCGCGGGGGAGGCTCCGTTTGGGTAGCCCATCCTTGTGTGCGCTGCAAGATGGACCAGCGTTGCGGCCGCAGGCCGTTGACAACAAAGGGGCCGGCACTTTCGGTGGATCAGCGTGCGGCGGGAACCGGCGAAACCACGTCGCTGATCCGCGCGAGGCTCTCGCTCTTTCCCAGTACGCTGAGCACGTCGAAAATCGGCGGCGAGGTGGTGCGCCCCGTGAGCGCCGCCCGCAGCGGTTGGGCGACGCTGCCGAGCTTGACACCTTTGCGATCGGAAAAGCCGCGCACGACCTGCTCGGTCGCTTCGGCGGTCCAGGGCTCGACGGAACCGAGTGCGTCCGCAAGCTCACCCAGTAGCGTCCGCGCCTCACCGGTGATCACAGCGCTGGCCTTGTCGTCCAGCGTCAGCGGCCGGTCAGCCAAGATGAAGCCGGCGCCGTCGACGAGATCGACCAGGGTCTTGGCCCGCTCTTTCAGTCCCGGCATGGCGGCGAGCAGCTTGCTCCGCATCTCAGGGGTCAGCTTGGCGGCGAATTCCGCCCCGCCGGCCAGATGCGGCAGCACGCGCTCGATCTCCGCTAGCAGGTCGGCGTCGGAGGTCTGGCGAATGTAATGGCCGTTGAGGCTTTCCAGCTTGGCGAAATCGAAACGCGCGGGCGAACGCCCAATGGCGGGCAGATCGAACGCCGCGATCATCTCCTCGGTGGAAAAGATTTCCTGGTCGCCATGTGCCCAGCCGAGCCGCACCAGATAGTTGCGCATCGCGGCCGGCAGATAGCCCATCGCCCGATAGGCATCGACGCCCAGCGCACCGTGGCGCTTGGAGAGTTTCGAGCCGTCCGGGCCGTGGATCAGCGGGATATGCGCCATCACCGGCACCTGCCAGCCGAGCGCTTGGTAGATCTGCGTCTGCCGGGCCGCATTGGTCAGGTGGTCGTCGCCGCGGATGACGTGGGTGACGGCCATGTCGTGATCGTCGACCACCACGGCGAGCATGTAGGTCGGATTGCCGTCCGAGCGCAGCAGCACCAGATCGTCGAGGTTCTCGTTCTGCCAGGTCACCCGGCCCTGGACCTGGTCGTCGACCACGGTCTCGCCGGTGAGCGGCGCTTTCAGCCGGATCGCCGGCTTGACGCCCGCCGGCGCCTCGCTCGGATCGCGATCGCGCCAGCGCCCGTCGTAGAGCTTGGAACGGCCTTCGCTGCGCGCCTTCTCGCGCATGGCGGTGAGTTCCTCGGGCGAGGCGTAACAGCGGTAGGCCATGCCGGTTGCCAGCAGTTGCTCCACCACCTCGCGGTGCCGCGCCGCACGGGAAAACTGGTAGACGACGTCGCCGTCCCACTCGAGGCCAAGCCACTCGAGCCCCTCAAGGATCGCGTCGATGGCGGCCTTGGTGGACCGCTCGCGATCGGTGTCCTCGATCCGCAGCAGCATCTTGCCGCCGCGCCCGCGCGCATAGAGCCAGTTGAACAGCGCGGTGCGTCCCCCGCCGATGTGGAGAAAGCCGGTCGGCGAGGGCGCAAATCGGGTGACGATGGGATCGGACATATCGCTTTCGGTGGAAGTCCGGGGCTATCTGACGGTGGCGCCAAGCCCCTCTAGCGCCAAGTCCTTCTAACGTCCGCTCGCACGCCCTTGCAACTGTGCGTGAAGGTCATATTACCGGGGAGCGTCGTGTTTGCCAGAAGCACCGGCTCCCTTGGCGTTGCCACCTGGATTTGGCAGATAGACCCGAACGGCGGCGCAACAGGATCGGAAGCATGGCGGTCATCGAAACGGCGGCTCGCGAGGCGGGGCAGGACTTCATCCGCGACATCGTCCGGGCCGACCTCGAAGCCAAGCGTCATTCGGCCGTGGTGACGCGCTTTCCGCCCGAGCCGAACGGCTATCTCCACATCGGCCATGCCAAATCGATCTGCCTCAATTTCGGCATCGCCGAGGAGTTCGGCGGACGCTGCAACCTGCGCTTCGACGACACCAATCCGACCAGGGAGGAGCAGGAATACATCGACGCCATCGAGCGCGACGTGCGCTGGCTCGGCTTCGACTGGGGCAAGCACCTCTATCACGCGTCGGATTATTTCGAGCAACTCTACGCCTGGGCCGAGCACTTGATCCGGGCAGGCTTGGCCTACGTGGATGATCAGTCGCAGGACGAGATCAGGGCCAATCGTGGAACCCTGACCGAGCCGGGCCGGAACAGCCCGTTTCGCGAGCGCAGCGTCGAGGAGAATCTCGATCTCTTCCGCCGCATGCGCGCCGGCGAATTCCCCAACGGCGCGCGCGTGCTGCGCGCCAAGATCGACATGGCGTCGGGCAACATCAATCTGCGCGATCCGGTGCTCTACCGCATCCTGCACGCCAATCATCCGCGCACCGGCACGGCCTGGTCGATCTATCCGAGCTACGATTTCGCGCACGGCCAGTCGGATGCCATCGAAGGTGTCACGCATTCGATCTGCACGCTGGAATTCGAGGACCACCGGCCGCTCTACGACTGGTTTCTCGCCAACCTGCCGGTGCCGTCGCATCCGCGGCAGTACGAGTTCGCACGCCTCAACCTCACCTACACGGTGCTGTCGAAGCGCGTGCTGACCGAACTGGTGCGCGGCGGCCATGTCGAAGGCTGGGACGATCCGCGCATGCCGACGATTGCCGGGCTGCGGCGGCGCGGCGTGCCGGCGGCCGCCATCCGCGATTTCGTCAAGCGCATCGGGGTCGCCAAATCCAACAGCGTGGTCGACGCCGCGATGTTCGATTTCTCGGTGCGCGAAGTGCTCAACAAGACCGCGCAGCGGCGCATGGCGGTGCTGCGCCCGCTCAAGGTCGTGATCGAGAACTATCCGGAAGGGCAGAGCGAGGAACTGGAGGCGGTCAATCATCCCGACGATGCCACCGCCGGGACGCGCCGCATCCGCTTCGGCCGCGAGCTTTATGTCGAGCGCGACGATTTCATGGAGAACCCGCCGAAGAAATTCTTCCGGCTGTCGCCCGGCAAGGAGGTGCGGCTGCGCTATGCGTATTTCATCACCTGCCGCGAGGTGGTGAAGGATGCCGCCGGCGAGGTGATCGAACTGCGATGCACCTACGATCCGGCGACCCGCGGCGGCAACGCGCCGGACGGGCGCAAGGTGCAGGCGACCTTGCATTGGGTCTCGGCTGAGCACTCGGTTCCGGCGGAGGTGCGGCTGTACAATCCGCTGTTCGTGACGCCCGATCCGAATCGCTGCCGAATTCGCCGCCGAACTCAACCCGAACTCCCTCGAAGTGCTCACCGAATGCCGGGCCGAAGCGGTGTTAACGGGTGCCAATTCGGGTGAGGCCGTGCAGTTCGAGCGGCAGGGCTATTTCTGCCGCGACGACGATTCGACCCCCGGCCGGCTGGTGTTCAACCGCACGGTCGGGCTGCGGGACACCTGGGCGAAGGTCGCCGGCAAGGGGTGAACAGCGGGGAAAGCCTCGGATTGACGGGCTTTCTGCGATCTCCGGCTGCTGTAGGATATGATCATCAATCTCGCGCGGGCGTCAGGGGTTGCCGCGCATGGTCGAACCGACGGGATCACGCGGACGGGCCGCAACGTGGCGGCCGTGGAGTGCGGCCGGCCGCCGGATCGCGCCGCAATGGCTTGATGTCCTTGGCGAATTTCTCCGACGCGCGGCGCAGCGCCTGGGCGAATGGGCGCTCGCCGAAGCCGCGCCCGGACGCCTGGTGCCCTGGCTCGCCATCGCGTTCGGCAGCGGCATCGTGGTGTATTTCACCGCCGATCGCGAGCCGGCGCTGTGGGCGGCGGCTTCGCTCCTCGTTGCGGCGATCCTGCTTGCCGTTCTGGCGCGCCATCGGCCGGTCGCCTTTCCGGTGATGCTTGGCATCGCGGCGGCAGCGGCCGGCTTCGCGGCTGCCACCGCAAAGCGCGTCATGATTTCGCATCCGGTGCTGTCCGCGCCGGTCTGGAATGCGGACGTCGCGGGCTTCGTCGAGGTGCGCGAAGAACGCGAGCGCTCCGACCGCATCGTGGTGCGGGTCGAACGGATTGCGGGTCCGCGCCTCAATACGACGCTGGAACGCGTGCGCGTATCGGTGCGCAAGGGAACCGCGCCGGCGGTCGGCAGCTTCGTCGAATTCAAAGCGCGGCTGTCGCCGCCGCTCGCGCCGCTGCGGCCCGGCGGTTACGATTTCGCGCGCGACATGTATTTCCAGGGCATCGGCGCATCGGGTTTTGTGCTGGGCCGCATCAGGACCGTGCAGCCGGAGAAGACGCCTTCGCTTTGGCTGCGCTATACCGCCGTCATCGCCGGTATGCGTGAAGCGATCGACCGGCGCATCCGTGCAGTCGTGCCTGGCGATCAGGGTGCGATTGCATCCGCGCTCATTACCGGCAAACGCGACGCGCTCACCGCGCCGGTGTTTGACGCCATGTATGCGTCGGGCATCGGCCACGTGCTGTCGATCTCCGGCTATCACATGGCGGTGGTGGCGGGCATCATCTTCTTTGTGCTGCGTGCATCGTTCGCGTTGATGCCGGCATTCACGGGCCGCCATTCGATCAAGAAATGGGCGGCGTTCGCGGCGCTCTGCGTGGCCGCGTTCTATCTTCTGCTCTCAGGCGCCGAGGTCGCCACCCAACGCTCGTTCATCATGATCGCGATCGTCCTCGTCGGCGTGATGGTGGATCGTCAGACCCTGACGTTCCGGACCATTACGCGTCGCGGCGCTTTGCGTGCTGCTGCTGCTGCCAGAGGCCATCGTGCATCCGAGCTTCCAGATGTCGTTTGCCGCGACACTCGCGCTCGTCGCCGGCTACCAGCACGGGCTGCCCTGGATGAACGGGGGCGCCAAAACTCCGTTTGGTGCCCGTATCGCGCTCTGGGGCGGGCGCGAGATCGTCGGGCTGGTGATCGTGTCGCTGCTTGCGGGGACCGCGACCATTCCGTACGTCGCCTACCACTTCCACCGCATCTCGTCCTACGGCGCGCTTGCAAACCTCCTCGCCATGCCGGTGGTGTCGGCCTGGGTGATGCCGGCGGGCATTCTCGGCGTGCTCGCACTGCCGTTCGGCCTCGACGGCTATTGCTGGAAGATGATGGGCGCCGGCATCGAGTGGATGATCTTCATCGCGCTCTGGGTCACCGGCCTTCCCGGCGCGGTGGGGCGCATGGCGGCGTTCGGCACCGGGCCGTTGCTGCTTTGCTCGGCCGGTCTCGTGCTGCTCTGTCTCTTCAGGACGCCGTTGCGGCTTGTCGGCGCGGTTCTGATCGGCTGTGCCATCGTCATCGCGATCCGGACGCCGCAGCCCGACGTGCTGGTCATGACGGAGGGTCATGCGTTTGCGATCCGCGGCGCCGACGGACGGCTGGCGATGATCAAGTCCGGCAGCGACACTTTTGCGTTCCGCGAATGGCTTATGGCCGACGCCGATCCGCGCGCGCCCAAGGACAAGACGCTGGGCGAGGGCATCCGATGCGATGCGGCCGGCTGCATCGGCAGGCTTGCCGACGGTGCGCTCGTCGCGATCGCGAATTCGGTCGAGGCTTTCGAGGAGGACTGCCGCCGAGCGGCGGTGGTTCTGAGTGCGCGCCACGCGCCGCCCGATTGCGCCGCACTCGTCATCGACCGCGAGACGCTGCGGCAGAGCGGCGCCGTGGCGCTGCGCCATGCAGGGCAGGGGTTTGAGGTTACGGTCGCGCGGCCTGCAGGCTACGACCGGCCCTGGGCGCCAGCCACCGGCGGACCTGCGGACGTTCCCCGCCGGTCATCCTTGGCGCGGCCGCGCGACGCCACGCCGAATGTCCAGGACCTGGAACCGGGGGACTGAGCGCTCCACCGGAGGGTTCGCAACGTTCTGCTCACGCCGGGCGGGCACTCAGTATCGCCGGAACAGCCCGATCAGCTTGCCCTGGATCCGCACACGGTTGGGCGGAAGGATGCGCACCTCATAGGCGGTGTTGGCGGGCTCGAGCGCGATCGAGGCGCCGCGCCGGCGGAAGCGCTTCAAGGTCGCCTCTTCCTCGTCGATCAGCGCGACCACGATGTCGCCGGTGTCGGCGGTCTCGGTCTTTTTGATGAGGGCGGTGTCGCCATCCAGGATGCCGGCATCGATCATCGAATCGCCGCGCACTTCGAGCGCGAAATGCTCGCCCGACGTCAGCAGTTCGGGCGGCATGTTGACGACGTGGGTCTTGGACTGGATCGCCTCGATCGGCGTGCCGGCGGCGATGCGGCCCATGACCGGCACCGCGACGGGCGGCCCGTGTCGTCGTCCGATACTGCCCGCACCCGGCCGAGATTGCCCTCGATCACGCTCGGCGTGAATCCGCGAGTGCGGCCGGCGCCAATTCCCTGCGCGACCGAATTCGGGCAGCTTGATCACCTCGATGGCGCGCGCCCGATTGGGCAGGCGGCGGATGAAGCCACGCTCCTCGAGCGCCGTGATCAGGCGATGAATTCCGGATTTCGAACGCAGGTCGAGCGCATCCTTCATCTCATCGAAGGAGGGCGGAACGCCGGCCTCCTTCAATCGCTCGTTGATGAAGCGCAAAAGCTCGAACTGCTTGCGAGTGAGCATCTCGTTGTTTCCCCGGCTGCCGGGCCATGTCAGAGACTCGCCCGAAACAAATCATGAACAGACACTATCTGTTCCATATGTGTTCCGCAACCATTTAATTTGGCGTGAAGAATGCGAAAGACCGCTAAAGGCCGAGCTTAATGATAGCGCAGCGGCTGCCCGCCTTGGCCGCCGGCGCGTGCGGCTCGCGTACCAGCAGGCAGTCGGCCTGGGCGAGCGGCGTGAGCATGGAGCTGTCCTGCACCGGCGCGGGCGTGGCGATCGGGACGCCGTCCGGGCCCGCGGTGAGCGTGGCCCGCAGGTAGTCTGCCCGCTCGTCGTTTTCCGGCAGGTCGCAGCCGAGGGCAGCATGCACGGTTTCGGGCTCGACATCCTGGCGGCCGGCAAGACGCCGGATCAGGGGGACGAGAAACAGCACCGCGCAGACATAGGCCGAGACCGGGTTGCCCGGCAGGCCGAGCACATGCATGTCGCCAAGCCGGCCGTGCATCATCGGCCGGCCCGGCCGCAGCGCCACCCGCCAGAACGACAGCTCAAGCCCTTCGGATGCCAGCGCCTTCTGCACCAGGTCGTAGTCGCCGACCGAGGCGCCGCCGGAGGTGACCAGAATGTCGGCTGACGCCGCGCGCGCGCGCCGCACCGCCGCGACGGTTTCATCGACGCGATCGGGCGCGATGCCGAGATCGAGAACGTCGCAGCCTTCGCCGCGCGCCAGCGCCATGGTGGCGAAGCCGTTCGAATAGACGATCTCGCCGAAGCCCGGCGTGCTGCCCGGCATCACCAGTTCGTCGCCGGTCGCCAGCACCGCGACTCTTGGGACGGCGATGGACCGGCACGGTCGGATGGTTCATCGCGGCGGCGAGCGCGAGGTCGCGGTCGGTGAGGCGGTGCCCCTGGCGCAGCAGCACCGTTCCGCGGCTGAAGTCGAGCCCGGCGACGCGCACGTGCTTGCCCATTGCGGCACCCTGGTTCACCAGGACCGTATCGCCGTCGCGCGAGGTGTTTTCCTGGATCACGATGGTGTCGGCGCCCGGCGGCAGCACCCCGCCGGTGAAGATGCGCGCGGCTTCGCCGGCGCCGACCGTGCCTTCGAACGGATGTCCGGCCGCGATCTCGCCGATGATGTTGAGGCGCGTCGGCACGCTGGCGACGTCGGCGGCGCGCACGGCATAGCCGTCCATCGCCGACATGTCGGCCGGGGGCTGCGTGCGCAAGGCGGCAAGGTCGTCGGCCAGCACGCGGCCGTGCGCTTCCTGCAGCGGCGCGGATTCGCCGGATAGCGGCGCCGCGCCCGCGAGCACGCGGGCCAGCGCCTCCGCGACCGACATCAGCGCCACGCTCTACTCCTTTGCCCGATAGTGTCCGGACTTGTAGTGCCCGGATTTGCCGCCGCGCTTCTCGACCAGGCGGATGCCTTCGATCCGCATGCCGCGCTCGACCGCCTTGACCATGTCGTAGATCGTCAGACAGGCGACCGAGACCGCGGTCAGTGCCTCCATCTCGACGCCGGTCTGGCCGGTGACCTTCGCGGTCGCCCGCACGGTGAAGCCCGGCAGCTTGTGGTCCGGCTCGATATCGACGGTGACCTTGGTGATCGCCAGCGGATGGCAGAGCGGGATCAGCTCGTGCGTCTGCTTCGCCGCCATGATGCCGGCGATGCGCGCGGCGCCGAGCACGTCGCCCTTCTTGGCATTGCCTGCCAGCACGAGGTCGAGCGTCTTGCGCGTCATCACAACGCGGCCTTCGGCGACGGCGACGCGCGTCGGTCGCGGCTTTCGCCGAGACGTCGACCATGTGCGCTTCGCCGCCCTTGCCGAGATGTGAGAGCTTCGGCGGGCGGGCCACCGCTTACTCCGCTGCGCCGAGGCTGCGATGCTCGCGGGCGATCAGCGCGCGCGTGGCGGCCGCGACATCGCGCTGCGCGCATCAGGCTTTCGCCGACCAGGAAGGTCGAGATGCCGACGCCCGCAAGCTATTCAAGATCGGCGGGCGTGGCGATGCCGCTTTCGCCGACCGAGAATGCGGCCGCGGGGAATCTTGCGGCGCCAGCCGCTCGCTGGTCGCGAGCGTGGTCTCGAACGTCTTGAGATCGCGGTTGTTGATGCCGATCAGCGGCGACGCGAGCGGCAGTGCGCGCTCGAGCTCCCGCTCGTCGTGCACTTCGAGCAGAACGTCCATGCCGAACGCGATCGCGGTGTCTTCGAGCGTCCTGCGCCAGGCGATCGTCGACCGCCGCCATGATGATCAGGATGCAGTCGGCGCCCCAGGCGCGCGCCTCGGCCACCTGATAGGGCTCGAACATGAAATCCTTGCGCAGCACCGGCAGCGCCGTCGCGTCCCGCGCCGCGGTGAGATATTCCGGCGTGCCCTGGAACGACGGCGCATCGGTCAGCACCGACAGGCAGGCGGCGCCGCCGGCCTCGTAGGCGCGCGCCAGCGCCGGCGGATCGAAATCGGCGCGGATCAGTCCCTTCGACGGGCTGGCCTTCTTGATCTCGGCGATCAGCGCGTAATGCGCCGGCCGTGAGTTGCCGTTCGATCGCGCGGACAAAGCCGCGCGGCGGAGCTGCGGCCTTGGCCGCGCGCCTCGATCTCGGCGAACGGGACGCGCGCGCTTCGCCGCGGCGATCTCCTCGCGCTTATAGGCCTCGATCTTGCTCAGGATGTCGGCCATCGGGCGTTCTCAGGCGTTCGAGACGGCGATGAGACGGTCGAGGCGGCCTTCGGCTTCGCCGCGAGTCGATCGATTTTGCCGCCAGTGCCACGCCCTGCTTTGAGATCCTTCGCGCGGCCGGCGACCATCAGCGCCGGCGGCCGCATTGAGCACGGCGACGTCGCGGAACGCGCCTTTCTTGCCCTTGAGCACGTCGAGCAGCGCCCGCGCGTTCTGCTCGGCGTCGCCGCCGCGCAGCGCTTCGGGCTTGGCGCGCGGCAGGCCGACATCCTCGGGCGTGATCTCGAAGGTGCGCACATCGCCGTTCTCCAGCGCGGCGACATAGGTCGGGCCGGACGGTCGTGATCTCGTCGAGCCCGTCGGAGCCGTGCACGACCCACGCGCTCTCGGAGCCCAGGTTCTTGAGCACCTGGGCGAGCGGCTCGACCCACTGGCGCGAGAACACGCCGACCATCTGGCGCTTGACGCCGGCCGGATTGGAGAGCGGCCCGAGCAGATTGAAGATGGTGCGGGTGCCGAGCTCGACCCGGGTCGGGCCGACGTTCTTCATCGCCGGATGGTGCGCGGGCGCGAACATGAAGCCGATGCCGGCCTCGTCGATGCAGCGGGCGACATCCTCCGGCGCGAGCTCGATCTTGACGCCGAGCGCGCCCAGCACGTCGGCGGCGCCCGAGCGCGAGGAGAGCGCGCGGTTGCCATGCTTGGCGACCGGAACGCCGGCGCCCGCCACGATGAAGGCCGCGCAGGTCGAGATGTTGTAGGAGCCCGACGCGTCGCCGCCGGTGCCGACCACGTCGATCGCGTCGGCAGGGGCCGTGACGCGCAGCATCTTCTCGCGCATGGCGGTGACCGCGCCGGTGATCTCGTCGACGGTCTCGCCGCGCACGCGCAGCGCCATCAGCAGGCCGCCCATCTGCGAGGGCGTGGCTTCGCCCGACATCATGCGGTCGAAGCCGCGCGCGGCCTCGTCGCGCGTGAGCGTGGCGCCGGTCGCGGCCTTGGCGATCAATCCTTTGAAGTCGTCGGTCACATTCGCCTCTCAGAGCACGCGCCGCGTCTCGCCTTGGCCGCGCCGGTCGCCGGCCGGTCGAGAAGTTCCACGCCGCGGCGATGTCGAGGAAATTCCGCAGGATGAGATGGCCGTGCTCGGAGGCGATGCTTTCGGGATGGAACTGCACGCCGTGCACCGGAAGCGTGCGATGCGCAAGCCCCATGATCAGTCCGTCGTCGGTCTCGGCCGTCACTTTGAGGTCCGCCGGCAAGGTTGCGCGCGTCGACCACCAGCGAATGATAGCGCGTCGCCTTGAACGGCGCATTGATGCCGTGGAAGACGCCTTCGCCCTGATGCTTGATCTCGGACAGCTTGCCGTGCATCGGCACCGGCGCGCGCACCACGTCGCCGCCGAAGGCCTGGCCGATCGCCTGATGGCCAAGGCAGACGCCGAGGATCGGGATGGTCGCGCGCCGCCTCGTCGATCAGCTCGAGGCAGATGCCGGCCTCGTTCGGCGTGCAGGGTCCGGGCGACAGCACGATGGCGTCGGGATCGCGGCCGCATCACCTCGTCGAGCGCGATCTTGTCGTTGCGATGCACGACCACGTCCGCCCCCAGCTCGCCCAGATAGTGGAACAGGTTGAAGGTGAAGCTGTCGTAATTGTCGATCAGGACGATCATGGCCGCCCGTTCTCTTGCCCGCTCAAGGTCTTAGACGCGGGTCTTGAGGGGGTCAAGGAGCGCCCTCATTGGCCCCGGCGTGCGGCGCTGGCAAAGCGCTTGGCCTCCTCGGCGGCACGAAACAGCGCCTTGGCCTTGTTGACGCATTCCTGCTGCTCGGACTTCGGGTTGGAATCGGCAACGATGCCGGCGCCGGCCTGCACGTACATCGTGCCGTCCTTGATCATCGCGGTGCGCAGCACGATGCAGCTATCCATCTCGCCGGCGGCGGAGAAGTAGCCGACCCAGCCGGCATAGAGCCCGCGCTTCTCCTTCTCCAGTTCGTCGATGATCTCCATCGCCCGCACCTTGGGCGCGCCCGAACCGTGCCGGCCGGGAAGCCCGCCGCCAGCGCGTCGAGCGCATCGTATTTGCTGTCGAGCTTGCCTTCCACATTGGAGACGATGTGCATGACTTGGCTGAAGCGCTCGATGAAGAACTGGTCGGTGACCTTGACGGTCCCGATGCGGGCAACGCGGCCGACGTCGTTGCGGCCGAGGTCAAGCAGCATCAGGTGCTCGGCGCGCTCTTTCTGGATCGGCCAGCAATTCGGCCTCGAGCGCCTTGTCTTCGTGCGGCGTGGCGCCGCGCGGCCGGGTCCCGGCGATCGGCCGGATGGTCACCGTGCCCTCGCGACCCGCACCAGGATTTCCGGGCTGGAGCCGGCGACCGCGAAACTGCCGAAGTCGAGAAAATAGAGGAAAGGCGCCGGATTGACCCGCCGCAGCGCGCGGTAGAGCGCGAACGGCGGCAGTTCGAACGGCGCCTCGAAGCGCTGCGACAGCACCACCTGGAAGACGTCGCCGGCCGCGATGTACTCCTTCGCGGCCTTCACCATCCGCTCATATTCGGCCAGGCGTGGTGTTGGAGGAGGGCCAGACCGTGAGCAGCCCGGCTTTGACGCTGGGCGGCGAATGTCCGAGCGGCGCTTCCAGCGCATCGACGACCGCCGACAGGCGCTCGCCCGCCCGCGTGAATGCGGTGTCGGCCGACACGCCGCTCTCGGGCCGCACCGGCGTCACGACGGTGATCGCGTCCTTCACCGCGTCGAACACCACCACGATGGTCGGACGCACCATGACGGCGTCGGGGATGCCGATCGGGTCCGGATTGGGTGGCGGCAACTCCTCCATCTGCCGCACCATGTCGTAGCCGAGATAGCCGAAGATGCCGGCCGCCATCGGCGGCAGCGTCTCGGGCAGCACGATCCGGCTTTCGGCGAGGAAGGCGCGCAACGCCGCGAGCGGTGACTCATTGCAGGGCGTGAACCGGTCGGCGTTGCGGGCGCTGCGGTTGATCTCCGCGCGGCCATTGACCGTGCGCCAGACCACGTCGGGATCGAGCCCGATGATCGAATAGCGGCCGCGGACCGCGCCGCCTTCGACCGATTCCAGGAGAAAGCTCATCGGACGCCCGTCGGCGATCTTGAGGAAGGCCGACACCGGGCGTTTCGAGATCGGCGACGAGCGTGGTCCAGACCACCTGGGTCTCTCCACGCGCGTAGCGCTTGGCGAACGCGGTTCCCTGCGGCTCGATCTGCATGAATCAGTTCGTGTCGGCCGCACCGCCGCTGATGACTTGGTTCAGCGCGCTCTGGTTGATGGTCACGCCGATCTCGTTTTCCAGCCGCGTGATGTATTCGCTGAACATATCCTCGGAGATCGCACGGTTGAGGGTTTCCTTGGCGCGCTTGGCGTCTTCCGAGGCGATATCGAGCGGGGGCACCACGACGTCGGTGACGCGGAACACGATCTGTTCGCCGGCCTGCGCGGCCTCCGCAGCTGCCGAGTTCGCCCTTGCGGGTGCGGAAGATCGACATCGACGGCGGTCGCCGAAAGCGGGGCAGGGGTAGCGGCGCGCTTGATGCCGGCCAGCGTCTGCACGGTCAACTGATCGGCGGTCGCGACCTCGGCGAATGTCGCTCCGCCCTTGAGCTTGTCCAGGATTTCGGTCGCTTTCGCCTTCAGGCGAGACGCGATCTCCTGCTCGCGCCAGCGCGCCTCGACCTGCTCCTTGACCTCATCGAGCGGGCGGTCATGCGACGGGGTGATGCCGGCGACTTCGAACCACACATAGCCACCATCGAACTGCAGCGGGTCGCGCTCGGACCCCGACTTCCGCCGAAAATGCCGCCGGCAACAGCCGCTGCGGATCGGGGACGGCGATCGGCAGGCCCGATGGCGCGCGGCCGGACCGGTCGATGGCCTCCACCGTGCGCGGCGAAAGCTTGAGAGTCTTCGGCCAGTTCGGTCAGCGTCTTGCCATCGATGCGGGCGTCCTCGATCTTGTCGTAGAGCTTCAGGATATCGGCCTTGGCGCGCTCGAGGGCGAGTTCGCGCTTGAGTTCGGCCGACACGTCCTCAAGCGGGCGCACCGATTCCGGCTCGATCTTGAGGACCTGCACCAGCGCCGTGCCGAACCGGCCCTGGACCGGCGCGCTGACCTCGCCCTCCTTCAGCGCGAAGGCGGCGTCGGCCACCGCGCGGTCGATGACCGCCGACTTGGCCAGCGTGCCGAGATCGATGTCCTTGTCGGTCAGGCCGCGCTCCTTGGCGACTTCCGCGAAGCTCGTGCCCTTGGCGATGCGCTCGGCGGCGGCGCGGGCATCTTCCGCATTGGGGAAGACCATCTGCTGGATGTGCCGGCGCTCCGGGGTGATGTAGCGCGGCGTGGTGCTTTTCATAGGCGGCCTTGACGTCGGCATCGGAGATTTCGATCCACGGCGCCTGCTCGGAGGGGATCAGCGACAGGATGATGAGCTTGCGATATTCCGGCGCGCGGAAGAGCACCTTGCGCTCGTCGAAATACTTCTGCAGCGCCTCCGGGGTCGGCGCAGGGATCTCGCCGGCTTTGCTGCGGTCGAGCAGGACATATTCGATCGTCCGCTGCTCATTCTGATAGCGGTTCGCGGCCTCGATCATGGCGTTGGTCACGACCGATCCGCTCACGATGGTGGTGGCGAGCTGGCGGCGCAGCATCTGGCGGCGCTGCTCGCCGATGAAGCGAGCCTCGGTATAGCCGGCCTGGCGAATCGTCTGTTCGAAGCGGAAGCGATCGAACTGTCCGCTCGGACCAAGAAATGATGGATCGGTGGTGATGCGCTTGACGACCTCGGCGTCGGAGACATTGAGCCCGAGCGCGCGCGCCCGTTCATCCAGCGCGACGTCGGAGATGAGTTGCGTGATCACCAGCCGGTCGAGGCCCATCGCCCGCGCCTGCTCCGAACTGATCGACCGGCCGAATTGGCGCGCGTATTGCTGCAAGCCGGTCATTATAAAGCGTGCGGAATTGCTCGATCGAGATCTCGGTCCCGCCGATCTTGGCCACGGTCGAGCGGCCGAAGCCGCGGAAGATGTCGCCGATTCCCCAGATGGCGAAGCTCAGGACCAGGACGCCGACAACGGCGGCCATCACGGACTTGCCAATCCAGTTGGACGACGCTTTGCGCAGACCTCGAAGCATAAGCCATCCTGTCGTGATCGAGAGCCCCAAGGCCGGGCAGCCGGCGGCCAGCCAAGGCGGCTGCGCATCATAGGGAGCGCCACATCAAGCCGCAACACGTGGGCCTGTGGCACAACCGCGTACAGGCCGGGCAAATACGGCGCTGGCGTGGCCTCGGCCGCTCTGCTAACCGGCTGGCCGGGATCGGAAAAGCCAGGAATGCGGCATGCCCGATGTGCGGCGCCCGTTGGTCGCGGGCAACTGGAAGATGAATGGGCTGCGGGGCTCGGTGTCCGAGCTGGACCGGATCATTGCGGGTGCGCGTGAACTTTCCAGACGTGATCGATCTCATGGTCTGCCCGCCCGTGACCTTGCTGGCGGCTTTTGCCGCCCAGGCCCGTGGATCGGCGGTGGCGATCGGCGCCCAGGATTGCCATGCCGAGCCGTCCGGCGCGTTTACCGGCGACATTTCGGCCGAGATGCTCAAAGATGCCGGCGCCAGCGCCGTGATCGTCGGGCACTCGGAACGGCGCAGCCTCCATCGGGAGACCGACGCGGACGTGCGCGCCAAGGCCAGGGCGGCCCGGCGGGCCGGCCTCCTGGCGATCGTCTGCGTCGGCGAGACGCGGGCGGAGCGCGACGCCGGGGACGCGCTTGCGGTCGTCGGATCACAGCTCGATGGCTCATTGCCGGAGGACGCGACGGCCGCGAGCCTCGTGGTGGCTTATGAGCCGGTGTGGGCGATCGGCACCGGGCTCACGCCGACGTCCGGCGACGTGGCTGAGATGCACGGCTTCATCCGCCAACGCCTGGCGGAGCGCTTGGCGACGGCAGGGCAGGGCGTTCGCATCCTTTACGGCGGCTCGGTGAAGCCGTCGAATGCTCGTGAGCTTCTGCACATCGCCAACGTCGACGGCGCGCTCGTCGGCGGTGCGAGCCTCAAGGCGGAAGAATTTCTGGCCATTGCCGGCGTCTATCGATAGCCGCGATAGCCGTGCTGTTGCACGATCATCGTTTCGCAAACCGTCGCGTCGGGGCTGCGTCGCCGAGAGCGAAGCGAAGCGACGCATGCCAGATCGCTGTGAGATCGGCCCAGCGGTTTTGACATGTCGAATTGCTTCGTCACCCCCTCCCGCGTCTCCCAGATTCCCATTAGTCTCATTCGAAATAACAAATAAACACCGCGCGGTGACAACGACTTCCGCGTGGTCAAAGTCGCGCCCCGCAAGGCGCGACAGCACAGGGAGGCTGCCATGGCGGACGACAACAATCCAATTGCGCGTCGAAGCTTTCTGGTTGGCGCGGGCACCGCGGTCGCTGCGGGTTTAACGCCGCCGGCGCAGGCGCAAACGGCGCAGCCGGAGGCCGCGTCTGCCGCGCCACCTGCGAATGAGCCCGAGACGTTGCTCACCTTGACGCCGACCGAACATGCGTTCTTCGTGGCGGCGGTCGACACCATCATTCCCGCCGACGAGCTTTCGCCATCGGGCAGCCAGTGCGGGGTCGCGACCTTCATCGACCGTCAACTCGCCGGCGCTTACGGCAATGGCGCGCGGCTCTATCGCGACGGGCCGTTCACCAAGGGCAAGCCTGAACTCGGCTATCAGCTCGCGCTCAACCCACGCGAATTCTTCCGCGCCGGCGTCGTGGCCGCCAACGAATGGACGCGCAAGACCTACGGCAAGGACTTCGACCGCCTGTCGGAAAAGGATCGCGAGGCGGCCTTGAAGACAATGGAAGGGGGCAAGGCGCCATTCCCCGGATTTACCAGCACGATGTTTTTCAATGCGCTGCTGCAGATCACGATGGAAGGCTTCTTCGCCGACCCGATGTATGGCGGCAATCGCAACATGGCGGCATGGAAGATGGTCGGTTATCCGGGTCTGCCCGCCACCTATCGCGAAGAGATCAAGACCTACTTCGGCAAGAAATACGACCGGCCGCCCCAATCGATCGCCGATTTCTCCTGATCAAAGCGTTGGCGCGATCGGCCGCGTGGCCTCATCGCGCGCGAATTCGTCAACTCATTCGGATAATCGCGCGGACAACGCGCGAAGCAATAGGAGAGGACACTCATGGCCACCATGCTCAAGGAAGTGGATGCGGTCACGATCGGGGTTGGCTTTACGGGCAGCATTCTCGCGCGCGAGCTCACCAAGGCCGGGCTGAAAGTTGTTGGCCTCGAGCGCGGTGCGAACCGCTCGGCGCACGAGGATTTCACGCTGCCGTCGATCCGCGACGACCTGAAATACGCCATCCGTCAGGAGTTGTTTCAGGACACGCAGATGGAGACGGTGTCGCTGCGCCATTCGCCGTCCGAAACAGCGCTGCCAATCCGCCGTCTCGGCTCGTTCCTGCCGGGCACCGGCGTGGGCGGCGCGGGCGCGCACTGGAACGGCGTCACCTGGCGGCTGCTGCCGAGCGATCACAATCTGCGCACGCACCTGGAAAACCGCTACGGCAAGAACGCGATCCCGGCGGACATGACGATCCAGGACTTCCCGGTCTCCTACGACGAGCTTGAGCCCTACTACGACCGGTTCGAGAGCCTCACCGGCATCTCCGGCAAGGCCGGCAACCTGCGCGGCAAGAAAATCGAAGGCGGCAACGTCTTCGAAGGCCCGCGCCAGAACGAATATCCCAACAAGCCGCTCGCCAAGACCATGGCCGCGACGATCATGGAGAAGGCCGCCAAGGAGCTTGGCTATCATCCGTTCCAGGCGCCGGCCGCCAACATGAGCGAGGCCTACACCAATACGGAAGGACTGACGCTCGGCGCCTGCGAATATTGCGGCCACTGCGAGCGCTTCGGCTGCGAGGCCAACGCCAAAGCCTCGCCGCAATCGTGCATCCTGCCGGTGCTGCTGCCCGATCCGAAATTCGAGCTGCGCACCCACGCCTATGTGAAGGAGCTGGTCTACGACCGGCAGGCCAAGAAGGTGAAGGCGGTGCGCTATGTCGATACCCGCAGCGGCGAGGAATTCGAACAGCCGGCCGGCATCGTGCTCCTCGGCGCCTACGTGTTCAACAACGTGCTGCTGATGCGCATCGCCGGCATCGGCGAGCCATACGATCCCGTCGACCGGCAAGGGCGCGATCGGCAAGAACTATTGCTACCAGGTCAGCGGCAACGGCGTTCTGGTGTTCTTCGAGGACAAGGAGATCAACCCGTTCATGGCGGCGGGCGCGTCCCACGGCATGAACATCGACGACTTCAACGGCGACAACTTCGACCATTCCGGGCTTGGCTTCTTCGGCGGTGCCTGGATCTCTGCCGGGCGTTCAAACGGCCGCCCGATCGCGACGCGCCCGGTGCCGCCCGGCACGCCGCGCTGGGGCCGCGAATGGAAGAAGGCGACCGCCAAGTGGTACAATCATTCGTTCGGGATCGGCGCGTCGGCCTGCAACTACGCGCACCGCGAGAACTATCTCGACCTCGATCCGACCTACAAGGATGCGCTCGGCCGGCCGCTGATCCGCATGACCTACAATTTCCACGACAACGACTACAAGGTCGCGCAGTATCTCGGCGGCGTGATCGACAAGATCGCGACCGCGATGAAGCCGACGATCAAGGGCAACGTCAACGTGCGGCGCGGCAACTACAACGTCGTGCCGTATCAATCGACCCACAATACCGGCGGCACCATCATGGGCGCCGACCCGAAGACCAGCGCGGTCAACCGCTACGGCCAGGCCTGGGAGGCAGACAATCTGTTCGTCATGGGCGCCTCGCTGTTTCCGCAGAACGCCTCGCTACAACCCGACCGGCCTGCTCGGCGGGCTCGCTTATTGGACCGCGGAGGCGATCACCAAGCAGTATATCAAGAAGCCGGGCGCGCTGGTGCCGGCATAAGGGGAGGGAAGATCGGTGGGTATTTCAGCATGGGTTGCGCCGGTCGGCGCATGTCTCATGATCGTCGGCTTGGGACAGGCGCACGGCCGCCGACGCCGAGCACGGCAAAGCGCTGTTTCAGGGCTGCGCCGCCTGCCACAGCGAGCGCCCGGACTCGCTTGGTCCCAATCTGCGGGGCGTCTTCAACCGCAAGGCGGCCGCGCTTGAGGATTTTCGCTATTCCAACGCCATGAAGCGGGCGAACCTCGTTTGGGACGAGGTCAATCTGCACGCCTACATCGCCGACCCGCAACGCAAGGTGAAGGGCAACCGCATGCCATTTGGCGGGTTGACCTCCCCGACGGACGTGGACGACATCGTCGCCTACCTGAAGAGCTACAAATAGCGGCCTTAATCTCGGCCCGATCCCGGCCAATAGCCCCGAGGATGCCGGTAGAAATCGTGCCCGGGGTCGTGTAGACCCCCACCCGGCATCCTATATGAGCGGACGGCGAGGGCACCTTAGGGCCCGCACTCCGCTGGATTCATTTCGAGCAGGCCCCATGCAGACTGTCGTTATCGTTATTCACCTCATGATCGTCCTCACCCTTGTCGGTGCGGTCCTGTTGCAGAAGTCGGAGGGCGGCGGGCTTGGCATCGGCGGCGGTGGCGGCGGCGGTTTCCTGTCGAGCCGCGGGACATCGAACGTGCTGACCCGGACGACCGCGATCCTGGCGGGGGCTTTTTTTGCCACCAGCCTGATGCTGTCGATCCTGGCGGGCATGGACCGCAAGCCGAGTTCGATCATTCGCAGCACCGGCGCCCCGACCAGCAGGCGCCCGGCGCGCCGGCGCCGACCAGCGGCGGGCGTGCTCGATACTTGCGCAAGCAGGAGACGCCGCCGGCTGGACCGCCGCCGCCCGCGGACCGCAGGTGCCGCGGTCGCAGTAGCGCGAAGCTTCGAAGGGCCGGGTGACCGGCCCTTCGGCTTTCTGTGGAAGGGTCATGCACCACGCGAATGGCTGACGCGGTCAGGGCATTAAGAAATTGCGGCAACGCTCTGTTCAGGCACGATTATCCGTCGACATGCAAAAGCTGCATGGCGACGCCGCCGCCGCCGATAATCCACTCGTCGAATCGCTTCCAGCGGCTTAAACGTTAAGTCCCATGGCGCGGTACATCTTCATCACCGGCGGCGTGGTCTCCTCCCTCGGCAAGGGTCTCGCATCGGCAGCGCTCGGCGCGCTGCTGCAGGCGCGCGGCTACAAGGTCCGCCTGCGCAAGCTCGACCCCTATCTCAACGTCGATCCGGGCACGATGTCGCCCTACCAGCACGGCGAGGTCTTCGTCACCGACGACGGCGCCGAGACCGACCTCGACCTCGGCCACTACGAGCGCTTCACCGGCCGCCCGGCGACCCGCCAGGACAACATCACCACCGGCCGCATCTACCAGGACATCCTCGCCAAGGAGCGGCGCGGCGACTATCTCGGCGCCACCGTCCAGGTCATCCCGCACGTCACCAACGCCATCAAGGAGTTCATCCGCGACGGCAACGAGGGCTACGATTTCGTGCTGTGCGAGATCGGCGGCACGGTCGGCGACATCGAGGGCCTGCCGTTCTTCGAGGCGATCCGCCAGCTCGGCAACGACCTGCCGCGCAATCACGCGGTCTACATCCACCTGACGCTGCTGCCGTTCATCACCGGCGCCGGCGAACTGAAGACCAAGCCGACCCAGCACTCGGTCAAGGAACTGCGCTCGATCGGCATCCAGCCCGACATCCTGCTGTGCCGCTCCGACCGGCCGATCCCGAAGGACGAGCGGCGCAAGCTCGCGCTGTTCTGCAACGTGCGCGAAAGCGCGGTGATCGAGGCGCTCGACGTCGACAACATCTACGCCGTGCCGCTGGCCTATCACGACGCCGGGCTCGACGGCGAGGTGCTGGCCGCGTTCGGCATCGAGCCGGCGCCGGAGCCCGACCTTGCCCGCTGGCGGCTGATCAACGAGCGCATCCGCAATCCGGAAGGCGAGGTCACCATCGCGGTCGTCGGCAAGTACACCGGCATGAAGGACGCCTACAAATCGCTGATCGAGGCGCTGTCGCACGGCGGCATCGCCAACAAGGTCAAGGTCAACCTCGACTGGATCGAGTCCGAGGTCTTCGAGAGCGAGGACCCGGCGCCGTTCCTCGAACACGTCAACGGCATCCTGGTGCCCGGCGGCTTCGGCGAGCGCGGCGCCGAAGGCAAGATCCGCGCCGCGCAGTTCGCGCGCGAGCGCCACGTGCCGTATTTCGGCATCTGCTTCGGCATGCAGATGGCGGTGATCGAGGCGGCGCGCAATCTGTGCGGCATCGCGGAGGCGAACTCGACCGAGTTCGGCCCGACGCCCGAGCCCGTCGTCGGCCTGATGACCGAATGGATGAAGGGCAACGAGCTGCGAGAAGCGCGCGCAGGAGCGGCGACCTCGGCGGCACCATGCGGCTCGGCGCCTATCCGGCGGTGCTCCAGCGCGGCAGCCAGGTGTCGCGGGATCTACGACGGCGCGACCGAGATTTCCGAGCGCCACCGCCACCGCTACGAGGTCAACACCGCCTACAAGGGCCGGCTCGAGCAGCACGGCATGCGCTTCTGCGGCATGTCGCCCGACGGGCTGCTGCCCGAGATCATCGAATACGAGGACCATCCCTGGTTCATCGGCGTGCAGTACCATCCCGAGCTGAAGTCGCGGCCGTTCGAGCCGCACCCGCTGTTCTCATCGTTCATCGGCGCGGCGGTCGACCAGAGCCGGCTGGTGTAGTGTCGGGAATCCCGTACCTGCTGGCTATTATTTAAAGTTGCAATGTGATATTTCATCTCCTCTTGCGAGTGCGCATGGATGTTGGCTGACGCCTTCGTCCTGAATGCGCAAGGAGGAACACCTCATGGCGCCAAACCGAACGCTGTTTGCTTGGGTGGTCCCAGCTTTCACCAGTGGATCGCCGGTCGACCACACCTGGGTCACATCCTATGACAATCGGGCGACAACCTATTCGAACGATCAGCAAGTCGCGGCAGCCGGCGAATGCTACTGGTATTGTTGGGGTTCGTTTCACGCCACTGGGGGACTCCGGCGAACCCGACCGGTTTCCTGGGCACGCAGATTGGCGACTTGGCAATTGCACAGTGTCTGGTGCAACCGAACGCGGAACTCACGAAATGTGCCGGCCGCGCGCGGCACGATTTTCATCTATGGAGTGGATGGCGTTTGCCATCAGTTGACCGCCTCAGGTGTTATACGTCGGCGGTGCCCAACCGATGACCGTTCAGGGTGCACGCGGCTATGCGGCCAGCACGTTCTTGTACGGCACCTACGGGCTGCAACACGTCGCTTGGGCGAACAAGATCAGGTCGTGCAGGGCACCGCAGGTGCTGACGGCGGCGGAAGGTGTCCCAATGGCAGGTCCACCGGACGAATTTGAGGCGCGTGCGCGCCAGGTCTTGGGCAACCAGGACCCGAGGCTCAGCGAACTGTTGGCGTTGCGAACGGAGGCGCAGCGGATAGTTGCTATGCGGGCGCCCGACGCGGCCGCGATGTCTGCGCAGGAATTAAATCAGCACAACCAACGGGTCCTCGACCAAGCAGCTAAGCTTCTCGGCGATCAGCAATTCGAGGAGATATTCGGTTTTCCGCCAAGCGAGAAAATCGATCTCGTCGATCCGACAATCAAGCCCGGCGAACGGAATTGGTGATACTCGGCTCTGCGCAGATTGATCGCCCTTTGCCTTTCCCGCCGCCGCCATTAACGTCGGCCGCCTTCGCGTCCCCAACATGAGGCGACCATGATCTACGAACTGCGCATTTATCATTGCGTCACCGGCCGGCTGCCCGCGCTGCTCAAGCGGTTCGAGTCGACGACGCTCGAGCTTTGGAATCGTCACGGCATCCGGCAGGCGGGATTCTGGACCGTGCTGGTCGGCCCCGGCGGCAACCAGGATCTGCATTATCTGCTGGCGTGGGAATCGCTCGCCGAGCGCGAGCAGAAATGGAACAAGTTCGCGACCGACCCGGAATGGATCGCCAAGCGCGCCGACAGTGAGAAGGATGGTCCGATCGTCGCCTCGATCAACAACATGTTCCTGCAGCCGACGTCGTTCTCGGCGGTGAAGTAACCGGCCGATGCCCCGCGGCCTCGATCATATCGTTCATGCGGTGCACGATCTCGACGCCGGTGCCGAACTCTACCGGCGGCTCGGATTTACCGTGGGCGCGCGCAACCGTCATCCTTGGGGCACGCACAATCATCTCGTCCAGCTTCCGGGCTTCTTCGTCGAACTGCTGACGATGGCGGAGCCCGACAAGCTCGGTGCCGACGGCTTCTCGGAGTTGTTCGCGCGGTTCAACCAGACCTTCCTGACGCATCGGGAGGGGTTCTCACTGCTGATCCTGGAAAGCCGCGATGCGGCTGCTGATGCGGCCGACTTCAAGGCCGCCGGCATTGCCGCCTCCGACGCGATCTCGTTCGAGCGCGAGGGGGCCCGGCCGGACGGCACGGCGGTGAAAGTCGGATTCTCGCTCGCGTTTGCCCGCGACGACGGGGCGCCTGACGCCGGCTTTGCAACCTGCCAGCAGCACTTTCCCGAAAACTTCTGGAATCCAGCGTTCCAGCAGCATCCCAATACGGCAGAGGGCGTTGCGGGCGTGGTGCTGGTCGCCGAGAATCCGGCCGACCACCACGTTTTTCTCTCGTCGTTCACCGGCGTGCGGGATCTGCATGCCACATCGAGCGGCGTTTCGGCTTCGACGCCGCGCGGCGAAATCCAGATCATGGACCCATCCGCATTTCGCAGTCATTTCGGCGTCGAGCCGCCCGATATCTCGACGGGCGCCAGGCTCGCCGCGCTTCGGTTAAACGTGCGTGATCCGGCGGCGCTTGCCGCGGCATTGAACGCAGGTGGCATCGCATTTGCCCGTCACATGGGACGCTTTGTCGTTGGCCCGGCCGCCGCCATGGGCGCGACGCTCGCGTTCGAATGACGAGGGCGCATGATCCCGGCCACCGGCAATGGTTTCGTTACCGCGCTGCGAGGGACACTCACCTACTGCCTGGACGATCCCGTTCTCGGCGATCCGGCGAAAGCCTTCGTGCATGAGCCGGACGGGCTCATCATCTGCCGCGACGGGCTGATCGAAAGCGTCGGGCCTTACGCGACGCTCAAGGCGGATCTGCCGGTCGGCGTCGCAATCGCTGATTATTCCGGCTCGCTGATCGCCCCGGGTTTCATCGACACGCATATCCACTACGTGCAAACCGGAATCATCGGCGCACAGGGTAAGCAACTGCTCGACTGGCTCAGCGACTACACCTTCATCGCCGAGCAGGCCTTCGCCGACGAAGCGGTCGCCCGCGACACCGCGCGCGTGTTCTGCGACGAACTCGTCCGCAACGGCACGACCACCGCGCTGGTGTTCTGCTCGGTGCATGCGGGATCGGTCGATGCGCTGTTCGAGGAGGCGGAGCGGCGCAATCTACGTATCATCGCCGGCAAGGTGCTGATGGATCGCGAGGCGCCGCCGGCGCTGATGGACACCGCGCGCTCCGGCTATGACCAATCGAAGGCGCTGATCGCCAAGTGGCATGGCCGCGGCCGCGCGCTCTACGCCATCACGCCGCGCTTTGCGGTCACCAGCACGCCAGAGCAACTTGAACTGGCCGGCAGCCTGTGGCGCGAGCATCCCGAGGTGTTCGTGCAGACTCACATCGCCGAGAACCGCGCCGAGATCGCACGCGTGGCGGAGCTATTTCCGGAGCGGCGCGACTATCTCGATGTCTACGACCACTATGGCCTGACCGGCCGGCGCGCGGTGCTGGCGCACGGCGTGCATTTCGGCGAGAGCGAGTTTGCGCGCTGTCACGAAAGTGGCACGGCGGTGTCGCACTGTCCGACCTCGAACACGTTCCTGGGCAGCGGCTTGTTCGCGATGCGCGAGGCGCGCGATCCCCGCCGTCCGGTGCATGTCGGGCTCGGCACCGACATCGGCGGCGGCACGAGCTTCTCGCTGCTCACCACCATGGGCGAGGCTTATAAGGTCGCACAGCTTCGTGGCGGGCCAATCGATGCGGTCGAAGCTTTCTATCTTGCGACGCTCGGCGGCGCGCGTGCACTCGCGCTCGATGACCGCCTCGGCACGCTCGCGCCTGGATATGAGGCCGACATGATCGTGCTCGATCCGCAGGCGACGCCGCTCATGGCGTTCCGCAATGCCCGCGCGCGCTCGATCGAAGAGACGCTCGCCGTACTGGCCACGATCGGCGACGATCGCGCGGTCCGCGCGACCTATGTGGCGGGCAGATTGGCCCATGCCCGCGCCGTGGTTGACCCCTGAATGCGCCCGGCGCAAGGTCGCGGGCCATGAACATCGTCGTCGAACCAGTGCCCAATCCGGTCGTCGCCGTGGGAGAAGTGCGTTTCGGTAACGCGCTGCCGCTCACGCTGATTGCGGGGCCGTGCGCGCTCGAAAGCCGCGAACACGCATTCGAAATGGCAACCGCGCTGAAGGAGATCACCGCCCGGGTCGGCATCGGATTTGTCTACAAGACCTCATTCGACAAGGCGAACCGCACCAGCGCAAAGAGCGCTCGCGGCGTCGGGCTCGAAGCCGCGCTGCCGATCTTCGCGGATATTCGCGACCAGCTTGGAGTGCCGGTTCTCACCGACGTGCATGATGCGCTGCAATGTGTGCTTGCTGCCGAGGTTGTCGATGTGCTGCAAATTCCGGCGTTCCTCTGCCGGCAGACTGATCTGCTGATCGCGGCCGCGCAGACCGGCCGCGTCATCAACGTGAAGAAGGGGCAGTTCCTTGCGCCCTGGGATATGGGCAACGTCGTGGCCAAGATCACCGGCGCCGGCAACAGCAACGTGCTGGTGACAGAACGCGGCGCGTCGTTCGGCTACAACACGCTCGTGTCCGATATGCGCGCGCTGCCGATCCTGGCGCGCACCACCGGCGCGCCGGTGATCTTCGATGCCACACATTCGGTGCAGCAGCCGGGCGGGCAGGGGAACTCCTCGGGTGGCGAGCGGGAATTCGTGCCGGTGCTGGCGCGCGCCGCGGTCGCGGTCGGTGTCGCTGGCGTCTTCATCGAGACTCATCAGGACCCCGACAGGGCGCCGTCCGACGGCCCGAACATGGTGCCGCTCAAACAGATGGAGGGGCTGTTGCGCCGCTTGATCGAATTCGACCGGCTGGCCAAGAGCTGACGACCAGCGAGTATGCCGAGCTGAATTCAAGCGAGTCCCACCATCCCTCCGATCCTGAAAATCGTCGCCCTGGTGGTCTTCGCGCAGACCTTGTTTTCCCGCGCGGTCGATCCGGTCATCCCGCAGATCGCGGCTGACCTGAACGTCGACGTCAAGACCGTGGCATTGTTGTCGACGGCCTTTACGCTGCCCTATGCGCTGGTTCAGCCGGTGCTGGGTACGATTGCCGATTTCTTCGGCAAGACCCGGCTCATGAATGTCAGTCTGCTGATCGTGTCGCTCGCTGGGTTGGTGTGCGCTTTTGCAACCAGCTTCGAACTGCTGCTGGCAATGCGGATCCTGGCCGGGCTTTTGGCGGGCGGCATCTTTCCAGTTGGCATGGCGTTGATCGGAGACCTCGTGCCGGTCGAGCAAGCGTCAGGTCGCCATCGGCCGGCTGTTGGCCGTCGGGCTCACCGGAAACGTGCTGGGTGCGTCGTTCGCCGGCGCGATCGGCGATCTGTTCGGCTGGCGGGCGGTATTCGGCATAATCTCGCTGTTCGGCTTGGTCGGAGCGATTGCGGCATTCTTCTTCTTTCGCGGCTTTGTCAGGCCCAAGCCCAAGCCGTTCAATCGCGCCACCGTGCTCGCGAATTTCCGCGGCATCTTTGCCGATCCACGCGCCAAGATCTGCTTCGGCTCGGTGTTCTTCGAGGCGATCTTTGTGCACGGACTGTTTCCCTTCGTCGCCCTGCTGCTGATCGCCAGCGGCCAGCCGAGCGCCGCGGTTGCGGGGCTGTTGATCGGCTGCTTTGCGCTTGGCGGTGTCGTTTATTCGCTGTCGGTTCCGTGGATCGTGGCCCGCGTCACCGAGCCGCGCCTGATGATCCTGGGGGGAACCTTCGCCGCCACCGGGCTCGTGCTGATTGCGCTGCAATTCTCGTGGGTGACGCAGATCGGGATCTTCGCACTGTTTGGATTCGGCTTTTACCTGCTGCACAGTTGCATCCAGGTCCACGTCACCGACCTCTCGCAGACCGCCCGCGGCGCCGCGATGTCGCTGCACTCGACGTTCTTCTTCATGGGCCAGGCCATCGGACCGGTGGTCTACGGCTATGGCTTCTCCCACGGCGGCATGAAGCCGACCATGTTCGTCGGGGCGGCGGTTCTCGTGACGGTCGGGCTGGTCTGCTCGCGCCTGCTTCGCCACCGCGGCGGGTCGAATTAGACTTGGTGCGTTGCCGTCAACCGCGGCCGCGATAGGGCGCGACGCCCTGGTCGGGCAGCCAGACGCCCGCCGGCAGCCGTCCGGTCTGCCAGAATACGTCGATCGGCATGCCGCCGCGCGGATACCAGTAGCCGCCGATGCGCAGCCATCTCGGCTTGAGCAGCGCGGCGAGCCGCTTGCCGATCTTGAGCGTGCAGTCCTCGTGGAAGCCGCCGACGCTGCGGAAGCTCGCGAGATAGAGCTTCAGCGACTTCGATTCGACCAGCCACTTTCCTGGCACATAGTCGATCACGAGATGCGCGAAATCGGGCTGTCCGGTGATCGGGCAGAGCGTGGTGAATTCCGGCGCGGTGAAGCGCGCCACGTAGTTGGTGTCCGCATGGGGATTGGCGACCCGGTCGAGCACAGCCTCCTCGGGCGAGGCGGGCAGGCGGGAGAGCTTGCCGAGATGATGCAGGGATTTGGCCATTCTCAATACCATCTGCCCCGGCCGCCCGCCAATCGCAAGGGTGCACAGACGGGGGCATGACAAGGCCATCCCGGATCAGGTAGAAGCCCGGCCAATGCCGGACGCATGATCCCGAAAAATCGGGACCGGTTTTCGGACAAGATCATGCGCAAACCAGTGAGCCTTCATGACTGCCATCGTCGATATCATCGGCCGCGAGATTCTTGACAGCCGCGGCAACCCGACCGTCGAGGTCGATGTCATCCTCGAAGACGGTTCGCGCGGCCGCGCCGCCGTGCCATCGGGCGCCTCGACCGGGGCGCACGAGGCGGTCGAATTGCGCGACGGCGGCCAGCGCTACCTCGGCAAGGGCGTCGGCAAGGCGGTCGATGCGGTCAACGGCGAGATATTCGATGCGATCGGCGGCATGGACGCCGAGGCGCAGGTCAAGATCGACGAGACGATGATCGCGCTCGACGGCACCCCCAACAAGGCCCGCCTCGGCGCCAACGCCATTCTGGGCGTCTCGCTCGCCGCCGCCAAAGCCGCCGCAATCGCGCACGAGGCTCCACTCTATCGTTATGTCGGCGGAACCGCCGCGCGCCTTCTGCCGGTGCCGATGATGAACATCGTCAACGGCGGCGTGCATGCCGACAACCCGATCGACTTCCAGGAATTCATGATCATGCCGGTCGGCGCTCCCTCGTTCGCCGAGGGGCTGCGCATGGGTTCGGAAATTTTCCATACGCTGCGGTCGTCGCTCAAGCAGGCCGGTCACAACACCAACGTGGGCGACGAAGGCGGCTTCGCGCCCAACCTGCCGTCAGCCAGCGCCGCGCTCGATTTCGTCATGCAGGCGGTGGAGAAGGCCGGCTACGCGGCTGGTAAGGATGTGATGCTCGCGCTCGATTGCGCCGCGACCGAGTTCTTCCACGACGGCGCCTACCGCTACGAGGGCGAAGGCACGACCCGTTCCAGGAAAGAGCAGGTGGATTACCTCGCTCAACTCGTTGCGCGCTATCCGATCGTGTCGATCGAGGACGGCATGGCCGAAGACGATTGGGAGGGCTGGAAGCTCCTGACCGACGCCATCGGCTGCAAATGCCAACTCGTCGGCGACGACCTGTTCGTCACCAACGTGACGCGGCTCTCCGAAGGCATCAAGAAGGGCATCGCCAATTCGATCCTGATCAAGGTCAACCAGATCGGCACGCTGACCGAAACGCTGGCCGCCGTCGAAATGGCGCACAAGGCCGGCTATACGGCAGTGATGTCGCATCGTTCCGGCGAGACCGAGGATTCAACCATCGCCGATCTCGCGGTCGCGACCAATTGCGGGCAGATCAAGACCGGCTCGCTGGCGCGTTCCGACCGCACCGCCAAGTACAACCAACTGCTGCGCATCGAGCAGGAACTCGGCGCCCAGGCGCAATATGCCGGCCGTGCGGCGCTCAAGACGTTGCGGTGAGCGCTCGATACCGCACGGGCTTCCGGCTATACTGAAATTGTAATTTGGAACGAAGACAAACTGGATCGAACAATGACCGATTCAATCGACTTGGTTCAGGCGGAACAGAGAATCGCCCCCCAGGGCGCGCTCGACAAGGTGACGCGAAACCTGAGTGAGTTCGTCGCCGCGTCGGTCGATGCCGCGCGCGTCAGCGAGCAACCGTTCTATCACCTGGTGCTCGACCGGATATTTCCCGATGACGTCTATGCCGCGATGCTGCGTGCCATGCCGGAGATCTCCGACTATCGGCCGATGCACGGCCGTGCCAAGGGGCACGATCTCGCCGACGGCACCCATACGCGGGTCAAGATCGACCTGTTCCCCGAATACATCCGCCACCTGCCGCCGGCGAAACGCGCGGTCTGGGACTTCGTCGGCCGCGCGCTCTGCTCGGAGGAGTTGAAGCAAGCGTTCGTGCGCATGCTGGCGCCCGGCCTCAAGCGCCGGTTCGGCGACGACTTCGCCAAGGTCGGCATGTACCCGATCCCGATTCTGACGCGCGACATTCCGGGCTATCTGATCACGCCGCACACCGACACGCGCTGGAAGGGCATCACGGTGCAGCTTTACCTGCCGGGCGACAATGCGACCAGCCACATCGGCACCATCTTCCACGACCGGCTGCCGGACGGCAGCATGCCGAAGCACACCCAGATGAAGTTCTCGCCCAATACCGGCTACGCCTTCGCGGTCGGCGACAACACCTGGCATTCGGCCGACCGGATCGGCCCGGAAGTGAAGACGCGCGATTCGATCCTGCTCACGTATTTCGTCGACCAGGGGCCGCTGCGCGTCCTGCGCAACCGCGGCAAGCGCGCGATCAACTTCGTGCTCAACGAATACCGCTCCAAGGTCGGCGGCTGACACCGTAGAGACGGCACGCCCGCCTGAGTCCATTAAAGCTGCCTTAACGCCGGCGCGGCATCTTCGCGGGATGGTCACCCGCAAATGGCTTCGCACCGTTCTCAACGCGCTCGCGCTCTATACGATCGCCGGGCTGGTGATCGGCTATTTCGGCGTGAACGCCTACACCGGCAGCCGCGGCCTCAAGGCGCGTCAGGACCTCGATCAGCAGATCGCCCAATTGAGCGGCGATCTTGCGACGCTCAAGGCAGAGCACGCCACCTGGGAGCGCCGGGTGTCGCTGCTGCGGTCGGACAGCATCGATCCCGACATGCTCGACGAACGCGCCCGCGCAATGCTCGACTACGCCGATCCCCGCGAACTGACGTTCCCGCTCAAGCCCTGATCTCCAGTCCTGCCGGGCGTGCCATCCGGAAGGTTTGGAAAACCTCCTCCGAGCGCCCATATCCGGTTGCATGCGGCCGTCCCTGTGCTTTCGTCGCCCGGAGATTTCGGCTATTGGGGACGGAGCGGTGCGTCCGCCGCTAGGATTTCCACCACCCGAGGAGAGAAATGGCCGTCGCTAGCAACAAAACAGCGGCGCCGCCTGCCCGCCGGGCAGCCGCGGAACCTGCGCCGGACGCCCCGGCCGTGCCGGAGTTCAGCAAGGAGCAGGAACTCCAGGCCTATCGCGATATGCTGCTCATCCGCCGGTTCGAAGAAAAAGCCGGTCAGATGTACGGAATGGGCCTGATCGGGGGCTTTTGCCACCTCTATATCGGCCAGGAGGCCGTGGTGGTCGGCATGCAGATGGCGACCAAGGAGGGCGATGCGGTCATCACCGGCTACCGTGACCACGGCCACATGCTGGCGTGCGGCATGGACCCGAAGGGCGTGATGGCGGAACTGACTGGCCGGCGGGGCGGGTATTCCAAGGGCAAGGGCGGCTCGATGCACATGTTCTCGGTGGAGAAGGGGTTCTTCGGCGGTCACGGCATTGTCGCCGCCCAGGTCCCCCTCGGCACCGGCCTCGCGTTCGCCGCCAAGTACCGCGGGACGGACCATGTCTCGCTGACCTATTTCGGCGACGGCGCCACCAATCAGGGGCAGGTTTACGAGAGCTTCAACATGGCCGAGCTGTGGAAGCTGCCGGTGGTCTATGTGATCGAGAACAACCAGTACGGGATGGGAACGTCAGTCGCGCGCGCGTCCGTCCAACACAAACCTGTCGAAGCGTGGCGCCGCGCACGGGGTGCCGGGCGAGCAGGTCGACGGCATGGATGTGCGCGCCGTCAAGGCCGCGGCTGAGCGCGCGGTGGAATGGTGCCGAGGCGGCAACGGCCCGATCATTCTGGAGATGCTGACCTACCGCTACCGCGGCCATTCCATGTCGGACCCGGCGAAGTACCGGCCGAAGGAGGAAGTCGACAAGGTACGCACCGAGCACGATCCGATCGAACAGGTGCGCAGCCGCCTCTTGAAAAAGGGCTTTGCGAATGAAGAGGCGTTGAAGAAGATCGATGCCCAGGTGCGCGCCACCGTCAACGAGGCATCGGAATTCGCGATCAACGACGCCGAGCCCGATCCGGCCGAGCTCTTCACCGACGTCTATCGTTGAGCCGATGAGCCTGTTCGCCGCCATCGTAGCAGGTCTGGCGCTTGCGGGAGCAATCGCAAGCTGGATCGTGGGCGCATGGTTCTATGCGGCGACGTTGCGGACGATTGCGGGCGAGCCAGAGCACCGCGTGGGTTGGCTCGCAGTCGTCGGCTGGCCGTTCGCGCTCAAGCGGCTGAAGGGCGCCGCCTCCGCACATGCCGCCAACGTCAACAAGGCGCTGGTTGCGTTCCTGACCTGCCTGACGGTCGCCGCCGCGGCGACATCGATCGCAACCAATCTCGCGCGCATTTCCCGCTAAGCCGCCAACGGATAACCGCGTCCATGCCGATTGAAGTCCTGATGCCCGCGCTCTCGCCCACGATGGAGAAGGGCAACCTCGCCAAGTGGCTCAAGAAGGAGGGCGACAAGGTCAAGCCCGGCGACATCATCGCCGAGATCGAGACCGACAAGGCGACGATGGAATACGAGGCGATCGACGAGGGCACGCTCGGGCGCATTCTGATTCCGGAAGGCACCACCGACGTTGCCGTCAACACGCCGATCGCCATGATCCTGGAAGAGGGCGAGGACGCGGCGGCGCTGAAGGACGGCGCCAGGCCTGCGAAGCTCTCCGCCGCCAAGAATGAGCATCCCGAACTCAAGGAGGAAGGCGAGGAATCCGTTACGCCGGCGATG
This sequence comes from uncultured Alphaproteobacteria bacterium, assembly GCA_963756715.1. Classification (GTDB taxonomy): domain Bacteria; phylum Pseudomonadota; class Alphaproteobacteria; order Rhizobiales; family Xanthobacteraceae; genus VAZQ01. Next base: position 81,973 of record CAVWOV010000017.1, read on the forward strand.
GCTGCGGAAGATCCGGCGGTGCGCGCGGCGCGCCAGCCCGCGCCTCCGGCGTCGGCGCTGATGACACCGCCGCAACCGGCGGCACTGCCCGAGCCGGATGTCCCTGAGGGCACCGAAATGGTCACCATGACCATGCGCGAGGCGCTGCGGGATGCCATGGCAGAGGAGATGCGGCGCGATAAGGACGTGTTCGTGATGGGCGAGGAGGTCGCCGAATATCAGGGCGCCTACAAGGTCACGCAGGGCCTGCTGCAGGAATTCGGCGCTATGCGGGTGATCGATACGCCGATCACCGAGCACGGTTTCGCGGGATTGGGCGTGGGCGCGGCGCTCGCCGGGCTCAAGCCGATCGTCGAGTTCATGACCTTCAACTTCGCCATGCAGGCGATGGACCAGATCATCAATTCGGCCGCCAAGACCCGCTACATGTCGGGCGGGCAGATCGGCGTGCAGATCGTGTTCCGTGGACCGAATGGCGCGGCGGCGCGCGTCGCGGCGCAGCACAGCCAGGATTATTCGTCCTGGTATTCGCACATCCCCGGTCTCAAGGTGATCGCGCCCTTCACGGCGGCGGACGCCAAGGGCCTGCTCAAAGCCGCGATCCGCGATCCCAACCCGGTGATCTTTCTCGAAAATGAAATCCTCTACGGCCACAGCTCGCCGGTGCCGAAACTCGACGACTATCTCGTGCCGATCGGCAAGGCAAAGATCGTGCGTTCCGGCGGCGATGTGACCATCGTCGCATGGTCGTTCGGCATGACCTACGCGCTCAAAGCGGCCGACGAACTTGCTAAAGACGGCATCAATGCCGAAGTCATCGATCTGCGTACGCTCAAGCCCATGGACAGCGATACGATCGTTACGTCGGTGCGTAAGACCGGCCGCATCGTCACCGTCGAGGAGGGCTGGCGGCAGTCGGGCGTCGGCGCTGAGATTGCCGCGCGCGTGATGGAGGAGGCGTTCGACTATCTCGATGCGCCGGTTGCCCGCGTTACCGGCCAGGACGTGCCGATGCCCTATGCGGCCAATCTCGAAAAGCTTGCGCTGCCGTCGGTCGCCGAAGTGGTCGCGGCGGCCAAGGCCGTCTGTTACCGGTGATTGCGATGGCTTCCCCCTATCAGGCGCTTTCCGTGCCACCGACCGCGCTGGAGCACGGCGGCGTGGAGGTGTTGCGCGCCGCGATCGTAGACGGCGGCCTGCACGTGTCGCTCGTGCGCGCCTTCGACGACCCGCAGGCCTGGGGCATGCTGATCGCCGACGTGGCGCGCCATGCTGCGCGTATCTTCGCCACCGAGACCAAGCTCAGCGAAGACGAAGCGCTTGAGCTGATCCGGTCGATGTTCGATGCCGAGATGGATGCGCCCACCAACCCAGGCGCAACCAGCGCGATCAGTTAGACCAAACGCGAGCCCACCATGCCGGTCAACATTCTCATGCCCGCGTTGTCGCCCACCATGGAGAAGGGCAACCTCGCCAAGTGGCTCAAGAAGGAGGGCGACAAGGTCAAATCCGGCGACGTGATCGCCGAGATCGAGACCGACAAGGCGACGATGGAATACGAGGCGATCGACGACGGCGTGCTGGCCAAGATCGTCGTGCCGGAAGGCACTCAGGACGTGCCGGTCAATTCCCTGATCGCGGTGATCGCCGCGGAGGGCGAGGATGTGAAGACCGCCGCCGCCACGGCTGGCAAAGGCACGGCGGCGAAGCCGAGCATCACGCCAGATCAGGCAGCAACGCCGGTTACCCCCTCACCCCAGCCCTCTCCCCGAGGGGGAGACGGAGCACAGCGGGCCGTACCACAAGCAGCGAGCTCCTCTCCACAAACACGGACGGCTCCCTCTCCCCAAAGGGGAGAGGGTGGGGGTGAGGGGGCGCGGGTCTCTCCAGCCACAACTGGCGCCAACCGTATCTTCGCCTCACCGCTCGCCCGACGGCTGGCGAAAGAGGCGGGCATCGAGGTTGCCCGTATCACCGGGACCGGCCCGCACGGCCGCGTCATCGCGCGCGATGTGACGGCAGCGAAATCGGGGCAGGGCCTTGCACCGGCGCGCGCACCCGCTGCCGCAGGCACGCCGGTGGCGGCGGCCGCAATGCCGGATAGCCAAATACTGGCGCTCTATCAGCCGGGCAGCTACGACCTCATTCCGCACGACGGCATGCGGCGCACGATCGCGCAGCGGCTCACTGCTTCGGTGCAGACCATCCCGCATTTCTATCTGACGATGGACTGCGACATCGGCAAGCTGCTCGCGGCGCGCGAGGAGATCAATGCCATTGCGCCCAAGGACAAGGACGGCAAGCCGGCCTACAAGCTTTCGGTCAACGACTTCGTCATCAAGGCGCTGGCGCTTGCTTTGCAGCGCATTCCCGATGCCAATGTGAGCTGGAGCGATGGCGGCATGCTTAAGCATAAGCATTCCGACGTCGGCGTCGCGGTCGCGCTGCCGGGCGGGCTTATCACGCCGATCGTTCGGCAAGCCGAATTGAAATCGCTCTCGGTCATTTCCAACGAGATGCGCGACCTTGCCGCCCGCGCCCGGGGACGAAAGCTCAAGCCGAACGAATATCAGGGCGGCACCACCTCGGTCTCCAACCTCGGCATGTACGGCATCAAGGACTTCACCGCGGTGATCAATCCGCCGCAGTCGACCATCCTGGCGGTCGGCGCCGGCGAGGAGCGTGCAGTGGTGCGCGGCGGCAGGATCGAGGCCGCGCACATCATGAGCGTCACGCTCTCCTGCGATCATCGCGCGGTCGACGGCGCGCTCGGCGCCGAGCTTCTCGGCGCGTTCAGGACGCTGATCGAGAGTCCGGTGATGATGGTGGTGTGAGCCATGCTCCGACCGTGTCGGCGTCCACGATCGAGCGCGCGGCAATGAGCGAGCGTGAAGTCACGATCCGGACGGCTGTGGTTACCTATTTCCCGATGTTCATTGCGACGCTGTCGCTCATCACCTCGATCTATAATGGCTACCTCAACAACCGGTTTGTCGACATCATCCAGCGCAACATCGCGCGCGGCGAAACGCTGAAAAGCTGCAAGGAAATCATCGACGCCTATTTCCAGGTCAAGTTCCGCGCCGGTGTCGTCAGCGAAAACGGCGAGCGTGAGCGAACGAGCGGCGCGCCGGTCGCTGGCGCAGCCGCGGCGCAGATCGAAGCCGCCAATGCGGTCAATAAGGTGGGCGCGCTCGGCACTTATCTGGCCAACATGCAGGACGATGCGACGCGAGAGCGCTACACGCACCTGACCTGGGAACTCGACAAGGTCGTACGCGAAGCATCGCGCATTCCGCCCGCCGACCTCAACAAACGCTTCGAACCCGCGGATGCGATGTTCGACGGGATGAACAACGACTGCGTGAAGACCGCCAAGATGAAAATGTGAGAGGACCGGCGCCGTGTCACCTTGCGGTGCGGCAGATGTGGAGCACGACGGATGACACGTTGGCCGTGGATCACCGGCATCGTGGCCGTCATCGCGGCGGTCAGTCCACTCGGCCAGTCGGTGCTGCATGGGTCGTTCATATCAGGCGAGCAACTGGCGCGAAGCATCTCGCAATTGTTGCTGATGGCTGGTATTGCGATCTTTGTCGGGTTGGCGGCGATCGAATGCCTGGTGCGCGTCGTTCTGGTGCGCCGCCGCGCGGCTGAGGCCGCATCGGCAGCATTGATGGCGACGCCGGCGGACATCAAGACGGAGACCTAAGTGGCAGAGTCCTTCGACATCATCATCATCGGTTCCGGCCCCGGCGGCTACGTCACCGCGATCCGCGCGGCGCAGCTTGGCTTCAAGACCGCGGTGGTGGAGCGCGATTATCTCGGCGGCATCTGCACCAACTGGGGCTGCATTCCCACCAAGGCGCTGCTGCGCACGGCCGATGTTTTCCACCTGATGCAGAACGCCAAGGAGTTCGGCATCTCCGCTGAAAACGTAACGTTCGATCCGAAGGCCGTCATCACCCGCTCGCGCGGCGTGGCGAAACGGCTGTCCGACGGCGTCTCGTTCCTGTTCCGCAAGAACAAGGTGTCGCTGATCTGGGGCGAGGCGGTGATCGACGCGCCCGGCAAGATCACCGTGAAGGCGTCGAAGACCGAGGCGCCGAAAGGCGCGCTCGGTCCGGGCTCCTATGCCGCCAAGCACATCATCATTGCGACCGGCGCGCGGCCGCGCGTGCTGCCGGGGCTCGAACCCGACAAGAAGCTGGTCTGGACCTATTTCGAGGCGATGAACCCCGACAAGATGCCGAAGTCGCTGCTGGTGGTCGGCTCCGGCGCCATCGGCATCGAGTTTGCCTCGTTCTATCGCACGCTTGGCGCTGACGTCACGGTGGTCGAAGTGCTGCCACAAATCCTCCCGGCGGAGGATGCCGAGATTTCGGCGTTCGCGCGCAAAGCCTTCGAAAAGCAGGGCATCAAGATTTTCACCGGCGCCAAGGTGACGAAGCTCGACAGACAAGCCGACAGCGTCACCGCCACCATTGACGACGGCAAAGGCGGCACGCAGACGCTCACCGTCGATCGGGTGATCGCGGCAGTCGGCGTCGTCGGCAACATCGAAAATCTCGGGCTGGAGAAGGTCGGCGTGAAGACCGAACGCGGCGCGATCGTGATCGATCCGCTCAACCGCACCAATGTGCCGGGCATCTACGCGATCGGCGATGTCGCCGGGCCGCCGCTCTTGGCGCACAAGGCCGAGCACGAGGGCGTCGTCTGCGTCGAGGCGATCAAAGGGCTCAACCCGCATCCCATGGACAAGCGGCTCATTCCCGGCTGCACCTACTGCACGCCGCAGATCGCGTCCGTCGGCCTCACCGAGCAGGCCGCCAAGGACAAGAAGATCGACATCCGCGTCGGCCGCTTTCCGTTCATCGGCAACGGCAAGGCGATTGCGCTTGGCGAGGATCAGGGCTTGGTCAAGGTGATCTTCGACAAGAAGACCGGCCAGCTTCTCGGCGCCCACATGGTCGGCGCCGAGGTCACCGAATTGATCCAGGGCTACGTCATCGCGATGAATCTGGAAACCACCGAAGAAGAACTGATGCACACCATCTTCCCGCACCCGACGATCTCGGAAACCATGAAGGAAGCGGTGCTCGATGCCTACGGCCGGGTGCTGAACATGTGACACCCGTCTTGGAAGTCCTGACTAGCGAGGGGATCGATGGTCCTTACCGCGGACGCGGTGCGCTCCCTCTCCCCGGTTGGGGAGAGGGAGCCGACCGAGCGAGCCTCAAACGTGTTGGCTATCAGAAGGTTGATGTCATCATGTCTTCCCCGATCATCGATATTCACACCCATTGCTCGCCGCGCGTGGCCGGCGATCCGTTCGGCGTCGCCGAGGTCATGCGCGGCGTCCCGGTTGGCAAGAATGCGGTGACGAATTTCCGCGGCCTGCCGGCGGTGTCCTACCACGACATGTACGATTTCGATCTCCAGCAGGAGGTCTGCGCCAAGGCCGGCATCACCGGGCGGATCATCTCGACGCCGTTCGCCGCGGAGGGCATTTCCTGGGCCTCGAAGTCGCCTGCGATCGACATCGTCAAATCGATCAACGATCAGATCGCCGGCATCGTGGCGCGATCGCCACAAAACTGGGGGCTCGGCACGCTCAATCCGCTCGACGCCAGCCACATCGCGGAGGGCGAGCGCTGCCTCGGAGCGCTCGGTTTCAAGGGCCTGCTGATATGCTCAAGCTGGCACGGCCGGTTTCTCGATGGCGATGATGCGTTCGCGTTCTGGGAGTGGGCCGAGGACCGGCAGGTGCCGATCTTCCTCCATCCGCCCCGGGTGCCGATCGGGCATGAGCAGCAGATGGATCAGTACAAGCTCGACGAACTGATCGGCCGGCCGTTCGACACCGCGATGGCGATGGCGCGCATGATCCTGTCAGGGCTGTTCGACCGCTATCCGCGGCTGAAGATCGTGGTGGCGCACATGGGCGGCGGGCTGTTGCCGTGCATGGGACGGCTCGATTTCGGCTGGCGGCTCGGTTGCGAGGGCATGCCGGAGCACGCGGCGATCCGCTGCAAGAAATTGCCGAGCGAATATCTCGCGCTGTTCAGCGTCGACACGATGGGGTTCTGGGCGCCGCATGTGCGCGAGGCGGTCGAGGTGTTTGGCGTCGACCGCGTCATGTTCGGCACCGACTATGGGCCGGTGCCGATTGATCCCAAGGAGCACGTCGACATCGTCGACGCGCTGGCGATTTCGCCATCAGACAAAGAAAAAATCCTGTGGCGCAACGCGGCCCGTTTTTTCAATCTTGATGTCGTCGCATAGGCCGCGTCGCGCGTCAGTTCACGGTCACCTTCGCGAGCTTGATCACCGCCGCCCATTTCTCGATCTCGGCCGGCAGGGCGGCGTTCATCTCGGCCGGGGTCTTGAGCGCGACCGGAATGCCAATTTGCGCAAGGCGCGTTCGCACCGCGTCCTTCGCCAGTGCTGCTGCCACCGCGCGATAGAGCCGGTCGACGGCTGCTGGCGGCGTCTTGGCGGGAGCGAACAACGCCGACCACGCGTCCGCCTCGACGCCGGCGACGCCACCCTCCGCAAATGTCGGAACCTTCGGCAACTGGGTTGAACGCTGTGCGCGCGCGACGCCGAGGGCGTGCAGCGCGCCGGATTCGATCTGCTGATTGATGAGCCCCGGCAACGGCGCGATGCTCATATCGATCCGGCCGGCGAGCAGCTCGGTAAGCATCGGCGAGAGCCCCTTGAACGGCACATGCAGCATGTCGATGCCGGCCTTGGTCTTGAACAGTTCGCCGGCAAGGTGGGCGCCTGAACCGTTGCCGGTCGAGCCGAAGGTCAGGCTGCCGGGCTTGGCCTTCGCCATCTTGACGATGTCGCCCACGCTCTCCGCCGGGAAGCCCTTGCGCACGACCAGGACGTGCGGCATGGCGGCGATGCCGGCGACCGGCGTGAAATCCTTCAACGCGTCGTAGGGACAGTTCTTGACCAGGCTTTGATTAGTGGCGTGGGTCTGGTTGGTGCCAAGCACCAGCGTGTGGCCGTCGGGCTCGGCGCGCGCCACCGCGTTGGTGCCGATGATGCCGGATCCGCCCGGACGGTTCTCGACCACGATGGTCTGGCCCAGATCCGGTGCGGCCTCCTGGGCGATCAGCCGCGCCAGCGTGTCGATCGGACCGCCCGGCGGATAGGGTACAACGATGGTGATGGTTCGGCTCGGAAAGCCTTGGGCGCGGGCGGCGGACGCAAGCCCGAGCGCGGCAGAACTGAGGAGGAAGAGCGGCGCGTGAACATGATATGACCCGGATGCTATTGGCGGCGGCGGCACTCTATGTCGCCCGCATCGTCGCGGTCAAAAGCCCGCATCGCCGCAGCATTGCCAGCCGAGCCGGCGACTGTGGCGGCCTGTGAGGATCTGCGATCGCGCCCGATATCTGGGGCGCGCGGCTTGCGCCTGCGGGCGGCCGTCCGTAAGTAGACGGCAAGGGACCTCAGTCCCGGAGCCGCCATGACCGTCGTTCTCGACAATATCGGCCCGAATGCGCGCCCGCGCCATCCGGAAAAGGCGCATCGTCCTGATGCGCCGCTGCACCGGAAGCCGGACTGGATCCGCGTCAAGGCGCCGGTGTCCAAAGGCTATGCCGACACCCAGGCGATCGTCCGCGCCAACGGCCTGCACACCGTCTGCGAAGAGGCTGGCTGTCCGAATATCGGCGAATGCTGGGAGAAGAAGCACGCCACATTCATGATCATGGGGGACACCTGCACGCGGGCCTGCGCGTTCTGCAACGTCAAGACCGGGCTTCCCGCCGCGCTTGATCCCAACGAGCCGTTACGCGTGGCCGAGGCGACCGCCAAGCTTGGCCTCCGGCATGTGGTTGTCACGTCGGTCGATCGCGACGATCTGCCGGACGGCGGGGCGGCTCATTTCGCCGCGACGATCCGGGCCATCCGCGAACATTGCGCGGCCACCACGATCGAGGTGCTGACGCCGGACTTTCTCCGCAAGGGAAGCGCCGTTGCGACCGTGGTCGCCGCGCGGCCGGATGTGTTCAACCATAATCTCGAGACCGTGCCGTCGAACTACCTGACGGTGCGGCCGGGCGCGCGCTACTTCGCGTCGCTCCGGCTGCTGCAGCAGGTGAAGGAGATCGATCCGGCGATGTTCACCAAGTCCGGCATCATGGTGGGACTGGGTGAGGAACGCAACGAAGTGCTCCAATTGATGGACGATCTGCGTTCTGCCGACGTCGACTTTCTGACGATCGGTCAGTACCTGCAACCGACGCGCAAGCACCACGAAGTGGTCCGCTTCGTCCCGCCCGACGAGTTCAACGCGCTGGAAGCCATTGCGCGGGCCAAGGGCTTCCTGATGGTGTCGGCATCACCGCTGACGCGATCGTCGCATCATGCCGGCGATGACTTCGCGCGGCTCAAGGCGGCGCGCGACGCGCGTACGCGCTGACGCATGCCGCAATTCACCACCACCCGCCAGGTGCGGCATTCGGCTGGAGATATGTTCAATCTCGTCGCCGACGTGGAGCGCTATCCGGAATTCGTGCCGCTCTGCCGCAGCCTGAAGGTGCGCAAGCGCATCCCGGAGCCCGAGGATGTCGAAGTCGTCATCGCCGAGATGACGATCGCCTACAAGCTGATCAGCGAGACGTTCACCAGCCGCGTTACGCTCGACCGGCCGAACCTGCAGATCCTGGTCGAATATCTCGAAGGGCCGTTCAGTCATATGGAAAACCGCTGGACCTTCCATCCCACCGGCCCGCAGTCCTGCGACGTGGAGTTTTTCATCTCCTATGAATTCCGCAGCCGCATGCTCGGGCTGCTGATGGGCTCGATGTTCGACGTGGCGTTCCGGCGATTCGCGGTAGCGTTCGAGCGGCGGGCCGATGTGATTCACGCGCGAAAGACCGCCTGACCACTACGGCAATGTACTGCACACATCTGTCGACGGTTGGACGCGCGCGAGCGCGTGTGGTTTATCCTTTATATGATCTGATGACGCTCGGGCAGGGGGGTTGCAATGACACTGAAGGACAAGGTTGCCGTCGTGACCGGCGGCAGCAGCGGAATTGGCGCGGCGACGGTGCGGATGCTGGCGGACGAAGGCGCCAGCGTCGTGATCTGCTACAACAAGGGCGCCGAGCGCGCGGACGCGCTGTTGAAGGAACTGCCGAAGGGCGATCATCGCACATTGCACCTCGCGATCGAAAATTCGGCCTCGGTCCGCGACGCTGCCGAGGCCGTGCGCAGCGCCTATGGCCGCGCCGATGTCCTGGTCAATTCGGCGGGCATGACGCGCCCGGTGCCGCACGCGCAACTCGATGCGCTCGACGACGCCTTGCTCGATGCCATGCTGATTACCAATGTGCGTGGACCCTTCGCCGTGATCCGCGCGTTCGTGCCCCTGCTGCGCGCCGGCGGCGACAGCGTGATCGTCAATGTCTCGTCGATCTCCGCCTTCACCGGCTCCGGCAGCAATATCGGCTATTGCGCGTCGAAGGCGGCACTCGACACCATGACGCTATCGCTCGCACGCGTATTGGGGCCGCAGATCCGTGTGCTGTGCGTTTCGCCGGCTGCCGTGGCGACCGATTTCGTCGCCGGCCGTGATCGCGCGGCGCTGGAGAAGATCGCGCAAGGCACGCCGCTCAAACGGGTGGTCGAACCCGAAGATATCGCTCGCACCGTCATGGCGTGCATTACGCATCTGAAAGTGTCGACGGGTACGCGAATTGTCGCCGACGCCGGCCGCTTCCTCGCGACCTAGAACGGGATGACTTTAGTTTGAGGCAGTTGCTGCGGCGGCGGTGTGCTCCCTCCCCTTGAAAAGGGGGGGATGGGAGGGGATCACACGGGCACGTGATTTTGATCCCCACCCGGCTCGCTTTCACTCGCCGACCTCCCCTTTTCAAGGGGAGGTGACCGAACTCGTTGCGCCGGTTCGACACGCTTTAAACCCATTACGCTTTAACGCGCATCGGCGCGGCTTGACGCGGCGCGTTCGCGCGCGGTTGCCCGCTCGGCCTGGTGCTTGACGTGGCTGAGGACGCGTTCGTTGTTCAAGCGCACGATCCAGCGTGCCATCGGCAGCCAGTAGAGGACGGGCTCGAGACGCAACTGGTGCGTTGTTCGTTCGACGATGTCCGTGCCGCCATCCGGGCGAGGGGTGAGGTCAAAGCTCGTCAGGCTGGTGCGGAAGTAGCCCACGGCATGTGGCGCATGCACATGATGGTAGGGGCTAAGCTCGCGCATCGACGGCACGTCTTGCTCAACGACAAACGCCAGCTTGCGGTTGGGCTCCCATTCGGTTACGCGCTCGATCGCGATCCCGGTGGAGAATTCGCCGTGGCGGAGCGCACCGACACCCGCGCCGATGACATCGCCGCGGATCGGGTGCGCGACACCAAGACGGAACGGCAATGCGGGCGGCGTTTCGATTGTCTCCATATGCAGAAGCGAGGCCCAAACCGCTGCAGGCGGCGCATTAACGGTGATCGCCTGCTGGGTCGCGAAGCTGGTCTCGGCCGGCAGCAAACTTTCGAGCGCAAACATGACCGGCAGCAAGGCGAAGCCGGATAGAAATTGCCGGGCCGGGCGTCGTGATGAAATCGCGATCGCCCGGCCCATCATGCCGCCAAGCACGGCCAGGCCGAACGCCAGCGGCGCCACCAGAACGATGCAGATGATGCCTTCGAGCGCGACCGCGACGAGGCCGATCGCGCCGATCGCGGTGGCGACGGCGAGCAACTGGTTGGTGCGCTTTGCGCCGATGTCGGATTTGGCATTGACCAAGAACGCGGTGATTGCCCCAATGACGAAAGGCGCGAAGACGAACAGTCCGAAGCCGTAAACGCTGAATATCAGCGTACTGAGGGCGACCGCGATGATCGTGACGCCGACGCAGGCGATGACCCCGTAGATCAGTCCGGCGAAATCAACGCGCGCGTCGCCGGGACCATCCGCGGCGGGCGGCGCAACGGATGTGCTGCGCGTCGGCAGGACGCTGAGATAGGCGATCACGGCGATCTGCAGGAATGGCGCAATCGCCGCCGCGGCGATCCACTCGTTGATATCGGCGTCCACCGCCCGCCGGTAGGCGAGTGCTGCCAGCGCCCATGCCACGGCCAACATATAGGCAAACCCGAGCAGCAGGACCGGTTGGTCCGTCTGCGTCACCAGTGACCGGAGCGGAACGAAGACGAACCACCAGTCGAAATTGAACGGCGCGCCTCGCCACCGGAACGTCGCAAGCGTGACCACGTGTTGGCTGAAGAAAAAAGCGGCCGACAACAGGCCGTAAGGCAATCGTCCAATCCGTCCGTGAAAGTCGACAGGGAAGATCATCATTCGGCGCTCCCGAGAGTTGCGAGCGCCGGCGGGCGCGGCTCAGCCGACGGCAGTCGCCGCAGGCCCGGCCGCTCAGGCAGATCGGCCGGTGTCCTGATCTGCCTGGCAAGACCCAGCGCCTCGAACGTCTTTGATCAGCCACCAGCCCAGGTCGATCTGGCCGGGCAACAGCCCCAGCCTGGCGGAGTTCGGGAACGCATGGTGATTATTGTGCCAGCTCTCGCCCATGCTGATGAAACCGGCGGCGGCGACATTGTAGCCCTGCGCCGAGGCGCCCTCGATCACCCAGGTCTGGCCGCCCTTGCGATGGGCGAAGTGGCCGATGAGCCAGTGACCGGTGACGCAGACGCTCACGCGAACGCAAATGCCCCAGACCAGCCAGCTCCAGCCGCCGAGCGCAAAAAACAGCAGCGCCCAGGGGGCCTGCTGCAGCATCCAGGTACGTTCCACCAGGGCATAGAACCGGTCGCCGGCGAGGCGCGGTTCCAATCGAAATTGTGGCGGGTGCGCGAGCACCAGCCGGCAGTGCAATTGCCACCAGGCATCGCGCCAGAATGCCGCCCGGTGGCAGGAATAATCGTGACAGGCCGGCTGACGCTGTGCCCAGTCGCGGAAATCGTGCAGCCGGATCATGCCGATCGGGCCGGCCATGCCGACCAGGGTGCCGAGGTAGACGCAGGCGCGTTCGAGCCACAGCGGGCACTCGAAGCTCGCGTGAATGAGCTTGCGGTGCATGCCGACCGAATGCCCGAAGCACAGCGTCACGCCGCTCGTGACGATGAACAACGCGAACGCGTCCCATGCGAATACCAGCGGACCAAGTGCGATCGCTGCCGCCGTCATGGTGCCGAGCCATAGCGACTTGACGGGCGCCCAGCGGACCTCGCCCACAATTGGATTGCTTCGATCGTCCGCGATGATGCGCTCCGAACCCGCCACCAGGATCATGCTGCGTCCCTCGCGGCGCCGTTTTCCGCACCACCGATGCCATGCTTGCGGCAACGTCCGGTATAGTCAAATATCTTCGGCCGTGCGAAGAGACGACAAACGCGCATCAAGATAGCGGAAGCGACGCCCCGGGGGATTTTGGCGAAGGGTCGAGGGTTTCAGGCATAGTCCTGGGAGATGCAATCATGCGCTGTTTGATCGTCGGGTTGCTGGGGGCTGCCCTCGCGGCTGGTCTTGCCAGTGCCGAGCCGTCCGGCGGCCGGCTGCAGACCGTGCAGGAGACGGCGACGCTGCGGATCGCCTACCGCAGGGACTCGCGGCCGTTTGCATTCCTGGACGGCAAGGGCAAGCCGACCGGCTACACGATCGAACTGTGCGAACGCATCGCCAAGTCGATCCAGGGGCAACTTGGCCTGCCGTCGCTGGCGATCAAATGGGTGCCGGTCGACACCCGCACGCGGTTCGAGGCAATCGTCAACGGCACCGCCGACATCGAATGCGGCTCGACCACCATTTCGTTGTCGCGACTCAAGATCGTCGACTTCTCCAGCCTGATCTATGCGGAGAGCACCGGTGTGCTGGTGAAGGCCGGCCAGGGCTTGTTCAACTTCGACAATATGGCGGGACGCAAGATCGGCATCGTGCCGGGCTCGACCAATGAGCTTGCCATCCGCAACGAGCTTGAACGGCGCAAGCTCAAGGCAACATTGGTCGAATTCCGCGACCGGGAGGAGGGCGTCGCGGCGCTGGCGCGTGGCGCGCTCGATGGCTTTGCGACCGACAAGCTTGTTCTGCTGGCGCTGGCCCAGGCTTCAAACTTGCATGATTTCACGCTGCTGCCGGACGATCTGTCGTTCGAGCCGTTCGGCATCATGCTGCCGCGTGGTGACTGGGCGTTCCGGCTTGCGGTCAACACCGGCCTGGCGCAGGTATTCCGCAGCGGTGAGATCGTCGAGATCTACACCAAGTATTTCAGCACGCTGGCGCCGCGGCCGTCGGCCTGGATCGGCGCGGTGTTCACGTTCGGCGCGCTGCCGGAGTAGGACGGGTTCGCCGAGAGGTCGGCGTAAATAAAAAACGCAACTCAAGGAGCACAACTGATGGCAACTCAATCCGGGCAGGGCGGCGAGCGACGACGGATCGTCGACGCGCAAATCCATCTCTGGAAGGCGGAAACGCCGGACTGGCCGTGGGTGCCGGGCCGCCCGCCGCAGATGCCTGAGCCGTTCACGATCGAGAAGCTCGTTCCGATGATGAACGAGGCCGGCGTCGACCGGGTTGTGATTGTCCCGCCGTCCTGGCCCGGCGATCGCAACGACTACGGGCTGGAGGCCGTCCGCCGCTATCCGGATCGATTCGCGGTGATGGGCCGCATCCCGTTGCAGGATCCGAAATCGGCCGCGCTGTTGCCGAAGTGGAAAGAGCAGCCCGGCATGGTCGGCGTGCGGGTGACGTTTCTCGGGGCGCTGGCGCCGTGGCTGACCGACGGCACCGCCGACTGGTTCTGGCCCGCCGCCGAAAAGGCCGGCCTGCCGGTGATGTTCCTGGCGCCCGGGCAATCGCCCGCCTTCGGGGCCATCGCCGAGCGGCACCCGGGGCTCAATCTCATCATCGATCACATGAACCTGTCGGTCGATATCGCCAAGGCGCACAAGGTCGGCGAGGCGATCGAGCAGACGGTGGCACTCGCCAAGTACCCCAACGTGTCCTGCAAGATGTCGTCGTCGCCGACCTATTCGCTGGAAGGCTATCCGTTCGCCGACATGAAGCCGCATCTCAAGCGGGTGTTCGAGGCCTTCGGTCCGCAACGTTCCTACTGGGGTACCGACATCACCCATTCGTTCGGCAAGTCGACCTACCGGCAGCGCATCACACACTTTACCGAGACGCTCGAGTTCCTGTCGGAAGAGGACAAGGACTGGGTGATGGGCCGGGCGATCGAACAGCGGCTGGGGTTGTCGTAGCGCGCATGGTCAGGCCGGGGATGGCCGGGGGATGCTGTCAGAGATTGAACCGCCGGCGCGCCATCTGGCAGGCATCATCTCCCGGCAGGCAAGCCCTGCAAACGTCAGGCCTCACAGCGTAGATACTGCACGCGGTCGCGACACCGACTTCCCCCACAAGCGCCGCGCAGCGATCGCCGGTGCATCTGATTCCGTCCTGCCGGTCATTGACGAATGCCTGCGGGATCCGATCAAGCGCGGTGTCGTCCTCCAATGAGAATCGCGGCCAGTCGGACGAATAGGAGCAGCACGCTCCGCAACTCCTGCAGGCGGCGGCATCAAGCACGGCGGGCCGTATCGACAAATCCGTCACTTTGCCTTCAGCGCGGTCTCTCCGCCCACGTGGCCCTCGATCAGGTGCCCGGCGGATTGTCCTTCGCCCAACGGGCTCAGATGGCATTCGAGTACGTTGCGCTCGTAAGCTTCGGTCTCGCTCTTGATGCGGTATTTCAGGTCGGCAGCCTGTGCCTCCTCCGGCATCCGTCGAGTCACCTTGTAGACACCGGCACTTTTCTGGCCGATCGGCGTGTACTGAACGGTTTGTCCGATTGAGAACCTAAACGGCATGCTGGTCCTTCCAGTGTAATTCGCAGGATCGCGCTAGTGTGGCGGTTCAGAAGTCCGCATCATTCTTGCCGCAGAGTCCGACATGCGGACTTCTGAACCAAAGCCACACTAGATCAATAGGTTGCTAGTGTCCTTCGATTCCGAAGTTCGCAAACGACAGTGCCGCAGAACGATGCGAACTTCGGAATCGGGACACTAGGCCGACGCAAACGGCCCGGCGCCTGCGCGCCGGGCCTGATCTCTTATTCTCGCAGCAATCAGACGTTTTGCAGGTTTGCGGCGGCCAGCTTGCCCCGCTCGCTCACGACGTCGTAGCTGAGCTTCTGCCCCTCGTTGAGGTTGCTCATTCCGGCGCGCTCGACTGCGGAAATGTGGACAAACACGTCCTTTCCGCCGTCAGTTGGCTGAATGAAGCCGAAGCCCTTTTGTGCGTTGAAGAATTTAACAGTACCTTGAGCCATATTGGCCTCCTTTGAAAACGCCGATTGGCGCCTGATGAGCTGCACGACATCGTGCAGTCTCGCGTCCGAATTCAACGTTGTCTTGGGAAGCGCCCTCGCGGGCAAAAATCCAGAACATGCGAAACCTCGAACAAGCGCCTATATATGCGCAAGGTTCGCAATCAACAAGCTGCGCCTAAGAGGTTTCAATGGCATTTAAACCGAATTTTGGCAGAGACCGGGCTGAACGGGAGAGGGCGGCACGCGCGCGGAGCGAAGAGAAGCAAAAGAAGAAGGACGAGAAGGCTGCGGCGCGAAAAGCCGAGCGCGCCGCTCCTGCCGCGCCGCCCGGGGAGACGCAAAGCTAAACCTGATGCGCTGGCTCAAGCTTGGACCGCATTGTCGCCCTGGGGTCAGAGCTTAACCTTCTCCTGCTCCACGACGCGCTGGACCGCGGGACGCTGCAGCATCCGATCCTTGAAAGCCGTATAGTTCTTCAACTCTGCCATCGGTAACTCGCGGCGCACGCCCCAAGTGTAGAACACGAAGCCGTACGGATCGCACACCGAGTATTGGTCGGAAAACCATTCCCGCCCGGCAAGCTTCTCGTCGATCTGCTTGAGATAATTGTGGAAGGTCTTGAGGCCGGTTTCCTTGATCGCCGGGAACGCGGCTTGATCGGTGGCGTAACGCTCCGGCCGATTGTAGTGGGCGTGCGCCGGATGCACGCTCGCGGCAAGAAAGCCGATGAGGGACAGCGCCTTGGCTTCCGCCACGGCGTCCGTCGGCCACAGTCCGAAGCGCTTACCGAGGTACGGCAGGATCGCGGTGTTCTCGGCGAGCGCCTCGCCGTTGTCGAGGCCCAGCACCGGCACGCGGCCCTGCGGGTTGATCTTGAGATAGGCCTCCGAGCGCTGCTCGGCCTTGGTGAAATCCACCTGCTGCGGCGTATATTTTTCGCCGCTCTCCTCGAGGATGATATGCGCTGCCATCGAGCACGCGCCGGGAAAGAAATACAACGTCAGCATTCGGTCGTCCCTTCTTCTTGCCACCCGCGCCGTTGTTTCGTGCGAAGCGTGTCAGCCGGGCCGTTGAGCTCGTGCGTTCTTATAGTCGTGGTGGCAAGTGCCGGAAAGCCATCTTCCGCACCACGACACAAAATTGAATGCACCGTTGGATCAGCGCCCCGGCCGCTTGAACGCGTTGCGCGCGCGGTCGACCTTGCTTCTGATCACGCAGTCCGGAACATGATCGTTGATTAGCCCCATTGCCTGCATGAAGGCATAGACCGTTGTCGGGCCGACGAATTTCCAGCCTAGCTTCTTCAAATCCTTTGACAGAGCCGTCGCCTCCGCGGAAGTCGATGCCGTCTGCGGCTTTGCTAGATTTTTCGCGTCCGGTTCGTAACGCCAAATGAAGGACGCCAGCGAACCTTCCCGTTTGACGATTTCCCGGGCCTGTCGCGCATTGTTGATTACCGCCTCGATCTTGCCGCGGTGTCGAACAATTCCGGCGTCCTTGAGCAGACGATCGACGTCGCGCTGGGCGAAGCGCGCGATCCTGTCGAAATCGAAATCATGGAAGAGCCGCGCGGAAATTGTCGCGCTTGGCCAAGATGGTGCGCCAACTCAATCCGGACTGAAACCCCTCCAGACTGAGTTTCTCGAACAGGCGATGATCATCGTCGACCGGAAAACCCCACTCGGTGTCATGGTAGGCTAGAAATTCCGGTGCGGCGGCGCACCAGCGGCAGCGCAATTTGCCATCCGGAGCAACGATCGTCGTGCTCATGCGTGCCGCTCCATGGACGAAAGAAGTGACATTTCAGCCGAGCAGAAATTGCAGCCGTGCATCGGCCCTCGACGGAGTAATTTCCAGGATTTCAGCCGTAACCACGTTTTCCGCCACGAACGGATCAGAATTTACTCTGCCATGCAGGTCCGGCAGCGACGTGTTGTGCGCAACAATCCCGCCGCCCAAATTGGGCTGAAGACTGCCGGCCAACAAAAACACGCCGTCATCAAAGCCGCGTTTGATCCACGCTTTGTGGCCGTCCATGAACTGGCCCGCGTTGCCTTTGTTGTCGGAAAAACGAAGAAGGACGACGAACATCGGAACTGTTCTCCTTATCCGGGATGGCTATCCGATTGCCGAAAGGGCCAGGCGCAGCGCATCCTGGTCGATGCCATCGAGCGTTTTCAGTAGTTCGGCTTGAACTCTCGTCACTTCTTTCGCGCCTGCGCTCTGACGCTTGATGCCAAGTGGCGTCAGTGCGGCTCTGACAGCCCGGCGGTCCTGCGGGTCTTCGACCCGCTTAACCAGGCCGTCGGCCTCCAGCCGGTCCATGAGCTGCGTGATGTTGGAACGCACGCAGGTCATTTTCTTCGCACATTCGCTCAAGCTAAGGGGCTCGCCCGCTTCCGCGAGGTGTGTCAACGCGCCGAACTTCGCAAGCGACAGCCCGACCCGTCCCAACGCGTCTTCCAGGCTCTGCTCAATGGCGCGGCCGGTGTTGATAATTGAAAACATCAGATGGCGGTCAATGTCGTCGCGGCGCTTGTGCCGGGCGGGAAGAATGTTTATTCATATATGAATAATACAGAGATGATGCATTAGCCGTCAAGTGTGCCTGCGGTCACCTTCAATTCATCAGAGGACGGCGTAGGGGTAGCTATTCCGTCTCCGCCAACTCGTGCAGCATGGCGAGCGCCACCGCGACCGAGGCCTCGCGCACCTGCGTGCGGCCGATATCGCCGAACTGCTGTTCTTGATGAACGAGGCGTCGCGTGCGCGAACAGGCGGCAAAATGCACGAGCCCGACCGGCTTGCCGGGCACGGCGCCGCCGGGTCCGGCGATCCCGGTGATCGACACCGCAAGCTGTACCGGTGCGTGTGCGAGCGCGCCGCGCGCCATGGCTTCGGCGGTCTCACGGCTCACGGCGCCAAAGCGCTCCAGCATCGCTGCCGAGACGCCGAGCATCGTCTGCTTGGCGGCATTGCTGTAGGTCACGAAGGCGCGGTCGAGCACATCGGACGAGCCGGGGATGTCGGTCAGCGTCGCGGCAACCAGTCCGCCGGTGCAGGATTCCGCCGTCGTGAGCTTGAGCTTGCGCTCGCGGCAGAGATCGAGCAGCAGGCGCGCCTTGGCGGTGAGTGCCGGATTGATCATTCCTCACTCCAGGGCAGCCGCACGGTGGCGTTGGCGAACGCCGCCATGCCTTCGCCGCGGCCGGTGAAGCCCATCTTCTCGCTCGTGGTGGCTTTGATCGCGACGCGCGCGAGCGGCAGTCCGGCGATCTCCGCAACGCGCGCGCGGATGGCGTCGCGGTGCGGACCGATGCGCGGCGCCTCGCAGACGACGGTGATGTCGAGGTGTGCGATTCGCCCGCCGCGGGCACGCACCCGCTCGACTGCGAACGCCAGGAACCGGTCAGAAGACGCGCCCCGCCATTGCGGATCGGAAGGGGGAAAGTGCACGCCGATGTCGCCGTCCGAAATCGCACCGAGCAACGCATCGACAAGGGCGTGAAGCACCACGTCGGCGTCCGAATGTCCCGACAAACCCCGCTGGAATGCGATGCTTACGCCGCCCAGCATCACGTGGTCACCGTCGCCGAACTGGTGCACGTCGAAGCCGAAGCCGGTGCGGACGTCGCCGAGTTCGGCGAATTTCGCCGCTTCGGCACGCGCGAAGTCGTCGTTGGTGGTGAGCTTCACGTTCGCTACGTCCCCCTCGAAAGTCGCAACCGTCAGCCCCGCCCATTCGGCCAGCGCCGCATCGTCGGTAAAATCGTCGCGGCCGGCCGCCCGCGCGCGCCGATGCGCGTCCAATAGCACATTGAACGCAAAGGCTTGCGGCGTCTGCACGGTGCGGAGCAGGGCGCGATCGAGGGTGCCGGTGACGTTGCCGCCGGCATCCACGGTCTTCACCGTATCCACCACCGCGATCGCCGGAATCGCCGCGCCGCTCTGCCGCGCCGCCGCGACCGCACGGTCGATCAGCGCCGCTGACGCGAACGGCCGCGCCGCATCATGCACCAATACGATTTCCGGCTGCCGCGCCGTCAGCGCTTCTAATCCTGCAAGAACAGAGGCTTGCCGCGTGGCGCCGCCATGGACTGGCGGCAATAGATCAAGTCCAGCGACGGCCGAGGCAAAAAGCGCGGCGTCATCCGCATGGATCACCGGCTGCACTAGCGAAATCCCGCGGTGCCGGGCCAATGTCGCGAGGCTCGGCCGGATCACCGGCTCGCCGAGGACTTGGCGGTATTGCTTGGGGATATCCCCGCCGGCGCGGAGCCCGCGACCTGCTGCCACGACGACGGCTGCGACGATGCCTGCCATGTGTCCCCGAGCCTGAAAGATGGCGCCCGGGCATGGATTTAGCGCGTCCTAGGCCATCGGCATACGGGAATCCGCCGCGGCGAGAGTTATTCATATGAGCAATTTTTTGCACTGCAACACTTGCGCGACGGTGCAGTTTGGCTAAACTCTATGCAGACAAGCGCTACAGCCTAATTCGTGTGCAGGAATGCTAAGTGGCTTTATCGGCAACAACTTTCCGCCCTTCAGGGATTGCGATCGGTAATATTGCGCTGCCGAACCGGGTCATTCTAGCGCCGATGTCCGGCGTGTCGGACGCGCCGTTCCGCCGCCTCGTTGACCGGCTGGGTGCCGGTCTGGTCGTGTCCGAAATGACGGCGAGCCAGGATCTCGCCGAAGCCGATCCACGCGCGGTGCTGCGTGCCGAAGGGCAGGGCCTCTCCCCGCACGTTGTTCAGCTTGCCGGATGCGAGGCTCGCTGGATGGCCGAAGGTGCGCGGATCGCCGAGGCGTCAGGCGCCGACATCATCGATATCAACATGGGATGTCCCGCGCGGCATGTAACGGGCGGCGAGTCCGGTTCGGCGCTGATGCGCAACCTTGACCATGCGCTGACCCTGATCGCGGCCACGGTTGGCGCAGTTTCGGTTCCGGTAACGCTCAAGATGCGGCTCGGCTGGGATGATCGCTCAATCAACGCGCCCGAACTGGCGCGCCGTGCCGAGCAGGCCGGCGTGCGCCTGATCACAGTCCACGGCCGCACGCGCTGCCAGTTCTATAAGGGCAGCGCCAACTGGACCGCAATTCGTGCGGTGAAAAGTGAAATTTCGATCCCGCTCGTCGTAAACGGCGATATCGCCACCGCCGAAGACGCCGCCGCGGCGCTCGCGGCCTCGGGCGCCGATGCGGTCATGATCGGGCGCGCGGCGCAGGGCCGGCCCTGGCTGCCGGGCCAGATCGCACGCGAACTCGCATTCGGCCGACGCGAAGCCGCACCGCCGCTGGCGACGCAGTCCGAAATTGTTCAGTCGCTCTACGACGAACTGCTCATCCACCATGGCACTTCGATCGGCCGGCGCCATGCGCGCAAGCATCTGGGCTGGGCGCTCGATGCCGCGGCCGAGACGATCGCCGCGCCCGCCGACGTGCTCAAGTTTCACCGCCACCGCGTGCTGACCGCCGAGGATCCGGCCGCGGTCCGTCGCCACCTTGCGGATGCTTACGCCGCGTTCGCCTGGAACGAGAGCAAAGCCGCATGAACCGCCCTGAGCCCATGCCGACGTTGCCCTCGGGCACCGCTGATGCCGTGCTCGATGCGCTTCCACACCCGGTCATCATGATCGCGGACGATGGCCGGATCGCCAATGCCAACGCCGCGGCGGAGGCCTTCTTCGAGGCGTCGCTGCCATTGCTGCGGCGGCATACGCTCAACGAGCTTGTGCCGTTCGGCAGCCCGTTGCTCGCGCTGATCGATCAGGCGCGCTCCCGCGGCTCGGCGGTCAACGAGTACAAGGTCGACCTCGGTACGCCGCGTAATCCCGGCGAACGGCTTGTCGACCTGCACGTGGCGCCGCTGCCGGACCGGGCGGATCATCTGGTGATCATGCTGCAGGAACGCACCATCGCCGACAAGATGGACCGGCAGCTCACGCATCGCGGCGCGGCGCGCTCCGTGATCGCGCTCGCCGCCATGCTGGCCCATGAAATTAAGAATCCGCTGTCCGGCATCCGCGGTGCCGCACAACTGCTCGAGCATTCGGTCGGCGACGACGATCGCTCGCTCACGCGCCTCATCTGCGACGAGACCGACCGCATCGTGAAGCTCGTCGACCGGATGGAAGTGTTCTCCGACGAGCGGCCGGTCGAACGCGAGTCGGTCAATATTCACGCGATTTTGGAGCACGTGAAGCGGCTCGCCCAATCGGGCTTCGCCCGCCATGTCAAATTTGTCGAGGAGTACGATCCCTCGCTGCCGCCGGTGCTCGCCAATCGCGACCAGCTCATCCAGGTTTTTCTCAATCTGGTGAAGAACGCGGCCGAGGCGATCGGCGGTGACGCATCGGATGGGGAAATCCATCTCTCGACCGCATTTCGTCCGGGCGTGCGGTTGTCGCTACCCGGACATAAGACACGCGTGTCGTTACCGCTGGAATTCTGCGTCAGGGATAACGGGCCGGGCGTTCCGGACGATCTCCTGCCGCATCTGTTCGATCCTTTCGTGACCACCAAGGCAAGCGGATCCGGGCTCGGCCTGGCACTGGTCGCAAAGATCGTCGGCGATCACGGTGGGATCATCGAATGCGAGTCGCAACATCGACGAACCACATTTCGCGTACTCATGCCCATTTATTTGGGTGACGGCGCCGAGCCGGGCGGCGTTACCTAAAGGGGATGCCAATGCCTGCGGGAAATATCTTGGTAGCGGACGACGATGCTGCGATCCGCACCGTGCTGAATCAGGCGCTGTCGCGCGCCGGTTATGAGGTGCGCTCGACCAGCAACGCCGCAACGCTCTGGCGCTGGGTCAGCCAGGGCGACGGCGATCTCGTCATCACCGACGTGGTGATGCCGGACGAGAACGCCTTTGACCTCCTGCCGCGCATCAAGAAGGTGCGGCCGGAATTGCCGGTCATCATCATGAGCGCGCAGAATACCTTCATGACCGCGGTGCGGGCGTCGGAGCGCGGCGCCTATGAGTACCTGCCCAAGCCTTTCGATCTCAAGGAACTGATTGCGATCGTCGGCCGCGCGCTGTCCGAGCCGAAGGAGCGCGTCCGACCGGCGGTAAAGCCCGAGGACTTTGAATCCATCCCGCTGGTCGGACGCTCGCCGGCGATGCAGGAAATCTACCGGGTGCTGGCGCGGCTCATGCAGACCGATCTCACCGTCATGATCACGGGCGAGTCGGGAACCGGCAAGGAGCTTGTCGCCCGCGCGCTGCACGACTACGGCAAGCGCCGCAGCGGCCCGTTCGTTGCCATCAACATGGCGGCTATCCCGCGCGACCTGATCGAGTCCGAGCTGTTCGGGCACGAGAAGGGCGCTTTCACCGGTGCCAATACGCGCAGTTCCGGCCGCTTCGAGCAAGCCGAAGGCGGTACGCTGTTCCTCGACGAGATCGGCGACATGCCGATGGAGGCGCAGACCCGCCTGCTGCGGGTGCTGCAACAGGGCGAATACACGACAGTTGGCGGACGAACGCCGATCAAGGCCGACGTGCGCATCGTGGCCGCGAGCAACAAGGACCTGCGCATCCTGATCCAGCAAGGCCTGTTTCGAGAGGACCTGTTCTTCCGCCTTAACGTGGTACCGCTGCGGCTTCCGCCATTGCGTGAGCGGATCGAGGACGTGCCGGACCTGATCCGCCACTTCTTCAACCAGGTCGAGCGCGAAGGGCTGCCGGCCAAGCAATTGGAACCAAGCGCGCTCGAACGGCTCAAGCGTCACCGCTGGCCGGGCAACGTTCGCGAACTCGAAAATCTCGCGCGGCGGCTGGCGGCGCTTTATCCGCAGGAAATGATCTCTGCCACGGTCATCGACACCGAACTGTCACAGCCGGCGATGGTCTCGGCCAGCGATGAACCGCGGGCCGAGGAGGGGCTGTCGGCCTGCGGTCGAGCGGCACCTGGCTGCCTATTTCGCAAGCTTCGGCGACGAATTGCCGCCCCCCGGGCTTTATCACCGCATGCTCCGCGAGGTAGAACATCCGCTGTTGTCGGTGACACTGGCGGCAACCCGCGGCAACCAGATCCGTGCCGCCGATCTGCTCGGGGTTAACCGCAACACGTTGCGTAAGAAAATCCGCGATCTGGAGATTCAGGTCTTTCGCGGAACCGGGTGAGCGAATTCGCTCGGCCACCTGACGCCAATCGGCCACACCACAAGAATACCCGCCCTGGAATTGTCGTAATCCGGCAACATTGTTGTAGAAAAGCATCAGTGTTGCAGGGGGCTCGCCCAGCCTGCGCGTACAGCGCGGAGTTCCGTTGGGCGAAATGGGTTAATGACGCAGGTCGGGCAAACCGAGTTCGTAACCAGTGCAAGCACGCCAAGTTCGGCGTGGATCGCACGTACCGTCGGTGTATTTGCCGTCGTCCTCGCGCTTCTGTCGGCGTTGACGACCTTCATGGTGCTTGCCGGCCTTACGCCGATCGCACCAACCCATCAGGTCGTCGTTACGCTTCTTCTCGTCAATGCGGTCACGGTCGCTCTCCTCGTCGGGCTGATCGGGCGCGAGATGTGGCGGGTGATCCAGGCCCGACGGCGTGGCCGCGCCGCCGCCCGCCTGCACGTGCGTATCGTCGCTCTGTTTTCGGTGATTGCGGCTGCTCCCGCGATCCTGGTCGCGGTGGTCGCGAGCGTGACGTTGGATCGCGGTCTCGACCGCCTGTTCTCCCAGCAAACGCATTCGATGATCGAAAACTCGCTGATCGTCGCCGATGCCTATGTCCGCGAACACGCGCAATTCGCCCGCGCCGATGCGATCGCGACCGCCATCGAGCTGGCACGCGCGAAGCCGCTCTACGACCAGTCGCGCGACCAGTTTCGCAAATTCCTTGCGGTGCAGGCTTCGATCCGCGGATTACCGGCGGTCATGCTGCTCGACAAGGATCTCAATGTCATCGAGCAGGTCGATTCACAGGTCAGCAACATCTTCAGCAAGCCGTCGCCCGACGTCCTTGCCTCGGTCAACGATACCGAGCCCCAGGTGGCGATGTTTCTCGACGCCAATTATGTCGCCGCGATCATCAAGCTGCGCGGCTATACCGACACTTATCTCTATATTGCCCGTCTGCTCGACCCGCGCGTGCTCGCGCAGTTGAACGCCACACGAGAGGGCGTCGCGCAATATGCCGACCTTGAATCGCGACGGGTCGGCGTGCAGATCGCCTTCGGCCTGATGTACACGGTAATATCGCTGATCGTGCTGTTGTCGGCGGTCTGGATCGGGCTCAATTTCGCCAACTACCTTGTCGCGCCCATTCGCCGCCTCATCGGCGCCGCCCAGGTGGTTGCGACCGGCAATCTCTATGTTCAAGTGCCAACCCGGCGGTCGGAAGGCGACCTTGCCCAGCTTGGCGAGACCTTCAACAAGATGACACAGGAACTGCGCACGCAACGCGACGATATCGTCCGCGCGCGCGATCTGATCGACAGCCGCCGCCGCTTCACCGAAGCCGTGCTGGCAAGCGCCAGCGCCGGCGTGATCGGCATCGACGCCGAAAGCCGCATCAGCATCCTCAACCGGTCGGCCGAGCGGCTGATCGGCTGTACCGAGACCGAAGCCCTTGGCCAGCCGCTGATCGAGACCGTACCCGAACTCGCGGAGATTTTTGCGACTGCGCGCGTCGGCGTGCAGCGGCTGGTGCAGGGACTCGTCACGATCAATCGCAACGGCAAGGAGCGCAACGTTTCAGTGCGCGTGACGAGCGAGCAATCAGGCGCGTCCGAATACGGCTACGTCGTCACGCTCGACGACATCACCGAACTCGTCAGTGCGCAACGCACGTCCGCCTGGGCCGACGTCGCGCGGCGCATCGCGCACGAAATCAAGAATCCGCTCACGCCGATCCAGTTGTCAGCCGAGCGGCTACGCCGGAAATATCTCCCGGCCATCAAAGAGGATACCACCGTCTTCACACAATGCACCGACACCATCATCCGCCAGGTCGACGACATCAAACGCATGGTCGACGAGTTCTCGCGCTTCGCCCGGATGCCGAAGCCCGTCATGGAAGTGGACAATGTCGCCGATACCGTGCGGCAAGTCGTGTTTCTGCAACGCGTCGGCAATGCCGACATCGACATCGACGTGGAGATCGCCGAGGATCCGATGCCGGCACGGTTCGACCGGCGCCTCATCTCCCAAGGCCTCACCAACATCATCAAGAACGCGACCGAGGCCATTTCGGCGGTACCGCCGGCCGAACTGGGCCGTGGCCGCATCCGCGTCTCGGCCGAGCGCGACGGCGACGACGTCGTGATCGACGTGGTCGACAACGGGATCGGCCTGCCGAAAGAGAACCGCAGCCGGCTGCTCGAGCCCTATGTCACGACCCGGGAGAAGGGAACCGGGCTCGGCCTCGCCATCGTCGGACGGATTCTCGAGGACCATGGCGGACGGATCGAACTCAGCGATGCGTCGGCGAAAATACCCGGGCAGCGTGGTGCCTGGATGCAGTTGCGATTTTCAGCGGTAATGCCGGGCTCGAGCGAAGCCGAACCGGCGCGTGAATCTTTGACCCCCAAACTGGCAACCGGTGCGTAAACATGGCCGACGATATTCTCATTGTTGACGACGAGGCGGACATTCGGGAACTGGTGTCCGGCATTTTACAGGATGAAGGATTCGGCACGCGAACTGCGCGTGACAGCGACGACGCGCTCGCACAAGTGGCGAGCCGCCGGCCGAACCTCGTCTTCCTCGACATCTGGCTGCAAGGCAGCCGTCTCGATGGGCTGCAGCTTCTCGACGCGGTCAAACAGCAGCATCCGGAAATGCCGGTGGTGATGATTTCCGGTCACGGCAACATCGAGACCGCGGTCGCGGCGATCAAACAGGGCGCCTACGATTTCATCGAGAAGCCGTTCAAAGCGGATCGGCTGGTGCTGGTGGCGCAGCGCGCGCTCGAGACGTCGCGCCTCAAACGCGAAGTCAAGGCGCTCAAGCAATTGTCGCCGTCTCAGCTCGTCGGCAAATCACCCTCAATGAATCAGTTGCGCCAGACCTCCGACAAGGTGGCGCCCACCAACAGCCGAATTCTCATCGTCGGCCCTTCGGGCGCCGGCAAGGAACTGGCGGCGCGTGCGATCCACATGCAGTCGGCCCGGGCCAACGGTCCCTTCATCGTCATCAACGCGGCGGCGATGATGCCGGAGCGCATGGAGCTTGAGTTGTTCGGGGTCGAAAAGCCGGCGGACGGCGAGGCCCGCAAGGTGGGCGCGCTTGAGGAGGCGCACGGCGGCACGCTGTTCATTGACGAGATCGCCGATATGCCGCGCGAAACGCAGAACAAGATTCTGCGCGTGCTGGTGGAGCAGAGCTTCCAGCGAGTCGGCGGCACCAGCAAGGTGCAGGTCGACGTGCGCATCATCTCGTCGACCGGACGCAACATCGAGGCCGAGATCGCGGCCGGCAAGTTCCGCGAGGACCTCTATCACCGGCTGTCCGTGGTGCCGATCCGAGTGCCGCCCCTGGCCGAGCGCCGGGAGGACATTCCGGCGCTGGTGCAGTACTTCATGGACCAGATCTCGTCGGCCACCGGTCTGCCGAAACGGCTCATCGGCGAGGATGCAATGGCCGTGCTGCAGTCGCATGATTGGCCGGGCAACGTCCGGCAACTGCGCAACAACGTCGAGCGGCTGATGATCCTTGCCGGCGGCGATCCGGACGCGGTGATCAACGCCGACATGCTGCCGCAGGATGTCGGCTCGATGGTCCCGTCGATGCCAGGTGGCGATGGCGGCGAGCATCTCATGGGCCTGCCGCTGCGCGATGCCCGCGAAGTGTTCGAACGTGAATATCTCGTGGCGCAGATCAGCCGGTTCGGCGGCAACATCTCCCGCACCGCTGAGTTCGTCGGCATGGAGCGCTCGGCGCTCCATCGCAAGCTCAAGGCGCTCGGGATCGACTGATGTCGCGCATCGCCTACGTGAACGGCCGCTACCTGCCCAGGCACGCGGCGACGGTCCATATCGAAGACCGCGGCTACCAGTTCTCCGACGGCGTCTACGAAGTCTGCGAGGTGAGGGGAGGCCGCCTCGTCGACGAGCGGCTGCACATCGCACGCCTCAAACGATCGCTCGACGAACTGCGCATTGTCATGCCGATGTCGACCGCCGCGCTCGGCGCGGTCATCCGCGAAACCGCGCGCCGCAACCGCGTGCGCGACGGCATCGTCTATCTGCAGATCACCCGCGGCGTGGCGCGCCGCGACCATGCCTTCCCGCCACCCGGCACCGCGCCGAGCCTGGTGGTGACCGCCCGCAATCTCGATTTCACCGGCAACGAAAAGGCGGCGGCGGACGGCATCGCGGTCATCACGGTACCGGACAACCGCTGGGAGCGCGTCGACATCAAGTCGGTCGCACTGCTCCCCAACGTGCTCGCCAAACAGGCGGCCCGCGAACAGGGTGCGAAAGAGGCCTGGTTCGTGGACCACGATGGGAATGTTACGGAGGGATCCTCGACCAACGCCTGGATCGTCACCATGGACGGCGAGGTGGTGACCCGGCCGGCCGATCACGGAATTCTGCGGGGCATCACGCGCACCGTGCTGCTCGACGCCATCGGGGCGCAGGGCCTCAGGTTCGTCGAACGCGCATTCACGGTCGAGGAGGCCTACGGCGCGCGCGAGGCGTTTGTGAGCTCCGCCAGCATGATCGTGATGCCGGTGGTGCGGATCGACGGGCGGCCGATCGGCAACGGCGCGCCCGGGCTGATCGCGAGCGCTCTGCGGCGGGACTTCCATCGCTACGCCGAATTCTCATGACCGGAATTAGGTCGGCGCCGACAGATTGGTGCCTGGGGCAACTTGGCGCATCGTCTGCACCCGGCCGGCCAGCCAGGGCGAAAAGCAGGCAAATGCATCGATAACAGGCGCGACTACTTCCGAGCGCCTGGGTACCCATGTCGTCACCCACCCCCAGACTGAGAAGAATCCGACCGGTTCCGGGTGCCGTCTGCCCCCAACTTGTGCTTGCACAAGGATTAACCGTGCCTTGTAATGGCGCAGACCAAGTCCTCAAACGGTCAAGGCCAATAACGAGGGGCGGGAGTGACTTGGCAATAAAGCTTGCAACCGCCCGCGAGCGAAAAAAGCGGAACAGAGACAATGGCGGCTGAACGCACACAAAATCTACAAGACACCTTCCTCAACCATGTGCGCAAAAACAAAACTCCGCTCACGATCTTTCTGGTGAATGGAGTAAAGCTACAAGGCGTGGTGACCTGGTTCGATAATTTCTGCGTGTTGTTGCGCCGGGATGGGCACTCGCAACTTGTCTACAAACATGCCATCTCGACGATCATGCCCGGTCATCCGATCCAGTTGTTCGAAGGGGCCGAGGAGGGCGCGGCAGGGGACAAAGTATAGTTGGTATAGTTGGAACCCCGCTGGCTCGACAATTCGTCCGACCGGCTGAACCCGCAGCAGGGCTCGGCCACCGGTCGCGCGCTCGTTATTGAGCCATACGTGCGCGCGCGGATGGCAAAGAGTGCCGCCGCGCGCGGCCACGACACGGTGCGCACGCCGGAGGCCAAGCTCGACGAGGCGGTCGGGCTTGCACGCGCGATCGACCTCAGCGTCGTCAGTTCCGGCATCGTAACCCTCTCGGAGGTCCGCCCGGCCACCTATGTCGGCAAGGGCAAGGTCGAAGAGATCGCCGGCCTCGTCAAAAGCGACGAGATCGGGATCGTCGTGATGGACTGCCCGCTGTCGCCGGTGCAGCAGCGCAACCTGGAAAAAGCCTGGGGCGCCAAGGTCGTCGACCGCACCGGGCTCATCCTGGAAATCTTCGGCCGGCGCGCCCGCACGCGCGAGGGCGCGCTGCAGGTCGAGCTCGCACATCTGACCTACCAGAAAAGCCGGCTGGTACGCTCCTGGACCCATCTTGAACGCCAACGCGGCGGCTTCGGCTTCCTCGGCGGACCGGGCGAGAGCCAGTTGGAGACCGACCGGCGGCTGATCGAGGAACGGATCGCGCGTATCGAAACCGACCTCGAGAAGGTCAAGCGCACCCGCAAGCTCCATCGCGACAGCCGCAAGCGCGTGCCGTATCCGATCGTGGCGCTGGTCGGCTACACCAACGCCGGCAAGTCGACGCTGTTCAACCGCATGACGCAGGCGAGTGTGCTGTCGGCCGACATGCTGTTCGCCACGCTCGATCCGACCCTGCGCGCGGTCGATCTGCCGAAGGGGTTGCGCATCATCCTGTCCGATACTGTCGGCTTTATCTCTGACCTGCCGACCATGCTGGTGGCGGCATTCCGCGCGACGCTCGAAGAGGTGATCGAAGCCGACGTGATCCTGCACGTGCGCGACGTGTCGCACGAGGATACCGAGGCGCAATCGCATGACGTCGAAGACGTGCTGCGCCAGCTCGGGATCGAACTCGGCGACGGCCGGCGCATCATCGAAGTCTGGAACAAGATCGATCGCCTCGACGCGCCCGGCCGCGAACGCCTGCGCAATCTTGCCGAACGGCAGCCGGCCGAGCAGCGCCCCGTACTGGTATCCGCGCTCAGCGGGGAGGGGCTGGAACACCTCTTCAAGGACATCGAAACACGGCTTGCAGCCGGCCGCGTGACGCTTGACCTCTTGCTCGACCCCGCGGACGGTGCCGGCGTGAGCTGGCTGCACCGGCATACCGAAGTGATCGCGAAAGAACTGCGCGACGATGGACGCCTCGCCGTGATGGTGAGGGCCGATCCAGCGAACGCAGACCGCGTCCGCGCCAAGTTCGGTCTAGCCACGACCCCGTTGCACTGAGCGCGAGAGCGCCATGTTCGGAAATTCCACATTCGTTTTGGCGATCGGTGCTTGGCTCGGCATCTGTTTCATGCCGGCGGCGTCTGGAGAGCCGCTGACGCTGCGCTACGGGCAGGCCTATTCGGCAAGCCGCAGTATCTTTGCACTGCCGGTTGCGATCGCCGACCGCGAAGGCTTCTTTCGTCGCGAAGGCCTCAACGTCAAGATTCTCATTCCGATTCCGGGCGGCGCCGACCGGCAGATCGACGCGCTGCATAACGACAGCGTCGATCTCACCCACGTCGCCACGCCGTTCCTGGTTCGCGCGGCACTCAAGGGCTCGGACGCAGTCGCGTTGGCCGCCGAATTCAACAACCCGATCTACAGTCTGATCGCCAAGCCCGAGATCAAGTCGTATGCGGATTTGCGCGGACGGCTACTCGGCCTGGCGGATGAAACCGGCACCATCACGCTCTCCATCCGCAAGCTGCTGACCATGCACGGACTGCATCGCGGCGAATTCGCCGCGCGCGTGATCGAAGGCACGTCGGGCCGATGGGCATGCCTGCGCCGCGGCGATTGTGACGCGGTGGTGCTCGGGCAGCCGCAGGACCTGCAGGCGATGGAGCAGGGCTACCGGCTGCTGGGGCGCTCGACCGAGGCGGTGCCGGAACTGCTCTACACCGTGACGGCGGTGCGGCGGTCCTTCGCCGAGGCGAACAAGGATGCCATGGTGCGCTACGTGCGCGCGCTCGCCGGCGCGTTCAAATTTCATCCGTGATCCGGAAAACCGCGACAGCGTTGTCAGGACCATCGTCGCGACCGCGGGCGCCTCCGAAGACATTGCGCGCCAGACCATGGCGCTGTTTTTCGAGCCCGAGCGCGGCGTCTTGCCGAAACATGGCGAAATCAATCTCAACGGATTCGCGCAGGTGATCGCCATGATGGGGGAGGCCGGCGTGCTCAAGCAGCCGTTGCCGTCGCCCGAACGGTTCGTCGATCTGCAGTATCTGCGAGCCGCCGGATTACAGTGATTTGGGGCACGGCGTTACTCCGTTCGTTCCCGCGAAGGCGGGAACCCAGGGCGACTGCTGACATTTTCTGGGTCCCCGCTTTCGCGGGGACGAACGGAGAGCTCGTTACGACCTTCAGCCTCGCGTGCCTTTGCTTCGTCCCAGAGCGCGTCCATCTCGGCGAGCGTCGAATCCTGCGGGGTCTTGCCGCGCTGCGCCAGTGCCTGCTCGATCGCAGCAAAACGGCGCTCGAATTTCCGGTTGGTCGTGCGCAGCACGGCCTCCGGGTCGGCATCGAGATGCCGCGCCAGATTGACCACGGCAAACAGCAGGTCGCCGGTTTCGGCAGCGGCCTCCGCGCGGTTGCCGGCCGTGAGCTCGGCTTCGATCTCGTCGGCTTCCTCGCGTATCTTGGCGAGCACGGCGAG
Source organism: uncultured Alphaproteobacteria bacterium (assembly GCA_963756715.1). Classification (GTDB taxonomy): domain Bacteria; phylum Pseudomonadota; class Alphaproteobacteria; order Rhizobiales; family Xanthobacteraceae; genus VAZQ01. The sequence continues at coordinate 113,501 of CAVWOV010000017.1, forward strand.
GGGATCGTTCCAGTCGAACCCGACCCGTCCGGCTTTCGCCTGAAGCTTCAGCGCCCGGGAGAGAGCAGGGAGCGTCACCGGGACGCCGGCCAGCGCGCCGTCTGGTGCTGCGCCGCTACCGTTGGTGCGGCTCTTCGTGGCCTTTAGCGCCTTCTCCTCGGTCTTGATGCGTTCCCACAGGCCCTTGACGGCATCGGGGCTCAAGTCGCGCGCATCGCCAAAAACATGCGGGTGCCGCCGGATCAGCTTTTCGGTCAGCGTCTCGACTACGTCGCCGAAATCGAAGGCGCCTTGCTCCTGCGCCATGCGGGCATGAAACACGACTTGCAGCAGCAGGTCGCCAAGTTCTTCGCGGAGGTCTTGGAGATCGTCGCGGGCAATGGCGTCGGCGACCTCGTAGGCTTCCTCCAGCGTGTAGGGCGCGATGGTCGCGAAATTCTGCTCCAGGTCCCACGGACAGCCGGTACCGGGCGTGCGCAGCGCGGCCATGATCTCGATCAGCCGGGCGATATCGCGGGAAGGGGTCATGGCATCGGCTCCTCGTCTCGTGGGCGCAGCGTCCCCGGCCTCGTAACCGCAAGTTACCACGCCCGGCCCGACACCTCGCAGTCGCTCAATCTCGTAGCTGGGGACAAAGCCGCAAACCGGCGCTCAAACGTCAATGGCCGGGACGTGCCCGGCCATTCCGCAACTTGATCTTGAACTCTCCGGTCAATGCCCGGACTGTTCGCCGCGGCTCGCCTCGAACAGGAACCAGCAGCGCTTTTCCGCCTCGTCGATGAAATTCTCCAGCAGGCTCGCGGTCGCGACATCCTCGTGGTCGTCGGCGATCTTGTGCGCCTTCCGCATGTTCTCGATCTGCGCCTTGTTGTCGTTCATCAGTTCGCGCAGCATGTCGACCGCGGGGACATAATCCTCGTCGTTATCCTCGATGGTCTGGAGCTTGGCGATATGGCCGATCGACCGAATGGTTGTGCCGCCGATCTTGCGAACCCGTTCGGCCAGAATATCGACGCTGTCCTCAAGCTGGCCGGCCTGCTCATCAAACAGCAGGTGGTAATCCCGAAAATGCGGACCGCTGGCGTGCCAATGGAAGTTCTTGGTCTTGAAATAGAGCGCGACGGTATCCGCCAGCAACCCGTTGAGCGCAGCCGACAGTGCGCCGACGGCGTCGGCCGATAAATCGGTGGGCGTGTCCAGGCGCGGAGCCGTCTCGCGCGGATTGAGCTTTCTGACTTTGTTGGTCACGGAACTACCTCATCATGCGACGTTGGGAGGGAATGGCGTTAGCAGGGCTCAGGTCGAAGCGCCTTGCTGTTCGTCAACGCGCCGCCAGGTTCCAAGTTCCGCACGGCTCAGACCCAGAGAGACGATTCGCATAAGAGATATTATGGAATATTATACGTATCCGTTCCGGGCGATATTCGAGGCAAATAGTGCAAGCCGATACGGTGGCAAAACCACGAACGGGCGGCTTTGGAGGCTCGTACGGCATCACCGACTGCGAAGGCTCGCGCGGCATTGCCGGACTTGCTCGGGTAAGCGCGCCGCTACTGCAAATTGGCGGCGTCTGGGTGAGGCGGGCTGGCGGAAGGCGGAAGCCGTCCTCCGAAAGGCCCGCTTCAACTAAGAGTTGTCGCGTGTTTGCGCAAATGCAAAATACAAGGTATTACAATTAGTTATTGCGGTCCGTTAGCAGAGAAAATCAAATCCTATCGCTGTCCGGCATGATCACGCTTAAGCCGTCGAACGCCGGCTCGACGTGCGGCGGCAGTTGCGCCCTTCAGCACCTCGTAGTCGAGGTCGCTGTGCAGGTTGGTCAATATCCCCCGGCGCGGCTTGATGCGGTCGATCCAGGCGAGCGCCTCGTCGACGCTGAGATGGCTCGGATGCGGCCGGTAGCGCAGCGCGTCGAGGATCCAGACGTCGGTGCCGGCGAGCGCGGCGACGCTGTCGTCAGGGAGCCCGCTGAGGTCGCAGGAATAACTCAGCCCGCCAAAGCGGAAGCCGAGCGAGGCGATGTCGCCGTGCTCCTGGAGGATGGGCAGGACGGTGATGCTGCCGCCCTTCCCTTCGATCGTGACCGGACGGCTGGGCACCAGGCGGTGTTCGTTGACGATCGGAGGGTACTCGCTGCCCGGCGGCGTCACGAAGCAATAGCCGAAGCGGGCGTGCATGGTCTGGGAGGTGCGTTCGTCGAGATAGACGTCGATCTTGTTGCGCTGGCGCATGAACAGCGCGCGCAGATCGTCGATGCCGTGGGTGTGGTCGGCATGTTCGTGGGTGTAGAACACGGCGTTGAGCCAATCGACCTCGGCCGCAAGTAACTGCTCGCGCAGGTCGGGCGAGGTGTCCACCAGGACCCGGGTGACACCGGTATCCGCCCGTCGCTCGACCAGCAGCGACGTCCGGCGGCGGCGGTTCTTGGGATTGGCCGGATCGCAGACGCCCCAGCCCAGCGCCGGTCTCGGTACCCCGCCTGAGGAGCCGCAGCCGAGGATCGTGACCTTCAGCGTCATGGCGCCCGCAGTCAGACGTGCGCCGATTGCGTAAACTCGCCGGCCGCGGCCGCCGACGGCCTCGGTACCTTGGCGAACAGCCGGAAGAAATTGTCGGAGGTCATCCGGGCGATCTCGTCGAACGACACGCCGCGAGTTTCGGCCAGCACCTTGGCGGTCTCGACCACATAGGCCGGCTCGTTGCGCTTGCCGCGAAATTTTCCCGGCGCAAGGTAAGGCGCGTCGGTTTCGACCATGATGCGGTCGGCCGGCAGGCTCCTGGCGATGGCGCGCAGGTCTTCGGATTTCTTGAAGGTGAGAATTCCGGTGAACGAGATTGACAGGCCAAGCGCGATGGCGCGGCGCGGCGAGGTCCGGACCGCCGGTGTAGCAATGCAGCACCGCCGGGAAGGCGCCCTTCCCGGTTTCCTCCTCCAGGATCGCCGCCATGTCGTCGTCGGCCTCGCGCGAATGGATGACCAGCGGCAGACCGGTTTCGCGCGCCGCGGCGATGTGCCGGCGGAAGCTCGTCTCCTGCACGTCGCGCGGGCTCGTGTCGTAGAAGTAGTCGAGTCCGGCCTCGCCGATCGCCACCACCTTGGGGTGGCGCGTGCCGGCGATCAGGTCGCGCGGTGGTGATGTCCGTCTCCTCGCGCGACGCTGAGCGGATGGGTGCCGACCGAGCAGTAGACGTCCGGAAAGCGCTCGGCGATCGCCAATAGGTCGGCGTGTCGCTTCACCCGGGTCGAAATGGTGACGATGCGGCCGACGCCGGCTGCCCGCGCTCGTCCGACCACGCCATCGAGATCGTCGGCGAAGTCGGGAAAATCGAGGTGGCAGTGACTGTCGACCAGCATCTTGCTTACTTGGGGATGGACGCCTCGGGTTCAACATAGCGCGGGAACACCGGCACGGGCGTCGGCAGCGGCCGTCCGGGGGTGATCCGCCGGCTGTTGCCGAGCGTCTCGAACCCACGCTCGGTCTCCGGCACCCCGATCTGATCGAGCAGCTTGCCGGCGGACTCCGGCATGAACGGCTGCGCCAGAATGGCGACCTGACGGACGACTTCCGCGGTGACGTACAGCACGGTGCCCTGCCGCACCGGATCGGTCTTGGCCAGCGCCCACGGCGCCTGCTCGGTGAAGTACTGATTGGCGTGCGCCACGACGGTCCAGACGTAGGTCAGCACATGATGCAGCTGCTGCGTCTTCATCGAGTGTCGCGCCCTGCCGATCATGCTGTCGGCAGCGCTGAGCATCGCCTCGTCTTCCGGGCTGAAAAATCCGGGTGCCGGCAGCGCGCTGTTGAACCGCCGCGCCACCATGGTGAGCGAGCGCTGCGCCAGGTTGCCGAGGTCGTTGGCGAGATCGGCATTGATGCGGTTGACGATCGCCTCGTGGCTGTAGGTGCCGTCCTGCCCGAACGGCACCTCGCGCAGGAAGAAATAGCGCACCTGATCGACGCCGTAGGCATCGCACAGCGCGAACGGGTCGATCACGTTGCCGACCGACTTCGACATCTTCTCCCCGCGGTTGAACAGGAAGCCGTGCGAGAAGATGCGCCGCGGCACCTCGACGCCCGCCGACATCAGGAAGGCCGGCCAGTAGACCGCATGGAAGCGCACGATGTCCTTGCCGATGACGTGCAGATCGGCCGGCCAATAGCGCTTGAATTTTGCGTCCTCGGTGTCTGGATAGCCGACCGCGGTGATGTAGTTGGTAAGCGCATCAACCCACACATACATCACATGCTTTGGATCGTTGCGTACCTTGACGCCCCAGTCGAACGTGGTGCGGGAGATCGAGAGATCCCGCAAACCGCTCTTCACGAAGCTCCGCACCTCGTTAAGCCGCTCCTTCGGCAGCACGTAATCCGGCCGCTCGTAGAGCTTCAGCAGCTTGTCCTGATAGGCCGAGAGCCTGAAGAAATAGCTCTCCTCCTCGACCCAATCGACCGGCGTGCCCTGTGGGCCGACGCGGACGCCCTGCTCGTTCAGCCTGGTCTCTTCCTCGTCGTAATAGGCCTCGTCGCGGACCGAGTACCAGCCGGAATACTTGTCGAGATAGATGTCGCCGTTCTCGGCCATCTTATCCCAGATGCCGATTGACGCCCGATGGTGACGATCCTCGGTGGTGCGGATGAACTCGTCGTTCGACAGGTTGAGGCGCTTCACCATCGCCTGGAAGCGCGGCACGTTGCGCTCGACCAGTTCGCGTGGCGTCAGATTCTCCTTGCCGGCGGTCTGATGCATCTTGATGCCGTGCTCGTCGGTGCCGGTCAGGAAGAAGACATCGTAGCCGTCGAGCCGCATGAACCGGGCGATCGCGTCGGTGGCGATCGCCTCGTAGGCGTGGCCGATATGCGGCACGCCGTTGGGATAGGAGATCGCCGTCGTGACGTAGTAGCGAGGTTTGCCGGAGCCTTCCGCGGCCGGCGTTGCCGCCGGCCGGTCGACCGGGCGAACCGGCCTTGGGGTGGCGGATGTCGGCTTGGGGGTTTTGCGGACCGGCGGCGTTTCGAGCGCAGCCGATTTTACTGCGGCCGGCTTCTTCGGCTTCGTGACCAGCGCCTCGATAATGGCGGGCTTGGTGGCGGCGGACCCGGGTGCCGCCGGGGCGGAACGATTGCTCTTCTTTGCAGCGACCTTCTTTGCGCCTGTCGGCGTTTTCCGAGCCGGTGTCGGTGTAGGCTGCTTGCTCGCCGATGCGCTTTTCGTGCGCTTTTTGGCCTCTGTGGTCTTCGATTTTCGCTTCTTCGCCATAACAGGCCCGTTTTAGTCGGATTCGAGAAGCGCCTGGTCAAAGACATGGATGGCCGGGACGAGCCCGGCCATGACGCTTCGGCAGCTACGTATCAATCGCGCGTCGGCTCGGCAAGCTGAAGTCCGAGGCAGTTATCGCATGTGTGTCAGCGGATTGACCACCGTTAGAGCGGCGAATCGGCCGAAGTCGCGATCCAGGGACCAGAGCTGCCGCACGCCATGCTGTTGGCAGAGGGCGGCAATGCGGGCGTCGTGAAGCCGTGGCCCGGTCGCTTGGCTCGCGCCAATAACCGCCTTCAGGTCAGGCCAGTGCTGCTCTGTTTCCGAGAGTAAAACCAAGGTCGGGGATTCCAGCCAAGCCTCCACCTGCTCAATCGCCAAAGCGAGTGGTGTCGGTGGATCGTAGATGTGCGGATGGGTCACAATGGCGAGAAATTCGTGCAGGCACGGCCAGGGGATCGACCACGGCGTGCGGCTCTCGGCCAGTCCGGTCAGACACTTGGCCGCCGCCTCATGAAACGTGGCATCTTCGCGATGCGCATAGACCAGAATATTGGTGTCGACCGCGATCACCCGCCGCGGCCCTCGTAGGCAAGATCACGCAGTTTTTCCCATCCTGCGCCCGCCAGTTCGGGTCGCAGACCCCGTCCGGCGAAGCTCGCCTTGCGCAGCCGGAACGGCACCACCCGCTTGTTCTCGGCAACGACCTGCCGCAGCCCCTGCTCGACGAGTTCACGCAGCGTCGTTCCTTCGCGAGCGGCGAGCCGGCGCGCCTCGCGGAGCAGCGGATCGGAGATGTCGAGCGTTGTCTTCATGGCGGCAATACCGATGTCTTACTGAATATGGGTAGCAATATCTAACGTGGTTGCAATATTCTGACAAGCGGCAAATGTGGCAATTCAGAAGTCCGCATCGATCCTGCCGCAATCGCGTCAGCGGCGTATTGCGTCGGCCAAAGTGCCGAACACGCTGAAAACCAGCGGCTTGCGCTCCAGATTGTATTCCTCGGCGTCGCGTGCCGCGCTGTTGATCCGCTCCCACGCTTCCGCCACCCGGACGAGCCGGGCCGCGTCCTGCGGTCCCTGGACCAGACGGGCGGAAAGCCAGGCGTTGACGGTATCGAGGAACGCGACCAGCGGCGCCGCATCGACGCCATAGAGTTGCTCGCCCAGAGCGTGCAGCGCGCGGCCGTCGACCGCCGGCAGGTGATCGAGCAATGCGAGGATGCGGCTGCGCATCGCGAGCGCATCGCCATCGAGCAGCGCAAGCGCGCGCGACACGCTGCCGTCGGCGACCGCCGACGCGGCTAGAATTTCGGCATCCTCGACGCTTCGGCTCAGAGCTGCCGCCGCCGCGCGGGCGATCTCCTCAGGCGCAAGCGGCCGCAGCGGCAACAGCCGGCAACGCGATCGGATGGTCGGCAGAACGCGGGCGGAGGAATGGCTCACCAGCAGCAGCAGCGTACGCTGGGGCGGCTCCTCAAGAATCTTGAGGAGCGCATTGGCGCCCTCGTTATTGAGTTCGTCGACCGAATCGATGATGGCAATCCGCCATCCCCCCTCGCCCGCGGTCGAGCCGAAGAATGTGACCGTCCGGCGTACATCGTCGACCTGGATGTCCTGGCGCAGCTTGCCGGTCTTTTCGTTGATCGTCCGCACCAGCACGAGCAGATCGCCCTGCGCCTGGGCGGCGATTCGCCGGGACACCGGATGCTCCGCATCGACCGCAAGCGACGTCGCCGTCTGCACGGCCGGCGCACGCGGGTCCGGGATGCGCCAGCACGAACCGCGCCATCCGGTAGGCAAGCGTGGCCTTGCCGATGCCGGCCGGCCCGCTGATCAGCCAGGCATGCGGCAGACGTCCGCCGCGATAGGCGGTTAGCAACGTTTGCTCGGCTTCGTGGTGACCGACCAGCATCGTGGTCGCGCGCGGGTGAGCGGCTTCGCCGGCATCCTCGTCGGCTTCGCTCACAATGCCGCGCCTTCGAGCGCAACCGGGGCGGTCGCCGGTTGAAGCCGGTCGTTGACCGCCTTCCAGATGCGGTCGGCAACGTCGAGCTTCGGTTGGGTGGCATCGATCATCACGCAACGGTCGGACTCGACCAGCACGATCATGCGATAGGCCTCGCGCAGCTCTTCATGGAACGCGACCGATTCCGCCTCGAAGCGGTCGGCCGTCCCCTCGCCGCGCCGTTTCTGGGCGCGTGCCAGCCCGATCTCGGCCGGGACATCGAGGATGAAAGTAAGATCGGGCTTGAGATCGCCGACGGTGGCGCGCTCCAGCGCGCGAATGAGTTGCGGATCGACGTGTCCCAGCGTGCCCTGATAGACGCGGGTGGAATCGATGAAGCGGTCGCAGATCACCCAGGCGCCGCGCGCCAGCGCCGGCGCGATGGTGGTGCGGATGTGGTCGTCGCGCGCGGCCGCGAACAGGATCGCTTCGGCCTCCGGACCAAGCGGCTTCGCCGCGCCTGAAAGCAAGATGTGCCGGATGGCCTCTGCGCCCGGCGAGCCGCCGGGCTCGCGGGTGCGGACGACCGCAATGCCCAGCGACTTGAGCCGGTCCGCCAGCAGCGTCGCATGCGTCGACTTGCCGGTGCCCTCGCCGCCCTCGAAGGTGATCAATCGTCCCCGCATCGTGCAATATCTCGCCGCACCATTCACAAATTTACAATCGACGAGGAACGACGGCCGCCCCGCCGTCCCTGCCTATCAAACAAGTACGTTTTCCAACGCCGGCGGGTGTCGCCGGCTCAAGCAGTCTCCGTCGGACTCCGTCTGGCGGTTCCACGTCGTCGTCGCGGGGAATTATAGCCTCTGGAAACCCGCGCGGAACAGCCCGATCACGAGTTCGGAGGCCGCGTCCAGGGCCCGCTGGTGCATCGAGCCCGTCCCCACGCTCATCGCCGCATGCAGCGGCACTTCCAGCGCGAGCGAATCCCCGCGCCAGACCTTCAAGGTTCCGATCTTCTGACCCTCCTCGACCGGCGCACGAACCGGGCCATTGTAAACGACCCGCGCAATGATCCGCTCACGCGTACCGCGCGGCACCATCATGTTCACGGCTTTGCCGGCGATCAGCGGCACACGGCCGCGTTCGCCGCCGTAGACCTTGGCCTCTGCGATCTCCTGTCCTTCGGCGAACAGCATCCCGGACTGAAATGTATGGAAGCCCCACTCGATCAGGCGCTTGCCTTCGTCGGCGCGTTCCTTCTCGCTGCGCAGGCCGTTGACGACAACGATCAGCCGCTGACCGTTCTGCACCGCCGAACCGACGAGGCCATAGCCGGCTTCCTTGGTGAAGCCGGTTTTCATGCCATCTGCACCGATATTCATCGCCAGTAACGGATTGCGGTTGTACTGGCGGATCTTGTTCCAGGTGAATTCGCGCTCGCCGTAGATTTTATAATATTCCGGATAGGTTTGGATGATGTAGCGCGCAAGCTTGGCGAGTTCGCGCGATGTCATGAGCTGGCGCGGGTTGGGCAGCCCGTTGGAATTCCCAAACGTCGATTTGGGCAGCCCGATCTCGCGCGCCCGCTGGGTCATCTTTTCGGCGAACTCGTTCTCACTGCCGGAAATTCCCTCCGCGAGGACGATGCAGGCGTCATTGCCCGACTGGATGATGACGCCGTGCAGCAGATCGTCCACCGCCACCTTGCTGTGAATCGGGAGGAACATCGCCGAGGTTCGCGATGGCGCGCCGCCACGCCGCCAGGCATTGGTGCTGACGCTGAATTCGGTCGTGGGCGTGAGCCGGCCTTGCTTGATCTCGTTGAAGACGACTTCCGCCGTCATCAGTTTGGAGAGGCTGGCAGGTGGAATGAGGTCGTCGGCGGCCTTTTCGAACAGCACGCTGCCGCCTTCCGCATCGATCAGGATGGCGTGCGCGGCCGCGGTCTGAAAGCCTTCATTGCTCTTCGGTCCCGAAACCGGGTTGGCGGTTTTCGGTCCCGATATCGGATTTGCCGCGTAGGCGGAGACGACCACACAGGTCAGGAGGGCCGCCGCTGCCCATGCGGCGGGACGCGAGCGAAAGATGTTGCGCAACTTCAAAGCCCTGATCATGAGAATTCGCGGCAAAGCTGTGCGTGGAATGGCTCACGCTCCCTTCCCTGCCCCGCCCCCTGCTTAGCAAGCACGAGGCGCGATAATCAACGCCGTCTGTGGGTCAATTTTGCGACCTGTCAATAAAGGCCCCGGCCGCTCATGAGGCCACCTGGGGCCTCCTGCGCGGGCGCAAAGGAGATTGACGGGCTCGGCGCCGTCGAAGACCGGGACGCTGACGGCGGCGGCGCGCGGACTGCTGCCTCGGTTCGCGATCCCTCCGGCAATTTCTTCGCCGCAGGCTTCGCGGCTGTCCGTTTAGCAGGCCTGGTCTCCGCCGATGCGGTTTTCGAACCTGCGCGACTAGCCGCCGAGCCAAGCGCGAACGGCCGCTCGGAGGGCAGCGGCGCCGCGGCTCCGTGGCTTTGGCTGGAGGTCCTGGCCGGGTTCGGCAGGAAGGGCTTTGCCGACGCGATCATGACTTTGGAGGGCGCGGGTGCCGGCGAACCTTCCCGCAGGGTCGCCAGCAACATGCGATCGTCGCTGCCCTCCATGGGCGCCCGGCCGACATATTCGACCCGCACGCGCGCGACGCCGTTACCGTAGAACCCGAGCGCCTTGGCGGTGCCGACCGAGAGATCGATGAGCCGGTTGTGCACGAAGGGGCCGCGATTGTTGACCCGTACGATCATCGACTTGTTGTTGCTGAGATTGGTGACGCGCGCGTAGCTCGGCAGCGGCAGCGTCGTATGGGCGGCGGAATACCCATTCATGTTGTAGATTTCACCATTGGCGGTGAGCCGGCCGTGGAAGTCAGGCCCGTACCAGGAGGCGATACCTTCCGCGCGGTAATGGGTATCCTCGGCCGGATAGTAGGTTTTCCCACGCACATTGTAGGGCCGGCCGACCTTGTAACTGCCGCCCCCCTTGGGGATGTCGGCATCCTCGGGTACGCGCTGGCTGACCCTCGCCTCCTTGTCCTTGCTCGAGAACACCTCCGAAGACGAGCAGTTGGCCAGCACGAAGCATGCGAGCGCGGCAAGACAGACGCGCGCAACGCTGCCGAGCGCACGCGCCGGCATCGCGTCAGAGCAAGCTTCTCGCGCAGACCCCATGAAGTCCCCGATCACATCCGATCAGCCGTTTCCGCGCTCGGCGCCGCTCCGCGCACAAAGCTGGATACAAACTGATCGATGTTACGAACCGTCCGCGCACCTTGGCCCCCGCGCGGTCAGTCCCCGACCCTGACCTATATCGCCCTGGAAACACGGCGGTATTGCGGCTTGGTAAAGAGCGCGTAGAAGCGCCGTCGTCAGCCACTGGCTGAAGGCCGTTCCGGCGCTATCGGGAATAACCGGGGACCGACAAATGAAAACCCGCCAAGGATCTCTCCTGGCGGGCCCACGTCATCAGCGCCAATTCAGCACCGGTACATCCGCGGCAAGCCGCTTTGTCGCGATGACATTCTCTATGTACAGGCTAATCGTGACATTTCGATGATGATGAGAAAGATTTCCAAGCGCCTGTAACGAATCCTACGCGACGCCCGCCTCGTCCATTGCGACGTCATCGTGCATCGCCAAGTCATCGTCCATTGCCACGTCGTCGTCCCCGGAAACGGCTACCGTATCGGCGTCCGACACTCCAGTTGTGGCCAGCGTGATTCGCGATCGCCGCGACCAGGAAAACGTACGGGGCGGCTCGGCTGGACGTTCGCGGGAAGCGGCGAACAGACTGTTGCCGGCCCGCCCGCCGGCGTCCACCAGCGTTTCCAGATCGCACGTGGCCGCGATCGCCAATCCGATATTGCGCAGGTGCGCGCGCCCGTAACAGAACGCCGCGAGGCTTCCGCGCGAACCGGGCGGCAGCGTCGCTACCAGGCCGTCGATGCGGTGCATGGGGCAGCCGTACAGGCGACCAATCAACTCTTCGGGGACGGGACAGCCATCGCCATCGGTGATCATGATCAACCTCCTGTTGAATCGAAACCCACTATCCGACCGCATCCATTAATGGACCGTTAACCTTGTCGCCGCGCGCGGCCGCAAATCGCTTCGTGGCGCGCGTCACGTGAGACAAATTGTTGCCGTCGCAATCATCCCGCGTCGCGTTTGGCAGAAATTTGACCATCATGTGCCGCTGCTGTGGCGTTGACTCCACGGTCCGCGTGGCATTTCTTATCGCTGGGGTCGGGGGGCCCGGTTGAAAAGGAATCATCGGCATGTTCCTCCCGTTCATCCCGGTCGCCGTCGGGTCGCATGTTCTGCTTGCGGCCACCAGCGGCGGTATCCCGACGATCAATATTCAGGACACCTGCCGCGTTGCCGCCGGGGCAATGGTGAGCCTGATCGGCGGCACGACGACGGAGAATGCGCTCAGCGGATGTCTGAGCTCCGAGCAGGGCGCCCGCGACCTGATCGTCAAGGGCTGGTCCACGTTCTCGGCCGCCGACCGGATCCAATGCATACGGCCGGACGTCTACCTGCCAAGTTACGTCGAGTGGGTCACCTGCCTGGAGATGGAGCGCGACGTCCGGAAGATGCGCCAGCAGGAGGCCGAGGCCGGGTCGAAGCGCTGAGCCTACGCGCGACGGATTCTCGCTCGCGCGCCGATGTCTTGGTGTTCGTCGCCGCCGTGCCACGGCACGAACAGGCAGACGAATTCAGCGACAAGCTCGAACAGCCCGGCGACGATCTCGCCAATCGGTCTCGCGTTCTCCATTCAGCACGAGCGAACCCCGGCAATTATGCCGGAAGCAAGATCGCTGACGCGGCGATGTGACGCCCAACATTGACAATTCGGTTTCTTGCCGTTCCGGCCGCAGGACCGGCATGCGGATGCAATTGCAGCGCTGCTAAAGGCCGCGGCGATCTTCCAAGCCGTCGAACGATCGACCAAATCGCCGCACCGGTGATCCGCGGCACAGCGCCGGCGCCGGCACCTCATTAGGCTCATGCGCAATGGACACATCAGGTATGGAGAGACACCATGTTCCTCGTTCTGTTCGGCGCGTTTGACCTCAACACGGTCCTCATCGCATTTAGCGGCTCGGTCGGAGCTCTGTTCCTCGTCCTGTGGGCGCTGGCATCTCGCTTGCCGCCCTGACCCTGGATCGAAGACGATTCCGGATCGCGTTCATCGCCGCCAAATTTATTTGTGCGGATGCCGCGGGCTTGCTTCGGGCGGACCGCCAGGCCGGCCCTCGCACTCGCATCAATTTTCCCGTCTTCGATCCAGCTTCCGGGCCTGACTGAAACGCCCGCAGAGACCGGCGAACCATCATTCCTGTGATGCCGATCACAGCGGCGAAGCGGCATGTTCTCTAGGTCAAGGGTCGCGGCGGCGATGGGCGCCCCCGAAATTCCAAGCCTGGAGATACAACAATGTCGATGAAATCCGTCCTCACCGCCACGGTCGCCGCCGTCGCGCTCACCATCGGTGTCCTTGCGGCAACCGGTAATGCCAGCGCGCAAACCGTGCCGGCCTCCCCCGCTCCCGCCGTCAGCGCGGAGCCAGCCAAAGTGCCTTCCCCGATCGCCACCCCCGCGCCCGAAAGCAGCGCGGTCATCGCCAAGGACGACGATGACGATGATGACGACGATGATGAGGCGCCGACCTGCACGTCGACCACGACCGTGACCGTTTGCTCGGTCCCGGACGACGAGGAAGATGACGATTGAGCAGTTGCGGCTTGAAAGCCCGGACAGTGGAAGGCGGCCGCCCTGCGGTCCGCCTTCTTCGTTCGCCCAGAGAATACGGCGCGCGCGCGACGAGAACGTGCGCATCCTCCGTACGGCGTCGCTCGGCAAATACGGAACAGGTGCGCGGGCTGGCGCGTTGCTTCAGATGGATGAAAGCGAGCGCTCAATGCCCAACCAGTTGCCGCCGCAACCTCAGCCGTTGCACGATCCGGTCACCCCGCCGCTCACGGACCCGACACCAGATAAGCCGATGCGCGATCCGCCCGGCGATCCGACCTATGAGCCGCATCAGCCGTTCGGTGATCCCGAACCCTCGCCAAGCAAAAACGATCCGCTACCGCCCAATCCGAGCTGACTCTGCGATCGGTCGCGCGCGAATTGGCGGCCGGCCAGCGGCCACACTGTCGCCAGCGGTGCTTTTGCAATTCGTGAGAGTAATCAATTATCTAGAGTGATTTCTTGGCGGAAGGGG